>DATEHV010000046.1:0-148458 GCA_035279445.1 Candidatus Acidiferrales bacterium | reverse complement strand
GATTCCGTTCACGATGCAGATGGCGATCATCATCGTGGGCGGATACGTTGTGGCCACATCCCCTCCGGTCCACCGGCTGATTCGCTGGCTTTCCAAGCTTCCGCGGACCCCCCGCTCCGCGATCGCGTTCGTCGGATTTTTTTCCATGGCGACCTCGCTGATCAGCTGGGGCCTCAGCCTGATTTTCAGCGGCTTGCTGGTTCGCGAAGTCGTGAAGAGCGTTCGCGGTGTTGACTATCGGGCGGTCGGCGCGGCCGCGTATCTGGGCACGGGCACCGTGTGGGCGCTGGGACTCTCCTCGTCCGCCGCTCTGCTGATGGCCACGCCCGCCTCGATTCCCGCCGCGCTGGTCAGGATCAGCGGCGCGATACCCCTGAGCCAGACGATTTACACCTGGCAAAGCATGACCTTGGCCGGAATTCTGATGTTTGCTTCGATCGTAGTCGCCTATCTCTCCGCGCCGTCGAATTCCGCGAGGACCGCCGAGTCGTTTGGTGTCACCGACGATCCGCAGCCGGGAAAAACCGACGAGCGCCGGACGCCGGCCGAATGGCTCGAGTATGCCCCGGCGCTTTCGGTCGCAATCGCCGTTCTGGGACTTGCATATTTCGGCCAGGTGGTTGTAGCGCGCGGGCCGCTCGCGGCGCTGGATCTGAACACTTACAACCTATTGTTCCTTATGGCTGGGCTGCTGCTGCATTGGAGGCCCCGTTCATTTACTCGAGCCGTGAACAATGCGGTGCCGGCTACGGCGGGAGTGCTCATTCAGTTCCCCTTTTATGGCGGGATTTTCGGCATCGTGACGATGTCGCCGCTTGCGCGGGAACTGGCGCGGTATTTTGTCCGGATCTCGTCGCATGGCACCTTCCCGGTTGTCGTGGCGGCATATTCGGGCATTCTGGGGCTCTTTGTCCCGTCCGGCGGGAGCAAGTGGATCATCGAGGCGCCGTACGTCCTGCAGGCCGCCAAAGACGTGCACGTCAACCTCGGCTGGGTGGTCCAAATCTACAACACCGCGGAAGCGCTGCCGAATCTCGTCAATCCGTTTTGGATGTTGCCGCTGCTGGGAATCCTGAAAGTGCGCGCGCGAGATCTGGTCGGATACGGGTTCCTCTACCTCGTCGTGAATACGGGCCTCGTTCTCTTCCTCGTGTGGTTGCTTGCGCGGACTCTTCCCTATATTCCGCCCGCATTCCCCTCGTAGCTCTCCGGCGAAGCAGTCACGGGAGAGTTGCGTCAAGCGGACCTACCGAAACGCGGATTCCCGCTGCGCCAAAGACGCAAGCCGTGTTTCCCGAGCCGCTTGCCGTGCTGGGGAGCCTATGCTACTGTGAAAATCGGAGGTGCAAGATGGCGGACAACGTCGGCTCGAAGGTGAGCTACTTTCTCGTGGGACTGGGGATCGGCGCGCTGATTGGCATCCTGTTCGCGCCGAAGTCCGGCGAAGAGACGCGCGAATACCTCTCCTTGAAGGCGGAAGAGGGCAAAGACTACGCACAGAAAAAGGCGCGGGAGTTGCGCGAACGCGCCGAAGACCTGATTGAGCGCAGCAAAGAGATTATGTCCCGGCAGAAAGACGCCGTTTCATCCGCAGTCGAGGCGGGCAAGGAAGCCTACAAACGGGAAGCCAAGATTTCGTAACTTCTGGGAGGCTTGGGAATGTCAGGCTGGCTGGAAGGGTTCTTCATTTTGATTGCCGCGATGGCCATCGTGGTGCAGATGGTGATCTTGCTGGCCATCTTCCTGCAAGTCCGGGTCGCGATTCGCAATTTCACGCGGATCGCTTCGCAGTTTCAGGCCAGGGTCGACCCCATCCTTCTGCGCACCAACCGCATCCTCGAAGATTCTGAAGACCGCATAGCGAGCATCACGGGCGACGCCGCTGAGCTGATGCGTCTGGCGCGCAGTCAGGCGCAGAAGGTTGATCGCGTTTTCACCGACGCCGTCGAGCGGCTACGAATTCAAGTGGTCCGCGCGGATCACATCCTGACAGGAACTCTGGAAGTGATCGAAGAGGCGGGATCGACTTTCCGTTCCAAGCTCTGGCGACCCGTCCATCAGGCATCCGCAGTTCTGAAGGGCCTCAAGGCCGGCCTGGATTTCATCCGCGGCGGCAAGCGGCCTGAATCGGACTCGGCCACGCAGGATGAGGAACTGTTCATCTGAAGCAGGTCCGCTGATTTATTTCCGCTGCGTCATCCCACCCCGCAGTCTTCGCAGTTCGGCCCCGCAGCAGCGTTCGCAGGTGCGCCCATGCAATCTCGATGCTCGCGGCTTGAATTCTGAAAATTGAAATTCAGAGAAAGCGCCGGTTCACGCTTCGGTGATCCAGCCGCCGCCGAGGACGTGTTCGGCGGAATAGAAAACCGCCGCTTGGCCGGGGGTGATGGCGCGTTGGGGCTCGAGAAAGGTGAGACGCACGGCGGTCGCGCTCGTCGGTACAATTTCCGCTTCGGCGGGTTCGTGCCGATTTCGGATCCGGACCTTGGCGCGGAGCGGCTCCCCCAGCGCACTGACTGAAATCCAGTTCACGTCGCGAACTTCGCACGACGCACGGCGAAGCTCGCCATCTTCTCCGACCACGAGACGGTTGTTGGCCTGGTCGAGCGCGAGCACGTACAACGGGCGGCCAGCAGCGAGGCCAAGGCCGCGGCGCTGGCCCACGGTGTAGTTGTGCAGGCCGCTGTGGCGGCCGACAACCTCGCCCGACGTGGATACGATCTCGCCAGATTCCGCAGGACGCGCGATTCCCTGCTCCTGCAAATATCCCTCGATGAAGCGCACGTAACTGCCCGATGGCACGAAGCAGATTTCCTGGCTCTCCGGCTTTTCCGCCACCGGAACAGCGAGCCGGCGCGCGATTTCGCGCACTTCCTGCTTGGTCAATTCGCCGAGCGGAAACTGAGTTTGCGCCAGCTGCTCCTGCGTCAAGCCGAAAAGGAAATACGACTGATCTTTGGAGTCATCAACGGCGCGGAGCAGTTCGTATCGCCCCGTCGCCGGATTGTGGCGAATGCGCGCGTAGTGGCCAGTGGCGATTCCGGCCGCGCCGATCTGGCGGGCGGTGGCGAGAAGCTGGTCGAACTTCACGTGATTGTTGCAATGCGTGCAAGGAATCGGCGTGCGCCCCGCCAGATAGTCCTCGACAAACGGGCGCACAACCGTTTGCTCGAAAGCACGCTCGAAATTGACTACGTAAAACGGAAGGTCGAGGTGCTCGGCAACGCGGCGCGCGTCATAGACATCCTCGGTCGAGCAGCAGCGATGCTGCTTCGGGCCGTCGGCTTGAAGCTCCGGCAAACGCCGCTGATTCCAGAGTTGCATGGTGAGGCCGACGATCGATTGCCCGCGCTCGCGCAGGATTGCTGCAACCGTCGAACTGTCCACGCCGCCCGACATAGCTACGGCGACGGTGTTCCCAACTGAAGCGACGCCGCTGCGCGCGGAGCCGAGTTTATCGAGCGCCGGCATGGAAGAGACTTCGGTCATCGGGAGGGCGCGGCAGCCGTGGTATGCGGTGCGTGAAGCTCGCGAGGCGAGAGGGAGCGGATTCGCTCGACTACCGCGGGAATCGTTTCCAGGGCGAAGTCGATTTCGGCCGCGGTCGTCGGGCGGCCGAGACTGAAACGAAGACTCGATCGCGCCTCGTCATGCGAAAGCCCGGCGGCCAGCAGGACATGCGAAGGCTCGGTCGAGCCCGAAGAACACGCCGCGCCGGTCGAGCACGCGACTCCCTGAAGGTCGAGAGCAATGAGGAGCGCCTCGCCGCCGGCGCCGGCGAAGGTCAGATTCGAAGTGTTGGGCACGCGGCGAGAGCGATCGCCGTTGACGCGGACGGCAGGCAGCCGCTCCAGGAGCGCCGTTTCGAGGCGGTCGCGAAGCGCGCGAATGCGCGCTCCATCCTGCGGCAGCAACCTATGCGCGAGCTCGGCAGCCTTGCCGAAGCCGACGATGCCGGGAACATTTTCCGTGCCAGGGCGGCGGTTACGCTCGGCGTGGCCGCCGAAAAACCGCGGTGCAAGCGGCGTGCCGGATCGGACGAAGAGCGCCCCAACTCCCTTAGGACCGCAGAATTTGTGCGCTGAGATCGAGAGCAGGTCCACACCCAGCAAGTTCACGTCCAGCGGGACTTTTCCGGCGGACTGCACCGCATCGCAGTGAAAATAGACGTCCGCTTCCGCTGCGATTCGACCGATTTCCTCGATTGGCTGAAGGGTGCCGAGCTCGTTGTTCGCGTGCATCACGCTGATGAGAACCGTCTCCGGGCGCAGCGCGCGGCGAATTCTCTCGGGATCGACCACACCCTGCGATTCAAGCGCGCCACTGAGGGGAACGACAGTGACCTCAACGCCCTGCCGCTCGAGCTCTTCACAGCTATGCAAAATGGCGTGGTGCTCGATGCTCGTCGTGATTACGTGCTTGCGCGGCTTCGCTGAGGCGCTCGTGGCGCCAAAAACCGCGAGATTGTCCGCCTCGGTGCCGCCGCTGGTGAAAACGATCTCGCTCGGCTTGGCGCCGATGAGCGAAGCGACGCTTTCCCGCGCGGCGTCCACGGCGGCGCGGGCTCGCTGACCCGGAGAGTGGACCGAGCCGGCGTTGCCAAAGTTTTCGCGGAGAAACGGTAACATGGCTTCGAGGACCGCGGGGTCCACGGGAGTTGTCGCGTTGTAATCAAGATAGACGCGCATCGGAACTCTTGGGAAAATTCAGAATAGCGGCCGCGCCGGGAACGGACGAGAAAGCGAGCGGGCCGATCATGCTAAATACCCTCCCTCCGCGACTGCCGGATTCGTGTCGATTAGAATTTGCCTCTGTCCTTTCTTTTCAGCAAGTTACGCGGAATTCTAATCGCCAGTGTGTCGATTAGAAAATCGGCGCGATGCTTTCACCACGACCGCCTTTTCGTAACAGCCGCCGAAGCGGCCGGAAGTCTTCTTTCCGCGAACCATTCACGACTAGCATTCCATCGAAATTAGGCTAACAGGATGAAAGCAAAATGCAAGCACGAGGTTGTGTGGACTTCGAATAACCGGGATTCCATCCGGCTCATATAGATTAGCGGCCGCTTCGTGCCGCGGCCACCGGCTTCGGCCGAGTTGTGAACATCGAAAACAGATCTGATTCGAACTCATTCGGCCCCGAGGCGCGCGCGAGGCATATCTCCCGAAACATTCTTGCGCGCGATTGCGTATATCCGGCAAGAGAGGTGAGAGATGGCACAGACAGGAACACCGCCGGGACCACCGCTGGGCTATCGACGACGTCATTCAATCGTGGGACCAGTCCTTCTGATCGCTATGGGTTTCGTATTCCTGGGAATGACCCTCTACCCCGACTTCGACCCGTGGCCATTTCTGTTTCGTTATTGGCCCGTGATTCTGATCTGCGTCGGCCTGGGAAAAATATGGGACAGCTACTACTACCGCTCGCACCCGGAACAGACCGGCGGACCGTGGATTTCCGGAACGGGCGTTGCCTGGATTGTACTGCTGGCGCTTTTCGCTCTGGCGGCCTGGCATCGCGGACCGATGTGGCATCGGGGAGACCCCTGGATGGGCGATTGGGGATGGCACGGGCACAGGTTCGGCGACGATATGCACGACACGCGGACGGTGGAATTGCAGGGGGCGAAGTCCGTCAGCGTCGATCTCCGGATGCCCGCGGGAACCCTGAGTTTGAGCGGTGGCTCGGGACGCTTGCTCGACGCAAACTTCCAATACGACCGATTCCGGGGGAAGCCGGACGTGGAGTACGCGGTCTCGGGCGACCACGGCCAGTTGACGGTAACGCAGGGGGAGGGTGAGGTGCACTTCGGAAGCGAGGACACGGAATGGATCCTGCGGATGGGAGGCGACATCCCCCTCGACCTGAATCTGAACCTGGGGGCAGGCGAAAGCGATATGCGGCTGCGAGGCCTCAACGTGACTCACCTCAAGGTGAATATGGGAGCCGGAGAGCTGCGCCTGGACCTGACGGGCGCGCGCAAAAGCAACCTGGACGCAGACATCGAAGGCGGCGTGGGAGAAGCCACGATTCGGCTGCCCAAGGACGTCGGCGTGCGCGCGATTGCGTCGGGAGGGATCGGCGGCGTGAATGCGGACGGGCTCACGCACGACGGAGACGCATACGTGAACAGCGTCTATGGAAAAACCCCGACGGAAATTGAACTCACGGTGCACGGCGGCATAGGCTCCATCAACCTCGTCGAAGAGTGAGAGCTTACCGGCCCGGGAAACGCGAAATGCCTCCAACGACGGCATAGGGCTGTGCTCAGGACGCCCCAGAGATAACCAAACCCGCGTTACTCAATCGCGCCAGAGCCGACGGATGCCTTTGACAGACGCGCGAGGCTTCGTTAGCGTCGAGGTGAGAGGCGCTGCCCTTTACCTCACGCGCCCACAGTGAAACAGGAGTCAACCTTGGCGCGGCCCATCATTACCCTGACGACGGATTTCGGCACGAACGACCATCTGGTCGGAGTGATGAAGGGCGTAATCCTCAGCATCAATCCCGAAGTCAACATCGTGGACATCACGCACAGCGTTATCGCGCACGACCTGCTCGACGGGGCGCTGACGATCGGCCAGGCATACAAATATTTTCCTCCCAAGACGGTCCATCTCGTGGTCGTCGACCCCGGTGTGGGAACGCAGCGCCGCCCGATTCTGGTGGCAGGCGACACGCACTACTTCGTGGCGCCCGACAACGGCGTGCTCTCCTCGGTGTACGATCAGACGGAGGCGCTGTACGTCTGGAACATCATCTCGGAGCACTATTTCCGCCAACCGATCAGCAAAACATTCCACGGGCGCGACATTTTCGCGCCGGTGGCGGCGTGGATGACGAAATCGTGGCAGTCCTCCGCGTTCGGCGAGCCGATCACGGACTTTGCGCGATTCAGCCTGCCAAAGCCGAAAACCGCGGGCAACACGATCAAGGGCGTTGTGCTGCGCGTGGACCAGTTCGGCAACCTGATCACCAACCTGCGCCCGGAAGATGTGCCGGCGTTTACGGCGCCGGACGGAAAGTTCACGATCCGCGCAGGGACTGCCGCCGTGACGAAACTTGTCCCGACATTCGCGGGCGGAGCGAACGGCGAGGCCATTGGCGTGATCGGGTCGAGCGGATTCCTGGAAATCTCGGTCAACAGAGGCAATGCGTCGCGAACGCTCGGCGCAGGGCGCGGCGCCGAAGTAACGGTTGAATTGGGCTAAAGGCTGGAAAAAACTCAGCGCAGGACAAACCGGGGCCGCGCAGAGTTCACCCGGCGTTCCGCGCACGAATTCCGTAGTTTACTTCCCGCGTTCCCTTCCCTACTGCAGTCCAACTCTCTAGCGAGCCAGCGAAGTCACAATCAGGTAGGAGCGCATGCGCGGGTCCATCCAATCGCGGAGGGCGTCGCCGAGAAGATTGAACGCCAGAACGGCGGCCATGATCGCGAGCGCGGGGAAAACCGCCATATGGGGAGCGTCGAAGAGATGACTGCGGGCGTCGTTGAGCATGGCGCCCCAGCTTGCCATCGGGGCGAGCACACCCACACCCAGAAAGCTGAGCGTGGATTCCGCGAGAATCGCCCCGGCCATGCCGATCGTCGCCTGCACCAGAACCGGCTGAAGAATATTTGGCAGGAGATGCCGGAGGAGAATTCGCGCGGGCGAAGCTCCGAGTGATCGCGCCGCGAGCACGTACTCCATTTCCTTGGCCTGTAAAATCTGGGCGCGCGCGAGGCGCGCGTAACCCGCCCAGCCCGTGACGATGAGCGCGAAAATCACCTTGCCGATACCCGGGCCAAGAAACGCGGCAAGCGCAATGGCCAGCAGGATTCCCGGAAACGACAAAAAGGCGTTGATGAGAACGATGTTGACGAGGCCGTCGAACCATCCACCGCAGTAGCCTGCGAGCGCGCCGATCGCAAGGCCCACGATGCCCGCTCCGAGAACGACGCTGATACCCACGAACATCGAGACGCGCGCGCCATAGAGCGTGCGCGAGAGGATGTCGCGACCGAGCTCGTCGGTACCCATCCAGTGCGCGGCGCTCGGCGGGGCCAGGCGCGCAGGGAGGTTCTGCACGGCGGGATCGGCGGGAGCAAGCCAGGGAGCCGCCAGCGCCAGGATTACGAGGATCAGCGTGAGGACAAAACCCCAGCGCCCGGGTCCGCTCCGGCGCAGGAATTCGCGAAGGTTCTTCATTCGAAGCGCACCCGCGGATCGACGACCGCATAGACCAGATCTGTGAGCAGGTTCACAACAACGTAGGAAACGGCGATCAGAAGAATGCAGCCTTGTAGCAATGGATAGTCGCGCGCACCGATGGCCTGCACGGCAAGTCGCCCAATGCCCGGCCAGGAGAAGATCGTCTCCGTAACGATCGTCCCGGCTAGCAGAGTGCCGAACTGCAGTCCGAGAATGGTGAGGATGGGAATCAGCGCGTTGCGAAAGGCGTGGCGGAACAAAACAGCCGATTGGGAAAGACCCTTCGCGCGAGCGGTGCGAACGTAGTCGCTGGACAACTCTTCGATGACGGAGATGCGGACCATGCGCGTCAGGATAGCCGCGAGCGCTGCCCCGAGCGTGATCGCGGGCAAGATCAGGTGCGCCGGACCTCCACGCCCGGAAACGGGCAGCCAACCAAGAACGACGGAGAACACGAGAATCAGCACAGGGCCAAGCGCAAAATTCGGGACGGAGAGCCCAAAGAGCGTGAACACGCCGACGGCGTGGTCGGTCGAGGTGCCGCGGCGTTCGGCGGCGAGCAATCCGCAGGGGATTCCGATGGCCGCGCAAACCAGAAGCGCCACGACGGCAAGCTCGAGAGTCGCGGGATAGTGAGAAAGGACTACGCGCGTAACCGGCTGCTGGAACCGGAAGGACTTGCCGAGATCGCCATGAAGGACGCCCGCGAGATAGTGGCGGTACTGCGCGGAAATCGGCATGTCCAACCCGAGCGAGTGACGCAGCTGCTGCAAATCCTCGGCGCGGGTGCCTTCACCGAGCATCTGTTGCACGGGGTCGCCCGGAACGATATGCACGAGCAGGAACACGAGCGTGACGATGAGCCAGACCGCCGGGAGAGCGAACAAGAGCCGCTTCGAAAGGTAGCGGATCATTTTTTGTGGCGCTCCGTGACAGCGCCGGCCGGCGCCAGATTCTCGGCGGCCGCAGGAGCCGAGGGCGGCGCGGGAGACTGCACTCGGGGCTGGAGCGGCTTGATTTTCACGCGGGAGACGCGGCGGCGGTCCATTTCCATGACGGTGAAGCGGTAGCCATCGGCTTCAAAACTCTCGCCTCCGCGCGGGATGAATCCAAGACGGCTAAGAACGAATCCGCCGACCGTTTCGTAAGAGGAATCGTCGGCGAGCGAGATCTTGTACTGCGACTCCAGGTCGCGGACCTTGATTCCGGCGTCGAAGATCATCCCGCCGTCGGCCAGAGTGAGCGGCCGCTCGACCACGTCGAACTCGTCGTGTATTTCTCCGACCATCTGCTCGAGTATGTCTTCCAGCGTGACCAGGCCCAGGATGCTTCCGAATTCGTCCACGACCATTGCCAGGCCGATGCGGCGAGAGCGGAATTCCAGCAGGAGCTGGCTGGCCGGCTTGGTTTCGGGAACGATCAACACCTCGCGCAGAAAATCCTTCAGACGAAAAGCCGAGGCGGGCGATTGCTCTTCGGCATGCCGCGAGCGATCAAGCAAAATCCAGATGACGTCCTTGATATGAACGAAACCGAGGATGTGGTCGAGCGAACCCTCGTAGACGGGCACGCGCGACCTCTGTGTGGTCGCAAACATGCTCATGGTTTCATCCAGGCTCGCGTCGGCGGGAAGCGCGTGCATATCCGGGCGCGGAACCATGACTTCGTGCACCTGGAGCTGGCGGAGCTCCATCGCGTTTTGAATGAACGCGGCCTCACCCGCACCGAGCAACCCGTGCTCGCGCGCCTGCTGAACCAGCACCTGCAACTCCTCGGCGGAATGGATGATCGTGTGGCTGCGGGGAGCGGCGATTCCCAGCACGCCGACCACCTTGTCGGCGAAGCCGTCGAGGAAATCGATCACCCAGCGGAACGTGTTCAGGAACCAGTGAAACGGTCGCGCGACGAGCAGCGCCACGCGCTCGGCCCGGGCGAGGCTCACACTTTTCGGGACCAGCTCGCCGAAGACGACCTGCAGGACGGTGAGAAGACCGAACACGAGGACGAGCGCGACGCTGTGAGTGACGATCGGCGCCCACGGGCGCGCCACCTGCTCGACGAACGGCCGGAGAACCGACGCCAGAGTGATCGTGCCGAGATAGCCCAGCGAAAGGCTAGCAATCGTCAGGCCGACCTGAACCCCGGACACGACGCGACCGAGATCGCCGAGCAATTGTTCGACAATTCTGGCGCGCGGGTCGCCTTCGTCGACGAGCTGCCGCACGCGCGAAAGGCGGACGGCCACCAGCGAAAACTCGGCAGCGGCAAAAAACGCGTTCATGGCGATCAGGAAAACGATGCCGAAGAGGTTGAGCGCGCTCATCGCCCTGAGTTCCCCGCTGCCAGGAGAGCAGTCACTGCAAGGGATTTTAGCAAGACACTCCGTACAACGGGAGAAATCCGGGGAGACTATTGAGCAATTGGCGGCCTGCCAAGAAGTCCGGGAGCAACGCGGACCCGAAACATGCCGAGTGCGATCAGGCGCGCGGGGAGGTCCCGGACATACGGAATGGCAAGAAAGAACCGCACAAACCAGGGGATGCGGATCATCTGCTGCGATCGGAGGGCGGACGCAACCACGCGCTTCTGGGCCTGCGCCTGGAAGGATTGGATGATGCGCGTCGGCCATTTCCGCTTGCGCTGCACGGCTTTGAGCAGCGCGAGGGGAGGGCGCCCGGCGAGGAGGGGTCGCGTGAGCAGGTTGGCGGCGACCACCGCATCCTGAACCGCGTAGTTGATGCCCACGCCGGCGAGGGGCGACATCACGTGCGCAGCGTCGCCGATCAAAAGCATGCCAGGAGCGCACCACCGGGGACAGCGGCTGGATTCGACGGAGAGCAGAGACACCTGGCGCCAGTCGGTGAGGCCTTCGACGTGCGGCTTGAGTTGCGGCACGATCTCGAGGATGTGGCTACGAAGGCCTTCGATTCCTTCGGCGCGGACGCCTTGATAGGTTCCTTTGGGGATGACGTACCCTGCCTGCCAGTAGTCGCCGCGATCGAGGCCGATGACCATGTGACCATGGCCGATGCCGCCAAAAGCGCCGCCGGGCCCCAACGGATCATCCGGGACACGGGGCAGGCGGAACCAGAGAACGTCCATCGGAGGCGCGTTGCCAACCGGCGCGATACCGGCGAGGTGGCGCACGCGGGAGAAGCGTCCGTCTGCGCCAACGGTCAGCGCCGCGCGCAGTTCCAGCGTGCGACCATTCTGGATATATCGCACTCCGCGGACCACGCCGTCCGCTTGGATCAATTCGGTGACGTTGGCGCCCATCTCCAAATGGAAACTCGGATACCTCGCGGCCTCATCGGTAAGAAGCTCGAGCAGATTTTTCTGAGGAATCATGAGGATGTACGGAAATTTCGTCTTCAGCCGGCTGAGATCAAACGGGGCGAAGGTTCCCGAGGCGGTCTGGATGGCGGGGCTGGTCACTTTGCTGTGACGCAACTGGTGTACTCGACCGGCCAGGCCAATCTGATCCAAGATTTCGAGAGTCGAGGGATGGACGGTATCGCCGCGAAATTCACGGTCGAAGTCCTTATGCATCTCGAGAAGCGTGACGCGAACGCCATTGCGCGCCAAAAGGAGCGCGAGGATGGCTCCGGCCGGTCCGCCGCCGACTATGCAGCAGGCGGTCTCGGGCGGATTCGCGGGCTGATGGAGAGCCAAGGTCGAAACTTCCGCAGGGATCGTGGAAGCCAAAGAGCCTCCTTCCTCGAATTGTAAGCACGTGCTCGCGCGGAGCACAACCCGAACCAAATTTGGCTGGGTGGGCTAACGCTGCGAGGCGTTGCCGGAAACCACACGGGAATTGAACTCGGCAGATCGGCCACGGGGTATGCTCAGAGGCTTCCAGCGATCGGAGGCCAGATGCTTCGCGAGAAAAACGATTTGTCCAACGTGATAGCAGCAATGTGTGACGCCGCGGTTGATGGCCTGCATCACGGAGTGGCGCTCGCCTCGGATGAGGATTGTGCGGGCGAGATCGGCTTCGGTCAGGGAAGCGATGGTTTCGAGCAACGCCTTCCAGCCCGCTTCCCAGGCTGCCAGAATGTCGGCGCGCGTTTGGGGCGGAGCCTCAAACTCCGAGTCGCGGTTGCGCCAGGGCTTTTCGCCATCGGAAGTGAGAAACTCCGTCCAGCGCGAACGCATGTTGCCCGAGAGATGTTTGACGATGATGGAGATCGAGTTCGATTCCGCGTCCAACGCAGCGGTCAGCCCGGCGTCGGATACCTGCGCGATAGCTTGCTCGCCAAGCTTTTTGTAGTAGCGCAGAACCGCGAGAGTGTCTTGAGGATAGGAGGTCGTGAATTCGAGCGCCATCTGCCGATTGTGCATCGTCACAAAGGCAGATGCAAGACTCCGCAATCCCACTCGAGGAGAAATGAATTTGCCGATTGGAATTGGGCGCGCGCCTTCTATGATTATTCCTCGACAAGGAGAATCAAGGGCGGGGCTTTATGAAAACATTTCTTAGAGCGACGGATGTTATCGATTGGAAACATCCGGCCGTGCTGGCGAGGGCCAAGGAGCTTTCGATCGGGGCGAGAGACGCACGCGAGGTCGCGCGCCGCTGCTTCGAATGGGTGCGAGACAACATCGAGCACAGCTCGGATTTCCATCGCAACCCGGTGACTTGCTCGGCATCGGAAGCGCTCCAGCAAGGCACCGGTTACTGCTATGCGAAGAGCCATTTGCTCGCCGGTTTGCTGCGCGCGAATGGGATTCCGGCGGGATTCTGCTATCAACGGTTGAGCATCGATGATTCGGGCCCGCCCTACAGCTTGCACGGACTTAACGCCGTGTATTTGCAGGAATTCGGATGGTATCGAGTAGATCCACGAGGCAACAAGCCGGGAGTGGATGCGCAATTCTCTCCGCCCGTCGAGCGGCTGGCGTTTCGGCTGAATTTTCCGGAGGAGAGGCTTTTTCCGGAGATTCTTGCCGACCCGCTGCCCGTGGTCGTCAACGCGCTGCGCGCCCACGCAACGTGGGATTCGATGTACCGCAACCTGCCGGATTGGGAGCAGCCTTCCCTTCCGGTCATGTGAGCGGAAGGCGGGCCGCCGGCGCAGGAGCTAGAGAAGGCGGATGTTGACGTTCCAGGGGCGTGCGCTAGAATGCTCGCACACGTTGCTCACTCGAACCCTATGAATCCAGCGACCAACAAAGCGACGGAGCCTCAACGGAAGGGCGATTTCGAGAAGTCCCTCGCGCGCCTGGAAGAGGTGGTGAAGCGACTCGAGAACACGGACCTCTCACTCGACGATGCGATGAAGCTGTTCGAAGAGGGTGTGAAGCTCTCCCGCGAATGCCAGAAGCAACTGGAAGAAGCCGAAGGCCGCGTGGAGATTCTTTTGAAAAAGGCGGACGGCAAGATCGCCGCCGAGCCGTTCGAGCCCGAAGATGAATCCTCCTAGACTTCGTTTCCGGCCGCTCCGCCCTACCCACACGCTTTTTCCCTCGATGCCGCAAGCATGAAGCTACCGGATTTTTTCGAGGCCGATCGCGCGGCAATTGAAGCGGCACTGGAGAGGCTCCTGCCGCCGGAAACCACGCCGCCTCCCTCGATTCACCGCGCGATGCGCTACAGCGTATCCGCGGGCGGCAAGAGGATACGTCCGGTCCTTTGCCTCGAGGCGGCGCGCATGTTTACGGACGACCTCGCGGGCGCTATCCAGGCCGGGTGCGCGCTCGAGTTCATCCACACGTATTCGCTGATTCACGATGACCTGCCGGCGCTCGACAACGACGACCTTCGCCGGGGCAAACCCACTAATCACAAGGTTTTCGGCGAAGCCACCGCCATGCTGGCGGGCGATGCGCTGCTGACGCTCGCCTTTCAGACGCTGGCCAGCGCTCCGATCGAACCGGCCCGCTGCGTGCGCGTGATCGTGGAAGTCGGCGCAGCTGCGGGCACAGTTGACGGAATGGTCGGCGGCCAAGTTGCGGACCTTGAGGCCGAAGGCAAGCCCGTGAACGCCGCAACTCTCGAATACATTCATCGGTCGAAAACGGCGTCGCTCATCCGCGGCTCCATCGTTGCGGGCGCCCTGGCGGGCGGCGCCGGCGATGCTGACGTCGAGCGCTTGCGGCGATTCGGCGACAGCATTGGATGGGCATTTCAGGTGGTGGACGACCTGCTCGACGTGGAGGAGCCGTCCGCGGCGCTCGGCAAGACTGCGGGAAAGGACCAGGCGCAGCAGAAGGCGACTTATCCGGCGCTCTACGGACTCAAAAAATCGCGCGCGATTGCGGCGGATCTGGAAGCGAAGGCGCTTGGTGAACTCGCCGGTTTCGGAGAACGGGCTTCGCGGCTCAGACAGGCGGGCGAGTTTCTGGTCGCGCGACGATCCTGATCACGATCGCCCCAATCACCCGGAGTGTTCGAAATCATCGAGGCACTTCTTGACGCATCGCCCAAAAACCATCAGGGAGACCAATTCTCAAGGCGCGCATCCGCAGGCGAAGACGCCGAAGCGCATCAAGCCGGGAAAGGCGCGCCTCGATCTGTTGGTGGTCGAGCGCGGTCTGGCACCCTCTCGGGAACGCGCCCAGGCGCTGCTGCTGGCCGGGCAGGTGCGTGTGAACGGCGTGCGCGCAGACAAGCCCGGAACACAGGTAGCGGCTGATGCGAGGATCGAAATCTTCGGCGAGACGCTTCGTTACGCGAGCCGCGGGGGGCTGAAGCTCGAAGGCGCGCTCGAGGATTTTCGGGTCAGTGTACGGAATCGAGTCTGTCTGGACGTGGGAAGTTCGACCGGCGGGTTCACGGACTGCCTCCTCCAAAATGGAGCCCGCCGCGTGTATGCCGTTGACGTCACCATCGGCCAATTGGATTGGAAACTCCAACAGGACGTGCGGGTCTCGACTCTCGAGCGCAACGCGCGCTATCTGCGGCCGGAGGATATCGGCGAGCCCGTCGACATGGTCGTCGCGGACGTGTCGTTCATTTCCCTGACCAGATTGTTTTCGGCAATTGTGGCGTGCGCCGCGAAGGACGCCGACCTTCTGGCGTTGATCAAACCACAGTTCGAGCTTGAACGGCGCGACATCGGCAAGGGCGGGATCGTTCGCGACCCGGCGCTGCACCAGAAAGCGATCGAGCGGGTGTCGGCGGCGGCTGTGGAGGCGGGACTCGAAATCATCGGAGTGAGAGCCAGCCGCCTGCCCGGAGCCGAAGGAAACCAGGAGTTTTTTCTCCACGCGCGGCGCCGCGAGTAGAATAGAATGCTCGGTCCAAACCGATGATTCGCTCCGCCGGCATCATCTGCAAGCCAAACCGCGACCTGGTTTCCTCCGTTGTGCCGCCGCTGATTGCATGGCTGCGGGGGCGCAAGCTCGAGGTCTTGATTGACCGTGAAACGCAGGCGTGCATCGATCCGGCCACACCCGCGCTCGCCCGGGAAGTCCTCGGAGAAAGGGTCGAACTCCTGGTGGTGCTAGGCGGCGACGGCACGCTGCTCTCGGCCGCAAGGGCGCTGGCGAGCCACAAAGTCCCCATACTTGCCGTGAATCTGGGCGGACTTGGGTTCCTTACGAGCGTGACACTCGACGAACTCTATCCTCTGCTCGAACAGGTCCTCGCCGGAAAACACCGCACGAGCGAGCGCATGATGCTGGACGCGGAAATCGTCCGCGACGGAAAGCCTGGCGAGCGGCAGTGCGCGCTGAACGATGCGGTGGCGAATAAGGCGGCGCTCGCGCGCATGCTGGACTTCGATGTTTACGTGGACGGAAATCATGTCGGGCGCCATCGCGCCGACGGATTGGTGGTTGCGACGCCCACCGGCTCGACCGCCTATTCGCTGGCGGCCGGCGGGCCGATCATCGACCCGGATCTCGATGCGTTCGTGATTACCCCGATCTGTCCCCATATGCTCACGAACCGGCCGCTCGTGATTCCGGACACTGCCCGCATCGATCTGGATTTTGCGGCCGCCGAAGAGCCGGTTTATATGACTCTCGACGGCCAGATCGGATTCCAGCTCGAACCCAAGGATCGCGTGACAATCACGAAATCGAAGAACCGCGTCGTGCTCATTCGCCCGCCGAGCAAGACGTATTTCGAGGTGCTGCGCAGTAAACTCAAGTGGGGCGAGCGATAGGACACAGTGCGCTCTGTTGTCCGTCGTTACCGCACCTTCAAGACCACGAGAGTACGATCGTCCGACGGGTGCTGGCCGCCAGAGAAAGCGTCGGCTTCCTCCAGGATGCGGTCGGCAATTCCATCCGCCGATATTTGCAGGTTCTCGGTGACGATTTTGGCCACGCGTCCGGAACCGAAGAACTCGCCTGTGAGACTTTGAGCGTCGCCGATTCCGTCGGAATAGATCACGACGAAGTCGCCGGGATCAAGAATCAGACTCTTCTCCTCGTACGTGGCGTCTTCGAAAATCCCCAGCGGGAACCCCACCAAGGGGATTTTTTCGCAGCGGCCGCCGTGGTACAGCAGTGGCTGCTCCTGTCCGGCGTTGGCGATGCGGAGGCGCCGACGGCGGTGATTCCATGTGGCAAAGCATAGCGTCATAAATCGGCCTTCGATGAGCCGCTCGCCGAGAAATCCATTGAGCGCTCGCAGCATGTGAGCCGGGCGAGACCGTTGCGTGCCCAAGCTGCGAAGCGTTCCCACCGCAACCGCACCGTAGAGCGCAGCCGCACTTCCCTTCCCGCTGACGTCGCCGAGAGCGATTCCCAGATCCTGGGGCCCATAGTGGAGAAAGTCGTAGAGGTCGCCGCTGAGCTCCCGGGACGAGACGACGCGCGCAGCAATCTCCAGACCGAATTCGGGGCCCGGCAAGGGCGGCAGTAGGGCTCCCTGGATGCGGCGGGCGGCGTTGAGATCGCGCTCCATGCGGGTCTCATCGCGCGCGACCCGTTCGTAGAGGCGGGCGTTCTCGATCGACACCGCGAGGTGCGCCGCCAAGATCGAAAGCACCTGGACGTGATCGGGCGTGAAATAGTTCAGCTGAGGGCTTTCCAAATCCATCACGCCGACGACGCGGGTCTGATGAATCATCGGCACGGCCAATTCGGAGCGCGTCTCGGGGTTCACCATGCGGTAGCGAGGATCGAGCGCAACGTCCGGCACGACCACGGGCCGACGAAGCGTCGCCGCAGCCCCGACGACGCCTTCGTGCGCGGGGACGACGGACTTTTCCTGCACGCGCTGGCCGAATTTCACGGTGACGCGGTGGCGAAAAACTGCAGCCGTCTCGTCGTAGAGCAGAATGCTGAAGATCTGATAGTCGATCAGGCGCTTGGTCAGCTCCACGGCGCGGCGCAGAACCTCTTCCACCTGAAGCGTGGCGTTCGCTTCCCGGCCAATCTCGTTGAGCAGGAGCAGGGTTTCCGCCTGCTTCTGCGCGTTCTCGAAGAGCCGGGCGTTTTCGACGGCCGTGCCGATGCGGCTGGCGACGAGGGTCAAAATCGTCTGTTGGGCGGGAGTAAAGTAGTCCGGCTGGCGGCTCTCGATGTCCATTACGCCGATTACGCGCCCACGCACGACCAGCGGAACGGCCATTTCCGAACGGACGTGGTCGACGGCTGGCAGGTAGCGCGGGTCTTGAAGCACATCGGCGACGCGAATCGCCTGGCCCGTGGTGGCGGCGGCACCGATGATTCCGTCGCCCATGGGAATGCGCCAGTGTTCAATCACTTCGGGCCGATGACCGATGGCGAAGCGTACGTAGAGACTATTGGCGCCCTCGTCCGCCAGAAGGACCGCGAAAATCTCGTAGTCCATCAGGCGCTTGACCTGCGCGGCGGCGCTTGCGAGAACCTGGTCGAGATTCAGCGACGCGTTGATTTCGTGGCTGATCTCGGACAGGACTGCGACCGTCTCCGCAGGGATCTCCAGCGCCGGATTGGGCTCGGACGAGTTCATTTGGGTACGATGAGCGTGCCCTCGGTACCAGCGCGGTGCGACTTTACCCTTGTGCGCGGGCGGCACCCTGAGTCCGCGCTGCGCAGACGAGGCACAGCTGATTATAACAGGCGCGAAAAGAGTGCCCGGATCATAGTATGAATCGGCGCGAGCGAGCGCGGCGCGCGAAACGAAGCCACAAACGCTTCCCTGCCGTCCCGCGCTCGCATGACATGAGCCGAGCCTCATTTTGCAGGATGCCGCAAAACACAGACGTCCTTTAAATTGCGGTAGCGCTCGGCGAAATCGAGCCCGTATCCCACGACGAATTGGTTCGGAATCCGGAAGCCCACGTAGTCGCCCTTGACGGGCTTGAGCCGACGGGAAGGCTTGTCGAGCAACGCGGCCACGCGCAGAGATTTGGGCTTGCGCTGGCGCAGAATGCGCAGCAGATAACTGACTGTGAGTCCGGTGTCGAGAATGTCCTCGATGAGGATCACATTCAACCCGGCGACGCTGCTGTCGAGGTCCTTCAGCATACGCACCTGGCCGGAGGATTCCCTGTTCTTACCGTAGCTTGCGACCGCGATGAAGTCGATCGAGGTTTCCAGGTCAATCTCCCGGGCGAGATCCGCCAGAAAGAAACAGGCGCCTTTAAGCACCCCGATCAGGTGAACGCGCTGACCCTTAAAGTCGCGCGTGATCTGGCGCGCCACCTCACGTACGCGCTTCTCGATGGCAGCGCGCCGAATCAGTACCTTGAGCCGATTTCGGCCGGCGAGTGCGATGGTCTCGACGTCTCCGCGGTAAAGGCGCTCAGTCTAGCCCACGAGATTTTCCCTGACAATACGCCCGATCGCTGCCGCCGCAGGCGCGGTGCGGCCACGAACAAAACCCTAAAACCGGAACAATTATTGATGTAGTGTTCGCACCGGGGAAAAAGGAGCAACTCAGTATGCCCGACTCCGTTTGTAACTCGACGCTGGAGAGTTTTCGAAGCGCGGCAGCGAGCGGCGAACCCATGCCCGCCGGGGTGGCCGTTTCAGCCGTTGCTGCCAGCTTTGCTTTTGGCCTGCTGGCGAAGGTACTGAAAGTCAGCGGCCGAAGACAGGAATTCACGGAAGACCGCTCGAAACTTGAAAGGTTGGGCGACGCCGCAAGAGCTGAGTCGAGGCGAATGATGCAGATTGCCGAGGAAGATGTGGCTGCCTTCAACGAGTACATGGCGAACGCACGTCTGCCACGAGCTACCGAGCAAGAAAGAACACACCGCGAACGTGCGATAGACTCGGCAGTACGCAAGGCGATCGAAATCCCACTGGCGGCAGCACGGGGCGCGGCGACGGGCATCGGTCTTTGCGACGAAGCCACACGTGTTGTCCACGCAGTCGTTGCGGCCGATCTCGGCGCGTCAACTTCTTTGCTCGCAGGAGCGCTGCGCGTGTTTCTCTTGTGCGCGGATTCCAACATTCGCCTGCTGGCGCGGGACGCGACTTCGTTTCAAGGCGCGATTGCGGAGCGGGATGGATGGGAAAGCGAGGTGTTCGGCCAGGCGGACGCCGTCGTGAAAAGGGTGCGGGCGGTAATCGACGCTGCCGGTCCGGAGCGGACCTAAATGGGATGAACGACAGTGAGCTTCGTCAGGAGAGGCCGATTACGCGCCCTGTCGCCAAATCCAAATCTATCTCGTAGTAACCCGGGCGGGTGGAGAGGCCCGGCATCGTGCTCATCGTCCCCAGCAGCGGGTAGAGAAATCCGGCGCCGACACTGGCGCGAATATCCCGCACCGGCACGATGAAGCCCGTTGGCGCGCCCTTGAGGTTCGGGTCGTGGCTCAGGCTCAAGTGGGTCTTGGCCATGCAGATCGGCAGCTTGTCGAAGCCGAGGCGATTGTAGAGCGCGATCTTCTTTTCTGCCTCCGGTGAGTATTCCACACCCGCGCCGCCGTACATCTTGCGGACAATCGTCTCGATCTTTTCCTTGATGCCCATCTCCAGCGGATACAGGAATTGAAATTTGCTGGGCTTCTCACAGGCGGCAATCACAGCCTTGCCCAGATTCACGGCACCCGCGCCACCCTCGGCCCAGTGATTGGACATCACGGAGTCGCTCGCTCCGGCCTGCACGGCGAGCTTGGAGACGAGATCGATTTCCGCGGGAGTATCGTGGTGGAACCGGTTCACGCCCACAACCACCGGGATTCCGAACAGACGAGCGTTCTGAATCATCTTGACGAGGTTGCCGCAGCCCTTCTCGAGGAGCTCGAGGTTTTCTTCCGTATAGGCGTGATTTAACGGCTGCCCCGCCACAACCTTCGGACCGCCGCCGTGCATTTTCAGCGCGCGGATCGTGGCCACCATCACGACGCAGTTCGGCACGAGCCCGCTATAACGGCATTTGATGTTGAAGAACTTTTCCATGCCGATATCGGCGCCGAACCCGGACTCGGTCAACACATAACCGTCCGGGCCGACCAGCTTGAGGGCGAGCTGGTCCGCAACGATCGAAGAATTGCCGTGGGCGATATTTGCAAACGGGCCGGCGTGAACGAAGGCCGGCGTTCCTTCGAGCGTTTGCATGAGATTGGGGTAAATCGCGTCCTTCATAAGCACGGTGAGGGCGCCGCCCACGCCGAGGTCGTCCGCAGTAATCGCCTCGCCGGCGCGGCTCGTTCCGATGACCATGGTGCCCAGCCGCTCGCGCATGTCCGCCAAACTTGTGGTGAGCGCGAGGATTGCCATGATTTCGCTGGCCACGGAGATATCGTAGCCGGTCACGCGCGTCATGCCCTTCTCGTCCGGGCCCTGACCGATGGTGATCTGGCGCAGCATGCGGTCGTTGGTGTCCGTTACGCGCCGCCACGTGATCGTATCCGGATCGATGTCCAGGCGAGAGAAGCGGCTTCGCTCTTCGGGGGACAAAAGGTTCGGGTCGGTCCTCGAAATCCCGAGCTTGCGCAGACGGCGCAGCATCACAGGCGAAAACCGGCGGCTGCCGTCTTTCGCCGGTGGGCAGAGTCGCTCAAACAGTGCCTCGTCTTTCTGTGTGCTCTCGTGGAGCATGCGCGTGTCAATGGCGGCCGCCAGCAGGTTGTTCGCCGCCGTAATCGCGTGGATGTCGCCGGTGAGATGGAGATTGAACTCCTCCATCGGAATGATTTGGCTGTAGCCACCGCCCGCGGCGCCGCCCTTGATGCCGAAAGTGGGACCCTGGCTCGGCTGGCGGACGCAGGTGAAGACTTTTTCGCCGAGATGAGCGCCGAGCGCCTGGCTCAAGCCGACTGTCGTCGTGGTCTTCCCTTCACCAAGCGGAGTGGGCGTGATTGCGGTGACAACTATGTACTTGCCGTTGGGCACGTTTTTCAGGCGATCGCGAAGCGATAGGTGTACCTTGGCTTTGTTCTTGCCGTAGAGTTCCAGCTCGTCAGGAAGGATGCCTGTTTCAGCCGCGATCCGCTCGATCGGAATGGGCGTGGCTGCCTGGGCGATTTCAATATCGCTCGGTACACGCGCCAGCAAATTTTTCAGCTTGTGGGGCACCCGGTTGTCCTCCCGGCGGCGAAAAGCGATGAGTTGAATTTCGGAAACCGTGGCGATCGAAGAGGCCCGCGATCGTACGGCTTTCCTGAAGTCCACTACGCAATCGTTTACCGTATATGGGGCGTCGCGGAGCTGTCAAGCAACAAGGGCCAGGGATAACGGCTCGCGTTGCACCATTTTCCAGAACGTTTCACAGTCTGAAAAGAGCGCGATAATCGAGCCCGGCACAGGAGGCGATCTTCATGAAGCAAAACGAATTGCCGGAACCGTGGCTGCGTGGAACGCTAGCCGAGGTTCCGGCGGTACCCAGGGCCGTTCTGCATGCACTCGAACTCGCGAAGGAGGATATCGGGCGCTGGTGCGGCCGCCTGAACGACGAGCAGCTCAACGCGCGACCGTGGGGAATTGCGCCGATTGCGTTTCACCTGCGCCATATCGCCCGCAGCGCCGACCGGCTGCTGACCTATGCCGAAGGCGGGCAGATTGCCGGAGAGCAGATTGGCGCTTTAAAATCGGAACTCGATGCCGGCGCGAAGCGCGGCGAGTTGTTCGCGGAGCTGTACGCAGCCTTCGACAGGAGCGCGGCGAGGATTCGCGCCCTGGACACCTCGAAACTTGACGAGCCGCGGACGGTCGGGAGGCAGCAATTGCCGACAACGGTCGCAGGTCTGCTCGTGCACGTGGCTGACCACACGCAGCGACACGTGGGACAGGTAGTGACGACGGCGAAGATCGTGAGCGCGCAAGAATGACACGCAGCGACGGCTGCGGCAAGACAGATGGGCTAAGATCCCGCGGATTGTGCCCGCTTGCGAAGCGACCCCATCTATAAGCGGGCGCTGAACCGCTCAAGGAGACTTCACGCATGTATTACGAGCCTGGCAAGACCGATCACGGCCTACCGCGAGACCCTTTCAAGTCCTGCGTCATACCGAGGCCGATTGGATGGATTTCGACCGTCAGCCGGGAAGGCGTGCACAACCTGGCGCCCTTCAGCCAGTTTCAAAACCTGACGTTCGATCCTCCCTATGTAATGTATTCCGCAAATCAGACAACTCGAGGGCGCCGCAAGGACACGGTCGCAAACACCGAACAAACCGGCCAATTCGTCTGGAATATGGCGACGTATGACCTCCGCGAGGCGGTCAACAAGTCTGCCGAGGAAGTCGGCCCCGAAGTGGATGAATTTGAGCTCGCGGGCGTGACCAAGGCGCCTTCGCGCGTCGTGAAGCCGTGCCGCGTCGCGGAATCTCCCATTCACTTCGAATGCGCCCACCATCAAACGATTCGGCTTCCGGGAAACGGCACGATGGGAACCGTCGACATCGTGATCGGGCGAGTGATCGGAATTCACATCAGGGACGATGTCATCCAATCGGACGGCCGCATCGACGTCCTGAAGATACGCCCGATTGCACGGCTCGGCTACCACGACTACACCAGCGTCGAATCGATCTTTCAGATGGTGATTCCCGGAAACGACAAACGCCGCCTGGAAGGGATGGAAGGCTCGGCGCGTTTTTGAAGCAGACCAGACTTATGGCCCGGCCCGCCCGAAAGCCGACCTCGGAACCTACGAGGCCTTTTCCTGCGCGTAGACCACGTACTCCGCGTAGGGACCTTTGAAATCCTGGATTCGTCCGCCTTCGAAATGCCAAATTCGCGTGGCGACCTCGTCGATCACGTCGTGGTCATGCGTTACCAGCAGGACCGTTCCCAGGTATCTCTGCAATGCGATGTTGAGCGCATTGATGGACTCGAGATCCAGGTGGTTCGTGGGCTCGTCGAGGACGAGCACATTTGGCTTTTGAAGCATCAACTGGCAAAAGATCAGCCGCGCCGATTCGCCTCCGGACAATGCGCCGGTGGGCTTCAGCGCATCTTCGCCGCTGAACAACATCTGACCCAGCAAGCCGCGCAGTTCCTGTTCCGACGCCTGCGGGCCAAACTGGCGAAGCCATTCAATCACCGTCGTGCCCTTGACGATGGACTCGGAGTGGTCCTGCGCGAAATAGCCCGCGGCGACGTTGTGGCCCCAGAGTACGGCACCACCATCAACGGGAAATCGGCGGTCAACATCTTCGATGAAGCCCGTCGCGTTGCGAACAAGGGATTTCAGAAGCGTGGTCTTGCCCGAGCCGTTGCGGCCGATGAGCGCAACCTTTTCTCCGCGATCCACGCTGGCCGTGAACGGCTGGATCACCTTCACGCCGTCGTAGGACTTGGTGATGCTTTTGATCTCCAACGGATGCCGCCCGGAGTGCTGGTCCATCTGAAAGCGGATGTAGGGCCGCGCAATATTGGATCGGGCCAGCTCCGCGGTTTGAAGCCGCTCGACCTCTTTTTTGCGGGACGTTGCCTGCGCCGAGCGCGTTCCGGCCGAGAACCGGGCGATGAACTCATTCAATTGCGCGATCTTGCGCTCGCGCTGGGCGTTCTGTGATTCGATGCGCGAACGGATGGACGTCTTGGCGACCACCATATCGTCGTACCCGCCGTTGTACATGATGACGGTTTGGTAGTCGATGTCGGCCGTATGCGTGCAGACGCTATTCAGGAAGTGGCGGTCGTGCGAGATGACGATCAGAACCCCTTCGTATTCGCACAGGTAGTCCTGCAGCCAGTGCACCGAGTCAAGGTCCAGGTGGTTGGTCGGTTCGTCCAGCAGCAGTGCCGGAGGGCTGCCAAACAGGGCCTGTGCCAAGAGTACGCGAACTTTTTGGCCTCCCTGCAGTTCGCTCATTTTCCGCTCGTGGAGCTGCTCTTCCAATCCCAGCCCGTCGAGCAGCACCGCGGCATCGGCTTCCGCCGTATAGCCGCCTTCTTCGCCGACTATGAATTCAAGCTCCGCCATCCGCAAGCCGTCCTTATCCGTCAACGATTTAGCAGGTTTGGCGTGCAGCACATCCCTTTCTTGCAGGGCCTTCCAAAGGGCGGCGTTGCCCATGATGACCGTGTCGATCACGCGAAACTCGTCGAATGCAAATTGGTCCTGACGTAGAACGCCGAGTTTTTTCGGCCGCGTGACATCGCCCTTTGAAGGCTCCAGCTCGCCGGTAAGAATCTTCATCAGCGTGGACTTACCGGCGCCGTTTGGCCCGGTGATGGCGTAACGGCGCCCCGCGAAAAAGGTGCACGTGACGTCCTCGAACAAGATTCGGGCACCGAAGCGGATGGAAATGTTGTTAACGGAGAGCAAGGTTCCTAATTATATCGTGGAATCGCGCGCAGCGCTGGGCGATGGAATCGCTCCGCTAACGCTTTCGCGCGCCTCAAAAGAAGAGTCCTATCAGCCCGAGGAGTTGCGCCCGGACTGTTCACGATTTCAGGTTTTCTAGAAGATCGGCCACTGAAAAAAGCCGGGCCGCTTTGGCGGACACAGAGAACAGGCGGCGCGGCTCGTTTCCGTATGACAAGGAGTACTCGGTTCCGGGAAACAGGCTCGCGAAAAAAGTCCGGAGGTCCGGTTGAAGGGCATCGCGCGTGGCACCGTTGTTGGGAGCGAGCAGGCGGTCGTTGATGAATAGCTCGACGTCCCGCCCATTGAACCGAAGCTTTCCCGCCATGGCCTCTTCCGATTCGAGACGCTGGCAAGCGGTGAGGGCTGCGCGCGCGGCTTGTAGCAGCCGGTCCTGATTGCTGCCGTCCAACGCAGCCTTGCGGTTGTATCGGACGCCCAGATGTCTATCGGTGTTGTCCACGCTGTAGTTGGCCTGGTGGCCGATCAGGACCACGCCCGGGCCATCCTGCACGTGCCGGTAATCCGCGACATCCAGGAGCAACTCCTCGAAGACCTGCTCGCGAATCCATTTGTGAAACACGGGGATCAGCGGCTCGAGGTCCACGTTCTCGGGATCCCTGAGGATGAGTTTAACGTTGACGTGCTGCAGATCCATGAGGGGCGACATTCCCGCGCTTAAACGCCGACCGCCGTCCCCATTTTGTTGTAGCAACTGTGCGCGGCGTCGATGAAAAGCTGCGCCTCGTCGATCAGGTAGCGGCTGGCATCGCCGGTGTAAGGTCCATTGGATTTTTGATGAGCGTCGAAGAGGTAGTTGGCGAACTTTCCTCCTGCGAAGGGATCCCAGAATTTCTGGGTATCGTAGTAGCGGGTGCGAAACTCGCCCACGATCTGGTCGGGATCGTCCGAAATATTCTGGTCGGTGATCTTCACCAACGCCTTGGCAGCGCGCACCATGGAGTGGTAGGCCATCTTTCCCGCCTTCTCGATCTCGCCGCTTTCGAGGGCCATCTGGGCTTCGAACACCTCCCTCTCGGCGGCGGCGAGATCGAATTCGACGGACGATACCACCTCTCCGGCGCATTCGCCGGCCGCGATATCGCCCAGCGTGTATTCGCGCGGGTCGCCCCAGTCGCGGAAGAAGGAGCGGTCCGACGGATCGGCGGGCGGGCGCGCGAGATCTTCCAGCGATTTCTTCAGTTCGGCTTTGCCGATCCTCTTGACGAAGTCCTTGAAACTCTCTCCGTTCGTCCGATCCGCCACGTATCGCTCGGTCAGGCGAGTCACCACTTGAGGAATATTCTTTGACGGAATCGCCGCCACCGGCAAACCGTAAGAGCCGGCGTTGTGCTCCCACTCGCCTCCCAGCACAACCTGAAAGTGAGGCACGGCATAGCCGCCGACTTTTCGGCTTACGCCGTAGAAGCCGAGGTCCGCCACGTGGTGCTGGCCGCAACTATTGAAGCATCCGCTGATCTTGATGTGCAGATGCTGCACGGATTCATCCAGCTGAAAACCCGTCTCCGCAAGTCTCTTGTGCAGCTCACCGGCAAGGCCGCGAGACGACGAGATTCCGAGTTTGCAGGTATCCGTACCGGGGCAAGTCACGATATCCACAATCGCGCCCGCGCCAGGATCGCCCAGGCACACGGCCTCCAGCGCTTGATATAACCCGGGCAGGTCGCTTTGGCTGACCCAGCGGATTGCGAAATTTTGCTCCACGGTCGACCGGAGCGTTTCCTTCGTGAAGCGGCGGACGATATCGGCGAGCGATCGGAGCTGATTCGCGGTTATGTCACCCAGGGGAAGCGCGACAGTGGCGACGACGTAGCCTGGTTGCTTCTGCGCGCGCGTGTTGGTTTTGAGCCAGCGCTGAAAACCCTCAGAACCGGCCGAGGGCCATTCGCCGCCCGGTTTCAGCGGCGTCTCCTCGACTTTCTTGGCGTCCCGCACGTATTCCGTCCAGCGCGGATCGTGAAGCAGAGTCTTGCGCTCCTCAAGAACCAATTCCTTGAATTTCTCGATTCCAAGATCCTGAACCAGGAATTTGATTCGCGCGCGATTGCGATTCTTTTTCTCGCCGAGTCTCGCGAACACCCGTGAAATCGCCTGGGTGAGGGGCAGGATTTCCTCCTCGGGAACAAACGGGTCGAAAAGCTTGGCCATGTAGGGTACGGCGCCCAGCCCCCCGCCGACGTACATCTGGAAGCCCCGCTTTTCCTCCTTGTTTTCATTCCTGCTGGCGGCGATGAATCCCACGTCGTGCAGACTCGTCAGCCCGCAGGCATGCTGCGAGCAGCCGCTGAACGCCGGCTTGAATTTTCTGCCGAAATTCTGGCAGTCGGGATGACCCATCAGGAATTTCGAAAGGGCGCGCGAATGAGGAGTGACGTCGAATACTTCATCCGGGCAGACCCCGGCATAAGGGCACGCGGTAACATTGCGGACCGAATTGCCGCAAGCTTCGCGAGTGGTAATGTTGACGGCCGCCAGACGGCGCATCACGCTGGGCGTATCGTCGATGTGGACGTAGTGAAGCTGGAAATCCTGACGCGTGGTGACGTGCGCAATGCCGTCGGAATACTCCTCGGCCAAATCCGCCAGCGTTTCGAGCTGATCCGCGTTGAGCCCGCCGCCGGGAATCTTGATGCGCTGCATGCCCGGGGCGTCCCACATCGTGTTGGGGCCCTTGGTGAGCTCCCCAGACGGATAGTGCATCTCCTGAAACTTCGTCCCGTCGTATCTCTGCCCATTGTCGTAGCGCTGGCCGTAGGTTCCCCTGCGTAGCCGCGTCTCGGCAAAAAGGCGCTCGTCAATCTTGCCCTGCTTACGCAGCGCGATTTCCGTCTCGTAGATGTCGAGCTCCCGAGCGAGGGCTTCCGGCATCTTCCCGGTGAGCCGCTCTTTCCAGAGGGAGTTAGAGGCTTTCATACGTATATGGACATAAGAATAACAAATCCACCGCCCAACTGCATCCCGCGCGGCTGGTGGGCGCCCGGGCGGGCGCCGAGCACCGCAATTAGATGCAGTCAGACGCAACGACGATTGAGGCGCCTGCACTCCTGCTAAGTCCTGCTGATTCTGGGGCTCCGGACTCAAGGTCAGCGGCGTCTCCATTCGCAACGCCAACTACGCTCAAGTTCCTATGCGCTCGGCCGATTCGTTTTCTTGCGGGGAGCGGCTCGAATGCGTGGGTTGAAGACCATCTTCGCAGGGACTTGTCTCTTCGTCAGCTTCGCGTTTCCGGCTTGGGCCCAGGACGCCGAATTCTTGCCTGAGAAGCCGCGGCCTATGAACGCGGCCGTGCATCCTCGTTTCGCAGGTTCGGAGGCCAAGAAAACGGGGGTGCATTCCTTCTACGACCGTGCCGGCAAGGTTGAGTTTGGGGCCGCGCTTGGCCTCGCAATTTTCGATGCCGCGCAAACTTGTCACAATCTCTCGAACGGCGGCGAGGAGTTCTCGCTTCCGACGCAGCACTGCCCCAACGCCGTCGCAATGCTCTTGTCAAGCATCGCCCTACAAGAGTTCGTCACCTACGAATTCCACAGCCACGGCCACCACACCCTTGAGCGCATGACGCGATTCCAGAGCATGGCGGAGAATTTGACCGGAATTGTCCGCTCCAAGCTGGCGGGAGCGTGGTAGGCAGCGAAAGGCGCCGGCCGCGGCGGGACGGAAGTCAAAGCTGCGCGCCGTATGTTCGCGGTGATGCCGCTCGCCGATCCTACGCCGCGCGGAGTCCCCTCTGCACCTCCGCGAATTGGGTGATCGCAAACTCCAAGTCCTCGCGGCTGTGCCCCGCAGAAACTTGCACGCGGATACGTGCCTTGTCCTTCGGTACGACGGGGTACGAAAACCCGACGACATAGACGCCCCTCTCAAGCAATCGCTCCGCCATTTTTGCGGCCAGCGCCGCGTCGCCAAGCATCACGGGAACGATGGGGTGTTCGCCCGGCTGAATATTGAAGCCCGCCGCCGAAATTCCCTTGCGGAATAATCGCGTATTTGAAAACAAACGATCTCGCAGGTCTTGCGTCTGCGTCAGGAGATCGAGCACCTTCAGCGATGCACCTACAATCGCCGGCGCGACGGAGTTCGAGAAGAGATACGGGCGCGACCGCTGGCGCAGCAGCTCCACGATCTCTTTTCGCGCACTAATGTAACCTCCGCTGGCGCCGCCCAGCGCCTTGCCGAGAGTCCCGGTCAGGATGTCCACGCGTCCCATCACGTTGAGATGCTCATGTGATCCGCGGCCATTTCCGCCCATGAAACCCACCGCGTGGGAATCATCCACCATCACCATCGCGCGATGCCGTTCTGCCAAATCGCAAATCTCCGGCAGCTTGGCGATGAAGCCGTCCATTGAAAACACGCCGTCCGTTGCGATCAGGATTCGCCGAGCATGCGACGCTTCCCTGAGTCTTGCGGCCAGGTCCTCCATGTCTCCGTTGCGGTAACGGAAGCGCTGCGCCTTCGACAGGCGAATACCGTCGATGATGCTCGCGTGGTTCAATTCATCGGAAATGATCGCGTCTTCGGAATCCATGAGCGTTTCAAAAAGGCCCCCATTCGCGTCAAAACAGGAGCTATATAGAATCGTGTCTTCCATACCCAGGAATTCACTGAGCCGCTTTTCGAGTTGCTTGTGTATTTCCTGCGTGCCACAGATGAATCGGACCGATGACAGGCCGTACCCCCAGCGGTCGAGCGCCTCATGGGCCGCAGCCACCACTTCTGGATGATCGGCGAGTCCGAGATAGTTGTTGGCGCACAGATTCAAGACGGACTTCCGACTGGGCAGGTCGACGCGAGCGTGTTGCGGGCCCGACAAGATGCGCTCGGGCTTGTACAGACCGGCCTCGCGAATCGCGTCAAGTTCCGATTGAAATTGCGGTTTTGACGTTGCAAACATGGAGGTGTGCCCTCGTCGGTTAGCGGCCTCCGCGCCAATCCAAGACGACCTTACCGGAATCGCCCGACCGGATGGCCGCGAATCCTTTTTCGTATTCATCCCAGGCGAACCGATGCGTGATCACCGGCTTGATGTCCAGTCCCGATTCGAGCATCACGGTCATTTTGTACCAAGTCTCATACATTTCGCGGCCATAGATGCCCTTGATCGTCAGCATGTTGAAGATTACGTGCTTCCAATCGATCGACATTTCGTTCGAAGGAATTCCGAGCATCGCAATTTTCGCACCGTGACTCATGTTCGAGAGCATTTCCCGGAACGCGTTGGGGTTACCCGACATTTCGAGACCCACATCGAAGCCTTCGTGCATTCCTAGCTGCTTCTGGACGTCGGATAAGCGTATTTCCCCGGAGTTCACCGCCCGAGTGACTCCGAGCTTCTCCGCAAGCTTCAGACGCTTGCTGTTGACATCGGTGATGACAACGTGGCGAGCACCCGCGTGACGCACCACGGCGACAGCCATGATACCGATTGGCCCCGCACCGGTGATGAGTACGTCCTCTCCCAGAACCGGGAACGAAAGCGCGGTATGGACCGCGTTGCCGAAGGGGTCAAAGATTGCGGCGGTTTCCAGGTCCACGTCCGAGTTGTGGCGCCAGATGTTGCTCATGGGCAACACGATGTATTCGGCAAACGCGCCGGCCCGATTCACGCCGACCCCCATCGTGTGCGCGCAGAGATGCCGTCGGCCGGCGAGGCAGTTGCGACACCGCCCGCACACGACGTGACCTTCACCGCTCACGATATCGCCCGGTCTAAAGTCCGAGACGTTTGCACCGACCTTGACGACCTCGCCCACAAATTCGTGGCCAATCACCAGCGGCACGGGAATTGTGGCTTGAGCCCACTCGTCCCACTCGTAAATGTGCAGGTCCGTTCCGCAAATGCCGGTCATCAGTACGCGAATCAGGACATCGTTGATGCCCGGGATCGGAACGGGAACTTCCTCGAGCCATAGCCCGAGTTCTGAGCGGCTCTTAACAAGCGCTTTCACATTCCACCTCGTCTCTCACAATAACACTAAGCGATTGCGACTGCGTGCATGGGTGAACTTCTCCTGAGCCAGGAAGGATCGCCCGGAGACAAGGTCCTTGTGGACGTTTGCTTTCAGGAAAGACTGGGCGCGACTTGCACAACAGATTCCGCGCGAACGGAATGCCAAAGAGCTTCAACACGCGAACGATAGAGTGCTCCGTACGTCAGGTCCTTGCATCTGCGGTGAGGGACGGATTAGAGACCGCACTGCGACCTGAGGCATCCCCGAGATTTCCCAACGACTTACGAAGGACGAGATTTTGGTAGGGGCGGTGGGGATCGAACCCACGACCTTCGGCTTAAAAGGCCGCTGCTCTACCACTGAGCTACGCCCCTGGCGTGCGGACCCGCGGTCAGCTGCGGGTCGAGTGCATTCGCACGGACGGCACCGCATCAGTTTCGAGCGGCAGTCGATTCTAGCTTGGGCGCTCGAAACGAGCAACCAACGGGATGCAGCAGCGTTTTTCTTGAGGGCGGTCAATCTCCTGAAGCTGCTTCGCCCGGCTTGCGCACGCCGCGACCCCGCTTACGTTTCCAGACATAGTCCCGGCGGAGTTTTTCCTGATGTTTTTTCACCTGACTCTCGATTTCGACGAACGCGGCCTTGGCACTCGCGCGGGCGTCCGCACCACGGCCGGTTGCATAGAGGGAACCCGTGGGCAGCGTGACGTTCAACGAAAAGCAGTACTCGGTCCGGCGCGGCGTCTTTTCCAGGGTGCAGTGGAGCTGAACCAAATCCGGAGCATAGCGCTTCAGCAGGCGATTCAGCTTTTCGATGTGATGTTCACACTCTCTCTCGATGGACTCGCGAGACACAGTTTCGATTTGACTGTAGGTGATTTTCATTCGAGCACCCTCTGGCACGGAGGCTGATAACCGGAAGTGAAGAACGCATAGCAGCTCTTCCACATTAACGCCGCTGACAGCGCCGCGCAACCCCGGCCTTTTCCGATGCATGAATTGACACATCTGCGGAGGCATCATACGCTCGCTGGCAGCTTTGCCAGCGCCAGCCCGTGCCGCCGAAACCCAAATCGAGCAGCGCGAAACAGGGCCAGATTCTCATCGGCCCCGCAGGATGGTCCTATTCCGACTGGAGCGGTATCGTTTACCCGTCGAGGCGGCCGCACGGTTTTCATGAAGCGAGTTATCTCGCCGAGTTTTTCGACACAATCGAGATCAACACGTCGTTTTACAACCCGCTCCGGCCGGAACTGGCGACACAGTGGCTCGACCGGGTCTCCGCGAATCCACGCTTTCTATTTACCGCAAAACTGTGGCAAAAGTTCACGCACGAAGACGGTGCGAATGCGGACGACGAGAAAGCAGTCCGCAAGGGCTTCGACGTGCTGCTAAAAGCCGGGCGGCTCGGAGCTGTCCTGCTCCAGTTCCCCTTCTCGTTTCACAATACACGCGAAAACATTGCTCGCCTGACGAAGATCCTGACTATTTTCGGGGATTTTCCGCTCGTCGTCGAGGTGCGGCATTCGTCGTGGACGCACCCGGACTTCTACGCCCTCCTTCGAGAGCATCAGACTGGGATTTGCAACATCGATCAGCCGCTGATCGGGCTCTCGATCAAACCGGGAGAGCGGGCCACGTCCGCACGGGGCTATGTACGGTTGCACGGCCGGCGGGACGATACATGGTTCAGCGACGATCCCGAACTGCCCAGTCACGAACGCTACAACTACCTTTACTCCGAAGAGGAACTCGAACCTTGGGCAAGGCGCATACGGGTGGTGGCCGAGCAAGCGGAGACCACGTTCGTTGTCACCAACAATCACTTTGAAGGCAAGGGAGTCGTGAACGCCCTGCAATTGATTCATCTCCTTACCGGGCGCAAAGTGAAAGTTCCCGAACCGCTGCGGCACCGCTACCCGCTGCTCGAGTCCATCGCCGATGCACCCTCGGCGGAGCCGACGCTCTTCCCGCTCCCACCAAAATAGGCATCGCGAGAGAATTCTCGCCGAGGCTTTCTACATACACTTCTCCCGAGCAATGCAAGATCCCGCATGTCTGAGGGGTAAGTTATTTCTTGAAGAGGTCTTCGAAGGCTCTGCGTGCATCGTTCGGCCGGGCCGCGGCCGGAGCGGCCGGAGCATTCGAGGCATAGGTCACCGGCGAGGTGTCTTTCTCAACAGTCATCCGAAACTCGAAGAACGTGCATTCGTTCTTCGCGTCCTTTTTGGCGATGCGTTCCGGAATCGGCTGATTGCACTCGAACTGTTTGCCCGTATCGAAATGGACGCACTGCTTGCAGCAGTGCAGCGCAAAATGGCAACGTGGACATTCTCCATTCTGATCGAAGCCCGGGGCGAGCACAGCGCCGCAACTCGAGCAGCGCGCCCGCATCACCGTTCCCACCATTCGAGGCGTGCGCGGCCCGAGCATGTCCTGCTTCGGACGCGGCTCGCTTGGCCGCTCGCTCCGCTCCGCGCGCGCGCGCTTCTTCTCCTCGGCTTCGCGGTCACCATAGCCCCGCTGCCTATACTTCCGCTCCATGGAATCCTCCTGGGGGGTTATCCCATGATAACCTGGAACGCTTCGTGTCAAACGGCTTCTTCGCGCGTCGTGCGCAAAAATACCGAGGCGGCTGATCAACGAATCTATTGAGGCGTCGACCGGTTCGCTCGCGCATCTCGCGCCGCGGTGCGCCTGGCCCAAATCGCCGAAAGGCCCTCGAGCGGCAAGTCCGGCTTCACTAATTTTTGTGGGCGGCCCAACCCTGCGAGGGCGGCCTCAGCTGCGAGATAGCCGCTGCGCACGGCCCCCTCCATCGTCGAGGGCCATCCGGTGCGGGTCCAATCGCCCGCGAGAAACAGATTCTGCAAGCCGATTTCCTGCGAGGGTCGCCAGCGGTCCACGCCCGGTTCCGGCGAAAACGTCGCGCTGACTTCCTTGATCACCGTGGCCTTTTCGACTTGGGCCTCGCGCGTGGCGGGCAGGACGTCCGCAAGCTCACGCTTACAGAGGTCAATGATCTCCTGGCGTGAGCGCGGGACTAAATCATAGGACGCACTGACGACAAGTTGCAAGTACTGCCCTCGCGTTCCCGAATTGTCGCCGGCCAATGTGGCGCTCCGCGCGCGGGCACCCGCGTCGCCGTTTGGCGCGTACAAAAGCGATTTGTTGAACACCCACTGAGTCGTGTGATCCAGCAGAGTCAAGAAAGGCTCCGCCATCACGGTGCGGTCGTACCAAAGATGAACGCCGGTGATCGGCGACGTGCGGATGTGCCGCAGGCCCTCGAGTGGCCCTCCCGCCCGCCCCATCTCTTTGGGAAGGAGCTCGAGCAGTGCGCCGTGGGGAACGGCCGCGATGCAAGCGTCGGCAGAAACCTCGGAGCCGTCTTCGAGCGCCGCACATGAAAAGCGCCCGTCGCGCAGCCGGATTTCGCGAACGCCGCAGCGCAGCTGCACCTGTCCTCCCCGTTTCGCCACGGCTTCCCGACAACCCTCATAGAGTTCGCCGAGCGGCACCGACGGAACACCCACGCGAAAGCCGCCTCGGCTGCCGAGAAACCCCTTCCAGAACACGTCGATGCCATAGCGCGCGGCCGTCCGCGCAAGCTCCTCATCAAGCGCGCTGACTAAAACGACGCGCCAGAAGCGCTCGATCGCTCCCGGCGTCTGGTTCATCCGATGCAGCCAATCGAGCATCGAAATGGATTCGATATTCCTAGGCTCGCCGCCGGCCCAGGCGATGGCGAACAACGCCCTCGCGATCGCTTGCTTGTCCGCCAAGGAAAGGGCGCCGAAACACGCGAACGATGGCGCCATGTGCAGGGGCGGAGGAAGCCGCGACGCGTCGATCGTCGAGCGGCGGCCCCGAGCGTCCGCGAAATACAGCCGGTCGTAGAAGCGAATCTTGCCGGCCGCGCCCACGCGCTGATAGAAATCCGCGAGGTTCGTGCAGCAGCCCAGGGTGACGTGCTGGCAATTGTCCACTTTGCTGCCGTCGGGCAGCGTGTAAGACGCGGCGCGCCCCCCAAGGTGAGGGCGCTTCTCGAGCAGGCGGACCTCCAGACCCGCTTCAGCCAGCACGACGGCGGAGGCCAGGCCCGCGAGACCACCGCCGATCACCAGAACGCTTTGCGAGGGCATCCGTCTTCCACCAGCCCGTCATTCCAGCCATCAGGAGAAATTGGAGCTTTTCGGCGCTCGACAAGGAGATGCGCACAGAGAACACGTCAAATCCACGCTCTTCGATCCGCGCGAGCAGAGTGCTGTACGTACGGACGAGAGCCCGAAGCGTCGCTCGGCTGTCCGGGTCCACCTGCGCCACCAGCGGCGCCCCTTCTTCGTAGAAACGCCAGGCACGGTCGGCGGCGAATTCAAACAAATTGCGAAGCGATGGCGTCAGTGGACCGTTCAACTCCTCCGCGCGCACGCCAAAGCGGCCCAGGTCCTCGAGCGGCAAGTACACGCGGCCCATCTTAAAATCGCCGGGGACATCTCGAAGGATGTTGGTGAGCTGAAAAGCGAGACCGAGCCGCTCGGCCAGGTCCGGCGCACGCGGATCGCGAAAGCCGAATACGTACAGGCACGTCAGGCCGACCGTTCCCGCCACCCGGTAACAGTATTCCGAGAGCCTATCGAATGTAGCATAGGACGAGACGGTCAGGTCCATCTCCGCGCCCAGAATCAGGTCGTGGAAGTAGCGGGTCGGAATCCCAAAGCGGGCGATCGTGTCGGCGAGCGCCGGAAGAATCGGGTGACCGTCTGTATGCCCGGAAATCGCTTCGTCGAGCATCGCGCGCCAGCGAGCGAGGCCGCGACGCTTCGATTCGAGGTCGCCAGGCTCGTCTGAGACGTTGTCTACCAGACGCATGAAGGCGTAGAGCGCGCAGAGGGCGTGGCGCTTCTCCTTGCGCAGACCGAAAAACGCCAGATAGAAGCTGCTATGCGCCGCGCGCGCGATGCGGTTACATTCCGCATAGGAAGCGGCTACGCGCTGAACGTCCTGCGCAACGACACCCATGGGTGCACCCGCCGACCCTGGAATCCGCGAGACTGAGGATGGAGCAACTTTCTTGCTCTCGCTTCCACCGCTAACCGAGTGCCCGAAGACTCGCGCGCCGAGCGCCTGACCCAGCAGCCGGAATTTGGTCCATCGCGATAGCGCGGGACGCTGCTCGAGCGTGTTGTAGCCTGCCGCTTCAATCGCTTCGAGGACAGCCAATCCCCCGCGGCTGAAGAGCTCAATATCGATGCGGAGCCTCGCGTCAACGAGCTGGGTCAGCGGCAGCCCGGCGTCAAAAAGCTCGCGCGTGCGTGCTACGAGCGACTTCAGGAGACTCACGTAGCGGCTATCGAACCGCCGCGCGACGATGTCCCTTTCGGTCAGGCCGTGTTTGGCGAGTTCCTCAAGCGGAATGTATATGCGGCTCTTTTCAAGATCGCGCGAGACATCCTGCCAGAAATTCGCAAGCTGCAGTGCGGTGCATGTGAAATCGGAAAGGCGCTGCCGCTCTTCATCGCGGTAGTCGCAAAGATAGAGGATCAGCCGCCCGACGGGATTCGCCGAATAGACGCAGTAGCGGAAGACCTCGTCCCAGGTCGGGTAGCGCTGGATCACCTGATCCTGACGAAAGGCGCGCAGAAGATCCCGGAACGGCTCGACCGGAATGTCCTTTGCGCGCACCGTATCGCCGAGCGCGATCAGAACGGGATGAGCGGGCGCCCGATGGGTCTCGTAGATGAGCTGTAGATCGTCTTCCCATGCGTCAAGGAGCCGGAGCGCACGGGCGCGATCGGGAATTTCGTCGCCGAGATCGTCCGACCAGCGGCAATAAGCATAGACGTTGTAGAAATGCTGGCGGAGTCGGCCTGGCAGAAGCCAGGAAACAACACCAAAGTTTTCGTAGTGGTGCGTGGCGAGCCATCGGGTATAGCGCTGAGCTTCGGCGACGCTGCAACCTTCGGAAGGAAGGTTGCGTGCGATTTCGAGTTCGGGTGTGAGCAACATCGGATTCTCTGGCGATTCGGGGCAGGCGCAGTCCTGTGCCGTTAGTCTTTTACGATCACTTCCGTTCATCCACGTTCGCGATCGGGGCCGAATCCCGAGGCCTGGGACGTGCACCCTGGGCCGGGAGCAGCTTGATTCAACAAACGCGACCTGACTTTCCGACCCTCAACCGTCACTGCCATGCTAGTGAACGCGTGGCGCAATGCAAGGGGCTTTCTGTGCAAACACCGCGGCAAGGGACCACAGGACGCTCAGGGGATGACGGCGGTCTTCAGCTCGCCATTCCGGTTCTTCATATGCTCAAACAGACCGGGAAGCTCGGCGAGGGGCACTTCGCCGGTGATGAAATCGCTCGCGCGGATTTCTCCGCGCACGATCGTTTCCAGCGCCTCGCGGACGAACCGAGGCGTATGATGGAATGACGATTTGATGGTGATCTCCGAATAGTGCAGCATCCACGGGTCCAGCTTTACTTCGACGCCCTTCGCGCATCCGGCGAACAGATTCACCGTGCCGCCTTTGCGGACCATTTCGAGCGCCCAATGCCAAGTTTGTGGCTGGCCGGCGGCTTCGATCACCGCATCGGCGCCTCGCGCCCCTTCCGTCAACTCCCTGACGCGGCGGGCCGGATTCTCCATTTCAGACACATCGAAGGCCGCAAAGGCACCCATGCGCTCGGCGCGCTGCCGGCGGGCTGCCCGGCGGGCAACGGCGATCACCCGCACATTGCGGCCTGAAAGGAGGCGGATGAAGGAAAGCCCGATGGGCCCACATCCGATGACCACGACTGTGTCGCCGGCGCGGATGCTGGTCTCGTGAATTCCGCGGAGCACACAGGCTACAGGCTCGACCATCGCCGCATCGAGAAAGGAGACACTCTCGGGGATCTCGAGCATGTTTTCGCGGACGATTCGACCGGGGATGCGGATATATTGGGCATATGCCCCATTATTGAATAACAGGTCTTCGCACAGATTCGGCTGGCCCTTGCGGCAGTAGAAGCACTTGTTGCAAGGCGCGGAGTTCGCCGGAACGACGCGCATGCCCTTGCGCACGCCACCATTTACGGCACGGCCCCTCTCCTCAACGACGCCCGCAAGCTCATGGCCGAACAGTGCAGGCGGCTGAATCATGCGCGCGTGATAACCCTGTTTCCAGACCTTGAAATCAGTGCCGCAGGTCAGCGCGACCTCCACGCGCACCAGCACATCGTCGTCGGCCAGGCGCGGGATATCCACGCGCTCGACCTTCACGTCCTCGGAGCCATAGAGGACCGCCGCGGTCATGTGCCCGTTCATGTCGGATCTGCTCATTCGTGCGCGATCATCACTTTCAGGGTATCGCGTTTGGGGTGCGCTGCCAATTCCAATGCGTCGGAGATGCGCTCCAGCGGAAAACGGTGCGAGATCAACTCGCGCACTGGGAGCCGCCGCTCGAAGACCAGGGTCGCCGATTCGCCCTGATCGTCCAGGGACGCGCTGTAACTGCCGAGAATCTCCTTCTCTTCCACTCCCACAGCCGACGCCGGAAACCCGAGCTCCATTACCGGGTCGTTATGTGCAAACAGTAGCACGCGCCCGCCCGGTCGCGCGAGAGACAGGGCCTCAGCAACCAATGGCGGGTTGGGCACAGCCAGCAGGACCGCGTCGGCACCCCGGCCATCGGTGCGGCGGCGGATTTCGGTGGCCAGATTCCCTTCCCCAGGATCGAACGCTTCGGCCGCGCCGAATCGCACGCTCGCCGCCCGACGGCCAGCCATGGGGTCGCTCGTATACACAGTAGCGCCCTCGTGCTTCGCCAGAATCATCAGGAGCATTCCAATTGGACCCTGGCCAACTACCAGAATCGTCTCTCCCCGAGCCACACGCGCTTTGCGAACGGCTTTCAGACAGGTGTTCACCGGCTCAACAAAGGTGGCCTCCTCGAAACTGACGCCTGCCGGCAGCGGAATCATGCCGCGCTCAACGATCCAAGGCATCGCACGAACATATTCGGCAAATCCTCCGCCATTCGGATCGAATCCAGCGGTCAATCCCACTCTCTTGTATCCTGGACATTGCGAAAAGAGTTTCTTTTCACAATAGAAGCAAACACCGCAAGGAATGTGGTGGAAACTCACGACTCGATCGCCGGGCTTGAACTTGCTCACGCCCGGGCCAGTTTCGACGACCGTTCCGGCAAGCTCATGACCCAAGATCTGCGGCGGCGCAATGAAACCGTGGAGTATCTTCTTGATGTCCGTGCCGCAGATGCCGCAAGCAGCCACGCGGAAAAGGACTTCCCCCTCGGCGATTTCAGGGATCGGCACCTGCTCGACGACGACGCGCCCTTTGCCCCGGTAGACACCGGCGCGCATCTGGCCGCCGCTGCTCCGTGGCGACTCGCGCGACCCGATCTGTGCGATGGTATGGCTCATATAGCGACCGCTTCAGCCTTCGCCAATTCAGGCAACGGGCCCGACGCAAGCTGTTGAACGTAGCCGTCCAGAAACCGAGCGAGCGCTGCAGTTGCGCGCTCACTTTCATGGGCCAGCCGTAACAATCCTGCGATTCGATTGGGGCGGCGCACAACTTGTGCGACCACTTTCGGAAGACTCACGGCGCCTCGTTCATTGAAAACGCGGTCAAAATCCAGCGGCAAGTTCGATTCCGCTCCATCGCTGATCGCGCGAATCGCGACCGCGCGAACACCCCGTTGTCCCGCAGCGGCGAGAACGTACACACTCTCCAGATCGACCGCATCGCCCAACGACTTGAGGGACTGTTTCTCTTCTGCGGTCGAGATGACGCGATCAGACACCAGGAATCGATCGACAACCTTCGCACCCGAGGTCTCGGCGAAGGAGACCAATTCTGCGTCGCTATACACCATCCGTGTGCCGCTGACGTCGGCGACCGTGCGTGCGGCGAGGATATCACCGGGAAAGTAGCAAGGATTTAAACCGCCGGAAAGCCCCGATGCGATGCAGACCTCAGGATCACCGTCGAAGGCGTGTGCGAGCGCACGCTGGGCGGCGAAGCGCCCCACCCCCGTGAGAACGACGACCACGTCAGCGACTCCAACTCGAACCGCATACGTCTGGTCCCACGTGTCTCTGGACACGTTCCGGAAGCGACGCAACTTGCGCCAAGCAGCGAACTCATTTGCAAGCGCAAATGTAATGAGGACTCTCATCTCAAAACAACCGCTCGAATAAACTTACTGTCACTTCGGGGGCTCAATCCCCCACTTATGAGTCATTCCTGCGTCGCGGCGATTGCCGCTCAGTACCAAACCCTATTATGCAAACTCATCAATCCATCCAACGCTAGGCAGCTTGGGCATGCGCGACGGGCTTCGTTCCGGAGCGACCGCGCACATAGCCATGATCAACATACCAGCGTACCGCACTCGCCAGCGCCGCTTCGACGTTACCGGGCCGATAACCCAATTCCCGTTCCGCCTTGTCGCTCTGAACAAACATCCGATGGCGCGACATCCTGACGCCTTCGACCGGAATGTGCGGCTCGCGACCCGTCAGCCGTGAAATCAGTTCGTCCACGTATGCCGCGCCCAAAGCGACGGCGTGAGGCAGTCGAACCCGCGGCGCAGGGCGGCCCGAGATGACCGCGAGGGCGTCGAGAATCTCTTCCAGCGTCATGTTGCGGGCCCCTAGGATGTAGCGCTCGCCGACGCGGCCCTTTTCGGAAGCAAGCAGGTGCCCGGCCGCGGCATCCTCCACAGAAACCACGTTCAGCCCAGTGTCCACGTAGGCGGGCATCTTTCCGTTCACAAAATCGAGAATTATGCGGCCAGTGGGAGTCGGTTTCCAATCGCCCGGCCCGACGGGAGTAGTCGGGTTCACCACCACAACCGGGACGCCGGAGGCTGCCGCCTTGATTGCCTGCATCTCCGCCTGGAACTTCGACCGCTTGTAGTGCCCGATCATCTGGTCGAGAGTGGCGGGCGTGTCCTCGTTGGGCAGCGTGGCGTCGATCGTCGGCACGGCAACGGTCGCCACCGTGCTGGTGTACACGAACCGCTCGACGCGCGCTTGAGCCGCGACTTCCAGAAGCCTGCGCGTGCCCTCGACATTACTCTCGTAAATCTCCCTTGGATTGTCCGACCAGAGCCGGTAATCAGCCGCAATGTGGAACACCCGCCGAGCGCCCTTGACCGCGCGGTAAAGCGATGCCAGGTCCCGCAAATCGCCTTCGACGCGTTCGACGGCCAATCCCTCGAGCGCCTGGAGGTTGCTTGTCCTGCGCACGAGGACTCGCACGGAATGGCCTGCAGCGACAAGCTGGCGGGCGACATGGCTCCCTAAGAATCCGGTAGCGCCCGTGACGAGCGTGGTCATATCCTGCGGAAGACCTCTCGGTTCATCGGCCTCGATTGGTTCGCAACGGAAACTCTCATCCACGGCGTCCGCGTGCGCGCTCGATATCGGTTGCGGGTACTCGGACGCTCGCGAAAGGCCGCCGACCGTGACGAAGGTTATCGTAGCGCGCCAGCGCGTACAGCGGAAAAGAATTTCGATACAGATGGTACTTCAGATAGAACACTTGGGGGAAACCGGTGCCGGTGAACTCGTCTTCGTCCCACGTGCCATCGTCATTCTGATGCGAGACGAGCCAGTCGACCGCCCGTTCCACCGCAGAGTCCTCCGCCCCCGCCGCAGCGAGCAACCCGATCACGCCCCACGCCGTCTGCGATGCAGTGCTCTTCCCTTTTCCCTTATGCGCCGCATCGTAGTACGACAACACCGATTCGCCAAAGCCGCCATCCAGATTTTGAACGGTTCGCAGCCACTCCGCGGCGCGCCGTGATTGCGGCTGCGACTCCATTCCCACGGCTTCCATCGCACGCAAGACTCCACTCGTCCCATACACGTAGTTGACGCCCCAGCGGCCGAACCACGAACCGTCTGCCGCCTGGTCGTGGCGGAGGAAGGCACAGGCGCGTTCGACGACGGGATGAGTCGAGGCCCAACCCATCTGCGCCAGGCACTCGATGGCGCGAGCGGTGACGTCCGCGGTCGATGGGTCCAGCATTGCGTTGTGGTCCGCGAACGGGATGTTATTCAGGAACTGCAAATTGTTCTCATGATCGAAAGCGCCCCAGCCGCCATCGCCATTCTGCATACTCACGAGCCAAGCCAGCCCGCGGCTCACGGCGGCGCGGAGGCGGTCCGGCTCGGGGTCCTCCACGCGGCCGAGCGCCATCAGGACAAACGCGGTATCGTCCACATCGGGATAGAAGTCGTTGCGAAATTCAAACGCCCAGCCGCCCGGCTCGGCGTTGCGATTTTTCACCTGCCAGTCGCCCGGCCCAATAATCTGATTTTCGACCAGCCAGCGGGAAGCGGCCAGAAGCGAAGGATGAGCGGGGTCAAGCCCGGCCTCCTCCAGCGAAACCATGGCGATGGCTGTGTCCCACAGCGGAGAAATGCACGGCTGGACCCGCAGCGTGTCTTTTTCTTCGATCTCATAGCGAGCGAGAAACCGAACCTCCCGCGCAAGAAGCGGATCCGTGGTATCGCGACCCTCGGCAAAAAGCGCAAAGATCGAGTTCATCATCGCGGGATATATCGTGCCCAGTCCTTCGCTGCGCTCGAGACGCTCGAGCATCCAACTCCGCGCGCGAGCAAGCGCCGCCCGGCGGAACGGTTTCCAGGGCAAGCGCTCGTACAGTTTCAGTCCGCGGTCGAGCGCTAGGAACACGTTTTTCCAGGAAACAATCCGCTTGTCCCAATCCAACGAGCGCGGCTTGCTACCGGGATTGCGGAATAGCTCGTCCACGATGACGCCGTGCGGCAGGCGCCAGGCGGGCCTGTGCGCATAAACGATCGCCAGAGGAATCACGATTCCACGAGTCCACGACGACATTTCGTAGAGGTTAATGGGAAACCAGTCCGGCAGAAGCATCAGCTCAGGCGGAATGGCTGGAACGAACCTCCAATCGACCGCGCCCACCATGGCGAGGTAGAAACGCACGTAGGAATTCGTGGCTTCCAGCCCGCCGAGCTCGTGGATTTCCTTTTTGGCGCGTTCGAGGTGCGGAGAGGCCGCCGAATCACCGGCAAGGCGAAGTGCGATCCAAGCCTTCACCGTCGCGTTCAACTCTGCTGGACCGCCGAAGAAGATATTCCAGCCGCCGTCGGGAAGCTGCCGGTCGCGAATGTATTTCGCTAATTTTGCAATTCTTGACGAATCAAATTCTCCAAGGATGTGAAGATACAAGATGTAATCGGACTCGAGTGTGGTGTCGGCCTCTAACTCGCCCCACCAGAAACCTTCCTGACTCTGCGCGGAAAGGAACCAACTGACAGCGCGGCTGACGGCTCTTTCGACGGGCGATTCGGCGCTTCGGCGCGGAACTGCGGCAGCGCCAAGCGTCGCGCTACCCCTCGACCCCTCCACACGCAGTCGCGCCTCCGGTGTCATCAACCCCTCAGACAAATCCTGTCACTGATGAACCTGCGGGCCATGGCCACGTTTCACTCCTACCTGTTTAGTCGCCCGTCGAGCTGGCTGCTGGGCCAGCCGAACAATCCGAAGAGCCGGGGACGTGCCCAATCTCCCGGTGCGACAGGTAGTTACAGGCCAATTCAACACTATTATCTTTTGTATCTCGGCCACGGTCAACTGAAAACACCGCGCCGTTCCATCGCCAAAAGATATCCTGTGAGATGGAGCGAACGCCCGCAAGGCTGCCTGGCAAGTAAACTGCGGTTGCAGACGGTCGAGATTTCGGTACCGGGACGGGCGGCGAACAGAAGTCGAAGGTCGCGCCCATTAAAACCGCAAAGTAGCTAACGATTGCGGGTTTTGCCTTCTAGCTTGCGCAAGCGCTCGGCGAGTTCCGGCAACCGCGCGAACCACGCGTATTGTTCCTTGAATTTCTCGAGCGGCCGCGCAGGAGTGCCCCAGACTGTCTGGCCGCCACGGATGGCTTTGCCCGTAGGAATTCCCGCCTGCGCACCGACGATTGCGCCGTCCTCGATTTTGCAGTGTTCCGCGATCCCCACTTGGCCTCCGATAATAGCGTGGGTGCCGATCGTGCTGCTGCCGGAAACACCCGTCTGAGCAGCCAGGATCGCGTGGTCGCCGACTTGAACGTTGTGAGCGATTTGAACCAAGTTGTCGATTTTGACGCCGTTGCCGAGAGCCGTGGAATCGAGCGAACCTCGGTCAATTGTGGTGTTCGAGCCGATCTCCACGTCGTTGCCGATCTCAACGCTTCCGATCTGCGGAAATTTCCAGTAGCGCCCCTCACCAAAGACGTATCCGAATCCATCGCCACCGACGACGGAGCCCGAATGCACGGTGACGCGGTTTCCAAGATGGACTCCCGCGTAGAGCGTAACCCGCGGATGCAATCGACACTCGTCACCCACGCGAGCCCCGCGGCCCACGAAGCAGAATGCTTCGACGACCGACCCGGCGCCGATTACTGCCGCCTCCTCGACCACAACGTATGGGCCCACAAAGACATTCGCGGCCAGCGCAGCGCTCGGCGAGACGATCGCGGTCGAATGAATTCCGGGCGTCGGAACAGCTCTAGGCAAAAGCCATTCGGCGGCTTTAGCAAACGCGAGCTTTGGGTCGTCCGCTTCGACGATCGTCTTCCCGGCGAGACGAGATCCCGGCCGGGCGACGACACACCGAGAGGCCGACCGCTCCGCGCGGCCGCGGTGCCGCGGCGAGTCGAAGTAAATCAGGTCCTCCGCGCGTGCATTCTCAGGGCTGGCCACGGCTGCGACCTCTACGAGCGGGTCTCCATCGAGACCGGCTCCAAGGTACTTGGCGAGTTCAGCGGCGGTGCGGGTCATAGGTGCCTCTCTCGAAATGCAAAGGATAAAAGCGCATTACGCGCGGCTGCGCGGACTCGACAGATCCAAGGCGCCGGCCGCGCGGGAAGGACCAGCTAGAAAGGATATATTGGTTCCTCGCCGGCCGGACGCGTCTTCCAACGCTTGTGAACCCAGATCCATTGTTCGGGATGCGCGCGAACGAAGTCCTCGATCGTACGCGTGAAGCGTGCCGTGTTTTCGATCACGTCGAGCTCCTCGCGCCCCGTGCGCACGAGTTCGAACGCGCTCTCGAAGCGCAGTCGATAAATGCGTCTCGTTGCATCCCAATGAAGGAAACCGGGCACGACGGCCGCATCCGTTCGCAGCGCAATCCGCGCGAGGCCGGCGGTCGTGGAAGCGGGAATTCCGAAGAAATTCACGAACACTCCCTCCTCGAGAGACGTGTTCTGGTCCGCGAGAACACCAACTGTGCCGCCGTCGCCGAGAACTTTCAGGATCGAGCGAGCAGAACGGTTTTTCTCAATCGGCTGGTTACCGGAGCGGCAGCGATAATTACTGATGAGTTCGTCCACCCGCGGGTTGGCGATGGGCCGGACCAGGAAGTGCAGGGGGTAGCCGTAAAGGGCGTGAGCGAAGGGCGCCAGCTCCCACGCGCTCATGTGCCCCGTCAGAAATAAGACACCTTTTCCCCGGCGACGAGCCGCGTCGAAGTTCTCGAATCCGTCCACGGCGACGATTCGCTCGATCTTCCCGCGCGCATATTTCGGAAATTGCGAGAACTCGCCGGCCATCCAGCCGACCTGCCGAATCATTCCGCGTATCACCTGTTGGCGTCTGGCGTCACTCCATTCGGGAAACGCCAGTCGCAGATTGAACTGCGCGGTGCGGCGCAGGGGCCTTCGCAACCAGTAAGCAACGGCTGCAAACCAAGCTCCCACAAGTCTCGCCGCCGACCTCGGCAAGAGCCCCAGGAATTTAATTCCGGTCCACGCGGCCGCATACTCCAGCGATTCCCGCATCGCGAGACATTATACGGTTAGCAAGTTCAAATTGAATCCGCCGGTGCTAGACTCGACCCCGCCTTGAGCGAAGTTCGACAGATTGAGCGCCGTTTAGGGTTCGTACCGTCTCTGGCGTCGGCAGGCGCGATTGTCGTTTGTCTCTTCGGACAACTGGGCGCCATTGGACTTGTCGGGCCGGACGAGCCGCGCTATGCGTGGATCGCCCGCGCGATGGCACAGACGGGCGATTGGGTGACGCCGCGGCTATACGGCCAGCCCTGGTTCGAGAAACCGATTCTTTACTACTGGGCCGCGGCGGTGGGATTTCTTCTCCACTTGCCATCCGAATGGGCCGCACGCCTCCCCTCGGCATGCGCTGCTCTCGCGGCGGCAGTGGCGATTGGATGGCTTGCGAGGAAGCACTATGGAGGCGACGCGATTTCCCTGTCGAGCCCGTGGATTCTCGCGCCGCTGCTGTTTTCGACCAGCGTAGCAGCCGTCGGTTTCGCTCGGGCTGCGACACCCGACATGCTGTTCAGCGCCTCGATCACGTGGGCAATGGTGAGTGCGGCGTGCGTGTTACGTTGCGGCGGAGCGCTGCGCGCCGCCGATGCCGTACCATCGGGCCGGAAAAGTGATTCGTGGTCACTCGCGTTCTTCGGAGCGTCCCTGGGATTGGCGGTACTGGCGAAAGGGCCCGCCGGCGTCGTTTTGGCCGGCGGGTCGGTCGGCCTGTGGGCGCTTGCGTCAAAGCAGTGGCGGAAGGCGTTACGGCTGGCACACGCAATCGCGATTGCCTCGTTTTGCGTCGTGGCCCTTCCGTGGTACGTCGCTTGCGAGATCCGCAATCCCGATTTTCTGCGCGTCTTTCTCTGGCAACAGAATTTCGAGCGGTACCTCACGCCCGTGTTTCAGCATCGGCAGCCATTCTGGTTTTTCGGACCGATCATTTTGCTCGCGCTCGTTCCCTGGACGGCGTTCCTCTGGCCTGCGACACAAGAGGGTCTTCGACTCTGGCGAGAGAAGACTTGGAGCAATTCGTCCGGATTATTTTTCGCGTGTTGGACGGTCTTCCCGATGGTCTTCTTCAGTTTTTCGAAATCGAAACTTCCCGGCTACGTGCTCCCCGCCATCCCTCCGCTGGCGTTGCTGTGTTCGCAGGGAGCGATTCGCGCGGACACTCGAAGCAGGAGGTCGAGCGCCGCGCTCGGTTGGAGCCTCGCCGTCACATGGGCCCTGATCGCAGGCGCCGGACTATTCGCAATCCGCCGACTATTTGGCGGGCACGAAGGCGCAAACGACGTGTCCAGCCACTTCGCGGTCATGCCTGTCTCTACGCTGGCGGGCGCAGCTATGGCAGTGCTGATCATGGCGGCAGCGGCTTTTTACAACCGGCTCACAATCGCAATTTCGGTGTGCGCACTCTGCCTCGCAGCTAACGTCGAGATTGCAAACCTGCGCCTGCTTCCGATCCTGGACTCTTTCTTTTCGGCGCGGCCCCACGCCGAATTGATGCGCAATGACCTGCACCCCGAGCGAATCTTCACCTACCGTCTGCGCCGTGAATGGAACTACGGCCTCGCCTTCTATTTTCGCCGCGAGCTTCCGGAGTGGTCGGCGAATGATCCGCGGCCAGCGCTCGTGCTGACGACGCCCGACGGCCTGGCACAGATCAAGCTCCTCGGCAGATTTCGCGGCACGCTCGATGAAACGCAGACGGGTCTCGTCTATGTGCCGATTGAGCCGGCTCCTGCCACGCGTTAGCGGGCTGGAGTGGGCGGAATGTTCTGCAGGAAGAAATTCACGATCTGGCTTTCATACGTCTTGCGGTCATCGTCGGTCATGTCGCGGTAGCTCATGCGCTCCTGCAACATCACCTTGGGATCCGGCGCTTTGAGGAAGAGCCGCATCGATTCGTCGGCGAGCGCCGGCCGATCGTCGGCGAGGATGAACAGTTTTGGAATGCCTTTCGTCCTGCCCAGGCGCGTCGAAACCGGCGGTTCGTTCCGGAAACCGTAATTCAACATGCGGAATCCGAAATCGGAGAAGCGAAGAGTCTCCGGGAGCGCGGTGAGCCCGGACTTCTTGACTTCGATGTTGAGCATGTCGCGGGGATCGTCATACGCATCGTCAACCGCGAGAGCCGCGATCCGCGGGTCGGAAGCCGCCACTTCGAGCGCCGCGTATCCGCCCATGTCCACTCCCCAAAGCCCAAAATGCTGGGGATCCACGTCGTCTCGAGCGGCCAGTGCTTGCACCGCTGAACGAAGTTCGGAGGTCTCGCGGTATCCGAGTGTGGTATGACCGATGCTGGTGCCGTGCCCGCTGAAATCGAACAAGAAAACGTTGAACTGGTGCTCCTGCAGGGCGGTGACCAGCGTCAGCACGTCCGCGCGCTGCGAGAGATAACCGTGGCACACGACTATCGCCGGAGCCCCCCGAAAGCCGGGAAAGAGCCATCCTTCGCGCGTCGAGCCGTCTGCCAGGGAAAATGAGAAGGTTGCCGGATGGCCCATCATTATGCTCAAGTCTATGGCCGCCGGAGTGCGCGCCGGGCGCAGAATCTGATAGAGGAGAAATCCCGATACCGTCGCGAGAGACACAATCCCAAACAAAAACAATGCCAGGAGCCCGGAGAAAATTTTGGCGAGTCGCGCCGTGGGGAAACGGAGCTCGGAAAGGACGGCCATCCAGTAAGCGCGGGCGCTCCTGCGAACGCGCCTCGGCGTTGCGAATGTTAGCACACTTCGGTTCGAACCCGGTTTTTCGGCGCGCTCGAGTTCCGCGAACCGTGCCGTTTGGGTTCGCGGCCCGCGCGAAGCTATAATGGCTCAGGAACCGTATTCGGCACCCATGCAGATAGTCGATCTCCGGCAACTACATTCGCGATCTTTGGAAGGGCTCTTCCAGGAGGAAACCCGGCGCTGGCGGGAAGAGCTGCATTGGGACTATCGCCCCTCGATTGACCTCGTCCGGAAGTTTATCGACTCCCGCGCCCTGGGAGGATATGCAGCGATCGAGAATGGCCAACCGGCAGGTTATGGATTTTACGTCTTGGAGGACCGTAAGGGGTTGATTGGAGGGCTATTCGTCTCCGCGCATCGCCCGCAGGCGCCGGTTACGCAGCGCCTGCTGACGGAAATGCTCGGCGCTCTCCGTTCCACGCCGCGCCTCGAGCGCATCGAGGCGCAGCTAATGCCCTTTGGAACTGAGCTTGACCCCGGATTCCTCTCGCAGCATTTCCGGCTGCACGCGCGGCAGTTCATGTTTCTGCCGCTCGATGCAGCCAAACTCGCCGGCAAGCCGCTCACGGCCGGCTTGCGGATCGAACCTTGGACTGACCGGGCGTTTGAACCTGCCGCCCGATTGATCCAGCTCGCCTATTCGGATCATGTGGATGGCCAGATCAACGACCAATACTGCAGCGAGGCCGGCAGCCTGAAATTCCTCCGCAACATCGTGCTTCTGCCCGGATGCGGCCAGTTTATGCCCGAGGCTTCTTTCCTAGTGCGTCCTGCTACGGGAGACCGGCTCATTGCCATGATTCTCACCTCGACCGTCGCCGAGAAGGTGGGCCACACCACGCAGGTTTGCGTCATGCCAGGCTATCAAGGGAACGGCATCGGCAGGCAATTAATGGAACATTCCATTCAGGCGCTGAGCCGGCGAAAATACGAGTCGCTCTCGCTGACGGTGACTTCCATCAACAAGCGCGCGGTTGAACTTTACGAGCACATCGGATTCCGCACGGTGAAAACCTTCGCGGCAGGCGTCTGGCAGGCCTGAAAGAATCACTTCCGCGCGCGATCTTTCAGCAGGCCCTTCAGCTCGTCCATGAATTCCTTCACATCTTTGAAATCGAGGTATACGGACGCGAAACGGACGTAAGCGACCTTGTCGAGTTTCTTCAGGTGGCCCATGAGCAGCCCGCCGATTTCGGTGGTGGTGCGCTCGCGGTCGGCGGCTTCGCTCACAAACGCTTCGGCCTGATCGACAATCGTCTCGAGCTTGCCCACCGGGACGGGCCGCTTTTCGCACGCCTTCAGGAGCCCCTGAAGAAGCTTCTGGCGCTCGAATTTTTCGCGGCGCCCGTCTTTTTTGATCACCATATAGGGGATTTCGTCGATCCGTTCGTAGGTGGTGAAGCGGCGGCCACATTTCAAGCATTCGCGGCGGCGGCGGATCAAGTCTCCGGTGCGCGCCTCGCGCGAATCGATCACTTTGTCATCCAGATGAGAGCAAAAGGGGCACTTCACCGGGGCCGCTCCCGTAAGTCCAGCGCATGCTCCGCATCGGACAAGAGCCGAGCCTCCCCCGCTTGCTCCTCCGAGCGCGCCATGCGCCGCAGTTCGCCCATAGACCAGCCCTCCCGGAGCAGCAGCGGCAACCCCGCCAGGCAACAGCCCGCAAACGTGATCAGCCAAAGCACGATGGAAGCGATCGCCGCAGGCTCCTTTTCTACTCCAAACACGAGCGTGAAGACAAGAAACGTGGCGAGCTGCGATCCTCCACCGACGCCCGGGAGCTGAACCGCGGACCCGACCATCGCAAACGCGAGAACAAGAGCCGTGCCGGCAAAGCGCAGGCTCGCAAGCTCTCCCCCGAACGCGTGGGCCACCCACATATAGACGTAAACAACGAGCACCCAGTGCGCCGCCGAATAAGCCGCAGCCGCGCCGAGATCGCCCCAGCTCCGAATGCCCTGCAACCCTTCGCTGAATCCTTCGAGCAGGATGGCAACACGCTCGCGCCAGCCGGTTCGCCACACCTTTCGCTTTAGCCTTCGTGTGAGCCACGCCGCGCCGTGATACCGAAAATAGACCAGGAACACGACGACGGCCACCAGCCCCGCTAGCAGCAGCGCCCCTGCCGAGCGTGCCACATTCATCAGCAGACCGTTCCACCCGCCTCCCATCCCTCTGCGTTCGAAGGAAAGAAGCGCAAATACGGCGAGCACCGCCGTGGCTGCCACGTCAAACACGCGCTCGAGAATGTAGATACCGAACATCCCCGGCATCGAAAGCGAATCTTTCCTCGCGATCAAAACGGGACGGACCGGTTCGGCCGCACGGCCGAGAAGAAACGTGCAGGCGAAGCCCATCAGAGTTGCGCTGAAGACGTTCCACAAATGAGCCTTGCCGAGCCACCGGCAAAATCGCACCCAGCGCAGTGCTCGAATTGCGTAACAGACATAGATCGCCGCGAACGAAAGCATCAGCAGTGAAACGCGAGCTCGCCGGAGGGATTCGACGACCATTGCCCAGCGAAAACCCTCGAGCGTGATCGCATTGCGGAACTTGTAAAGGAAGTAGCCAATTGCCAGGAGGGCGAGAAGAACGAGCAAATACCTTCGCGAATTTCGGAACATTCGCTAGGAACCGTAGCAGCAAGCTTTCAACCGGTCAAGAAGCGCGTCGGGATTCGCTCCGGCGGCCGCAGACCGCTCGACAATTCCGTTGAAGAGCGGGCCGAATGCAACTGCGCGGCGAGAACTGCAGCGGAATGCTATCCTCATCGCGTGGGAACGCAGGACAAATCGGGCCGCGAACAGGATCATATTGGGCGGCGGACCGCGCGCGAGTCTCTGCGGGTTGGCTTGTGCGCCGATTGCCAGCACGCCCGCCGGGTGACATCCGATCGCAACGCGACATTCTATCTGTGCGGACTTTCCGCCCCCGATTCCGCGTTTCCGAGGTATCCCAGCTTGCCCGTGCTGCGGTGTGCAGGGCACGTTCGGAAGTAAATCGAATCGCTAAACCTTAACGGACCACGGAAGTGACTGAATCGACAGAAAACGGCTATCGACCACGCGCCAAGATTCATTTAGATTGCGGGTCTCAGTGTGCCCGGCAGGCCAGGCGCTGTTGTAACATGCCGAGCCGTAATCCTTGGTCGGCTGCTAACACCGACAGCGTCAAATGAAGGTAATAATGCCAAAGAACCTCGTCGTGGCCGTCGCGACCGTTGCAGCGATCGTAAGCGCTGCCGCATATCTGGCTCAGGCCGCATCGGCGCGAGGTGACGATTCCGCCAAAACTTGCGACCGAGCCTGCCTCGAAAACCTTGTTGACAAGTATCTCGCGGCGCTCGTAGCTCACGATCCGTCCCAGTTGCCGATCACCGACGACGTGCGGTTCACCGAGAATGACGTAACGCTTAAGCTCGGTGAGGGATTATGGCGGACGGCGAGCGGCCTAGACGCTTACAGGCACACCATCGAAGACCCGGACAGCGGGCAAATTGCGCTTTTCGCGACGATTCGGGAAAACGGCATGGGCGACATCCTGGTGGCGCGGATCAAGTCGAGAAACCAGCGGATTAGCGAACTCGAGACGATAGTGATCCGAACGCCGAGCGGCGCGGTCGCGTATGACAAATTCGGAAAGCTCGGCCCGGTTTGGAACGAGATTCCGCCGCGAGATAAGAGGATCTCTCGCGAAAGGCTGATTTATACGGCCAACCTTTACTTGAATGGAATGCAGAAGAACGACGGCAAGGGCAACTACTCGTTTTTCGCACCCGACTGCCAGCGGATCGAGAACGCTGTTCAGGCGACGAACGTCCCGAAACTCAACGACGGCCATTCCATCAACCAGAGTTTCGCGACGCTGGGATGTGAGGCACAGTTCAAGCTGGGAATGATGGGATTTGTGACGAATATTCGGGACCGCCGCTATCCGATTGTCGACGAAGAGAAGCAGGAAGTCGTGGCTTTTTCGATTTTAGATCACGACTCAACGGTGCGCGAGTTGCCATTGACGGACGGTACCACAAATTACTCGCCGCCTTATTTCTTGACGCCGCGGACCCTGCCGGTGACCGATGCGTTCAAGTTTAAGGACGGAAAGATTCGCTTCATTGAAATGACTCTTACCGAGGCCCCTTGGGGCTCCAACTCCGGCTGGGAGAAATAAGATGGGGCATCGACTCGGCGACCGGCGCGTCAGTGCACAATTCCCGAAGACACTGATTTGGGGCTTGGCCCTCTCAATGCTCGCCGCTCTATTTGCTTATTCGGAAAATTTCCTTTCGCGGCGGGCGTTTGCGGCGGCCGGAGGGGGGGCCGGCGCGATGGACCAAGGCTGCGACCGGGCATGTCTGGATGGAATCGTCAATCAGTACCTGGTCGCCCTGGTCGCGCACGATCCGTCGCAGCTTTACCTCAACAAAGGATGGAAAGCGACGGAAACAGGTCAAGCAGTCCGGTTGGGCGAGGGCATGTGGAAATCTGTTGATCAGATCGGAATCTACCAATTGCACTTTGCCGATCCCGATGCGGCCGAAGCAGGCATCCTTGCGCTGACCGACGAGCACGGTGTACCAGGGGTCCTCGCTCTACGATTGAAAATGCACTCGCGAAAGATTTCCGAAGTCGAGTCGATTGTCGTCCGGCAGGACATTCCAGGGCAAGGAGGCAACCTCACCACCTCGACGATGTTTGCAGTGAACCCGCTGACGCCCATCGATCGCAAGTGGTTCATTCTGCCTGACCCGCTCTTTCCCGACGGAGTTGCGCACGCTCAGCGGACGCCGCGCGACCGGATGATCGCGGCAGCAGATGCGTACTTCGACGGAATTGAACGGAGCAGCAGCGCGGGCGTGCCGATCGACGGATCGTGCATCCGGCGGGACAACGGCGTTCAAACGACGAACAATCCCGGCGTCTCCCTGATCGACCCGGCATTCCCATCATTCAAGGTATTCGGACTCGATTGCGCCGCGCAGCTCGACTCCCGCTTCTACAGCGTGATTTCCAAAGTCCGCGCGCGGCGCTATCCGATCGTTGACGATGAGCGTGGAATCGTGTTCGCGATCGTGTTGTTCGACCACCCGGGTGACAAACTTACCGTCGAAGTGCCGGGCGTGGGGGCCGTGGCGGTAGCACCGACATATCGAGTTCCGAGCAGCTATCTGGTCGCTGCCGTGTTCAAGATCCTAAGCGGCAAAATCGTGCGGATCGAACTTCTTGAGCGGGTCGTACCGTACGGTATGCCCTCAGGCTGGAATTAGGACGGGCGTGGCGCGGCTAACGCTTGACGGCAAGAGAAATGCGGTTGGCGTCGTGTGCTCGTTCGAGCAGACTCCACATCTCTCTGAATTCCGAAATGGACTCGCGCCTGCGGGGAGGGCTCTTCAAAACGCTATCGACGTGCGCCAGAATCATTTGGTAGGCGAGGACGCGGTCGGAGCCCGGCGCAAACATGTCGCTGGGACTCAGGCCAACCTGGGACGTCACACCATTCTCCTGAACTTCCAGCCAAAGTGCTCCGCGATTGTCCCGATAGGGCCGACCGCGTTCTGAGAGGCTCTTGAAGACGTGATCGAGCGAGTCGCGCGACGGGAGCAGGCCCTCTCGGACAGACTCGTCCACAATCGAGTCAAACTGCTCGTGGAAAGCGGCCCAGGTTTGCGCATTGCCCAGGACATCTGCGCGATCCTGGCGATAGGCGGCCCGGAGCTCTCTTGCGTCCGAAGTGCTGGCGGTTGGCGCGGCTTCTAACTGGTAGCGGATAGCGCTTTCTTGACTGGTAGCGTGTTGTTCGAACTCCCGCTGGGGGTTGAAGCGTCCGGTCAACAAGTAGGAGCCGGCGGCCAAAGGCAGTGCATGCCAGGCGAAAAGGGCCATTGGAACGAGGAGCTTTTTCGACCGGTAGAGTTGCTCCGTTCCATCGCGGCACTCCTTGCTTCGCTTGATCGTGCCGGGCAATTGTGGAATGTGAACCACCCGGTAGTCCGCATTTGGGCTGCGGCGTGCGAAATGGGCAAACGAGCGAGCAATCGCTTTCGGGCTGGTCACGCCGAAATCATTCAGGTGTTCGCGATGCACCGCGTGTGGAAAGTAAGTGTTGACGATGCTGCGGGCGAAATCGGCGCAATTGCGCGTGGCGGCGTTGAAGTGGTTGAGGTTCGGAAGAGAATTGAACTTGGCAATTAATTCGCGGTCTTGCTCAACCGTGGTTGAGACAATCAGGATGTAGAGCGTCCGCTCAGACGCGGCGCTGACCATTTCCCTCCATTCTGCATTCCGGCTGGTCTGGCAAGGCTGGCTCGCACAATAGTCCCGCAGGACACTCTCCCGATATTGATCCTCCAGCACCGCCTTGATCTTTGGCGAAGAAAAGAGGGGGCGGTCCTGCGGAGAGGCAACGCCGTAGAGATACAAACTGAGCGGAACGATATTCCACTCGAACGGCTGATCTTCTCCGAGGGTCGTGTAATTGCTGATGACCGAACCGTTCTCATCGGGCCCGCAGAGGCGCAGTTTTACCGGAGATGCCGGGCAGATGCGCGACAGATAGACGGCGCTGTGGCCCGAGCCGGTAATTCGCGCGACGCTGGTGTCGAGCGATTCGTTCAGCACGATGCCAACGTCCGCGCGAGCCCGCAAGCAGGCGATAAGAGTTGTGAATAGCGCGATAGCAATCGATATCGAGCGGCGCAAATCAGCCTCTTTCGGTCACGAACTATTCCTGCACTATCCAGTGAACTGTATTGAGACGGCCCGGTCAAGAATGAGCGGAGCGATGCGTTCCATAAGTGTCCTTATTCGCGAAGCAGTCAGACAGCCGCGCAAATGACGTTCCTACACTTGGATGCCGACTGCCCCGTGCGGAGTTTGTCGCGAGAATCCCCGCGATCCTTGTATTTGCGCGCACGGTACGAATAAGATGCGGGGCAACGCGGCGATAGACCCATACACGGAACTTTTTGGCCTTATGTTGCGTTCCATGAAATGAGGCCGAAAGGGTATGCAGGTTGCGAGGCTGAAAGCGATTGGAGCCCGACGCCCAACTGGTCCAACTCTGTCTTCGGGGCGACGGGCCTTCGTGGGAGGAGCTTGTGAGGCGGCACACGCGGCGCGTCTATAACCTGTGCTACCGATTCACCGGCAATGGAGCTGCGGCGGAGGACTTGAGCCAGGAGGTCTTCCTGCGCGTCTATCGGACGCTTCCGAGTTACCGTTCCGCGCAGGGTGCATTCCCAACGTGGCTGACCAGCGTTACCCGCAATCTTCTCGTGGACCACTACCGGCGCACGCGCCGCGACCGGCTGACCGATTCTATCGAGGACGCTATGCCCCAACTCGAGGAAAAACACTCGCCCGCGCGCACTCCTGACAGGCTGGCGCACGCCGCGGAGTTGAGCGCTCAATTGCAACGCGGACTCGCGCGCCTCTCGCCGGAACTTCGCGAGGCCGTTATCCTGCGGGACTTACAGGGACTCGAATACGCCGAGATTACATCCGTGTTGCAGGTCCCGGAAGGCACGGTGAAATCAAGGATCAACCGAGGGCGAATCGAACTGGCTCGGATTCTCGAGGCGATGGGAGTGCGTCCGGCATAAACGCCGGAGCGGAGCATGATGGACTGGAACTGCACACGGACGGAAGAGCGGCTGAGCGATTTCCTTGATGGGACGCTCTTGACCGACGAAACTGAAGCGCTCACTGCGCACGTCGTCGGATGCGCGCGCTGTGCCGCCACCGTCGCGCAAGTGAGCGCTCTTGTTAGCCGGATGCAACAGTCCGAGCCGGTTGAAGAACCTCCTCACCTGGCCGGGAGGATTCTCGACGCAACGCTCGGGCCGCGAAGTCACAACCGTGGGGAGCGGCGGTGGTTCGCATGGTTGCCGGCGATCTGGCAGCCACGATTCGCGATGGGGATTGTGACCGTCGCGGCATCTTTTCTTGTACTGTTTCGTGCGGTTGCACCAACTGCGAGCAAGGCCGATTTGAATCCAGCGGATCTGTTTCGAGCGGCGAATCGCCAGGCGCATCTCACCTATGCGCGCGGAGCAAAATTCGTCAGCGATCTGCGAGTGGTCTACCAGATTCAAGCCAGGTTCGCGTCTGAACCCGAACCGTCCTATCAACCGATGTCCGAGCCTTTGCCGGAACCGGCGGCCGCGCCCCACGCAGAGCCTCCACCCAGCGAACGACCGGCCCCCGATTCTTCCAACCCGCGCCGGAAATCGCAGTTGACCCCGCGCCCGGACCGTCGAGGAAGCCGCGGTGTCCCGGAGTTCGCCATGTTGTCGACCTCCGCCCTGCTTGAAGACTTTTTAAAGGGTACCCCCAGGAGCCTTCCATGAAATGTGCCGTGCACCCTGATTTGGACGCGACCGGCTACTGCCGTCAATGCGGCAAGGCGCTTTGTCCGACTTGCACGCGAGACGTACGCGGCGCGCTCTATTGCGAAGCCTGCCTGGCGCGCCTGGTTGCTGCGCCTCCACCGCCACAGAGTGTCGCGGGCGTACCGCATCCGGGCACAGCACTCGCGCTCGGATTCATTCCTGGACTCGGTGCTGTCTACAACGGCGAGTACGTTAAGGCGTTGATCCATGTGATTATCTTCGGTGGAATCATCGCGGCGTTCAGCAGTGATATTCCCGCAGGCTTTAACGCGATTCTCGGAATCGGGCTCGGATGTTTCTATTTTTACATGCCGATCGAAGCCTACCGCGTGGCGCGAGCACGACAGTTGGGTGAGCCGAACGCGGCGGACGTGGTTCCCGGAGAAGTTCAAAAGCCGATCGGCGCAGTCGTTCTGATCGCGCTCGGCGTTTTGTTCTTGCTTGCGAACTTCGGCCTGCTCCAGAGAGATTGGTTCGTAAAGGCTTGGCCGCTGGGCCTAATCGTTCTTGGGGCCTGGATTCTGATGGATCGGATCAAACAGAACCCCTAGGGAGGCGACGCCATGGCGGGTGGGTCCAAATCGCGTTGTCGCTGCGCCTATTGCCGAGTGCGAGGAATGATGGGCCCAATCCTGCTGATCGCGGTGGGGGGAATCTTCCTGGCAGGCGAATACACGCGTTACGATTTCAGTGACCTCTGGCCCATCCTGCTCGTCGTGGCGGGGCTTGTACTTCTGGCCCAGACGATGGCCTCGCGAGATGGACATACGGGCTCGTGAAACGTGTGAGCGATAGACCCCAAGCAAGACGCTCGATTTTTGCGGGCCTGCTTCTCATTCTTCTCGGATTGGTTTTCCTTCTCAATCGCTTCGATCCGACTCTCGGCATTGGCCACATGATCCGGTTCTACTGGCCCGTGCTGATTGTCGTGTGGGGCGTCGCCAAACTCATCGATCACCTCGGGGCTCGGAGTGCCGGACAACTGCGCCCGGCGCTTCTCTCGGGTCGAGAGGCGGCGCTGATGGTTCTCTTCGCGTTTGTGCTCGCTGCGTTTGTGTTCCGCGATTGGTTACGCGACCACTATCCCGACGCGGATTTCGAGTTGCCTCCCTTTCACGAGTCCTTTTCACAGAGCCGGCAACTTGCGCCCCAGTCGATTCCCAACGGCGCGCACGTACTGGTCGAGACTGCGCGGGGGAATATTTCCGTGCATGTTGGCGACAGCAACCAACTGCGCGTGAGCATAAACGAATCCGCATCGGCACCGGCGGAATCGGCGGCGGACGAACGAATGAAGCAAGTGGACGTCCTGATTGAGCAGAAGGGCGGCAGCTACAGTGTCCACCCGGTACGCCAGTACGATTCCCAGGGCACCATCAGTGTCGATCTCGATCTGGAGGTGCCGAAGACCGTAAGCATCTCTGCTCATACGAATCACGGCGACATCAGCGTCTCGGCGGTCACCGGAAGCGTCGATGCCCACAGCGACAGAGGCGACGTCGAAATTCACGACGTCGGTTCGGACGTAACAGCCGACCTAAAGAAAGGCGATGCACGAATTTCAGGGATCAGTGGCAACGTCGAGATCGCGGGGAGGGGGAGCGACATCGAAGTGGAAGACGTCGCGGGCAATGCCAATGTGGAGGGTGTTTTCCTCGGAACTACGCGAGTCGGCAAGGTGGGAAAGACTCTTCACTGCAAGTCTCCGTGGGCCGACCTGACGATCGAGCGGATGAACGGACGCCTGGACGTGGATTCAGGCCAAATTGAACTGTCCGACGCCGCGGGACCTGTGAAAATCGTGACGCATGATAAGGACATCAACGTCGAGAACGTGACCGGGCGGCTCGAGATCAGTGATTCGCACGGCGATATTAAGGTGGGGTATACCTCCCCGCCGCGCGAGGAGATCAACATCGCCAATGAGACCGGAACAATCGAAGTCATGCTGCCCTCTCGATCGAGCTTCCAAATATCCGCCGTGTCGCGATCCGGCGAGGTCGAGAGCGATTTCGAGGGACCGGCACTGAAACCGGCGAATGAGGAAGACACAGGAAAACTCAACGGCCAATTCGGGGGCAGGTCCGGCGCGCCCGGGCCAAAGATCACCATCAGCACGAGCTACGGCACGATTCAGTTGCGAAAATCAGCTTGAATCCGGACCGCGTTAAACCCAAGCCCTCCATCCAACTACGTGCGTTGGGTTCCACGCAGCCGTTCGAGCGTCGTGAAAAACTCTGGAAAAGAAACCGCGACACACTCCGCGTCGCGAATCACGGTTTCACTCTCCGCTCCCAGTGCTGCGACCGAAAGCGCCATGGCGATGCGATGGTCTCCTTGCGGATCGATCTTCGCGCCCCGCAATTTTCCCGCCGCGCGGCCTCCCACATGCAGACCGTCCGGAAACTCCTCGACGCGCGCGCCCATCTGCCGCAATCCTTCCGCGAGCGCAGCGATGCGGTCGCTTTCCTTCACGCGAAGCTCCTTCGCGTCGTGAATCTCGATTCCCTTCTCCGTGAACGGGCCGAGCGCGGCAAGCATGGGTAGCTCGTCGATCATTTCCGCTACCTGCACCCCTGAAATGGCGCCGCCTCCGAGCGGAGCGTGACGCGCCGAAACGTCTCCCACCAGTTCGCCGTCGCGCAGCTGCACCGTGGCGATGCGAACGGCGGCCCCGATGGAATTGAAGAAATCGAGGACCCGGGAGCGTGTGGGATTCAAGCCGACATTGTGGAGCATCAGCGACGATCCGGGCAGGATGAGCGTCGCGCCAATCAAGAACACCGCCGTGGACAGATCGCCCGGTACGATGAGTTGGCGCGCCTTCATCCTGGGGCGCGGAGATATGCGAATCACGCCGCGGCTCGCCTCCAGCGTGGCGCCGAACTCGCGAAGCGCCACCTCGGTGTGATCTCGCGTGCAGACGGACTCGCGCACGGTCGTAACGCCATCGCCGTAGAGTCCGGCCAGGAGAATGGCTGATTTGACTTGGGCGCTGGGGGTCGGCGGCGTGTAATCGATCGCGCGTAAATTTCCGCCGTGAATTTCGAGCGGCGCGCGACCCCCTTCGCGGCTTCGGATATCCACGCCCATCTGCCGCAGTGGCTCGATTACGCGCCCCATCGGGCGCCGGCGCAGCGAATCATCTCCAGTGAGCGTCGAGGAAAATGGCTGTCCCGCCAGCACTCCGGCGAGCATCCGCATTGTCGAACCGGAGTTTTCAGCGTCGAGGGCTCGGCGCGGCTCTCGAAGTCCATCAAGGCCTTTGCCGGAGACGCGGACAAGGCCATCTGCGGACTCGATTTCGATGCCCAGCCGCCTTAGGCATTCGAGCGTGCTTCGGCAGTCCGCTGCCGAAGCATAATTGGCTATCTCGCTGGTGCCCTCGGCCAACGCAGAAAGGATGGCGTAGCGGTGCGAAATGGATTTGTCGCCGGGCAGTTCGACGATGCCATCCACCACGCCACCGGGCGAAATCACCTGCTTCCCCATCGCGTGATTCTAACATGCTCACACCGCGGCGCTTGGGTCACGCCAGAATTCTCGGCCAGTCGCATTCTTGACGAAAGCGGGGATTCCTGCTACAAAAGTGCGCCCTGTGCCGTAGCTTCTCGCCTGTACGGACTCCCGTTCCGGGAGTCTTTTTCCAGGGGGAAGGTCGCCGTTTCTGACTCGACGGCGGACTTGCGAGTGCGGCCAGAATCCCGGCGGCGATTGACGCGAACGACCACTATTGCTTCCAGACGAACGCCTGAACGATTCCGTATGAAATCTATCGATGGAGGATCGCTGATGCGCACCAGATTCGCAGGAGCTCGGCCGCTCATGGGAGGCCTGCTTCGTTGCGGTTTGAAAAAATTGTTCGCGGCCGGAACGATGTTTGCGTTCGCCCTCATGGGCGAAGGCCAGGCCAAGGCGGCGCAAGCCGCCAGTGGCGAAGCGAATTTGAAGCTGCCGGATCTGTCGCTGGTGCAGTTTCTCGGCGTCGATGGCCACAAGCTGTTGCTTTGGGGGATTCTGTTCTGCTTCTTCGGTCTGGGGTTCGGCCTGACGATCTACATGCGCCTGAAAAACCTGCCCGTGCATCGCGCCATGCGGGAGATCTCGGAGCTGATCTACGAGACCTGCAAGACTTACCTGGTTAACCAGGGGAAATTTCTGTTTCTGTTATGGATCTTCATCGCCGCCGTGATCGTGCTCTATTTCGGAGTGCTGCTTCAGTACGAAGCCGTTCGAGTCGTGATTATCCTATTCTTCAGCGTCGTCGGAATTCTGGGAAGCTACGGCGTGGCATGGTTCGGAATCCGCGTGAACACGTTTGCGAACTCGCGGACGGCATTTGCCGGGCTTCGCGGCAAACCCTATCCCATCTATCAAATCCCGCTGCGCGCAGGAATGAGCATCGGGATGATGCTGATCAGCGTCGAGCTACTGATGATGCTCATTATCTTGCTGTTCGTACCGGGCTCATATGCGGGCCAATGCTTCATCGGGTTTGCGATCGGCGAGTCTCTCGGCGCGGCCGCGCTGCGCATTGCGGGCGGCATCTTCACCAAGATTGCGGACATCGGGTCCGACCTGATGAAGATCGTCTTCAAAATCAAGGAGGACGATGCGCGCAATCCGGGGGTCATCGCCGACTGCACGGGCGACAACGCCGGCGATTCCGTCGGGCCCAGTGCTGACGGGTTCGAGACTTACGGCGTGACGGGCGTGGCGCTCATTACTTTCATTCTGTTGGGCGTATCGAATCCGGTGGTGCAGGTGCAGCTTCTGGTATGGATCTTCGTAATGCGCGTCGCCATGCTCGTAGCGAGCGCCGCCGCCTATTTTATCAACACGGCTATCGCCAGCGCGCGATACGCCAATTCCGACAAAATGAGCTTCGAGTCTCCCCTGACTTCCCTTGTGTGGATCACGTCTCTGGTCTCGATCGGCCTGACCTATTTGATTTCCCGCTACATCATTCCCGATCTTGGAGGCGATACGACCCAGTGGTGGAAGCTCGCGACCATCATTTCGTGCGGAACGCTTGCGGGCGCCATCATTCCCGAGCTCGTGAAAGTATTCACGTCCGTGGATTCACGCCACGTGCGTGAAGTGCTGAGCTCCGCGCAGGAAGGGGGCGCATCGCTGGGCATACTCTCAGGGTTCGTGGCGGGAAATTTCTCGGCGTACTACCTCGGCCTTACGATGGTGATCCTGATGTCCGTGGGTTACCTGGTCAGCCTCGCGGGGCTCAGCTCGATGATGATCGCCGCGCCGGTGTTTGCCTTCGGTCTCGTGGCGTTCGGATTCCTGGGCATGGGACCGGTGACGATCGCCGTAGATTCGTACGGGCCGGTGACGGACAACGCGCAGTCCGTGTTCGAGCTCTCGCTGATCGAAAAAGTTCCCAATATAACGCAGGAACTGAAGTCGGATTTCAACATTGATGTGAATTTCCAGCGCGCCAAGGAAATGCTCGAGCAAAACGACGGCGCGGGAAACACGTTCAAAGCCACGGCCAAGCCGGTGCTGATCGGCACGGCGGTGGTCGGCGCGACCACGATGATTTTCTCAATCATCATGGCCCTGACCAACGGCCTCTCTACAAACGTCGACAGACTCTCGCTCCTGTATGCGCCGTTTGTTCTCGGACTAATCACCGGCGGCGCGGTTGTTTTCTGGTTTGTGGGCGCGTCCACTCAGGCCGTGACCACCGGTGCCTACCGTGCCGTTGAGTTCATCAAGGCGAATATCAAGCTGGAGGGCGCCGACAAGGCGTCGGTGGAAGACAGCAAGAAGGTGGTCGCCATCTGCACGAAATACGCGCAGATCGGAATGTTGAATATTTTCATCGCCATCTTCTTTGCCGCCCTCGCGTTTGCGTTCGTAGAGCCGTTCTTCTTCATCGGCTACCTCATCTCGATCGCTATCTTCGGACTCTATGAAGCGATTTTCATGGCCAACGCCGGCGGCGCCTGGGATAACGCCAAGAAAATCGTCGAAGTGGAACTGAAACAAAAAGGAACGGAGCTGCACGACGCCACGGTTGTGGGCGATACCGTGGGCGATCCGTTCAAGGACACTTCGTCGGTCGCGCTCAATCCCGTGATCAAGTTCACTACGCTGTTCGGTTTGCTGGCCGTGGAGCTGGCGGTTGAGCTTATGTCGAAGAATTCCGAATTGACGCACATCCTCGCCGCGGTGTTCTTTGCCGTTTCATTCTTCTTCGTGTACCGTTCGTTCTACGGAATGCGAATCAAGAATTCCGCGGGTTAATCCACCGTCAGGAACGGCCGGACGTTTCGAACGGACAAGGGAATCGCGAAAGTATTTCCGGGAGGGAGCAAGCCCTCCTCGTTTTTGCGGCCAGCGCCTACGCCTTGACCAATCCCAGGAACTGGCGGGGGTCGTTTGAGAATCCCGGGAAAACAGCGTTGAGATTGCGGCCGCCGAGGTGCCTGGTCATAATCTCGCCGAGCACGCTGCGGTAATCCGTAGTGACGGCGAGATCCCGGCCCTGATACAGCTGGCCATCGTCCATGCCCGGCCACCGCGAATAGACTTTCCCGCCCTTGATATCGCCTCCCATGAGGAACATGCAGTTGGCGTGGCCGTGGTCGGTACCGCGATTGCCGTTTTCGTGAGCGGTGCGGCCAAACTCGGACATACTGACGAATACTACGTCGCCCATGCGATCGCCCATGTCCTGGTGGAATGCCGCGATTCCCTGCCCCAGGTCGCGCAGCAGATTTGAAAGCTGTCCCTGCACCCCGCCTTCGTTCACGTGGTGGTCCCATCCGCCGCTGTCCAGAAACGCCACCTCGAGACCCAAGTCCGCTTTGAACAGCTCGGCGATTTCCTGGAGGCTCTTTCCGAAGCGGCTCTTCGGATAGTCGGCGCCGTTTTCGGGCTGGTACGACTCCGGATTGATTTTTTTCAGCTGGTCGATGGCTTCGAACGTCTCCTGACCAACTCCGCGCAGCGCCTGGTCGACTGTCTGCGCGTACATCGCTTCAAAGCCGCCTTCAACGGTTTGCTGAGGCCCATACATCTTGAACTGATTTAGGTCCGGTATGGCGACGGCGGGTGCGCTGCCTTCGAGCGTCCGCGGGAGATACGGGCCAAACGCGACGGCGCGGAAGGGGGTGGCCTGTTCCTCCGGCATCGACTGCAGCGCTCGATTTAGCCAGCCGTCCTCGGTGGCTTTCACGCCCGGCGTGCCCGACTCCATGAAGTCCTGCGCGTCGAAGTGGGAACGGGTGGGATCGGGCGAGCCCACCGCGTGCACAATGGCGAGTTGGCCGCTGTGAAAGAGCGGCTGCAAGGGCTGGAGGCTCGGGTGCAATCCAAAAAAGCCGTCCAGATCGATCGCGGCATTGTCGCCTCCACGGCGCGGTTCCGGGATCGCGATCGTCGGGCGGAGGCGGTGGTAGTTCGGTTCGGCGAACGGGACGACGACGTTCAGGCCGTCCATCGCGCCGCGCTGGAACAGCACGACCATCTTCTTCTTGTTGGGCGCCGCTGTGGCGGCCACAGCGCGCTGCAGAAACGACGGCAGAGACGCCATGCCGATCAGGGCGATGCCGCCGTTCTTAAGGAAGTAGCGACGCGAGATTCTCATTGCAGTTCTCCCTTACCCACACCGCCACGGACTACCGGCGCTGAAACTCGGGCGTGCCCAGCACCAGGCCGGAGAGCAATCCTTCGTTCACCTGCTTGACCGGATCGTCAAGTCTCGCCTGCAGGATCTGCGGATCGTTCAACCGGGCTCCGAGCGTCTGGCGCGTCTGAGGCTCGATCTGGCCATCGAGGAAGAGGTCGAGTGATCGCGTGAGCGCCATCTTGGGGTCCTTTGCGGCGTCTTCTCCGAACATCGCGCTCAAATTGACACTCGCTCCCGGCATGTGGCCGGTCGCGAAAGCGAGGGCGAAATTCAGCCGGTTCAGCAGCGCCCCGGTATTGACCCACGTTTCCGCCTTATCCGAATAGCCGGTGGGCGGCTGGCACAGAAAGAGCGGCTCGCCCATCCGCCCAACCCACTGCGCGAGTGGCAGACCAATGGCGACGTCGGCGTTCAACGCGCGCGCCGTGCTCGCAACCAGCTCAAACGGCGTCTTCACTTTTGCGCGATAGGTTTGCTTCGACCAAAACTCCGGCGAATAGATCATCGTTTTGAGAACGCTGCGAATATCTCCGCCCGTGGCCTCATAGTTTGCAGCCATGCGATCCACGAGCGCTGGCGGAGGATTGTCCGATACGAAATGACGGGCCAGCTCAGCGGCGATGAATTTCGCCGCGTGGGAATCGTTCGCCAGCATTCGAAGCGCTTCCTCGCCGTCCTTCTCTCCACCGTAGTCAAAGGTGCGGCCCATCACGACCTTTTTGCCCTGAGCGTGGAACTCGGGTCTGAATATGAAGTCCGGGTCGCGTCGCGGTTCGCGGACGGTCCAGCCGGTGAGGCAACGCGCCATCTCGATCACGTCCTGCTGTGAGTAGCCGGCATCCACGCCGACCGTGTGAAGCTCCATGACTTCACGCCCGTAATTCTCATTGAGTCCGCGGTCCTGCTGTTGAGGGCGAACGGCGCCCTGCGCTCCGGGGAAATCCTGGCCGGGAGTAGGAAACGTACCTGGAGGAGGCGGAAAGCCTCCGCCGAAAGCGCCCATGTAGCGCGCACGGCGCATCGCGATTTCCCGCTGGCGCTCCTGGAAGGCGGCCGGATCGACGCTCTGCCAATTGTCCAGATAGAAGAGCATCGCCGGACTCTTGGCGGTCGCGAGCAGCAAGTCCTGAAATCGGCCCAGGGTGTGCGGGCGGATCGTGTCGCGAACGTAGGACGTCAACAGCCACCTATCCGCACCCTTGTTGGCAAAGACATTGAAGTGGTTGAACCAAAAATCCTCCATCACCGCTTCAAGCTGGCGCTGAGTGTAAATAGCGCGGTCGAGCTTGGCCATTGAAAGTTCGGCGATGATGCGATTCGGGCCCTGCAGCTTCGCAAGTTGCTCTTGCGCCTTGTCGATGTTGTCGTTGCCGGTGTCCGTCATCTGGGCCATCGCGGCGCGGCGCTTTTCCAAGATTTGCTGCTTGTATTCCTCTTTGGTCTCCCCGGCCCGCTTCGCGGCCAGATTGGGTGGCGGGTACTGGTCCAGCAGCTTCCTGGACGACCAATGAATTGTCGGGTAATTCTGCAAGCGCTTCTCGAGAGCGGAATCGTCAATGGAATCGGGATGAAGCTGCTGGTCGATCCACTTTTCGAGACCCAATTGCCGGATATTCTCGACATCGCCGGACCGCGGGCCATACGCCAGCCGGTTGAGCGCGTGCAGAATCGCCTGATCTTCGGTCAGTTCGGAAATGGGAAGGTGGCCCTTGAACGCGGCGTCGAGGGCCGGTGCGCCGTTGGCGGCGGACTCGCTCTTTTTGTGTTTGTCAGCGCTTGCGTTCGGTGCGGCCACCGCAAACAGTCCGGCCAGAAGTACCGCCGCCGCAACGCCAAGAAATGCGCTACCCGCCGCGTCGAGATATTGACTGTCCCGACAAGCCATAACCGGCTTTCCATTCGGCCGCACGTCCGCACGCCGACCTAGATCGGTTCGAATCATAGCTACCCGTTTATTCTAACCCCGCATCGGGTCTAAAGTTGCGGAGAGGTACCAGGGGTTAACCCAGAATCATCAGGAACATAGGGAAGTCTTGAGTTCACTCGCTGATCGGCTGCTCGCCGCGAGCCGCACGGAAGCCATCAAGAGTCCAGGAATCCTGCGTCTCATCATGACGCAGCACATAGTAATTCCCGTCGTCGGCGCGAACCCGGAAGTAGGTTGCCTCCGGCGAAAACCACCGCCCGTCAAGTTCGTTGACCAGATATTGGCGCCCGCGAATGGCGAAACGGAGAGGGCGCTCGTCGGCACGGTGACCCGCATAACATTCAACGCGAATTTCACTCATCGCGCATCCGCGGAATGGGCGTCTCGATCGCCAGCGCGCGTCGGCCGCCGGAGACAGTGTGGCACTCTTGAAACCAAGCTCAATCGCCGGCTAGCCGAGTCTTAGGGAACCAAAATCGAGAACTTGCCCCGCGGGCGGGCCGACTCTCTTACCTCGGCGTTGTAGGCCGCCCCCAAAAGTACGATCAGCGCCGTGAGAAACATCCAGAGTAGCAGACCAATCGCTGAGGCCAAACCGCGATATACCGCGTCGTAAGGCATCTTACGGACATACCAGCCGAATGAAATGTCGGCCACCCACCAGAAGACGGTCGAAACCACCGCGCCGGGCAGCAGCTGCAAGTAGCCCGCGTGTCCGGGGCGCCCGATTCGGTAAAGCAGCACCAGGACCCCCATGGCGAGCACAAACACGACCGCCGCGTAGCCCGCCAGTTCAAGGTCATGCACCAGATGAGGTGACGTCGTGTGGCGCATCAGCCAACCGCGCGCCTGCTTTCCGAACACGGTCAGGAAGATGACCGCCAACATCGGCACAATCGTCAGGCACAGAAGTCCCAATGCGCGCGATTGGCGCTTCCAATAATTTGGCTGCAGCAGGTCGCCTTCGATCACGCGGAATCCCTCGATGTAGCCCAACATTACCTGCGTGCCTGCTATCAGCGTCCCGCCCAGGCCCAGCAGTATCCATCTCCACGGATGAACCGCTTTGCGCACAAAGTAGGCAGCCACCACCTGTACGCTGCCGGGTGGAAGTATTGTCACAAGCCGGGAAGGGATTTCTTTCAGGGCGTCCAGGTACAGCGAGGTCTGGCTCAACAATCCAAGCGTCAGAAGCAACAGTGGGAAAAACGCTAGGAACATATTGAAGGCGATGGCCTGGCTCAGAGTGACGCAGTCGGGAAAAATCCTGCCCAACGCACGCCGCAGGTTCCTCATAATGTCATGCATCGTCTTGGGCCGGATTATACGGGAAGTTGAAGAAATCTCACGCCGAGTTTCGCCGCGACGCCGCGGCCGCGGGGACCTTGCCCGAAATCGCAACCGCGGAGTAAACTGCATCAACGATGGCAACTCAGCTGAAGACAACCCGCAGCCGCAGCGACGAACTGGTTCGCAAACACAAAGAATATCTGTGGCCCGCGATCACGAACTATTACCGCGAACCGCTCGTGGCGGATCGCGCCTCGATGCAATACCTCTGGGACATCGAGGGAAACCGATATCTCGATTTCTTCGGCGGGATCGTCACGATCGGCGTTGGCCACTGCAATCCGAAAGTGACTTCGAAAATCAAGGCCCAGGTCGATAGACTGCAGCACACCTCCACGCTCTTCCCCAATGAAGCCGTCGTAGCGCTCGCGGAAAAGCTCGCGCAGATTACTCCCGGGAAACTGCAAAAGAGCTATTTCACAAGCTCTGGCACGGAGGCCAACGAGGCCGCGATTCTGCTCGCGCGCATGGCCGGAACGAGCTACGACGTTGTCGCCCTGCGGCACGGATATTCGGGTGGGTCATCTCTGGCCAAAGGGGTCACGGGACAGGCTCCGTGGCGGAAGAGCGGTGTGATAAGCGTGGGCGTCGCACATGCGGTCAATCCCTACTGTTATCGCTGCCCTTTGCATTTGAAATATCCGGAATGCGGCGTGGCGTGTGCGAACGACGTCGAGAACCTTATCCAGACAGCGACAAGCGGCTCGATCGCCGCGTTCATTGCCGAACCAATTCAGGGCGTTGGCGGCTTCATCACGCCTCCGCCCGAGTATTTCAAGATCGTCTATCGCATTGTGAAGGATTATGGAGGCCTCTTCATCTCCGACGAAGTCCAGACCGGCTTTGGGCGAACCGGGCGAAAATGGTTTGGCATCGAGCAATGGGAAGTCACCCCCGATATCATCACGTGCGCGAAGAGCCTGGGCAACGGCGTGCCGGTCGGCGCGACGATCACGACCGCGGAACTCGCCGATAAATTTCAGGGCCTCACCATTTCGACCTTTGGCGGGAATCCGGTGACGTCGGTCGCGGCTCGGGCGGTGATCGAGGTTATCGAAGAGGAACAATTGCTCGAGAACTCGCACGTCGTCGGCAGCTACTTCCGGAAGAGGCTCGAGGAGCTCAAGGAGAAATATCCCGTGATCGGCGATGTTCGCGGGATGGGGATGATGCAGGCTCTCGAATTGGTCCGCAACCCTGAAACGAAGGAGCCCGCGCCTGCAGAGGCCGCGCAGTTGATGGAACTCGCGCGTGGAAATGGCCTGCTGATCGGCAAAGGCGGACTCTACGGAAACGTTATCCGCATGGCCCCGCCGATGAATCTTTCCAAGGCGGACGTCGACGACGGCATCCGACTGCTCGACAAGTCGCTCGCCGGGATCGCCGCGAAGTAGGCGGTCCGGCACGCAAGGGCAGCCGTCGGGAGGCTCGCACGGCCGGATTATTTGACCGCGAGGTTTATCTGGACATTGAAACGCTGCGACTATCGCACGAGGTCCAGGGCGGCTGGGGAAACATTCCGGGATTCGGCTTGGCCGTCGGGGTGACCTGGGACAAAGAGAACGGTTTCCGCCGGTGGTACGAGGAAGACGCTGCGAAGCTCATCGCCGCACTCGATGATTTCACGCACATCGTAACCTTCAACGGGAATCGCTTCGATCTGGAAGTCCTGCGCGCCTACGCACCGGTCGAGGGCCTGCGCCGGCGTTCGTTCGACGTGCACGAAGAGCTGCACAAACTGCTCGGGCATCGCGTAAAGCTCGATCAGGTCGCCAAAGACACGCTCGGCGCCGCAAAGAGCGGCGACGGAATACAAGCCGTTCAATGGTGGCGCGCCGGACAAAAGGAACGCGTGGCTGCGTACTGTGAACAAGACGTCGCAATCCTGCGCGACGTGGTCGAATACGGGCGCGCAAAGGGTTACGTTGTGATCGCTTCGCGGCAGGTCCCTGTCAAATGGGATTAGTTTATCGAGATGGGTGCGGCGTCGGAGCCTGCGGATCGCCTTCTGCTGATGTATCCTTCTGATGAATGAAGTCACCGCGAAGAGACCCGCCCCGCTTTGCACTGTGCCATCGATGGATGGCACGATTTGCGGTAGCGCTACTGCCAATACTCGCGCTCCCGGCGAGAGCCCCTTGTGTCGCGCAAGCGGCGGCGAGCGCGGATGCGGGCCGAGTGCATTGGAAACCCGTAGCGGACGCGCAACTGAAGCTCGACGACAAAACGCCGCTCACTTGGAACATCTACCAGCCAGACAAGAAAGTGAAGAAAGAAAAGAAGAGAGATTCGAATCTCGTTCTCGTGCTTCTAGGTCACCGGTATCTAATGCTTGATACGAAATCGCGGCTTGTTTATACGGTGCCACTCTCGGAACTTCACGCGCAGGGCGCCGGCTTTGAAAGCGCCGATTTGGCCCAGCAGATCCAGTTGATACCCTCGACCGATTGGAGCATGCGGGACGTCGGCCCAGCCGAGCTCATCCAACTTACACTCGGTGACTATGGCCGCGTCCTACAAATATCCCTGCCGCATCCACCCGATCTACGTCCCTTCTATTAAGCGAAGTCGAGCATTCTGCGAATAGTTGCTGAAGGATTCTGCGTGGCCAGCCCGCGTGGGCAGTGGCGCGGCTCAGCGATAGGAGACGCCGGCAACCCAGGGGATGCCCACGAGGCCATCCTCGATTTTTATTTCAGCGAAGTCGCCCGGGCTGAAGCGGTCGAATTCGCTGCGATCGACCGGTACGCGCTCGATGCGATGCCCTTCGCGCCAGGACGTCACGACGAGACGGCGCGTGGGCAGCGCTCCCGCCATCGCGAACTTCCCGACCACGCGCGCTTCTTCAATCTTAGGCGGGCCGCGATCGAGCGCCCCGTTGGCGAGCAAAAGAGCCGCGAGCAGCCAGGGCAGAGGCACCAGCCCATAGTACACACGCTTGAGCGCTTCCACTTCCGCGTGGCGAAGTGCGCGACGCTCAACCCAAACGGCAAGGCCGAGGGTCGGAAAGAAAAGCGCTCCGATGAAGATCAGCACGCTGTCGAGTTCCAACGGTGGAAATCGGCCGCTCGCGGCCACGAACGCAAGCGCGCCGAGGACAAAGAAGGCGGTGCGATTCAGCAACCGGCGACGCAGCGAGAATTCCGCGGCGGTCGAACTGAGCCCGCAGGACTCGCAGACTTCCGCGTACCGCTCCGCTCCGCAATTCAGGCAATGAGTCATTTCACCGGACGGACACTTGCGGGAGGGCTTGCCAGGCAGACCATATTCTCGTCGCGTCCGTTTGCGAGAAGCTCGCAATCAATCGCCTGCGCGCTCCGAACTGCCTGGTCGTAGTTCGATCCGGAAGCAGTCGAGCAGTGCGTCGCTCCCTTAAATGCTACGCAAACTTCGTATCGCTCCCGCGTCTGCTGAATCGACGAGTAGACGAGCACGGCGAGCAGCGCTACGGCTCCGAGCGAGATGATCCATCGAACTGCAGTCGATTTTTTTGCCATGGCTCTACCGGGCTCACCCGCCGAATCGCTTGCTTCCACTGCTACTACCCGCGGCCTCGGCGCGCCGCGACAGCTCCCTCAAGATGTGTTTTCTGAGATGAGGGGCCAGCCCTTCAAGTTTAGCAATGTCCTTCAAATCGCGCAGGATGAGATTGGGAAGGAATGTCAGAATCGAGGCAGCGGGAGTGTGTCGATTTCGAATCAGGGCGATCCGCACATTGTACTGGGTGGACCACTTCGGGTGCTGGGCGATCGCCGCGATGACGCGCTCGGGAACGCCGCTCTTCGCAAGCACTTTCAGGACCTGACTCTCTGTAAGGAAAGAGTTTCCCAGCGCGAGCTTCACCGCCTGGGGATGGCCTTCCGCCAAAATCGCCCCGGCGATTCGAGAGGGGCCACGTCTTGCGAGCGTCAGTCTCTCTCCCACCGCAAGGTGCGGCACGCGAGTCAAGATCACTTCCTCAGCGACCCGGCGGATGTCTGCCGGAGCGGACGGCAAGAGGCTCAGCCGCACGAGATCGAAGAGATAAAGTTGGCGCACGGCAGCCAAAGCGAATCGCTTGGGCGTGCGGGGATGCCGGGCCAGCCGCAGCCGCACTCCTTCGCTCGATGTCCATTTGCCTGTCCCCGCAATCGCGCCAAGGACGTTCGCCCCCAAATCAAGCCGCTCCAGCATCAAAATGACGTGCGGTTCCTCAAGACGCGGATTCTCCAACAGAGCGAGCAAGACGTCTTCACCCGTCTCGTGCACAAGCGATTTCAGTTCCTCGCCGGACGCCGACCGCGCTCGCTCGATTCGCGTTTCTGTTTCAGGCGGCATTTCCCTTTGCGCCGTCGAGCCGAATGGCCATTCGTCCGGCAGCCTCCGCCGGGGAAATCCCGACCGGCACGATGCGCGCCCGAGGGACCAGTCGCTTGAGCTCCGTTTCGATTGCCGCATCGAAGTGTTTTGAGCGGCCGAACACGCCGCCCAGCCTTGCGACGGACACTTCCTTGTCGCGCCAGCCGAGTTGCTCTGCCACGCACGCTGCGAGCTGGGCGAGAGACGCGGCGGCAGTCGAAAGAATCGCGCGCGCCACGGCGTCATCTTTGTCGGCCAGCTCCGCAACAAGGGGAAACGTCTTCGGAAAGACATCGTCGGGATTTTTCGCGATTCGTTCCACCAGTGAATCCCAGTCGCGGCACTGGTGCCACGCAAAGATCCGTTTCGACAATTCGGTCGCCGAGCCGCGGCCTTCCTCAGCCAGAACCACGGCTCGGATCGCCTCGCGCCCGATGTCAAACGAGCTCCCCTCATCGCTAAACCAGGGTCCTCGCCCGCCCGCGCGAGCCATTCGACCCTGGGAGTCACGTGCCAGTGCGGCAGAGCCTGTGCCGGCCAGTAGAATCATTCCTTCGCCGGTGCCAAAAGCCGCTTCAAGGGCGATTTCGAGATCCGTGGTCACGCGGACCTGCGCGTTGGGAAAGCCGCGCTCGAAGAAAGTCGTCGCGCGTCGCGCCACTCCCGACCGGCCCGCACCACCCAGACCGGCGCAGATTCCGCGAACGTGCGCTGCACGGATTTTGTGCGCCTTCAAGACGGCGTCCGCCGCGTCGCTGAGCGAGAACCACGCCCGGGTGTACCCTGACCGCAGCGGATTCGACGGTCCTGCGGTCGCCCGGGCAAGGACGCGGCCCTCGGCATCGGCCAGGACGCAGTCGGTCTTTGTCCCGCCGCCGTCGAATCCGAGAAAGTAGCAGGCGTCAGACGCGGAGATTTTCTGCGGCATTGATCTCTTTCACTCTGGTTGACAACCCTTGAAGCGGACGGTTAGCATCGCGCAACCCACCGGCCCGGCGCCATGCAAATCAGCGCATTCGATTTCGCGATCATCCTGCTATACCTCGCGGGCATCACGTTGTTTGGCGCCCGCTTCCGCCGCAGTCAACAATCGCTGCGCGACTATTTTCTCGGCGGCCGTACGGCTCCATGGTGGGCTTTGGCGTGCTCGATCGTCGCCACCGAAACTTCCACACTCAGCATCATCGGCACACCGGCAATTGCCTACGCCGGAAACCTCGGGTTCCTTCAGCTGGTGCTGGGTTATCTGGTAGCGCGAGTGATTTTGTGCGTGGTCCTGATCCCCCAGTATTTCCAGGGCGAATTCTACACGGCTTACCAGCTTCTCGAAAAGCGCTTTGGCAGGCGGATGAAATCGGCTGCCGCTCTCGTGTTCATGGCCACACGCGCTCTGGCAGAGGGTGTCCGAATCTCGGCGATCGGAAAAGTCGTCAGTGTGGCATTCGGAATGGGAGATCGATGGTCCATCGCCATCGTGACGGCTCTCACCTTGGTTTATACATTCGAGGGCGGAATGCGCGCCGTGATCTGGACCGACGTCCTCCAGCTCGTCCTGTATTTGACCGGATCGGTGGTGGCGTTCATCCTGCTCCTGCACAAGATACCGGGCGGATGGCCCTCCGTCGCACAGGCTGCTGCAGCAGCCGGAGGGAAGCTACGCATCTTCGATTTCACGTTCAGCCTGACGCAAACCTACACGTTCTGGTCCGGCCTTCTCGGTGGAACTTTCCTCACGATGGCAAGCCACGGCACCGATCAAACGATGGTGCAGCGGCTGCTCGCGGCGCGCAATGAACGCGACAGTAAGACGGCGCTCCTTGCGAGCGGTGTCGTCATTTTCGCGCAGTTCGCTCTCTTCCTGGTCATCGGCGTGATGCTCTTCGTTTACGCGCAGCATTCCATGCTTCCTGTGCCCGGCGGCGATGTCGACCGCATATTCCCGGAGTTCATTGTGCGATATATGCCTGTCGGCGCAGTCGGCCTGGTGCTCGCCTCAATCTTTGCGGTGGCGATGTCCAACGCGAGCGGCTCGTTGAACTCGCTCGCATCGTCGAGCGTCATCGACATGGGCGCGGCTCGAGCTGGCGGCTCGCCCGCGCGGCAGCTCAGTCGCTCTCGTCAAATGACCCTCGTTTGGGGCGTCGTCCTGGGATTGCTCGGGCTCGCGCCCTGGGGCCGCGTACTCGAAGCGGGTTTGACCATAGCCTCCATCACCTACGGAGGATTGCTGGGCGTTTTCCTGCTCGGCACTTGGAACCGCCGAGCGAACGAAATCGGAGCGCTCATTGGTTTCGCGGTCGGAATTTGCGCCATGCTTGGCGTCCGATTTCTGACGCCGCTCGCTTTCACGTGGTACGTCCTCGCCGGCACGATTGTGACGTTTGCGGTCGGCTCGCTCGCGAGCCTTGGAACCGGCGGACGGTCAGGATCGCGGGACGACACAGCGCCTAAAACGACTTCCGGCTGAGTCGCCAGAGCGTCAGCCCGAAAACACTCAGCGTAAAGACTGCCGTGGACCAAAACGGCCACCACGAGGTAATCCTGTTTCCGTGAAGAAGGGAGGCGCAGGAACCCTCTAGCTCTGAGCACTTCGGCAGAATCCGATAAGCCCAGTCAACGAGGGCGCGCGCAAGATGTGAGGTGAATATCTGATAGAACGTTTCCTGGCGCCTGGCCAGCGCGGGCGACAGCACCCAGATCCCCGCAGACGCGATGATCGGAAGCGCGACACCGTTCTGGGACAAAGTCGCGAGCGCTGCCACGGAAAGTAGCGCAGCAAAACTGAGAGTCTGGATCAAGGCGGCAACGCCCATCTGCCAGGTTGCCACTCCAGTTTCCCACCAGAGCCGCCCGGCGAGCGGCAACGCGGCCACGATGAACGTGACCGAATACAAAGTCAAGCCTGCGAGAAATCGTCCGCAGTAGATCCTCCAGCGCGCGGTACCTTTCGAGAATGTCAACTCGAGCCAGCCTTTTTCGAGCGCCGCGGTCATTAGCGGTGCCGCAGCGAAGATTGCCAGCAACAACGACAGCGCCCCTGTCGCCCGCAATTCGGATTCGAGCACCGCGGGCACCGCGAACGCGGGAGGCGCCGGCGATTGCGTTCCGACTATGATCGTTGCTGCGCCGCCGGCCGACGCTCTGACGTGTACCACCGCGTTGAACGCAATCGCGACCAAAACGCCTATGCCCAACAGCACCAGAGCAACGCGGCGGCTCGTGCTCTCATGCAACGAATGTATGTAAGTCGCGAACACTATGACTCCTGCCCGCCCACAACCTGGAGAAAGAACTCTTCGAGAGAGAGCTTCACCGGCTCGACCGATTCGATGTCCGCGGGCACGCTGCGCAGGCGGTCGAGAAGCGCATTGAGCTCCCCAAGATCGCGTGGCGTGAATCGAAGTGTGGATTCTTGCCAGATGGCCGGGCCGACCACGGTCTCCGCCGCCGCGCGGATCGCATCGGTTGCGATTTCGACCCGCACCAGATACTCGCCCGTGCCGCGCGTGAACTCTGCCGGCGCAGCCGATCGCGCAACGCGGCCCTTATCGAGTATGACGATCCGATCGCAGACCAATTCTATTTCCGAGAGTAGATGCGAGTTCAGGAAAATCGTCTTGCCTTCTGAGTGCAGCCGAATCACCAAGTCGCGCACTTCTTTCCGTCCCAGCGGGTCCAGCCCGTCGGTGGGCTCGTCGAGAAAGAGCAGTTCTGGATCGTTCAAAAGCGCCTGCGCCAGGCCGAGCCGCTGCTGCATTCCCTTGGAATAGGCCTTCGCAGGCTTTCGGACCCCTGCGAGACCGACCATTTCGAGCAATCCTGGAATGCGCCGATTGAGCGTTTCTGAATCGACGCCGTTCAGCTGCCCCATGTAGCGTAGAAAGCCATTCGCGGTAAAATACTCGGGCAAGCGCATCTGCTCGGGCAGGTAGCCGACGCGCCGCCGCACCGCAGCATCGCTCGGAATCCCACCCAGCAGCGCCGCGGAACCTCCCGTCGCCTCCGAAAGCCCCAGCAGGATCTTGAGGAGTGTTGTCTTGCCGGCCCCATTTTGGCCGATCAATCCAAAGATCGTGCCCACTTCGACCCGCAGTGAGACGTCCTGTAACGCGTTCATCGTGCTGCCGCGAGACTGGCGATATGTCTTTTGTAAGTCGCGCACCTCGATGGCGGGAATTGTCATGGCCCTGTCCCGAATGACTTGACCGCGTGCGGAATCACCAAGAACGGAAGCGAACCGAGCAGTAATCCCATCATGGCAGGCGCGACCCAGACGAACGCACCCAGCACAAAATAGAGCGGATGTTGCATCGCCCACGAGGGTTTCTCGATCGCGGCGCTAGCTGGAATGAACAGGCCCCAGCAGCCAAGCATCACGATCGATGGAAAGAGTCCTGCGCAGAGCCTCGCCGCACGACTGCCGCCGGAACGGCGCGACAGCCATGCTCCCAGCGCGCCGACGAGCGGCTGAGTGGCGAGCCACGGCAGGTAGAACGCCATTAGTGCGAGCCCGGGAAACCACGCGCTCGAGCGCTCGGCGAGATGGCGAGGCTCCTGACTTGCGTACGAAAGCGCCATCAGCATCAAGTTACCCACTGTCAGGCTGGCCAGCCCTGGTAGCCACAGCTGCTTGGTTCGCGGGTTCATCCTGCATGCGGCACCCGGCCCGCGTTTTGCGCAGCGAATTCCGTGAGCAAGCATCGGCCAGTCGGGAACTTCGTCCAATGTTTGTGCAATAGCTTCGGACTCACACACGCCCTCTGCCCTCAGCGCCCGGTAGGAGTCCTCCAAATGGCCCGCGAGTTCTGCCACCACCTCATCCCGATCGGACAACCGCTCCCGAGGCGCGCCCGGGCTGTCAAGACACTCACGCACCAGCGCTTCCCAATCACGCACGAGTCACCCCCGCTAGATGGTCGAGGGCCCGGAAGAAGAGCCGCCATTCTCTACGCAACGGCGCGAGTTTCTTCTTACCTGCGGTCGTTAGACTGTAATACCTTCGGTCGCGTCCGGAGCGATTCGCTTCCCACCGCCCCTTGACCCAACCGTGTCTCTCGAGTTCGTACAGCATCGGATAAAGAGACGCGAGATTGAATCGCAAAGCGCCGCCAGTCCTTTCCTCGATGCATTTGGCGATTTCGAATCCGTAGAGCGGCTGCTCGGCCAGAAGCGAAAGGATGGCCAGCTCGGCGCTGCCTCGCGCGACTTTGGATGGAACACGTTTTGGCAGACTCAATATAGGACTCCTATATTCAAATATAGGAATCCTATATTTCTAGCCGCTTGTCAATAGTACCCGCATTTCCAGCCTGTTTTGGTAACCGCAGAGGACCGCCGGAGAGTCGCTACCGCCGGTGATGGGCGTTGGCCGGAAACTTGCTGGGAAAGAGATCAGGATGGAGAAGATAGGCCAGGAGAGCCACGCCGTCCGCAAGACGCGGTCCGGGGCGCGAGAAATAGCTGTTTGCATCAACCGCGAAGATGCGGCTCTCGCGGACGGCCGGCAAGCCCTTCCAGCCTTCCGGAAATAGGGCCGCATCGCACTCCGTCCGCGCGCGAACGAGCCCGTAGCCGCAGGGCATCACGACGATCACGTCCGGTCGCGATTGCAGGATCTCGTCCGCCGTCACGCGGAAGGACGGCTGTCGCAGGCTGCCCAGCACGTCTTCTCCTCCGGCCTTGTCGACCATCTCGGGCACCCAGTGCCCGCCAACGTAATACGGATCGAGCCATTCCAGACACAGGACGCGGGGCCGCGAGCCGGCCCGTGACGTAATCTCCGCGATCTCCGCGACCCTCTGTTCAAGCGCGGTGGCCAGAGCCTCCGCCTTGCCGCGCCGCCCGGTTGCCTCTCCCACGCGACGGATATCGCCCCAAACTTCGTCGAGCGAACGCGGCGTCAGCGAAAGAACCTGCGGCTGGCGCGGAAACCGCGTGAGCGCCGCGGCCAAATCGTCGGGTGAAGCCGCGCACACGTGGCACAAGTCTTGCGTCAGAATCAGGTCGGGGGAAAGTGAAGCGAGAAGTTCCACATCGACGGCGTAGATGCTTTCGCCGCGCGCAATGATCTCGCTGACTAGCCGATCGATTTCAACGGGCGGCGCCGCCGGATCGACGCGTGGGCGAAGCAGCGCCGGCTTTGTGGCTGCCTCCGCAGGAAAATCGCATTCGTGGCTCACGCCAAGGATCGAATCGCCAAGACCAATCGCGTAGGCGATTTCCGTGGCCGAGGGTAGTAGCGAGCAGATGCGCATCTCGAATTCACTTATACAACAGATATTTCTCACGCATCATTCGGAATTTGTCGAGATCGGCGGACCATCCGGCGACGATCTCGGCGGGGGCGTCGCCGCGGTTCAATCGATCGATCGTGGATTGTGAGCCGAGCAAAGTAATGTCTTTGTTTAGAACGAAACGGTTCGCGTACATTCGATGCAGCGCATCCGCGATTTCAAGCCCCAGGCGCATGGAGCGAAATACGGCCCGGTCGGTAACGGTGATTTGTGCGCCCTGGCAAGCCTGCCTACTATAAGGGCCGTCCGTCGGGGTAAATTTCACGGGCGCGAAACGCACGCCGGGAATACGCCGCTTCGTCAACTCTGCGACAAACTTGCCCGCGGCAATCCATGGCGCGCCGACAACTTCAAATGGCGTCTTTGTGCCACGCCCAACGGAGACGCCTCCCGCCTGCAAGATCTCAATTCCGGGATAGAGGAACGCCGCGTCGACGGTGCGCAGATTGGGCGACGGCGAAATCCACCGCAATCCGGTCTGGTCGTAAGCGTCGCGCCGATTCCACCCCTGCATCGGGATGACATGGAGGTCCGCGCCAATGTGGTTCTCAGAATTAAACACCTGCGCTAACTCGCCAATCGTCATGGCGTAGCGCACGGGCATGGGAAAGTATCCGGTGAAGGACGTCCGACCCGGGTCGAGTGCCGGGCCTTCGATCACTTCTCCGCCGAGCGGATCGGGGCGATCCAGCACGAAGTAGGCAATATGGCGGCTCGCGGCCTCTTCCATGCAGTAAGCCATTGTCGTAACGTAAGTGTAGAAGCGCACGCCTGCGTCTTGAATATCGAAGACGAGGATATCAATGCTTTTGAGCATCGCGTCGGTTGGCCTGCGCACTTCTCCGTATAGACTGTAGATCGGCAGTCCTGTAGCCGCGTCTTGGCTGTCGGAAACCGGAGCATCTTTTTTGGCGCCGATTCCGTGTTCGGGGCTGAAGAGTGCGACGAGCCTCACCCCAGGCGCGTGCGCGAGAATGTCCGCCGTTCTCCGCCCTTGCGAATCGACGCCCGTCTGGTTAGTGATCAGGCCAACTCGCTTGCCTTGGAGCGGCGCGAAGTCCTGCGCCTCCAGCACATCAATGCCGGTCTTAATTGAGCCTCGGGCGCCCGCCGACGATCTCGCCTGGCCATCGCCCAACATCGCCGTAATGGCGCCCAACATTATTGTCGCGAACGCCGCAAGCCATAAAACCCGGCGAGGACGATAAGGCAACATGGTCGGAGACGCTCGATTGTGCGGCATGAAACCGCGTGCTATATACAGCTACGGGATGCAGGCGTCAATAAAGAAGGCCCGGGACGGCAACAATGCGTGAACAGGGGCTTTCAACGCCGGCGCTGGTCATTCTCGCGGCACTCTCACTCATGACTCCATCGGCTCGCGCGCAGAAGAGTTCTCGCACGAAAACGCAGCCCCCGTCTTCCTCCGGCTGGGTGGAACAAACCCTCAAGAAAATGACGCTGCGCGAGAAGCTGGGCCAAATGCTGATGGTCTCCTACTTCGGAGTCTTCAGTTCCGCCGAGAGCCCGGAGTACAAAGAGGCGCTACACCAGGTCGAAGAGAATCACGTCGGCGGACTGATCATCGTCACGGATCGCGGGCCGCTGGGGATCGAGCGGAGTCAGGTCTATCCGACCGCCGTGGTAACCAACGAGCTACAGCGTCGCGCCAAGATTCCACTGCTCGTCGGCGCTGATTTCGAATCGGGCACGGGAATGCGGCTCGACGAAGGCACTTCGTTTCCATCGGCGATGGCCATCGGCGCCACTGGCGATCCGAAGCTCGCCCACGCGGCGGGCAAATTCACGGCGCTTGAGGCCCGCGCGGCGGGCGTGCAGTGGATTTTCGCGCCCGATGCGGATGTCAACAACAACCCCGACAATCCGATCATCAACATCCGCTCGTTTGGCGAGGATCCGGCGAGCGTGGCCGCGTATGTGAAAGAGTTCGTGCGCGGCGTGGAGGAAAGCGGCGCGCTGGCGACAGCCAAGCACTTTCCCGGCCACGGCGACGTCGGTGTGGATTCGCACATCGCGCTGGCCACGGTGCCGGGCGATCGCCGCGCCCTGGAGAGCACGGAGCTCGTTCCCTTTCGCGCAGCGATCGAAGCGGGAGTCAGCTCGATCATGCCCGGCCACCTTGCTGTGCCCGCCTTCGAGCCGGACCCCAACGTTCCGGCGACGCTCTCGCGAAACATCCTGACCGGTCTACTGCGGGACGAAATGCAATTCCGGGGTCTGATCGTAACGGACGCGCTGGACATGGGCGGCGTCACCTCGATGTACCCCCCGGGAGAAGCGGCAGTGCGCGCAGTGGAGGCGGGCACCGACGTGCTCTTGATGTCGCCCTCTCCAGATGCGGCGATCGCGGGCATCGAGGATGCCGTCCGGACCGGCCGCATCTCCGAGAAGCGAATCGACGCGTCGGTGCGAAGAATTCTGGCTGCCAAGGCGCGGCTCGGACTCAATAAGAATCGGTACGCCGACGTCGAACGTCTGAATGAGAAATTCGCGCGGCCCGAATACGAAACCGCGGCCCAAAAGATTGCTGACCGGGGCGTCACGCTTCTCCGCGACTTGCCCCACACCCTGCCGCTCGATGCCACTCGCCCTCTGCGAATCCTTTTGGTCGCGCTTTCGTCGGATCCCGATCCGGATCCTGGCGAGACGATCGAGCCCGAGATCCGGCCTCGCGTAGATTCGCTGGCAGTGCTGCGCGCGGACACGCAGTACGTCACGGTCGGGACGCTTCAATTGCCGCCGCCCGACACATACGATGTCGCGGTCGCCGCCCTCTTCGTGCGCGTCACCGATCGCAAAGGTAACGTGGGCTTCCCGGAGGATCAGCGCGCATTCGTCAACAAATTGCTCGCGACGGGCAAGCCAGCGGTAGTCGTCGCGTTCGGAAGTCCGTACCTTATCGAACAGTTCCCCAACGCCAAGACGTGGCTCGCTGAGTTCTCGACGAACGACGTTTCGCAGCGCGCGGCCGCGCGCGCGCTGTTCGGCCAAATTGCGATTGCCGGAGAAATTCCTGTTACGGTTCCGGGAACGGTCAAGCGCGGCGACGGCCTGCGTGTGGCGGCGAACCCCATGACGCTCCAACCGGCCCCCGCGGCGATCGTGGAACGCCTGAAACCTGCATACTCCCTTCTCGACCGCGCCGTTTCCGACGGTGCCTTTCCGGGCGGCGTGTTGGCGGTCGGGTGGAACGGCCAGCTGGCCGTACACGCTTTCGGCCAGCTCGAGCTCGAGGGTGAGGCGTACGACGCCGATGAAGATTCGATGTACGACGTCGCGTCGCTGACCAAGCCGATTGTCACGACAACGGCGATCATGATGCTTGCGCAGCGAGGCCGGCTCGACCTGAATCACCCCGTTGACACATATTTGCCCGAATTTGCTTCGGCGGCGAAGGCGGATCCAAATCCGGCATGGCGCGCGCGAGTCACCGTCCGCATGCTCCTTCTGCATGATTCAGGCCTGCCTGCGCACCGCGATTTCTACCAGGATGCCAAGGGTCACGATGCCATTCTCAAGCGCGTCTTCGCGGAGCCTCTTGTCCACGAACCCGGGACGCAGATCGAGTATTCCGACCTCGGATTCATACTTCTTGGCGAAATCGTTGAGCGACTCACCGGAGAGCCGCTCGACGCATTCGCGAAACGGGAAATCTTTCAGCCGCTCGGTATGGACCGCTCGATGTTCAACCCGCCGCGACGTCTGCGCGAGGACATTGCTCCCACCGAGATGGATTCGGCGTATCGCAAGCGGTTGGTGTGGGGCGAGGTCCACGATGAGAACGCCTGGGCCATGGGCGGCGTGGCCGGGCACGCCGGCCTCTTCTCTACCGCAGAAGACGTCGCCACATTCGCGCAGATGATACTCGACGGGGGCATCTATGGGCACGAGCGCCTCCTCGCCCGCTCGACAATCCAGCAATTCACGTCGCGACAGATCATCGGCGATTCTGCCCACGCCCTCGGATGGGATGTTCCCATCGAACCTTCGTCGTCGGGCCGCTACTTCTCCGCAAGGAGCTTCGGCCACACGGGCTTCACCGGAACGTCGCTCTGGATCGACCCGGAACGGAAGCTCTTCGTCGTCCTGCTCACGAATCGCGTCAATCCCTCGCGTACCAACGAAAAAATCAAGCAGGTGCGCCCGGCGCTGCATGACGCTATCTTCGAGGCGTTAGGACTCGCCCCCCGCCAGGCCGCCGCACGATAACTCCCTCGTCACAATCCGGACCGGAACCGATTCGGAGCGCACCGTCCCGAGTTCACCTACCGCTATAATCACTGGGAGTTTGAGGCGCTCGTTGAAACTGTCCAGAACAGAGCAGCGGAATCCGCGCTCGCGCGGGCTCGACCGGAAATCCACGCTCGAAATCCTTCGCACGTTGAACCAAGAGGATGCGCGGGTGGCGGTAGCGGTACGCCGGGAACTCCCAGCGATTTCGAGAGCCGTGGAAGCGATTGTGAAATCATTCCGCCGCGGCGGCCGCCTCCTGTATGTCGGGGCCGGTACCAGCGGGCGTCTGGCCGTTCTCGACGCAGCCGAATGCCCGCCGACGTTCGGCACTCCGCCGCGGATGGTGCACGCCGTGGTTGCGGGCGGCATACGGGCACTGCGACAGGCGGAGGAAGGCGCGGAAGATTCCGCGGCGGACGGGAGGCGCGATCTCCGGCGAGCGGGAGTGTCCCGACGCGACGTCGTCGTGGGGCTTTCCGCGAGTGGAACGACTCGGTACGTGCTCGGTGCGCTGGAGTTTGGACGGAGACGGGGCGCAGTCACGGTCGGTGTAACATCGAACCCTCGCTCGCCCCTTGTGCGACTGTCTCGCATCGTCATCGCGCCGGATACCGGGCCCGAGGTGATTGCGGGTTCAACTCGGTTGAAGGCCGGCACCGCACAGAAGTTGGTATTGAATCTGCTCTCGACCGCCTCGATGGTGCGGATCGGCCGAATCTATGAAAACTGGATGGTCCAAGTAGCGCTGACAAATCACAAATTGCGGCAGCGGGGCGCATCAATCCTGAAAGACGCAACCGGTGCGAGCGCGTCCATGGCGGAACACACGCTGCGTCAGGCTGGCCACAACCTGCCCACGGCACTTGTGATGTTGAAGGCCGGGGTAAACGCTCGCGAGGCGCACCGGCTGCTCGCGAAATCCGGTGGAAACGTGCGGCAAGCTCTCGTCGCCGCGAACAACCGGTAGCCACTCGGCGACTTTCCCGTCGCCGGGTTTCTGCCGAGAGGAATGAAGGATGGATCGATTCAAGATCGAGGGCGGACGCAAGCTCGAAGGCACGGTTCGAATCAGCGGCGCAAAAAACGCCGCTCTGCCGGCCATGGCGGCCGCTCTGCTGACTCCCGAGGCGGTCCGGCTCCGAAATATTCCTCACGTTCGCGACATCATCACCATGGCGAAGCTGCTGGCTCACATGCACTGCCGCGTCGAGAGCCCTGACATTCCTCCCAGCGAATTCAATATTCAGGCCGAGAAAGTGTCGCACGCGGAAGCTCCCTACGAGCTTGTAAAAACGATGCGCGCTACGGTTCTGACGCTCGGGCCGCTCGTCGCGCGCTTCGGCCACGCGCGCGTTTCGCTTCCGGGCGGCTGTTCGATTGGCGCGCGGCCGATCGACCTCCACATCCAGGCGCTCGAGAAACTCGGCGCGACCATTTCGGTCGAGCACGGCTATGTGGAGGCGCGAGCCAAGCGGCTGCGCGGCGCGAGGTTCCGCTTCCCGAAGATCACCGTAACCGGGACGGAAAACATCCTCACGGCCGCCGTGCTGGCCGATGGCGAGACCGTTCTGGAGAATTGCGCCCTCGAGCCGGAAGTCGCCGATCTCATCGCCCTGCTCGTCAAAATGGGCGCAAAAATCGAGGGCACGGGAACTCCCACAATTCGCGTGCACGGCGTGAAACAATTGCACGGCACGACACATGCCGTAATCCCTGACCGGATCGAGGCGGGTACGTTTCTCATTGCCGGCGCCATCACGGGCGGCGAGCTGCTGCTCACGCACTGTGAGCCGGCCCACCTGACGGCCACGATCGGCAAGCTCAGGGAATGCGGCGTGGGAATCAAGAGCGACGGGAAGGACGCGCTACGCGTGCGCGCCGCGAAGAAGCTCGTAGCCGCCGACGTCACTACAGAAGAATATCCCGGATTTGCCACGGACATGCAGGCGCAGTTCATGGCGCTGGCCACGCAGGCGCAGGGCGCGACGCGCATCCGCGAAACCATTTTTGAGAACCGGTTCCTTCACGCAAGCGAAATGGTGCGCATGGGCGCGAACATCTCTGTGGATGGCAACCTCGCAACCATCAACGGGCCTACGGCGCTGAGCGGAGCACCCGTTACGGCGTCCGATCTGCGCGCAAGCGCAGGGCTTGTGCTTGCAGGCCTGGTTGCCAGCAATACAACGTGGATCGACCGTGTCTATCACATTGACCGTGGCTACGAACGGATTGAAGAAAAACTTCGGGCTCTCGGTGCCCGCATCGAACGCGTCTCTCCGAGCTGATTCCGTGTTGCTGGAAAGCCGATTGTTCCGAAGTTGATCCCGTATTATGGTTCGCCAAATTCCCGCGACGGAGTTGCATCAATGAAGATCTATGGCATCGAGGGTATGTCCGGCGATCAGATCAGTTTCGAACTTCAGCGCGGGGGTCGGTTCGTCGTTTTCCAGTACGCTGTTTCAGCGATCATCGTGTCGTTTCGGCGAGCTTCCAATATTCACTTCGTCCGCGCTGGCGAAAGCACAGTCCCGAAGAGCATCGGCTTTACTGTGCTTTCGTTGGTTGCCGGATGGTGGGGGATTCCGTGGGGACCAATCTATACGATCCGGTCCGTCACCACGAACCTTCGGGGCGGGAAAGACGTCACGCAGCAAGTGGTTGCAGCGCTGAACACTCCGGCGCTCAGAAACGCTGCGCCGGCACCGAATTGATCGCGAATATCGCGGAGTAATTGACCGGGTCAGCCTGCCGCTTCACCCTTCGCTTGCTTGTCGCGCTGATCGCGAAGAACAGCCTTACGGCTCAAGCGAATCTTGTTTCCCTCGATGGCAAGCACCTTGACCAGCACCTGATCCCCTTCTTTCAACTCGTCGCGAACGGCGCGAATGCGCGCCTCCGCGATTTCGCTGATATGCAGCAAGCCGTCGGTGCCGGGGAATATCTCGACGAACGCCCCGAATTCCGCAATGCGGACAACGGTACCCAGGTACGTCTTTCCGATCTCGGCGGTCGCGGTGACGTCGCGAATCATTTTCAGCGCATCCTCGGCGGCCTTGCCGTTATTCGCGAACACGTGCACCTTGCCGTCGTCCATCACGTCGATCTTCACGCCCGTGGCTTCGACGATCGACCGGATTTTCTTTCCGCCCGGCCCGATCAGGTCGCGAATCTTGTCCGTGGGAATCGTGAGCATGTGGAGATGCGGTGCGTATGTGGAGATTTCCGCGCGCCCGGTTGAGATCGTGGGATTCATGATGTCCAGAATCTCTAGCCGCGCCTTGCGCGCCTGCGCAAGTGCCTCACGCATCATGGCGATGCTCACGCCCGCCACTTTGATGTCCATTTGGAGCGCGGTAATTCCCTGTCGCGTTCCGGCGACCTTGAAATCCATGTCACCGTAGTGATCTTCGGCGCCGGCGATGTCCGTCAGAATGGCGTACTTATCGCCCTCGACAACCAGGCCCATGGCGATTCCAGCGCAAGCGGATTTCAATGGCACACCCGCGTCCATCAGCGCGAGTGAGCCGCCACAGACCGTCGCCATCGACGAGGAGCCATTCGACTCGAGAATGTCCGAAACCACGCGCATCGCATAGGGGAAATCGGCGTCTGACGGGAGCAGATTCGCGAGCGCCCGCTCGGCCAAAGCACCGTGGCCGATTTCGCGCCGGCCCGGCCCGCGAAGGAATTTCACCTCGCCGACCGAGAACGGCGGAAAGTTGTAATGCAGCATGAACCGCTTGAACGCCTCGTCCTCAAAGAGAAGATCCAGGCGCTGTTTATCCTCCTTCGTCCCGAGTGTCGTGGTGACCAGGGCCTGCGTCTCGCCGCGCGTAAAAAGAGCCGAGCCATGCACGCGAGGCAGTACACCCACCTCACAAGTGATCTGCCGGATCTGGTCGAAGGCGCGACCATCGGGCCTCCGGTGGCGAAGCAACATGTCGTCGCGGAAGATCCGCTCGCGGAGCCGTTCGAACGCCCGGTAAGCAAGCTTGTGTTTCTCTTCGTCCTCCTCGGGAATGCCCGCAAAAATCTCTTCCTTGATCGCATCCACCAAGCCATAGCTCTCGAGCTTGGGGTGCTTCGCTGTGTCCAGCGCGTCGCGCAGGCGCTCGCCATATTTCTGAGTGATCTCCTTATAGAGCGTCTCGTCGAACGCCGGAGGCGTCACCGTGACCTTTTGAGGGTTGACCCGGCTGCCCAGCTCCCGGATTGCGGCCACGATCCTTCGGATCTCGGCGTGGCCGAATTCGAGCGCATCTGCGACCGTGTCCTCGGAGACCTCTAGCGCGCCCGATTCGACCATCACGATAGCGTCGGCCGAACCTGCGATGATGATGTTCAGCAAGCTCGTTTTCTGTTCGGCGACGGTCGGGTTTACGACCAGTTTTCCATCGAGCAGCCCGACGCGCACGCATGCGATCGGATTGTCGAACGGAATCTTCGAAATATAGAGCGCCGCGGAGGACGCCGTCACTGCCACGACATCCGGGTCATTCTCGCTATCGGCGGAAAGCACCGCCGCTACGATTTGGGTCTCGGTCGCCCAGCCTTCCGGGAAAAGTGGCCGCAGCGGCCGGTCCGTCAATCTCGAAGTCAGGATCTCGCGCTCCGAAGGTCTCCCTTCGCGCTTGAAGAAGCCGCCCGGAATCTTGCCTGCGGAATAAGTGTATTCACGGTAGTCCACCGTGAGAGGCAGAAAATCCTTTTCGGTCGCCTTATTGTCCATGCAGGCCGTAGCCAGCACCACGGAATCGCCGTAGCGAGCTACCACGGCCCCGTGCGCCTGGCGCGCCATTTTGCCGGTTTCGAGCGTCAGCTTGCGCCCACCGAGATCCACACTCACTTGTTTAAACATCGGTCACATCCTTCTGTCCCGTTTCATCGGGAACGGTCGTCATGTACAAGAAAGTATTTTGGGCAATTGCCTCGAAGGGGAGGAGACGCACCTACCGTGGCGCTACTTCGCGGAGCGAGCGGAGAATCGAACCTGTGCATCGCGAAGCGTGCCAACTGCGCGCAAGCGGACAACTCAGGTCTGTGCGGTGGAGGTACATGCGGCCTGAGCGGCCGCTCGGGGGCTCCGCGCTACTTGCGCAAGCTAAGTCGTGCCACAATCTCGCGATACCGATCCGGGTCGCGACGGTTCAGATAGTCCAGCAGCCGGCGACGCTTATTGACCATCATGATCAACCCGCGACGCGAAGCATGATCTTTTGCGTGGGACTGGAGATGGGTCGTGAGGTAGTTGATGCGCTCGCTCAACAGCGCGATTTGCACTTCTGGCGATCCGGTGTCTTTCGTATGAACCCGATACTGCTCGATTACACCGGCTTTGGCTTCCATCAACCGATCCCCCCTCTGAAACGTCGTGCCCCTGCTCTATGCTCTTCGCCTCTTCGACATGAAAATGCTAGCACAGAGCCTATATGTCGCAAAGGGATTTTACGGCGCGCTCGGGCCCGCCCCGCGGCCTACTTCTCCCCGCGAACCAGCGAGAGGAATTCATCGCGCGTCTGCTTGTTGTCGCGGAAGACACCGAGCATCGCGCTCGTCACCGCCGCCGAGTGCTGCTTTTCCACTCCCCGCATCACCATGCACAGGTGGCGCGCTTCAATGATTACGCCGACGCCCTGAGGGCTGAGCTTCTCCTCGATGGCCTTCGCAATCTGGCTCGTCAACCGCTCCTGAATCTGCAGGCGCCGCGCGTACATATTCACGAGTCGTGCGATTTTGCTCAAGCCGACAACTTTCTTGCTCGGGATGTAGGCGACGTGGCACTTACCGAAAAACGGCAGCAGGTGATGCTCGCAAAGGCTATAGACTTCGATGTCTTTCACCACCACCATTTCGTCGTAGCAAACGCTGAACATAGCGCCATTGAGGAGTTTTTCCGGATCTTGCCGATATCCGCTGGTTAGAAACCGGAGGGCTTTCTCGAAGCGCTCGGGTGTGCGCCGCAGCCCTTCCCTGTTCGGGTCTTCGCCGAGTTGCACGAGCAGCTGGCGAATCAGAGCGGCGATGTTCCCGGCACCCGCTTCTTCAGGAACCATAATTTCTGTTGTTTCGCTCATCGGCGATTTACCCCTCATCCTGAAATTCCCTCGGCCGCTTCCCGTTCTCCGTCAAATTCGAAGCTATTCTTACCGGTTTCCTCGATTCGCACGCGCTCGATGCGCGCCACTGGAAATGCGGAGAGCCGCCGGTAGACCTCGCGGCAGACATTTTCGGTGGTCGGCACAATTTCCCGGAATTCTCGAATTTCCTCGTTCAGATTCTTGTGATCGAATGCTTCGACGACCTCGCGCCCGACGAACGGATCGAGATCGCCCAGGTTCGCGATCATCCCCGTGGCCGGGTCCACCGCGCCCGTGACCGTGACTTCCAGGACGTAGTTGTGCCCGTGACCGTAGGGATTGCTGCATTTGCCATAGAGCCGCTGATTCTCACCGTCGCTGAAACGTGAGCTGTAAAGCCGGTGCGACGCCGAAAAACGGTAACGCCGGGTCAGCGACACCTTCAGGAGGGCGCTCACGCGCGCGCTCCGTTCGATTCCGCGGTGCAGTCTGCGAAAAGGTCGGGCGATTCATACAGACGCACGCGGTCGAGTTTGCCCTGCGTGATTTTTGGTTCGAGCAGCCTCCAGATGGCCGCCGCGATGTTTTCGCACGTGGGAATCTGGCCTGTCAGCTCCGGAACCTCGTAGTTCAAATGACGGTGGTCCATCCGCTCCGCGATTTCTCGTTGCAGAATCTCCTTCAGTTCCTTCAGATCGAGCACCATCCCCGTGGCTGGATCGGGCTCGCCTGCCACCGTGACTTCAAGGACGTAATTGTGTCCGTGCCCGTGCGGATTATTGCACTTCCCGAAGATGCGGCGATTTTCCTCCGGCGAAAACTCCGGATTGTGATAGAAATGCGCCGCGGAAAATTCGATTTTGCGCGTCACTCGAATCATGGAGTTTTCGCCGGGTACGCCCTTCCCTTCCACACCACCTCGCCGTACGTGTTTTTCCACCAGGAGGCAATCAGCGCCGCGCAGTACAGGAGCACTCCCGGAACATAGTATTGGACGTACGAAACGGGGTAGAGATTCCGGTGGAGCTCAAACGCGTACTGGAGTTGACGCTCGAGCAATGCCATCAGGGCGAAGAGAGGCAACAGCCATGCTGAAACGCCGTGGGCCCTCAGAAGATAGGCCCACAGAAAGCCGAACACGGTGATTTCAAACCAAGGGACGACTTGGGCGAGGTCCATCAGAAGCGCGCTTACGGTTCCGCCAACCAAGGGATAGAGGTTCTTGGTCCAGCCCTGCCACATCGCCGCGAACGACCGATACATTCGCGTTTGGACGATTCCCATCGGGGCGGTGAAATAGATTCTGTATCCTGAGCCCTTCACCCGCCGCGCCAGCGCCACGTCTTCAAGGATCTCTCCGGCAATCGCGCCGTGGCCTCCGATCGCTTCATACGCTTCCCGCAGAATCAGGACGAACTGCCCGTTCGCGGCCGCATCCGGGCGCGAAGGATCGTTGATCCTGGTGAACGGGTATATCCTGCCGAGCCGCCAGTATACGAACGGGATGAGAGCCCGTTCCCAAAAGGTGTCCAGCTCCTGCTCGGGCGAGTAGGAAACCATCATGGCGTCGTGGTCCACGGCATCGCTCAGCGCCCGGCGCGTGCCTCCGAGATAGTGGTACGTATCCGCGTCGGTGAAGAGCAGCCAGTCCCCCTTTGCCGCAGCAGCGCCCACCGACGCCGCATGATTCTTGCCCACCCAGCCAGGCGGAAGCGCGCCGGTCGCAAGGACCCGGAGCTTCGGAATGCGGCGGGACAGCTCGGCCAGGATCGCTCCTGTGCGATCGGCTGACTGGTCATTGACGACGATTACTTCCCCGATTTCAGGCTGAGCCGCCACCGACTCGACCGCGCGTGCGATCGAGGCTTCTTCGTTTCTCGCGGGGATGATGGCGGAGACCAAGGTTTTTGCGATGCCGTCCACGGGGGCTGCTAAACTATTCGCTATCTCATTGGAGATGCTTCTATTATAGGGCGCTTGGACGGCGGATTGAAACGGAAACTGAAGACAGGGCTGGTTTTGGCGTTCATCACCGGCATGCTCGTGCTATTTGCTCGGCCGGACTACCGGCAGGGTGAGGCAAGCCTGCGAGGGCGCCCGGCCAAGGATTTTCAAGTTGTGGTAGACGGCAAGATCGAGCGGCTTGCCGACTTTCGCGGCAAAGTCGTAGTGCTGAACTTCTGGGCCTCCTGGTGCCCTCCGTGCGTGGACGAGGCTCCCGCGCTCAACGCCTTGCAGCGGCGAATCGCACCGCTCGGCGGAACGGTTCTCGGCATCAGTGAGGACGATGATCCCAGCGCCTTCGACGATTTCCTGAAGACCTACGCCGTGTCATTCCCCACGTACCGCGACCCCACGAAGCAGATTAAATTAAGCTACGGCACTCAAATGATCCCTGAAACATACGTCATCGATCGGAAGGGGCGCCTAGAGCGTAAAATCGTGGGCGCGCAGGACTGGACCAGCCCTGAGATGATGGCGTACCTCGATTCGGTTCTGAAGGCTCCCTAGCGGACGCCGTCAGCTTCACGAGTCGGAGGGCCGCTCGGTCATCCGTGGCCGCGACCTGGCGGTCAGCGCATCAACCGCAATGGGCCTCTGCAGTCGCACACCTTGCCCGCTTAAGACCACTCTCTTGGATCCGGCCGATATCGGGTATAGAATTCGCGGCGCAATCCGATCGCGAGAGGGGAAAGCCATGGTTGACTTCGCCATAGTTCCCGAGCACACCGCTTTGCTGAACATCGACCTGCAGAACTGCTTCATCGAAGGCTCTCCCATCGCGGCGCCGGATGGGCCTGCCGTGCTCGATCGCGTGAACCGCCTCGCAGCGGTTTGCCGCAGAGCCGGCATTCTGGTGATTCACGCCAGCATCGTTGTCAGGCCGGACCGATCGAATCTCGGCGTCCTCGCCGAGTTCAGTCCCTTCGTGAAAGAGGGCATTCTCGATAAGGGGTCTGAGTCCGCAGCGCTTCACAAGGGGCTCGTCATCGACTCGCGCGACATTCTTCTCGACAAGCCTCGCTTCGGCGCCTTCCATGGCACCGACCTTGAATTGATCCTGCGCAAGCGCGCCATCGACACGGTCATCATCGGCGGCGTCGCCACGAATGTGTGCTGCGAGACGACTGCCCGAGAAGCGGCCGTCCGCGATTTCCACGTATTCTTCCTGAGCGACGGGACGGCGACCGCCGCGATGGGAGAACTCTCCGCCGCAGAACTGCAGAGGGCAACCTGCGCCACCCTGGGATTCCTGTTCGCTCAGGTGCTCACCGTTAACGAAATGATTCGCAAGATCGAGGGGGCCGCCCGCGCCGCTGCGTCCTGAGCGCGTGGGTAACCAATCGCTTTTCGCGCGCAGTTCTTCGAACGGTCTAGTCCGCTACGCGGCCTTTACTCGTACCGAAGCGCCTCGACCGGGTCCAGACTGGACGCGCGAATGGCCGGCACGACACCGCTGAGTATCCCCACGATCACCAGCACAGTCACCGAAGCAACAAGAATCTCCCACGAAATGTGCATGTGGATGTCGACCCGCCCCGACGTGTCTTCGTACGCAGGACCAAGGAACGGAATCGTGCCGATCAGCGCGCCGATGCCCACGGAGATCAGCACGCCGATTGCTCCGCCGGTCAGTGTCATCGCCAGCGCCTCGGTCAGAAACTGCACCCGAATGTGCCGCCGGCGTGCGCCCAGCGCGCGCCGCAAGCCGATCTCGCGAATGCGCTCGTTCACCGTGACAAGCATGATGTTCATCACACCGACCCCGCCGATCCCCAGTGTCAGCAGGCCCACGAAAAGCAGAAGCAGCTCCAAGCCGTAGGTGATGCCTATCATGATCGGCCGAAAATCCTCCATGCTGATGAACTGCACCGCGCGCTTGTCCGTCGGCGAAAAATGCTGGCGCTCCGCCAGGGCCGCAAGCACTTGCTGCCGCACCGGCCGGTCGAATTGAGTTGAGATCGGCTCCACGACCAGCACACTCGCGGATTTGGTATCCCACAATTCGCCCGCCGTCGAGTAGGGGATCCAGGCCGATAGGTCGTCGTTTGTGAAATAAGTGCTCTGCTGGAATTTGCGGTCCATTACTCCGATCACGGTGAAGCGCGCGCCCTTGATCCGAATGGACTCACCGACAGCCGGCGATCCGCCGAACAGCTTCTTCCTAATCAGCGCGCCCAGGAAAACCGACCGGCGGTGGCTGACCTCGTCATCCGCGTCGAGCCAGCGGCCCTCGAACGGCACTTCGTTGCGCATCTCGCCGTACGCCGTGCAGACTCCGCGAATTGCCGTGCTCGTCGAACGCTCCTCGTGGGACAAGCCCAGGAACCTCACCGTTTCCGGGCATACGTACTTCGCCAAGGTCGCGCTGGCGCGCACCTGGTCTACATCCGCCTGTTCGAACTTCACCACGTGTCCGGCGCGCTCACCTCCGGCCTGTTCACCCGTTGTGCCCGGCCAACAGACAATCGCGTCGTGTCCGAACGAGTCGAACGTGTACATCAGTATCGCGCGGAATGCCGAACCGTAAGCGAGCAGCATGGTTACCGACACGATTCCCCACACGATTCCGGTCATCGTCAAACAGCTACGGAGCGGCTGCCGCCGTAGCGAACTCCACGCCTGCTTGAGGATTTCCTCGAACATCGCGGGCTAGCCCCCAGCCTCATACCGCAGGGCGTCGATGGGATCCACGGCCGCCGCCCGCCTTGCCGGATAGAGCGCAGAGAGCACTGCGATCGTAGCTAGCAGCGCAAAGGCAAACGCGCCCGACTGCCAGGTGGGCAGCAATCCTGCAAATACCTGCGGCATCGGCAATAAATCCACCAGAGCACAGAATCCGTAAGCGATGCCCATACCGAGCCCACCGCTCAGGAAGGCGATGATCATGGTCTCCACGAAAAACTGCCCCAAGATCGAGCGCCTCGTCGCTCCCATCGCCTTGCGCACGCCGATCTCCTGCGTCCGCTCGCGCACCGCGACCAGCATCACGTTCATCACGCCCAGCCCGCCGAGACACAGCGTGACGATTCCGACGGCACCCATAAAGTATTCCATGCCATCCATGATCAGCGCGTTGGCTTCCGCGTTCTTGATAGTGTCCCAAACAAACGCCGCCTCGTCGTCCTTCGGGTCAAAATGGTGAATCACGCCGAGTGCGGCGCGCGCCTCACGCTCGCAGTCTTTGTGCAGCGCGAGCGACTTTGGCACGATGAGCAAGTGATCGATCGTGTGAGGCTCGGCCGGCGGTCGGTTCGGGAAATCACGGACCATCGCGCTATACGGAACGAAGATTTTCCGGATGTCCTGGCCGTCGTATGACGAGTCCTGTTCTTTCGGCCTCATCACGCCGATTACGGTGTAGGGAATGTCTCCTAGCCAGAGCGTCTCGCCTAGCGCGGGGCGGGTTCCGAAGAGCTGCTTTCTCGCGTCGCTTCCGAGAAATGCCACGCGGTTGACATTCGCCTGGTCGGCATCGCCGTAGAATCGGCCCTCGCCCACATCGACACTGCGCGCCCAGGAAAACGGTGGCAGTGAGCCCACCACCAGCAGAGTGCCGCTATTGTAGCGGCTGCGCAGCGAGACCTGATTCCCTATTTCCGGCAGGGAGTAACGGCACGCAGGTGATTGCGCGAGGATCGGCGCGTAGTCGTCCTCGTTCCAGTGCACGTCGCGTCCGGCGCGCATGCCGCCCGCCTGCAGACTGGTGCGGCCAGCGAAGAAAATCATGATGTCTTTGCCGAAGCTTTCTGCGTTTCGTTTCAGGCCCACGCGGAGCCCTTCGGTGGCCGCAACCATCAGCGTGATGGAAATAATTCCCCAGGCGATGCCGAACATGGTCAGGAAAGTGCGCAGCTTGTGCGCCCAGAGCGTCTGAATCGTGTCTTTAAAGAGATCGGCGAAATTCATTGTTGCCGGCGGTCTGCAGGTCGCGGCCCCTATTGCAGAATCACTTTCTGCCCTTCCTTCAGTCCGTAAAGCACCTCGGCCTTTACGCCGTTCGTTATCCCCAGCTTCAGTGCTACTTTCGTGCGCCCCTCGGGACCCTTGGGATCGGCGATTTCCACCGAGGCGTTCTTGTCCTTGTCGAATATGACGGCACCCTCAGGAACTAAGAGAACGCTCTTTCTTTCCTCGAGTATGATTTCGGCGTTGGCGCTCATGTTGGCGCGGAGTTCCCCGCCGGTATTCTGAATCGAGACGCGCACTTCGAACGTGGTGACGTTGTCTTTCTCCTGTCCGAGGGGCGCGATCTTGGTGACTTTGCCCTGGAACGCTTTGTCTTTGAACGACTCGACCACGATACGTGCGGGTTGCCCGAGGTAAACCTTACCGATATCGGCTTCGTCCACTTTGCCGCGCACGTATACCTCGCTCGTATCTCCAAGAGTCATTACGAGTGTGGCCTGCGACCCCAGCACCAGAATCGAGCTGACAGCGTCGCCGACTTCAACATCTTTCGACAGCACGACGCCATTCATTGGACTCGTGATCGTCGCATTCCGCAGATTCTCCTCGGCGTTGTCAAGCGAGGCCATGGCCTGCGCCACCTGCGCCTTCGACTGCGCTACCTGTGCTTTGCTCATCTGCGCATTCCGCTGCGCGGAGGTCTGCCGGTTCAGCGCGAGCTGATAGTTTTTCTCCGCGTCCTGCATTACGTTCTCGGCGATCAGGCCCTGCTTGAAAAGGTCGTGCGCGCGGTCCATGTCATTTTTCAGGAACGGCACGTCGGGGCCCTCCGCATCCACCAAGTTTTTCTGATACGCGGCCTGCGCTGCTTCCTGCCCGGCCTGAGCAGCATCGAGATTGGCCCGCGCTTCGGCCACGCTCGCTTGGAGCTGCACCCGGTCGAGCTCAGCCAGCACCTGGCCGGCTTTCACTCGGTCGCCCGCGTCCAGATATATTTTCTCTACGATTCCGCTGGCCTTCGATTTCACTTCCACCTTCGTGAGCGGCTCGATCTTGCCGGTGGCAACCACCGAGCGAGCGATATCGCCGCGCTCAACCGGTGCGAGCTTATCCGGATCAATCGCGTGGCTGGGCCGCAGCGCGGCAGCGCCAAGCACTACCATACCTAGAATCGCCGCGCACGCTCCGCCCACGACAACCCAACGTTTCCGCCGCTTCCGGCCCGCCTTGCCGTTCCCACCATTCGAATTCACGAACGCTCCCGCCTGTTCAGTTTCGACGCTCTGGCATGAGATACGTGAGCCCCGCTGAGAATGTTCCCTCAAGAGACCCGCATTTTGACATTCGGGTGATAATGGTCGGCTGATGGCGAAGGATCCTGTTTGCGGAATGACGGTCGATCCGGAGCGGGCTGCCGCGACGGCCCAGCATGCCGGAGCGACGTACTACTTCTGTTGCGCTGGCTGCGCTGAGAAGTTTCGCGCCAATCCGGAAAAGTATCTCGGCGCGAAACTTGAGGGCGATGGTCAAGCGACTCCGCTGGTGCAGTTGGGCGGCGTGCCCTCTCGCCCAGCTCCAGCGGTGAAGTCTGCAGTTTACACGTGCCCGATGGACCCCGAAGTTCGCCAGGGTCATCCGGGCCCATGCGGCAAGTGCGGAATGGCTCTCGAACCGGACGTCCCGCTCGCACCGTCGACGCAAACCGAATACACCTGCCCGATGCATCCTGAAATCGTTCGTACGGGGCCTGGCGCTTGCCCGATCTGCGGAATGGCGCTTGAGCCCCGGACTGTTTCTGTCGAAGCGCAGGAGAATCCTGAACTCCGAGACATGCGATTTCGCTTCTGGTGGAGCACGGCGCTTGCGGTTCCTGTCCTTCTGATCGCGATGTCCGATTTGATTCCGGGACGCCCTTTACGGGAGCTTGCCCCGCCTCGAACCTGGAGTTGGCTTGAGATGGCCCTCGCTACGCCGGTGGTTTTGTGGGGCGGCTGGCCGTTCTTCGTGCGATTCTGGAATTCGATCGTCCATCGCAGCTTGAACATGTTCACGCTGATCGGCCTCGGCGTGGGCGTCGCTTATCTCTACAGTGTGATCGCGACTCTCGCTCCGGCCTTTTTCCCGGATTCATTTCGGAGCGAGACCGGAGCGGTCGCTCCCTATTTCGAGGCTGCCGCGATCATCACTGCGCTCGTCCTCCTCGGGCAAGTGTTGGAACTGAAGGCCCGAAGCGAAACAGGCGCGGCTATTAAGGCGCTTCTCGGCCTTGCGCCCAAGACGGCCCGGCTGGTCCGCGAGGACGGCACTGAGCTGGATATTCCGCTCGAACAGGTATCCCCGGGTGATCGCCTGCGCGTGCGTCCCGGGGAAAACATCCCGACGGACGGCGTGATCCTGGATGGCTCGAGCACCGTGGACGAATCCATGATCACGGGCGAGCCGATCCCCGCGGAAAAACAACCCGGGGCAAAAGTGACAGGCGCGACAATCAATGGCACGGGCACCTTTGTGATGCGCGCGGAGCGGGTCGGATCCGATACTCTTCTGGCGCAGATTGTGCGCATGGTCAGCGAGGCGCAGCGCAGCCGCGCCCCGATTCAAAGGCTCGCCGATGTCGTCGCCAGCTACTTCGTGCCGATCGTGATTGCAATTGCCGCGGCCACGTTCATTGTTTGGGGACTCTGGGGTCCGACCCCGCGAATGGCGCACGCGCTGGTCAACTCCGTGGCGGTTCTCATTATCGCGTGCCCTTGTGCGCTCGGCCTCGCGACTCCGATGTCGATCATGGTTGCTACCGGCAGGGGTGCGGCCCTCGGCGTGCTCTTCAAGAACGCCGAAGCCATCGAGCTGCTGAGAGGAGTGGACACGCTGGTAGTCGACAAAACGGGAACGCTCACCGAGGGGAAACCCAAATTGGTCTCGGTCGAAACGCTGGAAGGGGTCGATCGGAAAAAGCTCTTGAGCCTGGCGGGCAGTCTCGAACGCGGCAGCGAACATCCCCTCGCCGCCGCAATCGTTGAGGGCGCGGAGGAACGCGGTGCCGCCCTTTCGCCTGTGGAAGCTTTCGAATCCCTCACGGGCCGCGGTGTCAGCGGGCGCGTTGAGGGCGGATTCGTCGCTCTCGGTAGTCGCAAACTGCTTGATGAGCTGCATGTGCAATCTGGAGCCTCGGCACAAAGAGCGGAGAGTTTGCGCGCGGAGGGCCAGACGGTCATGTTCGTCGTGGCCGAGCGGCGTGTGATAGGCCTCCTCGGCGTCGCTGACCCCATCAAGCGAACGACCCCGGAAGCGATACGCAAGCTCCACGCCGATGGCATCCGCGTCGTGATGCTCACGGGCGATAGCGGAACCACGGCGCGCGCCGTCGCAGCGAAACTCCAAATCGACGACGTCGTTGCCGAGGTGCTGCCTCAGGACAAGGCGGCCATCGTCAAGAAATTCCAAGCCGAGGGCCACTTCGTCGCCATGGCCGGAGACGGCATCAACGACGCCCCGGCTCTTGCGCAAGCGCATGTTGGGATTGCCATGGGAACCGGCACCGACATCGCCATGGAAAGCGCGGGCGTCACTCTTGTAAAGGGCGACCTGCGTGGGATTGTCCGCGCAAGGCTCTTGAGCCGGGCCACGATGGCCAACATCCGCCAGAATTTGTTCTTTGCGTTCGTGTACAACTCCCTCGGAATCCCCGTTGCCGCAGGAGTTCTCTATCCGTTCTTTGGACTGCTCCTCAGCCCCATGATCGCCGCAGCCGCGATGAGTTTCAGTTCGGTGTCTGTGGTCGGCAATGCGTTGCGCCTCCGGCGCGCCAGGTTGTAATCGTCTGTCGCGCAGGATGTTAACCGCGCGCCGGGCCGATGCTATACTGACCGCTATGACATTCATGACCGTAACTTATGAGCTGCAGAACCCGTTGAAGGCAGAGCAATTCCGCGCGCTCGGCCAGTTCGCCAACACCTACGGGCTGCAACGTTTCCGCTTCGACGAAAAAACGAACCGGCTGCACTTTGATTACGACGCCTCGCGCCTGAGGGAGACGGTCGTCGAGCACGTATTGCGCGAGGCGAAGATCCCGATCCTCCGGCGGGTCGCGCAGCCCTGAAACGGGCTCCCGCAATCCTCCGAAACGCAAAAGGAGCCAGGCGTTGCCGTTGTACGAATACAAATGCGTGAAATGCGGTCACCGCTTCGAGAAGATCGAAAGCGTCACCGCCGCAGCCACGAAGAAGTGCCCGAAATGCGGCGCCCGTGCCGAGCGGATGGCGTCAGCACCCGCGATTCAGTTCAAAGGCTCGGGATGGTATGTGACCGACTATGCAGGAAAGGGTTCGGCGTCGGCCCCAACCGAGAGTTCCGGCGACGGTGCGGCGGCAAAACCGGCGGACAAAGCGGCCGAAAAACCGGCGGAATCGAAACCGGCGGCTGCGGACAATTCCAATAAGGGCGCTGCCAACCGCAAGAAAAAGTAACCTTTAGAGGTTCAGTCCTCGCAGGTATGCACGAAAACTCTCCCCCAGCTCCCGATTCTTCAGCGCAATCTCGACCGTCGCCTGAAGAAACCCGAGCTTGTCTCCCGCGTCATAGGTCTTCCCCCGGTAGATGCAGGCGAGCAGCTTGTTCTGCTCCGCCAGCCGGCGGAGCCCGTCCGTCAATTGGATTTCGCCTCCAGCGCCGGGTTCCGTTTTCCTGAGATAGTCGAAGATCTCCGGCGGCAGGACGTACCGGCCCGCGACCCCGAGATTCGACGGCGCCTTCTCTGCGCTGGGCTTTTCGACCAGGTCCTTCACGCGTAAAACTCTCTTGCCGCGCCGGAATTGTTTTTCAGGCTTCGCATCGACGATTCCGTACAAGTGGACGCGCTCGGGCGCCACCCGCTCGACATGAATCGCTCCCGCACCAGTAGCCTCGTAGATTTTCACGAGCTCGCGCGTCGCGGGAATGGCTCCGTGCATGATTACGTCGCCCAGCAACACCGCGAACGGTTCGTCGCCCACGAGTTCCGCAGCGCACAGCACCGCGTGTCCGAGTCCCAGCGGCTCGCTCTGGCGCGTATAGCTGAAGGTCAATCCGCCGCTTACCTCGCGGACCAGCCGCGCGTGCTCGGGCTTTCCACGGCCTTCGAGAAGACTTTCCAGCTCAGGAGCCAGATCGAAGTGGTCCTCGATCGCGCTCTTGCGGCGCCCGGTAACGAATATCACGTGCTCGATGCCCGACGCGATGCACTCCTCGACGGCGTACTGGATCAGCGGTTTGTCCACCACCGTCAGCATTTCCTTGGGAATGGCCTTCGTCGCGGGAAGAAATCGCGTCCCCAGCCCCGCCACGGGCAGGACGGCCTTACGCACCTTCTTCGTTTTTCCGCTCATCTCGTTTTGTGTGCTCCGAGCCCGCGTCCGGCGAGCTTCCCTGCCTATGCTAACATAGCGATTTTAAGTACCTCGCATGATTGGGTCTCGGCCGTGAACGCAAGCGAACACCTTATCTTGGGAATCGAATCCTCGTGTGACGAGACCGCCGCAGCGATCGTGGCCGGGGGCCGGCGCATCCTATCGAGTGTCGTCGCATCGCAGAACGATATCCATCGCAAATATGGCGGCGTCGTTCCGGAGCTTGCTTCCCGCGAACACCTCCGGCAGATAGTGCCGGTCGTTCGCGAAGCCGTCGACCAGGCCCGCGTCGAGCTGCGCGACGTGGACGCGGTCGCCGTAACGCAGGGGCCGGGACTGATCGGCGCGCTGCTGGTCGGCGTCACCTACGGAAAAGTTCTCGCTTTCGCGCAGGGAAAACCGCTGATCGCCGTGAATCATCTCGAGGGCCATGTCCATGCGGTCTTCCTCGAGGCGCACTCCACCGGGCGAGAACCGCAGCTTCCAGCAGCCTGCCTGATCGTTTCCGGCGGGCACACGATCCTTTACCACGTGAAATCCGAGCCCTCGAACGGCGCGCAGCGGTATTCCTACACGCGCATCGGTGGCACCCGCGACGATGCTGCCGGCGAAGCTTACGACAAGGTCGCGCGGATGCTCGGGCTCGGCTATCCGGGCGGGCCGGTGATTGACCGCCTCGCGACCCACGGAAATGCTCAGGCGATTCATTTCAACGAGCCAAAGATGAGCGGCAACCCGTTTGATTTCAGCTTCAGCGGCATCAAAACGGCGGTTCTTTACCATCTGCGTCGCAATCCGCAGCTCGAGCCGGAAATCGGAGCCAGGAGGGAAGCGCTCGCTCGAGGCGACCGCGGCGCGAACGCGTTGCTCGCACTCTCCGGCGCCGCCACACTCGATTTGATCGCTAGCTTCCAGCGCGCGGTGGTTGACAACCTCGTGTCGCGCACCTTCGCTGCGGCAGCGCAGCACGCGACGCACGCTCTGCTCGTTTCGGGAGGCGTCGCGGCGAATAGCGAACTTCGCCGCACCTTCGAAGCCGAAGCGACCCGATGCGGCATCGAGGTCTACTTCCCTAGCCGAGCGCTTTCAACCGACAACGCTGCCATGATCGCCGCAGCAGGTCACGCGCGATTTGTCTCGGGCGAGCGCGCCGACTCGGCCCTGAACGCCGAAGCCAATCTTCCGCTCTCGTAAGAAGGAACGGCATGCATCGTGATTTGTAGGTGGTGATTCGTGAGGCCCGAAGCGGCGCCGGGACGAGGCCGCAGCTTTCCAGAACTTGAGGAGGAATCTTAGGATGGGGCCGGTAAACATGAGCGGGAAAACCTGCGTGGTCACGGGGGCGAACAGCGGCATCGGCAAGGAGACCGCGCTGGGTCTCGCGCAGATGGGAGCGCGAGTCGTAATGGTCTGCCGGAATGCTGAGAAAGGCAGAGCGGCGCTCGAAGAAATCCAGCGGGAATCGGGATCGTCCCAGATCGACCTGCTGATCGCGGACATGTCCTCACAGGCGTCAGTCCGCGCGTTGGCGAAACTGATCCTAAACTCTTATGCCCATGTCGACGTGCTCATCAACAATGCGGGCGGGGGAGCCGGTATGCGTCCTGGGCGGAACCTTTCCGTTGATGGGATCGAGGTGGTCCTTGCGACCAACCATCTGGGCGGCGCGCTGCTGACGATGCTTTTGCTTGATCGCTTGAAGGCCAGTGCGCCTGCGCGGATCATCAATGTCTCCTCGCAAGCTCAGCGCCGCTCGCGCCTGGACATGAACGACCTGCAATTCGAGCGGCGGAAGTTCAATGGCTTCTCTGCTTACGGTCAATCGAAGCTGCTGATGAACGCCTTCACGTTTGAACTCGCGAGTCGGCTCAAAGGCACGGGCGTCACCGCGAACTGCCTTCACCCCGGCGTAGTGAAGACAAATATCTTCCCCACCAAGGTACCTTTAGTTTTCAAAATCATCTTGGCGGTGATGAGGCCTTTCATGCTGAGTCCGAAGGAAGGCGCCCAGGTGTCTCTCTACCTCGCCACCTCTCCGGACGTGGCGAAAGTCTCGGGAGAATACTTCGTCAAATCGAAGCCCGCCCAGTCCAATCCCCTGTCGCGCGATCCTAAGGTGAGGGCCGACATCTGGCAATGGACCGAGAGTGTCACAGGCGCCAAATCGGAGTGACGCCCGCTAGAGCAGCGGCGGTTCATAGATGTAGGCGAGGCCGTCGGCTGTGACGGCGTAGGCTTTCGACCCGTCGAGGCTCCACCGCAGATTGACCACGCCTTCGGCGGCATATTCGTCGAATACCGCGAGACGATTCAAGTCCACAAGGAACAAGCGGCCCTTCGCGGAATTCCGGAGCCACGAGCTGAAGCAAAGGCACAGTGGAAGGTGCGGGTGACACGCGCAAAGCTCGGCGCCGAAAGGCAGCGACTCCGCCTCCTCGCTGCCCGCGGCAAGCCGGTAGGCCTGCCCGGCAGAGCAATAGATCAGCTGACGGCTGTCGAAGGTCCAGCCAAGGTCCGTCACGTGTCCCTGAGCGTGAAACACGCTCTGTCTCCTCAGCGTCGGCACTTCCAGAAGTACAATCGAATCGTCCGCCCAGTCCCCTTCAATCTCGATGACGCTCGCGAGCGTCTCCTCATCCGGGCTGAAGGCGTTGCACCCGAATCCGGAAAACGCCCCGTCGTCGCCGGATTCCGAATCTGCGGCTTGCGAACCCATCCATTCATCGACGGACCGGGGTCCGCCGAGTTCGGATAGCGGCGTGCCCCCGAACGGAGCTTTTTCGGTCGATTCGGGTTCGGCTTCCCACAATCGCAGTTGCGCGTCTGTTCCGCCTTTGGAAGCCGCCGCAAAATACCGTCCCGTGTCGGACCATGCCAGGCTGTTGGGAAAAGCCGAAAAGCGACCGAACGCGCCCAGAGAGCTCTTGCGGTGGAGATCGAAGATGTGCAGCTCCGGCGGCCAGGCGCCCCACGCCGCGATCAGGTAACGGGCTGTAGGCGACCATCGAAACGCGGCGGGCAATCCGGGCGAGCATACCTCCGGCTCTCCCGGAACAGCCAGAGCCAGCGTCGGAGTGCTCAACTCGACGTCGTAGAGCGCGATTCGCTCCGTCCCTTGGCGTACGAGCGGCGAGACGGCGCACAGTTGGCCGGTCGGCGAAATTGCAAGATGAGGCGAGTGCCCGTTGAAAACTTTCTTGATGAGCCAGTTCGAATCGCGCGCCAGGTCGCGCAGTCCCCGAGCGACGATCGCGGCAGACCTCACCGCAAGGGCTCGCGAGGGCGCGTGAACCATCTGCTTCGCCGGAGATTTCTCGCGGGTTTCCATCAATGGGAAAGCGGATCGGGATTTTCGAGGCGCCGCTTCGCCAACGCTATCTGTTCGTCGACCTTTCCGATCATGTCCTTCAATACGTCGCGCCCGCTCTTTTCGGCATCGTCCACGCGTGATTTGAGCTGGTACAAGTCCGAGCGCTCGAGTTCCTGCATCTCCGCCTCAATTTCGGCCAGCCGGCCACGCACCTGGCTGACGCGGCGGATCACGCGGACGAGTTCCGCGCCAGGGCCCTCGCCTTCCACGGCCTCGGGACTGTGTTCGTAAACGGTGAGAATTTTTGCGAGCCGCGCTTCGTCGCCGCGCTCGTAAGCCTGATTTGCTTCGGCCATCAACTGTTGGCGCTTCGCGCGGTCGTTGCGGTCGGAAGTGAGATCGGGATGAATTCTCTTGGCGACTTCGCGGTAGAGCCGTTTCATTTCGGGAGAAGACTGGAACGCTCGCGGTTCCTGCGCGGCCTTTTCGCCAGCGGCAGATTTCGTCTCGTTGGCGCGCGCGCGGGCGTCGCGCGCCGCTTGCTGCGCCCGTTCATTTCCGGGCTGTTCTCGAGAGACCCGCTCGGCAATTTGCGCCTTCCACTCGTCCAATTCCGCGTACCGCAATCCCACAAAATGGAGGTAGCGCCTTTCGAAGGCCCCCAGCTCGGCTCGCAAGTTCGCCGAGCGCAGCTCGCGGTCGGCCAGTTCGGCTTCAAGCGCTGCCTGTTCCTCTTGCTTGCGCGCAAGCTCCTGGTCCTCCGGTTTGGCCGGCAATCGATCCGGCGTCCGGGCCGAAGACTGCGCCGGCTGGTTCGCTGGACGCACGTCCGCCGATTTGAGCGCCATACTCTTTGCCTTTCAGCGTCACGTAACCGAGGCCTGCGGCCCGGCATATTCGGAGGCCGCCGCCCCTCGAAATCGTTATTAAATTGTACGACGCGGGCCGAGCCGCTTCGGTTCGCTTGGCAACCGCAGTTTCCACAATGAGAAACATCGCTCTACGACGGAGACTCAAACGGTCCACCCGTTCTTCGCGGCGCCGCGGCCGCGAGCCAAATTGGCTCCTCCGCGATATTTTTCGCAGATCCGCAGCCGTTCGGTCCGTTCAGCTCCTGACTTAGAATCTCAATCAGCCGGCCATGGCAAAAGAGGTGAAAGACCGATGCAGGAAACTACGGAACAGTACCGAAATCGGATGTTCGGCCACATCGCGGGTAACGACCCGCTGAAGCTGCAGGCGGCGGCTCCGGGAAAGCTCAAACGGCTTCTCAGGAGGGTGACGGCCTCGAAAGCGCGCAAGCGACCGGCACCCGGGAAGTGGTCCATCGCCGAGATCGTGGCGCACATCGCGGACACCGAGCTCGTCGGCGGCTACCGCGTCCGTGCGATTCTCGGAGAGCCGGGAACGCAGATTATCGGCTTCGACCAGGATGCCTGGGTGACGGCGCTGCACTACGACAAGCGCGACCTCCGCAAGTCGCTCGCTCAATACTGCGCGCTCCGCGAAGCCAATCTTGCGCTGCTCAAATCACTCACTCCCGAGCAGTGGCAGCAGCACGGAATGCACAATGAACGCGGACCTGAAACCGTGGAAACGATCGTGCGGATGTTCGCGGGACACGACATCAATCATTTCCAACAGATTGAGCGCATCCTCGCCTCAAAGAAGAAATAGATTGACCCGCGGCGAACCCTCGTCGGGTTCGCCGCGGATACCGTACCCTACCAGATGCGGCAGCGCTGGCCCTCGGGCCGAACCATCGCCGAGTCGGCGGCGCAACCGAACGCCTTTGCAAATGCTGGAGTGTTCGAAAGCGGACCCGTCGTGCGGAACTTGTTCAACGGGTGCTCGTTGACCTTGGCGATCAGGCGCGCGTATTCGGGACGCATATTTTCTTCCCATATTTGCGCCCAGCCGAGGAAGAATCGCTGCTCCGCGGTGAATCCGTCGATGGGCGCGGGAGCCGGCTTTCCCGCTAGCGTTTTTTGAAACGCCGCGTACGCGATGTTCATCCCGCCGAGATCGGCGATGCTCTCGCCTTCCTCGAGCTTGCCGTTCCCGTGCAATCCCGGCTCGATTTCGAAGGCATCGAACTGCTTGGCGATGCATTCGCCGCGGGCCTGGAAATTCTTCAGGTCCTCCGGCGTCCACCAATTTTTCAGGTTACCCTGGCCATCAAACTTCGCGCCTTGATCGTCGAATCCGTGGGTCATCTCGTGGCCAATTACGGAGCCGATGCCGCCGTAATTGATGGCGTCATCCGCTTTCGGATCGAAGAACGGCGGTTGGAGAATTCCGGCGGGAAACACGATCTCGTTCATGGACGGGTTGTAGTAGGCGTTCACGGTCGGCGGCGTCATGCCCCACTCGGTGCGATCGACCGGCTTGCCGATCTTGGCCAAATCGCGAGCGGTCTCAAACGCATTGCCGCGAATCAAGTTTGCAACGTACGGGCCGCGATCCACGTGGTAGGCCGAGTAGTCGCGCCATTTGTCCGGATAGCCGATCTTCAGCGTGATCGCGTCGAGTTTCTTCGCTGCCTGTTCGCGCGTCGCCGGGCTCATCCAATCGAGCGTCGCAAGATCGCCGCGCAGCGCAGTCATCAGGTTTCTCACCATGGCGATTGCCTTGATCTTCGCCTCCGGAGGGAAATTCCGCTCGACGTAGATCTGGCCCAAAGCCTCACCGAGCTCCCTGTCCGTGGCGTCCACGCATCGCCGCCATCGTGGCCGAAGCGCCTGCACTCCCGTCAGCGCGCGGGCGAAGGCGAAATTCTCATTTACGAAACTCGCCGGCAGCGCCGCCGCCGTCGCGTTGATAAGGTGCCAGCGCAAGTAGGTTTTCCAGTCGGCAATGGGAAAGTTGATAAACGCAGCGTCAACCGCCTTGAAGAAGTCAGGCTGGCCGATGTCGGCGCTTTCCATCGAGGGTGCGCCCATCTCTCGGAAGAAACTTGTCCATTTGAGGTGGGGCGTCAGATCGCCCAGCTGCGCCATCGGCAAGCGGTGATAGTTCGATTCGGGGTCGCGAAGATCTTCGCGCTTTTTCGACGCCTTCGCGAGCGCGGTCTCGATGTCGAGGACGGCCTTGGATTCCGCGGCAGACGTTGCGGCGTCGTCGCCCATCAGCTTGAACATGTTCGTGACGTGCTGGATGTACGATTCGCGGAGTTGTTTCGACTTGACGTCGTCATCGAGGTAGTACTGGCGGTCTGGCATACCTAATCCGCCCTGGCCCGCCCCGGCGATCACCTCCGTGCTGTCCTTCAAATCCTGCTCGGAACCGAAGGCGAAGACGGCGTTCACGCCGGAACGCTGCAGGCGCGCAATCTCATCCTGCAGAGTGGCGGCATCCTTGATGTCGGCGATGCGCTTCAGTTCCGGCTCCAAGGGTTTCAGGCCGGCCGTCTCGACTTGGCTCTCGTCCATGCAGCTTGCGTAAAAGTCGCCGATCTTTTGCAGGTTCGACCCCGGCGCCGCCGTCTTGTCCTTCTCGGCGTCTTCGAGTATCTGGTGCAATACGTCCTCGTTGTGATCGTGGAGCAAGTCGAAGCTGCCAAGCGCCACGTGATCGGCCGGAATGGGATGATCCTTCAACCAACCGCCGTCGGCGAATTTGAAGAAATCGTCACACGGCGAGACGGAGCGGTCGAGGTTGGAGATTGCAAATCCGTGGGCCGCCTGTTCTGCGCTGCCGGTTGCGGACGTCCCGCTCGCCGCGTCGGCCAGCAGTACGGAGCAGCCGCCCGTCGAGCGAATCGCGAATTTCGTTGCGTGGCTTGCATCGGAAGATTGTGAGGCCAGCGTCAGAGGGAAAACAAAAACCAGCAGTGCCAATGCTGCTAAGCTGTAACGTCGGGTCATCGGATGTATCCTCGCTCGGATGAAACCGGAAGGCGCAAGCCTTCTCATCCGATTTGAATTGCGATTGGAAAGCCGCCCCTGGGCAAGGTTTCCCGCCCGCTACCCACCGCCCGGGTATTCTGCTTGCGACGGGGACAACTGTCAATCGGACGAAGCCATGCGAACGGCGTACTAGGAGTTGTCGATCTGGGCTCGCTGCAGCCGGTCGGAGTAGTCGACGTAGATCGTTTTCCACTCCGAATAAAAGTCAAGCGCCGCCAGTCCTGCTTCGCGGTGGCCGTTCCCTGTGTTCTTCGTGCCGCCAAAGGGCAGGTGAGTTTCCGCGCCGATGGTAGGTGCGTTGACATATACAATGCCGGTCTCGAGATCGCGCTGGGCGCGAAAGGCGTGGTTGATATTGCGCGTGTAGATCGCCGCCGAGAGGCCGTAGCTCACACCGTTGGCAATGGCGAGGGCATCGTCGAATGTGTTGAACGGAATAACCGAAACCACCGGCCCAAAAATCTCCTCCTGGCAAATGCGCATCTTCCGGTCGCAGTCCGCAAAGACAGTCGGCTCGTGGAACCATCCTCGCGCCTGCGCGCCGGTCTCTAGGCGATGACCACCCGTCGCCAGCTTCGCGCCTTCGCCCTTCCCGACCTCCACGTAGCTCATCACTGTTTTCAGCTGCTGTTCGTTGATGCACGGGCCCATTTGAGTCGCAGGATCAAGGCCGTCGCCGACCTTGAGCGCCTTCGTGCGTGCGACGAATTTGTCCACGAATTCCCGGTACACGCCCTTTTGCACGGCGACGCGGCTCGCGGCTGTGCATCTCTGTCCGGTGGTGCCAAATCCGCCCCAGACCGCTCCCTCGATCGCGAGATCCAGGTTGGCGTCGTCCATGACGACGATGATGTTCTTTCCGCCCATTTCCAGGTGGCATTTCTTGAATGTCGGTGCGCAAGCCTGGCTGACGATGCGTCCCACTTCGGTCGAGCCGGTGAAGCTGACCAGGTCCACGCCGCGATGATTCAGGATGGCGCCGCCGGCTTCCGGACCATACCCGAAAACTACGTTCAGCACGCCTGGCGGGAGACCGGCTTCCGCCAGGACCTGTGCGAGATTGTAAGTGGAAAGCGGCGTATCCTCAGCGGGCTTCAAGACAATTGTATTGCCACAGATGAGCGCGGGCATCGCCTTCCACGACGGAATCGCCATGGGAAAATTCCACGGCGTGATCATTCCCGCCACGCCCACCGGCGCGCGCACCGCCATCGCGAATTTGTTGGGCAGCTCCGACGGCGTGGTGTGTCCGAACTGTCGGCGGCCCTCGCCCGCCATCAGGAAGGTCATGTCGATGGCTTCCTGCACGTCGCCGCGGGTTTCGGCAAGGACTTTCCCCATCTCACGCGTCATATCGCGCGCGTAGTCCTCCTTGCGATCTGCCAGGATTTGCGCGGCGTGGAAGAGAATCTCCGCGCGCTTGGGTGCGGGCGTTAACCGCCACGTCTTGAACGCAGCCTTCGCTGCATCCACGGCTGCACCCACGTCGGCATCGCCCGACGCCGGAAACATTCCGACCAGCTCATCGGTGTTCGCCGGGTTGCGGTCTTCGATGGCCTTCCCGCCGCGGGCTTCGACCCATTCGCCGTTAATGAAATTCTTGAAGACTCTGGGAGCGAACGCGGTGGCCATCACATGTCCTCCGGCAGTCGTTTGGTGCGAGAACGCGCTACGCCACATACTCAGCGCCGCGAAGTTTCAGGGTAGCAACCACGAGGCTGCGGCGTCAACGCAGCGGCTTCACTGCTGCTGTTTTGTGTCGGCCGAAGGAGTCGTGCTCGCACTCGCAGGAGGGTTAGCAGCAGCCGCTGGAGGAGGCCCGGCGGGTTGCGCAGACGGTGCGGGCGTCGCTGCAGGGGCAGGCGCGCTCGGAGACAAAGCGCAACAGCTCGGCATGAGAGGCCTCGGGGCCGAGACGCCGGCGATATCCGACCCGAGACCGAGTTTTTGCAGGGTCGGGGCGTCCAACTTTCCCGTGGCGTCGATGCCGCTGGCGGACTGGAACTTCTCGAGAGCAGCTACGGTATTCGAATCCCACCTTCCGTTCGGATCACTCTGATAGTAGCCCTCGCGCGCCAGCGCCGATTGAATTTCGGAGATTCGGTCGGCAGTGGGTGCCTTCTGGGTCGGTTGCCGTCTCGCGTGATGCCGCTTTTTGTGGCCGGCCGTTTTGGGCTTGGCCGACGCAGTGGAAGCGGCCGACGCGGACGCCTGTCGGGCGCGAGCCGCACGCGCGCCCGCTAATGGTGCGCATGCGAGCGCCAGACACGCGGTGATTGGCAGCCATTTCCTCAATTTTACCCCTCTCGGTTAAGGCTCAATCCGGTGTTTTCCCGCTCAACTTCAAATAGGATCTCATCAATTTATCGGGATTCCGTGCGGCGACTCAAGCCGTCCGGATGCCGGCGGGACGTATCCGCCAACGGTGAATCGCGCGAAGGCGGCGGTCAGCGCAGTTCCCCGGGCTGAACCCCCATGCTTCGCGCGTCATCATCAGCAGCGCTGATTTCATTTTGGATGGAGCTCGCACGGCTGTCGAGTGTATTGACGAGGTCGGTCATCATGTTCCCGCCATCGCCCGGTGCTGGCCGCAGCAACGTGATCCGCTGCGCCGCGAACTGTGCCTGAATTGCAGTCATCATCCCGCGGTTTTCTGCTAATTCATCAGAGCGCTCGCGATGCTCCTGCAGCACGGCCGCCCTTTGCCTTGCGGGCGAGAGTTGCGATTCCACTTGCGCGCGTCCGCGGCCCTCCACCAGGATCCCCGGCGCCAAATCGTTCGCCCGTGCGGTGTCGCTCAGCGTGTCCATCTCGCCGATTAGCTCTTGGCGGCGGGCATCGAGCTGCGCGATCAGGTTGTCGGTGGTAATGCCTTCGCAAGGCGCGTTAAGGACCAGCCCTGTCGGCAACCCCGCACTTGTCGCGCGAAATTGGCTCAGCGCTTGCCTCCGGCCTTCGATCGCGACGAGTTCGCCTTCAAGCGAATCCAGCTGTTGCGCGTACCATCGCGGATCCTTCTGTGGAACAATCGGAGCCGGTCGCACGCTTGATTCGAGCTCAGGAATCACCGTCGGTTGAGCGGCTGGCGGCGGGGATTTCTCGACGGCGGCAGCCTTAGGTCCGGCAGCTTCGCTGAACCTCGCACCGAGAGCAACGAGGTCGTCGTTGGTCCACACCTTCTTTTGCACATCAGGACGTGGCCGCGGCATTGGCGCCGTCGCCGGATTCCCTCCAGCCAAAGTTATGGCAGGTACGGAGAGAAGGAAGGCTATCGAAACCTCGCAGAGGCGGCAAATGCGGCGTGCAGGAATTCGCATGGTTAAAAGCTCCCTTCGCGGCCTCTGAGCGTTACCCGAAGCCGGTTTTTCGCGCCCATTGGGGCCTTTATTTCGCGGGGGAGCTGGAGTATGGCACGCCGAATCTAACGCTGGCAACCCATGCCCGTAGTGCTGACCGGCTTCGCCCTATTGCGCCGCCGGAACCATGCCGGCGAGGAACAATGTCAGGACGCGATCCGCATCGGAGCGCCGCGCCACCTTGAACAACACGTCCTGACCGGACTTGAGCTTCGCCATTTGTGCGCGATAATCCGCCAGCGAGTTGATCGCCGCGTGATTGATCTCGATGATCACGTCGCCGCGTGCGAAGCCAACATCTTCGGCAAAACTCGCCGGTTCCACCTGCGTGACCACCGCCCCCGTCATCTTCCCCATGCCCAGCTTGTGCGCGAGATCAGGCGTCAATTCTTCGGTATGCAATCCGTACTGACCAGGTTCCTCGCCTTGATCCGGCTGCCCTTCATCGTTTTGAGCCGACTGCGGGAAAATCTTCGAGCGGTCGGCAACGGTAATAGTGGCGTCTTTCGTCTGCTTGTTGCGCACGTACCGAATCTGAACGGACTGCCCGATGGGCGTCTGGGCGATCGGGTTCACGAGATCGGCACCGGTGTGCACCGGCTGGCCGTTGACACTCGTAATCACATCGCCGGCCTGCAGACCGACCTTGTCCGCCGGGCTACCCGGTTCGACCGCCTCGACCACGATTCCATACGGCGCGCCCAATTCCCTCATCAGCACCGGATTGTTGCTGTTGTCCTCTTGAAAAGTTACGCCGATCGATCCCCGGATCACCTTTCCGGCAGTGATGAGCTGGTTGTAAACATTGATGGCCGTGTTCGAAGGTAGCGCAAAGCCGACTCCCTCGAATCCGCGGCTGCCCGTATAAATCGCCGTGTTGATCCCGATCACTTCTCCCGCCATGCTGACCAGCGGCCCGCCGGAATTGCCCGGATTGATCGCGGCATCGGTCTGGATGAAGCGCTGAAATTGCTTGCCGACGGTCGATCGATCCTTCGCGCTGACGATGCCCGCAGTCACAGTGGAGTTCAAGCCGAACGGGCTGCCGAAGGCGAGGACCCAGTCGCCGACCTGCACCCCGTCAGAGTTGCCGAGCTTCGCGACGGGTAGCTCGTGGCCGGCCTCGATCTTGATCACCGCGAGGTCGGTGTCCTTATCTGTCCCGATAACCTTGGCGCTATAGTGATTCGAGTCGCCGTCGAGCGCCACTTGGATCTTCGTCGCCTGGTCGATCACGTGGTCGTTGGTGAGGATGAAGCCTCGCCTATCTACAATGACGCCGGAACCCAGGCTGCGCTCTGCGTCTGGGCCGTCGTCGGGCGAATCGAAGAAACGATCGAAGAAGTCCTGAAACGGATCGTTCTGGCCACGCGGCCCCTTGCCGGCTCCCTTCGGTTTTTCAATCAGCTGGGTCGTCGAGATGTTGACCACGGCAGGCCCTAAGCCCTTGGAAATGCTGGAAAAAGCGCTCGAGAGCGTCACTGGATCGGGGATGGCTAACAACGCCGCGCCATTGGGCGCTTGGGCGCGGGTAGCCAGCGCTCGGCCTGAAATCAGCGTGCCGATGATGATTCCGGCGCAGAGCGTGACCGCAACGAGGAGGGACGCGAATACTTTCCGGCGCCTTACCCAGCTCCACAATTCTTGAAAATGGGTCCCCATCCTCGTGCTCCTTTTCCGCGGCAGGACAAATCTGAACGCTGATTATAACACTCATTCCGACCCCGCAAGACCCAGCGTGCGGCGGCTTGCCTTGATAACTAAGGCCCCAAGACGTCGGGAATTTGCCAATCGGGCCGCTCAGGGGTAAAGTCTGTCCGCTCGAAAGGCGCCCTCCGCAACGCGGGTGGCCTGCCGAGGATTCCCAGAGGCCATTTCGAATGAAAGTTGAATTCGGCGCGATCGATCACGTGGACCGGCAAGACCGGCCCATCGCCGAAACCTACGACAGCCGGCTGAGGCTGCTCGAGATGTATGACAAGGCCGGGTTCAGCACATTCCACATCACTGAGCACCACTTCACGCCGCTTGGCCTGGCCCCCTCGCCGATGGTCTTTCTCGCGGCCGCCTCGCGCATCACCCACCGAATCCGCTTCGCGCCATTGGTGCTGATCGCCACGCTCTATAACCCGCTGCGGTTGGCCGTGGAAATCTGCATGTTGGACCATCTCACGAACGGACGGTTCGAGATTGGAACTGGCCGCGGCGTCTCCGGCGTGGAGCTTGGCTTCTTCAATGTCGCGGAGCGGGAAGCGCCGGCCATCTACGCCGAGGCGATGGAAGTGCTGATGGCCGCCCTGACCAAAGACTTCGTGGACTACCACGGAAAATACTTCAACTTCACGAATGTACCGATGGAAATGAGGCCGCTGCAGAAGCCGCATCCCCCGCTGTGGTACGCGACGAACAGCCCCGAAAGCGCCGCGCGAGCCGCCTGCCAGAACGTGAATGTGGTAACCCTGCTGCCCTCCAAGGAATCGCGCCGCGTCGTCGAAGCCTACAAGGCTGCATGGACCTCCGCCCACGGAAGTAGCGGCAGGCAAATGCCAAGGATGGGCGTCACCCGGAACGTATATGTCGGCGAAACGGACGAGCATGCCAGGGAACGCGGAGCGTTTGGCGCTCGCAGATTCTACGAAAGCCTCGTGTATCTTTGGCGGAAGTACGGCGCCACGCACGTGACCCTCGAAGAAGTGATGCGCTCCAGCGACAAGACGCTTTACGCGGGCACTCCCGCCACCGTTCGGGCGAAGATACAAGAGGACCTCGAAGAATCCGGGGCCAACTATTTCGTCCCCCGCTTCGCCTACGGAAACCTCACCCACGAGGAAAGTGTCCGCTCGCTCGAACTCTTCACCGGCGAAGTGATGCCGCACTTCCAAACGTAATCGCGATCGAGTGCCTACAGAGAGCGCAGGAAATTCAACAGATCCTGCTTCTGGCGCTCACTCAACTGATTGAAAATTGAGATGACCGTGTTCGCCTCGGAACCCGAGCTTGCGTGATCCTCGATCGCGGTCAGCAGCCCGCCGTTGGAGGGCGTGGCTCGACCGTCGTGAAGAAAGAAAATCCGCTGACCCACGCCCCACAGCGGAGCTGTGCGGAACTCATCGGGGCCTGCAGCCCCCTGCGATACGCGATCGGCCAGGCGTGCTCCCATGTGATGCACGAGAAGATCGGAGAACAGCGCCGCCTTCTGGCTACTCAGTGCCGCGGTAAAAGCTGAGCGCGAAGTGGTCAGCACGGGCGTGTGGCACATATCGCAGTGGGTTTGAACGAACACCGCCGCCCCGTTCTGAATCGATTGAACCGTCGGGTTGCCGGGAATGCCTTTCGTCGACGGCGCCGGTGGAGCCAGAAAGCGCATGAAGGTCGCGAACCCAACGACATCGCTGGGAATCTGAGCGCCCGACGAATCGAAATTGGTCACGTCTTCCGGCGTAGGATTGAATCGGCACGCAGCCGGGGGGTTGCCTCTCTCATTCGGAAACAGCTCGTTGCTCACGCCCATCTCGACGTTGTAGGCCTCGCCCGCGAAAATTTCGAGCGACTTATTCTGCGCCTTCCAGCCAAATCGCGTGATCGTCCCATCGTTGCCGCTCGTGTTCGGGCGACCCGAAATCGCCAGGCTTTGTTTTAGCAGAGCGTTGTCGTTCATGTTCTCAACAATCGTCGCATCCGAAATGTTCTCGATCAGGCCCGCGCCAAAAACCGGCGTGGGAATCCGGAAGATCACGTTGTTCAGTTCCTGCATCTCATCGAAATCCGGCAGGCTCATGTTGCAATTGGGCGCATCCTTGCGACCTGTGATGGTGAAAAGATCGTGGACGCCGCCGTCCGGAATCTGGGTCAGTCTGCCATTCGCATTCACTACGAACGGGAATCGCGCCTCGCGAACCGGCCCATCCGGAGAGATGAATGAAGGAATCGTATTGGTCGCGCTCGCGTCCGACGCCGCAGCGATCTCCGGGTTTGGGCCGATGTTGGGAAATTCGTTGGCGCTGGGGCTCGTTCCACCTGCGGCCGGCTGCGCATGGCAGCTCGAGCAGCTATTGGAATTGAAGCCCGGCCCCAGGCCTCGTCCAGGCTCGCCGGGAATGTTTCCGCTAACGGAGTCGACTTCTGAGAATCGCGCCATGCCGTCTTGAAAGAACTGAAGTTGCGCGGCACTCAGCCCGGGAAATGGCTGACCCACGATTACCGCATCCGTCCGCGGTCCGGGATCGCGCGCCTCCGTGCCGAAACTCTGTGCCTGTACCCATAGTGCCGCGCCAAACGACAGCACGGCCATGCTTCCACTCAATGCAACTCCCTTAGAAATTGCCCTCATCGCAACTCTCCTTTCCACGCCCGCGGCAAGGCACACCCCTGCTTGCAGAACGGTTCGGCGTAGGGCTGGGGACGACCTACTCGTCGTCAGGCCATTGCTGCTCTAATTCGCGGGCGAACTTCGCAAACGCAGCTCGCGAATTGCGTCGCAACATATTCTCGCGTCAAATGGGAGTCAACATCGTCGAAGTACAGTTTTCGTACAGGCGAAATGGCGCGTCCCTACGCTGGCCTTCGTGCGGCCATCCACAGCGAGTCGCTCGTGGGAAGCCGGTCGAATAGCGGGCGCGGGAGCGGATCGAATCCGGATTTGCGAAGAATTTGGATGAGCGTGCGCGGAGTGAAGTAGTTGCAGTGCGACGGAATGTGATAGCCGCACCAGTTCTCGCCGCGAATGTGACGATTCCAGCTCGCGAAGTTCGGAGTCTTGATCACGGTTATTCCGCCGGGCTTGAGAACGCGATACGCAGCGCGCAGCGCGGCGAGCGGCTGCCATTCATGTTCGATGTATCCGAACTGGGTCACCACATCGAACGCCTTTTCAGGCAGAGCGCGCTCCGCGATTTCGGTGACGGGGCCTTCGAGAATTCTTTCCGCCGAGACTCGTTGCCGTGAAACCTCCGCGCCGCGTGGGCTGAGCTCGATGCCGGTCACGTCGAAATGCTTCGCCGCAAGAACGAGGAACCCCGCATCGCCGCAGCCGAAATCGACGAGCTTCCCTTCCCTTCTCCATCGCAAAGTCTGAGCGAGCATTCGGGCGTTCGTATTCGGCCGCAACGGGCGCAGACAATGCGACAGAAACAGAAAAACAGGCTGCTTCTGTTTGCGACGCAGCACTTCCCTGGCGTACTCATCCATCCAGTCGTGATCCCGCGCCTGCGCGTCGTAGGCGAGCTCGCCGTCCAGGAAAACCATTTCGCATTTCACGCATGCGACGATCTCCCACTCGCCGCGCCGCGAAAGCGGCTGTCGCTCCATTGCGCCGCACAATGGACAGGGCCGCACCCGTTCACTCGTCGATTCGCACGTTGGGAACATCTATCTGGTTGCGCTACGAAGTAGCCGTTATTTGCCCTTTTCGGTAGGGTATCCCTTGGCGACCCAGTCCGTGCCGAAATTTTGTGGAAGGATGAGGACGCGGAGGCGCTTAAATCCCATCTCGCGCACCGCCGAAAATGCGGGACGAAGGTTGGGACACCGCTCGAGCGGGCAACAGCCGCAGTAAAGCACCACGTTCGCCGAGCGCGGCAGCCCTTCCGCCCATTTCTTGACGTCCGTTAGACCCGCGTCCGTGGATCCGGGACCGTGAAACGACGAGCCGGGAACGTGCCCACCTTCGTAAAGGAACTGAAATCCCACGCACGCCACCACGGGACGGATTGCGACATTTGCGTCGCCAAGTTCCTTGACCAGCTCAGCCGGCGCGACTGTCTGATCCGCCGTCCACGGGTCGCCCGCGCCTTCCCCGGCGGACGATCTCGAAACAGTCGCTGCTGTGCTGGAAGCTCCGTCGGAGCGCAGTCCGGACAAGAAGATCACGGAGGCGAGGAGCATGCACGCGGCGGCGGCGCCCCGCAGTTTTCTCAATGATCTCGATCGGAGTTTCTCGCGCATGATGGCGGCCCTTCGCGAAGCCAGGGGAACTATACACCAATCGCGCTTTGAGCCGCTTCCTGCAAGACCGGAGCTCCTGATCAGCGTCGGCGTTGGCGGCGGGCCGCGGGAATTGTTACAATACTCGCGGGCAAGAGAAACGCCAGGTCGATGCCTCCACAAACACTCTACGAGAAAATCTGGAACGCGCACGTCGTCCACGAAGAGCCCGGAAAACCCTCGCTGATCTACATCGACCGGCACCTCATCCATGAAGGCACCACCCCGCAGGCATTCTCCGGATTGAAACTTGCGGGCCGCAAAGTCCGCCGGCCGGAGCTGACGTTTGCGGTGATGGACCACTCGGTCTCGACCAAGAATCGCGCGCTCGCCGTCCTGGATTCCGACGCCGCCGCGCAGTTCGAGGCCCTCGAGCGGAATTGCCGTGAAAACGGCATCAATCTCTTCGATATGCACAGCCGCAACCAGGGCATCGTGCATGTCATCGGCCCGGAACTGGGCATCACGCTTCCTGGTTGCACGATCGTCTGCGGCGACAGCCACACCGCCACTCACGGCGCGTTCGGCGCACTCGCCTTCGGAATCGGCACGAGCGAGGTCGAACACGTCTTCGCCACGCAGTGCCTCTCGCAGTACAAATCGAAGTCCATGAAGATCGACGTCCAGGGCAAGCGCCCCCGCGGCGTCACCGCCAAGGACATCATCCTCGCGATCATCGGCAAAATCGGAATCGGCGGCGGTACCGGCTATGTGGTCGAGTATACGGGCGAGGCCGTGCGCGGCCTTTCGATGGAAGGGCGCATGACGATGTGCAATATGTCGATCGAAGCGGGCGCGCGCGCGGGAATGGTGGCGCCCGACGATACGACGTTTGCGTACATCGAAGGCCGCCCTTTCGCCCCGCGCGAAAAGGATTTTCAGATCGCGGTCGACTTCTGGAAATCGCTTGCAACCGACTCCGGCGCAAAGTACGACGCCACGGTAACCCTGGCGGCTGCGGAAATCGCGCCCATGGTCACCTGGGGCACGAACCCCGGCATGGTGACACAAGTAACCAGCCGCGTCCCCGACCCTTCTTCGTTTCAGGATCCCGTTGATCGCAAGGCGGCCGAGAGCGCGCTCGTTTACATGGATCTAAAGCCCGGAACGCCGATGGAGGAAATTCACCTCGACCGCGTGTTCATCGGCTCATGCACGAATTCCAGGCTCGAAGATCTGCGCGCGGCGGCGAAGGTCGTCGCCGGAAAGCACGTCGCGAAATCGCTCAAGCAGGCGCTCGTCGTGCCCGGTTCGCGCGTGGTGAAAGCGGAAGCCGAAAAAGAAGGCCTCGACAAAGTCTTCCGCGAAGCGGGTTTTGAATGGCGCGACTCCGGATGCAGCATGTGTATCGGGATGAATGACGACGTGCTGCCGAGCGGCGAGCGCTCCGCGAGCACTTCGAACCGCAATTTCGAAGGCCGGCAGGGCAAGGGCAGCCGCACGCATCTCGTCAGCCCGGCCATGGCCGCGGCCGCCGCCATCGAAGGCCATTTCGTCGACATCCGGAAATGGAAGAACGCCGACGGCGCGGAATAAGATGGAACCTTTCACCAAACACAGCGGCCTGGTCATGCCCATGGACCGCGTGAACGTGGACACGGACCAGATGGTGCCGAAGCAGTTTTTGAAGCTGCTCACGCGCCAGGGATACGGCCGCGTTTTGTTTTACGACTGGCGCTACCTGCCGGGCGAAAAGCCGAATCCGGCGTTCGTCCTCAACTTCCCGCGGTACAAGGGCGCAAGCGTGCTGCTTGCGCGCGCGAATTTCGGCTGCGGATCGAGCCGCGAACACGCGCCCTGGGCGATCCTCGATTGCGGCTTTCGCGCCATCCTGGCCCCGAGTTACGCGGACATTTTCTACAACAACTGCTTCAAGAACGGCATCCTGCCGGTCACGCTCGCGAATGAGCAGATCGACGAGCTTTTCCGGCGCACCGATAAGAACGAAGGCTACCGCGTCACGGTCGATCTCGAACAGCAGGCCGTAACCGATGAAAAGGGCCTTCGATTCTCTTTCACGATCGATCCCTTCCGCCGCGAATATTTGCTGAAGGGTCTCGACGATATCGGACTCACGCTCGTCCACGAGCCTGAAATCGCGGCGTTCGAAAAGAAGAACCTCCGCGTCCCGGTGATGTACGATCCCCTCGACGTCAAATATCACCACTAGATCGTTAGGCATCGGACAATACGCCGCGCACTCTGCTTGATTCGTTCCTCCGGAGGGCCGAAGATCACATCTGGGTTGATTCCATGCCTCGATTCCTGATTCATCATCCCGGCGAGGATTCGCGGGTCTTTGAGCTGCTCGGCGATCGCCCCATCTCGATCGGTCGCGCGAAATCGAGCACGTTGGTTCTCGACAACGCGAGTATCTCGCGTCTCCACGCCGTCGTGCGCTCTACGCCCGATGGGCGCTGGCAAATCATCGACCGCGCCAGTTCCAACGGCGTCAAGGTCAATGGCGCGGCCGTGAAGGAGACGGTGCTCCGCGCAAACGATGAGATCGTGCTCGGCGAATACCGCATGCGCTTTTTCGAGGATTCCGCGGCGCGCGACATGGTCACGTACGGAACGCCGGAGCTTCCTCCGGCGTTTGCCAAGGTTCTCTCCGAGCCTGCCTACTCCGGAACGTTTCTACCGGTGCAGGCCATCGGCAGCGTGACCTCGACCAATTTGAAGCGGCCTCCGACCGCCGAGGAGCGTTTGCGCACCCTCGAGCAGGAAAATCGCCTGCTGACTCTGCTCTATCGCGTTACGCGCACGCTCGCCGAACTGTCCACCGTGGGGGACATCACCAAGCGCATTCTCGATCTCGTGCTTGAGATTCAAGGCGCCGAGCGCGGTTTCGCAATGCTGCTCGACCGGGAATCCATAGGCCGCGGGGATTTTAGCCGTGGCGGATACGGCTTTGAACCCGCGCTCATTCGCTATCGCCCCGGCGCGAAGTCTCCTCAAAGTCAGGGCTCACCGCAACTCACAATCTCGCAAAGCATCATCCGGCAGGTGATGCAGGGGGGACTGCCGCTGCTGGTCTCCGACCCGCAGGCCGACCCGCGCCTGGCCGCCAGCGAAAGCATCGCGGCCGCCGGAATTCAATCGGCGATGTGCTCTCCGCTGGGCGTCAAAGGTAAACACTTCGGCCTGCTCTACGTGGACAACCTCTCGCGTCGCGGCATGTTCACCGTGGACGATCTGAATCTATTCACCGTGATTGCCTCGCAGGCGGGACTCGCCATCGATCGCGTCCGCCCAGTCGAAGAACCCTCCGAGCAGCCCCAGCCCTCCGCCACACGCGAATAATCGCGCCCTTCGCGGCGTCCGGAAACCCCAGCCCATATACAGTGATCTCCCAGCACCAAATGGCAGCTCTCGCGGACCTACCTGGCGACAAGCCACCCGTTTCGAAGGCATAGCGGGGAGACCGTCCAGTTTGATACCGGGGAGTCGCTACGCTGTAGTGGTTTTTGTCGTGTCTTGAGAGTACACTCTCGGCGCGCACAAGGGTCCGAGGTTGTTTTACGCGGCGATCTACTTAGCCCTGACGACGCAAGAGCGCGTTAATGACACAGTCACGAAACCCCGGAACAGTGCGAGCCGATTGGCCCTCTGTTGAAGAGCAACTTGCTGAAGCGAAGACATCGGGCGGTAGCGCTCTCGAACGCCTTATTCGAGATAACCAGGATTTCAATCTCTTGCATCCACATGAGGCGCATGACCGCCTGGGTTATCCGCCGTGGCTGAGGGTCTACTGGCGAAAAGCTCACCCTGAGGGAAATTACGCGGCCAATGATCCGTCGGGCGGCTACCCAATGGTATTAGGCAGAATTCATGCGTGGCTGCTGAGTCATCCTCCTGAGGTCCATGGCATTTGCCGGTTCTTTGAGGCACTGCGCCGGGTTCGGAAGCGGCTATGGGCGCACTAGAATGGTCGCGGGCTGATTCCTTAGAAAGATTTCGTCGGTCCGCGGGTCTCGAATTTCTGATTCCGAACGCGGATATTTGAGGGCGAGGGGCTATGCAAAACCTGCGGATATCTGGAGTTCAGACTTTCCCTCAAAGTGAGTCCGACATCCGCGTCAGTTTCGTCGATCGGATGAAGATCATCGCCGCTGCAAACGTCGAAATAACGAGTGGGAGCCCCCTTGGTCAGGGCCAGTTCTTCTCGCAGGACGGCGGCGAGACCTGGGGACAGACGAATTTGCCACTCGTCAAGGGTGACGCGCTTCATGCCGATCCCGCTGTCGATTGGACCTCTGACGGCACGGCTTGGGCGATAACGATCGGTTACAGACCCGCTCAGAAACAAGACGAGCTTCCGATTCTAAAGCTGCGTTGCTACAGATCGGTGGATGGAGGCGCAACGTGGTCCTACGATGCCGATGCCTCGGGAACCCAGGGCGGTACTGACAGGGACGTGATGTGGGTCGACCATGGCCCGAGTTCTCCCTTCAGGGACAACATCTACGTCACCTGGCACAACGGCGGCCCGGCCTTCGTCAATCGTCGCACCGGACCATCGGGATCATGGCAGACGCCTGTGCAGGTGAGCGGTCCCGAGACGACGGGAACAGCCGTTGGCGGCGACATCAAGACGAACCGCGCCGGTGACGTGTTCGCGTTTTGGCCGGACACGGGGAGTCAAAATCTTTTTGCCGCCAAGTCCACAAACGGGGGCGCTGGTTTCGCCGCGCCGGTCGCTATGGCCACAACATTCGGCTCCTTTGCCATTGCGATTCCCGCCTTCAACCAGCGCCGATACATCGATGGTTCCACATCGGGTCCAGCCATATATATCTCCGGCGGCGCATGTCGAACCCCTGCAAAGGATCTTGTTTACGCGGTCTGGACCGACTTGAGCGGGGAGGCAGGCTGCACCTCAGGATCCGGACCCGATTCGGATGTCACTTCCAAATGCAAGACTCGTATCTGGTTCACAAGGTCAATCGATGGAGGCGCGAACTGGGAGGCAGCGAGAATGATCAATAACCAGCCCTCGCTGAACGACCAGTTTCACCCGCGCCTTGCCGTGGATGACACCAATGGCCAACTGATCGTCGTATATTACGACACCGTCGCCGATCCCAACCGAGTCCAGACAGATCTATGGATGCAGCAGTCGTTGGACGATGGGCGAACTTGGGGCCCCGCAGTGAAGGTTACGACGGCGCCGACGGACGAGACATCCGCCGGCGCCGACACTGGGGGCGCAGGTTTCGGCGCCGGCGATCAGTATGGTGACTATATCGGGCTATCAGGCTACGGCGGGATCTTCTTCCCTTCGTGGACCGACCGCCGGAACGGGGCTCGGGAGGAAATTTGGACAACTCAGATTCGATTGCCGGTAAGTCTGCCGTGGCTCTCATTGCTTCTCGTTTCGCCGCCGTAGCCCACGGCCGCCCTATGACAACTGATTCGGAGTGCCGCCGGCGAGAATACGTCCAGCACGGGCTGCGTAGCAGCGAGTAGACTTCGCGTCATCTGGAGGAGACATGCCTAACTGGTTCGTTTGCACCGTAGATAGAACTGGCGTTTCGAATCAGCAGCTCTCCCAAGACAGTTCCGCCCACCCGATTCTTCTGGTCCTTACCGACGTGGGGGGCAGCTTCCAGCAGAACGTTTTCGTTAACGCAGACGACCCGCTCGGGAGTCCAATGCTCGCGGTTGCGCTCACGGCAATCAGCACCCAGCGCCCCGTGAGAGCGTATGTTGATCTGCCGGATGATCAGCAAAGAGAACCCGGGTTTTGCTACACACTCGAGGTGGTGGTTAACCTCCCGCCACGACCTTTCGGCATATAGCGTCGTATCGAGGGGGGCGCGAACCGAAACTTCGCATATGGAGCCGCCCCCGAAGAGCTCTACAGTCCTAAGTTGCTCTCGCTGTTACGACGCCGACACTGCACTGAATACTCGCGGAGATCCATGGCCACAAGCCAATGGCTCGAGAACGCGCACGCGATAGTAGGTAGTGGACCCGGGCAAGCGATAAAGCGGGATGACCGCGACCACGCCGAAAGCCCCCGCGATCCAAAACGGCCAGCTTGCGAATTTCATCCGGACCTCAGTTTCGGCCGCTAGCCCGAGACATCACGAACGTGCGTGGCGATGAACCAGCGGTTGCCGAAGCGGTCTGTCACTCCGCCGCTGCGGTCGCCGTAAGGCTGATCCGCCGGTGCCTGTATCGAAACGGCCCCGGCGCGGAGCGCCTGTGAGTAGACGGCGTCCACGTCGGGCACGTAGAGGTGCAGCGTGCACGGCATCAGCGTGTAAGGGCCTTGTGCGCCCGCCAGCGCGACGACGGAATCTCCGAGCCGAACTTGCGCGTGCGGAATCGAGCCATCCGGCATCTGCGCGCGGTAGATTTCCTCTCCGCCGAAGGCCTGCTTGAGGAACTCGATCAAGTCCTCTGGCTCGGCGGCATACAAATGCGGTGTCACGCTGCGAAAATCTTTGAAAATTTCGACGCCTCCACCGGTGGGCTTGGAGATGTGCAACCTGTTCCCCGCGAGATCGACCACCGTTCCGCCCCTCGAGCCATAGTCCTTGTCGCTTATGGGCTCCAGGGGAGTAGCGCCGGCTTCGACGGCGCGGTTGTACACGGCATCCGGGTCACTCACGCGCACAAGCAGCGTCACCGGCATGGCCGGGTACTGCGGATTCGCATCGGCCACCTCCACCATCGAATCTCCGATTCTCACTTCCGCGTGCATCACAATGTCCGTCCCGGGCCTCGGCACGCGCAGGCGCTCCTCGGCTCCGAATACCTTCTTTACGAAGTCGATCCACTTGCCCGCGCCCGAAACGACCAAATACGGCGTGATGCTGTGAAAGCCTTCGCGAACGGGATTCACAGTCCTCGCTGCCTCTGTCGCCGCGGTTTCCGCCGTTTGTCTTGTCGTCGCCGCAAATCTCCGCTGCATCTCTTCAGGCGACACAGCCTCCTTGCGCGTGGAGATGGCCCACGTATAGCCGAACGGATCGCTGACCTGCCCCGAACGGTCGCCGTAAAACTGATCTGCGACCGGCCTCACGACCTTTGCTCCGGCGGCAACGGCCCGCCGCGCGAAGGCGTCCACGTCGGCGACGTCGAGGTGGATGTGGATGGGCGATCCGCCAAGAGACTCGGGGCTCCGAAATCCAATCTCCGGGAATTCATCGGCGAGCATGATCCTTGCGCCGCCGATATTGATTTCGGCGTGCCCCACCCTTCCGTCCGGCTGCACGAAACGCGAGTCGGGCGCTTCGGTCGCGCCGAAGGCTTTCTTGTAGAACTCGATCGCGGCGGCTGCACCCTTGATGCTCAGATAGGGCGTAGCGGTGTTGCGAAACTCGGAAACTCCCTTTGCGCTGCTAGCCATGGTTGCTCTCCTCTCTAGATCCACCTTCAAACGTGCCCTGAACTCGCTGCGCGGGAGGCCACGCAGATCGAAGATCACCTCGGCCGCAGACCCCGGCTTCGCGTCCGGCGGGCGCGCCGGTTCTGCTCGCGGAGTCCGCGCGTCAGCCCGCCCGAGCATCCGCTCCACGACCTTGTCGAGTTTTTCGCTCCCGCTTTGCTTAGCCATTTGATCCGCTCGGTTTCTTGTCCAGCCTCCCGTCCAGTTGCGCCCGCAAATACTGAATGCCCCGGAATTGCAGCTGCTTCACCGCCCCCGGAGTCCGTTTCAGCTCCCGCGCGATTTCGCCGATGCTCTTCTCTTCCGCAAAGCGCATCTCGATCACGCGACGCTGATCGGCCGGCAATATCCTTACCAACCGGAAGATCTGCGCGCGCCGCTCGATTCGTTCCGCGTCGATTGCGTCGTCCGGACTCGGAGGATCCTTCGGCGCCGGATTGCCGCGCTCTCGGGCCGCTCGCTTCCAGCGATCCGCAATCGCATTCGCGGCGATCCGATAGAGCCACGCCGCGAAGGGGAGGCCGCGCCATTCGAAACCCGGGAGATTAGCCAGGGCCTGATGAAATACCTCCGCCGTCAGGTCCTGCGCCTCGTCCCGGTTCCCGGCGCGTCGGGAGACGAACGCGTACACACGTTCGAAATTCTCTTCGTAAAGCTCCGCAAAGCGCGCCGGATCCTCCTTGGCCGCTTCGATCAGAAGCCGCTCGTCTCGACCCTGCTTCGGTGGCATTGGCAATCTGTCCGAAACTACTCCTCGAATTGTGCGGCCAGACTCTTTGGCGCTGTGTTCCGCCATGCTTCCGCGAGGGCAGCACGCAGGCTCGCCCTTCGAGCGACCCTTAGCCGGACGTTGGTCGCACCGCGGCGCCCCCATCCGCCTTTCACCGGTACGAAAACGGCTGGTTCTGCCTTCACGAACTTTGCCTGCTGATCCGGCCACAGCTTGACCATCGCCCAACCCTTCGCGGGATAACCGAGTGTCGCGAAGACCTTCCCGCGCACTCGAAAATCAGGATGGTCCATATGGGAGCTCTCAGCCGTCTCGGGGAAGCTAAGAGCCACGCGCCGGAATTCACTGGCGGTCAAGTTATCCTCATCCACTCACTACCTAGGTAAACTGCCGGGACGCCGAAAGGTTACGCCGCGATTTCGACGAATCGCGCTATTCGGCTGCACCCGCGGCCGGTTCCATCGACTCGGGCGCGGCAGGCGCGGCGCCCTTTAGTTCGGCCACCAGGATGCCCGCAAAGATCAAGCCGGCACCCGCAAGGGTCCGTGAACCAAATTGCTCCCGCGCCAGCAGCCACGACGTCAATGCCGCGAAGACCGGCTCGAGGCTGATCAGGATCGCCACATGCGACGGTGAAGTGTGCTGCTGCGCCCAAGTCTGAAAGGAGAAGCCGATTACCGTCGAGCCGATCGAAGTGACCAGGACTGCGAAGATAACGGTGTTGCTGAAGACCAGATGCGGCTTCTCCCAACCCGCCACCGCGACAATCGGCAACACCAGCGACGAAAGTACGGCCGTTGTCGCCACTTGCAAAAATGCCAGCGCGCCGACCGAGTGTTGCCCGACGTACCTGCCGATAAAAATGATGTGCAGCGCGAACATCACCGCGCAGCCGAAGACGATCGGGTCGCCTCGGTTCAGCGCGCCGAATCCTTCCGGAGGCACCGTCAGGAGGTAGAGCCCCGCCAGCGCCGCGGCGGCTCCGGACCAGATCCAGAAAGTGACCCGGCGTCCGCCCGCCACCGCCAGCAGCAGGGGCACGAGCACCACGCATAGCCCGGTGATGAACGCGGCCTTCGCCGGCGTCGTAAATCTCAGGCCGGCAGTTTGAAATGCGTAGCCGCCGAACATGCAGATTCCAATCTGCACGCCGGCCCATAACGTTCCCCGGTTCAGCCGGCGCAGCGAGCTCCAGAACACAAACGCCATCACCACCGCCGCCAGGGTGAACCGCACCGCGATATACGTGAAAACGGAAATGTCGGCGAGCGCGTCCTTGATCAGCACAAACGTCGCACCCCAGATCAGGGTGCAAAAACCCATCGCGAGATCGGCGCGAGCGCGTTTGCTTGGACGGAACATTTGGTCAGTGGCGCAAACCAGAGTGTAAGTCCAGATGCCGATATCATAAAGCGAAGGTACAGGAACTAGAGCGTCCACTTCTGGATTCTGGCGTCGACGTGAACCCAGGGCCTTTGGCCGCGGTTCCTGCGGCCACGAGTGCGAGACCTTCGACCAGCAATCCAGCCGTCAAAGGTCTCGAAGGGGATCAAGTGATAGCAGAAGGAAGGTCACCGATGTGACTTGCAAGGGAAATGAAATCCAGATCAAAGTCACGCTTCCCGACGGTCAGTTAACATTGCACGCGAGGGACTACGCGCGACTGACCTACGACGATGATCGCACCGGCTTCGAGAAGAACGACTTCCCCGCGTGAACAGGTCTAAAAGGGCGATTCGCGTCCATAACGTACGTGGTCGTTGGACACCGCCCCTACGACGGCGAGATGCAAAGCGTAGAAATCGAAAAGTGACGCGACTCGGATTCTAGGGTTCTATACCCGAGAGCGCTAGAACCGCAAGGAAAAGGCGCTTCAGACCAATCTCGCGTCCGGAGGCGTCGTACCACTCGTCCGGCGTGTGCGACCCACCGCCCCTCCCTCCGCCGCCGAGCCCAACGGCGGGGATTCCCAGCGACAGCGGAATGTTGGCGTCGGTCGAACTGCGTTCCAGACGCGAGCGATTTCCGAGGTATCGGTCCACGTTGCGAATCGTCGCGAGCAGCGGCGAATCGTCGGGCAGTTTTCCCGCCGGACGCGTGCCCAGGGACCGAAAACTCAGCTGAAGCGCATCGCTCCTCCCGCGCGATGCCGAGGTCTCGTCTTTCACGCCCGCCTGCATCGCATCGCGCATCGCCGCTTCCAGGCGGCCGAGCTCTCCTTCGGATTCCGACCGTAAATCGATCTTCACCGCAGCCCGCGCCGGGATTGAATTCACCGACGTGCCGCCCTCGATCGTCCCGAAATTGTAGGTGCTCCGCGGATCGTTCGGTAATTGGACCGACGAAAATTGCACGATGCCGCGCGCGATCGCTGCAATCGGGTTCGGTGCGCCGAAGTCCGACCAGCTGTGCCCGCCTGGACCTGTCACGCTCACTTCGAATCTCCGCGATGCGATCCCTTGCGTCGTGATATGGTCGGCGGAGGGTCCGTCCACCGCGATCACGGCCGCGATGCGCGAACCGTAGGCGTCGATCAGCGCGCGGACCCCGCGCAGATTCCCTTCCCCTTCTTCGCCCACGTCGCCGGCCAGAACGATTGTCTTTGTCGTGCGAATGCCCGACTCGGAAAGTGCGCGCGCCAGGCCGGCCAGCGCCGAAAGTCCCGCGCCGTTATCGGAAATCCCGGGTGCTGCAAGCCGGTTGCCGTCGCGCTCCACGCGAACATCCGTGCCCGCCGGGAAAACCGTATCGAGATGCGCCGCCAGCAGAATCACGCTCTTCGGGTCGGAGCCCGGGCGCTCGGCGACCACGTCGCCCGCCTTGTCCGTGCGGACCTGAAACCCGCTCGCCGCGAAAAGCTCTTTCAGGGCTTCGCCGCGCCGCGCTTCGTCAAATTCAGGCGCGGGGATTTCCGTCAAGCGAATCTGCTGCTCGGTCACCCACTCGGAGTTTCTGTCAATCCAGTCGAGGCCTTTCGCGCAGTGAGGGTCAGTGGCTATTTTTGCGGGAGAGTCTTCAGCGGCGCGGGCGGAGAGAGTAGCCATCCATAGAAACATACAGCAGATGAGGGCGTGTTTCACAAAATTCGTGCGGCGGATTCTACCTCCAGTCATCGAGGATGTACGCACCGGCGCGATTGTATCCGGAAGTCGCGCCGCCCGTTTCCATCGCCACGCCCTGAGTCTCGGTCCGAAATCCGCGCGCGATCATGGCTTGAAACGCCTCTCGCCGCGCCAGGTTCACGCCGGCGGTGATCTTTGTCGCGCCGGCCGCGCGCGCATAGGACTCCACAGCGTCCAGCAGGCGCGTGAACTCGTCGCCAGCTCTCGGCCCGGGCCTCACTGCCGCAAATTTCACGTAGCAAACGCCCGTGCCCGCCTCCGATCCGGGGCCGGTGTGGCACACGGCAAACGCCGCGAGCTTCGTGCCGCCCCAAACCAGAATCGTGTCGCCCAGCCTTTGGCTGTCTACCGAGCGAATCTCGCGCTCGAGATCGAGGCCCTCGAAATTCGCGTTCGTAACTTCCCGGCACGCGGCAAGAATCTGTGAGCGGTCTTCATTTCCGGTTTCGGAAAGCCGCGTCGCACCGGACGCCTCATTTTTCTCGGTGTCGCCGGCCTGCTTGGCCATGACGGCCACCAGATCGCGCGGCCAGAATCCGAACTTCTGGTACAGGGCCATATGCTTCGGGCTGTGCGCGAATGTGTATAGCCCGAGATGGCTGCTGGCCCACCGGCGGAAAATCTCCATCGTCGGTGCGAGCATTTGCTGCGCGACTCCGCGGTTCCAGTATTCGGGGTCAACGGTTAGCGGCCCGAAGAAACCGAAACTGCCCCAGTTCGTCGCGAAGTTCGAGCCGATCAGCCTTCCGGCGTGCTCCGCGGCCACAACGGATGTGGGATCGACTGTCCAGCGCGTCCGGGCATAGACCGTATCCGGCGGCCCGAGCGGATCGTCCGGCGGCAGTCCGAGAAATGTCGCAAACGCGAGACGCACAATCCTCTCGGCTTCGGCGAGCTCGCTCTCTGCCAGAGGTCGTACGATGATTCCGAGCTCCGGTTTCGTTGCCGACATGGAACCATTAAAACCTCGAACCTCTCCGCTGGCAAGCGGCACTCGACCTAGCGCCGCGACGAAGAATTCACCAGCGCGAGGATTTCCTGCTCGGTGAGGACGCACGCGGATTCCTTCGCCGCCGCAAGGATCCGCTCGATGAGCTCATCCGTAACGGGTACGTCGCGCTTCGCGAGCCAGAACGCCACGTTGGACCGGCCGCTCATCGGCCCAATTTCGATAATCTGCTCGAGGCCGAAGAGATGCGCCGGCACGCCGCTGTAGATCGCGTCGGCCAGGTCGGGCTCGTCTCGCTTGTAGGCTTTGGCGATGGCGGCTGCGTGCACTCCTGTCTGCGTGCGAAAAGCATCGCGCCCCACGATGGGATAGTTCGGCGGGATCGCGGTGTTCGTGGCGCGGGCGACCGTCTCCGAATATTTCTTCAGCTGCGAAAGATCGCGCCTCTGGAAATTCGCCAAGCCGAGCAGTTTCAGGTTTACCAGCATCATTTCCATCGGCGTGTTCCCCACGCGCTCGCCCAGCGATAGCGCCGCCGCGTGCACCTGATCGGCTCCCGCAGCAATTGCGGCCATCGAATTCGCCACGGCGAGCCCGCGGTCGTTGTGCCCGTGCCAGTCCACCCGGATTTTCTCGCCCGAGGGCTTCACGACTTTCTCGATCGCGAATTTCACCAGGTTATACGCCCCGCGCGGCGTCGCGTGACCCACGGTATCGCACAGGACGATCGCGCGCGCACCCGCGCGAATCGCGGTCGAGTACAGCGCAACGATCGTCGCCGGGTCCGTGCGTATCGTGTCTTCGGTCACGTACATCACCGGCAGCCCCGCCGACACCGCCTGCTTCACGGCATCCTCTGTCGTGCGCCGCAGATGGTCCACGGTCCAGTCCTCGACCAGCCGCCGGATCGGGCTTGAGCCGAGAAACAGCGCCGCTTCCATCGGGCTGCCGGCGCGCTCGCAGACGCCGACGATCGCCTGAATGTCCTGCTTTTGGGTACGCCCCGCCATGTGCGGGCGGATCTTAAGGTGCGACCTGAAAACTTCCCGCGCCAGAGCTTCCGCATCGGCAGAAGCGCGCGGCCCGGCGCCGGGAAGGCCGACATTGACCGTGTCGATTCCCAGCGCATCCATCAGGTGAACGATTTCGATTTTTTCTTCGATCGCGGGATTGCGAACCGAAGGATTCTGTAGTCCGTCGCGCAGGGTTTCATCGTCGAGCAGCACCCGTCGCGCCGCGGGAATGTCCGGCTCGGCGTATCGGTTCCAGTCGTGGATGAGCTCGTCGTTCACGATGGGATAAATCGCGTTCCTGCGGACAGTCTACCTGAATTCCCCGCGCTAGGATCGCGCGGACCGGCGCCCTGATGCAGGCGACGCGAGCGAATCGGTCGGATCGGGAAACTCGAGCGACACCAGGTAGAGCCCCTCCGGCGGCACGGTCGGCCCCGAGCGCGAACGGTCGCGCAGCTCGAATAATTTCGGAATATCCGCAGGTGCCAGCTTTCCCTTCCCCACCTCGAGCAGCGTCCCTACCATTTTTCGCACCATGTAGCGCAGGAACGACTGCCCGGTCACTAGGTACGAAATCTCCTCCCGGTCCTTTTCGCAAACGATTTCCGAGGAGTGAATCACACGGATCATGTTGCGGTCGCGGTCATCCTCCTCGGATCCCGTAGAGGCGGCGAACGAACTGAAATCGTGCTCGCCTTCGAATTGCCGCGCCGCCTCCGCCATCTTCGCCTCGTCGAGCGGCCAGGGATAGTGCAGCGCGCGGCCGTACTCAAAAGGCGGCAGGACGCGGCCGCGAAAAATGCGATAGCGATACGTCTTCCCCTGCGCGAGCCATCGCGCGTGAAACTCGTGGCCCACCTCCTCGGCGGCAACGATCCGGATCGTGGGTGGGAGCAATGCGTTCAGCGCGCGCTGAAACTCCGCAGCCGAAAGCGCTGACTTCGTCTTGAAGTGGGCCACCTGCCCGAGTGCGTGGACGCCTGTGTCCGTGCGGCTTGCGCCGTGCACCACGGTCTTTTCCTGCGTGATCTTGCCCGCGGCGTCGTTAAGCGCGCCCTGAATCGTGGCTATGCCGGGCTGGCTCTGCCAACCGTGGAAGCTCGTCCCGTCGTACGAGATTGTCAGCCTGATGTTGTGCATACGCCCCGTGGATTATCTCACGGCGCGATTTGTAGCGGAATTGGCGGGAGGTGTCGTACCGTCCTGATTTGACGTGACGTCAAGGCACGGCTTTAGCCGTGCCGTATCGTGGCAGTAGCCGAGGGGTTTTAGCCCCTGAGGCCTCATCGGCTGAAGCGATTGCAGTTTCGAGCATGCGCGGCACGCTTGAATGCGTGCGCTGAAGAATGTCCGGACCTCTCGCCGGAATTGGGACACTCAGGGAAGAATCGTCGGAAAAAAAGGGAGGGGCCCCAGCTTGGGATCCAGGGCCCCCAATAGGCCGCGTTCCATTGGCCCGGCCTAGGCGAGACCGAACCATGGGGTCATCCATCCTAGCTTCCCTCTCAGAGGCAGGTGGGAACGACTTGCGTCATCTCCTGAACAGGCCCCTTCCGCCCCGTTCACTCGATGCCGCAGATCGTGTAGGAACGCGACCCGCGCGCTTCGCTATGCAAGTCGCGTGCCCATTCTCGATGCCGTCCCGATCTTCGCCCCTTGAATTTTCAGCCACTTACGATCCCCTCTCCGTGATTGCCCCGCCGGCTGATATCAATTCGGGAACCGCCGTCCCGCATCGGTCTTGCCCCGCTCGCCCACTGCCGATCTCCGACTCTGATTGTAAGGCGCGCCCATCTGCCTCATAATGGCCCATAGGCGATGGCTTTTTACGGGTCCACAAACGCATGAGGAAGTCACTCATCACCGCGCTGGCTGCCTTCGGGCTTTTGGCTCTGCTGCTTTTGTCTTGGGCGGGCGTCCACGCGCGGCATGTGGTGGCGGCGAATCGAGTTCATGCGCTTCGCCAGGAACTGGCTTCTCGCGCCGCGCTTCCGGATTCTGCTTCAGACGCCGGCGCTCCCGCCGTCATCCGCTTCGCAAGCAATCCCTCGCCCGTGCCGCCGTTTCTGACGAACGACCTCGATGGCAACATCATTTCCACGGCACAGTGGCATGGAAAAGTCGTGCTCCTGAATTTCTGGGCCACGTGGTGCCCGCCCTGCCGCGAAGAGATACCGGAACTCATCGAGCTGAGCGGCCGGTACAAGGATCGCTTGCAGATCGTGGGAATCTCCGAGGATGACTCGCCCCCCGACCAAGTGCGTGAATTCGCCGCCAGCATGGGCATCAACTATCCCGTCGTTATGGCCGGCCGCGTCATGGAGGACGAATACGGCGGAGTGCCTGCGCTGCCGACTTCCTTCCTCGTCAACCAGGACGGAGGCGTCGTGCTAAAGCACGTGGGACTCTATCCCATCGAGGTGTATGACCGCGAGATTCGCGCGCTGCTTGGAATGCCGGTGAATCTTCCCATCCAGAAATTCGAGGACACCGGCCAGATCTTTTTGAAAAACGCCGCCCGTGCCACAGCCCTTCCCGGCGTGGATTTCAAGGGACTCACTCAAGACCAGACCCGCGCCGCGCTCAAACGCATGAATTCCGACGGCTGCACGTGCGGCTGCAAGCTTACGATCGCGCAATGCCGGATCAGCGAGCCGGACTGCGACACCAGCACGAAGCTCGCCGCGGATATCGTTCACTCCATCCGGGCGCGGCGCCCCGCTTCGCTTCCCGCGTCCACCGCCACGCCGTAGACTCGACGCCACCGTAAGGGAATCGCGCCAAGCCCGCCGGACTTCCTGTCCACAATCCCGCCATAAACGATTCGTCCGCGTTCGCGGCGCAGTGCGTTCGATTCGGGCCGAAATGTATCGGAAACGGCTGAGCGTTAGTGCGGTGGTTCTTCGAGGGCTTTTCCGAACGATTGGTAGCTCACCCAGCTCGCAGCGCCCGCTGCGAGGGACGGGCGCCGCAAGCTGGGCCGAGACCGCTATTTATCGTATTGCAGGCAGGTCTGAAGCTGCTCGATCGCGGCGTCAATGGCTCGTATCGCGTCCACGCGATGCCCGCCGAAATCGTGGGCCGCGTGGTTCAGGTGATCCTTGGCCCGGCGAAGCGACGCGATCGCCTGGCGAATCTCGGGATGCGGCTCGGGAGCGGCAGCCGCGGCGGCGCCGGGCTGCGGCTTTGGAGCAGGCGGAGCAGCCGGAGCTGATACCGCGAAAGACAGCGCAAGAATCAGTACACCAACCTTTATCGTGCCCAGAAACCAATGTCGCATCGTATTTCCTCCAGGAATCGAGTAGCGGAAAATTATCTCTGGCGTGCCGGGCTGGACCTAGCACGCCGGAGAACCCGATAATACCGTTCCCGCGTTATTTGCATTGGGCCCAATCCCACGGGTGTCCTCAAAGAATCAAGCTACGCTTCCCGAACCCGTTTCGCTCGCGGCCTCAAGATCGCCGGATCGAGAATCGGAATCAGCGACATGAAATCGCGCATCAGTATCTCGGTCAACTCGGCCACCTCTTCGCTCGCGACTCCGGCCGACCGGCATGGCGCCAGCCTCGGCAAAGCTCCGGAACCCGGCGAATCCATTCCCAGCCACCGCAGAAGGCTCGTAAGATAAAGCGTCTCCGCCGTCCACTCCGTAGGTTCTCGCGACGCGGATTCACCCGCCTCCCGGGAATCCTTCGTGCCGCGCGCTTCCGTAACCAGCGACCACGCATAGACCAGCACCCGGAGGCGTGCCGTGCCCAATACCACGGCGGCCTCTTCCAGAGTTGTGATGGAGCTGTCAGGTGAAAGTACCAGGGAGGGCGTCAACCTCATAATCAGCGTTTCCAGGTCCGGAAGAGCTCGAATTTCTCCGCTGATCCGCGCGAGATCGACTGGCGACGCGGTGAGCATCGCGTTCAAGTGCTCCACAAGCTTGGCGGCGGATCGCGGGTCTCCCGCAGGCGATCTCTCGGTTGCGTCGATACCAATCGCCGATTTCGTCGTATCGCCGCCTGCCCGCGAATCCTGAAACTGTTTCTGGCACGCGCTGTCCATAACCGCCCCGGAGCCGGATGAATTCCTGCAACTGGTTTATCGGCCAAGCCGGCGGAGAGCTTTAGCCAGAACAGGGAGGATGGAATCGCGGAGGAGAGCGCTTCCGCGTGCCAGGAAAGTCGTTCAATTCACTTTAGCCAGCGGCGCCTTCTACGACGCCATCGCCGCGAGAGGCCGTTGCCGAAGAGCCGTCACCGCCTGCCGCGGGCCCGGCTTGGACTGCTGCGGTGCCGCCAGCGATTCCGCCAAACGTTCGCGCAGCCGGAGCAGCGCCGAGGTATGAATCTGCGACACGCGCGACTCTCCAATTCTCAGCATGGCGCCCACTTGTTTCATCGTGAGTTCTTGAAAGTGATAGTGCATCAGCACGTCGCGCTCGCGCGCCGGCAGCTCGCCGATGGCCTTCTTCAGGATTCGCGCGGTCTCCCCGCGCAGGGTCTGATGATACGGATCCTCTTCCGGCGAACCCGGATGGGCGTAGATTTCCCGCTCGCCGCCGGGGCCGCTCCCGTCCGCTTCCAGGCTTCCGATATCCAGTCCGCGCAGGTCGCCGAGGAGTTGCTGCAATCTCTCTAGGCTGACGCTCATCTCCGTGGCGATTTCGAGTTCGCTCGGGTCGCGTCCGAGCCTCGCTTTGCACCGGGACTTCGCTTGATCCAGACGCCGCGCCTGCCGCCGCAGCGTCCGCGGGCTCCAGTCCACCAAGCGAAGGCTATCGAGAATGGCGCCGCGGATGCGGAATTCGGCGTAGTGCTTGAGCCGGACATTCTTGCTCGGATCGAACTTCCGCATCGCGTCCATCAGGCCGAGGATTCCCGCGTGCACCAAATCCTCGAGCGGCACCTGCGGCGGCAACCGGCCGTGAATCCGCCGGGCCACATGCTGCACCTGCGGAAGATGCTCGAGTAGAAGTTTTTCGCGCTGCGCGTCGTCAAACGGGGATGGCGCCATGGCGGCGCAGAACTTGCAAAACGCATGCCATGCGCCGGCCCCCGCCGTTAGAATTCTCTAAGCTCCGGCGGTGTTCGAAAGCGACGATAAATCCTCGGCGCCGATGCAGTGCCTGTCTTCCGCCAGCACGAATGCGCGTTCCAACTGGTGCTGCAACTCGCGCACGTTTCCGGGCCACGCGTTTCTCCGCAGCAGTTCCGCTGCCTCGGGACCGATGGCTTTCGGCGCGCAATCTGCCTTTTGGCAGAGCCGGTTCAGGAAGTGTTGTGCGAGCGGAAGAATGTCGCCGGGGCGTTCGCAAAGCGGCGGCAGCTCGATGGGAAAGACAGCGAGCCGGTAATAGAGGTCGTCGCGAAATTGTTTTTCGCGCACGCGCCCAATCAAGTCCGCGTTCGTTGCCGCGATCACCCGCGCATCCACGCGAAACACATCCGCGCTTCCCAGGCGCTGCACTTCCCCGTCCTGCACGAACCGCAGCAGCTTCGCCTGCATGCCGAGCGGCAGCTCGCTCACTTCGTCGAGCAGCAGCGTGCCGCCCTGCGCCGCGTGAATGCGCCCCAATCGCGATTGAAAAGCGCCCGTGAAGGCGCCGCGCGTAAATCCGAAAAGCTCCGCTTCCAGCAGGCTCTCCGGTATCGCCGCGCAGTTCACCACCACAAACGGGCCTTTGCCCCGCGGGCTCAGTTCGTGAATGCCGCGCGCCACCAGTTCTTTGCCCGTTCCCGTCGCGCCCACGACCAGCACCGCCGTGTCCCGCGGCGCCACAAGCCGCGCGAGACGGTACACCCGCTGCATCCCCCGGCTCGTGCCGATCATCCGGGGCAGAGCCTCCATCGCCGGCGCCGGCGCGGCGGACGCCGCTGGATTCACCTCCGGCAATTGCGCCCAGAGAGCCGCCGCCGCGCTCCGAATGGGAGATTCGCGATTCGCGGGACCGCCCGCCGCTCGCCCGGAGATGTCGCCGCATAAAGCCAGCGCCAGCTGCTCCGCCGGCTGCTCTCGATCCGGCACCACCACGTCCACCTCCGGATGGCGCGCGCGAATGGTCTCCACCAATTCCTCAACGTCGAGATCTTCGATCTGCGGGTCGAGCACGAGCGTGCGGAAATCCGCCTCGCTCAGTTTCAGCAGCGCGTCCGCGCCGCCCGCCGCCTCGCACGCCGCGATAGCCGCGGGCTCGAGGCCGCGTAGCACCTTCTTCCGAAACTCCTCGCGCGAGCTCGCCACGAGCAATCGCGCCTCCCTCCTCCCGATTGAAACCGCACCTGCCGCACTCATGTCACGTCTCCTTTCCTCGACGGCTAGTCCGCCGAACGGTGATCCTCGATAAGCGGATTCTCATCCGCGTTTGCTTGCCTTTCCTGCCGGATGGCCCCCGTGCGCATCTGGTACCCGACTCCCCGAATCGTGTGAATCAGCTTGCGCTCGGACGCCGCGTCCACCTTCTTGCGCAGGTAGTTGATGTACACGTCCACCACATTCGTCATCGTGTCGAACGATAATTTCCAGACGTGCTGGATGACCTGCATCCGCGTGACCGGCAGGCCGCGATTGCGCATCAGGTATTCCAGCAGCGCAAATTCCTTGGGCGTGAGGTCAATCTTCCGCCCCGCCCGCGTTACCGACCGCTCCACGCAGCGCAGTTCGAGATCCTCGATGCGCAAGACCGCATCCGGCTGATGACCTCCGCGCCGCAGCAGCGCCCGCACGCGCGCCGAAAGCTCCGCGAACGCGAACGGCTTGAACACCAGATCGTCCGCTCCCAGGTCGAGCGCCTGCGCCCGCTCCGCGGGACGCGCGCGACTCGCGAGGATCAGGATCGGCAATTGCTGCCGCCTGGCGCGAACTTCCCGCAATACATCCAGGCCCTGGTCTTGCCTCAGATTGAGATCCAGGATCGCTGCGTCGTAGTAGCGCGCCACCGTCATGGACTTTACTTTCTCCTCATCCACTGCCAGATCCACGGCGTGACTGTCCGCTCTGAATCCCTGCTCCAGAAACGCGCCGAGGGCCGGATCGGCTTCGGCGACGAGAATACGCATGGCCACTCCTGCGGAAGGGGAAACTACTGAGAGGAACCTACGGAATTCATAATTTAGTTCTGACTGTCGAAAACGTCAAAAGATTTTTTCAAGGAAGGAAAAAAAGTTTCCACAAGCAAAACCCACCGCCGCGATCGCCCCAAACTCGCATAGCGCGTCACTCGCCGGAAACTGTGCCACTTTGAAACATCCGCGGACCGAAATGAGGAATTTCGTGTCAGGGGCGGGTCATTTTTTCCGGCCGGATAAGCTCGTCAAACTCCTGTTCGGTCAGATAACCGAGGTTGAGCGCGGCTTCCCGCAGGCTCAGGTTTTCGTGGTGGGCCTTTTTGGCGATCTCCGCGGCTTTGTCGTATCCGATTTTGGGGCTTAGAGCGGTGACGAGCATCAGCGAATTCTTCACGTACTGCTCGATGCGTTCGCGATCGATCTCCAGCCCCGCCACACAGTGGTCGGTGAACGAGCGGCACGCGTCGGCGAGCAGCCGCACCGAGTTCAGGAAATTGTGGATGATCACCGGTTTGAAAACGTTCAATTCGAAATTTCCCTGCGAGCCGGCGACGCCGATCGCCGCGTCGTTGCCGAATACCTGCACGGCGACCATGGTCATCGCCTCGGACTGCGTCGGATTCACCTTCCCGGGCATGATCGAGGAGCCCGGCTCGTTTTCCGGCAGCACCAGTTCTCCGAGCCCGGCGCGCGGCCCGGAGCCGAGCCAGCGAACGTCGTTGGCGATCTTCATCAGCGAAGCGGCCAGCGTTTTCAGCGCGCCGCTCGCGAAGACGATTTCGTCGTGCGCGGAAAGCGCCGCGAATTTGTTCGGGTGCGACCGGAACGACAGCCGGGTCAGCTCGGAAATTTTTCTTGCGGCGCGCTCGGCGAATTCCGGCGGCGAGTTCAGTCCGGTCCCGACGGCCGTTCCGCCGATGGCCAGTTCGTAGAGTCCCGGCAGAACCTCTTTCAGCCGCCTGATATCGCGGTCGAGCAGGCTCGACCATCCGGACATCTCCTGCGCCACGGTCAGCGGCGTCGCGTCCATCAGGTGCGTGCGGCCGATCTTGACCACATCGCCGAACGCCCCGGCCTTCGCGTTGATCGCGTCGCGCAGGCGTTCGACGGCGGGAATCAGCGCCTCAGCCACGCGCGAGGCCGCCGCGATGTGCATGGCCGTGGGAAACGTGTCGTTGGACGACTGCGACATATTGACATCGTCGTTCGGGTGGATGGGCTTCTTGCTGCCCAGCACGCCGCCGGCGATTTCGATCGCGCGGTTGGAGATCACTTCGTTCGCGTTCATGTTCGTCTGGGTGCCGCTGCCGGTCTGCCAGACGCGCAGCGGAAAATGCTCGTCCAGCTTTCCGGCAATCACTTCGTCGGCGGCCTCCACAATCAGCGTGGCTTTTTCCGGAGAAAGTTTGCCGAGGTCCAGGTTTACCAGCGCCGCGGCCTTTTTCAGGATTCCGAACGCGCGAATCAGCGCGGGCGGCATGGTGTCCCTGCCGATATTGAAATAGATCAGCGAGCGCGCGGTCTGCGCGCCGTAGTAGCGGTCGTTGGGGACCTCGATCTTGCCCATGCTGTCGGACTCGATCCGGGTTCCCGGCTTCGTTGCAGGCGCTGTTTTGCCGTCCACGCGCTCCATCCTCCCCGACGCTTGTGCGGTGATGCCACCAGCATACTGCGGAATCGCCCTTGCGCGCATCTCCGAACCCGAATGGTTGCCGGAGACGTCAGGGCACGCTTTCAAGCGTGCCGCACGCAGGTGCAAGAAGACGGCTTTAGCCGCTGAGGCCTCAGGGGTTAAAACCCCCAACGTGCGGGTGGTGTTGAGGCACGGCTGAAGCCGCGCCCTGACGAGCATTCGAATCGGGACGCCGCGTTGCGACGGAGTCCGGAAGCGGCAAATACTGAAATTAGCCCCTCGAAAAGTGTGACACTTCGCGGGGGCAACTTTTGTTTGTTTTGAATGAGTTACGCGGCGACTTGATCGGCATGGTGTGACACTTCGTTTGTCGAGTTTCGAGGCTGATAGTTCGAGGCGCGGAGTGGAATTTCTGTCTTTGCATCCGTGGCACAGACAATCCTGTCTGTGCGTTTGAATTGCGCGAGCGATGCCTAATCGAATGCCAAACCTTGCGAGAGCGAGAGACTTCGCCGCCCGTGTGGAGGCCTCCGAACCGTGTCGATTAGAAAGTGTTCGCATGGTTTGTTTCCACTGAGTTGCAGCGATTTCTAATCGCCAGAGTGCCGACTAGAAATGGAGAGGGGCGAGGAGGCAGCGTGTGGTGATTCACGAGTCGTGGGTCGCAAACGGGGACGATACTCGCGCACAGACCGGTCCCTGCCCCTGGAAGAGCCGCCAACTGCGCCACAACTGCGGTCCTGTGGACCATGCTTCCATGGTATCGAGGGGAGAGATCGTGTCAAGCGTGAGAACGTGTGGACTTTTTCTGGAGCAGGCCGCCCGGCCTCAATGATGAAACCCTTGGCCAACGGTCGAGACTTCGGCGTTGAGCGCGAATTGAACCAAGGAGTCAATTTATGATAGAAGCCAACCATGGACGCATCGTCCGCCGCCGAACACCTTGCCTTTGGTGAAAATGACTACGCCGCCGCCGTTGCCCTTCATTCCTTCGTATTGGACAATCCAGAACCCTTCGAACATTCGGCCCTCCTTGGCGAGTTGCCCGCCCGTTGGCGCTCCCTATTCACTCCCGCGTTTGATCGGCGACATAGCCGGATGGTACCACTTTGCTAGTTCCACCCGGAGTTCGTTGCCTCTGAAGGAAGTCGATAGTTAAGAGTCGGGAGCTGACAGAAAAGCGGACAGGCATGTCTATTGCCAGCGAAGAAGATCTGGAAACTCAAAGCTGACCGCCTGCCCTTCAGGCGGTTCCCTTCACGCGGCGAGAAACGAAAGACGCCCGCCTAAAAGGCGGCCGCTACGAAAGCGACGGGCGACTACACACGCCGGCTTCGCTCGATTCAAGCGAGTGGCTGCGCGAAAACCGCGAGAGCAGAGTCCTCGCTTCGCTCGGAACGGCAGCGAACAGAATGAGCGACCACGAATCCGTGCACGGCGTCGAGGAAAAATTTCCAGGACTAGTACCAGGCCGAAAAATCGCCTCGCGAAAATCGCGCTTCTTCCACGTTGCAGACACACGACTTCCGCGATTTGAAAATCCAACCGACAAGGCCCGCGCATTGCATAGTCACGCTGCGGAGCAGAAGGCTGGTCATACATGTGAGATGCGCACGCGAGCGCAAGCCGCTCGCGCGAGCTTAATGGCCGCTTGCGCTCGGCGTGCGCGCGAACTTGCAGGCAATTAAAACGGAGGAGGTCCGTGATGGACGAAAGACGAGAACCGATTCGGATGGATCGCGAAGAACCACCCGCCGCCACTTCTCATACCGCCGCCTGGCTGGGCGCCGGAATCGTGGCCCTGGTGATCGCCCTGGCTTTGACGGTGGGCTACGTCTACCAGCAGCAGTCGAATTCGAGCAAGGCCGCCTCGCACGAGGCTGAAATGAGCGCGTCGATGAACCAGATGCAGGGCCAGATCGATTCGCTGACCACCAAGCTCAGCCAGGTTGCGAGTGCGCCGCCCCCCGCAGCCACGGCGTCCCAAGCCAATCCGGCCGCCGCGCGCCGGCGCACGGCCGCCGAAAACAAGCGCCTGAAGGCATTCCAGGCCAAACTCGACGACCAGCAGAAGCAGCTCAAGGACACACAGGATCAGGTGGCGCAGCAGCGGTCGGACCTCGAATCGAGCCTCAACTCGACGCGCGACGATCTCAACGGCTCGATCGCGAGGACGCATGACGAGCTCGTCGCGCTCGAACAGCGCGGAGAGCGGAGTTACTACGAGTTTGACCTGCACAGGTCGAAACAGTTCCAGCACGCCGGACCGGTGATGATCTCACTGCGCAAGGCCGACGCCCGGCACAAGCACTACGATCTGGCGATGATCGTGGACGACAACACTCTCGCCAAGAAGAACATAAACCTCTACGAGCCCGTATGGATCAACGGGACCGACATGCAGCAGCTGCAAGTGGTGGTGAACAAAGTGGACAAGAACCACGTTCACGGCTACGTGAGCGCGCCGAAATTCAACCAGGCGGCGGGCATCACGAACGTCTCCGCACGCAGCAGCGGCACTTCGAGCGACACTTCCAGCGCGCCGGCCATAAATCCGGCCGCAACCAGCACCGACAGTTCCCCCACTACACCGCAATAGCCGCAGCTTGCATGTCCCCCATTCCGGCAGGGCGAACACGCCGCCCTGCCGGACCTCTCTTTTTCGCCGCTGGCAGAACTTGACCCTTGCCGGGGAGCACCGCGAGCGGGCTTGTGCTTTTGGGCAAGCGAAATTTTGCTTTTCCGCCCGAATGGGATGACTATGTTGCCGGAGGCTTTCCGGGGGGAACTCACCTTCCGGAGAGGCTCCGATTGCGACCGGCAAGACCCCAGCCTCATGCCGTTCCGACCCAAGGGACCGGACTGCAGATTCGCAGCGCCAACTTCGCTGCACGCTGACGCGCGCGAGCGCGCAGGCGGGAGGGCAAAATGAGCGAGGCCTGGAAACAGTGGGAAGGGCAAGTGGTCGACGGCAAATTCCACTTGCGGAAGTACCTGGGCGGCACCGAGGACAGCGCCGTCTTCCTGACGGAACGCCCGGACGAAGAGACCGAAAAGGCGGCCATCAAACTGATTGCCGCCGACCCCGAGATCGCCGAACAGCAGCTCTCGCGATGGGCGCTGGCGGAGCGGTTGGATCATCCTCACCTGATGCGGATTTTTCAGACGGGGCGCTGCCGGCTGGGCGATGTGCGGCTGCTCTACGTGGTGATGGAATACGCGGAAGAAAACCTGGCGCAGATTATTCCGCAGCGGTCGCTGAGCGCGCTCGAGACGCAGGAAATGCTGCCGCCGGTGCTGGAAGCGCTCGCCTATCTGCACAGTCAGGGGCTCGCGCACGGACACGTGAAGCCGTCGAACATCATGGCCGTCGAAGACCAACTGAAAATCTCGAGCGACGGGCTTTGCGCGGCGGGCGAAAAGAGGGCGGGCCACGGGAGCGCCACGGTGTACGACGCGCCGGAAGCGGCAACCCGGGGAGGCTCTCCCGCGGGAGACGTCTGGTCGCTGGGAGTGACGCTGGTCGAGGTGCTGACGCGGAAGCTGCCGGTGTGGGAGTGGAAGGGCCAGGAAGAGCCGGAACTGCCGAAGCCGTTTCCTGCGCCGTTCGGCGATATCGCGCGCGCATGCCTGCGGCGGGATCCGCAGGTGCGCTGGACCATCGCGGCAATCGGCGTGCGGTTGCAGCCGGACGCGCCCGCGGCGTGGACCGAACCGCGAACAACGCCGCGCCGAATTACAAGCGCCCGTCTGCGAAACGCGGCCCAACTGCCGGCGGGGCTGGCCAAGTTGCGGTACATCGTTCCTGCAGCGGCGGTTGCGCTAGCTGCGCTGCTGGTGATATTCGCTTCCACAAGACTTTTCAACCGGCACCAGGAAACCAAGCCGGAAGTGGCCATCGCGCAGTATCAGCCGAAACCGGCGCCGCCGGCGCCTGTGCGCGATGCCGCGCCACCCTCGGAGCGAGCGGTCGCGGAAAAGGTAGCCGCAAAACAGCCGCCTGCGGTGAGCGACGCTCCTACGACTGCAAAACCGCTTCCTAAAGTCACAGCCAAGCCGGCGCCTGCGGGCGAACTCGTGAAAGGCGGGGTCGCGAATCAGGTAGTGCCGGACGTGCCCCAAAAGGCGAGAGACACGATTCGGGGCATCGTCCGAGTTGGCGTGCGCGTGGAGGTTGACGCGTCCGGCAGCGTTGCCACGGCGAATCTCGATTCTCCGGGACCAAGCCGGTATTTTGCGAAGCTGGCGCTGGACGCGGCGCGAAACTGGAAATTCACGCCCGCGATGGCGGATGGACAATATGCCGCGAGCGAATGGGTCCTGCGGTTCCAATTTGCGCAGGATGGAACCCGAGTGATTCCAGTGGAAGCGACTCCTTAGCAAAGGCGTCAGTTTGTTGGCGACGCGGAAGCAGAATATTTCGACGGGGCCGTCTGCCGGGCCATCGCGAAATCATTTTTTCGGCGTGACGCGCAAGAGGCTTCCAGCGTCGGTGAGCAAATAGATCGCGCCATCGGATCCCTGGCGGACGTCGCGGATGCGCTGGCCGAGATCGACGAGCAGATGCTCCTCGGCGACGACGCGGTCGCCATCAAGCACGAGCCGGATCAGGCACTTCCCCACCAGCGCGCCCACAAACAGATTTCCCTTCCACTCCGGGAACATGTCTCCGGTGTAGAACATCGCGCTCGAAGGCGCGATATCGGGATACCAAAAGTAGACCGGCTGGTCGACGCCCGGCTTTGAGGTAGCCCCGTTTCCAACCGGAACGCCCGAATACTGGCGTCCGTAGGAAACGTTGGGCCAGCCGTCGTCGTGCCCGGCACGCGCGATGAGAACGCGATCGCCGCCCATCGGCCCGTGCTCGACGACCCAAAGCTCCCCGCTCGCGGGATTGAACGCCGCTCCGTCGGGGTCGCGGAGCCCATAGGAGAAGGTTTCCGGCAGCACCGTCGGCTGGCTGAGAAAGGGATTGTCCTTGGGAATCGAGCCGTCGGGATTGATGCGGGCAACGCGGCCCGTGAAATTGCGAAGAACATCCGGATCGGTAATTTCGTGAGCGACGGCGTCCATCTTGGAGTCGTAGAAACGGAAACGGTCGGGACCGGTGATGTAGAGCGTGCCGTCGGGCGCAAAGACGATGCGGCGGTCAACGCCGTCGAGAAGCGTCTGGACGTTCTCCAGTTTCTTTTCGTCTTCGCTGAGCCGAGCGCGGGCGACGCGTTCGGTGCCGACGGACATGGTGCGTCGCTCGGCGAGCGGCTTGTCGGAGACCCGGGCGTAGAAGTATTCGCTGGGCCAGACGGCCGGATCCTCGCCGGGCGGCGGTGCGAAATACGTGAAGTAGATGAGGCGATTCTCGGAGAACTTTGGATCGAGTTCGACATCGTGGAGGGCCTGAGCGGCGACGACTTTCACGCCGGGTACGCCGGCGATGGGAGCGGAATACACGCCGTCTTTTCGCGCGATGCGCATGAATCCGTTGCGTTCGGTGACGAGCATTTTGCCGTCGGGCAGAAATGCGAAGCTCCACGGGCTGCTTAGCCGGGCGACGATCGTATCAACGGCGAGAGGCGGCGAGGCTTTCTTCGGCGCCGGCGCGTTCGTCTGGCCGGGAAACGCGGGCTTCGGAGGCGGGAAATCGGTGGCCCTTACCTGTTGGCCGCGAGCCGGCGGCACAATGACGGCGACTGCGGCGAACGCCGCGAGCACAATCGCGTACTTCCTCATCGATTCCCCCTTGATGGACCGCAGAAAGATTACCTGCGCCGATGCCGTTAGGCAACCACTGGTGGAGAGCTTCGGAGTGAATCTATCCGGAGCGCGCCACTGACCGAAGGGACGGTTCCGGTTCGGAATCAAGGACCCGCAACGCGCTTGACGGAGAACCGGAAAGGCCTCCTACTATATCCGGGGGTTGTCCGACCTTTCAGCTAAGCTTTCCGAACGGAGGCGGTCTGTGGCTACGCTCGATACGACTGCGAAGACGCTCGCCAAAGGTCTTCCGCTTGTTCTGGTGGTGGACGACAGTCCCGTACAACTGCGCATGGTGCAAGACCTGCTGGGGCGAAACGGATACGCGGTGAAGACCGCGCCCAGCAGCGAGAAAGCCCTCGAGATGCTGCGAACCCTGGCCCCGGCGGTCATCATTTCCGACGTGACGATGGCCGGAATGTCCGGCTATGAGTTCTGCCAGCAGATCAAGAAAGACAAAGACCTCGCCAAGATCCCCGTGATCCTGATGACCGGAGAAACCTCACCGAAGGATTTTAAGGCCGGACGCGACGCGGGAGCGGTGATGTACATAACGAAACCCGTCAAGCCGGAAGGCCTGCTGAACGCGGTGCGGATGGTGTGCCCCGGGGCGCGGGCTTAGCGCTGATCGCAGATTCCCGCTCGTCAATCCACTCCAAAAACAGAGCGATGATCCCCGGCGATCAGGAGCCGAGAAGCCAGGACGCCAGATAGCCCGGGTGATTGCGGGACCGCGGAGTAACGATCCGGGACGCGCTGGGATTCCTCGAGCGATCGGTGAGCGGAATCCGGCAGAGGGCTGCGGCGAGAGACTCGGCCCACGCTGCGCCGGGAAAGGCGAGCGCCGCGACAATTTCGCGACTGCCGGCGGTGCTCCGGACCGCGTGAGACAGATTCCCATTTGACGCGCGGCCATCGTGGGCGCCTTCGTAAATCACCTGCAAACCTAGTTCCCTGCCGCACGCGCGAGCGACAACAAAATCAGAATCGGAGGTCAGTCCGGCAACGCGGCCTCCGCTGCGCGCGAGATGCGCCCCGAGCGACCCGTACCAGAGTTGGGCGGAGTCGCCTTTCGCCGGGAACGCGATAGCACCGCGTGCAACGAGCGCTGCGGCAAAGATTTTGCAATCGGCATAGCGTTCATCGAAGACGACCGCCGCGATAGGTGGGCTGCCCGGTGTTTGAACCTGTCGCGATGGCAGGTCCGGCTGGGATTGGGATTCCCAAATTGTGGCGGGAATCGCAGCCGGAACGATCGCGGCTCCCGCGCCCTTGAGAAAGTCGCGCCTATTCACGGCCACCTCCATTCGAGGCCGGCTTCTGAGGCTGCGAGTCCGACGGAGGCCGCGCCGACGCCGGACGCGTGAGATACGCGACAACCGAATCCAGCTCGCTATCGGGAATCTCGATTCGGCTATGAGGCGGCATGCTATTGAAGCCGACGCGAGTCACTTTTCGGATGTATTCCGGATTGAGGTCTGTGCGCGACTCGAGGAGCGCGCGATCCTTGCCGAGGCGCTGCGCGAGCATAATCGTGCCGCTTCCTCCGGGAAGATGGCAATAGCCGCAGCGGTCGTGAAACAGCTTTCTGCCCTGCTCGAGGGATTGCGGGGAACCGCCGGCGGCCTTTTCCTGGGGAGCGGCGGGACGCGCCACGGCGGCGTTCGCCGAGACGAGCACTGCGACCGCGCAAATCATCCAAGCCGCCGTCGTTCGCAGGCTATCGAACTTCATGCCCTGCTCCCCCGGAACGCCCTGGGCCAGACGCCCTGTTTGCCCGGAGCCAGAATCCCGTTGGGATCGAGGGCGTCCTTGACGGTTTCATTGAGGCGCAGAAGCGCGTGATTATTAAAATCGAACGTGAGCGCGACAGCGTCCATGTCGGAGAGATGCGTCCGGTATTCGGAATAGCCTTCCCGGGCGGCGTCGGCGACCAGGACCTTGAAGAGGGCGCGCACTTTGGAGGTCATTGCCGCATCGTCGCAATCGAATATCATCAGGTTTATGTTGGTGGTGTGGCGCTCGAAAAGGGTAAACGAGCCGTAGTAATCCACGCCGATTTCCTCGTAGCGTTTTTTCGTGCTGTGAAATTGTTTTAGCACGTGCTCGCTCGACGGAGGAAGCACCGGAGAAAACGCGAGGTGCCCGCCCCGGCCGCCGCGCCAGTTGCTGAGTTGCAGGGCATTGGCGCTGGGAACGCCCGCGCCGGAATTCTCGATGGGATCGCCGCGATGCCACTTGACGATTTGGAACTCCTGCTTGGTGTGACGGGCGAACGCGTCCTTGATAATGCGCGCGTGCGATTCGTTCACATCGTCGTACCCGTAGAGCCGCAAGGCGATGTTCCACCAGCCTAGGCCGAACTTGTTCAAGACTTCGCGGAGGACGTCGTCGGGCATCGCCCCTTCGCCCTGGTACCACTGGCTGCGCTGGGACTGGCTTGCGGCGATCCGCAGGGAGTTGCCGATGCTGGGACTCTGCTGCAGGACGCCATTGAGGCGAAGCGGCGCGAGAGCGTCAACGGCCCAGCCGACGTCGTCGGGGTTCGGGAGCTGCATATTCAGGCCTAAAGTGGCTTCCGGCTCGGGCATCAGCCACATGCCCATTTTGGTGACGACGCCGAAATTCGACTGCACGAAGAGCTGGTCCCACGATGGACCGTAACCATATTTGAAGAGCTGCCAGCACCGGCTATTCGCCATCGCGCCGGTGCCCGTGCGGACCAGCTCGCCATTCGGGAGGACGACCTCGAGTCCGCAAATGTTGCGAGTGTTGTCACCGTACGGGGTGTAGCCGTAGCCGCGCTCGAGCGCGTTGCCGACGACGCTGCCCCAAGCATTCGAAGGGACCGACATCCAGAGAGGAATCTTGTTGTCCTGCAAATGACGGAAGAGGTCAAAGAATCCGACCCCAGGCTCGATCAGGCAGTAGCCAAAGCGCTCGTTGACCTCCAGGATACGTTTCATGCGACCCAGATCGAGCACGACGGTACCGCTCATGCGCGGCGCGGCGGCGCCATAGCCGAGATTCTTGCCGCGCGAGACAGGCGAAAGCGGGATTTTGTACTCGTTGGCGATGCGAACGACGGCCTGGACCTCTTCGGCCGATTGAGGGCCGACGGCGGCGCAGGCGAGGTGCTGATCGGCGTCGCCCGGCGCGTAGATGTCCATGTACGCGGCGCGGTCTTCGTCCGTCGCCAGCACCCACTGCCTGCCGACTGCACCCGCAAACGCGTCCAGCGCCTTCGCGAATGTCTTTTCGGATACGTTCGGTGGGAGAACCAAGGACATTTCTGAGCGCTCCTGCCGGGCCGGTGCGCCGGCGGCACTCCCCGACGCGCACCCTTCATATCACAAAGGATGTGGGACGCTCCATATACAACCCCTGCGGCCAGCTGTACAGCTATTGCACTCCTGGACAGGGGTTTCGCGGGCGGACGTCGCGATATGCTGGCAGAGGGTAGACTTGGATCAGTTGGGGGGCCCCCCGGGGGAGTGCCTTTACGGTGCGGTCCGCGAGAAACTGTCTCCAGGTTTTCTAGAGAAAAGGGATCGTCCAGTGCCATCGCTTTACCACCGGTTGTTTCCGAGCGAGAAGGAAGAAGAGCGCGCAGCGCCGTCCGATAAGGGCGCCGAGCCAGGCCGGACAGGATCGACTGGCGGGCTGATCCACGCGGGCGAATTGCCTCCGGCAGCCGATGCCCTGGCGAAGTTATTTTCCGAAAAACCGCCGGCGGAAGAGGCACCAACCGACGAAACTGCCCAGCCGGCGCTGGTCTGGGAGGCGGAGGCGCATGAGGCTGCGCCAAAATCGCGAAGCATTTTTGCGCGCCTTTTTGCGGTCAAACAAACTCCAGAAACGACGCCGAAAGAGCCACCCCAAAGCGATCCGGCCGAAACGAAACACACACCGAGCGAAGCGAAGGGTGTCGAAGAGCCGCGAATCTCAGCGAGCGATCTGCCGTCGGCGGCGCGCGCCCTCGAAGAACTTTTTCCCGTGGAGGAAACCTCGACTGAGGATTCGGCAGCGGTTCCCGGCAAACCATCGGACGAAGCCTCCACAGAGGCGGCCGCTAAGGTTCCGGCCAAGGTAATCGTCAACAGTGCGGCCGGTGAAAGTGAAGCAAAAAGCACATTCGGACTGGCCCGACCAGAGCCGCCCGCAGCGCCACTCGCGTCCTTTTACGCATCACCCAGGACAACTGCCAGCGCTCCGGCCGAACAGAATTCAGTCAAAGAAAAAAGCCATCCGGACGAACCCAAGGCAATTCGTGAAGCCGGTCGAGCGAAACCGGCTCCTGAAAATGAATCACGA
>DATEHV010000045.1:0-4199 GCA_035279445.1 Candidatus Acidiferrales bacterium | reverse complement strand
ATGATCTGCGTGTTGTTGTCGGTCAGGATCGCTACGGCGGTCGCGCCTGGGAGCGTCAAGCTATAGTCCGCCGTCGAAAGATTTTTCAAATTGTTTAGCGTGATCTGAGGAACGCTCGTCGTGGGGGTTGTGGTCGTGGTGGTCGAGCTGGTGCTCGATGTCGATGTGCCGCCGTTCGGCTGCACCGAGGTTCGCGGATTAAAGGTCAGCGTCACCGTCTGTCCCGGCAATATCCCCAGGTCGCGCAAACGGTCCCGGTTGGCGGAAAGCACCTGCACATGGACCAGCACTTCGGGTTTGGCCTTGTCGATGTCGCGGATGATCTTGGACGCGAGCACGAGCTTATCCGGCGTGTCGCGAATCACGATGGCATTCTGCGCGTTCACTTGCTGCACGCGGCGCAGATCGAGGAGCTGCCGCAAGCCGGTGACGACTTCGGTTAGGTCCTGCGGAGTCAGCGTGTTCGAAAGATAGAATGTCCTGACTTCCTCGTCCTCGATGTCCCTGCGCTTTTGCGGGTTATCCGGCGCCACGAAAATAACGCTCGACGTCAGCGGCTTCCAGAACGCCTTGCTTTCTAGCGAAACGGCGTCCAGCGCCTGCTCGAGCGTGATGTTCGGCAGCTCCACGGAAATGCGCCGCGAGGTAAAGTCCGGGTCAAAGATGACGCTGAGCCCCGCGAGCTTCGCGATAGTCTCGAACACCACGCGCGCGTCGTTCGTCATCTTCAGGTTGATCGGCTCTCGCGATAGCGGCTTAAGCTCCGGGGGCGCTGTCAGCAAGTCCTCGTCGTTTGGAGGGTTGGGATTGGGCCGTGATAGAGCGGAGGCGGCATTCTTCGCCGCGATCAGCTGCATCGTCTTCTTGATTTGCTGATCGGCGGCCGAATTCGAGGGGTCCACTCCCTGGGCCTTCTCGAATTCCCCGAGCGCGAGCTGGAGGTCGCCCTTATCCAGGGCTTTTTCGCCCGCTTCCAGGTGAAATTGAGCGTCTTCGAAATGCATGCGCGTCGCGCGGAGTTTGTACTCGGCGTTGGTGGGGTCGGCGCGGAGGGCTCGTTCGTAGTGCACGAGCGCGGTATCGTAATCCTGCAGCGCCTCGGCTTTGAGCCCGGCCTGGAAGTCCTCATTCGATTTCGGGCAGCCGGCCAGAAAGACCGCCGCCACGAACGCCAGCAGGGGCAGACATAGCGGATATGCTTTGCATCGCAAAAGAAAATGCCCTCAGCGCGAATTTCCTAGAATCGCTAGGAGTCTAGCACCCGCGTTATGATGCGGCAACAATCGTCCGCGTTTGCCGATGATCATTAGTTACCGCTCGATTTTGCTTCGCTCGCGATTACAATGAGGTGAACGTGTCGGAACTGCGGGCCGGGAAAGCGGAACACGCGGTTGCTTGCGGCAGTTCGCGAGCGGACGCTATGATAACACGACCGTGAAATCTGCCGCGAAAAAAGGTGAGTGGGAGGGAGTAAGGATCGTCGCGCAGAACCGCGCCGCTTCCTACAACTACAGCCTTCTCGATAAACTCGAAGCCGGCCTGATCCTCGTTGGCACCGAAGTCAAGAGCTTGCGGGAAGGAAAGGGAACGCTGCGCGACGCCTACGCCGAGATTCGCGGCGGCGAGGCGTGGCTGGCCAACTGCCATATCCCCGAATATCAGCCCGGCGGTTTCCGGAACCACGATCCGCTCCGAAAGCGCAAGCTGCTTCTCAACCGCCGCGAAATCGACCGCCTGCTCGTGCAAACGCAGCAAAAGGGCATGACGCTTGTCCCGTTGAAAATTTATTTCCGGGACGGGATCGCGAAGTGCGAGCTGGCGGTGGCCAAGGGGAAGAAATTTCACGACCGCCGCGAAGCCGAACGGCAAAAGGAAGCGAAACGCGAAGCCGACGAAGCCATGTACCGCTCTCGCCGGCGATAAACGAGAAAAACGAAAGGGAGACATGCAGATTCAACTGGAGACGCAGCCGTATTCCTCGATTGAGACCGACGCGCTGGCGACCTACGTTTTCGACCGGGATGACAAATTTGGAGGGGTTCTCGCCGACATCAACGTCGCGATGGCCGGCCGCTTGAGCGCCCTCGCCGCGAGCGGCGAGCTGACGGGCAAATCCCTGGAACTCGTGCTCGTGCATTTTCCCCAGGGGCTCGCGGCGCAGCGCTTGCTCCTCGTTGGAGCCGGGAAACCGGAGAAATTCGCCATCTCCGACCTCCGAAAAATCGCGGGAACCGCGGTGCGGCATTTGAAGTCTCGCGGCGTGAGGAAATTCACCTTCTTGGCGCGCGAGGGCGAGCAAGGTCCTCCGGCGGCTCAGGCCGTCGCCGAAGGGCTGGTCGTCGGCGGCTTCGAAACCGATAAGTACCGCACCGAGAGGAAGAATCGCGAAATCCTCTCCGTCTCGCTCGCGGGATTCGACGCCGGACTCGGCGCGAACCTCACCGCCGCGATCGGTCACGGCTGCGTGATCGGCGAATCGCAGAATTTCGCCCGCGACCTGATCAACGAGCCATCCAACCGTTTGACGCCCCGCATGCTTGCGACGAAAGCGGAGGCCATGGCGAAAGAGGTGGGCCTTGGCGTCGAGATCCTCGACGAACGAAAAATAGCCGAATTGAAGATGGGCGCTCTGCTGGGCGTGGCGCAGGGAAGCGTCGAGCCGCCCCGCGTGATCGTTCTGCGCTACGTGCCGGAAAATCCGCGGCCCGGGGGCCCGGTCTTGGGCCTGATCGGCAAGGCCATCACCTTCGATACCGGCGGCATTTCGATCAAGCCGTCAAACAACATGGAGAAGATGAAGTACGATATGGGCGGCGGCGGCACGATGCTCGGCGTCATGCGTGCGCTCGCGTTCCTGAAGCCCGCCGTTCCCGTCATTGCCGTGATTCCTTCCACGGAAAACATGCCCGGCGGCCGCGCCCAGAAGCCCGGCGACGTGCAAGTTTCCATGTCGGGAAAAACGATCGAGGTGATCAACACCGACGCCGAAGGGCGGCTGATTTTGGCCGACGGGGTCACCTACGCCCGCAAGCTCGGCTGCACCCATCTGATCGACGCGGCCACGCTCACCGGCGCGATCGAAGTCGCCCTGGCCAACGTGAACGTAGGGGCGTTCGGCACCCCGCGCGACTATCTCGACCGGTTTCTGGAAAGCGCGAAGGCGGCTGGCGAAAAGATGTGGCCCATGCCGCTGGACGAGGAATATGAGGAGATGATCAAGAGCCACATCGCCGATATCCGCAATACAGGCAGCGGCAAAGGTGGCGGAGCGAGCACCGGCGCATGGTTCATCAAGGAATTCGCGGAAGACACTCCGTGGATCCACTTGGACATCGCTTCCACCTGCTGGGTTGACGATGGGCGGCCGTGGCTCGCCAAGGGCCCCACGGGCATTGCGATTCGCTCGATCATTGATTTCGCCTTCAAGCTGTAGCGGGAGCCTGGCGCGGGCGATTCGCTACATTTTTTCCGGGGCGGTGATGCCCAGCAGCCCGAGCGCCGTGACGAGCCGTTCCCGGACGAGCGACGTGATTCGCAGGAGAAACGCCCTCTTTTCCGCGTCTTCCTCGGAGAGAATGTGGTGCTTGTGGTAGAAAGCGTTGAAGGCTTGAGCCAGCTCGAAGACGTAGCGCGCCAGGAACGCGGGCTCCTGCGCGGCAATGGCGGCCTCCAGTCGCACGTCGAGCGACCCGGCCAGCAGGACCATCTCCCATTGAGCGTCGCCGTCCGGCGATGCGAGAAATTTCGCCACGTCGATCTCGCCGCGCTCGATGCGCAGCAGGTTGGCCGCGTCCACGGGCTCGAATTCAGGATGCAGCGCCGCACCCTTGCGCAGAATTCCGTTCACGCGGACCACCGCATACTGCGCGTAGGGGCCGGTTTCTCCTTCGAAGCTCAAGGCGTCCTCGAAATCGAAGGCGATAACCGCCGGGCGGGTGAAACGCAACAGAAAGTACCGCAGCGCGCCGACGGCGATCGAGTGGGCGGTGGCGGCTAGCTCCATCTCCGGCAATTCCGGGTGGCGAGCATCCACTTCTTTTCGCGCGCTTGCTTCGAGGCGGTCGAGCAGGTCGTCCGCCTTGACGCCCTGGCCCTTCCGGCCGCTCACCTCCACATAGGGCCTTTTGGCGTCCTCGGGCGGAATTTCGTATCCCATTTCGAGCGCGCAGCGCGGCGTGAGGGCCACCACGTTGTAGGCG
>DATEHV010000044.1:0-117932 GCA_035279445.1 Candidatus Acidiferrales bacterium | reverse complement strand
ATTCGCCCGGTGTCGATGGCATGCCGTCGATCCAGGAACTGCTCGCCGCGTTGCGGCGGCTATGGGCGAGCCGTTTCCCGTTTATCTTCCGGACCGTCCCTTGTACCGCCGCCTCTCGTAGCGCCGGCTTCCAGCCGGCGTTTTTCCGCGATTCCACCGCAACCAACTTCGCCGGCAGGATGCCGGCGCTACAAACCTCTCACCCGAGAATACTGTCATCCCAAGCGCAGGGCCGACGTGTTTTCCCGCTCACGTTTTCGGAGCGATCGGCCCGAAGTTCGAGGGATCTGCTTTTGCTCTTCGCATCGCCGTTTCCCGTTTATCTTCCGGACCGCCCCTTGTACCGCCGCCTCTCGTAGCGCCGGCTTCCAGCCGGCGTTCTTCTCTTGCTGTTGCTTTCTCTTTCGTACCGCCCCCTCTCGCAGCCCCGACATCCCTACCCGACGCGCGCCGCCGTCGGCAAGGCCCATGTGGAGTGCGGGAGCTTGCTCCCGCTTATTGCCGCGAAGCTTGCTTCGCGGCCGCGCCAATCAGCCGCTCATTCCAGGAGCCCCTCGGCCGCGGCGAACCCCCAGGCTCAGCCGATTCTGAGCGCGCTTGCGCCGGAGCTTGCTCCGGCGCAACACAGCGGCGGCTTGCCGCCGCACTCCACACGCCGCGGTTGCAACCATCGCGTGCGCCCCAGCGTCCAATGTTGTAGAATGAGCAAAGTACGTCCTCGGTCGTCCCGACCATCGGAGGGTGCGATGATGACGGGTTCGGCTCCAAAGATTTTGTCCTTGTCTCGATTCGCGCTTGTAGCGGTTGCCGCCGCCTCTCTGGCCCTCGCGGCGCAGCCCGCTCTCGCGCAGCACTCCCACGCATCCGGCGGCCACTCGAGCGCCGGTGGAGGCCACTTCGGCGGCGGAGGCCATCCCTCCGGCGGCTCGCACGCGCCAGCAGCGTCATCCGCGCCGTCGCGTCCGGCCGGCGGCATGTCCACGGCAGTCGCGCACCCGCCTTCGACCGTAACGCTCCCGCGCCCGCCCGCGAGTTCGGGCACCCCCGTCGCCGGCATGACGTTTCACAACACGGTTGCCGCGGGCAATCGCCGTGAAAATTCTTCGGCCGTTTCCACGCTCTCATCGAGCGGCCTCCCAGCCGGCCTGGCGCCCTTCGCTGAAGGGTCCTCGACCCGTTCCGTGAATAGCCCGGTGACCCTCGGCTTTTCTCCTGCCATCCCGACGCCCTGGCAGAGGTCGTCGGGTGCCGGGCGCAGCGTGATGTTCTCCGGACAGGGCCGCCGTCTGTGGAAGATTCCCCCGCAAACGGTGACGCCGGGCGCCGTGAATCCGATCCTGGGTTCGCGTCCCGGGATGCGCGTGTTTCCGCGCCCGCCGCACATGATTTTCCCGCCGCAGCGCTTTCCGGTTTTCTTCGGCCCGAGCTTCGGCTTCTTCGGTAACAACCTTTTCCTTGAGAACGAGCTCCTGGAAGAGGAGCTTTTCGGCTTCGGCTTCGGATTCGGATTTGGAAATAATTTCGGATGCGATCCGTTCTGGGGATGGGGCTGCAACGGGTTTGGAAACGGCTTCGGGTTCGCCTCCGGCTCCGGCTACGGTTTCGGCCCCGGCGGCTACTACCCGATGTATCTTTCGGCTAGCGGCTCGGACAATAGCTCGCAGAGCGACACTGCGCAGATCTACGGTCCGTACGCGCCTGAAAACTCCTCCGCGGACACCTCCGCCTCTCAGGACTCCGGCGCGGCCGCTACCGAACCTCTCACCCTGATTTATCTGCGCGACGGCTCGAGCTACGCCGTCAGCAGCTACTGGCTCGCCGGCAACAAGCTGCACTATGTGACGAACTACGGCGGCGAGAACGCGATTGACCTGAGCCTGCTCGATCTCCAGCGCACCGTGGACGAAAACGCGCAGCGCGGCGTGAGCTTCACGCTCCGTCCCGCGCCTCCTGCGAACGCGGGCTCGCCTGCGCAGAACGCGCCGCCCGATTCGGCGCCGCCGCTCACTCCTCCTCCCGGCCAGCCCTGATCCGCGCCGTCGGCACGGCCCATGTGGAGTGCGGGAGCTTGCTCCCGCTTTCTGCCGCGAAGCAAGCTTCGCGGCCGCCTCAATCAGCCGCCCGTTCGAGAAGCTCCTCGGCCGCGGGGAACGCGCCAGGTTCTGCCGATTCTGAGCGCGCTTGCGCCGGAGCAAGCTCCGGCGCGACACAGCGGCGGCAAGCCGCCGCACTCCACACGCGGCGCCGTTCTCTCGTAGCGCCAGTTCTCGCGCCCCGCCGCCTCTCGTAGCGCCGGCTTCCAGCCGGCGTTTTTCTGTGGCGCGACCGCAACCCAAACCGCCAGCAAGATGCTGGCGCTACTCACCCCTGACCCTTCGACCACTGTCATCCCGAGCGCAGGGCCGACGGCTTTCCCCGCTCCCGCTTTCGGAGCGGTCGGCCCGAAGTTCGAGGGATCCGCTTTAGTTTTTCGTAGCCCCGTCTCCCGTATCGCCGGCTTCGCGCCCCGTTTTCAACGTTTTCGCGGCGCCTCCCGCGAGCGCCACCTTAGACGATTTTTCTTTACACAAATAAACACTTGACACGCGCACCGCACGAGCGTAAGAATTTTTTTGTTACCCTCGTAGTGTGCCGATGTGGCCCGCGTCGGCGATTTCGCGTAATCTGAAAATCCCGCCGTCGTCTCATTGCGCGAGCATTCCTTCGCCTCCGCGCCGATAGCCTTCACCCCACGCCACCTCCCTCCCGCCGCTCACGAATCACCGCTCACCATTCACCACTCACTGGAGTCCCCATGCCGAACTACAACGCACAGGTTCCTCCGTACTCGATCTTTCCCGGAGACGTCGCGCTCGCCTTCAATAGCGAAGCCCCGGGCGCCGGCCAGGCGAGCCAGCAGTTCGCCCTGCCGAGCTACGCCGGCTTTCCCGAAAACGGTCGCACCATTCGCTGGCAGACCATCTTCGGCACCGCCCCCACGGCCATCAGCGTCGTCCTGCAAACGGCCATGTCCGACGCCGACGCCCAGTACGCGACCATCGACACCTCCTCGGCCACGGCCGGTGAGGCCCGCACGGTCAGCGGCGTCCGCGGCAATTTCGTCCGCGCGAAAATCTCCTCGATCACCGGCGGCTCCGGCATCATCGTCCAAATCCTCGGCTGACGATCCGGCCAGGATCGTCATCCTGAGTGAGCGCAGCGATCGAAGGATCTCTCTTCGGTTTCCGGCAAGGGACGTGCTAGCATCTTCGCGATGGGAGGGTCCGCTATGCGACGCTTCCTCCTCGCCGCTGTACTGAACCTGTCTCTCGCGTCTCCGATCCTTGCGCAAGGTGCAGCCACCCCCGATCTGTCCGGCACTTGGGTTCTCAACCTGGAGAAGAGCAAGATGCCGCAGCAGGGCACGATTGTCTCGGAGACGATAGTTATCACGTGTTCTGACACCGCAATCCAATTTCGCTATACAACTAACGGCAAGAAATACATGAAAACGATTGTCCCCAACGGCAAGGAGTATCCCGCCGCAATTTGGCAGGAGGATCTCGAGACGTTCACACGGGCGACGTGGGAAAAGTCGGATCTGGTGATTGAGGGTATTTCGCGTTCCGCAATAAATCATCACGTTATTTCGCGGGTGATCATGCGCTGGGTGCTATCACCCGACGGTCGAACGCTTAGTTGGCAGGCAGACCAAATCAAAAGCCTCACCCAAGTCTACGACAAGCAATAGCCGCGCCTCCCGCCGTCCGTCCCGCCGCCGCTTCCACCGCCGTCTCTCGTAGCGCCGGCTTCCCGCCCGCGTTTTTCAGTTGGCCTTTTCTCGCTCGTCCCGCAGGCATCCACCCGCGACGCCCTCGGCACGGCCCATGTGGAGTGCGGGAGCTTGCTCCCGCTTTCTGCCGCGAAGCTTGCTTCGCGGCCGCGTCAATCAGCCGCCCGTTCGAGAAGCTCCTCGGCCGCGGCAAACGCCACAGGCTCTGTCGGTTCTGAGCCCGCTTGCGCCGAAGCAAGCTCCGGCGCAACCCAGCGGCGGCAAGCCGCCGCACTCCACACGCAGCGCCTTTCTCCCGTAGCGCTACTTCTCGCGTACCGCCGTCTCTCGTAGCTCCGGCATCGTGCCGGCGTTTTTAGCTCTCTCCTCGCCGCCGATTTTCACTTATGCCCCTCTGCATCGCCCTCGTTCACTCCTACGCCCACGACCCATCGTGGGCGCCTTGCCCGCGCGACGCCGCCGCCGGCGGGCATTTCTGCCCCGCCCATCGCGACGCTCTCGAGGGCGCGCTCCTCGGCTACTACTTCCTGCAGGACTCCCGCCATGCCCAAAAAGAAAAACGAGAAAGGGCGCGCCGCCTCCCGCAACGCTGGCAAGCGCGCCGCGACGATCCCCCCACAGTCGCGCCACCTCCCGCGACACTCCCATCCCCGCACCAAAAACCCCGCAGACCCCGCCCCGCTGAAAGCGGCGCCGCCGACCGCGAAGCGCACCCTCCCGAAGCGGTCGCGGCGCTGCCCGCGGATGTCCATCGGCGAAGCGCTCCGTGAGAAGGGAATTGACGAGCACGCGATTGCCGGAAACTACGCGCATGTCGTCAAGACGTTGACAGGCAAGCAGCCGAAGGCGGGTGGCGTTCAGAAATTGCTCGTCGACGTCCTGAAGGAATGTTCGCGCCAGATCGAATCGGCGCGAGAGTCCGAGCGCGCGCCCTCCACCGACGCTCCCGTCATCGTCCAGCTCGTCCACACCGTCGCCCGCCCGGAACGCTCCGCGTCCGACTGTCCGTAGCGCCGCCTTTCGTAGCGCCGGCTTCCAGCCGGCGTTTTTCCGCGGTTCCACCGAAAACCAACATCGCCAGCAAGATGCTGGCGCTACAAACCTCTCACCCGCGAATGTTGTCATCCCGAGCGCAGGGCCGACCGATTTCCCCGACCCAGTTTTCGGAGCGGTCGGCCCGAAGTTCGAGGGATCCGCTTTTGTTCTCGGTAGCTCCACCACTCCCAGGAAAGGAGTTCCCATGAGCGCTAGCAAGAAAACGATCGGCTATATCGTGCAGCTCGGAGGAATCGTGTCTTTCACTCTCGGCGCGATTTTCAGCGCGCATCACATCCCCATCGGCGCGGCGTTTCTTGGCGGCGCTGCAGCGTTCTACGTCGGCCAGAAAATCCGAGCGATGGCTTAGCACCGAGACACAGAGACACACAGAAGAACGAGGCTGTCATTCTGAGCGGAGTGCGCCGGTTGCGGCCATCTCATTCGTCGCGCTCCAGCGCGACGAATGCCGGCGCACGCAGTCGAAGAATCCCTCTTCGGCGCGACCACGCCGGCACGTTCACTTCAAGAGAGATCCTTCGACGACGTCCTGCTCCCGCCCACAGCGCGGGAAGAACGAACGGCCCGCAGGACTGCGCTCAGGATGACAAATTGTCGTCTGTCGTTCTCCCCGTGCCTCCGTGCCTCCGCGGCAAATCCCCATGCTGACCATCACATCCGGCGCCGAGCGTTGGCTCTCCGACGCCTCACCCGCGCTCAAAATCGAACTCGGCTACGCGCCCTTCCCGAAGCAGCAGCAGTTCCATAAGTCTCCGGCGAAGTACCGCCTCTTCGGCGGCGCGGCGGGCCCGGGAAAATCGAAAGCGCTGCTGATGGAAGCCATCCTCCAGGCCAACGAGCGCCCGAACGCAAACACTCTTCTTCTCCGCCGCACTTTTCCGGAGCTTGAGCAATCCCTTCTGCTCTATTTCCGCCGCGACGTCCCGCGCGAGCTTTACAAAAACTTCCACGAGTCGAAACATCTCGTCGAATGGCGCAACGGCTCGACCACGCGCTTCGGCTACTGCCAGAGCGAGCACGACGTTTACCAGTATCAGGGCGCCGAATTTCTCTTCATCGGCATCGACGAGCTGACGCTCTTCACCCTCCGCCAGTGGCAATTCCTCACCAGCCGCAACCGCTGCCCCGTCCCCGGCGCGTTCCCCTGCATGGCCGGCGCGACCAATCCCGGCAACATCGGCCACGCCTGGGTGAAATCGCTCTGGATTGACAAGCAGCCCGCGCCCGGCATGGAAAATCCCTCCGCCTACGATCCCGCGGATTACGATTTCATTCCCGCGCGCGTTTCCGATAATCCGATCTACGCCGCGGATGAAAATTATCTGAAGAGTTTGCGCGCGCTGCCGTCGCATCTGAAGCGCGCGTTTCTCGACGGCGATTGGGACGTTTTCGCCGGGCAATACTTCGACCGCTTCGACGCTTCGCGCCACGTCGTCCGCGCCGAAAGTCTCGATTGGAAGCCGTGGTGGCCGCGCTGGATCTCGATTGACTGGGGCTTCGAGCATCCCGCCGCAGCTTACTGGCACGGTGCGATTCCGCCCAGTGTCGCAAGCGGAGAGGTGTCTCCCGTAGTGGCGCAGCAAGCTGCGCCCGGTGCGGCTTTGGCGATGGGCGACAAGGTCTCAGACGTAACGGCGAGGATGAGTTGCTCGGATCAGTCCCCAAGCGCGACCCCGACCCCGAATGGCGCGCTGTCTTCAAGTATGCTTGCCGGGCTCAGCGGTGCTGCTCCCCTGCGAAACCAAAACCTCGTCGTCACCTACCGCGAATACATCACGCGCCGCACGCCGCCGCGCGAACTCGCCCGCGAAATCATCGCCCGCAGCCTGCACAGCGGTTTAGGGGGTCGGAGCTTTAGCTCCGACATAATCGACGGGCGCGAAGCGCCTTCCTCGCTGCCGCAGGCGCCTTCCTCATCCAGTCCGCGTGAGCGGACTTTCTCCGAAGACGCCCGCGAAAAAATCGACGCCATCTACCTCTCGCCCGACGCCTTCGCGCGCCGCACCGACGAAGCCTCCATCGCCGAGCAGATGGGCGACGTCTTCTCCGCCGCCGGCTTCCCGCGCCCCGTTCCCGCCGACGACGATCGCATTGGCGGATGGATGCTGATGTACCAGATGCTCGACGCCGCCGGGCGCGGTCCCCAACTCCCCGGTGAGGGAAGCCCGGGAGATCAGGCATGGCTCCTCACCGACAACTGTATCGAGCTGATTCGCACCCTGCCAAACCTGGTCCGCGATTCCGCGCGAGTCGAGGACGTCGAAAAAATGGACGGCGACGACCCCGCCGACGCCGCGCGCTACGGCTTAAAATCCCGCTACGCCGCGCGTCATGGAGATCCCGGCGGCTGGCGCTCCCGCATGCCTCTCGCCGACCGACTCGCCGCGCGCGTCCTCTCCGCCGACCCCACCATCCGCGCCATGCAGGCCCGCAAATTTCTCCTCGACGAAACTCGCGGCTCCGGCCCCGTCTCCTTCCTTCACCGCCGTCGATATCGCGACGACCATGCGTAAAGGATGGTTTCGTAGCGGCGGCCTTCAGGCCGGCAGTTTTTTCTCCGGCCCCCGTCTCCTTCCTTCACCGCCGTCGATATCGCAACGACCATGCGTAAAGGATGGTTTCGGAGCGGCGGCGTTCAGGCCGGCAGTTTTTTCTCCGGCCCCAGTCTCCTTCCTTCACCGCCGCCGATATCGCGACGACCACGCGTAAAGGATGGTTTCGTAGCGGCGGCCTTCAGGCCGGCAGTTTTTTTGACATGCGGAGATCAGACTGGTTCCAGGATTTGCCGACGAGAGCATCAGGCCATCGGCACACGCGGAGCTCTCTGCGAACAATGCGTTTCCTGCAAGGCCCCTCTTAAAATCAAACATGATTCTGTCTGCACTCTGGCGTCGCATCACCTCCACGCGCTATACGCGCGCGCTGGAAACGGAGGTCGTGCGGGCGCGCGCCGAAAATTTGCTTCTTCGCGACGAAAACCGTGCCCTGCTGAACTCCATCCTCGCCCTCGCGGGAACTCCGCCTGCGGCTGTCGCCGCTCCACCCGTTGCGCCGCCCGTAGCGCCGGCTTCCAGCCCGCGTTTTTCTGCGCCGCCACCGCCTTCATCGGCTGCCGCGTCTCCCGACGCAGCGCCCTGCAGTTCGTCAGCGCGCGGCTTCAGCCGCAGCGCAACGCCGCCCCTCTCGAGCGAGGCTTCAGCCCTTGACGCCTCACCGCGCCCCGCAACTCGCCCGCGCGCGCGCACCGACGCAAAGCTCCCGCTGCGCCGACCTTCGTGGCATCAAATCACTCGCATCCTCGAAATGGAATCCGCGAAGAAGCCAGCTTCAGGCGACTAGCTCCGCCCCGATTCCGCCGCCTCTCGCAGCGCCGCCTTCCCGCCGTCGTTTTTGAATTTTCCCGTTCCTCTTCCCCGTGCCGTCATCCTGAGCGAAGTCCCGCGGTATTCGTTTCCGGTCGCCGCAGCGGCCGGCGCGGGACGCAGTCGAAGGATCACTCTTCGTGGCGCGACCTTGCCGAATTCACGGTGCCCATGCCAAGGCCCGATTGAAACGACTCACTCGCCCGGCTTGGTATCGATCCCAATCCGCACTGAAGAGAGATTCTTCGACTTCGGGTGCCGCCGTCTCCGCGCAAGCGCGCGAAACGTCGAATCCGATCGGCACCCTTCGCTCAGAATGACGGCGCCTCGCCGGATGGCGGATCACCCAGCGCCCATCGCGGTCGCCGGAATCGTCTCGTCCCGCCTCTCGTAGCGCCGGCTTCCAGCCGGCGTTTTTGAATTTTCCCGCTCCTCTTCCCCGTGCCGTCATCCTGAGCGAAGTCCCGCGGTATTCGTTTCCGGTCGCCGCAGCGGCCGGCGCGGGACGCAGTCGAAGGATCACTCTTCGTGGCGCGACCTCGCCGAATTCATGGTGCCCCAGCCGAGGCCCGATTGAAACGATTCACTCGCCCGGCTTGGTATCGATCCCAATCCGCACTGAAGAGAGATTCTTCGACTTCGGGTGCCGCCGTCTCCGCGCAAGCGCGCGAAACGTAGCATCCGATCGGCACCCTTCGCTCAGAATGACACCCTGCCGGATGGCGGATCACCCAGCGACCATCGCGGTCGCCGGAATCGTCTCGTCCCGCCTCTCGTAGCGCCGGCTTCCAGCCGGCGTTTTTCTGCGGCGCCACTACAAATAAATACCGCCGACAACATGCCGGCGCAACGAGAGAACTGGCGCCACGGGAGAAAGGCGCCGTGTGTGGAGTGCGGCGGCTTGCCGCCGCCGTCTAGCGCCGGAGCTTGCTCCGGCGCTACACACCCCTCACCTCCGAACGTTGTCATCCCGAGCGCAGGGCCGACGAGTTTCCCGCGCTCCGGTTTTCGGAGCGGTCGGCCCGAAGTTCGAGGGATCCGCTTTTGTCCTCCGGCAAATCTTTTCGCCGCGGCCCCTCAACCCCGCGCGATGGTCTAGAATGTCCCCCCTGAGGGCACGCCTCCTTGGGAATGTGGGACACGCCGGGACACGGCCTGCGTCACGCGCATCGCAGCAGGCGCCGCCGCGTTCCCATGCCCGCCTACGCGCGCTGGGCGATTCCCGTTCTGCTGTTGCTGCTTCTGACCAGGCTCGTCTGGTACGGCGTGCACGCCGTTCTGCATCCCGACCGCGCGCGACTCGCCGATTCCCCCGCCGCGCGGGCGCTTTCCGCAAGCGCCGCCGCCGCCCTTCGCGCCGTCGCCTGGCAGCGCGACTTCATGGACTCGCTCGACGAGGGCGCGCGCGAAGCCGGGGCAGGGAACATCACCGCCGCGGAAGTGGGCGTGGACCGCGCCGAGTCGATCCTCACCGCCGCGCGCCTCGAGTCGCGCGACGCCGCGCCCGATTTTTTCCAGTCCGCGCTCTCTCAGCTCGATCGCGTTCTCACGCCGCGCCCGGACGACCCGCGCCTGTTCGACCACGTCACGCAGGCGCGCGTTTCGCTCGCCGAGCTGCGCTCGTCTCTCGCCGCCTCGGCCGCGCCGGACGCCGGACGCATCGCCATCGGCGCGCCGCGCGAAATCGCTCCCGGCCAGACGCTCGACCCCGCGTCGCTCCGCGGCGACTTTCTCGACGCGACGCTCATGCCGGACACGTCGGAAATCCTGCTGCCGCCCTCCACGCGCGCGTATGCCGACAACATCCGCGTCGAAGACCTGACCATCGCCGGCGCGGCGCAGACCCTCGACGGGATTCGCTGGCGCAACGTGACCTTCCTCGGCACTCGCCTGCGCTATGAGGGCGGGGAACTCGATCTGCACAATCTCCGCTTCGCGCGCTGCCGCTTCGGCATTCCGTCGAGCGCGCGCGGCGCGCGCCTCGCCTCAGCCCTCTCGCTCGGCGAGTCCTCCATCGCCATCGACGCTCCTCCTCCCGCTCCTCCTCCTGCCCCGGCTCCGGCCCCGGCGCCGTAGCGCCCTCAAGGTGTAATCGTAGCGCCGGGTTCTTTAGCCCCGCACAGGCTCACGCAACCTGCCGCGCCTTTCTCTTCCGCCTTTCGTAGCGCCGGCTTCCAGCCGGCGTATTTGAATTTTCCCGTTCCTCTTCCCCGTGCCGTCATCCTGAGCGAAGTCCCGCGGTATCCATTTCCGGTCGCCGCAGCGGCCGGCGCGGGACGCAGTCGAAGGATCACTCTTCGTGGCGCGACCTCGCCGAATTCATGGTGCCCCAGCCGAGGCCCGATTGAAACGATTCACTCGCCCGGCTTGATGCCAATCCCAATCCGCACTGAAGAGAGATTGTTCGCCTTCGGGTGCCGCCGTCTCCGCGCAGGCGCGCGAAACGTCGAATCCGACCGGCACCCTTCGCTCAGAATGACGGCGCCTCGCCGGATGGCGGATCACCCAGCGCCCATCGCGGTCGCCGGAATCGTCTCGTCGCGCCTTTCTCCCGTAGCGCCGGCTACCAGCCGGCGTTTCTCTGCGCCGCCACCGCAACTTAAAATCGCCAGCAGGATGCTGGCGCTACGCAAACCTCCGCCCCAATACCGCCGCCTTTCGTAGCGCCGGCTTCCAGCCGGCGTTTCTCTGTGGCGCTACCGCAACTTAAAATCGCCAGCAGGATGCTGGCGCTACAAACCTCTCGCCCGCGAACGCTGTCATCCCGAGCGGAGGGCCGACGGGTTTCCCCTCTCCGACTGTCGGAGCGGTCGGCCCGCAGTTCGAGGGATCCGCTTTTGTTTTTCGGAACCCGTCGCGTGGCGCAGGCAATCTTGCCTGCGCGCTTTTGAGTTCCAGGCGCGCCGGCCCTGCTAGGTTTGACCTATCGGGTATTAGAACGTTTCGGTGGAATCCGCCATCCAGAGAGTTCGTAGCAGAAAGCGAAGAAGAACGAGAGGGGCAAACCGGCTGCAAGGGAACCGAGCACGTAATCCGCCGCTGGCCCGTCAGCGGTGCTTGCCCAGGCGGACCGCAAAAACAATCATTACCGCCCCGATCAACGAACTAAACGGGGCGAAAACGAGTAGCCCTCGATGGTCGTGGTAGTCCAATCTTCCTTGGGCGAGCGTCGCCAATCCGGGCACCATGAAGATTAGCGCAATCACAATAAGGCTGATCCGTTGCCGTCGCCTCGCATGAATTGACTCGGTCGTTCGCGGGCTCATTGAGGAACACGATAGCAGAACCGCAGCACCCCAAGCGAGAAACGAATGCCCACACAATCCAAAACTCCTGTCGCGGATCCAGCCATCGTCCCGGTGGAGAGTCCATCCGGTCCCGCGAACGCGCCAGCCGCGCCCGCCTCGCCCTTCGGCCTCAACAACGAAACGCTCCCCGACCGCCTGCAAGAGGCGCTGCGCCGCCTCGTCCACCAGTTCTCGACCGAATCCGAGCTTTCGCGCCGCCAGGAAATCCGCCGCATCAAGCAGGCGCACCAGTTCTGGCGCGGCCTGCAATATCTCTGGTGGAACGAGCGCGACCAGAACTGGCACCTGCCCTTCGAGCAAAAGCTCCTCGACAACAGCTCGATCGACCGCATGCCGCGCTACGAGTTCGTCACGAATATTTATCAGGCGTTCGGCCTTTCGCTCGTCTCCGTGCTTTCGCAGGATGTCCCGCGCGTGCGCTTTTTCCCGTCCTCGGCGCAGGCCGAAGAGGACGTCGCCGCCGCGAAAGCCGCCACGGAAGTCGCCGGCTTGGTCGAGCGCAACAATCGCATCGGCAATCTGATCGTCGAGGAGGCCTTCAATCTGTGGACGGGCGGCAAAGTCGGCGCGTACGTCCGCTTCGTCGTGGACGGACAGCGCTTCGGATTTCATCCTGAAACGGAAATTGGACTCCGCGAGGTGAAGCTCGGCAGCGACATGTACGTCTGCCCCGATTGCGGCGCAGAAACACCGGCCACGCCTATCGCTCGTCATTCTGAGCGAAGTGACCGGACCCATCTTGTCCGTCCCGAAGGGACGTCCGGTCACGCAGTCGAAGAATCCCTCTTCGATGCCGCGCCCGATGCCGACGAGGCAAGCTTCAGCCAAAAAACAGCGGGAGCAAGCTCCCGCACTCCACAAAACCCTTCGGTGGAAGGGCGGGGCTTCAGCCTCGCCGAAAACGACGGGCGCGAAGCGCCTTCCTCGCTGCCGCAGGCCGCCGCGCAGGCGGAATCGCCGGAGCCGCAACTCTCGTGTCCCCAATGCGGCGCGCTGCTCACCGAGGAAGATTTCGTCGCCGCCGAATCGGTCACCGTCCCCGCCGCCGAGACGCGACTGCGCGTGCCCAACGGCCAGGAAGTCATCACCATCGTCGGCGGCCTCGAGCTGAAAACTCCTCCATGGGCCAACGAGATGCACGAGTATCCCTACATCCAGTGGAACATGGAGGTCCATCAGGCACGGCTGCGCGCCGCCTATCCGCACGCCGCGGACAAAATCGGCCCGCCCGTCGCCAGCGGCTCGCAGGAATACGAACGCCTCGCGCGCCTCGCGCAGTCGCAGGGCGGCCCGCTCACCGAAGGCGGCGACTTCAACATCAACCTCATCACGTTTCAGCGCACCTGGCTGCGCCCCTGGGCGTTTTTCGCGCTCGACGACAAATCCCTTCGCGACGAGCTTCTGAAAATGTTTCCCGACGGCGCTTACGTCGCCTTCGCCGGCGACGCCTATTGCGAATCGCGCAACGAAAATATGGACGACCACTGGCGCGTGCTCCACGCCCTGCCCGGCGACGGCTCGAGCGGTCGCCCCGCGCTCGGCGATTCGCTCATCAGCGTGCAGGAGCGTTTCAACACCCTCTCGAATTTGCAGATTGAAACCTACGAGTACGGCATCCCGCCGATTTACGCCGATAGCGAAGTCCTCGATTTCGACGCGCTGCAATCCCAGACGACCGAGCCGGGCGCCCACTATCCCGCGCGCGCCAAGCCCGGACAATCCCTCGGCGCGGGTTTCTTTCAACCCGCCCCCGCCGAAGTGCCTCCCGATCTCGCGCAACACGCCGCGAATCTGATGGGTCCGATCGCGCAGTTTCTCACCGGGGCGTTCCCCGCGCTTTTCGGCGGCTCGATGGCCAATACGGACACGGCCGCGGGCTACTCGATGGCGCGCGATCAGGCCATGGGACGCATCGGGCTGGTCTGGCGGCGCATGAAATTCTTTCACGCCGATATCATGCTGCTCGCCGTGGATTGCTTCCGCCAAAATCGCCCGAGCGACATCGAGGTCACGCTGCTCGGAGCCGGCGCCGCCTTCGAATCGAAGTGGATTCGCCTCGCGGATCTGAAAGGCAATCTCTTCAGCTATCCCGAGACGGACGAGCAGTACCCGACGCTGTGGTCGCAGCAGCGCGCCGTGCTGTTGCAGCTGATGGGGAATCCCGATCCGCAGATTCAGGCCGTGCTCGGACATCCGGAAAATATGGCGCTCATCAAGCGCATGATCGGGCTGGAGGGGTTCGTCATCCCGGACGAAGAATCGCGCACCAAGCAGTACCGCGAAATCGCGCAGCTCGTCGCCGAATCGCCCGTCGTCGTCCGCTCCGACAATCCCAACGCTACCTCAATCGCGCGTCATTCTGAGCGAACTGCGACGGGTTCGGGTTCCGCGTTCGCGGGTTCCGCGAACGCGTCGACGCACGGAGTCGAAGAATCCCTCTTCGGCACAGATTCTCGCCTCGCCGCCGCAAGCGAAAATCGCCGGCAGGATGCTGGCGCTGCAAACGTCCCGCCCTCGAACATTGTCATCCCGAGCGGAGGGCCGACCGGCTTCCCCGCTCCCGTTTCCGGAGCGCCCGGCCCGCAGTTCGAGGGCACCGCTTTTGCTCCTCGCAGCGCCGGCTTCCCGTCGGCGAATTTTCCTGCTTCTTCCGCCCTCGACCTGATGCTCCCCAGCATCATGCCCGACGAATTCGCCGACAATCACGCCACCGAACTCGAAATCTGCATGCGCTGGTTTTCCTCCGACGCGGGGCAAGTCGCCAAAATCGAAGCCCCCGCCGGCTACGCCAACGTCCGCGCCCACGCCATGTTCCACCGCGAGTATCTGCTCAAGCAGCAGCGCCAAGCCGCCCAGGCCGCGCAAGCGCCGCCGTCGCCCGCGCAGTCCGGCGCGCCGCCATTACGCTCGTAGCCTCCGCCGGCCCGCCATCATCGCGCTCGTAGCCTCCGCCGGCGCGCCATCACGGGCGCCGTCTCCGCCAGCCCGCCCTCACGCTTGTAGGCGCCGCCAGTGCGCCATCACCCGCGCAGCCTCCGGCGCCATGCCATCACGCTCGTAGCCTCCGTCGTCGCCGTCGTCTTCGTAGCGCCTCCCTTCGCGCAGCCTCCGCCGGCGCCGTCTTCGTAGCGCCGGCTCTCGTCGCGCCGCGTTCTCCTCCGTCGCGCGGGCAATCTTCGAACGCTGTCATCCCGAGCGGAGGGCCGACCAGTTTCCCCGCTCCGGTTCTTGGAGCGGTCGGCCCGCAGTTCGAGGGATCCGCTTTTGTCTCTCGTACCGCCGCTCTTCGTAGCGCCGCGTTCTTCTCCATCGCTTCCGTTTCTCGTCGCGCCTTTCGTAGCGCCGGCTTCCAGCCGGCGTCTTTGCATTTTCCCGTTCCTCTTCCGCGGCGCCGTCATCCTGAGCGAAGTCCCGCGGGGATTCGTTTCCGATCGCCGCGGCGACCGGCGCGGGGCGCAGTCGAAGGATCACTCTTCGTGGCGCGACCTTGCCGAATTCATGGTGCCCATGCCAAGGCCCGATTGAAACGATTCACTCGCCCGGCTTGACGCCCATCCCAATCCGCACTGAGGAGAGATTCTTCGACTTCGGGTGCCGGTGTCTCCGCGCAAGCGCGCGAAATGTAGAATCCGACCGGCATCCTTCGCTCAGAATGACGCCACTCTGTCGTATTTCGCATCACCCAACGCCTAGCGCGGTCTGCGGAATCGTCTCATCGCTCCGCGTTCATAGCGGCCGCCGCGCGGTGCCTCGGGAATTCCGCCTAATGCTATTGGCGCAGCGTTGGCCCACCTGGCGCCGTCATCCTGAGCGAAGTCCCGCGGTATTCGTTTCCGGTCGCCGCGGCGACCGGCGCGGGACGCAGTCGAAGGATCACTCTTCGATTTTGCTCTTGCTGCCAAGCTGCGTATGATGTCCGCAACGTTATGAAGGGCGGCTATGTCTATATCTTGGCGAGCAAGTCCGGCGTGCTTTACATCGGCGTAACGAATCGCCTCGACCGTCGCTTGATCCAGCACCTCACCAAGGTCAATAAAGGTTTTGCCGCGAAGTACCACGTCACTCGACTCGTTTATTTCGAGCGGCATGGAGACATCCGTGCTGCGATAGCGCGCGAGAAGCAGCTCAAGCGCTGGGTTCGCGCGAAAAAGATCGCGCTGATCGAGGCCATGAATCCTTCGTGGCGCGACCTTGCCGAATTCATGGTGCCCATGCCAAGGCCCGATTGAAACGATTCACTCGCCCGGCTTGACGCCCATCCCAATCCGCACTGAGGAGAGATTCTTCGACTTCGGGTGCCGGCGTCTCCGCGCAAGCGCGCGAAATGTAGAATCCGACCGGCACCCTTCGCTCAGAATGACGCCACTCTGTCGTATTTCGCATCACCCAACGCTCAGCGCGATCTGCGGAATCGTCTCATCGCGCCCCGCTCTTCGCCGTCGCGCCGGCAATCCGCAACATCGCCTCGCGCTCCAACCCCCGCCGCTCTTCGCAGCGCCGCGTTCTTCTCCGTTGCTTCCGTTTGTCGTCGCGCCTTTCGTAGCGCCGGCTTCCAGCCGGGATATTTCGCAGCTTCCTGTTACTCGTCTCCGGTGCCGTCATCCTGAGCGAAGTCCCGCGGTATTCGTTTCCGGTCGCCGCGGCGGCCGGCGCGGGACGCAGTCGAAGGATCACTCTTGGTGGCGCGACCTTATTTCGCTTCACCCAACGCCTAGCGTGGTCTGCGGGCTTGTCGAACGCGGAGACTACCTCTGAAACTGGACGATCAGAACCAGATGCGACGCCACGGGCACTCCGCCCAGTTCCGCGGGCGCGATTTGCCACAGCCCGACGGCCTGCACCGCGGCGCGCTGCAGCGGGCGCGGGCCGGAGACGATTCTCGTGTCCACCACATTTCCTCGCTCGTCGATCGTCGCGTCAATCGTCACCACCGCATCCAGATCGAGGCTCTTCGCCCAAAATGGAAACGAAGGCTGCGGCTGGTAGAGAACTCTCGCGGGCGTGCGCAACGCCGGATTTGGCTGGGTCGGCGCCTGCCGGCCGACTCGCTGAGCGGCCCGCTCGCCGCCCGGCCCGCTTGCGACCGCTTCGCGATTCCGCGCGATTCCTGTTTCGTCGCGCGCGACAGAAGTCTCACCGATCTTCGCCGCGTTCCCCGTAGCGGACGCGCGGCGGGACGCTGCTGGAGCCGCCGCCGGCGCAATTGCGATTTTCGGAACACTCGCCGTTCCCGCCGCCTTCGGCGTCTTCGCTGACGTTGCCGCCGTCGCCGGGGCTGGCGCGGCCGGTTTCGTTTTCGCCGGCGCCGCCGCAACGCCCGGCTGCCCGCTCGTGTGGATGAACGCGGGCTTCATCGCGCGCCAGATGAGTCCGAGCGACACGACGATCGCCACCCATCCCACAACCTGGACCACGATCGCGTTTCGCCCCGTGGTGAGCGTCTCGATCAGGGGCACTTTCGGGAAGGCGACCGCCTCGCCGGCTAAAACCGCTTCTCCCGGCGCCGGGTGCGATGAGTCCGCAGGCGCCGAGTCTCGCACTCCATCGGTCGCTCGTTTGTGTTTTGCCGCTGCGAACTTGGCGAACTTGAGTTCGCGCGCCATCAGCGCCGCGAGATTTGCTTCGGTCTGCCCGCCTTCAAGCTCCGCTCCGCCGCCCGGCTCACCGGACGCCTCGCCTGCCCCCGCGGGCGCAGCGGCGGGCGGGAGGCCGGACATTTGCCGGACCGCCGCGTCAATCTGCTGGCCGCTGGGCTCGGGCACGTCGGCGCTGGGCTGCGACTCGGGCGGCGCGGGCGCCTCCGAAGGCGCGACGGAAGTTCCAGCCACCATCTCATACGCCGGGACGAGTTCCTCGTGGAAGCGGACGCCGGAATCCTTGCCCGGCGCGGCCATCGCCGGCGCATCAATCTTCGCCGACGTCTGCGTCATCATCGCGAGCGTATCCTCAGAGGACGTTTCAGGATGCGCCGCAGGAGTTTCAGCCTGAACCGGCGGCGCCTCGTGCTGCGCGGTCAGCGTTTCCGGCTGCGCCGCAGGGGATTCGTCCTGCGCCGCGGGCGCGGCTTGTTCCGTCGCGACAACCCAAAATCCCGGAACGGGATTCGAAAATCCCAGCTGCACGTGTCCGGCCTCGCCCTCGGCAGGCGCTTCCACCACTTTGCAGAGGGCTTCTCTTCCATTCAGCTCGTTGTGGATGAAGATGGCCTGCCCGACCACGACCTTGGACCGCAGTTGCAGCACCGCGCCGTCTTCGAGCACCAGAATGGTCTTCGTGTTTTCCGAAAAAAGCTCGCGGCGATCCGTTCCCGGGACGTTCGTCGCCCCCTGGATGAGGACCGGAACCTCCAGGGCCTGGGCTTGCGCGATTTGTTCGGGACTCGGCACCTGTTTTCCGTTCGCTCGCTGAAAAATCTCGAGTTGCGTTCTCCGCTCCCTGGAATGGCCCCGGCCCTCGCCGGGCCCACCCGGCAGGGGTGGGCGGAGAGCCCCACTTCTATCTTGTCGCCCGACCACTTCGGTGACAATAGGCTTGACACGATCGTGTAAGGATAGGAGCAACAAGGGGTATTCAGCGGGGCATCCGCGCCGCCCGAAGCGCTACCGTCGCGGAATCTGCTGCGTCATGCAGTGAATCGAGCCGAGGCCGAGGACCAGATCCCGGCAATAAATCGGCACGATTTCGTGGGACGGAAAAAGCTCCGCCAGCTTCGCGAGCGCCACGCGGTCGGCGGGATCGTTGAACGTGGGCGCCAGAACCTTTTGATTGGCGATGTAGAAATTTGCGTAGCTTGCCGGAAGGCGCTGGCCGTCGAAGATCACAGGCGCGGGCATCGGCAGCGTTTCCACGTGCAACGGCCGTCCGTCCTGATCCTTCATCGCCTTCAGCCGCGCGAGATTTTCCTCCAGCGGCGCGTAGTTCGCTTCCGCGGGATCGTTCTCGACCACGGTCACCACGGTCGAGGGATCGGTGAACCGCGCGAGATCGTCAACGTGGCCGTGCGTGTCGTCTCCCGCGATGCCGTTCTTGAGCCACAGCACGTGCGTGACGCCGAGATAGCGGCGAAAGATTTCCAGATAATCCTCGCGCGTGAATCCGGGATTGCGCTCCTGCACCCGGCTCAGCAGGCACTCCTCGGTGGTCAGCAGCGTGCCGCGACCGTTGACGTCGATCGCGCCGCCCTCGAGCACCACGCGCCGCCCCTTGTGCTCCGGAAAAATCACGCGCCGCCTTAGCCGGAGGCTCGCGCGCTCCGCCACCTTGGCGTCCTTCCTGTGGTCCCGGTATTTCGCCCAGCCGTTGAACCGGAAACCCAGCATCGCCCCCACCGCGTATTCGCGTTCGAACCGCCCGGTGGTACGAAACGCCTCCGCGGCGATGGCTCGGAGCGCCTCTCCGTCCTCCGCGTCGTCGCGCAGCGGGGGAGCGACCGCAATCGGACCCGAATCGCGCATCCATCCCCGGTCGGTGTGAATCCGCAGATAGGACACCGCCTGGAGGTCCGCTCCCGCCTTTCGAAGCATGGCGTGCGCCCGCGCTCGCGCCGCGCGGTCCTCGACGATCAGATAAATGTTCTCGACGCGGGAGAGGTGTCTCACGATTTCGGCGAACGCCCACGGGATGGGCGCGAATTTGCCCGGCCAGTCGGTGACTTCGTGCGGCCAGGCGAGCCACGTCCCGGCGTGCGGCTCCCATTCGGCGGGCATGCGGAATTTCTCGTCCCGCCCGAGCGCGGTCTGCTGTGTGTCAGCTGTCATGCGCGAAAATTTCTAAGGATGGGGAGTGCGCCTCTCGTAGCGCGTCTTGTAGTGCCTCTTGAACGCCTCTTGTGGTGCCTTTCGTCGCTCCGGCTCTCGTAGCGGGTTTCGTCGCGCCGGCTTCCAGCCGGCGGTTTTGCCTTGCGCTGTTTCCGTACTGCCGGCATCCCCACGCGACCCGCGACGCCTTCAGCAAAGCGCATGTGGAGTGCGGGAGCTTGCTCCCGCTTTCTGCCGCGAAGCTTGCTTCGCGGCCGCCTCTCGTAGCGCCGGCTTCCACCCGGCGTTTTTCCGCGGTGCTACCGCAACCTAAAACCGCCAGCAGGATGCTGGCGCTACATACCCCTTACCCGCGAACGCTGTCATCCCGAGCGCAGGGCCGACCGGTTTTCGCGCTCCGGTTTTCGGAGCGGTCGGCCCGAAGTTCGAGGGATCCGCTTTTGCCTTTCGTAGCGTCGTCTCTCGTACCGCCCGCTTCCGGGTTGCCTACTCGCGCATCACTTCCCCAGCCACCGGCTGAGGATCGGCTCGTAAGCGTCCACGCGGCGGTCGCGCAGGAACGGCCAATTGCGCCGCGTGTCCTCGCTTCGCGCGGGATCGCATTCAACCACTAAAATTTCCTCCTTCGCGTGCGGCGCCTCCGCCACCACCCGCCCGAACGGGTCAGCCACAAACGAGTTTCCCCAAAACTCAATTCCCGTGTCGCTGGACTGAGGCCTGTCATCCTGAGCGGAGCGTCCCGCGGTTTCGGTCTTGCGCGCAGCGCCGGGACGCGCAGTCGAAGGACCTCTCTTCGGTGTCGCGCCTTTCGCGCCGCCAGGGCCCTCGAATCCCACGCGGTTCACCACCGCCACGTACACGCCGTTCGCGATGGCGTGGCCGCGCTGCACCGTCATCCACGCGTCGAGCTGCGCCGCGCCGAACTCCCTTTTCTCCGCCGGGTGCCAGCCGATGCTGGTGGGATAGAAAATCACCTGCGCGCCGCCCAGCGCCACCGCCCGCGAGCCTTCCGGATACCACTGGTCCCAGCAGATCTGTATGCCGATGCGGCCGTAGCGTGTCTCGAACGTCGGAAATCCCAGATCGCCGGGCGTGAAATAGAATTTTTCGTAGTAGAGCGGATCGTCCGGGATGTGCATCTTCCGGTATTTGCCGAGGAAGGATCCGTCGGCGTCGAGCACCGCGCAGGTGTTGTGGTAAAGCCCCGCGGCGCGCCGCTCGAAAAGCGAAGCGACGATCGCCACCTTGTTTTCGCGCGCGACTTTCGCAAGAACCCCCGTCGTGGGACCCGGCACTGCTTCGGCCAGGTTGAAGAGTTCGGCATTTTCCGTGCGGCAGAAGTATTCGCCGGCGAAAAGCTCGTTCATCGAGACGATTTGCGCGCCGCGCTTCGCCGCTTCCCGGATTTTCTCGATGGCGCGCGCGAGATTTTCAGCGGCGTTTTTCGTGCTGCGCATCTGCAGCAGCCCGATGACGAATTTGTCGCTCATCTGCGACATCCTACCATGAGTGCGAAGCGCCCCGCGCCATTCGCCTCTTGTCGCGCCGTTCGTCTCGCCTCTCTTCGCGCCTCTCGTCTCGCGTCTCGTCGCGCCTCTTGTAGCGCTGTCATCCCGAGCGCAGGGCCGGCCGGTTTCTCCGCTCCGGTTTCCGGAGCGGTCGGCCCGCAGTTCGAGGGATCCGCTTCTGGTTTTCGTAGCGCCGGCACCCATGCGCGACGCCCTCAGCAAAGCGCATGTGGAGTGCGGGAGCTTGCTCCCGCTTTCTGCCGCGAAGCTCGCTTCGCGGCCGCCTCTCGTAGCGCGTCTTGTAGCGCTGTCATCCCGAGCGCAGGGCCGGCCGGTTTTCCCGCTCCGGTTTCCGGAGCGGCCGGCCCGAAGTTCGAGGGATCTGCTTTTGCCTTTCGTAGAGCCGGCTTCCACCCGGCGTGCTTCCGCCGGCGCCGCCTCGAGCCTGAGCGATCTAGATTTTTCTTGGGTTTTTACCGCGGGTTAGATCGTGCGTTCGATATTGCTGCTGGACATCCGCGACGCACCGTACGCGCTCTTCAGCGTCGGCGGCGGCGCGACCAGCCTCACCACGTGCAGCATCCGTTCCGGTTGGAACGGCTTAGCCATGCAGACCACCGCGCCGAGCTGATGGCTCGCCGAATAGTCCGCCGGCTGCGCCGAACGCGTCAGCAGGATCACGGGGACCCGCTGCAGCCGCTCGTTGCGCTTGATAATCAGGCAGAGGTCGTGCCCCGACATGTCCGTCGCTTCCACCTCGGCGATGAACACCGCCGGAGTCGTGGTGCGCAGGATATCGAGCGCTTCCTGCGCGGTCTTCACGATCGTGACCATGTAGCCATCCTGCTGCAGCATGCTGCGCATCGTTTCCGCCGTGCGCATATCCGGCTCGACGGCCAGCACCAGCGGTTGCACTCGTTCCGGCGCGGCGGGAGCTGCCACCGGCTCGGCGTCCACAGCAAACGCCTGCTGCCCTCCCTTTCTCTCGCTCTTGGCATCCGCCTTCGCCAAATGGAACTGCACGGCGACGGCGTATCGCCCGCCCTCTTGCGCGTCCACGCGGACCACGTCCGCGCCCTGCGCCTGGTTCAGGGCGGCCGCGGCGGTCGAATACGGAAACGTGATGGCCACCTGCTGGCCCTTCCAGTATCCCGTGTGGCGCGTATGGAAGAGCAGCCCGTCGCGCGAAACGTCCACGCTCATGCTGACTTCCTCAAATCCCTCCGGGGAATTCACCGCCTTGATGTGAACCTGCGCGGAAATCTTCGCCCGGCGCCTGCGCCGGCGTTCGATCGCTGCGGGACCCCTCTGCGCGGAGCCTCCCTCGGACTTTGCCTTTTGTTCTATCTCACTTGCTGATGCCGCGTTCAGCGTGCTCATCACCACACCTCAGAATTTTTTTGGGGGTCTCGCATCTTCAGGACCGCTGGATGGCTTCCCCCGCACGCATGAATTTATAGTCTGAGGCCTGAGATCGGAATAGTACTATCGTATCATTTTAAGACTTTTCGTACTACCGTCCCGCATTGGTAAGTGGCTTATCTATAGCAGCTTAGCGCCAGCCCATGGTACCGATTTCCACAATGGTACATCACTGGTAAATTTCCAACGGAGGATTGTTCATGCCCGCCACCACCGCATCGGTTCCCGCAACTCGAGTTTCTCGCGCCCCTCATTCCGCGACGCGCTCGCCCGGCGACCAAAGCCGCGACCGCGACCCCTCGACAGAAAATGGCGACGCCCGCGCGCGTCGCACCCAGCCCCCACGCCCGCTCCGCCCGCCCACCGACGACGAAATCCTCGGCCTCGCTTCGTCACCTCCGGAGAGCCGCGAAGCGTGCTCCGAAGCGGACGCCGAGGCAGGCCCGGCTGACGAAGCGGCGGGAGCGACCTCCCGCAATTCCGACCTCGCCCGCGCCGCAGCCGAAAATCTCGGCCCCATTCTCGACGCGAATCCCGACCTTCGCCGCGCCTGGGAGGACGCTCAATCCTACCGCGAGACGTTTTCGTCGCCCGAGGAAGCGCGCGGCGCGGGCGCACTTCTCGCCGACCTGGATCGCATGGATGCGCTGTTTTTCTCGCGCCGCCCCGAGGACCACGCCGAGCTTGCCCACGCCGTCGCCCGCCTCGATCCCGAGGCCTTCGCCTCGCTCGCACAAGCGATGGCTCAGCTCGCGCCCGCCGTCGCCGCCTCCCGCATCGCCGCTGCTAACGCCGATCCTCGTAGCGCCGGCTTCCAGCCGGCGTTTTTCTCCGAATCCGCCCCGGCCCCAAATCGCCAGCACGATGCTGGCGCTACAAACCTCTCACCCGCGAACGCTGTCATCCCGAGCGCAGGGCCGGCCAGTTATCCCGCTCCGGTTTCCGGAGCGGTCAGCCCGAAGTTCGAGGGATCCGCTTCTGGTTTTCGTGGCGCCGATTCTCGTAGCGCCGGCTTCCAGCCGGCGTTTTTCTCCGAATCCGCCCCGGCTCCAAATCGTCAGCACGAGCCCGGCGCTGCCCAACCGCCCGAAGTCACCCACGCGCAATCCGCCTTCTTCCACGCGACCAACGCCGCCGCCGTCCAGGGCGTCCTCGACGCCATCGAATCGCAGGTCGAGCGCCTGCTGCCCGAGGGCGTTTCGAAGTCCGCGCGCAATCGCGTGGTCGGCGAAATCTATCGCGAGCTGGACACGTCGCTCGGCTCCAACCGCCAGCTCGCGCAGCAGATCCGCGACGCCTTCCGCTCCGGCGCTCTCGACGCCGACCATCAGCGCGCGCTCGTCTCGCTGGTCACCGGACGCGCGCGCCAGGCGTTGCCGGGCGTCGCCAAACGCGTCCTCAGCGAGTGGACATCCACCATCGTTGCCGCGAATCAGGATCGCCGCACCCGCCAGCGCGCCGCCGAGCGCCGCGTGGACATCGCCGGCTCCGGCCGGGCAGGCAACGACGCCCCGCGCCCGATCGCGCCCCGCGACCTCGACTACGCCCGCATGTCCGACTCCGATATCCTGAATTTGTAGAGAGGGGTCTTCTGCGGAAGGATCCGCGCCGATTCGCCCGCCGCGCCAGTCAACCTCGCCGCGTCGCTCTCAGTTTGGTGGTTTGACAAGCAACGCAGCGGGACGCGGCCAGCGCTCGGGATCGACCGGGATGGCCGATCCGGCAATCATCTCGTATTCAATCCGTTTGCCGGCACAGATGTGGATGGAGAGGCGCGGCGAGAAAATTGCCTTGGTGGGATAATCCTTCGCGGAGCCGTCTGGATAGGTTACCGCCACCTTTTTGACCAGGCCGTCGGGTCTTACTTCCACGTAGAGCGCGGTAGCGTCGGGGCGGGTTGGCGCAGAGCGGAAATTCGGCACATTTAGAACCCAAGCTTCAACCACCTGGGGCTCTTCTACCTGCTTTTCCACCTTGGGTCGAGCGCACCAATCATGGACAGACGCGCCGGCGGGCGGCACGAAGGCGGTGTCTGCGAAGCGGCCGACGCCCTCGAGTAAGTCCACGTGAAGCTCAAGGCTCTCTTCGCCGATGGTCGAAAGCGTGTGGCCAGGGAAGCGCGCGTCTCCGACATTCATGAAGCTGTCCCGGCTCAACGAAATGTTCAGCGCTTTCAAGGCCTGCCCGTTGTATTCCGAAGAAACTATTTCCCCCGTCGCCGGCGCAAAGCATTCTGTGTGTCCCTGCTTTGGGGCTTTCAGCAACACGCACAATACGTCACCCGTGGCGTTATGGCTCTCATAAACCTCCTTGGCTTCTGCATTGAAGCTATCGGGCGGGACGCCCGGGAAGCCCACGAGTGCTCGCACTCTCCACTGCGGGTACGTGAGCGTGGGGGTATTTCGTTGAATGTAGAGCTTGTCGCCGAGCGCGAGGTACGTCGAGCTGAGTGTGCCCAGCCGGAACTCTTCCCGGTAGTGATCCTCGGACGCCCAGAGCAGTTCGTAACCGCCGTCGAGTGCGGCGTTGCCAACTTTGTAGTGAATCTTCGCCAGAAGGTGAAACGGAGCGGCGCCCGGCCCGGTCAATTGCATTTTCGCTTCGGCCTTCTCCACCAGCTCGACGGCCTCCTTCTTCGAAGGCAGCGCTTGCGCACCAGCCGCGAGCGCGGCCAGCGCAGCGGTCGCGAGGGAGATGCCAACACGCGCAATCAGTATCCGTCGCATGACGTGACGGCTACGCTACCACCGCCAGCAGCGCGCGACAAGCGATTCGCCTCTTCGAATTCTCGTCGCATTCATCCGTGAAGGACATCCCGCAGCAAATGCACTCACAACATTCGACGATGCGCCCACTTCAACGCGTCGTCATTCTGAGCGGAGTGCGCCGATAGTTGCTTCTCCATTCTTCGCGATCCGTGCGAAGAATGCCGGCGCACGCAGTCGAAGAATCTCTCTTCACCGTACCGCCCAGCGCGGCACTGCCACCAAGAGAGATCCTTCGACTGCGCCCCGTGCCCGCGAACTGCGGCGAAAGCGAAATCGCGCGCGGCTCGGCTCAGGATGACGATCCTGGTCGGATCGTCATTCCAAAGGGGAACCCAACAACATGGCACAAATGCAGAACGCCCAATCGGTTGCGCTGCAGCTCGAAAAGGTCCGAGACAAACTCCCGCTGCTCTACGAGCGGGACGACATCCTGCTGACCATGATCCAGCAGCGCGGCGACGTGGAACGCGTCAGCGCCCGCAACATGCGCCTTCCGCTCCAAATCCGTCCCGGAGGCAAGTCCGGCCTCGCCAACATGGACGGCGGCGACCTCGGCCGCGGCTCGGGCACCATCTACGACGTCGCCCAGGTCACTCCCGTATTTTTCCGCCACGCCGTCGAAATCACCAAGCTCGTCGAATACGCCACCAACGCCCCCGACAAAGCCGTCGAAAACGCCGCCAAGCGCGAAGTGAAAAATGCCATGGTGCAGTTCCGCGCGTTTCTCGACAAGGTGATGCAGACCAACGGCAACGGCGTCCTCGGCACCATCAGCTCGGTCACCACCACCGGCCTGCCCGCCGGCGTCGCCGCGCAGTTCGCCATGGCCAAGCCGCCCGGCGCGCAGCTTTTCTATTACAACCAGACCGTCGAGGTGTACGACCCGACGCTCACCACCAACCGCGGCTCGGCCAACGTCCTGCTCGTCGATCCCTTCAACTCGCTCATTCAGGTGGACGCCCTGCCCACCGGCACCGCCGCGAACGACGTGATCGTCCACGACGGCCTCACCGGCACCACGCCCACGTCGCTCTTCGGCATTCTCTATCACCAGTCGAACGCGACCACGGGCACGTGGCTCAACCTGAACCGCGCGACCTACCCGGTCGAACTCGCCACGCCGCGCGTAAACGGCAACAACTCCGCGCTCACTCCCGGCGCCGTGCGCCTGGCCATCAACAAAGTCCGCAAGTCCCTCGGCTCGAACCAGGTCAGCAAGCTCATCGCCTACACCTCGCTCGAGCAGGAGCACCAGTGGGAGCAGCTCGGCGTCACCATCTCGCAAATCATCAAGGAGGGAGCGGGCGGGCGCGCGAGCGATCTCGACCTGCTCTTCACCGGCGAGAAGTCCATGGCCGGCGTGCCCATCAAGTCGAGCATCAACGCGAATCAGTCGCGCGTGGATTTCCTCGACCTCTCGCACTGGGGACGCGCCGTCATGCAGGACATCGACTTCTACGATGTCGGCGGGCAAACCGTCTTCCCGATCTACGGCGCAAGCGGAGGCCTCGCTTCGGCGTACATCTTCTACTTCGTCACGGGATTCCAGGTGTGGAACGAGTCGCCGCGCTCCGGCGCCTTCATCGACAATCTCGCCATCCCGACCGGATACTGAAGATCCGATTGGGTCGTCATCCTGAGGGCCGATATTCTGTATCGGCCCGAAGGATCTCTCTTCCTCCGCCGGGCGGTTCCTGGGATCGCCATTCTCCGAATGGCGCTTTGTCTTTCCGCCAATCGGGAGATTGGCGTTCCCGGGAAAACCTGCCGCGCTAGAGCCCGGCGCTACGTTCAAACCTCCAGGTGCGGAACGACTCGGTGCACAGCATCGACAATCTCGCCATCCCGACGGGGTATTGGTCCTGATGTCGTAGCGGCCACCTTCAGGTGGGCGCCTTTGCCCCGCCGCAATATATGCCGGCCTGAAGACCACCGATGCGCCTAGACGCAGCCGTTCGCTACGCGCCGTCATCCTGAGGCGGGCGCTTTTCGCCCGCCGAAGGATCTCTCTTCCTCCGCCGGGTGGTTCCTGGGATCGCCATTCTCCGAATGGCGCTTTGTCTTTCCGCCAATCGGGAGATTGGCGTTCCCGGATAAACCTGCCGCGCTGAAGCACGGCGCTACGTTAAAACCTCCAGGTACGGAACGATTCGGTGCATAGCATCGACAACCTCGCCATCCCGACGGGGTATTGGTCCTGATGTCGTAGCGGCCACCTTCAGGTGGGCGCCTTTGCCCCGCCGCAATATATGCCGGCCTGAAGACCACCGATGCGCCTGGACGCAGCCGTTCGCTACGCGCTGTCATCCTGAGGCGGGCGCATTCCGGACGCCGAAGGATCTCTCTTCCTCCGCCGGGCGGTTCCTGGGATCGCCATTCTCCGAATGGCGCTTTGCCTGTCCGCCAATCGGGAGATTGGCGTTCCCGGGAAAACCTGCCGCGCTAAAGCCCGGCGCTAGGTTCCAACCGCACTGCATCGTCCTTTGTCAGGTTGACCGCACACCCCTCCGGAGCTACCATCCGCGCGTCTGATCTCCCGGGCTCGACTAACCGTCGACCCGGGAGTCCTGTCTAGCGGGGAGGTCAATCAACATGCGGATGTCGTGCAGGGCGTCACTCGCGGCGGCGGCGATTCTCTCGGTCCTCGCATTTGCAGCGCCGCCCTCCTCGACGCAACAGATCGCGGCCTTTCAATGCGTCGCCACGTCCGTCGCGCCCGGCGCGGCGCAAGCCACCATCTACGTCAGCGAACTGATTCCGATGGCGGCGAGCCAGCGCAACGTGCTCACCGGCGCCTGGCGCAAGTTCGTCCAGGCCAACTATCATCTCGAGAGCGTCGCATCGGCAATTTGCAACCCTCTCAGCTCGGACGCCGCCATTCAGCAGCGCGTCCTCACCGCCGAAGCCAACGCCTGGCAGCAAAGCGGCTTGACCGTAGTGCAGGTGAATTGGAAGCCGGGACAAGCCGGCAATTCCGCGCCGGCTTCCGCCGCGTCCCTCTATTCGGCTGCGCCCGGCCCGGCAAACTTGGCCGCGCCGCCCGCGCCTCCCGCGCCGGCGCCCGTTGCGGACCCGGCTTCGGCGGCCAACGCCTCCTATTGCTACTCGGACGATCGCAAGCCGACCGTTTACATCAGCGACGCCTTCTACATCATGGGACTGCCGCCCGGCTCGCCGTGGTCCGCGGCATTCAACAAATTCCTCGCGCAGAAGTATGGGTACAAGGGCACGGTGACGTGCAAGAGCAGCTCCACGATCGTCACCGCGCAGAGCATGATTCTCGACCAGCGCGACGCTTGGCAGAAAAAGCAGATCGTCGAGACCGACTGGACCTACGAGCCGCCCGCGCCTGCCGCGCAGTAACTCGTCGCCCCGGAAAACAAACACCCGCCTTGCCCTGTTTTATGCAGTAGAGTATCGCTGCCATGAAGCAACTGAGTGGTCCGCTGTACGTCGTCACCGGACTGCTTTGCGATTTCCTGTTCGCGATTGTCGTGGGCGCGATGCTGGGAATGACGACGCCCGTCTACTCTCTCGCCGGATTCATCAGAACTCCGATCGTCTGCCTCGGGCCTTCGCTGCTCGTTTTGACAGGAGTCGCGACCATCATCGGTGGGCCGCGCCGAATCACCCATTACCTGCTCACGAGCGCGGTGGTGCTGGCCGGGCTTGCGGCGTGGAGCGTTCCCAAAATTGGCTGGCAAGCAACGACGTGGCTGTTTCTCTATCCCGAGGCGGCCTCGCTCCTTGGCGCCGTGGTGATCTTGCTGGTCGTCCGACGATTCTGGATCGCCGCTCTGATCGGCACTCTTTTGTCCTCGCCGTTCTTCCTCTACGCCACGGTGGCGTCCATCAAGGGCTGGTGGGCGACCGGCTCCTTCTCCGCGACTGAGGTCTGGCTAATCGCGCCGACGGCCATGCTGCTTTTGTGCTTCGTTTCATCTTTGCGCGTGCGCACCGATTGACGGTCGCTTCAGTTCTTCCGCAAAGACGAAAAAAGGGCGGCCTTTCGGCCGCCCTTTCGTTCCCACGCCCACGATCGTCGCGGGATTATTTCACGTTAGCGAGAATCGCCGGTCTTTATCGGCGCTCCTCGTTTTCGTGATGTTCCTCGTTGGCAGGGTGTTCCGACTTGTTGTTGTGCTTGTCCTTGTAAATATTCTTGCTGGCCTGATTCTGTTCGTGATTGACTTTGTTGCGTTCCTGCGCGGTCAGCGTGCCGCCGTTGGCACTGCGGTCCGTCGCCACCTGATGGTTGATGTGCGCTTGCTGGTGCTCGAGTTGCGACGTCTCGTGAGGCGTCAGTTGACCCGAACGCACTCCCTGCGCGATGCGGCCCTGCTGATTGAACCGCCGCCCGTTCACCGAATCCATCGCCGCCGTTCCCGGAGCGCCATGGTTGCTCGACGCCCACTGGTTGCGGTCCTGGCTGGCCACGTGCTCGTGCTGCATCTGGTTCGACGTCGGCTGGACATGCTGCTCGCGCATGGCCATCTGTTCCTGCTGCGACGGCCGCGCCGTGACTCCGCCCTCGCCGTTGAAGCTGGTGTGGTTGTTCACGATGGTCGTGTTGTTGATCACGGTTTTGTTCACGTACACGTTTCGCACCACGGTCTCATTCACGCGGACCACCGCCGTGTTGTACGCAAACACTCCGTGGCGCCATTCTCCGCCCACGAAACCCACGCCGCCGTATCCGAAGCCGTAGTTAATCCCGCCGTAGAATCCGACGTGCGGACCCCAGTATCCCGCGTGCCAGCCGTATCCGCCGCCCTCAAAACCCCAGTAGCCCGGCGTCCACAGAAAACCGGGACGCGGCGGAGACACCCACACGCCGGGCACCCAGTAGTAGCCGTAGGGACCGTAGGCCCAGTATCCCGGAGTCCAGAGGTACCCTTCGACCGGGCACGGCGGCTGCTCGTAAACAGGCAGCGCCGGCGGTCCAATGTGTATCGCCACGCCCACGGAGACCTGCGCGAACGAAACCGCGGGAATCACGCAAAGCAACGCCAACAGCAAGAAATGCCGGTATTTCAGGAACATGCGCATCGAATCATTCCTCCTGGGCTGGCCCCGTCCGACGAACCGGCACTTGCAAACCGGGGCTCGCGCCCACATTCTCAAGTATGAAAGCAGAACCGTTTGAATCAAGGACAGTACAAGTACAGGTATATCCAATCGGTTAAACCCCGCAGGTTCCGAAAAGTTTCGGTGAGGCAGGGACGGGGCGGTCGCAAAGGATTCGCTCAGGCGAACGTTGTCATCCCGACCGGAGGGCCGACTGGTTTCCCCTCTCCCGTTTTCGGAGCGGTCGACCCGAAGTTCGAGGGATCTGCTTTCGTTTTTCGCAGCGCCGCCTTCGCTCGTAACGATGCCTCTCGTAGCGCCGCACCCTCCAGTCCGCCACGGGCAGTCGAAGGTGTAAACGTAGCGCTGGGTCCTTTAGCCCGGCACGGTCCCAAGCGAGTTGCCGCGCTGAAGCACGGCGCTGCGCACAAACCTCAATCCAACCCCGCCAGCAGGATGCTGGCACTACACACCCGTCACCCCCAAACGTTGTCATCCCGAGCGGAGGGCCGACTGGTTTCCCCGCTCCCGTTTTCGGAGCGGTCGGCCCGCAGTTCGAGGGATCCGCTTTTGTTTTTCGCAGCGCCTTTTGTAGCGCCGGCTTCCAGCCGGCGTTTTTGACTTTCTTCCCGCCTTTCGCCGCCGTTTTTCCGCCGCGCCTCTCACAGCCCGCGCGGATATCCTGCGGCGAGCGCGACCTCAACCACGCGTTTGATGAACGCGCTCTTCGCTTCGGCATACTCTTCCGGGGAAGGGAACTCCGCCGCGTTCGCCTCCTCAGCCAGCTGCTTCTTCAGCGCGACGTACTCGCGCGCGACGCCCGCGTGCTCGCGCAGATAATCGCGGAAGGCCAGCGTGCGCCGCTCCTCGCCCCCTCCCGACTCGACCACGTGAATGTGGTGCGTGTGCGGCCATCCGTCCGGCCGATGAAAGAACGGGCACACGGCGTCGTCCGCATGGGTCACGTGAACGTAGCCCAGCGTCGCGAGAGGCTCGCCATACGCGCGAAGCGGCTGCAGCCGTTCCACGGAAACCTGAATGTCGATCACCGGCTTCGCCGCGAGGCCGGGAACCGCCGTCGAGCCGTTGTGGTCAATGCGCCGCGCCATCGCGCCGAGAGCGCGCGCGATGCGCTCGCGTTCCGCCTCGAATTCGGCGGACCATCGCGGATCGTAGTCCGAAATTTCCAGTCGCTGGCTCATGTTCTCTTCGTCCCGGAAATCGCCCGCGCGCTTCGGCGCGGCAGCGTGAAAGCTGCGCTATGGCGTCGCCGCGCAAGGAAAATTCGTTTTTGGCGGCGCCGCACATCGAACGCGACTCCGCCCGCGCGCCGCCCTCGCCATTGTACGAGCGACGCGTTTCTGCCCGCGACGCTTTTTCTCCCTAGCGCCGCCTTTCGTCGCGCGGCTTCTCGCGTAGCGCCGGCTTCCAGCCGGCGTTTTTCTGCGGCGATACACAACCGCAACACCGCGCCTCGGGTGATGCTCTAAATCTGTGTTGCTGGCGGCGGTCTGGCAAGGGCGGGAATCCACTTTATTCTGCGCTCCATGTCAAAAGCTCTTGTACAGACCAAACGTGGTCTGCGATTCCAGCCTGCATCGCGGGCGTAACGCGGAGCGTCTGATGCACGCGGCAAAAGTTGAAAAAGGCCATGTACAGATGAATAGCGGGTGTCAGATGTTCGAGCGTCTTGCTGAATCCGAGACTCAGCCTCGTAAAGCGGCGAAGGTGTGTTCGGACGCTGAGATTGGCCCGCTCCACATGCGATGTGCTGATGTGTTCTAGCTCCGGATTGCCGCTGACTGGGACTGGGACCGCCGCGACAACCTTTGTGGGGTTGTACCACTCCGGGCCTTCCGTGCTGCCCTTGCCGTAGAGCTTGAGCAACTGCGCAAAGTCAACATCGGCTCCGAAGTATTCCTCAATCGCGTTCCGATAGATGTTGAGTCCATCCGTGGTGATCTGGAAGCGGCCCGTCACGCACCCGCTCAGATCGCGCACGAAATCGAGGCAGTTGACCGCGTCCCGTTTGCCAACAAGGTAGGACAGAACCATTTTCGTTTCGGAGTCAATCGCCATCCAGATGTATTGATCGCCCCACTCTTTCGGCGCGTCGCCGTTGAGATGGCCGTCCTTCGTGTGAACGAAAGTCCAAAGCTCATCAGCCTGTACGAATCGCGGACGGATGTTTCGCACGCGAGCGTCAAAAAGGTTTCGGGCTGTGTTTCCGACCGTGAGCAGAAGCGAAAGAATCGTGCCCTGGTGCGCTCCGGTTACGCGAGAGACCGCGCGGACGCTCATGCCTTCGAGCAAAAAAGTAATGATTTCGGCGGCTTTTTCGGTGGAGAGGTAGTGCCGTCCAAGAGGTTTCGGGCGGGGTTCAGAGAATGTAGCTTTGCATCCGGGGCAGCGGAATCGTTGAATCTTACGCGGGCCATAGAATCCGAATCGCTTCCCTTCGTGGTGCTTGCACTTAAGGCAGGTCATGGGCGTTTCTCGCTTTTCTTTCTGCGCGAGAAGCCCTACAATCAAATTCTCAGGTCTGAGTGCGGGCTTCGTCCGCGCTTGGATTTGCCCTGCCGGTAGTTAGCTGCTACTGGCGGGGAAATTGGTTGGGTGAGCGACGGGAGTCGAACCCGCGTCTGATGGCCACCATGCCTCCGTGTTTCCGTTGCACCACGCTCACCATCGAAACAAAAGGCTCACCGTTGACGCGGTGAGCCTTTTATTTTCCTACATACGTTTTCTCCCTTTACCCCTTTTGCTGCTTTGGTGGGCGAAGAGAGTCATTGTCCCTGGCACGGAGTCCAAAGCCTGCTGCATAGCGTCCAAAATGAAACCTTTGAGGCTCATTCCTCGCCATGCTGCATATGCCTTTGCGCGCCGCACCAAGTCCTCCGGTACATCCCGAAGGTTGATAGTTTTGGTGTCCATGCTACGAATGTATCATCAAATACAGATGTAGTCAATGTATTTTTACTGGGTTTCCCGATTGACAAGTCAGCGTCTAGGGCGCTACTTTACGCATCCAATATGGCGAGTGCGGCGTCTAAGATGAGTCAGAGGTCAAACACAATGAAACCGGAAGAGTACGCTCGAATGCTGGCGGAAGCCCCCCGCGACAAGTGGATTGCTTTATCCGAAGATGAATCGCGGATTGTTGGTGTTGGGGACACGATGGAAGAGGCCGCATCGAAAGCCCGAGAACACGGCGTCGCAGACGCCGTACTGACCCTTACGCCGAATGAATGGGCTCCCACAGTTCTGTCGGAGTCCTAGGACTTGACCTTGCGTATCGCTTACAGGTCATGGCCCCAAACTGAGACCGCAGTTTTTCCTGACGTAAAGTACAACTGGATGCCCATTATCCCCGTGCGAATCGTTGACCGGAAGTTGCAGGTCAAAACGAACCAATTTTGGGCCGTCGTGGATACGGGTTCAGATAATTGCCTTTTTCATGCCGACGCTCTCAAGCCATTCAACATAAAATTGGAGGATGGTATTAGGGGCCGAAACCTCGGCGGAATCGGAAAGCAAGTATCAATTCCGGTGTACTACCATGACGTTAGGGTTTTGTTTGCGGTTGACCACATAATCAGTGTTCGGGCCGGATTCAGCAAGGAATTGGCTGTACCCGGAATACTGGGCCGGAATGGGTTCTTTGACAAGTATTCCGTAACTTTTGACCACACTGAAGAGCCTCCATGCATGACCATCGAAAGAATCGTGCGCAAAAATCTGAACTAGCAACACAGATTTAGAGCATCACCACGCCTCGAGCACTGTTGACGCGCTCTCCATCGCAGGCGTACCATCGCGGATAGCTGGACGCTTCGCGGGAATGCTGTTCCGCGGGAGGACTCGATGAACCGCATGAAAACGCCGATCGCGATTCTAAGCTGCTGCGCGATTTCGGGTCTCTTCTCGCTTGCGCTCCTCAGCGCCCCGGCGGCGCGCGCGCAGGACGATCTCGGCACGTCCGATCCCACGATCGCGTCCTCCGCGCCGGTGCAGTCCATCGCCCCCGCGGACGTTTTGAAGCTGCTCCAGTCGAAGGACTCCAAGTTCGCGCTCGTGGATACGCAGCCCGCCGACGGCTACAACGAGGGCCACATCCCCGGCGCGCTCAATTATCCCTGGGTGATGCGCATCCGGACTTTCCCCATCGCTCTGCCGCGCAATAAAACGCTCATCTTCTACGGCTCGTGCCCCAACGACACCTCCGACATCGTGAAACAGCTCGCCGAGTTCGGCTACTCGAGCGTCATGATCATGGACGGCGGCTGGTACAAGTGGGTCGAGCTGAAGTACCCCGCGTCCGGGGCCGTCGAAAACGCTCCGCCGCCTTCGGAAACGTCGCAAGTCGTCGCCCGGCCCGCGAAGCCGGCCTCCCACTAGAATTCGGCGCCAGACTGTGAGGCGCCTCGCTGCCGCTCCGATCCTCGCGCTGCTGGTGGTTTGCGCCGCGAGCGTCGCGTTCGCGCAGAATCCATCCGGCGGGCGCGACGAGCTCCTCGACCACATGACCGGCACATGGAATCTCGAGGGCGTGACGCTCGGCCAGCAGACGCATCACACCCTCACCGCCGAATGGGTGCTCGATCACCATTTCTTGCGGCTGCATGAAATCACCAGCGCAAACGCGCCCGCAAACGAGAAGCATTACGAGGCGCTGTGGTTCCTCGCCTACGACGATCTGAGCGAGCGCTACGTCGCGCATCTGTTCGACGTTTTCGGCGCGCGCTTTTCCGAGACGCTCGGATACGGCCCCCGCAAGGGAAACTCCATCTTCCTCACCTTCGAGTATCCCGACGGGCCGTTTCACACCACCTACGAGTGGCTCCCCGAGAGCGGCTCCTGGCGCTGGCTGCTTGAGCAGAAAGACAAGGACGGCAAATGGACCACGTTTGCCGACTTCAAGCTCACCCGCGCCCCGGCGCCTCGCTAGCTCTCCGCCAAGCGCGGGCTGGCGATAGCGCCGGCGCCTTTCGTAGCGCCGAGAAGCCGCCGCGTTCGAGCATTCCCCGCGACGTGTGGAGTGCGGGAGCTTGCTCCCGCTTTGTGCCGCGAAGCTTGCTTCGCGGCCTCGCCTCTTGTAGCGCCGGCTTCCAGCCGGCGATTTTGCTTTTGCCTTAATGGTGTAAACGTAGCGCCGGGTCCTTTAGCCCGGCACCGGCCCGCGCAAGCGCCGGAGCAAGCTCCGGCGCGACACAGCGGCGGCAAGCCGCCGCACTCCACGGGCGGCAACTTTCTCCCGTTCCGCCGTCTCTTGTAGCGCCGGCTTCCAGCCGGCGATTTTCTGCGGCGCCGACGAAAATCAACCCGCCGGCAAGATGCCGGCGCTACCAACCCCACGCCCACACGCGTTGTCATTCCGAACCCGGCCGCAGTTTGGCCGGTGTGAGGAATCCGCTGTGCCTCTTCCTCTCGCCCGTCTGAAAAATCAAAAACAGATCCCTCGAACGCCGGGCCGGGCCGACCCGCCCAAGAACTCGAGCGGAAGAAGCCGTCGGCCCTCCGCTCGGGATGACAGCTCGCACTGCTGAAGCCCCCTTGATCCGCGTCCTCCGAGAAACACACGAAGCGCCCCCCTCGATCCAGCGCCGCGTCGCGCGCGCCGGAGGCGCAAACCGCTTCGGCGAACCCAACTTCCGCGTCGTGTGGGGAGGCTCGCGCCTCGCGTGGATCGGCGGCCGCTGGACCGACCGCGACGCGCACGACAACGTGATTCGCGAGGCCGTCGAGCTGCGGCACGTCCCTAAATATTTTCCCGCTGACCGCTGGCACATCGAGCGCTGGACGCCGCCGGAATCCTACGGCTCGCCCGAGCACTGGTACGCGCAGACAACCGAAGTCGAGAATGGCATCCGCATCCCGGCGCTGGGGCCGTATCCCTCGCGCGGCGAGTACGAGCACTGCTTCACGCTCGAGACGGCCGCGTGCGAATTCATTCCGCTGACTTCCGCCGCCTGCGACTGGATCGTTCGCGCGATCGAGTGGTCACGGCGCCAGCCGCGCCAGGCGCGCCGCTCCGCGCTCGCCGCACGCGAGGCACGCCGCGCCCGCGATTTCGATCGCGCCGCCGACGAGCTTCTTTGCGATTCGTAACTCGTAACCGGAAACGGGCACGACCGCGGATCGTTCATCGCTCGCCACAAATCACTATTCACTAATCACTACTCACTGCCCTCACCCCCGAAAGGAAACTCACTTGCCCACCGACATACTCACCACCGCGGCGCACCTCGCCCAGAGCGACGTCCCGCGCCCGCTCTCGCATTTCGGCACGAGCCCACGCAACGTCCTCGACCACACGCAGCCCAGGGGCGACACGGCCGCAACCGTCGCCATCGCCTCCATCTCCGACCAGGACTGGTACATCTCGCGCACCCACGGCGTCTATCACATTCCCGCGTGCCCGAAAATCCAGCCCGGCCCCTCGGGCTCGACAATCTCCCGAGCGCCTCTTACCGAGGCCTCGGGAGTCCTATCCAGTCGCGGGCCTGACGACTCTGTCCCGTACGCGCTGCTGCTCATCACCTCGCGCGGCGATGCGCTCGACCTCGGCGACGACCGCCGCTTCCCGTTCACGATTTCCGCGCGCGAAATCGCCGAAGACCTTTTGCAGGATCTCCACGACCACGGCGTTTTCGTCTGCGCCGGACCGCGCCCCACGCCCGAAGAGCTGGCCGCCGCCGTCGCGCGGCGCGACGCCTGCTATCACCGCCTGGTCACCGAGGGCGACACGCTCTGGGCGCGCGGCCATTCGTTCCGCGAAATTTCGGACCTGCACCGCCGCGCGGCGATGGCTCTCGGCGCCGAGCGCGAATGGGCGTACGTGCCGATGCGCCTGAGCGATTGCCCCGCGTGCGGCGAAAAGGTGAAGTCCGGGGTCGCCGTCTGCAAGCACTGCCACGCCATCCTCGACGCCGAAAAGGCCGCGCAGCACGGCCTCGTCGGCCCGTCGGCGAACACTACCGCCTCCGCGGCGACTCTTGCGCCAGCATCGGCGACGAACGCCGCTCCGTCGCGCCCGGCCGAAAAATCTGCCCCGCGCTGACCCGCGCCTCGCACGTGTAGCGCCGGCTTCTAGTCGGAAGTTTTGCTTTTGCCGTTAAGGTGTAAACGTAGCGCCGGCAAGTCACCGCGTTCGGGCACGCCACGAGGCGTGTGGAGTGCGGGAGCTTGCTCCCGCCTTCTGCCGCGAAGCTTGCTTCGCGGCCTCGCCTTTCGTAGCGCCGGCTTCCAGCCGGTGATTTTCTGCAGCGCCGCCAAAAAACAAAAACGCCGGCAAGATGCCGGCGCTACAAACCTCCGCCGCACCCACACGCGTTGTCATTCCGAACCCGGCCGCAGTTTGGCCGGTGTGAGGAATCCGCTGTGGCCCTTCCTCTCGTCGAATCGAAAAATCACGAGCAGATCCCTCGATCTGCGGGCCGGCCGCTCCAAGAGCTGGAGCGGAAAGAGGCGTCGGCCCTCCGCTGGGGATGACAACCTGCGCCGCAAAGCCGCACCAGCTGCCGCGTTCGGGCGCGCCACGCGACGTGAGGAGTGCGGGAGCTTGCTCCCGCCTTCTGCCGCGAAGCTTGCTTCGCGGCGGCTTCGATAAGCCGCCCAGTCCAGAGGCCCGACGGCCGCGTCGAACGCCCCGGCCTCTGCACAATCTGCGCGCGCACGCGCCGGAGCCAGCTCCGACGCGACACAGCGGCGGCAAGCCGCCGCACTCCACACAGGGCGCCTTTCGGCCGTACCGCCGGTTCTTGTAGCGCCGGCTTCCAGCCGGTGATTTTCTGCGGCGCCACCAAAAAATCGAAAACGCCGGCAAGATGCCGGCGCTACACAGACCGCGTCACCACAATCCGCCGCACGCGCTACGCATAACTCCCGACTTGCAGACCCGCGCCTGCAATTCCAGAATAGCCACGGCAAGCCAGCCACACGAAATCGAGGGAAGGGAAGACAACCATGAAAATCTCACCCACGGGCGGCGCAGTTTTCTCCTCAGACGCGCGACGCGAGGCGCCCGCAGTTCGACGCAGACAATCGACTCCCGAGTCCCCGGTGAGATTTACGCGCGAGATCGCCGAGGCTCGCGGCCCGGCTGTTCTCCGAAATATTTACGGGCTGCTGCCGCTGCTGCTCGTTCTCGCGCTCGCACCCGCTGCGTTCGCCCAAGGCTCGCGCCACGACGACGTCGTCTTCGGGCCTTCCGGCCATCCCGTGGCCGGCGCGACGGTGACCGTCTGCCAGGCAACCGCCACTGGCACGCCCTGCTCGCCGCTCGCCACCATTTACACCGACGCGACGCTCACCACCACCAGCGCCAATCCCTTTCAGACCGACGGCATCGGCAATTATCACTTCTACGCGCCCGCCGGCCGCTACGTCCTTCAGGTTTCCGGACCGGGCATCACCGGCACGTCCACTTATCGCGACGTCATCCTTCCCCCGGACGTTTCCTCCTCGGGCGCGGGCAACAATATCTCCGCCTTCGGTCTCACGCTGGGAGGCAACCTCAGCGTCGCGGGCAACGCCAGCGTGGCGGGCACGCTTTCCTCCGGCACTTTCTCGCCTTCCTCGCTCAGCATCAGCGGCAGCGAAGCCGTGGCGGGCCCGCGCCCGCGCATTGACGTGACTGCCTTCGGCGCGAAGGGCGACGGCGCGACCGACGACACGACCGCCATTCAGAACGCCATCAACGCCTACTGCAGCACCCGCACCGTGTCCAACGGCGGCTCGGTCTATTTTCCCCCCGGCACCTACAAGATTTCGCAGCCTCAGACGCCGTCCACCTCTCCCGTTTTTTCGATTTGCACCGGCCTGCACCTTCTCGGCGGAAACGTCGGGACGCACCAGGGCCAGGCGTTTCAGGAGACGCCCACGACGGTCATCACCGTGACCCCCGGCGCGAGCCCCAATGCCGCTCCCGTTTTCTCGATCGTCTACCCGGCCAATTCCGGCGGCGTCACGCTCGAAAATCTCTCCGTCATCGCTTATAACCAGGCCGTGGCGATCAACGGCGCATCGGTGATTCGCTTCGAAAATACCGCGCTGACCGTATCGCCGACGGGACTCGCCGACAACACGCCCCTGAAAATCTCGAATGCGATCTGGATCTGGTACGACGGCGGCGAACTGCAAACCAACGGCACCAACGCCATCCCCGCCGTGCTGATGACCGCCGAGGCCACTTCCTCCGGCTTCACGCAGGTCGGCCTCGCGTACTTCACCAACGTGCTGATCTCCGGCGGCGGGTTCCGCTACGATCAGCGCATCAACAACTCCAGCTCTCCGGCCGGAAATATCGTCTTCCGCAACATCACGCGCGAAGGCGGCGGCGCCACGGATTTTTTTCTCATCACCTCGCAGGTTGGCTCCAACATCGGCGGTTTTGGCCCGGTCACCTTCGACCATGCCGTGGACTCCGACCTGTCCAGCCAGACCCCCGCGCTGATCAATTTCAATGCGCCCAGCGTCCTCACCGGCGTCACCATAAATAAGTCCGGCTCGGGCCACGCCATCCGGATGACGCAAGGCACTCTGAATACCGTCTTCATCACGGGGTGCCAGTTCAATTGCGCGAGCGACGTGATCGACGCCTCCGGCAATCTTTTGGGAGATTTCGTCTCCCAGAACCTCAACGGTTTCGACGTGGTGACGGACACGACCTTCGCCAACCGGCTGCGCAACGACACGCTGAACGTTTTCGGCGCGGGAACCAATTCCGGCGTGCCCGCCGGGCCCGCGCTCCGCCTCACGCCCTCGGGCGCGGCCTTCGCGACCCTCGGCCTCGATCCCGCCGGGCTGTTCCTGAGCGAAGGCTCGACCTACGGTTTCAGCGCCCGGGTCAGCCAGGCCGCAACCGACGCGATTGACCTCAGCTTCTCGAAGCTCCTGCCGCCCACGGGCATCGCAGGCACGGCCACCACCGGCGGCTCTCTCGCCGCGGGCACCTACTACTACTTCATGCGCTCGACCTCCACGGGCATCAGCACCCAGTGCACCGACTCCTCGACTTCGATCCCGTCCGGCCCGGTGGTTGTGGGCGGAGCGAACAACGCGGTGAATTTGACCTGGACGCTTCCGGCCGCGGCGGTATCCGGCGTGAGTCCGGCCGGCTACTGCGTCTTCCGCAGCACGTCGCCAACAAACACCGTTTACGACGGCAACGCGCTTCTCCTGCCGGTGGTTTCCGGCGGCTCCACTACCAGCGCGACGGACACCGGCGGCGGCTCGGGCGGAAACACTAACCCTCCCATTCCGACCTATCAGGCGGTGCACCGCTTCACCGCCACTTCGCTCGGCGTCAATACCACCAGCCCGCAATTCAATCTCGACGTCGCCGGCAGCGCCGCCGTGAACTCCCTCAACGGCGTGCAAAAGGCGGAGCGCTTTTCCGGCTCCGACGCGGCCGCGAAAATCAACGCCTGCCTCACCGCAGCCTCCACTTCGTCGGGTGTCTGCGACGCGCGAGGACTCACCGGCACTCTCACCGCCACCGCGCACATCGCCATTCCCGCCGGCACCACCCTGCTGTGGGGCGCGGCGCAACTCACCGTGACGGACTCGACCACCCACGACGCCGTCGAGCTGCTCGGCGACGGCTCGTCTATGATCGGCCGGCAGGAGACCGGCCTCGGCACCGTTCCGCGCCCCGACACATTCGGTTACATCGCCTGCGGCGGCGCCGGCTGCACCACCGTGGACAACCCCAACGCGGCCACCCGCAACGTGGACTGGGTCCACATCGAGCGCATGTATCTGTTGGCAAACGGTGCGTCCTCCACCGTCCTCAACATGACCAGCGTGGGCCACGCGGACATCGAGGACAACCGCTTCGTCCTCGGCACCGGCGGCAACTCCTACGGAATTTACGGCAACACTTCGACCGGCAACCTCGACTCCACAAACACGCTCATCAAGCACAACGAGTTCGATCCGCAGAGCACGGGCGACACCTGCTCCTACCTCGCCGGAGTCTTCAACGTCGTGGTGCTCGAGCAGAACAGCTGCTATCTCGCGCCGGGCGCCGGGCAGGGTTTCGTCCTCGCCAAGGACACCAACGGCAACTATCCCAACAACGACGAGTTCTACGGAAACGATTGCGAGGCGTCCTCGAATGCCTTCAACCAGATCTGCTACAACCTCATCGGCGCGCAGAGCGTGGTGATCGGGCCGAACAACCGCTGCGAGAATGTTTACAACTGCTTTCAGTTTCCTTCCGACGGCTCGGCCGTCGGCATCCACCTGCTCGACCCCTACATTTCGCTTTCCTCGCACACGGTGGTGAAACCCAATGAGCCTTCCACCGCCATGGTTGCCGTGGACAACAACGGACACAACTGGCTGCCCTCGATGCACTTCGGAATGAACGACAACGCGGGCCCCAACCTGCTCGGCAATTCCGCCTTCGAGGGCTGGAGCAACGCAACCACGCTCTACTACTGGGGCGGCGTGAGCGGCACGAACATCAATCAGGCCGGCAGCGGCATCTACGCCCAAAACGCGTCGTCCGGCTCGCCCGTCGCGGACGCCTTCACGCAGGGCGCGAACAACGTGGTGATCGGCGACAACGCCACCGCCGGCCTGGGCATCAACTCCGGCTGCATTCAGGTGGACGCCACGCTGAACTACACGCTGGCCTTCCGCGTCGCGGCCGCTTCCACGGCCATCAATTTCCGCCCCGGCTTCCGCTTCTACTCCGACGCGAACTGCACCGAGGCGAACCGCATCACCAGCGTCTCCACCAACGCGCGCGTCCTGACGCCAGCGAACTACGCCGGCGACTCCAATACCGCCATCAACGGCGCGAACTGGCAGAGCACCAACGCCTCGCTCACCTACAACAACGGCGTCACCTGCAACTGCAATGTCACCGGCGCCGATTGGAACGTCGCGACGGCGAACCTCTGGACCGCCAGCCGCAATTACGCCATCACCTTCCGCGCGCCCAACGCCTACGCGAGCTCCTCGACCATCGCGCACTCGATGCGCATCTTCTTCCTCGAAAACACGGCCGCCAACCCCAACAAGATTTACGTGGACGACGCCGTTCTCAGCCTCGGATCGGTGAGCCCCAATCTTCCGCTCCCCGCGGCACTGAGCAGCACGGCTCCCGTCGTCTACGGCAATCTCACCGTGGCCGGAAGCCTCACCGTCGGCGCGCTGCCCGCCACGCTCACCAGCGGCACGCCCGCGGCGGGAAACTGCGCGGCGTTCACCGCAGGGACAACCACGAACGTGCAGGACTCCGGCTCGCCCTGTCCCGCGCTCTTCACCAGGTACGCGACCGGCGTCGTCACCGGCGGCCAGGCGGCCAGCTCGGCGAACGCCGTAAATACCTCGGTGATCTATCTGCCCAACATCCAGTTCTCGAAGATCACGGTGGATGTCTCGACCACCGACGCGAGCACCAGCGATTTTTACAGCTGGGCCATCACGGACACCTCCGGCAACGTGAAATGCTCCATCACCGCCGTGAACCTGACCGCGGGAGGCGCGAGCGACCAATCCTGCACGCAGGGAACCGTGACGCTCGGCGGCGGCGCGTACATTTTTGCGTTTACCGGCAACGCCACCGTCGCGAAAATCGCCTATAGCGGCACCGCGCCCCTCGCTCTTTCGAGCGCGACCTCGAGTTCGACCAGCTCCTCGGGCGCGATGTCGTTTCCCATCTCAATTCCCGCCGCCGGCGTCACCTTCAGCGGCTACGGCATGCCCGCGATCGTTTTGCACTGATATCATCGCCCTTCCGGCGACCGGCCTATCCCATAGATGAATTTGCAGATATAGCACGCAACCAAACTGGTGGTTGCACTAATCGATGGCGGGGGCGATAATGGCGGTAAGGAAGCTGCCTTGGTTGAGGGGTTTGGCGCAAAACGGTGCCATTCAAAGGAGGCACGTATGCCTGTAAACCCGACTCGCGAGACTGAGGTTAGAGAAGAGATTGAGCGAGACTTTGCCAGCATGGAGCGGGTTTCGCTGACGGCCGGTGTGGGCGTTCTGGACGTACTCCAAGTGTATGGTGGCCTTGACGCAGCCGTGCGCCAAGCCGACGCCTACTTGGCCCTGCTTAATCCCATATCGCCCAATTTCTCCACGACCAGCAGTTCGAATACCCAAAGGTAGGCGCCACTCGTGCCCACCTGGGGAGAGATCCTCAAGGAATTACAAGGCCCAATACAGGAGCTTCAACAAAAGATCCTGCGGGGTGAACTGCCGCCCGGGACCCCTCTCACTGCAGATTTTGACAGCGTGAGGCGCAAGTACCTTCGAGTCCTGTTTCAACATACTCGGCGACCTGCCATCCTGTATGCCACGAGTTGGACAACACCAAAACCACTAGTAGATCCGGACCTTCTCTCGATCACGCCTGAGGATGTGCAAGGTTTCATGGAAGTGATGCATGGGGTGCCCGGAGGGTCTCTCGACCTGATCCTTCATTCACCTGGGGGATCGGCGGAAGCAGCTGAATCGCTTGTGTTATATATGCGGTCGAAGTTTCCTGACGTGCGCGTGTTTGTGCCACATGCGGCAATGTCAGCAGCAACCATGTTGACTTGCTCAGCAAACCGCATCTCGATGGGAAAGCACTCGTTTCTCGGCCCGACCGACCCACAATTCGTTCTGAATACAGAGCTGGGCCGCCTTCCATATCCGGCGCACGCGATTCTCGAGCAGTTCGAACTTGCAAAGAGGGAGTGCGCTGGCAATCCAGCGGTCCTATCTGCTTGGCTCCCCATGCTTCGACAATACGGGCCGGCGTTGATCGTGCGGTGTCACCTGGCACAGGAATTGTCCGAAGAGTTGGTTTCTACATGGCTCTCAAGCTACATGATGCCCGGCAACCGAGACAAAGCGAAGGAGATCGCCCGCTATCTTGCCGACCACAAGAACTTCAAGTCGCACAGCCGCTTCATTAGTCGCGAGCAGGCTCGAGAACGGGGCCTTCAAGTCGAGGATCTGGAAACGGATCAACAAACGCAGGACGCAGTGCTTTCCGTTTTTCACGCAGCATCACACACCTTCAGTGCAACACCTGCCGTCAAAATCATCGAGAACCATCTTGGCAAGGCGTTCATTAAGTCCGTGTCGGTGCAGCAGCAGGTGGCCCTAGCGGGGCCGGCGTTTCCGCAGCCGCCACGAATCCCGGCTAGCTAGGGGCCGCCGAGCGCAGTCATCCCGAGCGGAGGGCCGACCGGTTTCCCCGCTCCGGTCTTCGGAGCGGTCGGCCCGAAGTTCGAGGGATCCGCTTTTGTTTTCCGTAGCGTCGCCTCTCGTAGCGCCGGCTTCCAGCCGGCGTCTTTCTGCCGCGCCGCCACAAACCCAACACGCGTAAAGAGGCTCCCCATGAACCTGCGCATCTGGATAAAAGGCATCGCCGCCGCCGCGATTTCCGGCGCCGCCAACGGCATCGTCACCGGCTTCGCCGCCATCGGCATCGACCCCGGCCATTTCAATCTGCAGGCGGGCATGCACCACACGCTCGCGATCGGCGGGGTCAGCGCGGCCATCAGCGCCATCCTCGGCGTCGCGCTTTACCTGCGGCAATCTCCCATACCTCAGTGACGGCGCTGGCCCAGCCTGAATGTTCGGATTCTCATGCGGAAACAGAGATCGGCTGTACTTCCTGATTTACTTTTCGTTGTCCGCTAAATGCACTTTCCCGCTTTGTTCGACCACTCGAGCTGCACGGTGTATTTGCCGATGGTTTTGGTTTGCCACGCGCAGATGTCGCCGATTTCGCCGTTCGCGTCGTCGTACCAGCCTTCTCCGGGAATCGGGTCGGTGACGGCCTCGCACAGCTCGTGCGAGCTCGTCGAGGTGAGCGCATCGACCGGCTGGAGTCCGCCGGTACAGCCCGAGCAGCCGGGGAAGGGCATCACGGCGTAAAAAATCTCGCCGTTGATGTCGTTGTGGTATCCGCAGAAGGCGGTGCACGATCCCGCGCCGCCCTGAATCACCTTCACGCCCGGCGGCACGAAAATAAAATAGAGCGTGTTGGCGGAGATTTTCGGAAACGCGCCGTTGTTCGCAATCTCATCCTGCAGCGTGCTCTGGATCGCGCTGTCGGTCACCGACGTCCCCAGCACCGGCGACGTGAGCACGATGGTCCCCGTGCGCTTTCCGCGCCCAATCTGGAAATTCGCCACGCTGTATTCGCCGAGCTGATCCATCAGCGCGCTGGCGAGAATGAAGTCGAAGAACTGATTCATCTCCTGCATCATCGCGTCCTGCGGAGCTGAGTTCCACGCCGCGCCCCAGAACACCGTAAAGACCTCGACGGACGCCATCAGCGGCCCATTGCGATAGGTGAGCTGCGGCGCGCCCGTGGCAGCCACCTCCGCGGCAGCCTTCGGATGCAGTGGAACGATGCGAATCGCGTCGGAGTGCGCGGCCAAGATTTTGCGAACACTTCGGCGACGGCCGCGGGGACGTTTAGCCATGGTGCCTCCTGAGTCTTGCGGATCGGACGTTCCGGCTGGGCTCGCGCCTGCCGCGCTGAGTTTTCAGCGCAGTCAGGAAATGATTCCGCGAAGGCTCATTGTACCCGGATTCGGCCCGCGAGTCCTCGTCGCGGTCGGAATCGAAGTCGATGTTGCCTGCGCCAATTTTTCTTCACAGCGCCGGCATCGATTCACGACGCGCGACGCCGACGGCGCGGCGAATGTGGAGTGCGGGAGCTTGCTCCCGCCTTCTGCCGCGAAGCTTGCTTCGCGGCCGCTTCGATAAGCCGCCCAGTCCAGAGGCCCGACGGCCGCGTCGAACGCCCCGGCCTCTGCACAATCTAAGCGCGCACGCGCCGGAGCAAGCTCCGGCTCGAAACAGCGGCGGCAAGCCGCCGCACTCCACACAGGGCGCCTTTTTTCCATGGCGCCGCTCTCTCGTAGCGCCGGCTTCCAGCCGGCGTCTTTGCCTTTTGCCCTCGGCCGCGTCGAACACCCCGGCCTCCGCTCACCCTGAGCTCAAATGCGCCGGAGCAAGCTCCGGCGCGACACAGCGGCGGCAAGCCGCCGCACTCCACAGGCGGCAGTACAAACCTCCACCGGCGCTACGACTCCACAAGCGGCTCTACAAAACCTGGCCATAACTCTCCGGAGGCTCCCATGCCCGTCGTCCCCACCACGGCGTACTCTCAGGCGGAAGACGCGCTGAACCTGGCGCGCGCGCTCGTCAACGACACGGCTGGCGCGGTCTTCACCGATGCGCTCCTGATGCCGCTGCTCAACTCCGCTTACCGCGGCCTGCAGCGCGAGCTCGCCGAAAACGGCGTGAGCGTCCTCGCCGAGCAGCAGGACATCCCTCTGGTGCCCGGTCCGGTCAGCGGCGTCACGCCCACCGACCTGAGCGACGTCTCGAGCCCGCAGCTCCCGGCCGATTGCCTCGCACCGCACATCCTCTGGGAACGCGCCACCGCCAACTCCACCGACGTCTTCGTGCCCATGGAGAGATTCACCAGCGGCGGCGCGATGCTCAACCTGCAGCCGAGCACCTACCTCCGCCTCTGGGAATGGCGCGAGGACAAAGTCAATCTGATCGGCGCTACGCAGGCGATCACCGTCCGCATCCGCTACGAAAAAATTCTTCCGCTGCTGACGCTCGGCACCGATCCCGTGCAGATCCGCTCCGCCACCGACCCGCTCGGATTCGCCACCGCGGCGCTTGCGGCGCGTTCGCGAGGCGCGCGCGCCCTGGCGCAGGACCTGCTCGGCACGGCGCAGATGGCCACCGAAAAATTGATCGAGCGCTACGTTCGCCCGGAACAGGCGCGCGGCCGCCGGCGCATGCCCTATAGCTATCACCGGCGCGTCGTTTATCTATAGGGCGTGCGGGCGTTCAGAGTTCGATCTTGAGAGGGAAATTCTGCCGGGACGATCGAGGCGGAATTCTTAGCGGCTCAATTCGAAACTCTTTACCGCCGCCTAGGGCGAGACCACGTCGAGGGTGATCTGCATGCCTCGCGAGGCGCTGATGGGATTACCACCGGAATCGGTCGCGTTGACCGGGATCGTCATCAGCGTCGAACCTGTCGGCGTGGGGGAAAGCCCGGGCGCCGTGCCGTTGCCGCCGCCGCATCCGATGAGAGCCGACGCGGTGACGCCGGCGGTCGCAAGGATCAGCAGCGCGATCGTCCGCGCGCGCTTCGGAAACGCGCGAACCCCGCCGGCCGCCATCGCCGCGCCGAAAATCGCGAGCAGCGCTAGCGGAAGGAAGAGCGGCACGGGCCAGGACCGCGCCCGCGGCGCGACGTGGAGCACGAGGTTCGGCCCGCTCGGAGCGTTCGGCGCGGCGTTGCCGGACGCGAGTCCGCTGCACGGATTCACACGCGGAGCGGACACCTTCGCCGACGACGTGACGATCACGATGCTGAACGGCGCAACCATCCCCGGTGTGATGACGACGGGACACGGATTGAACGCGCACGTCGAGAAACTCGGCAGGTTCGCCGGGCACGCCGGCACGATCTGTTCGCCGTTGACGCCGAATACGGCGTCCGGCGTCGCCTGCGCCTTGAAAGTAGCCGTGCCGCCCTGCGGCACAGTGATCTCCGCGGGCTGTATGGGCACGACCGTGTAATCGTCGCCAACGCCGGCGAAATTTGCAGTGGCCGCATCGCCCTGCGCGTCGGTCACGATAAACGGAGCCTGGCGCAGCCCGGCCGCCCGCGGCGTAAACGCGATGGCGAACGAGCAGTTCGCTCCCGCGGCGAGCGTCGTCAGGCAGCTGTTGCTCTCGAGCGCAAAATCGACCGCCGTGGGCGGGTTGGTCACCGCCGGAAACGCCAGCCCGCTGACCATCGTTCCCGAAGTGTTGGTCAGAATCAGCGTTTTCGATTTCGCCGTTCCCGCGGTCGGCTCGGTGCAGAATTGATAGCCGGCCCCTCCAAAACAGTTTCCGGCAGCCGGCGCGCCCGGCGTGATCGTCAGGCCGGTGGTGGTGTGGCCCGCGAGCGAGACGATCGTCGAATCGCCCGCGTCGTCCGTCGCCGTCAGTTGCGCGGCGCGCAGATCGGCGGTCGTGGGCGTAAAGGCGACGCCGAGCGCGCAGCTATTGCCGCCGAGCAACGTGCCCCCGCACCCATTGCTCTCGAATGTGAAATCCCCGGCGCTGAACTCGCTCTCGAGTCCGGGCACGGCGGCGAAGGTGATGTTCAGGCCGGTGACCGCGCTTCCCGCCGTCAGCGTAAACGATTCGGTCGCGCTCGTGCCTCCCACCGGCTCGTCGCAGTACGTGTAGGAATTATCCGCCGCAACCGCCGGGCTGCACGCCGGGAGCGCCGGCAGCTGGAAGGCGATCGCCGAACCGCCGCCCTCGACGGGGAATACGGTCACGTCTTCGTTCGGATTCGTGATCGTCAGATCGGCCATGCGCATGGAGGCCGTGATCGTGGTGGTCGGCGCGAAAAGAATCACGAAATCGCAGGTGTCGCCCGCTTTCAGCATGGTGTTGCACGTGGTGCTCTGGATCGAGAAGTCGCCCGCCGCAAAATTCGGCATGTAGCCGGGAATCGCGCCGAACGAAAACGTCAGCCCGTTCGTCGGGTGCGCGAGCGTGGTCTGAAAACCCTGAGCGTTGCTGGTGAGGCCGGGGACTTGCGCGCAGAAGGTGAAAACGGGGCCGAGCGGGCAGCCCGGCGGATCGGCCACGGTGACGCTGTCGCGCCCAGCGCCCGCCGCCATCGCCGTGACGCCGGGGTGCTTCCGCGCCGCCGCAAAAACGGCGCAAAGTCCCAGCGTCACCGCACACATGGCCAGCAGTCGCCGCACCAAGTCTCCCCTCATTGCCAAAGGATTCGACGCTTTGGATTCACGCACAGGCGTTCGGGTTGCGTCGTCGCCAGCACGCCTCGCCGCGAGCCGGGCCGCCAATCATACCAGCGCCCGGCGATTGATGCCTAGCGAGTAGTGAATTTCACCGCTCGTCACGCGTGCGACAAATCGTTGCGACGCCGTTCCTGCATTTTCCGCGGCTCTGTGGCGGGGCCATTCGCTGCTCACCACTCACGACTTACAACTCACCACCTCTCGGAGGAACACATGGCACTCACATTTACGCTCGTTGACACCTGGGACGACGGCAAGCGCATCCACGTCGCCGGCACGGCCGCCGCGTCGGGCAATTACTCATCCAGCGGCGACACGCTCGACCTCTCGCAGTTCGCCCTCATCGCCGCGACGCAGGCGCCGGTGCAGGGCACCGCCTGGATGGACGGACTCGCCGGCTACGATTACGTTTACTATCCCGGCTCGGCGATGAACAACGGCAAGGTGAAAATTTTTCAGCAGGGCGCGAGCGCCGGCGCGTTCCCCGAGCTTGCCGCGGGCGCCTATCCCGCCGCGATTACGTCCGACACGATCACGTTTTACGGCATCTTCAAGAAACTCGTCTAGGCACCCCAGGGTGTGGAGTGCGGGAGCTTGCTCCCGCCTTCTGCCGCGAGGCTTGCCTCGCGGCGCCGCTCTCCCGATGTGGAGTGCGGGAGCTCGCTCCCGCTTACTGCCGCGAAGCTTGCTTCGCGGCAGCTTCGATAAGCCGCCCATTCCGAGGCCTCTCGGCGGCGGTGAATGTCTCGGCCTCTGCACACTTTGAGCGCGCATGCGCCGGAGCAAGCTCCGGCGCGACACAGCGGCGGCAAGCCGCCGCACTCCATAGCCAACTTGCTCCCGCCTTCCTGCCCAGCGTACACTCGCAGCCAAATTCATGACCGACTGGCCGCACGGTCCCCTCCACCGTCTCACCGAGCGAGGTACTTATATCGTGACCTCGGCGACCTACCGGAAGCAGCAGTATTTCGGAACTCGGGCGCGACTGAACCTGCTGTGTAACGCGGTCCTTCAAGTGTGTTCCGAAGACGGCTGGAGTCTTCAGGCCTGGGCAGTTTTTCCAAACCATTATCATGCCGTCGCGGCATTGACCTCGCCCCAGTCTTTACCAGACACGATCCGGCGCTTGCATTCCCTCACGGCGCGCGCCGTGAACGACCTCGACCAACAAGCCGGCGGAAAAGTCTGGTTCCAGTATTGGGACACGCGGGTGACCAATCAGCGTTCCTATCTCGCTCGCCTGCGCTACGTGCACGAGAATGCCGTTCATCATGGAGTCGTGCAGCGCGCAGCGAACTATCCGTGGTGCTCGGCGGGGTGGTTCGAGCGCACATCGACCCCCGCCCTTCGCAAGACCGTGCTTCACGTGCCCTGCGACCGGATTTCCGTGCCGGATTCGTTTGACGTAGCCATCGAGCTTTAGCCCGGCGGCATCCATACGCGACGGGCGACGCCGCCGGCAGAGCCAATGTGGAGTGCGGGAGCTTGCTCCCGCCTTCCGCCGCGAGGCTTGCCTCGCGGCGCCGTTCTACCGCACCGCCGGTTCTCGTAGCGCCGGCTTCCAGCCGGCGTTTTTCCACGGCTCTGAAGCTTCCCGGCGGCATCCATTCGGGACGGGCGACGCCGCCGGCAGGGCCGATGTGGAGTGCGGGAGCTTGCTCCCGCTTGCAGCCGCGAAGCTTGCTTCGCGGCTGCGTCAACGAGCCGCCCCTTCCCGAGGCCCCTCGGCTGCGGTGAATGCCCCAGGCTCGGCCAATTCCAAACGCGCACGCGCCGGAGCAAGCTCCGGCGCGACACAGCGGCGGCATGCCGCCGCACTCCACACGCGGCGCCCGAGAAAGCCAACCCCGCCGGCAAGATGCCGGCGCTACTCAGCGCCGACGTCCGACCTCGGACCTCTCAAAATCATGTCCATCGAAACCTTCTCTCCGCTGCCGCTGAACACGTTCGGCACCTGGGTCACGCTGCTCGACCCCTCCGACGTGCCGCCCGGAATGTCGCCCAGTCTCGGCGACGTCGATTTCTTCCCGGGAGGAATCCGCACGCGCCCCGGCCTCGTCTCCGAGTTCCCAATCCTCGCCGGTGCGCCGCAAATCAACGGCATGAAAAGCTACATCACCTCGAATCTTGTCGAGCGGCTGCTGATTCTGGATTCCCTCGGCAATCTCTACAAGGAAACGTCGCCGGGCGTTCTCTCGGTCCTTGTCGCGGGCGGCGCCGGGCCGAATCTGTATCTGGCCTCGACCACGCACTTCGGCCGCGAGTACATCGCCTTTGGCGACGGCGTCACCGGACAGGATCTTCCGCGCCAGTACGACGATTCCAATTACGACCGCGTCAGCCAGATCGGCCCCGCCGAAGGCCCGGCGGTCGCCGACTCGGTCACCGGCAGCATTTCCCCGGGCGTGCACCAGTGCGCCGTGGTGTTCGTCACGCGCCAGGGCTATTGGACCGTGCCGTCTCCGCCGGTGTCGTGGACCGCGGCGGGCGGACTGAAGGCGAGCGTGACGAACATCCCGACCGGCCCGCTCAACGTGGTGCAACGCCTTCTCGCGTTCACGGCTTCGGGCGGCGCGAGCTTCTATCACGTTCCGGCGACGATGATCATCAACGACAACACCACCACATCGCTCACCGTCGATTTCACCGACACGATTCTTCTCTCCGGCGTGCACGTGGACTATCTCTTCAGCCAGATCGAGCTGCAGGAGCAGCTTGGCGTGGTGGACTACTCCGAGCGGCTGTTCTGGTGGGGCGAGCGCGCGAACATGGACAACTGGCGCAACCTGACCTTCGACGGCGGCTGGGACGCCTCGGGGAACGGGCGCCCGCTCGGCTGGCAGCTCGACGCCACGTTCGGCGCGGGCGCGACGCGCGAGCAGCACGATTCCGTCTGGGGCGATGCGTTTCTCATCAAGGCGGACGCCGTCACCGCCGCGCGCGGCATGATCTCGCAGAGCGCCATCACGGACGCCGCCGGCCATCCGCTCTGCCTGAAAAACACCGACTACTCCGTCCGCGCGCGCGTGAAGCGCACCGCCAATCTTTCCGCCGGCACCCTGCGCGTCAACGCCTTCAGCCCCACCCTCGGCCAGCTCGGCGCGGGCATTGCCGTGACGATCGCGCAATCCACCACGAGCTATCAGGAATTTGCCGCGCAGCTTTTCGCGCCCCAGGCCTCGCTGCCCGCCGACCTCGTCCTGCGCGTTTACGCCGATGGAGTTCCCGCGCCGGCGAACGAATCTTTCCTCGTGGACAATATCGAAGTTTTTATCACCATTTCGCCGCAGGACCCTTCGCTCGTGCGCGCCTCCGCCACGCAGTCGCCTGAATCCTACGACGGCGTCACCGGACTGATGAGCGTCGCCGAAAACAACGGGCAGGGAATTCGCGCCGCATTCACCCTGCGCAACAACCTCTATTTCGTGAAGGAGCGCAGCATGTACGTCACCGCCACCGACGGCGTCAACGAGCCGTCGCTCTGGCAGGTCGAAGAGGTTTCCAACAAAGTCGGCACGCCTTCGGTGCACGGCGTCGGATTCGGCGAGGAGTGGGTCGTCATCGCCGGCCGCTCCGGGCTGTATCTGTTCGACGGCAGCGAGCCAGTGAAAATTTCGCAGGAGATTCAGCCCACCTGGGACGCCATCAACTGGCGGTACGCCCAGCGCCTCTGGGTGCAGGTGGATACCCAGCACAAGCGCATTTTCGTTGGTGTGCCGATGGGCGCGGCCACGCAGCCGAACCAGGTCCTCCTGCTCGACTACACCGAGGGATTCGGCGACCCGCTCGTCGCCATGCTCATGTCGCCGGAGCGCTCGCGCAAGTGGGCGCCGTGGACGATTGGCGCGAATTCCTGCGCGCTGATCGAGCGCTCCACGGGCGTCGCGCAGGTTTTCTTCGGCTCCAACAATTCCAGCGGAAAAATCTACGCGCTCACTCCGGGCGCGTATTCCGACGACGGCGCGGCCATCAATTCGTTTTACTCCACCGCGTTTCTCGCCGCCACCGGCGCGGCGATGAGCGGGCGCAATCTTTTTGGCTATCTCACCGGCTACGTGCAGGGCTCAGGCTCGCTCGCGCTTTCGGCGATCTCGCCCGGCCACGTGGTCGCGATGTCTCTCGGCGCGTGGACGCTCGCCTCGCCCGCCTCGCGCGACATGGAGCAGTTCACCAACGTGCTCGCCGAGCGCGTGTCGTATCAGTTCGGCACCAACGCCGCCGGCTCCTGGTTCTCGCTCACCAAGCTCGCGCCCTGGGCCAAGCCCGATCCCTTCGCCATCGTCAGGGGAGGGAACTGATCGAATACAAATGCAATTGGGTCATACCCGTTCGGAGGGTTGTAATCACTGCCAACACCCAGGCTTCTACATGCGGCGCGGGAGAGAAAGCCCACGTAGATGCAGAGCCATCATGGTCAGGCCGGTAAGTGTCAGCAGTAGGAAAAGAACGGCGAATACGTAGTACCCATAAACGATTTTGGGCCAGAGCCACGATGGAAACTTATCGGCAAACTTGTCGCCCCAAGTCTCGTCAAGACGCATGGGCGCTTCGGCCTCGGCCACACCCGGATCCCAGAACGACGCAATGAACGTCGCGCGCAGATTGGAGAGCAAGATCACGCAACCGAAAAACTTCAAGATGCCGGGCGCGAAAATGGTGTCCGCGAAAAACATTATGAAAACGACGATGGCCGCGAAGACGTTTCGTTGCCTGACACCCACTCCGCCCAAGTAATAGTAGAGCAGCAAGAAAAATCCTGCGATGGGATGGCCTGTAGTGACGGACCCGACAAAGGAAAACACCGCTACGATCGCACAAATCCAATAGCCTTGCGATCCCAGATAGTCTACATCCGTAGCCGTATGAATCGTCGGCCAGAAGAGGCTCTTCAGCCGATTCTCTGACTTCGGTGCGGTTCCGGAGAGATCCAGCGTCTGCATTGCCCGGGATTACAACTCAAACGAGCCCCGCAGTCCAGTTAATTCTTGATCGAAACGATACTGGTCAAAATGCTTACCGTTCCCCAGATCGAAGCCCTGCGCAAAACCAACCCCCAGCTCTATGAGACGCTGAAGCGCCTGGCCGGTGCGTCGCTCGGCCCCAACCAGGGCTGGAGCATGGACCACCAGATCACCGACGGCCACAACTTCGCGCGCGTCGTCTCCGGAGCGCTCACGGCAGGGAAGATTGATCCGACGAAATCGGGCGTTTTGATGAAAGGCTCCGTCCCGCCGACGTGGTCCGGCGCGTTCACCTACGTCTCGACTACCTCCAGCCTCACGTGGAGCTGGTCCGCGCTGACCATCTATCGCGCCGACGGCGCCACCACCGCGGTCCCCAACGGCTCGGTAATCGTCACCGGCCTCACCGCCGCCACCACCTACTACTTTTATCCCTACTGGGACGACACCGCTGCGGCGCTCGCGTGGGTCGCAGGCGGCGCCGGCTCTCCCGCGAACGCGCAAACGGCGAAAACGAATCTTGCCGCGCAGCAGCAGGCGCTTCAGGGACGCATCCCGCTCTCGCAGGGCGCAATTGTCGCTGCGACCACTTCCAGCGGCACCGGGGGCGGCTCGGGCGGCGGCAGCGGAAGCTGTCTCCGCGCCGGGACGGTCGTGCTCACAAAGGAGCGCGGCACCGTCGTGATCGAAACCTGCAAGGTGGGCGAGCATCTGCGCTGCCCCGCGGCTTCGAGCGCGCCCGGCGCGGGCCGCGCGAGCGGCGAGAGCGCCGAGGCCTGGACGCGCATCCAGCGCATCGAGGTCCGCGACGCGGATACTTTCATCCGCCTGCATTTCTCCAACGCCGAATCGCTCGACGTGACGCCGCACCACATCTTCACCCTCGCCGACGGCTCGCCGATGCGCGCCGAGCGCCTGTGCTTGAGCGATGTTTTCATCGGCCGCTTTGGCCGCCTCACGCTCACGCGCATCGAAGTCGTTGCTGCCGCGCAGAACGAGACCGCAGGGGCAGCGCACGCTGTGCCCGGCCACGATGCTCGGCGCGATGCGGCCCATGCAGCGACGTCGCGCGAAATCACTTCCGCGGAAGCGCAGATTCCCGCTGCCGGAAAATGTCCTTGGCAAAAGGTCACGGTAAGCTGCGAGCCGACGCACCAATTCTTCGCCGGCCGCCACGCCGCCTCAGTCCTCACGCACAACTACACATTCAGCTCGTAGTGACTCGTGAGTAGGTTTCGTAGCGGCCAACTTTAGTTGGGCGCCTTTCGCCGTTGGTCGTGATCCAAACCCTCCCACCTGAAGGTGGCGGCTACGTGAACACCGTCTGCGCGCAGTCCCGGCCGTAGCGCCGGCATCTTGCCGGCGAAGTTGGTTTTCATTCGCGCCGCAGAAATTCGCGGACTCAAAGCGCGAGCAAGCGGACTGTGGAGTGCGGCGGCTTGCCGCCGCTGTGTTGCGCCGGAGCTTGCTCCGGCGCATTCGAGCCAACAGTCGCCAGAGGCCGGGGCGTTCAACCCCGCCGAGGAGCTTCTGGAATGGGCGGCTTATCGACGCGGCCGCGAAGCAAGCTTCGCGCCTGTAAGCGGGAGCAAGCTCCCGCACTCCACATTGACCCCGCCGTCGGTTTCGCGCGCCGCGGAAATTCGCCTGCTGGAAGCCGACGCTACAAGAGCTGCTCGGCCGCGCTGCCGCTCCGAATTCTTCACGCGTAAGGTATGATGTCGCGCATGTCTCGCGCTCTTGTCTTCTACCAAAACAAGGTCGCGCTCATCACCGGCGCCTCTTCCGGCATCGGCGAGGAGCTGGCGCTGCAGCTCGCGCAATGCGGCGCCAGACTCACTCTCGCGGCGCGCCGCAAAGAACGCCTCGAAAACGTCTCCCAAAAAATCGCCGCGCTCGGAAAACCGCAGCCGGTCGTCGTCGAATGCGACGTGACGCGCGACGGCGACCTCGAGCGCGCGGTGGAGGAAACCGTCCGCGCCTACGGCAAGCTCGACGTGGTCTTCGCGAACGCCGGCTTCGGCGTCGTCGCGCCGCTCAAAAAGCTCGCGCTCGACGACTACCGCCGCCAGTTCGAGACCAACGTCTTCGGCGTTCTGCGCACGATCTATGCCGCGCTCCCCGAACTCGAAAAGAGCCGCGGAAATCTCGCCATCATCGGCAGCGTTTCGGGCTGGATCTCGACGCCGGGCGGCTCGCCGTACTCCATGAGCAAGTTTGCGCTGCGCGCCCTCACCGAAGCCATCACTCCCGAGCTGCGCGGCGCCGGAATCAAGGTGACGCTGCTCAGCCCGGGCTTCGTCGCGAGCGAAATCCGCCGCACCGACAACCTGGGAAGATTCCACGCCGAGGCGAAGGATCCGATTCCTCCCCGGCTGCAGGTCAGCACGGCGCGCGCGGTCCGCGAGATTCTGCGCGCCGTCGCCCGCGGCAAGCGCGAGCAAATTGTCACCGGGCACGGCAAGGTGATTGTCGCCATCGGGCGTTTCATGCCCTGGATTCTTCGCGGCCTCATGGAGAGATTCGCCCCCGTGCGCGAGAAAGGCCCCAGCGCGTCCAGCCCGCGATGAGCGGCCTGCCAGCCGAAGAGCAGCGCACGAAGGCCGAAGGTTCTTGACCCCTGCCCGCGGGTTTCGATTTGGTACCTTCGTACTAGGAAACGCTTTGCATACTTTGGGACAGAGGGGGTACACTGTTCCCGTCTTGGGGCGGCTAGGGTACCGGGGTCATACCCGAATGCTGTTGTCCAGCTTCTTTCTATGTCCGTGCGGCTGCTACGGTTGTCCGTGCACTCATAATTCACACGACCTCAAACTCTTTTCGGCATCCTGATTGCGATGGGTTTCTGTGGATGAGTGTGACCCGAATGCGGGAACGGAGCGGGTGGGAGTCGAACCCACAAATCCCCTGGCCGGAGATTGCGAATTAAGAGTTCGCTAGGCTTGCCGATGCCCAACCGCTCCGATTGAATTCTATGGATCATCGACCGCTATCACTTGGATATGCGCCTCCCAACGCTTCCTACGGAGATTGACTTCCATGGCTAAGTCTCGATCGAAAAAGTCACGCAACAGCGGTGCTCGCGCTCCCAAGACTGTGGTTCTAAGTCCTTGGTTTGGGCAGTTAGGAGCGAGATCTGGCGGCAAGCTGCGTGTCAAGGCAACGAGTGCGCATGTGTCATTGGCGTCTGGCTCATTTATCGCCGCCGCAGCGATAGCAAGCGCACGGTGATAACCAGCCTTCAGGATCAAGCGTCCCCCTAGTTCAACCACTGAAACGTAACCGTCCCCTTGCTGAATCCGGAATGCCCCGTCTGGCTGAACCGCTATGAGGTGCTCCGCATGGGGAAGGTTGAATTTTATGATGCCGTTTTCCATTCGGCCCGGCAGATTTCCCAAGGGGCGGTCAATGACCAAGAATTTCCTCGCCCATGTACCCGCCTGTTGCGCATGATGATCACATCGGTCAGTGACGACGTACTTTTGGTAGACCGCCAAATCCAGGGGGTTGACGTTTATCACATCCGATACCTCCGGGCCTCGAAACCGCGCTAAGAATCGACTGACCAATTGCCTTTGAGGTTGAGGAATAGGAAGCCGTTGAGGCGCCTGGTAATTCCTTTCCGGTAGGGCCAGCATCCGATCTCGGTAAGGAATCCATATCTCTTCCGCCTGTTGGTCTGTTAGTTCTGGCTCGAACCAACAATTCCTGCGTAGCCATAACAGCGCCTCATCCCTTTCCATCCAAGCAAGTAGCAAAACGCCGTCTAGCGTGGCCGGGGGCACGATACACACCTCCGCTCTGGGTGCTTTCTCGACAAGCGGAAAGGGATACTTCGGGGTGGATTCGCCGATCTCAGCCAGAAGTACAGGTTAGCTTGTCAGACCGTTCAGCGCCGATCTAACCCATCGGCGCGTTCCGATTAGCAGTCGGATAATAGGAGCGCCGAGGAAAGTTGTCAAGAGCCTCACGGCTGTGGATCACTGTGGAAAAGTGGAAAAAGTCCTTCTGCGCCAACGCACAGGTAGTGACCGACTCGCCAACTACTCTGGCCACCTCGAAATCCCTAGCAGTGAAGAAAACGCGAACATGGCGAACTCGAATTCGGCGACCGAACATACCGCCGGCCATTTAGTCTTGTTGTGACACCCGCGAGCTTGCCGAAGATCGGCGCCAAGCACTGAGCACGACTCTTACTTAAGCGCCGCCGCGAAGAGCGCCGTAAGCTTGCCGAACGCGCGCTCGGCCTGCGGCTTCTTGTACGCGGCGCTGTCCGCGACGGTCCATCCGTGCAGTGCGTCGGCGTAAACCTCGCTCTCGTACTTTCCGCCCCAGGCCTTGAGCGCGCCATTCAGTTTGTCGATCGCCTCCTGCGGCATCGAGTGGTCGTTGACCGCGTGCCCGAAATACAGTTGCGCGCCGTTGGACTTCGCAATGCGCGAGAGCACGAGGTGCGGGCTGTTTGGCTTGTCCGTGTAAAGTCCGCCGCCGTGGAATGACGCGACCGCGCTGATCCGGTCCGGCCGCGCCGCTGCCCCGCGCAGCGCCATCGCGCCCGTGAAGCAGTGGCCGACCACGCCCATCTTCGCGTCGCTCACCGATTTCTGCACCGCGAGATAATTCACGTAGCTTGCCATGTCGCGCTCCATCGCCTCGGGCGTCAGCGGGCCCGCCAGCTCGCCGAAGCGCTGCATCGTGCGCGGGTCGCCCGCGAAGTTCGGCGTAAAATCGAACAGCACGCCGCGGGCGGTGCGGTAGAACGGGTTCGGCAGCAGCACGGTGTAGCCTGCCTCCGCCAGCCGCTTGGCCATCGCGCGGTGCGACGCGCGAATCCCCATGATGTCGGGCAGATGAATTGCGCCGGGGCGCTTGCGTCCGTCCTCGTTCTCATAGAGAACCGCGTCACAAATTCCATCGGCCATCTTGATTTCGATATCCTTCTCAGTCGCCATCGCTCCTCCTCAGTCCAGCCTCAATAGTTTGGTATCCGCGCCCCACAGGCTACCATAGGACGGAATCGTTGGAAGGAGGGTACATGGCCAGCAGCGCAGGAATGATCGAGTACAGGGACGCCGGCCCCGAGGTGCGCGCCGTTTACGACGACATCATGAAAACGCGCCAGGTGGACTGGATCAATAATTTCTGGAAAACGCTCGCGCACGACCCCGTCTCGCTCAAGCGCACGTGGGAATCCGTGAAGCAGATCATGGCGCCGGGCGCGCTCGATCCGCTGATGAAGGAAATGGTCTATGTCGCGGTCAGCGTGACGAACCAGTGCGGATACTGCATCGCCTCGCACACCGCCGCGGCCCGCAAGCGCGGCATGACCGACGCGATGTTCCACGAGCTGATGGCCGTCGTCGGCATGGCGAACGAGACCAATCGCCTCGCCGCCGGATACCAGGTCGAAATCGACGAGCAATTCAAGTAACGACCCTCGTCGGGTCGTCATCCTGAGGCGGACGCAGTCGGTCCGCCGAAGGATCTCACTTCACGATCCGTTGAGGAACTTTTGGCGAGCATAGCCGAACCATCGTCATCCTGAGGCGGACGCAGTCGGCCCGCCGAAGGATCTCTCTTCACGATCCATCGAGGAACTTTTGGCGAGCATAGCCGAACCATCGTCATCCTGAGGCGGACGCAGTCGGTCCGCCGAAGGATCTCTCTTGGCTTGTTTTCCGGCGATCCCCTGACACGAAGCGAGATTCCTCGGCCAGATTCCGGCCTCGGAATGACAGCGTTGCGCCATCGTGTTTCGTAGCGCCGGCATCTTGCGGGCGTTGTCGTTCTTGGTGTTAGCCTTGGTTTTGGTGTCGTAGCGCCGGCATCTCGCCGCCGAAGTCGGTTTTCGGTCGCGCCGCAGCAGATCGCCGGCTCGAAGCGTCAGCAAGCGGAGTGTGGAGTGCGGCGGCTTGCCGCCGCTGAGTGGCGCCGGAGCTTGCTCCGGCGCATTCGAGTTCAGAGACGGCAATGGCCAGGGCGTTCAACGCCGCCGAAGGGCTTCTGGAATGGACGCCTTATCGACGCGCCCGCGAAGCAAGCTTCGCAGTAGAAAGCGGGAGCAAGCTCCCGCACTCCACATTGACCCTACCGTCGGCGTCGCGCCCTTACTTCGATCGCTTCATGAACGGGACCAACATCGGAGTGCGCCGTCTGTATTCCCTGTAGGCGTCGCCAAAAAACGAGATCAAGTCCCGCTCTTCGAACTGAATCGCGACCAGGATGTAGCCGGTCGTAGCGATCGCGAACAGTAGGTGCCCGAACGTCATCGTGGGCGTCGCCCAGAAGGCAACTACGAAACCTAAATAGATTGGGTGGCGCACCTGCTTGTACAGCGAGGGGGTCTTGAAGCCGATGGGCGTGTGCTGCTGGCCGCGCATGAAGAGGCCGACCTGACGCAGCCCAAAAAGTTCCGCGTGGCTCACGAGGAATGTACTGACGAGAACCGTCAACCAGCCGAGGAAGAACAACGCGAGCAGGATCCATCGCCCGGCCGAGTTTTGCACGTCCCAAATTACGCCGGTCATCGGCCGCCATAGCCAGAAGAGCAGGATCAGGCACGCGCTCGCGAGCAGCACATACGTGCTGCGCTCGATCACGCGCGGGACGACCTTCGTCCACGCCCGCTTGAATCCTTGCCGCGCCATCACGCTGTGCTGGATGGCGAATAGCCCCAGCAGCAGCGCGTCAATCACCAGCGCCGGCCACGTAAATTCGCCGCCGCCGGAGTCGATCGACTTCGGCACGACGAAGTTGCCCACGAATCCGATCGCGTAAAGGAACGTCAGGAAGAACACGAGATATGCGACGAGCCCGTACAGGAACGCTGCCACTTTTGCCATTTTCGATCCCTCCACGCTTTTGAGAGAGGAAAAACTTGGACCGTAAATAGCACTCCACGATTCCGTTGTCAATGACGCGGCGATTCGCGCCCTGTCCCGATTCGACGCGACGTCAGGGCACGGCTTTATCTGTCCCGATTTGACGCGGCGTCAGGGCACGGCTTTAGCCGTGCCGTATCCTTCGAGGAACCGAAGGGGTTTAAACCCCTGAGGCCTCAGCGGCTGAAGCCGTCGCTGTGTCGCGCTCGTGCGGCACGCTTGAAAGCGTGCCCTGACGAAAATCCGAACTCTTCGCCGGAATTAGGACACCACCGCTCTCAACTGGCTTTCCATGACCGGCAAACGCTACTACATCACGACTCTCGGCGGCTGGCAGCGCCACGCCGCGCGCTTCGCGAACTCGCACTTCATCGTGCTCGACGCGCTAACCCCCAGCGACGTTGTCATCCCGGGCGAGTCCGCTCCTGCGGACGACGATGGATCCGCTGTTGTTTCAAATGAAGCGCCACAGCCGATTCCGCGGACCGAAGCGATAAGTCCGCCTCGGAATAACGCGGCGGAAGCGCTCTCCGCCGCAGCGGAGGTTCGCATCCTCGCCCTCATCGAAGCGGACGAGGGCGTCCACCTCGCGCTCGAGGACGACCACGCCTTCGACCCGCTGCCGCATCCCCTCGCGCAAACGCCGATCTCGGACGCGGCGCAGGCCGCGCTCGCTCTGCACGGCGTCGCTCCCGGCGCGACGACGTTCGACGCCATGGAGACTCTCGCCCGCGTCCACCCGCTCCTCCGCCATCGCGTGTTTTGACGATCCGACGAGGATGGTCACCCTGAGCGACCATCGGGAGTCGAAGGGTGATGCGCTATCTGACGATGGCTTCACGTGGAGTGCGGGAGCTCGCTCCCGCCCCTCTTCGTCGAGGCTTGCCTCGACGGTTGTGGCGCTCGAGAAACGCACGCCCCGACAAGTTGAGGTTGAAACAGCGGCGTCACGCCGCCGCACTCCACATGAGAACTGCCTTTGCTTATCCGACCTTATCTCGAATCCGACCTCGACGCCCTTCGCCGCATGCACGCGTCGCAAGGTTTCAACTATCCGTTTCCCGATCTCGCCGATCCGATTTTCATCTCGAAGCTCGTCGTCGAGGATGACCACGGCAGCGTCGTGATGGCCTCGCTCGCGCGACTGACGTGCGAGATGTATCTGTTCGTGGATCGCGAAACCCCAACCGGTCATTCTGAGCGAAGTGACCGGACCGCTGTTTGCCGTCCCGAAGGGACGTCCGGCCACGCAGTCGAAGAATCCCTCCGCGGTTCAACGGTGGAAGATCCACAGAGAGATCCTTCGACTCCGTCCTGCGGCCGCGCACACCGCGACGATGACCACGCTCGCCAGGACTCCGCTCAGGATGACGGCACCGGCGAACGCGGCGCCAAGCCGGAGTCCGCAGCGCCTCTCGCGCGGCCCACCTGCGAAACGTATCTGTTGGCGGATCGCGAAACTCCAACCGGTCATTCTGAGCGTAGTGACCGGACCGCTGTTTGCCGTCCCGAAGGGACGTCCGGCCACGCAGTCGAAGAATCCCTCCGCGGTTCAACCGTGGGAGAACTAGAGAGAGAGCCTTCGACTCCGTCCTGCGGCCGCGCACACCGCGACGATAACGACGCCCGCCAGGACTCCGCTCAGGGTGACGGCGCCGGCGAACGCGGCGCCAAGCCGGAGTCCGCAGCGCGTCTCGCTCGCCAACGTTATGTATGGCTTCTCGCATTGCACGAAGCCGGAGAACGCGACCTGCTCGCCCGCGGCCTCGACGACGCCCACGCCTGGCTCCCGCCGCCCATCGCGCGCCGCTTCGGTCGTCGCCTCGAATCCCTTGGCTGGGTCCGCGACGACGCCTGGACTCCCTATTGCCGCAGACTGAACGCGTGACTCGCAATTCGTAATCCGTCGCTCGTGATGGCCGTCGATCTCCGATTGCCATTCGCCCTCACGAGTCACGAGTCACCAGTCACGAATCACAAATCACTTTCTTGGAGGTTCCCATGTCCCGCGCCGCACAGCAGCACACACGCAATCTCACCGACCAGCAACTCGCCCTGCAGAACCGCCTTCTCTCGCAATCCGATCAGCAGGGCCTCCAGGACCGCTCGCTGATGATGCCCACGATCCAGCGCCTGCTCAATAGCCAGGGCTACACGCCTGAGCAGCAGTCCGCCATCACCCAGCAGTCGCTCGGCGCGGCCAACACCGCCTTCGACGCCCTGCGCGAGCGCGCCGCCAATCGCCTGGCCGCCACCAACAACTCCGCCGGCTTCGGCGACCTCACCGCGCAGCTCGGCCGCGAACAGGCGCAGACCGACGCCAGCCAGGCCCAGCAAAATCAGATTGCCTTCGCCAACCAGAAGCTGCGGGAAAATCTCGCCGGACTCAATGCCCTCGGCGAGACCTACGGAATCGACACGAACCTGCTGGGCAAGGCGATGGGCGTTCCGGCGGAGCTGCTCAGCGTGCGCCAGCGCGCCTCGGGCAGCTCGGGCGGAGGACTCGGCAGTCTCTTCGGCCTCGGCGCGGGAATCGCCTCACTCTTCGGCTAACCGGCGCCTCCACACGTAGCGCCGCCCTCTTGCCGGCGTTATTTCTCTGTCGCGTTAACGCACGTCAATTTCAAAGGCCGGCCGCAGCACAGCAGTCGCGGGCACCCACGGTCCATTAATCGACGGAACGCCATTCGTCCCCGTCACGTTCACGAGAAAGTTGGAGCTCCCCGCCGCCGGCGAATCCCCGAGCGATAGGTTCCAGCTTCCGACGGCGGTCGCGCCGGTCGGCCCGATCACCAGCCAATAGTTCGTGCCTGTTGTGAGGGCAGGATGAGCGGCGGAGAAAATGTGAACGGGAGTCGTATCCGGGAAGGGAAGAGTTCTGAGATTGCTCAGCGGAAATGTTTCGAGGACGGTTCCCGGTTTCCCGGCGTTGTCGCTGGTGATCCAGGCCTGGAACGCATTGGCGCCGTTTCTCCAGCCGATGGGAACCTGGATTTCGGCAAGCGCGCCGCTCTGTTGCGGTGAAAAGCTCACCGCCACCATCTGGATCGCCATATTCGCCAGGCCCGAGCAACCCGTGCCCTGACCGCCGCACAGCCCTTCGAGGTTCTGATTCATGCAGTCGTTGGATTGCGACGAGGAGCAGATCGGCGCGCTGAAGAGCGACAAGCCGAAATTCGAGAAACCCTGCATGTCGCACTTGTTTCCGGTGCAGCAAAGCCCCATAAACGCGTGCAGGAACTGGCCCGGCGGGCACGCATAGCAGAGAGGGCACGCATTGGCGGCAACGGTGAAGTTGGACGTGTCGCTCACGTTGTAGTTCCAGCCCGTCTGGCCGGAAACGGTCACCGAGTGTGAGCCGGGTGGGATGGTAAACATGAGTCCTCCGGACCCCCACTGAAAGGTCTGACCGTTGATGTCCGTCAGGTCATTCCCGTCCAAGGAGATGGTGGGCACTCCATTGACGCCGCTTTCCGTATACTGCAATGGTTGCGGCAGTGTCGCGACCGTGGAGCCGTTGGGCGGGTTCGTGATGCTGATGGAGCAGCCGCTCAACAGAGCGACCGACAATAGGGCCGCCAGCAACTGAAGCCGTGCGCGCATGTAACCTCCTTGAAATGAGCCGAAGCCATCGTTCGAAGGGACGCAATATCCCACAAAAGACGTAAAAAGTATATTACGGGCGCGGCACCGCCTGCCTCCCCATCGCGGCAGTTTCGACGCCGTTAGCCACTCTCATCGACCATGCGCGAATTCATTGAACTCATCTCCCAGTCTCGCCTCGCCGGCGACCTGGAAGCCCTGTCTGGCTGGTGGGCGCTCGCGCTCACTTCCGCCGTGCAGCTCGTGCTCTTTCTTCGCTGGCTCTATCGCCGCATCCGCAACGACGAAATCACGCGCTCCTTCGTCCACGACATGGCCACGAACCATCTCCCGCATATTTACGAGCTGCTCGAAAAACTCTGTGACCAGCAGGGAATCGAGCGCACGCCGCTCCCGCCCATCCGCTGGCTCGACCTCAACGGTCGCAAGCGCGAATAGTCGACCGCGCGCTGGCGCGCGCGTCCTTCGTAGCGCCGTCGGTTTTCGTAGCGCCGGCATCCTGCCGGCGGGGTTGGTTTCGGTTGGCGTCGCCGAGAATCGCCGGCTGGAAGCCGCCGCTACCCGCTATCGCGCCTCCGTCGGCGGCAAATATCGCGCCAGGAAATCAGCCACTCTTTTCCGCGTGATCTGTCCGCCGAGGCTGCCCCACAAGAGATCGTAGCCGTGTTCGCCGTACGGCACGGTGACGAGCTCGTTCGGCACGCCCGCGGCGTTCAGCTTCTCGACCATCTCGATGTGCCCGTCGTACGGCACCAGATGATCGCTCGCGCCCGCCGCGATCAGCGTAGGCGGCAGGCCCGGGCGCACGTGAAAGATCGCGGACACCGCGCGATAGCGCTCTGGAAACTGCTCGGGCGATCCGCCAAGGTAACCGGTGTTGAATGTCAGCGCGCTGATCGACCCCAAGCCCGTCTTCCGATTCCAGCCCATCGCGAAATCTTCCGGCGGGTACAGCGCGAAAATCGCCTTCGGCTGCGGCGGCGTGCCTCCGCAGCTCGACTTCACCGTCCCGTCGCCCAGGCCGTAGCCCACTTGCAAGTCGAGTCCGCCGCCCGCGGATTGCCCGGTGAGCAGCATGCGGTCCGGGGAAATGTTGTACTCGCTCGCGTGCGACGCGATCCACACCATCGCGCAGGCCACGTCCTGCGCCGCCAGATTCCAACTGACCGGCGGATCGAGCCTGTAGTCCACGTCGAAAACGGTGTAGCCGCGCGCCGCAAACCAGCGATCCCAGTTGCGTCCGTCGCTGCGCTCGCCGAGCGAGTAGCCGCCGCCGTGAATTGACACGACCGGTGCGGAGGCGCTCGCCGGACCCGTGCCCACTCGCGCCGGAAGATAAACGTCCAGCGACAGATTCTTGCCGCCAACCGTCGCGAAGAGCTTCGTCTGATCGGGCACAGCCTGCGCCCCGGGCGCGGTCACGCGCAGATGCCCGGTCCACGAAATCGGCGCGCCCGCGCGATGCGCCGCGCGCACCAGCGCGAAGGTCGGAATCGTCGATCCAATTGTGGCGAGAATCGCGAGCCACAGGACAACCGTCACGGCGCGCCCTCCGCCGAGCCGCCGCGCCCAGACCGCGAGCGCAATGGCGATCAGCCCCGCCAGAAAAACGTGCAGCGAAAAAAATGACTCGAAGATCGTCCCAATCACGCTCACTAGATTCGTCGAGGGAATGAACACGCCCACGACAATCACGAGCATGAGCAGCGTCACCAGCGCCGCAAGGAACGTGACCACCCGCCGCCCCCATGCGCTCGCGCCGCCTGCCCGACCTCTCGACGCGGCCCCGCCCGCGCCTGAAGACTCTTGCCCCGCGCCTCCGCCCAATATGCTCATACACCCGCTCCCCCAGCGCCCACGCCGCGGCTGTCGTCGCCAACGTCAACGCCGCGCTCTGCTCTCTTGCCGCGCATAGTATCACCGCCAGCGGTAAAGTCGCCGCCGTCTCCCGTAGCGCCGGCATCTTGCCGGCGTTTTTGCAGTTTCTTTATTCTTTTTCGTTCCGCCCGCGAAAACCGACCACGCCGACTGATAACCGGCGCTACTCCGCTTCTCATGCCTCCCACGCCCGAACTCATCTCGCTCGCCCGCGCCGCCGCCGCGCGCCATGCACTCGACCCCGCGCTCGTCTGCGCCGTCGTCGAGCAGGAATCCTCCTGGGACGCCCACGCCATCCGCTACGAGTCCGCTTTCCGCTCGCGCTACGTCGCGCCGCTCGGCCTCCCGCCCACCGAGGAAGTCGCGCGTTCAATCTCCTGGGGCCTGATGCAGGTGATGGGACAGGTCGCGCGCGAGCACGGTTTTCACGAACCATTTCTCAGCGCGCTCTGCGAGCCTGCAACGGGCCTCGACGTCGGCTGCGCCGTCCTCGCTGCAAAGCTCGCCGCCGCGCGTTCACGCCCTCCCGTTGTCATCCCGAACCCAGCCGCGGCGTGTGCGGATGGCGGTGAGGGATCTGCACCTGACTTTGGCTCCGAAAACCAACAGCGGATCCCTCAAACTTCGTCCTGCGCGCCTACAGCTGTTGGCGAAAACCAAACGACGCGCGATTCCGCACCGGATGACAGCGTTCAGGCTGCCACTCGGATGGAACGGCAGGGAAGCGTCGCAACCGAAATCGCACACGCTCTCGAGCTTTGGAACGGCGGCGCGAACCCTGACTACGCCGCGCTAGTCCTCGCCCGCCTCGCCCACTACCGTTGACCGCGCGAGCGCCGTCTCCCGTACCGCCGTCTTTCGTAGCGCCGGCATCTTGCCGGCGTTTTTGCAGTTTCTTCTTTCTCTCTCGTACCGTCCGCGAAAAACCAACCTCGCCGGCTCGAGCCCGGCGCCACGCACCAATTTCAGGTGACCTCCAATGACACGCCGCACACTCGAACTTGCCGCAACCTGCGTCGCGCTGCTGATCGCGGCGCTGGCCGTCCACTCCTGGCTCGCCTCGCGCGACGAGCAGCAACGCCTCGCCGCCACTCTCGCCGCGCAAAAGCAGCTCCTCGACGCCGCCGACGCCCGCGAAGCCGCGCGCCAGTCCGCGCTCACCGCCACGCTCGCGCAAATTGACAAACTCAAACGCGCGGCGCAAACGCCCGAGGAAATTCTGCGGGACCTCCCAAAATATTTACCGCTCCCTCAACCGATCGCGCTGGTTCCCGCCGGCCATCCGGGCGCCGCTCCGGCAGAGCAGGGAACTGCCCCCCTGGCGGCGGCTTCCTCGAGCGACGGCACCTCTCGCTCCGGCGCCACCGTGCCAGCCGAAACGCCCTCCGACCTCCCTGCCGTTCCCGTCGCCCAAATCCCGGCCTCCGACTTAAAACCCCTCTACGACTATGTCCAGGACTGCCGCGCCTGCCAGGCGCAACTGGCCGCCGCGCGACAGGACAAATTCGACGACGCCGCGCGGATCGCGGCCCTCATGCGCGAGCGCGACGCCGCAATCACCGCCGCAAAAGGCGGCACGTTCTGGCGCCGCTTGCGCCGCAACACTTTGTGGTTCGTTGTCGGCGCGGGTATCGGCGCTGCCGCGGCCCGCGCGACCTCCAAGCGCTAGCCGCGCGCGCCGTCGCTCCGGGACGCAACCGTGGACTCAATCGCGGCGTCGCCCTCCGCCGGGCCGTCGTCGGTCGTTTCAACTGCGCGCGGCGCCTTCCTTTGCGCCGTCTATTTCGCGGCAACACTCGGCCACGCGGGACGCCATTTTTCGTAGCGCCGCCATCCTGCCGGCGTTATTCGCTAACTCTCCTCGCCGCTCACTTCGCTCGATCGAAGCCGCCTCTACCCATCGCCACGCGACGCCGACTCTCGGCAATCCCTCCCGCCGTTGTCGATCGGGTCAACTGCGCGCAGCGCGTTCCTCTGCGCCGCCTCTCTCGCAGCAACCCTCCTCCGCCCTGTGCACTTTTCTGCTGCTCGTTTCGACTGCCGCATCGAGCGACCCACGCGTCAGAGAACTGGCCTCCGCGTGACTGATCAGCCCGATCTTCCGTTTAACGTCTGCGCGCAGCGCCTTCCTTTGCGCTGTCTCTCTCGCAGCAACGCTCGGCCACCCGGGACGCCACTTCTCGTGGCGGCGGCCATCCTGCCGGCGTTATTCGCTAACTCTCCTCGCCGCTCACTTCGCTCGATGGAAGCCGCCTCTACCCATCGCCACGCGACGCCGACTCTCGGCAATCCCTCCCGCCGTTGTCGATCGGGTCAACTGCGCGCAGCGCCTTCCTTTGCGCTGCCTCTCTCGCAGCAACCCTCCTCCGCCCTGTGCACCTTTCTGCTGCTCGTCTCGACTGCCGCATCGAGCGACCCACGCGTCAGAGAACTGGCCTCCGCGTGACTGATCACCGAGTTCTTGCGTTCAATGCCTGCGCGCAGCGCGTTCCTCTGCGCCGCCTCTCTCGCAGCAACGCTCGACCACCCGGGACGCCACTTCTCGTGGCGCCGGCCATCCTGCCGGCGTTATTCGCTAACTCTCCTCGCCGCTCACTTCGCTCGATGGAAGCCGCCCTACCAATTGCCACCGGCATCGCCTCTCGACAAGTCATCTCACCGTGATCGATCGTGTCGACCGCGCGCAGCGCGTTCCTCTTCGCCGCCTCTCTCGCAGCAACCAACGAAACTGGCCAACTTCTAGCCGCGCATCGCCGATGCGCACCCGTCACGCCTCCCGGCTTAACCCGATTCGCGCTCCTCAACGTTCCCTGCCGTGCGACGCGCCCTGCCTGCCGCCAAACAAGTTGCGCCCCCTTCCGGCTCCTGCTCCACCAGACTATCGGTTCTCGGGCAAGCCCAGTCCCGGCTCCGCTGACACCGTGACTTATGTGCGAAATGTAAAAGACGCATTCCCTCCAAAGGCCCCCCGCAACCGAACTCCTTCCCCCGCATGCCTTCGCGGCGCCGCCTCTCCGACAGACTCTCTCCCGTCCAGCGGCCCGCCCACGGCAATAGCCTTCGCCTCTCTTCTTGACTTCTGCGAATGAATATTATGTATAGTGCGGGGAGCTAGTGAAACGTTGGGAGGAGAGGTGGAGGGGCGAATTTCGAGGCGGGAATGGATTAAATAAGGACGGCGGGACAGAACCCTGTCGAGAGGCGCGCCGATCGCAGTCGCCATCAACTTTCCTCTCGCCTCCACAAGAGTTCCTGTTCTCTGACAAGCCAGATTCGGTTCCACAGCCATGATAGAGCGGCGAAGCTACCGGCGTGGGGCCTCGCTGTACACTGTCCTCTTTCTTGCGCCTCGGAAGGGCCGAAATGCGTCCGCACCGTGCACGGTCTCACCTCTCCGGAACGATACGTTCTGGGGCAAGTCCGCTTTCGTTTCCGCGGCCACGCCAAGTATTCACACAAGGCGGCGATCTTACTTCAGAGCGGCCAAGCTACCGGCACAGCATCGGGCCGCCCTGCGAAGACTCCGCCTAGCCGGGACTGACCCCCCTTCAAGTGCGCAATGCTGTTTGCAGAAATACGCGGACCGCAAAACCCACTATATTCGCGCCTCGGAAGGGCCGACGTGCGTCCTCTGGGGGCACAGTCTTGCCTCTGCGAAGCTATCTGTTCTCGGCCAAGCCCGGTTCCATCTCCGTAGCCACCATAGTCTGCGCGGGCATCGAAGAAGCTCGCTCCCGCTCGGTCCGCAAGTACTCACTCGGGCCAATCCATGGACCACTACGAACTCCGGACAATGCCGGGCGACCGACGCGGAATCTGGAGCGGAGGCTCAAACGTACTTTTTCGGAAGTTTCAGATTCGAAAAAGGACACCCGAGAGGAGAAGCCTGGGTGTCCCATTGTTGTACTCCCGCCAGGGAGATGACTAAGCGAAGGCTTTCGGGAACGGCTAGTTTTGCAAAGATTTCGTACTGTTACGGCGACGCGCAGGCCACTAGCGGCGATTGGCGACGTTCATGTTATGGATGCCAGAGAGCAGGAAAACGCCTGTGCTGACGGACTGCGGGAGCCACCAGGTGTGGCGAAGCACACTGTTTTCGCTGCGTTGCATGCGGCGCGCGGCGTAATCCATAACCACCGGTCCGACCTGGATGGCTGCATAGATCCCCGGCGAATGCGCGAAGGGATGCATCATCGGGTCGCCTTCCGTCGCGCCTGTGGCCAGTGCCCTGCGCGTCGAATAGGCATCAAATGTGGCCGCGCCGTGCTGCGCGATGGACAGGATCAGCCAAGTCCGCCGAGAAGGCCGTTCGACCGGAATGATCTGGATCGGTTTCGCGGGCTGCGCTTCCGGGATGCGAACCGTTGAAAGAACCTGAGAGTTCTGCGACGCGGAGTCAAAAGCAGTTGCGGTAAGGGTCGCAGAAACGGGGGTGGTCGGCGCACTGCCGTTGGACTGCGCCGCGGCAGACGCGGTCTTGGTGGATGTCGACGTATTGGCCGCAGATTTTGCGGCTGGAGCCAGCGGAGCGAGGGCGACGTCGGGCAGCGCCTGCGTGCCGGGAGCAAACTGAAACAGTAAGGCGGCGATAGCTAGGACCATGAAAACGCGATCTCCTTTAGGCTCGGCACGGGTGGCAGATGCACACCCAGTACCATCCGGGCTTCGCTGCACAAGAGGCTTGTTTTCATGGCGCAAGCGGCGATTCGGGGGCTTTTGGAGCGAAATTCAGCGACGAGCTACAGTTGACTGTGGAAGGGGCTTTCCACTTAGTGCCCAGGTTGTCGCCATGTGCGAGGCGTGCGCCTCAAATTGTCCAGGAGACCGAGCTAACCGCCGGCGTATTGAACCCGTCGTATGTAAAAGCGGTGACCTTGCCCGAATTCGGATTGGAAGTACGAGAGTAAGGCGCGCACGTTTCTAATCCAAAACATGCGGCACCCGAAGGATTCCGCCGAGCCGTGGTGAAGGCCGTGTGTGGACGCGCGACGGAGCCTTCGATTTCAAAACTGTCACGGACGAGTCGCCCACACGCCCTGCCGCAGTTCTGGCAGCGCAGGTTTTATGATTTCAACGTATGGAGCCGCAAGAAGATGATCGAGAAGCTCGCCTACATGCACGCGAACCCGCTCAAGCGGGCGCTTGTGAAGGATCCGAAGGACTGGCCGTGGAGCAGTTATTCCTTCGACCAAGGGCGCGGAGAGGTCTTGATCGCAATCGCCCCTGTGGGTTGAAGCGGAGCTGCCAGCTCGGGAAGAACGAAGGACCAGGAAGAAGCCCCACGCTCATAATCCGAGCGCGGGGCACCCGAAAAACAAGAGGCTAAGCCTGGGCCACCCGCCCGAGACCGTCCGCCTCGTAGTAACTGGTGGTTCCTGATTTCGACTGGGCCAACGGTTCGTCGATCCTTGTGGTTCGCGCGTGTCTTGCTAGCACGTTTCCGGTCTGGTCGAGTTCCTCGATGGTGTCGACACCGTCGTAAACGTAATAGTTGTTGTCGGGGTCGAGTTCTGTGTAAGGACTTTCTGGATGCGTCGTCCCGATGGATCGTACTTGAAGCTGACCGCCCCACCGGAACCGGAAAGTGTGACCGTAGGCTGCGTCCGCATCAATTCAGGCCACTGATCTGGAGCGGTGTGAGTCTATGGCTTTCGATATCGAGCAGATAGGGCTCGCTCGTGACCGGGGTTGCGTGCCGGTCGGAGCGCCATTTCAGGAATACCGCTGTCTTTCCGTCCATTGACACTCTGAGATTGGTGGCATAGCCGTTCCCATTGGTGAGCCTTTCGAGTGTTTTCGTGCTGAGGTCGATCCGGTAGATGTCATAGTCGTAGCCGTGCTTACCGTTACTTGCAGCCATGAAGAGGATACTCCTTCCATCTGGCATGAAGTTCGGGTAGTTGAGTATCGGGTTTTTGTGGTCAGCTTCTTTTGGCACATGGGGGCGCAACGACTGTGTCGGCGATCCCGCGCCATCCAGAGAGTAAATGCAGATCTCGCGATTACTGTATAGACCCTCCTTCACAACTACCATGCTCTTCCCGTCAGGGGACACGGAGGCGGGAGATGCCATGTAAAAGCTCTCGCTGGTGATTTGACGTACGTTTGTGCCGTCCAAATCACTCGCATAGAAGTCCCACGAGTGAGGATGGGTCTGCGCAATCGGGGACTCAGCGCCCTTGTATCCAGACCGAGAGAAGATAATGATCTTGCCGTCTGGCGAAAAAACCGGTGAGAAATCGTTCACTCTTGAGGGCGACCACTGATGTGGTTCTGATCCGTCGACATTGACGACGATAATCCTGGAGCGTCTGTGATCGCTCGGCTGGTAAGTATATGCGATGTGCTTGCCGTCCGGGGAGAAAGCTGGGCTTGATTCTTCTCCGTCCTTCGCGTCTGTCAATCGTGTCGCCACGCCTGTGTCGACCGCAATCTTGTAAATGAACCAACTGTTGCCGTTGTGGAAGTTCAGAGCAACGAGCTTGCCGTCCGGGGATATGGCGACCGATCTGATTTGGTCAGAAGAGCTAGCGCCATTCAAGACGCACGTAAGGGATAGGAGAAGCAGTCCCGCTGTCAGTGCTGCTGGCGGCTTAAAGAGTCGGTTCTGTTGCAGGTCCGCCACGCCGCCCTCAACGGGAGCCGGCGCCAGCAGGAGGCGGCTGGCTGCAGCATTTTGCCCCGCCCCCTCCGCTCGGATTGTTGTACGGCTCCGCGCCTCCATTTGGTCCCGGAAGCGGTACAAGGTTCAATGCGATCCCAGCCCCGATCAGATATGCCACCGGGCTGACCGCATCCTTCGGGTTGCCGACGAGTCTCCCGACGAGGAAGAAGTCGCACTTCCTAGAGCAGAGACTCCGACCGAGCGGAGAGCACGGATGTTTGTCCCGACACTTCGCGTAGCACTTGTCGTGGAAACTGCAAACCTTGTCTACATAGTCGCGCGGGTCTTTGTAATAGCCGTCCTTGTCATTTGATGGAATATAGGTTTCTACTTGACCGCCTGTCCAGTTGGGTCCACACCAGTTGCCGTGAATCTTTTTGTTTCCGGACGGGTCGTTGAAATCGACCGGATCGCCGGACACGTAGTTATAAAGATTGTAGGTGTCATTTGAAAAGCCGATTGGGTCTTCGCTCAGAAAACGGCCTAGCGTTTGGTCATAATAACGCGCCCGGTAAGAGTAGAGACTGGTTTCAGCATCAAACTCGCGGGCGGTGTATTGGAATGGGTTCGTGAGTGACCCCGAAGAGCTTGTCTGCTTTCCAAACGAGTCATAGCCGTAGGTTTGGACCAGGGAGCCCGTTCCGTTCGACAAGGACGTAATGCTGCTCAAGCCGTCTGCATCGTAATAGCTGGTGGTGCCGCCTCGTAGCATAGCCAGCGGCTCATCCATCACATTCGCGTTTTGTGAGTAACGGGCAATAACCGTCCCGGACACGTTCGTCTCTTCTATGAGGTTGTCTCCGTCATAGGCATAGATCGAAGTGCTAGCGGAGGAGGATTTATAGATGCGTCTTCCGAAGGGATCGTATTTGAAGCTGACGGTCCCGCCAGAGCCAGGTAAGGTCACGCTGGTCAACCGGTTCTCATAGTCCCAGGTGTAGCTCGTCGTGTTTGATCCCACCACCTTGGTCAAGGTGTTCCCGTTGTTGTCGTAGGTGTAGCTGGCGTTTGAAGTCGCCGTCATCTCATTCGAAGAGTTGTTCGTGTAAGAAGACACTCCCAGCGACGCCGTGCGATTACCTACGGGATCGTAGGAATATGACTCCGTTGTTGTGCTTCCCTGGGTCACCTGCGTCAACTCGTAGATCGCGTCATATGTGTAATTCGATGTGGCATTCGCATACTTATCCGTCTTCGCCGTGCGGTTCCCCGCAGAATCCAACGTGTATACCGCGCCGTCAATGGTACTGCCGGACAGTTGGTGCAGCACACTCAGCAAGCGCGACAGATTGTCGTACGTGTAGTTCGTGGTGACGCTATTCGGCCGCGTCATCTGCGTCCGGTGGCTCAGCGCGTCGTAACTGAACCCGAACGACCCCGCCCAGGAGTTCGCGAGCGTCGTCAGCCGGTTCAGCGTGTCGTAGCTGTACGTGTTCGTGCTGCTGTCAGGAGCGGTGTAGCCCGTCCGGTTCGACGCCGCATCGTAGCTGTACGCGTTCGTGAACGTCGTGCCCGACAGGAACGAGTACTGCGCCGTCGTCCCCACGAGCCGCCCCATGTTGTCGTAGCTGAACCCGTACGTCCCGCTCGGGTTAATCTCCCACGCTCCCCTTGCCGGGGACCTGGGAGCCCTTTCTTCACCTGCAGAACTTTCCCGGCCAGGTCGTAGGTGTATTCCACCTCGGTTGAATCCGGATACTCCTTCTCCGCGAGCCGGTTCAGCGCGTCGTAGACGTAGTTGATGGTCTGGTTCTTGCGGTCGGTCTTGCTGGTCAGATTGCTGTTTGCGTCGTAGGCGTAGGTCTCGAACAGGCTCGAGGGGAAGGTGGTCTGGGTGACGCGGCCGAAGGCGTCGTAGGCGAACGTGGTAGCGTGGCTGTTCGCGTCCGTGATCGTCAACAGATTGTTTTCTGTGTCGTAGGCGTACTGCGTGACGTTGTTGGCCGCGTCGGTGACGCTTGTCAGCCGGTCGGCGTCATCGTAGGCGTAGTGGGTCGTCTTGCCATTCTGGTCGGTCGCCGTGATTCGCCGCCCGCGATAATCGTAGGTGAAGCCTGCGGTCGTGCTGTCGGGATAAGTGATGGTCGTGAGCCGATTGCCCGAGTCGTAGGCGAACGTCGTCTGATGGTTCAGCGCATCGGTGACGCTGGTGCGGTTCCCGCGGGTGCCAGAATTCGACTGCGAGGCGCGCACGTTTCTAACTCGAAACGTGCGGCACCCGGACGACTCGGTTGAGTTGCAATGAAGGCCGTGTGCGGATGCGCGTCCAAGATTTCAATCCAACACTGCCGTTAACGAGTGGCCCACCCGCCAATACTGGGAAGACATGAAATTACTACTCTCGTGTTCCGTAGAAAAACGCGCGGCCATTTGCCCAATCAATAGCAAAGAGCAGGATTTCCGTCGTGACAGACGTTTCTGGTCGCTCAACGACATAAAGCTCTAGCCCGGCAGCATGAATCTTCTGCACATCGAGCGTTCCCTGAAGTACCGCCGGCCACCACGATCCACCGGGACTCGGTAGATGCGTCACTGCTTGTGGAACCCGCTGCACTGGATTGAGATGATTTCTCAGATTTGCCGAATCATTGGCGGAAAACTCAAACGCACACCACTCCTCTGATGGCGAATCTTCTGCTGTCTCACGGATATTTCTGGAGCTGCCGGGCAGGAAATCGGGTATCCACCCACGCGCTATCGCGCCGTCCTTATCTGCTTCGGAAAGCGACGGGTAGTAGTGCACGCGAGAGCCACCATTGCACGCAAAGAGAGCGCACGTGCAAAGCACCCCCGCAACGGAGGCGACTTTAGGGTATGTTACTCGAATTTGTGCTAGCACTTTTAATTTGCCCACAAGTTACCATCCCGGAAACGGCGGCTTGCCGGGCGATGATTTCGGGGCGAACGGAGCGCATCTTTCGCTGCAGTTACCGCCCTGTCGGCCGCACTTGTTTGCCTTATCGTCATCCCTCCAGTCAGGTTCTCTCCACGGCCACGGAATGTTGGTTCGGAACTGATCGATGAGCCAGGGCGGGTGGCCAACTTTTTCTGATTTGGTTAATTCTCTCGTTCGACATCTGGCACCGGCGCATACTACCACACACGGCTTTGCTGGAAGGCAGTGCCAAGCCATCGGGGGTGCCGCACCTCTTTGCGGGGTCTGCAAAGAGTGCGCGCTGTGGATCCGAACCACGTCGTTTCTAGGCGAAGGGCGAGAAGGGTCTGTGTGCCCCGTATCTCGGCTGGCGACACAGGCCGAAGGCGCGCACGTTTCTAATCCAAAACATGCGGCACCCGAAGGTTTGAGTGGAGTCGCACGGAGAGCCGTGTGCAGACGCGCGCTCAAGCCTTCGATTTAGAAACTGCCTCGGATGTATGGCCCACCCGCCCGACGTGCCGGAGTCAGCGGCGAGATACGATGTCACGGAGGCTGTCGCGGGCGGCCGAGAGCGTGCGGTCGATGTCGTCGTCTGTATGGGCGGTCGAAACGAAGAGCGCCTCAAACTGAGACGGTGGCAGGAAGATTCCCCGCGCAAGCATCCCCTGAAAAAACGCGGCGAAGCGGCTGGCATCAGATTTCTTCGCGCCGGAGTAGTCCTTGACGGGCTGGCTCGAGAAAAACAGGGTCAGGAGCGATCCGATGTTGTTTACCTGGCCGGCGACTTTCGCCTCGTTCAGAGCTGTCCGCAACCCGGCGGCGAGACGCTGGGCTTTTTCGTTAAGCGACTCGTATAAACCAGGAGCCTCGAGGAGGGGCAACGTAGCCAAGCCGGCGCGCGTGGCAAGGGGGTTTCCGGAGAGGGTCCCTGCCTGATAGACCGGGCCGAGCGGCGCAACGGTGTCCATGATCTCGCGGCGGCCGCCGTAGGCCGCGACGGGCAGTCCCCCGCCGATGATCTTTCCGAGGACGGTCAAATCCGGATGGATTTTGAAGACGGACTGCGCGCCGCCGTACGCCAAGCGAAATCCCGTGATGACCTCATCGAAGATCAGGAGCGCGCCGTCGCGGGAACAGGTCTTGCGAAGGGATTCCAGGAAACCGGGCGCGGGCGGAACGACGCCCATATTTGCGGCAACGGGCTCAACGATGACGGCGGCGATCTTGCTTGCGTGCTGCTCGAAGAGTCGGTCGACGGCGGCGATGTCGTTGAATGGCGAATTGAGAGTGAGGCGGGCGAGGGCTTGGGGAACGCCGGGGCTGGACGCAATGCCGAGCGTGGCCAGGCCGGAGCCCGCTTCGACGAGGAAGCTATCGGCGTGACCGTGGTAGCCGCCTTCAAATTTCAAGATGAGGTCGCGCTTCGTAAAGGCGCGCGCGAGGCGGACGGCGGACATGGTCGCCTCGGTGCCGGAGTTGACGAAGCGGATGCGCTCGATCGAAGGAATGGCGCGGGCGATGCGCTCGCCAAGCTCGATTTCGAGCGGCGAGGTCATGCCGTAGCTCGTGCCGCGGCGGGCCTGATCGGCAACGGCTGCAACGACGTCGGGTTGTGCATGGCCGAGAATCAGGGCGCCCCAGGAGCAGACGTAGTCGATGTATTCACGGCCGTCGGCGTCCCACAGGCGCGAGCCCGCGGCGCGGTCGATGACGATCGGAGTTCCGCCCACGGCTCGAAAAGCGCGAACGGGACTGTTTACGCCGCCGACGAGGATTCTCTGAGCGCGGGAGAAGAGGTCGCGGGAGCGGGACTCGGCAGACATGGATGAAGGCGACAGTTTACAGTCGAGAGTTAACAGTTGGTAGCAGGAAACTGAAAGCGGCTTTCTGAGCAGGCGCCCAGCGAAGAGAGATCCTTCGCTCGCTACGCTCACTCAGGATGACGACCCTTATCGGGTCACCAGCCAGCGGGCGACATCTTTGGCGTGATAGGTGAGGACGACGGAAGCGCCGGCGCGCTGGATGCTGGTCATGATCTCGAGGACGATGCGCTGCTCGTCGATCCATCCCTTCTGGGCGGCGGCCTTGACCATGGAGAATTCGGCGCTGACGTTGTAGGCGGCGACGGGAAGGTCGAAGCGCTCTCGGACGCGCTGGATCACATCGAGGTAGGGCAGCGCGGGCTTGACCATGATGATGTCCGCGCCTTCCTCGATATCGAGCGCGACTTCGCGAAGCGCCTCGCGCGCGTTGGCGGGATCCATCTGATAGCTGCGACGGTCGCCGAACTGGGGCGCGGACTGGGCGGCTTCGCGGAATGGGCCGTAGAAGGCCGAACAGTATTTCGACGCATAGGCGAGGATGGCGACGTCGGGAAACTTGTTTTCGTCGAGCTTCTTGCGGATGGCGCCCACGCGGCCATCCATCATGTCGGAAGGCGCGACGATATCGGCCCCGGCGCGCACGTGCGAAAGAGCGGCTTCGGCCAGCAAAACAAGGCTGGGATCGTTGAGGACTTCCCCGTTCTTGATCACGCCGCAATGGCCGTGGCTGGTGTACTCGCACAGGCAGACGTCGGTGACGACCAGAAGATTCAGCTTGGCCTTGCGGATTGCGGCGATCGAGCGCTGCACGGCGCCCTTCGGCGAAGAGGCTTCCGAACCAGTTTCGTCTTTTTTTTCGGGCAGGCCGAAGAGAATCACGGCGGGAATTCCGAGGTCGGCAACCTCGCGGCATTCTTCGACGATCTGATCGGGCGACTGCTGGTAGATGCCCGGCATGGAACTGACTTCGGTGCGGACCTTCGAGCCGGGGCACGCGAACATCGGATAGACGAGCCCGCTCGTCGAGAGGCGCGTCTCGCGGACAAGACCCCGCAGGGCTTCGGTGCGGCGCAGGCGGCGAGGGCGATGAGTCGGAAACGTCACGGGCGAGCCTTCGCCTGCTTCGGTTTGGAAAAGTGCGCGATCATGGCCTTGACGATTTCATCCGAGCTCGGCTTCGCCGCCTCGATTCCAACCGGCACGCCCGCCTTGCGGATCGCCTGTGCCGTTGTCGGACCAATCGCGGCGAAAATAGAATCCCGGGCGAAGCGGTTTAGCTCGCTCCGGCCCACCGCGCGCGCGAAATTGTGAAAGGCGGATGGGCTGGCGAAGAGAAAAACGTCGGCGCCTTCACGGCGGAGACGCGTCAACCCTTCGCTATCCAGAGATTCTGGCATACAAGTCCGATAAGCGACAACAGGCGTAACGATCGCGCCACCGTCACGCAAGCCCGCGGCAAAGTCGTCGCCGGCCTGATCGCTTTGAGGCAGGAGGATTTTCCTGGCTCGAGCGTTCCGAGAGAACTCGGCCACAAATTCCCTGCCCGAGCGAACACCGGACGCCACGAACTCGACGCGCAACCCTTCGGCGGCCGCGGCGCCAGCCGTCGCGTCGCCGATCGCCGCTACCCTGGGAAAGGCAGCGGGGTTTACGGTGGCCGGACTCAGCTCGCGCATGCGCGTGCAAAAAAAACGAACTGCGTTCTGGCTGGTGAAAACGATCCAGTCAAATTCCACGAGGCGGGACAGTGCGGAATCGAGCGGCGCGAAATCGCCGGGCGGGCGAAACTCGACGAAAGGCAGCGCGATGACTTGCGCGCCGCGGCCTTTCAACTGTTGCAGGAGGATTCCGGCTTGTTCCGACGATCGCGTGAGAACGATTCGCTTGCCGTTCAGCGCGTTGTTGGGCGCGTCCATCAAGACTGACCGACGGACCTGCCCGCGAGGCGCAGAATGCGGTCCGCGCCGGCGTCGATGAGCATCTGCGCCAGCCGCTTCCCTGCCCCGGCGGGATCGGAGGGCGAGGCGCGGATCTCGCGGCGGACAGATTCCGAGCCGTCGGCGGAGAAAACGCCCGCTTCGATCTGCAGCTCGCCGCCCGAAAGACGAGCCCAGGCGCCGAGCGGAACCTGACAGCCGCCCTGAAGCTCTTCGAGAAGGGCTCGCTCGGCAGTCGCGCAGGTGCGGGTATCGGGATCGTCGAGCGCGGCGACCAGTTCGACGGTCCGGGCGTCGGCGGCACGCGTCTCGATTCCTAGAGCGCCTTGACCGACAGCCGGGAGCATGACGTCCGCATTGAAGACCTGCGCGACCCGAGCGGTGACGCCCAAACGATTCACGCCGGCGATGGCCAGGACGATGGCGTCGAATTCGCCCGCATCGAGTTTTTTCAGGCGAGTGTCGACATTGCCGCGCAGGTCGAGAGCTTCGAGATCGGGGCGATTGTGGCGAAGTTGCGCCTGGCGGCGGAGGCTGCTGGTGCCCACTCGCGCGCCGCGGGGGAGCCCTTGCAAGCTACGTCCGGTGCGAGAGATGAGGCAATCGCGGGGATCCTCGCGCCGGGTGATGGCCGAGAAGGCCAGGCCGCGAGGAATTTCGGTGGGAACGTCCTTCATGCTGTGGACCGCGAGGTCCACAGTATTGGCGAGGAGCGCTTCTTCAAGCTCCTTGATGAAGATGCCTTTCATTCCCGATTCGGCGCCGATCTGTTCGTTGATCTGCGGAACCGGGGCGGATTGGAAACGATCGCCGGAGGTGCGGATGCGTACGATCTCCGTCTTGACGCCGTGGACTTGCGCCAGGCGCTCGGCAATGTGGCCCGCCTGCCAGAGGGCGAGCGTGCTGCCGCGCGTGCCGATGCGCAGGGGATTCACTCCCCTTCCCCACCCTTTGGACCGCTTCCGCCAGAATCGTCTTCGCGGTCGATGCCGAAAAGATGCCGGAGGGCTTCGATCGCGCCGAGGCGGCCGCGCATCTCGCGGGAGTTGCGCAGGCGCTGGGCAGGCTCGTCGAGAACGCGCTCGATCAATTCCTCGGTGATGGCGGCAAGGCGGTGGCGCTCTTCCGGGGAAACGCCTTCCTTTCCGGAGAGGCTCTCGCGAAGCAGGATTTCGCGGTGCTTGCGGAAGCGATCGCGAAGGTCGTCCACGATTGAGCCAGCCTCGAGCGCGGTGCGCCACGATTCGAATTTCGCAAGATGTTCGGTGATGATGGCTTCGGCGCGCGGAATTTCGGCTTCGCGGGCGCGCTTATTCTGCTCGACGATCTCGCCGAGGTCGTCGATGTTGTAGAGATAGAGATTGTAGAGGCCCGCAGCCTCCGAAGCGACGTTGCGCGGGACGCCAAGATCAACGACAAAGATCGGGCGGCCGCCGCGAGCCGCAAGCGCGCGATGGAGCTGGTCGCGCGACAGCACCGGGCCCGCGTTGCCGACCGACGTGACGATAATATCCGGCGCGCCGAGCACTTTTTCGAGCGACTCCCACGGGACCGCTTCGCCGCCCATACGTTCGGCAAGCTCGGCGGCGCGGTCGTGCGAGCGGTTCACGACGCGCAGGCTGCCGATGCCGCGATTGCGGAGATGCTCGACCACCTGTTCGGCAACCGCGCCGGCGCCGACGATCAGAGCGGCGTGGCCCTTGAGATTGCCGAAGACGCGCTCGGCGAGTTTGATTCCGGCGAGAGCCACGGACATGGGCCGCGCTCCCACTTCCGTTTCCGCGCGAACCCGTTTTCCCACTTCCAGCGCGCCCTGAAAAGCGCGATTCAGCACAGGGCCGGTCGAGCCATGGTCGAGCGCCTGCCCGTAGGCAGTGCGAAGCTGGCCGAGGATTTCCGCTTCGCCGAGCAACATCGAATCCAGACCGGCGGCCACGCGGAAGAGATGGCGCACAGCGTCGGGTCCAACCCAGCGATAGAGGCGCCCATCGAGCTCGGCGCGGGACATTCGATGATAGGAGGTGAGGAAATCTTCCATCGCCTCGGTGACACTGGAGCCCGCGGCGCCGGGTACGCCATAGAGTTCGCTGCGATTGCAGGTGGAAAGGACGACCGCCTCCTCCAGGATGCCGCGGCGGCGAAGCTCACCCGCGGCGTCGAGCGCCTGCTCGGAGGTGAAGGCGACGCGCTCGCGAAGCTCGACCGGAGCCGTGCGATGGTTGCACCCGATCAGGGCGACGCGGATTCCTCCCGAGATACGGCCCGGCGCGGAGGAGTTCGGGTTAGAAAGGGGAGGCATTTGATTCTCGTCGCTAGAAGAAGCGATGGAACCTCGTGAAATAGAGATTCACAAACGTGTAGCTGAAAAGCACGATGGCGAAATTCACCGCGCAAACCAAAGCGGCGCGCGAGCCGCGCCCGGCAGCGGTACGGGCGAGTAGCAGGTAGCCGACGTAGACCGCGAGAATCAGAAGCGTGACGATGACTTTCGGATCGCCCCAGGAGTACGCGCCGGTCAGGCGATGCTCCCACACGAAGCCGCTGACGACGCCGACGCACAGTGCGGCGAGCCCGACATAGACGCTGCTGCGGGACATGCGGTCGAGCACGTCGAGCGCTGGAAAGCGCCAGAACGCGGTCCCCGCGCGATGGGAACGCAGAATACGGTCCTGGAGGAGGTACACGACGCTCAGAAGGAACGACAGGGCGAAGGCGGCGTAAGCCCAAGTATTCAGCGCGACGTGAAGAGCGAATAGCGGCCCGCGCGCGGGCGGGGGCGGCGGCAGTTCATGGGGCGCGAGCCAGCCTAACAGCGCCATCCAAACAACCAGCAACAGGGTTACCGAGGCTCCGACCGAGCGCTGGCGATGAAAGGTTTCCAGGCCGAGATAGGTTACGCCGAGGAGCCAGGCGAAAAGCGACATGGAGCCGAAAAGGTCGTCGTAGGGAACCGCGTGCGTCCCCTGGGAACGCTCCAGGAGAGCAAAATACTGGAGCAGAATTCCGCCTGCCAGGAGCGCGGACGCGAAGCGTCCCAACCATGGATTCGGGACATAAAGTAGCCGCGCGTAGCAGAGAAAGCTCGCGGCGTAGAGGGTAAGGCTCAGGTAGCCTATGTGACTCGCCATGGAAGGTGACGATGCTCCAATGAGGAGATTATAGCGCCAAACGGGGCGGCCCGCTGGCGCGCGCTCGCGGAGTAAACGCCATCCCGTCAGGAGAATCGGCAGGGATTTCTGGGCTCAGTGCCTGATTGCTGGGGAAGATTGGAGGGCTTGTAGGCGGGATCATCGCGGAGCTTTTCGCGGACCGTCTCATGAAGTATGGAGCCTTCCGGGATCACGCGCCTCGCTCCTAGCGGGATCCCCCATTTCGTTTTTTTCGCAACCCAGTCGTAAGTGGAATGGGGCAGAATCTCCAAAAGCCACCAGGCCGGAGTGAGCGAGTTGTGAGTTTTGCCGTTTGGATTCGGAGCCACGGGCGGAGGCGGCGGCACCCGGCCAAGAGCCAGCGCGGCTTTCTGGGAGTCAATCAGAAGACCGAACGAACGAGCCTCGCAGAGCATCCATTCCAACGTGATTTGGGACAGGCCACACTCGGCGTAGGCGTACGAGCCGCCAATGTCGGAATGCGTGCCCGCGAACCAGACCTGTTTGATGTCCTTGCCCGGTAGAGGGGCGCCCCACAGGTTGTTGCGGAAGTAGCAACGGCGCTCGTCGATTGATACGGCGTGGCGGCCGACCGCCATGTCCGGATTCTGAGCCGTGTAGGGCAGTTTTACCGGATCCCAGATCCATCCGACGGAACTGACGGTGTCCCATACGCCAACGAAATGCAGCGGGCAGTGCCGACAGAATGTGTCCTTAAATCCCTCCGCCACCTTGAAGGAATCCGTCATGCCCGCAGCCTTGCGCGTCCGCTTGGCGTAAAGGCGAATCACATAAGGGATGAGCCCGACATTGCCGCCGTATAGCAACCCGAACATGTGCAGCACGCCTGCAAGCGCGCGCACGGTGTATGCGCCGCGGCTGAATCCGAACAGGAAGACGTTGTCGCCGTCCTCGTACACGTTCATGAGAAAGCGGTACGCGTCTCCCACGTTTGGGAGCAACCCCGCACCGAAGGCGAGGCCCGTCAAGACGGACCAAGCCCTGCTGAGCCGGTTGTGAGCCGTGGGCGCGCCCATCGTTCCGACGCCGGGATGGTAGTACCCAAGCTGAGTCTTGCCGTCAATGATCAGCGTGCCGTACAACTTGACGACGTTCGAATTGCGGTCGCCGAATTCGTCTCCAGTGCCGTCGCAACAAATCACGATATTCTTGGCCACGCTGCCTCCGACCGACGCAAGCGCCGTCCGCCCGCTCGGTACCGTAGTAGATCGGACCGAATCCGCAGGAGTGTGTTACCCGTCTAGTATACCGCGTGACCGCCGAGGCGGTTCGCGCGCCGGTTCCCGGGCGGTGCGGTGCGCAGCAGGCATCTGCTATGATGAATGAGAAACGACCTGTCCGATGGCCCAGAACCACGAAAATAAGAAGCAGCTGTTCTTACGCGCGTGCCGGTTCGAGCCGACCGACCGCGTGCCCGTATGGATCATGCGGCAAGCGGGGCGCTATCTGCCGGAATATCAGGCGGTGCGCGCGCGCCATTCGTTCCTTGAGATTTGCAAGACGCCGGAGCTTGCGGCGGAAGTGTCGATCCAGCCGTATCGAGTGTTGGGCGTGGACGCCGTCATCGTCTTCTCAGACATTCTGATTGTGGCCGAAGCCATGGGACTGCCTCTCGAGGTGCCCGACTCCGGGCCGGTGCTTTCAAATCCGGTGCGGGACCAAGCGGCGGTTCGGGCGCTGCGCGAATTCGATCCCGAACGCGAGACGAGGTTCGTCGGCGACGCCATACGCGCGATCTGCAGGGCGGTCGGGCCGGATGTGCCCGCTATCGGGTTTGCGGGTGCACCGTGGACGCTCGCCTGCTATATGATCGAGGGACAGACGCGGGGTAACATATCCCGCGCTAAACGGATGTTGCGGGAAGAGCCGCGAACGCTGCGAGAACTGCTCGAGCGAATTGCGCGCGTGACGGCGGGATACTTGAGGGCCCAGATTGCCGCCGGCGCCGCCGCCGTGCAACTCTTCGACACATGGGCCGGAGAGCTCGCAGCGGGTGAATATGAGGCATTCGAGCTGCCCGCGACGCAGATGATTTTTCAGGCGCTCGGCGACGGTGGCGCGCCGAAGATTCTTTTCGCGAAAGGCTCGGCCGCGCACCTGGAGAATCTGGCGAAGGCCGGAGCCGATGTGCTGAGCGTGGACTGGAACACGGACCTTGCGGAGGCGCGCCGGAACCTCGGGAAGCGCGTGGCGCTACAGGGAAACGTCGATCCGGCGATTCTATTGCGCGGCGATGCCGAGATTCGCGCGGCGGCGCGCGAGGCGATCGAGAAGACGGGAGGCGTGGGGCATATTCTGAATCTCGGACACGGTATTCTGCCTACGACGCCTGTGGAAAACGCAAGGGCGTTCGTGGAAGCGGGCAAAACGGCGACCGTGGCGGCACGTTCATGAACGAAGCGAAGTCAATATACGGCGGCAAGCTCGATATCGGGGCGGTCTCGGAAGCGCTGCTTGAGAAGTACAACCAGCCCGGGCCGCGGTACACCAGCTACCCGACCGCCCCCGTATGGAAGGACGACTTCGGCCCAAACGATCTCGAGGAACACTACGCGCGCGCCGAGGCGCTGGCGACGCCGCTCTCGCTTTACATGCATCTCCCCTTCTGCGAGAGCTTGTGCCTTTTCTGCGCGTGCAACGTCTCGATCCAGAAAGACAAAAGCGTCGCAGTTCCCTACCTGGCCGCGCTGAAACACGAGATCGAACACGTCGCCGGCATGGTGTCGAAGAAACGAAGCGTGATTCAGTTTCACTGGGGCGGGGGCACACCGACCTACCTTTCTCCGGCGCAGATGGAGGATTTGTTCGCGCACACCCGCGAGCGATTTTCGTTCTCGCCGGACGCCGAGATCGGAATTGAGGTGGACCCGCGGGTCACCAGCCGGGCCCATCTGGAATCGCTGCGGCGGCTCGGGTTCAACCGCCTCAGCATGGGCATTCAGGATTTCCAGGCGAAGGTTCAAGAAACGATCCGGCGCGTGCAACCCTATGAAATGACGCGCGACCTGATCGCCGCGTCGCGCGAGCTCGGATTCGAGAGCATCAGCGTGGACTTGATTTATGGCCTGCCATACCAGACGGCCGCAACGTTTCAGGCGACCGTCGAGCAAGTCCTGACGCTCAAGCCCGACCGCGTAGCCATGTTCAGCTACGCGCACGTTCCCTGGTTGCGCAAGCAGCAGGGCGCGTTTCAGGCGCACCTGCCCGAAGGGCGCGAGAAATTCCAAGTCTTTCGCGCGGGCCTGGAAAAGTTTCTCGGGGCCGGCTACCTCTACATCGGCATGGACCACTTTTCACTGCCGGAAGATGAACTCGCTGCGGCGCAACAAAACCGCACGCTGCACCGGAATTTTCAGGGGTACACCACGAAGGCGGGGGCCGACCTCTACGGAATGGGCGTGAGCGCGATCAGTTCGGTGGGCGCCGCGTACGCGCAGAACCGGCGAGAGGTGCCGGCGTACCAGACGGCCGTTTCCGAGCGCGGCATTGCGACGATGCGCGGCTACCGGCTCTCGGACGACGACCGAATCCGGCGCGGTGTAATCGGGCGACTGCTTTGCCATACCGTGATTCCCAAGCGCGAGGTCGAGCGAGAGTTCGGGATTACCTTCGACGAATACTTCGCCGCAGAAATCGAGCGCCTCGGTGAACCCGCAGCGGACGGCCTGGTAATTCTCAAACCGAATGAAATCCGGGTCACGCCAGTGGGGCGCATCTTCATTCGCAACGTGGCCATGGTCTTCGACCGCTACCTTGCGGAACAGCGGATGGACCAGAAACCTCTCTTCTCCAAAACTCTTTAGCGAGCTCAACGAGAATGGCCGACGCAAAGCAAGCCATAGTGATCGGCGGTGGCATTTCAGGACTTGCCTGCGCCACCAGACTGCGAAAGCTTGGTGTGCCGGTGATTTTGCTCGAGGCAGCCGAGCGCGCGGGCGGACTGATCGGCACGGCCGAGCAAGATGGATTTCTTTTCGAGACCGGACCGCAAAGTTTCCAGGCGACGAATCCGCTGCTGGAGCTGATACGCGAACTGGGAATTGAAGGCGAACTGTGCAAAGCCGACCCGCGCGCGCCGCGCTGGGTGCTGCGCCACGGCCGACTGCAAAAGATTCCCATGTCGCCGCAGGCCCTGCTGACGAGTTCCGTGATTGGGCTTGGCACTCGCTGGAAAGTCGCGTCTGAAGCTTTCCAAAGGACGCGAGCGCCGAGCGAAGACGAGTCCGTCGCCGACTTCGTGCGGCGCAAGTTCGGGCACGAGATTCTCGAATACCTCGTGTCTCCGTTCGTTTCCGGCGTCTACGCGGGCGATCCGGAAAAACTCAGCCTGAAGGCGGCCTTCCCCACACTTGAGGAGTGGGAGCGGGAGTACGGCAGCGTGCTGCGCGGAGCGATGAAGTCCCGGCCGGCGGCGACCCGTAGCAACGGCGGGGTAAGCAAGGGGCCGCCACCGCTTTGCACATTCCGGCGCGGAATGGGCGTGTTGATCGAGGCCATGGCCAAAGGCCTGGGCGCATCCCTGCGAACGGGGACCCGCGCGGAGTCCCTGACGAGGGCGACGGATGCCGCCGGGCGATGTCAGGTGAGAGTTTCGCAAAACGGACGGGAAGAAACGATCAACGCGGGAGCCGTGGTGATGGCGGCGCCGGCGTATGCGGCCTCTCGCCTGCTCGGGCCCGTTTCCGCGCGGCTGGCGAAGGCGCTTTCCGGAATCGTGTATGCCCCGGTCGCGGTGGTTGGAAGCGGATACTACGCTCATCAGTCCGCCGCGTCGCTCGATGGCTTCGGCGTATTGATCCCGCGCAGCGAGGCGTACCGAACTCTCGGGATTGTGTGGAATACGTCGCTGTTCGGAGTCCGTGGCCGCGCGGGGCAGATGGCTCTAACGAGCTTTGTCGGCGGCGCCACCGATCCAGAGATCGTAGAAAAGTCAGAGGCGGAAATCCTGGCGATCGTGCAGGACGAAAACGCGCGGATTCTCGGCGTGACCGGCCCCCCGATCACTTCGGGCGTATGGAAACACCCAAAAGCCCTGCCTCAATACAACCTGGGGCACAGCCACACGGTGCGGGCGATTCGAGAGGGCGAGCGGGAGATACCCGGATTGTTCTTTGCGGGCAACTACCTCGAAGGGCCTTCGATCGGAAAATGTGTGGAGCATGCTTCCCTCACGGCAGACGCTGTGAGGGCGTCGCTCTAGGGGAGCGCTTGGCACGTGCTGGGTCGCTCGCTATACTACGCGCTTCGAGCCCATGGCGCAGGCCCAAAAGTCGAGACGGGAAATGCTCGAGCAATTCGTGGCTCAGAAGCCCGGCGACGCGTTTGCGCGATACGGGCTCGCGCTCGAGTGCATTAAGCTCGGGGACGATACCGCCGCCGCTGGCCACTTCCACAAACTCCTCGAAATCAGTCCCGAATACTCTGCGGGATACTTCCAGTTCGGCCAGCTACTGGCGCGCCTTGGGCGGCTCGAAGAGGCACGCAAACTACTTTCTGACGGCATCGTCGTCGCGCAAAAGGCGGGCGACATGCACGCGCGGGATGAAATGCAGGCAGCTCTGACGCTGCTGCGTTAGCTCCCGCCCGGCGGTGAGACCGCCGCAAATGGAACGACCGAAGCGAATTCCACTGTTTCCGCTCGATGTGGTCCTCCTGCCCGGCGCGCAACTTCCGCTGCACATTTTCGAACCGCGGTACAAGACGATGATCGGGCGATGCCTCAGCGAAAACCTCGAATTCGGAATGATTTTGGCCGCCGACAAGGCTGTCGCAGCCGTCGGCTGCACGGCGGAAATCCTCCAGAAGATCAAAGACTATCCGGATGGGCGCATGGATATTCTGACCCAGGGACGCGCTGCCTTTCACCTGACGGAACTCCTGGACGACAAAGAATACTACGAGGGAATCGTCGAGTACCTGGCCGACGAGCCTTGGAAGGCGGACCTGAAACAGGAAGCGCAGCTCGTGCAGACGTTTCAGAAGTGCCACGCGCTGCTTTTCGGACGGCCATGGGCCGAATCGGAACGGAGTCCAACCGAAACCCTGGCGTATCGCATGGCGGCACTCGTCCCGATGGAGCTGGAGAAAAGGCAGGAGATCCTTGAAATGCGGTCGCCGCACGGCCGGCGCGAACTGATGCTTCGCTGGCTGGAAGCGTTCCTGCCGAAACTGGCGGAGCGGCAGCGCGCTCGCCAGCGCGCCGGCGGCAACGGCCACGCGCTCAACTGAGTTCCTGCGAGCGGCGCATGCGACGCCGGCAATAAGCAGGCGAATGGAAGATATGTGCGCGCGCGCCGCGTTCCTCTATAATGGCATTGACGCGGAGACTGGCTGGGCGTCGTGCCTTCATAAGGAATCGGTGATCGAATGAGTCCACAACCAAGGAACCTGGGAGAGCTTCGCCGCAGTTCGTGGGCGGAAGAGAAGGCCGGGCAGCGCACGGTCCGCCAAGAATTGCGCGAGAATCTGCTGCAGAAGATGGAGAAAGGCGAAACCCTTTTCCCCGGTTTGCACGGTTACGACGATACTGTCATACCTCAGATTACCAATGCCCTGCTCTCGCGCCACCATTTCATCCTGCTCGGCCTGCGCGGACAGGCGAAGTCGCGAATTCTTCGAGGATTGATCGCGTTCCTCGACCCGCAGATTCCGGCGGTGGCCGGGTGCGAGATCAACGACAACCCGTACCGCCCGATTTGCAGGGCCTGCCGCGAACGCATCGCGGCGGAAGGCGACGCGACGCCGATCGCATGGGTCTCGAGGGAGCAGCGTTACGTCGAGAAGCTCGCCACGCCGGACGTCACCATTGCGGACATGATCGGCGACGTGGACCCGATCAAGGCGGCGCGCGGCGGAAGAAATCTCTCCGACGAGCTGACGATTCATTACGGACTTTTGCCGCGGGCCAATCGCGGCATTTTTGCCATCAACGAACTGCCGGACCTCGCCGGGAAAATTCAAGTCGGCCTGTTCAACATCATGCAGGAAGGCGACGTCCAGATTAAGGGCTACCCGGTGCGCATGGCGCTCGACGTGCTGCTCGTGTTTACGGCCAACCCGGAGGACTATACCGCGCGCGGAAAGATCATTACCCCGCTCAAGGACCGCGTGGGCTCGGAAATTCGCACGCACTACCCCGCGACGCTCGCCGAGGGGATGGCGATCACGACTCAGGAATCGTGGACGGAACGCGACGGCAAGCGCCGCGTGCAGGTGCCGGAGTACGTTCGCGAGATCGTCGAGGAAGTGGCTTTTCAGGCGCGCGAGGACAAGCGCGTGGACCGGCGGTCGGGCGTGAGCCAGCGGCTGCCGATCAGCACGCTCGAGAACGTGTTGAGCAGCGCGGAGCAGCGAGCGGTGCGAAGCCGCGATTCCGCGGTGGTGGCGCGCGTGGCGGACGTCTATGCCGCGATTCCGGCGATGACGGGCAAATTCGAACTCGAGTACGAAGGCGAAATGCGCGGCGCGGAAAACATTGCGCGCGAGCTGATCCGCGCGGCAGTCGGTAAAACGTTTACCAAATACTTCGCCAACGTGAATTTTCAGCCCGTCGTGCAATGGTTCGAGATCGGCGGAGAGCTGAAAGTGGCCGCGAATGCGTCAAGCTCCGAACTGCTCGGCCAGCTGAAGAAGATTCAGGGGCTCTTCGAACATCTCGATGCGCTGGGAGTCCGTTCAAAGGACGATGCGGCCGTGCAGACGAGCGCCGCAGAGTTCATTCTCGAGGGCCTCTGGGCGCACAAGCGGATCAACCGCAGCGAGGAACGGGGATTCTTCGCCGAGGCGCGCAAACCGGCCGAGCCGCGCGAGCCGCGGGAACCCTCCGGAAGGCTGCCCCGGCGCCAGTTCAATTGAAATCATGAAATACACAAAGTATTCGCGCTACGCGCCCGGTGCGGCCGACGACATCGACCTGCAGGAGCTGATGGACCGGCTTTCCGACTTCTTCCTCCAGAGCGGCTTCGAGTCGCAATACGGGTTCTACGAGCTGGATATGGAGCGCTCGCGCGAGCAGCACATGGAGCAGCTGCGGCAGGCGATTCTGCGCGCGCTGCAAGAAGGCGATCTGATCCCTCCGGAGTTGCTCGAGCAGCTGCAGCAGAATCCCGACCTCGCGCAAAACCAGGAACTCCGGAACTTAATCGATCAGATCATCGAGCGCATGGAGCAGGAAGGCTACATAACGCAGCAGCAGTCGGCGCGCGTGACTCCGCCGCCGTCCGAGACCCCGGGCGGGCAGATCGGGCGCGACCAGCCGAACGTGGAGGCGCGATTCGAAATCACGGACAAGGCGCTCGATTTTCTCGGGTTCAAGACGCTGAAGGACCTGCTGGCGTCGCTCGGCAAGAGCAGCTTCGGGCGCCACGACACGCGCGACCTGGCGACGGGCGTGGAATCGGGCGGCAGCTCGAAGCAATACGAATTCGGCGACACGCTCAACATGGACATCAGCGGGACGCTCTTCAACGCCGTGCAGCGCAATGGCGCGGGTATCCCCATCGAACTCGATTATCCGGATCTCATGGTGCACCAGTGCGAGTATCAAAGCTCGTGCGCGACGGTGCTGATGCTCGATTGCAGCCACAGCATGATTCTGTACGGCGAGGACCGGTTTACGCCTGCGAAGCGCGTGGCGCTGGCGCTCTCGCACCTGATCCGCACGCAGTATCCGGGCGATTCGCTGCACTGCGTTCTGTTTCACGACAGCGCGGAGGAGATTCCGCTGGGAAAGCTCGCGCGGGTGCAGGTGGGGCCGTATTACACGAACACGCGCGAAGGGCTGCGGCTCGCGCAGAGGATTCTCGCGCGCCAAAAGAAGGACATGCGGCAGATCGTGATGATCACCGACGGCAAACCTTCGGCGCTGACGCTCGAAGATGGGCGCATTTACAAGAACGCGTTCGGGCTCGATCCGCTGGTGGTGACGCAGACGATGGAAGAAGTGGCGAAGTGCAAGCGCGCCGGGATTCTGATCAACACCTTCATGCTTGCGAGCGATTACAGCCTGGTGCATTTCGTGCAAAAAATCACGGAGCTCTGCCGCGGCAAGGCCTACTTCACAACCCCCTACACGCTTGGGCAGTACCTGTTAATGGATTACGTGGGCCGCAAGACGCGCAACATCCACTAGCGCGCGCCGGTCATTCCTCCGCCGTCAAATCCGAGAACCGCCTCTTGTGCCTGGGGGGCCTGTCGCGCTTGTTGGGGATGGTTCGCTCGGTCGGAGGCTGGCCGATGCCCAGGCGCGCACGGCGCCGGGCTTCCTTCGAGGCTTTCAAGCGCGGCTTTTTTCTTCGCGACATCGAGTCGTTCAATGCAGATGGATTGCTTCAGCCCTTGGGGGAGACGGCAGCGAATTTCTTTCGCGCCAGGTCGAGGAGTTTCGCGTCGGTGCACACCTCGTAAAACGGGCTTTTGCCCTGCGCGCCGATCTTGCCGCCGGGCAACAGCTGGCGCACGAACCCCTTGCGAATGACAATCGGCTCGAGCGATTCGCCGAGCGGAACTTCCCCGAAATACAACTGCACGCGGTCTTTTCCCCACGGCAAAGGGAAATTCCCGCCCATGGGTGAAAGCGAAATCTCAGCGCTGAGTTTCTGAAAGCCCTCTTCATTCAGGACGATTCCGTTGAGGTTGTAGCGGACGAGCAGCTCCTCACTCTCATCGTCGGCGGCGTCGTCCATCAGCGTCTGGAGGAGAAAGACATTGAAAGGCGAAGAATTGCTCTGGAAGATGCGCTTCGCCATTTTGGCGCAGCTCGAGAGGCGGTCGGAGAGATTGAGCGCGCGCGAAATCATGATCTTCGAGTCGGCGTCTTCCCACAGAGAGGGCGCCGAATCCTGGAACGCGACGCCGACGCCCAATTCCAGCGGCGGAAGGCCTCCCGATTTCGCGCGCTCGTTGTACGCCGCTGTGACGGCGAGAATCTCGCGCGCAAGCACGCAAGCGCGGGCGACGGCGCGCTGCGTGGCGCGGGTGGATTCGGTTTCGTAGATCGCGAGGATAATTGCGTCGCCTTCGATGAAGACTTTGGCGGCGCCGTAGCGCTCGAGCATGCGCTTCACCGGCTCGTGCAGGGTCATGCTGAAGTGCGAGGCGGGGTTCATGCCGCGCGCGAGGAGGTCTTTCGTGATGCCCGTGGAGCCTCGGACGTCCGCCTTGATCACCACGTGGTTGATCACCGGGTCGTCTGCGGGGCGGCTTTCGTCGGGATGCAGGAATTCGTAGAGGCTCTTGTTGGCGCGCGAAAGCTCGCGGGCGCGCTCCGAGTGCACCAGATTGATGCGCTCCATCCAGGCGGCAACCTGCTGGTAGTTGCGCCGGTCGCGACGGAGGCGCATCAGGTCCTCGGAGAATTGCAGGCCCACGGCGAGGGTTTCGTCCGTCGTGCGGCGGCGAATCGCGCGGGATGCCTCCTCCAGTTTCTTCATGGAAACCTTGCGCGCCGGAAACTTCTCGAGGATTTGGGCCACGCGCTTCGCTTCGTCGCGAATGACGAGCGATTTCTTAAGTTGCTGGAGGTGGATAGGCGGGCAGTATTCCGCCGCGATTTTGCGCATTTCGTAGCTGGCGAGGACGTGAAACAGCAGGTCATGCTCCTCAAGCCGGTGGACCCACTCCTCGAGCAGCCGCGCTCGAGTCTCCGAAGCGGCCTCCCCGGACCCTGCACCGCCATCGTCGAGAGCGGCGCGGGCGTCGAAAAGGCGGCGCGCATTGGCGGGCTGGCTCAAATAGTCTCCCAGCCGGCTTTGAAGTTCTTCCGCGAGAAAATCCATGCGCAGCTTGGCAGCCACGATCTGCGCGGCGAGCTCCTCGAGGTTTTTCTCGAGCGACGCAGATTTCCGGCGGAGGTCGTCGAGCTCTCCCTTTGCGGCCCCAGTCGCGCCCGACTTGCGCTTGAAGAGCGAAGGAAACGAACGGTCGCCGTCTCCGGACCGGGAGGCCAGCTCTTCCTGCTCATCCTCGACCAGCGCGAGTTCGGAGCGCAGCAAGCGGGCCTGCTCGAGCAGGCGTTCGTGGGACTTCCGCGCCTTCACGAGCTCATCATCGCTGTCCACCGACAACACGGTGTCGCGGACGAACTCGAGAAGCAGCCCGTCGAAGACTTCGAAACGGTCGGGGTCGTTTACGAAATTGCCTAGCAGGACGTAGTGCTCCAGGAAAAAATGGTCGTCGTTGCCGCCTTCGACGAAGAGAAAGCGATTCTGCAGCAGCGGGTAAACGTCGGGAAAATCGTCGCCGAAAAGGGCGCGACGAGTCTTCGAAAGCGTGACTTCCTCAATTTCGCGCCAGATGCGGCAAAGCGTCTCGCCCACCTCGCGGATCACATTCTTGCGGTCCGCCTGCACCTCGGCGATCTTCGAGCGCATCACGTGCGCCTGCTCGCTGTGTTCGTAGAGCTCACCGCGCGAGCGAATCCAGTCCTTACACTCGACGAGAATGCTGGAAAACTGGCTACCGGTTTCCTGACTGATGAATTTCAGCAGCGCGAGCCGGTGGAGAACGTCGGTTTCGATCGACTTCTGGAATTTTGCGCGGGTAATCGACTCCTGAAGCACTTCCGTGAGAATCTTGCGGAACGCCGAATGCTCGGGGGCGCCCGACTGCCTGCGGTCCTTTTCCTTGCCGTAGAGAAGGCTAATATTGACAGCCTGACGGACAAGGTCCGCCAGGTACTTCCGTGCAAACTCCACAAAACGCGGGCTTAGAAAGACGTCATAATGAATATTGTCGAGCCCGAGGGTCAGGTTGGCGAGCCGGATTTCGGCGGAGTACGGCTCAAGCTTCATCCGGGCCGGATGGGCTGGAGGCGGCGCGGTGTGAGTTTCCGGCATTAGGGTGCCAATGCAGACAAGCTTTCACTGTAGCCGAGGCCAAAAGAGGGGGCAATGGACCGAGGCGTAAGCGTTACTGTCCGCGACGCGACAGAAGGCCATCTGCGGCGCTCGGGAGACCGTAGGGATGCGTAGCGAGCATTCCCAGCCCGATACCGCTGGGGACCGCCAGACGGAAGCTCCGGAGGCCGTTCAGCTCGAGGACTTGATGGCGGGCGCAGGCGACGCGGTTTCCCCAGGCAGCGATCTGGGGCCGTGCCTTTACTTGGGGCCCCGAGGGGAGCGGTGCAACCGCCGGGCGCACGACAGGGGGTTCTGCGCTCTTCACCAGCCGGGCAGGATTGCGGCTGCATTCAGCAACCCATCGCGGATTCTTGCGGCGGTGCTCACTATTGCGGTCCTTCTTTGGCCCTACGTCTCCGACCTGGTGCGCGAAATCATTCGCTGGATGGCCACGCGCTGAAACGCAGGAGACGCCCGCTCGGAGAGACGGGGTTGAAGCACAGTTCTGACCTCCGAGAAGATCACGCCGATTTGAGCTTTTGCGGTTAGAATGTCGGGCCATGCCAAAACTTCTGGAAGGCAAGACGGCAATCGTCCTGGGCGTGTGGAACAAGTGGAGCATCGCCTATGCGATCGCGCAGGCCTTTGTGAGAGAGGGCGCAAAGCTGCTCCTGACGTATCAGAACGACCGGGCGAGGCAGACTGTTGAGGAATTGGGACGCGAGTTGGGAGCGGCGGGCTTTTTCTCGTGCGACGTGCAGCAGCAGCTGGACATCGACCAGATGGCGGAATCTGTCAAGGCCGCGCGACACCGGTTAGACATCGTGGTCCATAGCCTCGCTGCAGCGAAACATGAAGATCTCAACCAACCGTTCGTAAACACGTCGCGCGAGGGATTCCAACTGGCAATGGAGGTCAGCGCGTATTCGCTTGTGGCGATTTCCAAAGCGCTCTCGCCCTTAATGACCAATGGCGGCGCAATCATGACGCTGACCTACCTCGGTTCAACGCGCGTGGTGACCAACTACAATGTTATGGGCGTGGCCAAGGCGGCGCTGGAGGCCGAGGTGAGATATCTGGCGAGCGAACTCGGGCCAAACAAGATCCGCGTAAACGCGATTTCCGCCGGTGCGATCAAGACCATTTCGGCACGCGGCGTGAAGGATTTATCGAAGATGCTCGAAATCTCGGCACAGCGAGCGCCGCTGCGGCGCAATACCGACATCGCGGAAGTTGCGGATGCGGCCGTGTTCCTGGGGAGCGACCTCGGGCGCGGCGTCACGGGAAACGTCGTCTACGTGGACGCCGGGTTTCAGATCATGGGTCTCTGATCGAATTTTCGTCGGCCCTCAAACGCGTCGGGGGAAATCCTTCTAGCCAACATTCCCGGCATCATCAAGGGTTATGCGGCGAGTGTCTTCGGCAACGTGTTCGAGGCGAATTCGCACAACGGGCCAATCCGTGCGCAGCTTTAGTTTCTCGGGCCACTCCACGATAACCACCCCTTCTTCGGCGAAGACATCTTCGAGCCCGAGCGTTTCGAGATCGCGAGCATCCCCGATTCGGTAGAGGTCCACGTGGTAGACCGGCGCGCCGCGACCGTATTTGTGGACCAGCGTGAAGGTCGGGCTGGTTACTTCGTCCTCGTTTGCGGCGCCCAAGCCGCGGGCAATTCCTTTGGTGAGCGTCGTCTTCCCCGCCCCGAGATCGCCCGACAGCAGAATCAGGACGGGAGGCTTCAATCGCGCGCCAATTTCTCGGCCGCGCAGAATCGTTTCATCCGAGGAGTGCGTAACAAACTCGCGGCTAACCACGGCCCAGCTCGGCATAGAACCGCTGATAGGCCCGGGGGAGCGCGTGGATCAAGTCGGAGGCCATCAAGGGCGCTCCGCCACTCTCCGCATACGCAATGTCGCCTGCGAGGCCGTGCAGGTACACTCCAAATGCCAGTACACGCCACCAGGGCGCATCCGGGAACTGCGCCGTGATGCCGGCAAGGACGCCGGTCAGGACGTCGCCCGTTCCGGCGGTGCCCATGCCGGGATTACCGGTCGAATTGACGAACGCATTCCCGTCGGGCGCCGCAACAACGGTCGAGTGACCCTTGAGGACCACGATGGCGTTCCAATCGGATGCGGCCTTGAGCGCAACTTCCACGCGGTGGGCCTGAACCTCTTGCGCTGTGCACCCGACGAGGCGCGCCATTTCGCCCGGATGCGGCGTGACGCAGAGCATGCCATCGGGGTGGCTTAGTTCTGTGGCGCGCCCTGCAAATGCGCTCAAGCCATCGGCGTCGAGGATGACTGGAACTGATCGCCTTCCCACGATCGAACGAATGAACTGCTGCGTTCCGACGTGAGTGGAGAGCCCGGGCCCGATCGCGAGAGCGCGCTTGCCCTTTAGGAGCGTGGCGAAGAGACTGCCTTCCAGGCAACGTTCAGAAACCGTTCCGGCGGTGGTTGCCGCAAGCGGCTCGGTCATCACTTCGGGTGTGTGCGACGCGATGACCGGGAGCACCGGCTCCGGCGTGGCGACGGTGACGAGCCCGGCTCCGGCACGCAGCGCGGCCCAAGACGCGAGAATCGCCGCACCGCTCTTCCCTACCGAGCCAGCGACGATCAGCGCGTGGCCGTAGTCGCCCTTGTGACCGTCGGGCTTGCGATGCAGGCTGAACTCGCTGACTTCCCGGGCGTCAATCCAGCGCAAGCGGCCCTTGCCAATTTCTTCCACCAATTCCGGCGGCGAACCGATTTCTCGAACCTTAACCGTTCCGCAACAAGCAGAGCCACCGCCCGAGAGCAAGCCCGGTTTCGGAGCCGTGAACGTGACTGTGAAGTCCGCGCGCACCACCGCACCCTTCACTTCGCCTGAATCGGCCGGAAGCCCCGAAGGAATGTCCACGGCAACGACTGCGGAGCGAGCCGGCCGGGCGTTGAGGTCCCGGATGACTTCCGCAAGCAATCCTTCGGCCGGGCCGCGGGCGCCCGTACCGAGAAGCGCGTCCACGATGATGTCCGCGGATGCAAGCAATGGTTTCAGCGATTGCCACTCGCTTGAAGTGCGAACGACCTCGAGATCGCTCGCAGCCTTTCTCCATCGCTTCAGGTTCTTACCGGCGTCGCCCTTCACGTCGCGCAGTTCGGCAAGCAGAAGCAGTCGCGGCTTTGCGCCCGCGCCGCGGAGATAGCGGGCGGCGACGAACCCGTCTCCGCCGTTGTTGCCTTTGCCGCACAAAACGACGATCCGGCGCCGCTGGAAATCCAGGAATCGCGACTGCACGAATTCGGACACGCTCTTGCCCGCGGCCTCCATCAGGGCCAGACTGGGAACGCGGTATCGCGCAGTCGTCAGCCGATCGACTTCCCTCATTTCGGCGGCGGTCAGGATTTTCATGGCTGAAGCGTCACGACCGTAAGGTACTCCGAAGAACACGCCAGTATAATGCCAACGTCACAAAAGTCGCGCCGCGCGACTACCCCATGCGCGCGACAACCACGGTCATATCGTCGGCCTGTTCCGGTGTGCCGGCCCACTGCTCGGAGGCTTCCACCAGGGCTTCCGCAAGGCGCGGGGCCGGCAGGTCACGGTTGCGCAATACCTCCGACTTCAAACGATCGGCTCCAAATTCCTCGCCGTAGACACTCTCAGGCTCGGTGAGACCGTCACTGAAGGCTACCAACAAGCTTCCGGGCGCGATCTGGATAGTGCGCTGCGTGTAGCGTGGATCTTCGAACAACCCGACAACCGTCCCTCCCTGATCGAGCGCCTGCATACGTCCGTCGAGGACCAAGAAGGGCGCCAAATGGCCGGCGTTGGTATAGGTAAGCGTCTTCGCTTTCGAATCGTAGACGGCGTAAAAGAGCGTGGCATAGCGGTCGTCCGATGTGTTTTTGAAGAGATGAAAGTTCAGGCGGGAAACCAACTCCGCCGTGCCGCCTCCGGCTTCGAGCGGGGCCATGCTGCGAAGAGCTGCCTGAAGGCTCGCCATCAGAAGGGCGGCGAAAATTCCCTTGCCGCTGATATCGGCCAACGCGATCCCCACGCGAGCGTGACCGAGGGCGACGAAATCATAGTAGTCGCCGCTTACAACTCTTGCAGGCCGGCAGACGGCGGCGAGCTCGAGACCCGGCGCCGAGGGCAGCGACCTCGGAAAGAGCTGTTGCTGGACTTCGCGGGCGATCACGACTTCGTGCTCGAGGCGCTGGCGCTCGCGCTGCTCTTCGATCAACTCAGCGATCGAGCTCGTCATCTCGTTGAACGACTCGCCGAGCGCGCCGACCTGATCGCGCTTCGTCACGCGGACGCGATGGCCAAAATCCCCCCTCCGGACGTGGAGCGTGCCTTCGTAGAGATCGGCGACCGAGCGGGTAATGGTGCGAGTCAACACGACCCCGGTGGCCAGGGCAGCCAACTCCAATACCAGGAAAACAAGTGCGGCAATCACCAGAATATCGACCAGAACCGGGCCGAGCGCGCCCATCGAAGTGAGTAGATCCCCGTTCACGGCGGAGACACGCAAAGAAAAACGAGCGACGACCGGCCGGTCCTCCGATTCCGGCCCCAGGTCCGCGCGAACGGCATCCAGAGTGGCAACTCCATCGACACGAAGATCGAACCAGTTCGAGGCGGGCGCCATCGTCCGATTTGCACTTGCGATCTGCTCGCCAAGAACGTATCGAGACTTCCGAAGCACGAACAAATTCGCCCCGCTGGCGGATGGCGGTGCAGGATCGAGCAGGGTCAGCTGGATATAAGCCAGCTTGGAAGGCAGGCTGTCGAGGATCGACCGCGTAACGGGCGCGACGACGAGGATTGTAGTTTGGCCGCCGGGAACGGTAAGGGCGTTCGCTGAAGCGAACCAAAGATGGTTTCGAAATTCAGCAAGTCCGGAGAATTGCCGGCCATTCGCGAAGCGAACCAGCTGTTGGCCGTGATTCAGATAGACGCGGAGATTGGGGCGTTCCGCTTGCGCCGCCGCGATCACGCTCGCGATGCTCGGGCGCGACAGGATGGGATCGACGGTTGCCGTGAGATCCGGCGAAGCCGGCGAATCGGGTTTCAGATCGCGTTCGCGGCTCAGCGCTCCGGCGATCGAGTTCGTATCCGCCGCAATTATGCTGATGTGTTGATTTAGGTCATCGCCAAGAAGGTGAGCGCCAATTTGAAGCTCGAGGAGGTAAAGCCCGACCCCCGCCATGGTCAGTAAAAGTATGACCGGCACGACGGCCATAAACACGTAGGCGACGATCAGGCGGTTCCGAAGACTCCAAAGGAGGCGCGTGCGGACCACTGGCGCCAGACGGACAACGAAATAGACGAGCGCGGCAAAACCGAGGAAGCCGAGAAACGTGCCGAACGGGACGGCGCGGCCCAAGGCGCTTGCGACCCTGCTAACGACGTACAGAGCGAGAATCGCGGCAGCAATCCGGTCGAGCGGCGAGGTCCGCCGGACGAAAGACCAGAAACGGCGCGGCGAGAATCGGATCATGGGAGAACGCTCGGAGGCTGTTCCCGAAGTCGGCGGCGCCGCCGGGGCGTCCGAACAGGCAATCTACCACGAATCAAAGCGCGGAGCGGTCGCCCTTCTGGACGCGGCTGTGATGCCGGCTATAGCTGAAATAGACGACCAGTCCGATGATGAGCCACCCCGTAAGGCGCAGCCAATTCACCGCTCCGAGCTTGTACATCATGTAGCCGTTGAAGGCGATTCCAAGCAGTGGCACCAGCGGAACCCAGGGCGTCCGGAACGGCCGGGCCTGGGCCGGATTCGTTTTGCGGAGCACCATCACCGAGATGCAGACCAGAACGAAGGCAAAGAGGGTGCCGATGTTCACCATTTTCCCGATGTCGTCGATCGGCACGAGGCTCCCGACAATTGCCGCGAGCAATCCCACCAAAATCGTATTCTTGTACGGGGTGCGGAACTTCGGGTGAATCGCGGCGAAGAATTTTCGCGGAAGGAGACCGTCGCTCGCCATCGAGTAGAGCACGCGCGTCTGGCCGAGGAGCATCACGAGCATCACGCTGGTAAGGCCGGCCAGCGCGCCGGTCGTGATCAGGTACGACGCCTTGGTCAGCCCGCGGTCCAGGAAGGCGACGGCCAGGGGCGCTTCCACGTTTACTTCCTTCCAGGGCACCATTCCGGTGAGAACCGCCGCCACAAGAATGTACAGGACCGTGCAAACCAGGAGCGAAACGATGATTCCGATGGGGAGGTCTCGCTGCGGATTCTTGGCTTCCTGGGCGGTTGTGGAAACGGCGTCGAACCCGATGTAGGCGAAAAAGATGTAGGCCGCGCCATTCCCGACGCCGGAAAACCCCATGGGCGCAAAGGAGGCCCAGTCGTGGCCCCAATTTGCCGGATGCACGTAGCGCACTCCGAGGAGGATGATGAACAGCACCACGGCGACTTTCAAGATCACGATTCCGGCGTTGAATGTGGCGCTTTCCTTGATCCCGACAACGAGAACCGCCGTAATCACCAACGCGATCAGGAACGCGGGAAGGTTGAAGCCGATTTCGACGCCAAAAAGACGAGGCGCCCCTACGAGGCCGTGAGCGCGCTGAATCAGTTCGGGAGACTGCGCGCTGACGATGTCGCCCACTCGAGCCAGGAACGCCTGCGTCCCGGTAACGAGACTCGGGTCGGACGCCTGCGCCATTTGCCGCGCGACGACATTTTCGGCCGTGCGAAGGGCGGTCCAGCGATCGTAGGCAAGCCATAAGGGCATCTTGAGACCGAAGATATGGAGAAATTCGATGAAGTGGTTTGACCACCCCGAGGAAACGGTACCTGCGCCCATCGCATACTCAAGGGTCAGGTCCCACCCGATGATCCACGCGAATAGTTCACCCAGTGCCGCATACGCATATGTGTACGCGCTGCCGGCGAGCGGGATCAGTGCCGCGAATTCGGCGTAGCAGAGCCCGGCAAATGCACATCCCAGCCCTGAAATCACGAACGACAGCATCAATCCCGGACCGGCGTAATGCGCCCCCAAGCCGGAAAGCACGAAGATCCCGGCGCCAATGATCGCGCCGACTCCCAGAGCCGTAAGCGACACAGGCCCGAGCGTACGCTTAAGCGTATGCTCGCCGGCGCTGTCTGCCTCGTTCAAAAGCCAATCCATCGGCTTTTTCTTCAGCAGCGGACTTCCCATTCGGAACTTCCCTCCTGCAACCAAATCCGGATGCGCTGCACCGGAGCGGCGCTCTAGGCTCTCGCCGGCGCCCTCCCCGCCCACTTCCAGAATGCGTACACCGGCAGGCCGAGCAAAACGATGATCAGGCCGGGCCAAGTGTACTGCGGTTTATACCGCAACAACTCGATTTCGAGAAACGTTGCCATCACCAGGTAGAGCGCCGGCAGCAGCGGATAGCCAAAGGCGCGGTACGGTCGATCCATATCGGGGCGCTTCCATCGAAGGGCAAAAAGCCCCGCGAGCGTCAAAATGTAAAAGAGCAGCTGCGCGAAAATCAGAAAATCGAGCAACTGGCCGTATGTCCCCGAGAGACAAAGGACCGACGCCCAGATGCATTGCGCGATCAGAGCGACTGCCGGCACGTGGTTCCGATTCACCGTGCCGACCGAGCGGAAGAAAAGACCGTCTTTCGCCATGGCGTAATAGATTCGCGCGCCGGCCAGGATCAATCCGTTGTTGCAGCCGAACGTCGAAACCAGAATCGCCAGCGCCATCAGGATTGCACCACCCGGGCCGAAAATCACTTCCGCCACGGCTGTGGCCACTCGCCCTTCGGACGCGAACTCGATGCCCCGCGCCATCGCGGCCGCGCCGTGCGGATCTCCCGATAGCGGCAGCACTCGGAGATAGGCCACGTTCGTGAGTGTATAAAGCAAGATCACCAATGCGGTGCCGACGGCGAGGGAAACCGGCAGGTTGCGTCCCGGGTCCTTCACTTCCGCCGCAGTGAACGTGACACTGTTCCACGCGTCCATGGCAAAGAGAGAGCCGACCATGGCAACGCCGACCAACGTTATCGTGCCGATTATCCAGGTGGAATTGTCCGGCGGGTAGGGATGCATCACAGACCATCCCGCATTGCGCCAAAAGCCCTTAAAGTTCGCGCTGCGAGCGAGCGCCGTGGAGAACCAGAATCCGAGGAGTACCAGGGCGGCGAGCGAAACCGTCTTCGCCACGGTAAAGATATTCTGCACGATCTTTCCGAGGGCCAAGCCGCGCGTATTGATCCACGTGAGAAAGACGACGGACAAAATAGCGAGCGCGTTTTGCCGATTGAGGCCGACGTTGTATGGACCGAGCTCACCGAACCAGAGCTTCCAGGGGCCAAGCGTGCCCATTTTCCAGATCCAATGCGATGCCGAAAACCAAGGCGCGATGACGCCCGAGAACTTCGCGAAGGCAATGGCTACGGCAGCGATGGTCGCCGTCTGGATGACCAGCAGCATTGCCCAGCCATATAGAAAGCCGAAAACCGGGCCGAACGACTCCCGCAGATATACGTATTGTCCGCCGGCATGCGGCATTGCCGCCGCCAACTCGCCAAAGCTGAGCGCGCCGATCAAGGTCATTACCCCGGACGCGAGCCAGACCAGTATCAACAGTCCGGGGCTTTGCACCTGGTGGGAAATATCCGCGGAGACGATGAAGATGCCAGAGCCGATCATCGATCCGGCCACGATCATGGTCGAATCGAACAGACCGAGTCCCTTGATTAGCTCGACGGAAGGGCGAGCGGTAGTGAGCCCGTTTGCCTGCGTGCCTGCCGCCATGCAACGTGGCCTTTAACGGAGCGATGTCCGGAAACGTTCCGCGATGGCCAGATACTCGCGCGCGCGTTCGCCGGGATCGGGAGCGGTCAGCAGATCGCCGATAATCGCAACCGAATTCGCTCCCGCCTCGAAGACTTCCGCAGCGGTCCCAACGGTGATGCCGCCGATCGCGACGAGCGGTTTTCGCGTCAACTGCCGCGCAGCGCGAAGAAACTCCGGGCCGACCACCGGGTCCGGATTCTGCTTTGTAGCTGTCGGGAAGATAGGCCCCACAGCAATATAATCCGCTGAAGTGAGGTCAGCCTCGCTCAATTGCTGGAGATTGTGTGTCGAAACGCCTACCCAGAGCGGCGCAGGGCAGATTCGCCGCGCGACTTCGACCGGCAGATCGTCCTGGCCCACGTGCACGCCGGCCGCGCTCGCGATGGCCGCGATGTCCGGACGGTCGTTGACGATGAGGCGGGCCCCGCGGTCCGAAAGCAGACGCGCCAATTCTCGCGCCTCGGACTGGAACCTAACGGAGGACGAGCGCTTGTCGCGAAGTTGGATCAATTGCACGCCAGCATTCGCCAGAGCGTCGGCCAGGGACGCTACAGAGACCCGAGTGAGCGCAGGATCGAGAATCGCGTACAGAGACGGGAACAGTTGCATCCTCCCCAGTCCCGGAACTATAGCTGCGGCATCGCCGACAACATACTACTTCCCTTCCGCGGCAGTAAGACGCTCGAGGAAGTGTGTATCAAATTTACCGGCGATGAAGTTTGGGTCGGCGAGGATTTTTCTGTGGAGGGGAATCGTCGTCTTGATACCTTCCGCCACGAACCGGTCGAGCGCGCCATGCATCCGCGCGATGGCTTCGGATCGGTCGCGGCCGTGGGCGATCACCTTGGCAACCAGAGAATCGTAGTAGGGCGGAACGATGGCGTCAACATAGGCGGCGGTGTCCACGCGGACGCCCGGACCGCCCGGGACTCGAAAAGCGGTGATTCGGCCGGGGGACGGCACGAATGTTTCGGGATCCTCGGCGTTGATGCGGCATTCAATCGCATGGCCACGAGACTCGACCGGACCTACTACGTCTCCGAGGCGCTCGCCTGCCGCGAGTCGGATCTGTGATTTCACCAGGTCCACGCCGGTCACCATTTCCGTCACCGGGTGCTCCACCTGAATTCTCGCGTTCATCTCGATGAAGAAGAGATTTCCGGAAGCGTCGCGCAGAAACTCAACGGTTCCGGCGCTCGAATAGCCGACCTTGCGAAGGGCGTTGACGACCTGATTGCCAATCCGCTCGCGCGTCGCGCCGTCGAGAACTGTCGAGGGTGACTCCTCGAGTACCTTCTGGTGGCGGCGCTGGAGGGAACATTCGCGCTCGCCGAGGTGGATCACGCTGCCGTGGCGGTCGCCCAGTACCTGAAATTCGATGTGGCGCGGACGCTCGATCAGCTTCTCCATGTACACGTTGGGGCTGCCGAAGGCCTGCGCGGCTTCGGAGCTCGCTGTCTGAAATGCCGGGATCAACTCCCGCTTGGTGCGCACCATGCGCATACCCCGCCCACCGCCGCCCTCCGATGCCTTGATCATCAGCGGCAAGCCGATCTCGCCGGCAACCTTCTTGGCGGCCTCTTCATCCGGAACTATGCCTTCGCTGCCAGGAATCACAGGGAGGCCGGCGGCGGCCATCTCCACGCGTGCGCGATCCTTTTCACCCATCATGCGGATCATCGAAGGCGAAGGCCCGATAAACGTGATGTGGGAGGCTTCGCAGACCTCCGCGAAATTGGCGTTTTCCGACAGAAAGCCGTAACCCGGGTGGATGGCATCCACGTTGGCGATTTCCGCTGCGCTGATTACCTGCGGAATGTTCAGGTAACTCTCCGAGCTGCGCGGCGGGCCGATGCAGATGGCCTCATCGGCGAATCGGACGTGGAGCGCATGGCGATCCGCTTCGGAGAAAACGGCGACCGTGGGAACGCCGAGCTCCTTGCACGCGGCCAGGATGCGCAGTGCGATTTCGCCGCGATTCGCGATCAGGATTTTTCGGAACATCGTCTTGCGGTTCGATCCACGTGAGCCGTGCCTGAAGGCCTACTTCTTGCCGCGTGGGCGAACGCCGAAAAGCGGTTCGCCGTATTCGACGGGCTTCCCGTTTTCGACGAAGATCCGGACAATTTCGCCCGCCACATCCGATTCGATCTCGTTCATCAATTTCATGGCTTCGATGATGCAGAGCACCTGGCCGGGTTCCACCTTGGCGCCAACCGCGACGAACGGTTCGGCGGTGGGGCTCGCGGCGGAATAGTACGTACCGACGATCGGAGACTTGATGACGTGCAGATCCGGCTCCGCTGTCAGCGCTTCGTGGCCGGGGAGCGCCGATGGTTCCACGGCGTGCTCGCGCGCCGCAGCGGCGGACGAGGCCGAGCGCGCCCCTGACGCCGGCAAAGGCGCGCGAGGAATGTCCGGAGCGGCGGCCGAGCTCCCACTATGAGCCGATGCTCGCTTCAGACGGATGTGTACGCCCGCGCGCTCGTACTCAAATTCGTCCAGCCCATGCTGCTGCATGAACGCGAGCAGTCGCTCTACTTCCGCCAGATCAACCCCGCGGACATCCGCGCCCATGCTCGACGGTGATTTCGGATTTTTGGCCATTTATATTTCGAAAAATGCTCGCGAGGCGGTGGTGAGATCGCGGGCGCCCCTGTTGGTGACGACCACATCGTCCTCGATGCGTATGCCGCCGAGGCCTTCGATGTACACGCCCGGTTCCACGGTCAACACCATCCCTTCGCAGAGAATCGTTTTTTCGCCCGTGGCGAGGCGGGGCATCTCGTGTACCTCAAGGCCCAACCCGTGGCCGGTGCTGTGAGTGAAGTACCGTGCCAGATTCGAACGCTGCAGGGTTCGCCGAGCGGCCCGGTCGACATCGCCAGCCGTCGCGCCTGGCCGGATGGCGTCCTTGGCCGCTCGCTGCGCATCGAGGACCGCATTGTAGAGGCTGCGAATCCTTCCCGGCGCGCGGCCAAGAAACACTGTACGGGTCATGTCGCTGCAATAGCCGCGGAGTATAACACCCTGGTCGAGGACGACCAACTCGCTTTTCCTGAGCGCCTTGGCGGAAGGGCGGGCGTGGGCCCACGCCGAGCGCGCGCCTGAGGCCACGATGGTCTCGAATGAAGGTCCCGCCGCCCCAAGCTGCTTCATCTGATATTCGATCTCAGCCGCCAAGCTGAGCTCGGTCACTCCGGGGCGGATCAGGCGCAAAGCCCTTCGGAAGACGCTGCCGACCACGCTTGCCGCCTGGCTCATGAGAGCAAGTTCATCGGCATCCTTGACCGAGCGGAGTATTTCGACCACATTCCCGTCATTGAGCCATCGAGTATGCTTGCCTGCAACCGTCTGGAGAGTCCCGTGTTGTGCGACCGTAAGGTTGCCGGGCGAATAAGCGACTCTGCGATGGCCGCGCAGGGCGCCCAGAAGTCCACCAGCGGCTCGCAGCAGTCCGCGCCGGGCAATGTGTATCCGGGCGCCGCGAACCTCCTGACGCGCCTGAAACGTATAACGGCTGTCCGTAAACAGCGTGCATGCCGCCGTCTCTATCAGCAACAAGCCCGCGCTGCCAGTAAAGCCGCAGAGATACTGAATATTCGGAAGATGGGAAACGAGAATCGCGTCCGCCCCGAGGGCCGCAAAAGAAAGCCGGAGCCGGCCCAATCGTGCATCAGGCCCGCTCCGGGATGTCGTTCGGTGTGCCGAATTAACTGCCACGTAAGGCAGCCTGCTTCTCGCGCTTCGTGCTAAGCCTTAGCTCGGCAGAATCCGAGGCGTCAGGAAGAACAGGAGCTCTTGAGACGTCGAGCTTACCGTTGTGTGCTTAAACAGATTTCCGAGAATCGGGATGCTGCCGACCACCGGAACCTGTTGGATATCAGTCCGTTGCTGGGTGACGATAATCCCGCCGATCACCACGGTTGCGCCGTCGTTCACGGTGACTTTTGTTTCGGCCGACTGCGTGTCGATGGCCGGAATGCCCTGAACGCGTGGAATGGCTTGATCAATCTGGTCGTTTTCGACCGTGACATCCATGTACACCGTTCCATCGGCCGTGATTTGGGGCGTCACGTCAAGCTCGAGAACGGCGTCCACGAACTGCACTGAGACTGTGTTGTTCACAATCGTCTGCACAGGAATTTTTGTTCCTTGCTTGACGGTCGCTTTCTCGTTGTTCTGCGTGATCACCTTCGGCTTCGAGAGGAGCTTGCCAACTCCGCGGTCTTCTGCAGCCGTGATAATCATGTCCAACGCAAAGTTCTTTTCCGTGAAGTTATACGAGAAACCGCTGGTCGGCGCTCCCACCGGCAGGTTCGACATAAGAGGAATCTGGCCGTTGGTGACGGTGGATCCCCCCGTTCCCACGATAACGGGCGGCGCCGGGAGCGGAGGGAAATTGCGGGTGAAGGGGCTTGCCCCAGCAGCGCCGCTAAAGAGATTGGTGCCTCCTGAGGTCCCCGCGGAAATGCCAAACTGGGTACCAATTTCCCGAGAGAACGAGCGGTTGGCGGCAACGACACGGGCCTCGATCTCCACCTGCTGCGACCGGCGGTCGAGCTGGCGGATCAAATTATCCATGACAGGCAGCGTGCTGGGTATGTCGCGGATGATCAAGGTATTCGAACGATCGTCAGCAATGATGTCTCCGCGCGACGAGAGAAACTTCTTGAGAGTGCCGGCCATATCGGTTGACTTGGCGTAGCTGAGAACGCGAGTCGTGGTGACCACGTCGGCGGCCTCGGCCTGAGCCTTGGCGAGATCACGGCTCTCTTCGGCTTCCTTACGCAACGTCTCCTTCGTGGCCAGGCGAAGCACATTGCCGTCGAGCTGCTTATCCAGATCGTTGTTCTTGAGGACGATATCGAGTGCCTGGTCCCACGGTACGTCGTCGAGCACAATCGTCAGCGTACCTTTCACGCCGGGATCCACCACGACGTTTAGTCCGCTGATCTCATGGATTAGCCGGAAGAAATCGCGCAAGTCCACATCCTTCAAGTTGACCGAGATCGGCTCGCCGGTGTACTTGCCGGACGGTGCCGGAGTCGGCGCTTGAGCGGCCGCCGGAGTGGGCGCCGCCGCAGGCGGAACCGGGGCGGGGGCGGGGGCGGGTGCCGGGGCCGGGGCTTGGGCCGCCGGAGCCGCATCTGCATTAGGTGTGTTGGCCTGTGGTGCCGCAGCGGGGTCCACTGCCGCCCGCGTGGAAGCCGCGGCGTCCTGCTGCTGCGGTTGGGCGTTAGCTGGCGCTGCGAGCGCGGAAGAAGTCTGAGTCAATGCAACCGGCAGCACCACGGCCGGAGCGGGAATCTCGCCTGACTTCGTCGCAACCACTTGCTTCAGAGGCTGGTCGTGGACAACGGTCTTCGTCGTTACAACGTCCGCGGGCTCTGCGGCCGGCGCGGGTGTGCGCCTCGCGCCAGTGGCTGCGCTCACCACGAACGAAACTGTAACTGTGCTACCAGCTCCCTTGATGTTGTAGCGCGCGGGCTCGCGAAGATCGATCACCACACGCGAGACCTCCGGTGTGAACTGGGCCAGCCGAATTTCCCGCACTGGATCGAGGTTGCTCGCGATGTGTTTCTCCGAAGTCGTCAGGTGCGAGTCCGCAAAATCCAGCACAACACGGTCCGGATTCTGGAGGTGAATCGAATGATAGGTCAGGGGACCCGACCCGGAAATCGTGACTTCCGTCTCGCCGCCGTTCTGACCAAGATGCACTTGCCGAATCACTTCCGGAGCTGCTACAGGCGTCTTCGGATCGGAGAACTTCGCGGCGGCAGGAAGGACTCTTGGAACGGATGTCGAGGCCGTGGACGTTGAGTTTGCCGAACGCGAAACCAGGAGCGTCAGATCCTGTGCGCCGGTGCGCTCGAGGCGCGGTTCGACACCCTGGGTCAGCAGAATCTCCACGCGCACAACGGGCTTCACACCTGCGGCATAGGAGCTGACGCGGTAACTCTTCACGAGGTCGGACGCCACCAGTCGCGCTCCACCCGGGTCCGCGGCTGAGACTCCGCTCAGGTCGAGCACGTAAAGGCTCTCGCTCGGACGATAGGTGGTGTACTCGAACGGGCCATTCGCTTCCGCCATCAAGCGGACCGCGCCGTCCTTCACCACCGCCTTTAGGTGCACGACAGGCGCGTCACTCGCCCGGAGCACTCCATTCGATAGAATCAGACTGGCCGCTAATAGCGCGCCCAGCCCCCACGCCCTCCATAGGATCCTCATTGCTGCTCTCCTGCACTCGCGTAGATTCGCTTCGTCACCACCCGCTCGACTGGCTTCCCGAAGGCGTCTTTCGAATTCTCTTTGAATGTGACCCCGTCCAAACCAATCTTTTCCACATCCCCGTCGTACAAGTGATCGCCTTCCCGAATGAAATAGACGCTATCTTCCGGATTCGAAACCACCGCGATCATTCCACTTTGCGCGCGCACGGCCCCATCCACGCGCACCGTGGAGATCACCAGCCCTGCCTTGCCGGGCGGCAGATGCTCCCCGCCCTTGTCTTTTCTGTTGCTGATCAGGGGCGCGAACGGATCGCGCTTCCCTTCCGAATCGATCCTCTTCTCATCTACCGGGACCTCGGCTGCGCTTGCAACGGCGTTCGGGGCTGCGGCAGGTGCGGCAGATGCCGAAGGCGCCGCGGCCGGCTTGGCTTTCGCCTTGGCCGCCGTCGTTAGTGCGGTCGACGGCTTGGCTGCCTTCGCTTTCGCCGCCTGCGCCTTCTTGACCGGTTTCTTCGCCGCAGTGGCCTGCGCGGAGACGCCCGGAACAAAACACAGAGACGCGGCGAGCACGGCCAGCAAGATCGCGGATGTCTTCAAGAGTCTCATCGTTGCCCTACCGTTTTGCCGGCGCGCCAGCCGGAGTCGACGAAGCCAACGGTGGCGCCGGATTGGTGAAGAATGTGGTCACGGTAAACGTGCCGGTCACGGTCGTACCCGCGGCCATGTGAAACTTATTTGCGCCCCCGATCGGACCGTTGCCGATGCCCGTCATTTTGAGGTCGCCTACATTGATGATTCGAGATAACCGTCCCAGCCTTGCGAAGAAATCCAGAACGGAATAGTACGGGCCGTCGGCTTCCACCACGAACGGCATCTCGAAATAGTACGGCTTCTGCACGACTGCGCTCGCAGTCAGCGTGCGAATCGAAACGCCCGCGGTCGTCGCTGAGCGTTGCACCATCAGAATGAATTGATCCGTCTCCTTGTCTTCGGGGACGATCGTTTGCAGCGTGGCAAGCTGCTTCTGCAGTGCGTCCATATCCGACTGCAGCTCGGCCCGCCGCTGCTTGTAAACGCGGAGGCTCTGGACATCGGCTTCGAGCGGTTTCAGCTCGGCCTGCGCGCTCTCGAGCTGATTCCGAACGCTGGCCAGCGGTGACCCCGGAACGTAAAAGCCCGCCAGCACCAGCGCGATCGCCAACCCCACATAAAGGAGAGCCTGCAGGGGCCAGGGCCAGTCTCGGAAAGCGGTTGCCATGGCTAGCTCCTCCCCTTGGCCGCGGGCTGCGGGGTTTGAGGCGTTCCAACGGCCTGGGCCTTCGCCGGGCCGCCTGCCGGCTGAGCGATGCCCACCGTCATCTGAAAGTCGTACGTCTCGACCCCCGGCTGAAGGTCATTTTCTTTGGCGCTCTTGATTTCGATCTGGTCGAAATAACCTGAGCGCTTAAGTTCCGTGATGAAATTCGCGACGGCGTTGATGGATCCGGCCTCGCCCTCGAGCTGGATCGAATCGCCGTTGCGATCCAGAGAAGTCAGCCAGAGCGCGTCAATTCGGACCACCGTATTGGCCACCATTTGAAGCATGTCCTGCGCGCCGGTGCGATTTCGCTGCAGCGTCTCAATCACGTCGATCCGTTGCTGAAGCACGGCTTTCTGGCTTTCGAAGCGGTCCACATCCTGTTTGATCTGTTGCAGGCTGGCCTTCTCCGCTCGAAGCGATGCGATGCGCTTGTTTGTGTCATCGAGCTGGCGCTTCTGTTGGTAATAGGTGATCCCAAGCATCACAATCGCCAAGCCGACCGCTACACACGCGAACAGAATCTGCACGGTGGCTTCGAGGGGCACGGCTTGTTTGGCGGCCTTCGGACGAGCCTGGCCGAGTAAATTGATGCGGATCATGGCGTGTCAAAGCTCCTCAGCGCCAGGCCTACGGCGATTGCCAGGCGCGGCGCCAACTCGCGAAGCTGGGATTCATCGTGACGACCTGGGTTAATTACAACCTTCCGAAACGGGTAAAGCTCCTCGACGGGCATCGCAAACTCTTCCTTGAGGAGGTCGAGCAAACCGGGCACGCGCGCTGTGCCTCCGGCGACCACGATCCGTCGAATGTTTTCACCGCTTGCTGTCGCACGGAAGAAGTCGAACGTCTTTTGAATCTCGAGAATTAAAATGTCAGAAACCGAGCGAAGAATCGCTGTGCGCTGCTCTTCACTGACACCGGCAAGCGTTCCGCCCATCTTCAACTTCTCGGCGTCTTCGAAGCTCAGGTCCAGCTCCTTTTGGAGCGCATCCGTGTATTGATTGCCGCCCACTGAAACGTCGCGCGTGAACAGCGGCGTCCAGCCGCGGATGATGTTGATGTTCATGACGCTCGCGCCGATGTTGAGCAGGGCGACGACCTGCGAGGGATCCGGCTCGTAATTCACCTCAAAACTATTCTGCAACGCGAACGCGTCGATATCCACGACCATCGGCGTCTTCCCGGCCTGCGCGAGCACGTTCGTGTGGTTCAGAATCTTGTCCTTCTTGACAGCCACGAGGAGCACGTCCATCTGATTCTCAGTGGCTTCCAGGAGCTGATGGCTCAAGTTCACGTCGGCGATGTCGAAGGGGATGTGCTGGCTGGCCTCCGCCTGAATCCGGTCGTACAGCTCCTCCTCGGTCATTAAGGGCATGCTCACGCGCTTGACGATCACCGAGTGCCCGGATACGGAAGTGGCTACATCCTTCACCTTGATCTTCTGGGCGTCGAAAATTGAAATGATCTTCTCGGCAACGGAAGGGGCGTCCATAATGGCGCCGTCCACGACGGTATCTTGTGACAAAGGCTCCATGCCGAAGCTCACCAGCTCGTACCCATCTCGTGCTTTTCGCAGCTCGACAGCCTTCACCGAACTCGAGCCGATATCCAGGCCGATTAGAGATTTTGTTTTCCCCAGATTGAACATCGCGCGGCCCCTTGCTCCTCACTCCACCCTGCTTCGCAGGGCAGACTCCGCATGGTTTTCCTGTTGCGCCGACTGCCTGAGATACCCCTTTTGCCCTTCGGTTCTACTTCGCCCCAACCCCCTGGGGCGGCTTCAGGCCAGCGCAAAGCTGCGGTACTAATAGCTATGGTACGCGCTGCCCTTGAATCGTTTATTGCACCCACGACAAAGACTGTCAACCCACATGTTGCTCGCGTGTGCTTTTGGTAAAACCCGGTCTTAAGGACAGGAGAGGCGAAATCAGAGCAAAACAATGGAGGGGTTGACGCCGCCTGGGCAGCGTCGGGCGCTCGGCTCACGCCTACGGTGACCTACTACTTTTTCGGCCCGCCCAAGTTCAGCTGCGACCAGATGGCGTCCACGCGGCGCTTCGTCGACGCATTCATTTTGATTTCGTCAGGCCATCGCCCGGAAAAACCCTCTTCGGGCCATTTGCGCGTCGCGTCGATTCCCATTTTCGACCCGTAGTCTTGCCGCCGGGCGGCGTGATCCAGAGTATCCACGGGCCCGAGCACGAATTGCGTGTCGCGCTCCGGATCAATCGCGCAAAGGGCTTTCCAGACGACCTCGCGCGGGTCCTGGACATTGACATCGTGGTCCACGATCACCAAAACCTTCGTGAGCATCGCCTGCCCGAGTGACCAGATTGCATTCATGGTCTTTCGCGCGTGCCCGGGATAGCTCTTGCGGATGGACACAATCATCAGGTTTTGAAAAATCCCTTCGGCGGGCATGGCCACGTCCGCGATTTCGGGGTGCGTCATCTTCATCACGGGCAGGAAAACGCGTTCAATCATGTGGCCGATAAAGTAGTCCTCCTGTGGCGGGGGACCGACGATGGTTGTCAGGTAAAGCGGCTGCTTGCGGTGCGTGATGCACGTGACATGAAATGCAGGATACTGCCCCTCCAAGGAGTAAAAACCCGTGTGGTCTCCGAACGGACCCTCCGTGCGCATTTCCGCGAGATCGACATAACCTTCGAGTACGATCTCAGCATTCGCTGGAACTTCGAGATCGACCGTCTTACACCTGGCGAGTTCAACCGGCTCGCGGCGGAGGAAGCCGGAGAATACGAATTCATCCATGTCGGGCGGAACCGGCAGAGTTCCCGCAAGGCATGTCGCGGGATCCGCGCCGATCGCTACCGCGACTTCGAGCCGTCCACCCTTGTTCCCGGCCCGCGCGCTCCGAAAGTGCTCGGCACCGTGCTTTTGGGTCTGCCAGTGCATCCCCGTCGTGCGCTCGTCGAAAACCTGCATGCGATAGCAACCGACGTTTCGCTTCCCAGTCTCGGGATTCTTCGTGATGACCATCGGCCAGGTGATGTAGCGTCCGCCGTCCTGCGGCCAGCACTGCAAGATCGGAAACTCGAAAAGAGAGAATCCCTCCGTGCGCACCACCTCCTGGCAATCCCCGGCGCGAACCGTTTTCGGGAAGAGGTTGCCGAGTTCGGCGAGCTTCGGCAGCATCTTTACTTTGTCGAAGAGCCCCTGCGGCGATTGCATGTCGAGTATCGAAGAGATGCGGCCGGAGATTTCCTCGAGCGAGGCCACTTCGAGGGCTAAGTTCATCCGCCGTTCGGTGCCCAAAAGGTTGGTCACAGCGGGGGTCCGCGAACCTCGAGGATGCTCGAACAGCAACGCCGGTCCGCCGGACTTTACCGCGCGGTCCGAGATTTCCGTGATTTCGAGGACCGGATCCACTTCGATCGAGACGCGCCGGAGTTCGCCCTCCTTTTCCAAAATCTTCAGGAATTCCCGCAAGTCTCGATACGCCATTTCCCGTCCCTGGCTTCCTTGAGCGGCCCACTCTAACACGGAGACTCCTCGGCGAAGAAACCCGGTCCGCGCGGGAATCAGGGCTGCCGGCCGAAAACGCTGCTAGAATACGGACCCACCAAAGGTAACCTAAGCTGCGGGGCCTGCGTCTTTACAAGAGAGGAAGGGATCGAAACGCCCGGCCAGCGCGCCTCTTGATTGGTTGAAAACAACTTCCTACGCCAGCGGAGAATTATGTCTCTTGGAGAGTCATATCGAAAGCACAGGAAGGCGTACCTAACGGGTGCGGGCCTTCTGATTGTGGTCATCGGCATCTGGTACTACGTGAGGAGCAAGTCGGCGGACCCCAAGTACACCACAGCAGTCATCCGGCGCGGCGATCTGACCGCGGCGGTGCAGGCCACTGGGACGATTAATGCGTTGACTACAGTGCCCGTCGGCTCTTACGTCTCCGGCACGGTGGAATACATCTTCGCGGATTTTAATACCCGCGTGCAGGGCGGGCAGGTGCTCGCGCAGCTCGATCCGGCGATCTATGAAGCGCAGGTCACGCAGGCGCGCGGCAATCTGGAAAACGCGAAGGCCAATCTCGTCACGCTTGCGGCCAACGTCCAGGTTGACGATGCGAACCTCGCCAAGGCCCAGGCAAATGCGGCCTACGAACAGGCCACGGCCAAACGCTCAACAGATCTTTTCACAGCCGGCGTTGTCTCGGCTGACGCCAATGACTTGACCCAGTCGACCCTCGGCCAGGCGCAGGCAGAAGTTCAATCCGCGCAAGCGGCTCTCGCGCAGGCGAAGGCCACACTCGCCCAAGCCTCCAGTCAGGTCACGTCCATGGAGGGCGGGCTTAAGGCCGCCGAGACGAGCCTGAAATACACCACCATCGTTTCGCCGATTGGCGGCACCGTCGTGGCGCGCAACATCGACGTCGGCCAGTCTGTGGCGGCGGCTCTGCAGGCACCCAACGTATTCACGGTCGCTCAGGACCTGACGCGCATGCAGGTCTACGCGGCCACAGATGAATCCGACACTGGAAATATTAAGGTAGGCGCGCCCGTGACGTTTCAGGTGGACGCGTTTCCGACGGAGCTGTTTCATGGCCGGGTCAGCACCGTGCGTCTCAATCCTACGACCGTTCAGAACGTGGTCACCTACAACACCGTCATCGACTTCAGCAATCCGGACGAGAAGCTTTTGCCGGGCGAGACTGCCTACGTCACGATTCCCACGGGCCACGCCGCTAACACCGTCGAGATTCCCAACCCGGCACTGACCTTTAAGCCTGCGATGCTTCCGAAGGACCTCCAGCAGCTCTATAAGCAGTACAACATCCCGCGCGACGCGGCCACCACGCACCTCGGAGGCTGGCAAGTGGTCTGGAAGCTCGGGCCAATGCAGCAGCTGATTCCGGTCGCTGTCCAATCCGGGATCACCGACTACAACAACACTCAACTCGTCCAGGGAGACTTGCACGAGGGCGATGTGGTGGTGATTGCCGCGGAGCAGGCGCAAGGCGCAATCCCTGGCGCGCGCCCGCCGTTCGCCGGCGGAGGCCGGCCCGGAGGCCCCCGATGACAATCAACGACGAGGTGGAGGCATGAATCCGCGAGAAGTGATTCGCGTGGCGCTGCGGGCGCTGGCGCGGAACAAGATGCGGACCATCCTCACGATGCTGGGAATCATCATCGGCGTCGGCGCGGTGATCTGCACGGTGGCGATCGGCGAGGGCGCAGGAGAGCAGGTGCAACAGCAGATTCAGTCGCTGGGCAACAACATGATCATGATCTTCGCGGGGAGCGTGAACACGGGCGGAGTTCGCATGGGCAGCGGCGCGAACAAAACACTGACCGCCGACGATGCGGAGGCGATTCTGCAGCACGTACCGAACGTCGTAGCCGTCTCGCCGATCGTCGGATCGTCTGTTCAGGTGGTCAACGGGAACCAAAACTGGATGACGCGCGCAACCGGCGCTTCCCAAGACGTCACTCAGATTCGCAACTGGCCCGTCATCTCGGGAAGCATGTTTTCGCAGCGGGACGTGGACATGGCCGCCAACGTCTGCGTAATCGGCAATACGGTCGCCCAGCAACTCTTCGGCGATGAGGACCCCGTGGGACAACTGATCCGGGTGAAGAATCTACCCTTCCGCGTCCTGGGCGTTCTCCAAGCCAAAGGCCAGTCCAGCAATGGGCAAGACCAGGATGACACCATGATCATGCCCTTCACGACCATCCAGAAAAAGGTCTCCGGGATCACCTGGGTGCAAATGATCATGGTCTCGATGAGCTCCCAGCAGGCCATCGTTGCGGCGAAGCCGACCATCGCCGCGCAGCTTCGCCAGCGACACCATCTGCGCTCCGGCGAAGACGACGACTTCATCATCCGCAGCCCGGATGAACTCGCTCAAACGGCGGAAGCAACATCGCGGATTTTGACGCTCTTGCTCGGGAGCATCGCTTCGGTATCGCTCCTGGTCGGCGGCATCGGGATCATGAACATCATGCTGGTGTCGGTGACGGAGCGAACGCGCGAGATCGGCGTGCGCATGGCCGTAGGAGCGACCGAGGAAGACGTGCAGCGCCAGTTCCTGAGCGAGGCGCTGGTGCTCAGTTCGCTCGGCGGGCTCATCGGAATCGTCCTCGGAATCGCGGGCTCAGCGCTCGTCTCGCGCGCGTTGCACTGGACCACTTTTGTGTCGCCTCTCTCGGTTTTCATTGCCGTGGTTTTCTCCGCCGGCGTTGGGATCGCTTTCGGATACTATCCCGCGCGCAAGGCCGCGCGGCTCGATCCCATCGAGGCACTTCGATATGAATAGAAGACCTAGCGTGATTTCGGACTACGCGGTTGTGGCGCTGGTGCTCCTGCTGGGAGCTTCGGTGATTGCAAGCGCTCGCGCCCAGGGTAAGACTAAAGCCGGGGGCGAGCGGTTTTTCATTGTCGCGTCGATCGATCAGGCAAAGTCCCAGTTCCTGCTGAAGCGGCCCACCGAAGTCACACTGATCGTCAAGGTGGACGCCAAAACGCAGTATCAGGACGACAAGGGCAAGCCCATCAAACTCTCCGATTTCCGCGCAGGCGACACCGTGTGGGTCGATTATTCGGGTACGCCCGACCAGCCTACAGCCGTCCGCATCCGCAAAGGCCAGATGACCGTCGCCGATCTGCATCGCTTCTACCTCGATTACCCTGAGATCAAGTGAAGACCGTCCGACAACCGCCGCGCTGTTAGACGTGCAGCGAATGATGCCTCTGGCGTGCTGAGAGGGACCGGCAATTCCGATCCGCGTCACATTCTTGCGCACGATTTCTCGCGGTGATATTCTGCGGGAAGTCGCAAGGCTGAGCGGGCGTCGTACAATGGCAGTATAGAAGCTTCCCAAGCTTCGGACGTGGGTTCGATTCCCATCGCCCGCTCCAGTCATCTTGGTTCCCCGTAACAACTTGGCGACTTGTCGCGGTGGCTAAAGGCGGCAACTAGAAAGAACAGAGCCTCAAGGGTGGCATCGAGAGCCACATCGCCCTCGGCACATTTTCATCCCGAAGCCAGGAACGCCATGATCGGCGTCTGCGAGGTTGGACGGAACGGTGTGCGCTCCGCAGGCTTTATTCCCTGTTGGATACGTCCCACGGGTCAGCCCGAACCTCTTGGCCAGGACGT
>DATEHV010000043.1:0-52983 GCA_035279445.1 Candidatus Acidiferrales bacterium | reverse complement strand
CTCGGTCGCGGTCGTGGCCGGCGGCAAAAACAGCGAGAACGTCGTTCCGGCACCCACGGCGCTGGCGCATTCCACCCAACCCTGGTGCTGCCGGACGATGCCGTAGACCATCGCCAGGCCCAGGCCGGTGCCTTTGCCGATCTCCTTGGTCGTGAAGAACGGCTCGAAGATGCGGTCGAGCGTGGCCGCGTCCATGCCTATTCCCGTGTCCGCAACGGTGAGTAAGACGTATTCGCCGGGTCGCGCCAGCGGCTGGAGCGTGCAGAATTGCGCGTCGAGGGTGACGTTCGATGTCTCGATCAGCAGCGAGCCGCCGTCGGGCATTGCATCGCGCGCATTGATGCAAAGATTCATCAGCACCTGGTCCACGTGGGTCGGGTCGGCGCGCACGACCTTGAGGTCTCGCGCCAGATTCGCTTTGATCTCGATGTTGCTCCCGATCAGCTTTTCCAGCAGGCTGAGAGTTTCGACGGCGGTCTGGTTCATATCGACGTCGCAAGGCTCGAGAATCTGGCGCCGCGCGAAAGCGAGCAATTGGCGCGTCAGCGCCGCTGCGCGCTTGCCTTGCTGCTGCACTTTTTCGAAATGGCGATGGAGGCGCGAGCCGGCGTCGGTTTCCTCCATGCCGATGTCCGCCCAGCCGAGGATCGCGCCGACCATGTTGTTGAAGTCGTGCGCGATTCCACCCGCCAATTGACCGATGGATTCGAATTTCTGCGCCTGGGCGAGCTGTTTTTCAAGCGTCAGGCGCTCGGTGACGTTTTCCACGGTCACTTCGACGCACTCGGACTTGCCATCCGGATCCATGGCCCTTTGGCCATTCAAGCGAACGCTGATGATTTTCGCGTCCTTGCGCCTCCATTCCACCGTGGCGTCCTCGAGCCCCCGATTCAGGTGGTCGAATACGATCCGGGCCTGGTCCGCGGGATCGCGATAGAACATCCTCGTAAACCCCAGTGCGAGAAGCTCCTCGACCGAATCGTAGCCGAGCATCTGCGCGAGAGCCGGATTTGCATCAATGAGTCTTCCCTCCGGTTCCCTAGCCCAGAATATTCCGTATGCGGCGTGATCGACGAGGGCGCGGTAGCGCGCCACGCTTTCGCGCTCGGCCAGCTCCGCGCGCTTGCGGTCGGTGATGTCTCGGATGCTGCCGCGCACCAGAAGCCGCTTTGCCGAAGGGAGGCGGACGAGATGCACTTCGCAAGGGACCTCGGCGCCCTGGGAATTGCGACACACCCATTCGAAAGAAGAAGTCTCGCCGGCGAGGGCGCGATCGACACGATCGCGCGAGGCGACTTCGGACCGCTGGCCATCCGGCTGAAAGGCAGGGCTGAGCGACGCCGGATCGGCCTGCAAGAGCTGATCGCGGCTCAGGCCGAAGAGCCGCAGGGCTTTGTCATTGCAATCGACAAACTTGTTCTCGTCCACGTTGAGGACCACGATCGCTTCCGGGGCGTGCTGCACAAGGGTGCGGTGGTGCTCTTCGCTTTCGCGAAGGGCTTCCAGTGCCCGCGCCTCGGCTTCGCGCAGCGAGTGCTCCTCCTGGGCGCGGTGAATTGCCATCGGCAGGCGGGCGAGCTGGTCTTTTAGAACGTAGTCGGTGACGCCGAGTTTGATGCTCTCCACCGCCAGTTCGTCCCCGAGCGTTCCGGAAATCAGAATCAAGGGGACGTCGGGACAAATCTGTTTGACTGTTGCGAGAGCGTCGATTCCCGTCCAGCCTTTCATCCGGTAATCCGAAACAACGACGTCAACGGCCACCTCGCGCAGTTTTTGCGCGAACTCCTTCGGAGTCGAGACGGTGTCTGCCGTGAATTTGACGCCGGCCTTCTCGAGTTCGCGCAGACACAGCACGATATCGGCGGGCTCGTCGTCCGCGAACAGCAGGCGCAGCGGTTTCACCGCAGTGGGGGTTTCCCTCGAAATGACCCGTGACGTCAAAGCTCTTAGATCCTATCGTCAGACAAACGCGGCGGCCGGTGGCCTGGTATTGACCAGCAGCCAGTACATGCCGAGCTGGCGAACGACCTCCTGGAATTCAGCGAAATTCACCGGCTTCTGGATATAACTGTTCACTCCCCATTTGTAGCTGTTCACGAGGTCTTTCTCTTCCTTCGACGAGGTGAGCACGATGACCGGGATGGCCTTGGTGCGCGCGTCGGATTTCAATTCCTGCAATACCCGGAGGCCATCCACTTTCGGCAGCTTCAAATCCAGCAGGACCAGCCGAGGGGCCGCGTCGAACCGGCGGCTGGAAAACGCCCCGCGACAGAAGAGGAAATCCAGTGCTTCCGCACCGTCTCGGGCGAGGTGAATCTGGTTGGCGAGCTTGCTCTTTCGCAGCGCGTGAAGCGCCAATTCCGCGTCGGCGGAATTGTCTTCCACCAGGAGAATCTCAATCGCGCTATGTTCGGTCAATTTGCACCTCCGTTGTTTGCGTGGGCGCCTGTCTGTCCCGCTGAAGCCCTATCGTGAACAGGAATGTGGCGCCTTGGCCGAGTTCGGACTCGGCCCAAACCTCGCCGCCGTGGCGGCGGATAATGCGCTGCACCGTCGCAAGTCCCACACCCGTGCCCTCGAAGTCTTCCTGACGATGGAGGCGCTGGAAGACGCCAAAAAGCTTATCGGCATACTTCGGGTCGAACCCCACGCCGTTGTCGCGGACAAAGATCGCGGACTTTCCGTCGGCATCCCTCGTACCTACTTCGATTACAGCGGCTTGGACGTTTCGAGTGAACTTGACTGCATTCGAAAGAAGATTAGTGAAAACTAATGTCAGGAGTCCCGGGTCGCAATCGGCCCCGGGCAGGGGCCCGATTCGCCATTCGATGTTGCGGGCCTCGGCCTCAGCCGGGAGTTCCGCGATCGCCCGGCGGACGAGATCGTCAAGCTTCGTTCGTTGCGGCGCGAGCTCCCGCCGGCCGATTCGGGCCAGGTTCAAGAGATCGTCTACAAGCTGCCCCATGCGAGTGACAGCCTCGAGAACCCGGTCGAGGTAGCCCCGCCCCTCTTCGGAGAGTTCGGTCGAATGCTCCTCCTTCAAAATTCTGGTGAAGCCGTCGATGTGCCGCAAGGGGGCGCGGAGGTCGTGCGAAACCGAGTAACTGAACGATTCAAGTTCCTTGTTGGCGTTACTCAATTCCGCGAGCTTTTGTGTCAGCTCGGAATTGAGGCGCCGAATGCGCTCCTCGGTTTGACGGCGGTCGGTGACATCGCGGATGGCGCTCGAAACGAGCGTGCCCTCATCGGTCTGAAGAGGGCTTAAGCTGATTTCGACGGGGAATTCGGCTCCATCCTTGCGCCGTCCGTATAGCTCCAGTCCCGCCCCCATGGATCGCGTGCGGGGCGCCTGGGAATACCCGCGCCGATTTGCAACGTGGTGGGCCTGAAACCGCGGGGGCACGAGGATTTCCACCGGCTGACCGAGCAGCTCCTGGCGCGAATAGCCGAAAAGCTTTTCGGTTTGTGTATTCACAAGTTGAATGTCGCCCTCCTGGTTCACGATCACCATGGCGTCCGGCGCCGATTCGAGGAGGCTGCGAAATTTCTCCTCCTGGCGCTTGCGAATCGTGATGTCCCGATTGGATTCGAGAATGGCGAGCGGCTGCCCGCCGGCGCCAGTGCGCAACGCCCAGCGGCTCGAAACGACCACTCCAGCACCGTCGCGGCGATGGTGCACCAGCTCGCCTTCCCAGGAGCCGCGCGCGTACACTTGCGCCTCAATTTCGTGCAAAGCCGTCGGGAATTCCGTCTTGAGTAATTCGTGGGAAATTCTTTGGCGGGCCTCCGACTTGGACCAGCCGTAGAGTCGTTCGGCTCCCGAGTTCCAGTAGACAATTTTGCTTTCCAGGTCGCGAACGAAGATGGCGTCGTGGGTCAGGTCGAGAAGTTCAGCCTGCTCGCGATAAGCGGCTCCGCTGACGCGCAGGTCGAGTTCGGTTTCACGGCGCGCGCGGACCTCGTTCTCGAGAGAAGCGTTCATCTCCATCCATCGCCCCAGGGCGGGAAGTTCGACGGCGCGCGGCACGAGCCGCGCGAGCAGAACCGCCGTTGCGACCGAGAAGACTGCGGTGAGGGCCTTGATGCCGCCGGCAAGCCAGTAACTGCCGTGCCACAAATTCCAGATTTCCATTCCGTGAGTGGAGCCGCAGGCGACAATGAACGCGCCGAACAGGACGAACATCCAGCTGAACGGAACGTCCCGGCGTTTGCGCACGAACCAGAGGAGAGCCACGGGAATCGCGAAGTAAGCGAGGGTGATCAGCGCGTCGGACGCTACGTTTAACCACACGAGCCGGGTATTCCACAAATAACAATAGCCGTGCGGCATGAACCCATTTGAGCCGAAAAGCTGACGCAGGAATTCCACGGTACTCCTCCCGCGGAGGCGAGCCGCGCCGCCGCTCAATTGCGCTTCGGGTGAATTTCAGAACATGAAGGAAAGGACTTCGTGCGTCATCCACAGCTTTTGCCGGTGCCGGGAAGCGCGCCTGGCAGCGGAAACAAAGCGCCGTGAAGGCTTTCTTATTTTGAATCGGCGGGAATCTATGTCAAGCAATCCGCGGGAAGTACTTGCTGCATCGGTAATTCAAGCTGCCGCCGAATCCCTCGCGCCTCTGCCGAGCGGATTCAGGCCGCGCGACTAGCCGCGGTGATCGAGCGGGATGTAACTGCGGAGATCGTAGCCGAGGTACACCTGGCGCGGCCGCGAAATCTTCTGTTCGTGGTCCAGCAGCATCTCCTCCCACTGAGCGATCCAGCCGGACGTGCGTGGAATGGCAAACAACACCGGGAACATGGTCACGGGAAAGCCCATGGACTGATAGATGAGACCCGTGTAGAAGTCCACGTTGGGATAGAGACGGCGAGTGACGAAGTAATCGTCCTCGAGAGCGATGCGTTCGCATTCGAGGGCGATGTCGATCAGGGGGTTGCGCCCCATCACGTCGAACACGTCATAAGCAATTCGCTTCACGATCTTGGCGCGGGGATCATAATTTTTGTAGACGCGGTGGCCGAAGCCCATCAGCAGTTTTTCGCCCGCCTTCACGCTCTTCACGTAAGCCGGAACGTTTTTCACCGAGCAGATTTCGAGCAGCATGCGCAGCACGGCCTCGTTGGCGCCGCCATGGAGCGGGCCATAAAGCGCGGCGGTGGCCGCAGCCGTGGCGGAATACGGGTCCACGTGGGAGCTACCGACGCCGCGCATGGCCGTGGACGAACAGTTTTGCTCGTGGTCCGCGTGCAGAATAAAGAGAACGTCGAGCGCGCGCTCGAGAGTCGGATTTGGGCGGTACTGCAGCTCGGTGGTGCGGAATAGCATGTTCAAGAAATTCCCGCAGTAGCTCAAATCGTTGTCGGGATAGGCAAACGGCATTCCCAGGCAGTGGCGATAGGCGAAGGCCGCGACCGTCGGCATTTTGCCGATCAGGCGGTAGGTCTGCTTGCGGCGCGACTCGGGATTGAAAATGTCCTTGGCGTCCGGATAGAAGGTCGAAAGCGCGGCGATGGTCGAGATCAGCATACCCATCGGGTGCGCGTCGTAATGAAAACCGTCGAGGAATTTCTTGATGCTCTCGTGGATGAACGTGTGATGCGTGATGTGGTAGTTCCAGTCCGCGAGTTGGGACTTTGTGGGAAGCTCGCCGTAGAGAATCAGATAGGCCGTCTCGGCGTACGTGCTTTTTTCCGCAAGCTCCTCGATCGAATAACCGCGATAACGGAGAATCCCTTTGTCGCCATCGATGAAGGTGATCTTGCTCGCGCAGGATGCCGTATTGGAAAACGCCGGATCGTAGCTCATCATTCCGAAGTCGGAATCGTTGAGTTTGATTTGGCGCAGATCAATTGGGTGGATCGTGTCGTTCTTGATCGGGATTTCGTACTGCCGGCCGTTGCGATTGTCGATGATGGTCAGCGTGTCGCGGCGAGTTTCGGCGCCCGATCCTGGCTTGGTCGGATTCATTTCCTGACCCTTTCCCACGACTACGGACAAGAAGTTCCTCTCGAGGTGCAAGCAACAATGTACACCAAAACTTGGCGGACGCGAATGGGTTTAGGTCGATAAGAGGAAGGGGTCGGGGTAGGGCTCTCCATACGGTGGCGTATGGTGGTCCGAGGGGGCAGCGATTCGTTCGCCGGACCTATCGGACGCCCGAGTTTTGGGGTGCAGATTCAACGGCGCGCGAATCGGGCGCAGCCGATTCCGGCTGCTTAGCGACTTCCGAGCGGTTGCGGCCCCGTTCCTTCGCGCGATACAGAGCTTCATCCACCACACGGAGCAGCGCGCTCGAATCCAAAGGCATGTCGCTCGTGCTGGCAGCGACGCCGAAGCTTGCCGTGACAGCCACTTGCCCCTGGTCGGTGACGACAGGCGCTGCCTCGATCTGCCTGCGAATTCTTTCGGCCAATGCCAGCGCTCCCTGAGCGTCGCAGGAGGGCGCGACCACGAGGAATTCTTCGCCGCCGTACCGCCCCAGCGTGTCGTATGGCCGAATGCATCCGGTCATCCGCCGGGCGACTTCCTTCAAAACCGCGTCGCCGGACAAATGCCCATACTTGTCGTTCACGTACTTGAAGTGGTCGAGGTCCATCATGATGATTGCGAACGAGCCGCCTTCGCGGAGTTGCCGCGCGTGCTCGCGGCCGATCGCGTCGAGAACCACGCCGCGATTGGAGATGCCCGTCAGGAAGTCATGCGTGGCCCGAAAACGCAGCTCTTCGCGAGTGGCGATCAGGTTGTTCTGCAGCTCCAGGATGCGCTGGCCCACATGCAGGCGCGCCCGCAGTTCCTGCGCGTCAAACGGCTTCGTCAGGTAGTCGTCGGCGCCGGATTCAAGTCCACGCAACAAATCGTCCTTCTGACTGCGCGCCGTGAGCAACAGGATGTAAACGTACGGACGATCGGTGTGTTCGCGGACGCGCTGGCACACCTGAGGACCCTCCAAGCCCGGCATGACCCAGTCGAGCACGGCGAGCTGCGGAGAATTCTGGTTTTCGAGGATGCGCACGGCATCCGCACCGTCCGTGACCGTCACGACGTCGTATCCCCATTTCACGAGGAGTCCCTCGAGCATGCGGCGAGACACTGGTTCATCGTCCGCCACAAGGATCTTGTTTCCGACTTTGGGCTTTTCCGTCATCGCACTCGTCCGCCTTCCCGGCCTCGTGCCGCGTCAACACTCATAGGATACATTCAGGGCGCCACCTTCCGGCAGAGTGTTTCGATCTCAGGCAACAGACGCTCGACTTCGTCGCTCAGGTGCTCAATCAGCTCGCCGCTATTTCCCAGGTCGCCGGCGCGGGCGTACTTTTCAAGTTCGGCGGCCGCCTCCGAGACGCGGTGGGCGCTGACGCTGGCGGCGGCTCCCTTCATCGTGTGCGCGAGGCCCTCCAGCAGATGGGCATCACGCGCGTTCCAAGCCTGCCGGATTTCCGCCACACTCTTGGGGCATTCGGCCGCAAAGAGCTGGAGAATCTCCTCGAAGAGTTCCCGGTCCCCTCCCACCCGCTCGAGCGCCACGGCTACGTCCAGCACGCCTGCGGCGGGGACCCGAGCGCCGGACGGCGAGGGAGGAGCAGTGCCCGCAGATTTCGATTGGAATCGCTCCATCGCGGCGAGTAGGTCCTGGATTCGAATGGGTTTGGTGACGTAGTCGTCTGCGCCTGCCGCTAGGCCGCGTTCCCGGTCTCCCTTCATGGCGTGCGCGGTAACCGCAATGATGGGCAGATGCGTGCCCGTGCTTCGCTCTTTGGCGCGGATGGCGCGGATGGCCTCGAACCCGTCCATCACCGGCATCTGCACATCCATGAGGACCAAGTCCACGCTCTCGCGTTCGAGGGCCTCGAGCGCTTCCCTGCCGTTCTCGGTGACCACTACCGTGTAGCCGCGCTTTTCGAGCAGCGTCGTGGCGAGTTTGCGGTTTACGGCATTGTCTTCCGCGAGCAGGATTCTTATGCCCTGTTTCTTGTCCTCCGGCGGGCTGGGCGGCGCCGGTGAGACATCATGCACTTCTTCAGGCTTTGCGCGAGCGGACAAGATCGCCTCGAAGAGTTCGGAAGGCTGAACGGGTTTGGTCAGATACTTTGAGATGCCGAGTTGGCGGCAGCGAGCTGCTTCTCCGTGCTGGACGCTCGAACTCAGCAACAGAATGGGGAGTTCGCGGAGGGCGGAATCGGCGCGGATTGCCTCGCTTAATGCAAGCCCATCCATCTCCGGCATCTGCATGTCGGTAATCACAAGCTGGAAAGGCGTGCCCCGCTCGTAAGCTTGCCCGAGGGCCGTGAGGGCCGCTCTGCCTCCCTCGGCAGTCTCGGGCCGCATGCCCCACGCAGACAGCATTTCGACCAGGATCAGGCGGTTCGTGCGATTGTCGTCCACCACGAGGACCGGCAGGTTGCGGATTTGGTCGGGATGGCCGAGTTCAACGGGTTGTCCGCTAGTATCGGCGACTTCGAAGCGGACGGTAAAATGAAACGTGCTCCCATGTCCCAGTTCGCTTTCCACCCAGATTCTTCCGCCCATCAAGCGGACGAGCCGCGACGTAATCGCGAGGCCCAGCCCGGTCCCGCCATACTTGCGCGTTGAGGAACTGTCGGCCTGGGTGAAGGCGTCAAAGATCATTTTGTGCTTCTCCGCCGGGACTCCGATTCCGGTGTCGCGCACGCGGAAGTGAAGCAGGACCCCCCGTTCGTCCTCAGCCTCCTTTTCGACCTCGAGGACCACCTCCCCTTGCTCGGTAAACTTCAGCGCGTTTCCGAGCAGGTTTACGACGATCTGCCTCAGGCGTCCGACGTCTCCCTTCAGGTACGCCGGCACGCCTGGTCCCACGCGCCATGCCAATTCCAGGCCCTTCCCGTGCGCGCGAAGCGACAGTGCTTTGAGGGTCTCGCCCAAGGTCTGAGCGACCGGGAAGTCGATCTTGTCGATATCGAGCTTGCCCGCCTCGATCTTGGAGAAATCGAGGATGTCGTTGATCAGTGAGAGGAGAGAATCGGCGGACGTCTTGACCAGCCCCAGATACTCGCGCTGCTGGGCGGTAAGGCTGGTTTCGAGCGCCAGCTCCGTCATGCCGATGATGCCGTTCATGGGGGTGCGAATTTCGTGGCTCATGTTGGCCAAGAATTCGCTTTTGGCCTGGTTCGCGGCTTCGGCCGCGTCTTTCGCTCGCAGAAGCGCCTCCTCGTGTTGTTTGCGCCCGGTGATGTCCTGATAGAGTACGAGAATGCCCGTGAATTTCTCCGGCGAGCCCAGCGGCACGGAGAATGCCTCCACATCGACGAGGGTTCCGTCGGTGCGGCGCCTGCGCGTGATGGTGTGGATGCCGTGTCCGTCCCGGAGCCGCTTTCGATTCGCATCAAGTTCGGAGTCGATCTCCGGCGTGGACAACAATTCGAATAGCGGGCGCCCAACGATGTCTTGCTGCCGGCACCGGAAAATATCCTCAAACGCCGGGTTGCACATTTGTACGATTTCGGCCGCGTCCAGCGCCACGATGGCGACGGGATTGTTCTCGATCAAAGAGTTGAGGAAGGCCGTCCGCTCCTGCAGCGCCCGTTCGGCGTTGGTTCGCTCGGCGACTTCCTTCTGCAAATCGCGAGTCCGCTCGTTCACGCGCGCTTCCAGCTCGTCATGCGCCTTGTGCAGCGCGGCCTCACGCGCTTGAATCTGGCCAAGCATTTCGTTGAATCCGTCCGCGAGCGATCCGATTTCATCGCCGCTGCTCTTGGCGGCCCGGAGCGAATAGTTCCCCTCGCGGCAAATCACGGAGGCTGTGCGCGCAAGTTCCAGAATCGGCCCGGTAATCACGCGCTGAAGGCGCGAGGAGAGCAAATACGCCATCAAAAAGGAGACTGCAATCACGAGAAACACGATTTCCGCAAAGCGCTCGGTGCGGGCGTAGAGTTCCGCCAGATCGGAGTTCAAGTAAATCGTCCCGATATCTTCTCCGTTGAGTTGTATGGATCGAAACACGGTCAGGTGGCCAAAAGTGAACTCGGCCCCATTCGGTCGCCTGACGGGAGGCGTGAAGTCGGGATCGGAGCCCTGGCGGGCATACTTGGCGAAAACAGTTCCATCGCGCGTGTAGACACAGGCTTCGACGATGTTCGGCTGGGCGCGCAGCGAGGCCAGGACTTCACGCGCGGCTTTGGCATCCGAGAAGGCGAGCGCCGCTGTGGTGTTGGAGCCCGCGATCCCCGCTGCCGATGCCATTGCGCTCGCCATCTCTTTGCGGAAGGTGATGCCGTCGTACAAAGCCAGTGCGGTGCAGGCCATCAGAATGGAGACACCACAAGTCACCAGCGTGATGCGCTCGAGTTTCTGTCCGATCGACAAATCGCGAAGCGCGTGCATTTCAACTCCGATCGTTCCCGGGGGCGTCGTGAACGACTTTGGCGAGCGACAGCAGTTTCGAACTCACCTTCAAACCTGCGCGATCGGCAGCGTCCGTATTGATCAGGAAGCGCACGTGATTCTCCTCGAGGTCAAACTGGATGACTCCTCCGGCGGCCGCGAATCCTTCCGTTTCTCCCACCACAAGGGAATTGGTGCCTTTGAGTCCGTTGAGAACCTCTCGAACCCGCCGCTTCTCCGCAGAACTAACGAACACAACCTGGCAATGCCGTTCCTCCGCCAGTTCGTCGCTTCGCTCAATTGAAACGGGATGGTTGCCGATCGCCTTGCCAGCCAGGAGATCGTCGATGGTCCGGCCGAATGGATCCATGCCCAGAACGCAAATGAAGAACGGCGATTGAGGATTCGCGAAACTCGTCGGGGGCCACTCAATGAACTTCGCAAAGTTGAAGAGAAAAGCAGCCTTGAGCTGGTACTCGCCCGGCGAGTTGGTCTGCGCGCCGCCGGCCGTGGAGCAGGCGAAGGGCACCAACGTCGCCAGAAGGAGCGCCAGCGAGTGTTTCCACCGGCACCAAAATACGCGCGCGGCGAGCCTGAATCGCCAGCGTCCCCGCCGTTCCCGCAATTTCGAAAGGTGTCTCAAGGGCGCAGCTCCTCGGTCAGAAACGCCATGTCCACTTCGCGTAGGCACTGCGCTTGATCTGCGTGGTTCTGGCGGTGAGCGTGCTATCGACGAACTCGACGCGGTGATCGCGCACCAGGTTCTGGCCTACGAAGCTCAGGGTTCCCGCCTCACCGAGCTTCCAGGAGAGCCCCAAATCGACCCGCGTGTAGGAAGGCACGCTGGGATTCACAAGCCGATCCACGAAGTAGGCAGACGCGTCCCACGTCAAGCCGTGGCCGAGTGCGACATGCGAGCGCAATTGCGCCGAATGCACCGGACTGGCCCCTTCCTCGGCGCTCACTGTCGTTGTGTCCCGGCTGGCCGGCGCCAGATGCATGTGGATGCGCTCGAATGCGTAACCCGGGCTCAAGGTCCAACGGCTTCCCACTCTCCAGTTCACGGCGGCCTCGAAGCCGTGCGCTTCCCCATGCATGAGATTCTCAAATATAAACGGCGCCACCAGATGGGGCGGCGACGGCGTATTTTCAGGGAACAACGGGCCCGGCTCGACCGTTTCCTGATGATCGTAGTCATCGAAGAAGGCGGCCAAATCGACGGTCAGAGAACTGAGGAGGATTGTCCGGTATCCGGCTTCGTAGGCGATTAGTCCCTCGTCCTGGAGATTCGGATTTCCTAAGAACGCGACGACCACGGGCAATCCGCCCGGACCTGGAAAAGATGCGACATTTGCGCGAAATCCTGCGTCCACCGCTGACGGTGTCCGCAGGGCTTGCGAGATTGAAGCCCACAGCGTCTGGCGGGAGCTCGGAGTCCATGCGATTGCCGCGCCCGGCATGAAGCCGAAGCCCGAGTAATGGTTGTGCTCGAGCCGTGCTCCGATCGACACGTAGAGCCGGTCGGGGACGACGGCAACCCGATCTTCGATGAACGAACTGTAGAGCGACGTCTTCAGATCCGCGGGTACGAGCGAGACGTAGAAACTTCCATGGGAGTTCGAGATCGAGCCGAGATATTCCAAGCCCCAGACGATATTCTGTCGCTCGCCCCATTCGATGTGGTGCTGGAAATCGATGTTCACGGTGTCGCGTGTGTCGTGGATTACGTCTTCGCGTTCATACCTGTCGAAGGAGACCTGGAGGGCGGTGTCGGAACGGGAGGAATAGGTGTGCTTCCATGCGCCCTGGAGGAAACCACCCGCCAGGTTGACCTGTGTTTCGATGTTCACGGGCGCCGGCGTTGTTACCGAGGGAAGATCGGTAGTCGGCGTGCCCTCACGACCGTCGTAGAGTTTTCCTTGAAGCATGAGCGTGTCGTTCGTCGACAGCGTGCTATCCGCGCGGAAACCGCCGACGAGCATGTGCCATCCGTCACCGCCGTCATTGCCTTTCGGGTCCGGTCGATGGCCCTCGTTAAAATATTTGACAAAGATCCGGTAGTCGGTGGCCTTGCGCAGACTGCCGCCGTATTGCAGCCTCCCGAACCCTCGCCCGATCGTCCCGCCGCCCCCAGACACGCTCACGCCGCGGGTCTGAGAGGCTTTTTTTGTAATGATATTTATGACGCCGTTGACAGCGTTGCCTCCCCAAACCGAACCGCCGTGGCCGCGGATGACCTCGATCCGCTCGATATCCTCGAGGGGAAGGTCCAGCACATCCCAGAAGACGCCACCGAAGCTCACGGTGTAGACGCTCCGCCCGTCTACCAGAACATCGAGCTCTTTGGTGAAGCGCGCGTTAAAACCGCGCGAGCTGATTGCCCACGTGTTGGCGTCGATCTGCGCAACGTCCATTCCGGGAACGATGCGCAGCAGATCGGGGATATTTGTGGCGCCGGACCGGCCGATTTCCTCTTGAGTGATTACGAATACCGCGGCCGCGGTACCGGAGAGTTTCTCTGCCGCCATTGAGACCGACGTCACCTCGACATTCATCAAATCTTCCAAGCTTCGCTCCGTAAGGTCCGGAGGTCGTTGCTGCGAACGCACCGGGAGCGCGAAGGCAATCGCGAACGCCAGGCACAGAACGGCCAGCCGTGTTCCGCGATTTAGTTTTCCGGGGTGACTCCGGCGGAGGCCGGAGGGTGTCCCTCTGTTCAAGCAAATTTGCCAATCCATCGATTGCTCCTCTGCAGACACACCTACTCCCTTCATATCGTTGATTTGGGGCAGCTTCTTTAGCGCCCGGGAAGGGCCGGTGAGCGAATCGAGCTATGCCTGCCCAGCGGGCGCGGAGCTGATGTAGGGCCCGCTGCCTTCGCCGACTGCGGACCCCGGAACGGCCGCTCGCGCCTATGTCGCGGCAAGCCGTGTTGATTCAGCGAGCTGGAGGTTGTGCGTGATCTTCAGCTGGGCGGTTGTCTAAGGGAAGGAGAGCCGGATAAGCCACGGGACGCCGCAGTCGGCCGATGTTACGCCAGCGTTAAAACCGCGTTCCCCAATCAGGCGTTGCTTGCGCCGAGGGCGGCACTTCCCGTATGTTGTGGGCGACTCCCCGAAAGCGAACCCATGAAACGCATTCTGGTAATCGAAGACGACAAGGACATTATCGAGTTGGTGAGATACAACCTGGAAAAAGACGGCTTTCATGTGGCCGCGAGCGGCGACGGCGCGACAGGGCTGGCCCAGGTGCGAAAGACTCCTCCCGACTTATTGATTCTCGACCTGATGCTGCCGAAACTCTCGGGCCTGGAAATTTGCAAGGAAGTGCGCAAGGACGTCAGCCTGAATCGTCTTCCGGTGCTGATTCTGACGGCGAAGGGCGAAGAGGCGGATCGCGTGGTGGGTCTGGAACTGGGCGCGGACGACTACGTGACGAAGCCGTTCAGTCCTCGCGAACTCGTCGCTCGGGTCAAGGCGCTGCTGCGCCGCACCGAGCCAAGCGCTCCGTCCGAGAAGACGATTGAATTTGGAGTGCTGCGGATCGACCCGGCGGCCTATCGAGTGACGCGCGGAGGGAAGGCCGTGCCGATGAGTACGCTCGAATTTCGTCTGCTCTATTTCCTCGCGGCAAGGCCGAACCGCGTCTTCACACGCGATCAATTGCTCGACGGCGTTTGGGGCACGGAGCGCTTCGTGACTCCGCGCAGCGTGGATGTGTACGTGCGGCGCCTGCGCGAAAAAATTGAAGCCGATCCGCAGCATCCCGCCTACATGAAAACGATTCGCGGCGCCGGCTATCTATTCGAAACCCGTGCGAGCTAGGCTTTTCTGGAAGCTCGGGCTGACGTACTTCGCCCTGCTGCTCGGCGTTCTGCTCGCTGTGGATTTTTACTCCTCCGGCGTTCTCCGCCGCGACCACCTGCGTTCGGCCGACGACAAGCTGGCCTCGCTCCTGCAGATCGCACAGGCGCGGCCGCCGCGGTTGGACGACAAGACAGAGCTTCGCGCGTGGACCGAATGGCTCGGTCGAAGCGGCGCGCGAGTCACGGTGATTGACAATACCGGCCTGGTGCTGGCCGATTCGCAGCACGATCCCGATACGATGGAAAATCACTCGAACCGTCCCGAAATACGGCAGGCGTTTGCCGCGGGCGAGGGACAATCGGTGCGTCACAGTGCGACATTGGGCCGAGATCTGGTGTATCGCGCGGTGCGATATCAAGTGTCCGGCGCGGCTCCCTTCGTGATTCGCATGGCGCTGCCGCTGGCGCAAGTGGACGCCTCGGTCGCCGAACTTCGGCGGAGGATTTACGGGGCCTCGTTCGTCATCCTGCTGCTAGGCGGGCTGATTTCGCTGGTCTCTTTCCGGCTCTTCGCTTCGCGCATCGAGAGACTGAAGGATTTCTCACGCCGCGTGTCCCAGGGAGACTTTCGTCCGATGCCGGCCGAGGGCCCGCGCGATGAATTGGCCGAGCTGGCCGAGGCCTTAAACGAGACGGCGGCCTGGATGGACCGCACGATCCAATCGCTCAGCGGCGAGCGCAATCGTTCGAGTGCGATCCTGCGCAGCATGGCGGAGGGCGTCGTTGTGATCGATGCCGAAGAGCGTCTCGTCTTCTGCAATCGCGCCTTCTCGGAGATCCTGAACCTGGATGCCGAAGTGATCGAAGGGCGCCCCGTGATCGAAGCCGTCCGCAACTCGGATCTGCTGGGGCTGATTCGGCGCGCTCTGCGCGGCGAAGAAGGCCTGCGCAGCGACATCGCCACGGGCATCGTGCAACAACGGAGTTTCTCGGTGACGGCCGCGCCGGTGCCGGGCATGGACGCCGGCGTGGCGTCGGATAAACCATCGGGGGCGGTCGTCGTTCTCCACGACGTCACCGAACTGCGGCGGCTCGAGCGCGTGCGGCACGATTTTGTCGCCAACGTCTCGCACGAATTCAAGACGCCGTTGACCGCGATTCAGGGATTTGCCGAAACGCTGTTGTCCGGAGCCCTCGAGGATCCCCGCAACAACAGGCGGTTTCTCGAAATCATTCGAGAACATGCGGCGCGGCTCGCCGGATTGACCGACGACCTGCTCAAGCTGGCGCGGATCGAAGCCGGAAAGCTGGAGGTGGAATTCGTGCCCGTGGGCGTGCTTGAGCTGGTGGAACGCTGCGTGGAAACCACGCTGCTGAAAGCCAGCCGGAAGCAGATCGCGCTGGAGACACAGGTTCCGCAAGGATTGCCCGCCGTACGCGGCGACCCGAGCCTGCTGCGCGATGTGCTGCAGAATCTGCTCGACAATGCCGTTCAGTACACGCCGGAAGGGGGCCGCATTTGCGTGAGCGCGACTGCCGACGCGCGCGAGGCCGTCATCAAGGTGACCGATACCGGCATTGGAATTCCTCTGGCGGACCAGGAGAGGATTTTTGAACGCTTCTATCGCGTCGACGCGGCACGTTCGCGCGAGGCGGGCGGCACCGGGCTGGGCCTCTCCATCGCGAAGCACATCGTGGAAGCTCACGGCGGCCGCCTGTGGGTTGAAAGCGAAGTCGGGCGCGGCTCCACGTTCTCCTTCTCGATCTCCCTCGCTGACTGACGGGCTCCTTTACCTGTCTTGAGCCATTCACGGTCTCTTTATCTGCTTGCAATGAGCGGCATTCATTCTGCACACGGAGAATTAGGTTCCGATTCAGCGGCGGGCATCCGCGCGGGAGGCAACTCCGTGACAGCTACGAAAGCGAGCAATGAGGCAATTCTTCAGACCGCGCTGATGAACTATTTGGTTTCGCAGGCGCGGACGGTCGAAGCGTCGGTCAACCGGGCGCTTGGCGCCGTGCTCGGTCGCAACGAGCGGTTGGCCAGCGAGGTGTTTCTGACGGAGCCGCGCATCAACGAAATGGAGATTGTTATCGACGAGCATGCCATCCGCATGTTGCGACAGGGAAACCTCCTTGATCCGGACGTCCGTCTGATTGTCGCGACGTTGAAGATCAATAACGACCTCGAGCGCATGGGAGACCTCGCCGTGAATCTTGCCGAGTGCGCGATCTCCCTTTCCGCGATCGAAAAGGCGCAGGTTCCGGCGGAATTCGAACCCATGGCGGCCGCGGTTCGCTCCATGGTGTCGAAGTGCCTGGGAGCGCTGATCTACGAAAACGTGGACCTCGCGACCCAGGTGCTCGAGAGCGACGATGCAGTGGATCAATTTCGCGACCGCGTGTTCGAGGCGCTTCTCGCCGGCATCGCCAGCGATGCCGCGCAAGCCGCGCCGAACCTCCAATTCGTCTTGGCTTCGCGCCACCTCGAGCGGATCGCCGATCACGCCACGAACATCGCCGAGGACATTCTTTTCTGGGTGCGGGGGCTCGAAGTGCGCCACGGCCGGGCGAGGCACCTGGACGTGAAGCCTGAGCGAGCCACGGTCGCCGGCGCTTAGTCATGGAGTTTTCACGCGTCGATCATCACTCTTTCAACCAGCAAGGCCATGCTGCCGCCCCTTGGCGCTCTCGCAGGTGGAATAAGTGCACGTCGCTAGCGTCGCCGCGCTCGGCGTAAATCGCGAGGGGGAGGGCGGCTCCGGCCAGTGCGATTCGCGAGGGCTGGCAGGGAAGACAGATAAGTTCCGGTGCTTCAAGAGTCTGCGCCCGGTACAAAGTAACGTCGACTCGCCCACCACGGAGGCGCGATTTCCTACCCCCGGAGATCGCGCCTCTCGCCTTTGCGCGGCGCTGTGGTGTATTCATGCCGAATTCTCAGCGAAGTAACACAGCTGTAACAATTGAGAAACCATAATATTCGACGAGGAGAGCCCCAAGATCATGAGAAAGAGTCTGTGGTTCACACTGCTCTTGCTTGCCATGGCAGCCACGGCAGGCGCGCAATCGAAAGACCCGCTGCTCCTTAACGCAGCCGGCGCCACGTTTCCGTACCCCATTTATTCGAAGTGGTTCGACGTCTATCACACCGCGCACCCGAGTGTTCAAATCAACTACCAATCCATCGGCTCGGGCGGCGGGATTCGCCAACTCACGGCGGGCACCGTCGATTTCGGCGCCTCCGACGGCCCGATGAACGATGACCAGATCAAGGAATTCCAGACCAAGAATGGCGCGGGTATATTGCACTTCCCCACCGTCCTTGGCGCTGTCGTACCGACCTACAATATTCCCGGACTTACGGCCGAACTCAACTTCACGCAAAAGGCGCTGGCGGGCATATACCTCGGGACGATCACAAAGTGGAACGATCCCGAGATTGCAAAGCCAAATCCCGGCGTCAAGCTCCCCGGCGATGATATCGTCGTAGTGCACCGCTCGGACGGCAGCGGCACGACGTACATCTGGACGGACTTTCTTTCGAAGGTCAGCCCAGAGTGGAAAAGCAAGGTCGGCAACGGCACCTCGGTCAACTGGCCTGCGGGACTGGGCGGCAAAGGCAACGAAGGCGTTTCGGGCCTCGTGAAACAAACTCCCTACTCGATCGGATACGTCGAGCTGATTTATGCCCTCCAGAACAACATCGCGTTCGGCCTGGTTCAGAACGCCGACGGGAAGTTTCTCAAGGCCAGCCTCGCGGGAGTCACGGAAGCAGCGGCCGGCGCAGCGAAAAACATGCCCGACGACTTCCGCGTGTCGATCACGGATGCGCCGGGAGCCACGGCCTATCCTATTTCGAGCTTCACGTGGCTGCTGATTCCCGAACAGATCAAGGATCCGGCCAAGCGCGATGCCATCAAGGACTTCCTGAAATGGATGATTTCGGACGGGCAGAATTACAATGAAGGACTCTCCTATGCGAAGTTGCCGAAGCCCGTTGCCGCGAAAGAGTTGAAGGCGCTTTCGAAAATTCAGTAATGGCGACGGCAGCCACCCCATTGGAGCACACGGCCCCGCCTGAAACGGGGCCGCGTGCTTTTATCCACCGCCTTCGCCACGGCGACGAAATCGCGCACGTCGTGACGCTTGTGTTCGCGGCAGCGATTCTGGTGATCACGTCGCTGCTCGTCTACGAACTCTGGGTCAATTCCCACCTTTCGCGCGCGCGCTTTGGCTGGAATTTCTTCTGGACGCGCACCTGGGACCCCATCTTCGACCATTTCGGCGCTCTGCCCTTCATCTACGGCACGCTGGTCACCTCGGGGGTCGCGCTGGCCATCGCCGTTCCGCTCGGGCTCGCCGCCGCGATTTTTCTCTCCGAACTCGCCCCGCGGAGAATTTCGGATGCGATATCCTTTCTGATCGACCTGCTCGCCGCGGTCCCCAGCGTGATCTACGGCCTGCTGGGAATTTTCATCGTCGTGCCCCTGATGCGCACTACAATCGGCCCGGCGCTCAAGCGCACACTCGGCTTTCTTCCCTTCTTCTCGGGACCAAACTACGGCGTCGGCTTCCTCACCGCAGGAATCGTTCTGGCGATCATGGTCGTTCCATTCATCATTTCCGTGTCGCGAGAGGTCCTGCTGACAGTCCCGCGGGAACAGCGGGAGGCGGCTTTGGCCCTCGGCGCCACCCGCTGGGAGTCAACCTGGAAAGTCGTGGTGCCGTGGGCAAGGACGGGCATCCTCGGTTCGGTGTTTCTCGCCCTCGCCCGTGCATTGGGAGAGACCATGGCGGTCACCATGGTCATCGGCAACGCCGCGCTGATTTCACCCTCCCTGTTTTCTCCCGGCGACACGATCGCTTCCACGATTGCAAACCAATTCACCGAGGCTACGGGTGACCTGTATTTGAGTGCGCTCATTGAACTTGGCCTGGTCCTCTTCTTGATCACATTCATATTGAACGGCCTGGCGCGGCTGCTGATCGTCGCTACGGATCGCGGCGGAGGACATGCGGCATGAACCGCCTGCTTTTGATCTGGCGAAAGTCCCTGAACGTCGTGATGCTAACGCTCACCGGAGTGGCGGCGTTCTCGGTGGTCGCCGTTCTCTTTCTGATCCTCGGCTACCTGGTGTGGAACGGCGGAAAATCGCTCAACCTGGATTTCTTCACCAAACTCCCGAAGCCCGTCGGAGAAGCGGGCGGCGGAATGGCCAACGCCATCGTGGGAAGCCTGAAATTGCTGCTGCTGGCGGCGCTGATGGGCCTTCCGGTTGGCTTGATGGCCGGCGTTTATCTGGCGGAATTCGGCGGAAAAACCTTCGCATACGTGATTCGCTACACGACCGACCTGCTGAACGGCGTTCCTTCGATCGTGATTGGCATCTTCGCCTATTCGCTCGCGGTTCTGCCCGTTAGGCATTTCTCTGCGCTTGCCGGCGGAGTCGCCCTGGGAATCATGGTAATTCCCATCACGGTCCGGAGCACGGAGGAGTTCCTGCGCGCCGTGCCGGGGAGCCTGCGCGAAGGAGCGATGGCGCTCGGCGCCAGCCAGTGGCGGACGATTGCCACCGTTGTGCTGCCGGCGGCGAAGGGAGGAATTGTCACGGGCGCGCTGCTCGCGCTCGCTCGCGTCGCCGGCGAGACCGCGCCGCTCCTGTTCACAGCTTTCAGCAATCGCTTCTGGAGTCCGGGGTGGGGCCAGCCCATTGCTTCGCTTCCGGTGATGATTTATACCTATGCCATCGCGCCTTACGACGACTGGCATCGGCAGGCATGGGCCGCCGGGCTGGTTCTGTTGGCTCTGGTGCTGGTCGCGAACATCGGCACGCGGCTGGCATTGAGCCGCGGAGGAGCCGGCCGGAGTGTCTGACATGGCTGCCGCCGCGCACGGAAATAATGCCACTGCCGCAAGGCTCGCGCCCCAGGTGAGAGCGACCGACACGACCTCGACAGTATCGGAAAAGGAGGCGCCGGTGCGCTTTGAGATTTCCGACCTGAACTTCTACTACGGCGCGAAGCAGGCCGTCTTCGGACTCAATCTGAGAATCCCGAAGAACAAGGTGACGGCGCTGATCGGTCCATCCGGCTGCGGCAAATCAACGTTCCTGCGGACCCTGAACCGGATGAATGAGACGATTCGCCACACGCGGGTCGCCGGCCAGATTCTGCTGGACGGCCAGGACATTCTGCAGATGGACGTGGTGGGGCTTCGAAGGCGCGTCGGCATGGTTTTTCAACGGCCCAATCCGTTTCCAAAATCCATCTACGAGAATGTGGCTTACGGGCTGCGAATCAACGGCTACCGGGGAAGTCTCCACGATCTTGTCGAGCACAGCTTGCGGCGCGCGGCACTGTGGGACGAAGCCAAAGACTACCTGCACAAATCCGCGTTCGCGCTCTCAGGCGGCCAACAGCAGCGGCTGTGCATTGCTCGGGCCCTTGCGGTCGATCCCGAGGTGCTGCTGCTGGACGAACCGTGTTCGGCGCTCGACCCGGTGACGACGGCGAAGATCGAAGAGCTGCTGTTTCATCTGAAGGACAGCTGCACCATGGCGATCGTCACGCACAACATGCAGCAGGCCGCGCGCGCCAGCGACTACACGGCGTTCATGCTGGATGGAAAACTGATCGAACACAGCGAGACCTCGAAACTATTCACCACGCCGACCGACCCTCGCACCGAGGCTTACATCACGGGCCGGTTCGGATGATTGAAGTGCGCGGCACAGCGCCGGCGGGAATGGATTGAGCATTCGTGGAACGTCATTTCGAACACGATCTTGAGGAATTAAAGCAGCGGCTGCTCTGGATGGGAAGCCTCGCCGAACGCGCGGTCCATCAGGCCGTCCATGCCGTCCTCGACGCCGAGGAGCAGTTTGCCGAAGCAGTGCTCTCCGAAGAAGACGCCATCAACGAGATGCAGATTGAAATCGACGAGCGGGTGCAGCGCTTGCTCGCGCTGCAGGCGCCCATGGCGGCCGACCTGCGTTTTTTGCTGGCCGTCTCGCGCATCAATGGGGATCTCGAACGCATCGGCGACCAGGCCGTGAATATCGCGCAGTCCGCGATGCGGATCCTGCGCCATCCGCAGGTAAAGCCCTACGTGGATTTGCCCCGGATGAGCGAGCTGGCCGAAGGGATGGTGCGCGACAGCCTGAACGCGGTAGTCCGCGGCGATCCAGAGCTTGCCCAGAGCGTGCTCCAGCGCGACGATCAAGTGGACCGGCTGCGCGATCAGCTCTTTCGCGAGCTGCTCACCTACATGATGGAAGACTCGGCCGTCGTTTTTGCTGCGTTCGAACTGGTGCTCGTCGCTAAGAATCTCGAGCGCATCGGCGACCACGCGACGAACATCGCCGAGGACGTGATCTATTTCGTCGCCGGGCGCGACGTTCGCCACCCCGCTGTCGACCGCCGTTAGAGGATGAGGTACCGACTCTTCCTCGCCGTTTGAATCCGCTTGTAGTTTTCCCTCGTTGTAGTATCTTCGCGCCGATTTATGGGGAGGAACGGAATCATGCGCAATGCGTTTTTCGGCGCGGGCGTCTGCCTGGCCATTCTGGCTCTCGGCGCCGCGATGGTTCATCCGGCCCGCGCGACGAGCGCCGGACAGAGTGCGGCTTCGTCGAACGCGTGCGACCGGGCCTGCTTGTACGGCTTTCTCGATCTTTATCTCGAAGCGCTGAAAGCCAAGGACCCGTCGCGCGTTCCCTGGGCGAAGAGTATCAAGTACTCCGAGAACAACGTGGCGATGAAGATTGGCGACGGGGTGTGGGGAACGATCACCGGTCTTGGCGCTTACAATCTCAGGACCGCCGACACCACGAATGGTCAGGTGGGTTTCTATGGAATCGTCCAGGAGACGCGGAATACTTCGGCCTTCGCGTTGCGACTGAAGGTCGAAGACCGCAAGATCTCGGAAGCCGAGGTCCTGATCCACCGCAGTGAAGGCCCCGGAAGTCCGTTTCCGAGCGACCCGAAACTCGTGGACAAGCCCGTGCTGAACGAAATTCTGCCTCCGGAGGCGCGCCGCCCGCGCGAGAGAATGATCTCCATCGCCGACGGGTACTGGAGCACGCTGCAGCTTAACGATGGCCAGCTTTTCACGGAGTTCGCCGACGACTGCAACCGGGTGGAAAACGGTCTTCAGACAACTCATAATCCGGATCTCGTCAGGACGATTCCGGTGGCGGGTTTGGGCTGCGCCGAGCAGTTCAAGTTGGGCAACTATCGCTACGACGACCGCGTGCGCGACCGGCGCTTCCCGCTGGTGGACGAAGAGCGAGGTTTGGTGATGTCGGCCGCATTCCTCGACCATGCGGGCAGGCTCGGAAAATTCGTGCTGACCGACGGCCGGGTGATTGATTCTCCGATGAAGACGCCCAGCACGCTTTGCGCGCTTGAGCTGTTCAAGATACGCGACGGCAAGATTCAACAGGTTGAAACGATCTTCATCGGCGTTCCCTACAATATGCCGTCTCCGTGGGTACAGTATTAATCGCACTCGAAAACGCGCCCGTCGGGGGCTGGGGAAGAGATAGCCGCGTGTCCCGGAAAATCAAGATTGCGTCCGCGATAGCCATTGCGACCGTCGCTTTTTCTGTCGCGGCGTATCATTCAGGCGGCCTGTCCGCGTTCGCGGATCAGCGAAAGCCGGCTGCCCGCGGACAAATCGACCGCAAGCGCCTGCTTTCCGCCGACAAACACCCGGGAGACTGGCTGACCACCGGACGCGACTTCGGCAAAGGTCAGTACTCCCCGCTCAGGCTAATCAATACGCAAACCGTGGACCGGCTCGGTTTCGCTTGGGACTACGACACGCACACCGACCGCGGTCTCGAGGCGACTCCAATCGTTGTCGACGGCGTGATGTACACATCGGGCTCGACCGGCAAGGCCTACGCCCTCGATGCAAGGACCGGCAAAGAGCTTTGGAGTTTCGACCCGAAAAGCGATCTGCGCGTGAACCGCGAAGCCTGCTGCGATGAAGTGAATCGCGGCGTCGCCGTATGGAAAGGCAAGGTGTACGTCGCGTCGTTCGATGGCAGGCTCTTTGCTCTCGATGCGGCCACGGGCGGCATCGTCTGGCAGGCCGATACGATTACCAATAGAAAGCTCGGCTATACGATCACGGGGGCCCCCGAGGTTGCCGGCCACGTCGTCGTGATCGGCAATTCCGGCGCCGAATATGACGCGCGCGGGTATATCGGCGCGTACGATCTGGACACGGGCAAGCTGGCATGGCGATTCTTCACGGTTCCGGGAGATCCGTCGAAGCCGCAGGAAAGCCCCGCCCTGGAAGTCGCCGCCAAGACATGGGATCCGAAGAGTCGCTGGGATATGGGCGGCGGCGGGACGGTCTGGGACGCGCTGGTATACGACCCGGAGCTAAATCTCCTGTATTTCGGCACGGGCAACGGAACGTTTTACGATCAGTCGCGGCGCAGCCCCACCGGCGGCGACAACCTCTACATCGCATCCATTCTCGCCGTGAATCCCGATAGCGGCCGTCTTGTGTGGCACTACCAGGAGGTGCCCGGCGATCAGTGGGACTACGACACGCTCCAGCCCATCATTCTGGCGGACCTGAAGATTGACGGAAAGTCGCGCAGAATCCTGATGCAGGCATCGAAGGACGGCTTCTTCTACATCATCGATCGCAAGACCGGGGAGCTTCTCTCCGCGGAAAAGTACGTGCCGGTCACCTGGGCAAGCCACGTGGACCTGAAGACCGGCCGCCCGGTGGAAATCGCGAGCGCGCGCGACTACAAATACTCCTCCAATGGCAAGGGGTTCATTTCTCCGTCGCCGATGGGTGGCCACAACTGGAATCCGATGTCCTACGATCCGGAGAACGGCCTCGTCTACATTCCCGCAATTGAAAACGGCCAGGCGTCGCTGTTTTCGGGTAAGGCGTTTCTGAGGGCCTGGGATCCGATCCGCAGCAAAATCGTGTGGGACATTCCCATGTCCGACTGGTGGGATCGCCCCGGTGTGCTGGCCACCGCCGGAGGGCTGGTCTTTCAGGGCACCGGCCCCGGCCACTTTTGCGCTTATGACGCGGCGACTGGACGAAAGCTCAAGGACATCGACGTGGGAACCACGATCATCGCCGCACCCATGACCTATACGATCGACGGCGTGCAGTACGTGGCCGTAATGGCTGCGTGGGGAGGCGGCGGCTGGAATTTTCCGCACCCGGAAAGCGCCGCATACCAGCGCGGAAACGAGGGCCGCATCATCGCCTTCAAACTGGATGGGGGGCCGACGCCGAAACCGCACCTCTTGCCGCCGATCCAGCCCATTCCTCAACCTCCGCCGCTCACCGCGTCGGCGGAAACGGTCAAACGAGGCGGCGCGCTCTTTACCGCAAACTGCGCTTCGTGCCATGCGAATCAGCCGCGCACTGGCACGCCGGATTTGCGCCGGATGTCTCCTGAATCCCACGACGCCTTCCAGCAAATCGTCCTCGGCGGGATCTTGAAAAACGCGGGAATGCCGCCCTGGGATGGTGTTCTGAGTCCGAACGACGCGGACGCCGTACACGCCTACCTCATTTCGCTCTCCTGGGACGCTTACAACAAGCAGCAGGCCGCGCCCAAGAACTGATTCGAAAATTTAGAGGTCGCCGGCGGCGCGAATGTCGCGGCTCTCCAGTATTCGTTTCGGCGACCCACTCTTCGCGAGCGTCAGCATTGCGCGGCCGACCTGTCGCGTGGTCAAAACGTAATTGGGAAATGCGAACCGCACCAATGGCAATACCGGTCTGGCGAGCGCGTAAAACACCCGATAGACAGCCGTCTTGGATTTGATTCCATCGAGCGGCTCGATGAGCCCCGGACGGAACATGTACGCTGCCGCGAGCGGCAATCGAAGCAGAGCGTTTTCGGTTCGTCCCTTGACGCGAGCCCACATGGTTCTTCCATGCTCGGAACTGTCCGTGCCGGCGCCGGAAACATAGATGAAGATCATCTGCGGGTTGAGCGCGCACAGGGTTTCCGCCGCAGCCAGCGTGAACCCGTAGGTTACGCGCTCGTAGTTCTCCTCCGCCATTCGGCTTGAGGACACGCCAAGGCAGAAGAAGCATGCGTCAAAGCCGGAAAGCGCGGCCGCAATCGCGTCATAGTGCAGAAGGTCCCGGTGCACGATCTCCCGCAATTTCGGGTGCTGCGCTCCCGTAACGGCTCGACCGACGGTCTGCACGAGCCGCACATTCGAGTCCAAAAGACATTCGCGCAACACGCCCTGGCCGACCATGCCCGTCGCGCCAAAAAGCAGCACGTTCATAACCTAGGCGTTCTCCTTCCTTCCGGCGAACCTCGGAGACCGCTTCGACCGGAGCAGTTCGCTTCGCGCTGCCGCTATTCTAGGTTAAGATCACACACCGGATGGATTCCAAATGAGCAAAGCGGTCACAGCGCTCTATCCAGGCTCGTTCGATCCCGTCACCAACGGCCATCTGGACCTGATCGCGCGGGGCGCGATGATCTTCGACAAGTTGATCGTCGCGGTCGCCCAGAATCTGGAAAAAGACCCTCTTTTCGAGGTGAAGGAGCGCGTCGAGATGTTGGAGGCGGTCACCTTCGATTGGAAAAACGTCGAGGTGGGTGTGTTCGAGGGCCTGCTGATGGACTATGCGCGCGAACGTCACGCGGGAGTCGTGGTGCGCGGCATCCGCGCCGTCTCTGATTACGAATACGAGCTGCAGATGGCCATGATGAACCGCAAAATCGAGCCGGAGATCGAGACCGTTTTCATGCTGCCCGGAGAGGCGTACAGCTACGTCAGCTCCCGGCTGGTGAAGGAGATCGCACGGCTCGGCGGGCCGGTGAAGGGCCTCGTGCCGCCGCTCGTAGAAGAGCGTCTCCGCGCAAAAGTCGGTTAAAATAGGACGCTGGTAAATCGGGTCAAAGGGAAAGCAAATGGAACCGGCTGCAGGAGTAAAAGTCGAAGAAGCATTCCAACTTTCCGACCGCGTCAACCGCATCAGCGAATCGCCCACGATGGTGGTTCTCCAGGCGGCCGCGAAGCTGAAGGCCAAGGGTGTGGACGTCGCCGACTTCGGCGCGGGCGAACCGGATTTTCCCACGCCGGAGCATATCAAGCGCGCCGCAATTCAGGCGCTGGAAGAGAACCGCACGAAATACACGCCGGTGCCGGGCATCCCTGCCCTGCATCAGGCGATTTGCGAATGGCACGCGCGGGAGCTTCGCTCTGCGTATCAGCCGGCGGAGTGCGTGGTCAACGTGGGCGGCAAGCACTCCATCTTCAATTCCGTCTGCGCGCTGATCAATCCGGGCGACGAGGTTGTGGTCCCCGCGCCCTATTGGGTCAGCTACCCGGACATCGTGAAATACGCGGGCGGGAAGCCGGTGATTCTCGAGACTCGTGCGGCGGACAATTTCGTGTTGCGCGCCGCCGAGCTGGAAAAAGTCCTCACGCCGCGGACGCGAATGGTAATCGCGGATTCGCCGAGCAACCCGTCGGGAGCGGTGATCCCGCCCGATGAATACGCGAAAGTTCTTGCCGTCTGCCAGCGAAAAGGCGTCTGGCTGATGGCCGACGAGTGCTACTCGCACTTCACTTACGGTGATGCGAAACCATTTTCAATCGCGAGTGTTCCGGGTTCGAAGAACGGACTCATCATCGTCGGGTCGTTTTCCAAGACATTCGCGATGACGGGCTGGCGCCTGGGTTACGTCCTCGCGCCGCAGCCGCTTGTCGCGGCCGTCACAAAACTGCAGAGCCAGTCCACGTCGAATCCGAACTCGATCGCGCAATACGCGGGACTCGCCGCCATGCGCGGGCCGATGAATAGCGTCGCGACTATGCTTGCCGAATACGCGCGGCGGCGCGAGCGCATCATTGCGGGCCTGCGCGCGATTCCGGGCGTCACCTGCACGGCGCCGCAGGGAGCCTTCTACGTCTTCCCCAATATTTCGGCGCACTACAACGCCGAAATGCCGAACGACATGGCGGTTTCCAGGCTGCTTTTGGAGCGCGAACATGTTGCCGTGGTCCCCGGCGAGGCGTTCGGCGCACCAGGGCATCTCCGCATATCGTACGCGACTTCCATGGACCGGATTGACGAAGGTCTCAAACGGATGGGCCGGTTCTTTGGCAAGGCGAACTGATCGCTGTTGCGTGATCCGATGATCCTGTGTCCAGCGCGACTGGAGCCCGTCTTCAGTCCGCGCCCGTGGGGCTCTCGATCGCTCGCGCCGCTCTTCCCCGAAAAGTCGAATCTTGCCGAGCCGCTCGGTGAGGCCTGGATGACAGGCAGCGATTGCCGATTTGGCGGCGGGCCGTTTGCGGGGCAGAAACTCGGCGACGCATGGCCGAAAATGCCGCCCGAATGGACGGGAACGACGGTGGCGCGCGACGGCGCGTTTCCCGTTCTCGTAAAATTCATTTTCGCGGAAGACAAGCTTTCCGTCCAGGTTCATCCGGATGACGACTACGCCTCGCGGCACGAGCGGGCGGCGGGCGGACACGGAAAGACGGAGATGTGGTACGTCCTGCGCGCGAGGCCGGGCGCGGAAGTGATGGTGGGCCTTGAGTCTGGGGTCACGCTCGACACGCTGAAGCGCGCGATCGCCGATGGAACGGCCGAGAACTGCCTCGCGCACGTTCCGTTGAGCGCCGGAGATGCGGTTTTCGTCCCTTCCGGCACGGCGCATACCATCGGCCCCGGCCTGGTGCTCTGCGAAATCCAGCAGCACTCCGACATAACCTATCGCGTTTACGACTACAATCGTCGCGACGCGCAGGGACGGGCGCGCGAACTGCACGTCGAGAAGGCGCTCGAAGTGATTCGGTTCGGCAAACAGCTCGGAGGAAAGGTTGCGCCGGTGCGCATCGAGCGCGGTGCGCTGGCGGAAACCTATTATGCGGCGTGCCGCTACTTCGCAGCCGAAAAATGGGAATTCGCAAAAAGAATCGACGCGAGCGCGTCACCCGATCATTTCGATCTCCTCATCTTTCTGCAAGGTGGCGGCGCGATCCAGTGGGGCGCGGAGCGCGCGGCGTACGCTCCCGCGCAAGTCTGGCTGATTCCCGCCCGGCTCGGAAAATACCGATTGGCGCCGGATGCGCCGACTTCGGCGTTGCGCACGTATGTGCCGGGTGATCTGACCGAATTCGAGAGGCATCTCGCCGCCCGAGGCGCGAGCGTGAAGGATTCGTTGCGGCTGGTGCATCGATGAGCGAGTCTAGTAGGCGCAGTGCGATCCGCGAGTCGCTTCCCGCGTGCGCCGTGCTGCTCGCCGGAGGGCGCGGCACGCGTTTTTGGCCGCGCAGCCGGATGCGCACGCCGAAGCAGCTCCTGAACATCGTGGGACGCGAAACGATGCTGCGCGAAACGATGAATCGCCTGGCGCCTCTTTTCCCGCCGCGGAACGTCTGGGCGGTGACGAACGTCGAGCAGTCGACAGCTGTGCGTCGCGAGTTGCGCGGAGTGCCGGTTTCTCACGTACTGGCCGAGCCTACCGGACGCAACACCGCCGCGGCAATTGGACTCTCCGCCATCCATCTAGCGTACGAACACGGGGACGCGCTGATGGCTGTGCTGCCCTCCGATGCCTACATTCGCGATGCGGCGAAGTACCGCACGCTGGTGCGTGCCGCGCTGGAGTTGGCGCGCACGCCGGGCAGCCTCGTGGTAGTGGGCATCCCTCCCTCGCGGCCTGAAACGGGATATGGGTATATCGAACGCGGAGGCAGCTCACGCCGGCCGCGCGGCGTGCGGGCTTATGCGGTGCGGCGGTTCACGGAGAAGCCGGCGCTGCCCGTCGCGCGAAGCTACGTTGCGTCCGGAAAGTTTTTTTGGAATGCCGGAATGTTTTTCTGGCGCGTGTCCACGTTTCTGGAAAACTTGAGGCGGTTTCTGCCCGCCACCCACGAATCCCTTATCGAGCTCGGAAAGGCCATCGGCACGCGGCGATACGCTTCGGCGCTGTGGCGAATCTATCCGCGCCTGGAAAATATTTCGGTGGACTACGCCGTGATGGAGCCCGCCACTCGCATCGCAGGCAAGCCGCGCGTTTCCGTGATTCCGGCCGACGTAGGATGGAGCGACATCGGCTCGTGGGCCGCCGTGTACGAATTGCTTGCTGCGAGGCCCGGAGCGAACGTCTCAGCGGGAGCCGCCTTCGCGCACGACGCGGATGGAAACTATTTCTGGAGCCCGAAGAAATTTGTCGCCGCCATCGGCGTTCGGGATCTGGTGCTCGTCGAGACGGACGACGCGCTTCTACTGTGTTCGCGCGACCGCTCGCAGGACGTGGGCAAGGTTGTGAAATGGCTCGAAGCGCAGAGGCAGGCTAGACTCTTGTAGAGAATCCGGCATGGGCGAGATCAAATTCGGCACGGACGGCTGGCGCGGCGTGATCGCCGAGGATTTCACGTACGAAAACGTTCGCAAGGTGGCGCACGCGATCGCCCGCTACGCCGTGCGCGCCGAGAAACCCGGAAGCGGAATCCTTGTCGGGTACGACACCCGGTTCGGCTCGGAGCGCTTTGCGCGCGTGGCGGCGGAAACGGTCGCGGCAACCGGCACGCCGGTGTGGCTTGCGGCGCAGGCGTGCCCGACGCCCGCGATTTCCCTGCTCGTTCGCCAGCGCCGTGCCGCCGGCGGAATTCAAATCACGGCGAGCCACAATCCTTACCGTTGGAATGGCGTAAAGTTCAAGGCAAGCTACGGAAGCTCGGCATCGGCGGCCATCGTTGCGCAGGTGGAGACCGAGCTTGCCAAAGTTCTGCGCGATGGTGTCCCCACGCTCCCGCCGCGCACGGATTTGATTGAATCACTCGACGTGCGCACGCCTTACCTGGAGACGCTGGCTCGCCTGGTTGATTGGGACCGGCTGCGCGCGGCGAAGTTCCGCTTCCTGATCGATCCGATGCACGGCGCGGGCCGCGGACTGCTGCTGGAACTGTTCCGGCGCCACGGGATCGCCGCGGATGAGATCCGCGGCACGCGCGATCCACTGTTCGGCGGCGTCAATCCTGAACCGATCGATCCTCACGTGGAGGCGTTGCGCGTGGCGGTGCGCGCCGGAGGCTACGACGCGGGGCTGGCATTTGACGGCGACGCGGACCGAATCGGAGCTATCGACGAGTACGGCACATTCGTCACTCCGCATCAGATTTTTTCGATTCTCCTGTGGCACCTGGCGGGCGCCCGAAATCTGAAGGGCGATGTGGCTAAGACGTTTTCGACGACGAAGATGATCGACAAGATCGCCAAGAAATTCGGCCGCAAGGTTTGGGAGACGCCCATCGGCTTCAAATACATCTGCGACCGCATGCTGGAAAGCGACATCCTGCTGGGTGGCGAAGAGAGCGGGGGTATCGGGACGAAGCTTCATCTGCCGGAGCGCGATGCAACCGTGAACGCGCTTCTGCTTGCCGAGGTGATGGCCTGGCACGGCAAGCGCCTGGGGGAGCTGGTCGCGATGCTGCAACGCGAATTCGGCGAGCATCACTACGGGCGCGTGGACCTGACCCTGAAAGACGGGCAGAAGGAGCGCGCCATCGCGCGATTCGCCGATCCGAAATTCGACCACCTGCTCGATTCTCCCATCGTTCGCCGGGAAGATCTGGACGGTGTGAAAGCCTATCTTGGCGACATCGGATGGGTGATGGTGCGGGCTTCGGGCACGGAACCGATGCTGCGGGTGTATTCGGAGACAACGCGCGCGGAAAGTACGCGCCGTGTACTCGAAGAAGTGAAGGCTCTCGTTCTCAGGCTCTAAACGGGGATGGGCCGGTTCGGCCGAACCGGCCCATCGAAAGAAAATACCGCTGCTGCCTACTTGCCCCGGCGATCGCGGTGCAGATCGCGGCGGTCATGATTGATGTCGCGCTGATCGTGATTGCGGTCGCGAGCATCGTGGTTGCGATCTACGCGATCGTGACGAATATCGCGATTGTCGTGGCGGATGTCGTGCCGCAAGGCCTGGGACTGGCTGCTGTCCTTTCCATACTGCTGGTTGTCCTGGTGGAGCTGGCGTACGTCCTGGTTTCGGTCCGTCTGGTCGTGGCGAATGTCGCGATTATCGTGACGGATGTCGCGGTTGTCCGCATTCCGGTCCTGGCGATCCTGCTGAAGGTCATGCCGGTCTTGCTGCCGGTCAGTGGTGGGTAAAGTGTTGTCGGTGCTCTGTGCCCACGCGCCGGTCGCAAGCAACCCGAACAGAGCCGCCGCTGAAATACTATGCCGGATGATCGTTGAGAGTCTCATGATGTGCCTCCTGATTCGGAATTGGGCCCGTCTCACTCCACCCGGTGAAACACCATCCGTCCGTAAAAGTTTCGCTCGGACTCTAACTTACTGAAATTATGCGAGATACTAGGCTGGAAACGATACAAACCGAGCGCGTTGGTCTAAGTCTGCAGACCCTTCATCGCTGCGTCCAGGATGCCGTTGAGGAAAGACGGCGCCTCGGCCGAAGAGAATTTTTTTGCAAGCTCGAGGGCTTCGTCGATAACCACCTTTGGCGGCGCCTCGCTGAATCGAAGTTCGTAGATGGCGAGACGCAGGATGCTGCGATCGACCGCGGCAAGGCGGTCGAGCCGCCAATTCTCCGTCAGTTTTTCGACGAGCTCGTCGATGGAATCCGCCCGAGCGACCGCACCCTCGAACAATTCGTCGGCAAACTTGCGAGTGGATTCGGCGGCGCGGGCCGTCTTCCAAAAGAGCCGCTCGACGCGCGCCGGTTCCTGACGGGTCATATCCCATTCAAACAGCATCTGGAGGGCGAACTCGCGGGATTTGTGGCGAAGGCTCATCAACGATGGCGCGACCGACGGCCCTGAGGCTTTGAAGCGGCGGAAGGTCTCGACAAATTGCGCGAGAGGCGCGCCATCTCGATTGCGCCGAGCCCCACCTCATAACCCTTGTTGCCGCCCTTCAGGCCCGCGCGGTTGATGGCCTGCTCGAGCGTGTCGCACGTGAGGACGCAAAAGCCCATCGGCACGCCCGTATCGAGCTGCGCGAGCTGGATGCCTCGCGCCGTTTCCGAAGCGACGTAGTCGTAGTGCGACGTCTCGCCGCGCAGGACGCAGCCGATGCAGATAATCGAATCGAACCGGCCGGTCGCCGCGAGCTTTTTTGCGGCGACGGGGATTTCGAACGATCCTGGCACGTGGACGATTTCGATCTGTTTCTTGCCGGCCCCGGCGCCTTCGAGCGCATCCAGCGCTCCGGCCAGCAGCCGGTCCGTGATGAAGCTGTTGAACTGACTGGCGACAATTCCGAAGTGCAGCCCCGCGGCATTCAGATCGCCGGTGTGAGCATCGAGTTTTGCGTGGCCTGCCATCTCTGCGCACCCTCGCCTATGAGCGCGGCGGCGCCACCCCAGTTCGTCATGGCGTTCGACGCGGAATTGCTTGTGCCTCGGCCGAAAAGACGTATCCGGCGCCGATCCAGCGGCGCTCCTTGCGAACCATCTTGAAGCGATTGTTAGGGGGTTGCAAGCGGTACGAGAACATTGCCGCCGCGCTGGCGCGCCTCGTCGAGTCCCGCTTCGGCGCGATTGATCCACTCCGTGACGCGGTCTTCCGTCTCATCACCCGGACGCGAAGAGGCTTCCGCGACCACGGCGCTCGCCGTGAGATCTTTCGCGCCCCAAGATGGGCGAACCGTCGCGGCGACCTGGCGAAGCTTTTCCGCGAGAGCGCGCGCGTTATCGAGAGAAGTATTCGGCAGAACGAATACGAGGGACCATGCCGTGTATTTCACCGCGATATCGGTTTGGCGAACCGCAGAAGAAAGCGCGCGCGCGAGCTGCTCGACGTATCGTTCCACCGCCGCGTCACCGTGCTGGCGAAGCAGGTCGCCTCCACGATCAATATGGAGCACGACCAGAGAAAGCGGAGTGCCCTGCGTGCGCGAGCGGTTCGATTCGACCAGCAGGCAATCGATAAATGCTCCGCGGCTCAGCAGTCCTGTCTTTTCATCAGCGACTGCCAGGGAACGAACGAGTGAGCGCAGCCGCGTGTGGCTGACCGAGAGAACGATCTGGTCGCCGACCGCTTGTAGGAAAAAGCTCTCATTCGGCTTCCATTCTCTCGCCGATGCCTCGCCAACCAGCAACGCACCTGCGGAGGCCTGCGTTTCTTTGTCCGTCAGTTCGACTGCCAGCGCGGATTCAAGGCCGAGCTCGCGCAGGCCCGCCGAGCCTGGGGCATGAAGCTCGATGCCGCCCAGGGCATCTGGCGTGGCCTTCGACACGAGCGCGATGATGGATGGAATGCGCGACGAGCCCGCGGCTGTGGTCCCCGGCGCAAAATATTCCGCGATCAGTTGCGGCGTTTCGCCCGTGGCACCCACGGCGACAAGGCATCGTGTGACCCGGAGATATTTCCCGATTTCCGCCGCCGTACTCGCGAGGACTTCGCGCGGCGTCGATTGGCGGTACATCAGCCGGTTGATCTCGGCGATGGCGGCGAGGTCGCGATGCGTCTCGGCCGGTATAGGCGCGGCCACCGGAAGTGGCGGCGGTGGAATCTCAACCGGCAAAGGACGCGGCGGGGGCGGCGCGGCCGCGGGAACAGGCGATTTGCGCGGTGCGCCCTTTGGCCACCAGTTGGCGCGCTCGTAGAGAGTCCGCAGGCGTTCGTTCTTATGTTCTTCTCCCGGGAAGAGTTCTGCGATTCGTTCCAGGCGCTCGACGGCCTTGGTCTGGAGCGAGTACTGGAGAAAAATTTCCACCTGCACGACCAGGTCTTCCAGCGCCTGCTGCGCCCGAGTTTCCTCGGAGACAGGTCCGGCGGAGGCGGACGTCTCCGAGCCCGCTCCTGAAAAACCTTCCGTGCGAGTCGAGACGGTTGCGGCCTTGGCCGCGCGGGAGAGGACATTTTGCAAGAATGCAGGGTCCACCTTCCCTTCGAGCTTCGCGATGCGCTGCTGATTGCGGTAGTCATACGGGTCGATGTCCACAAGCCGGTCGAGCGCCTCGCAGGCCTCTTTCATCCTTCCGGCTGCCAGATAAAGATCGAAGAGCCGCACCAGGGCGTCAAAATACTTCGTCTCGCGATTCATCTCCTCATAGGCTCGCGCGACGGCTTCGGCCAGCGGCAGCGACCCGGGATAAGCCGCCGCAAGGCGGTCCATCTGCGCGGAGAGCTCCTGCTCTCTTCGGCCGGCGCGCATCCACTCCTTGGTCTGCACTAGAATGGAGGCAGCCTTGGGGTCCTCGCCGGAGCGAACGTAGGCCCCGGCGAGCTCAAAGAGCTTCTCAAAACTGTCCGCTTTCTGCCTGTAATAGGCCTCGAACACTTCCCGCGCGCGGTCCAGGCGCCCCGTGCGCAAAAGGCCCTCGCCAAACAAAGCCAGGAAGGCGGTGTCTTTGTCATTTGGCGCAAACGGTTCGAGGAGTGCCACCGAACCCTCGGAATCGCCCTTGCGGAGCTTGGCGTCCGCGAAGAGCAGCGCCCCGGTGCGGTCATTCGGCACGAGCCGGTGAGCTCTTCCAAAGTAATCGAGCGCCTCGTCGAGTCCCCCGGCCGCCTGCGTCAGTTGTCCGGCGCGCAGGAAACTGCGTGCGGCAAGGTCGGCATGCCGCAGTTTTTCGGCGAGTTCGGCGAGAATCACATGGCGCGCGGAATTGTCCGGATCGAGCAGCGCCATGCTTTCGTAGCACGCCAGCGCTTCAATACCTTGTTGCTGCTGGAGGAAAAGTTCGGCGGCCGCGCCGAACTGCTCGACCGCCTCTGACGTGTGATTCTGCTTCTGCAGGAGGCTGCCATAGCGCATCAAGCGATCGGGGGGCTGAGGGAACGGCCGGAGAAAGCGGCTGAAGATCGCCGAGGCCTTGGCGCTGTCGCCCGATTCGAGCAACCGGTCAAACTGAGCGCCATAATACTGGGCCGCCTGCGCCGGCTCATTGAGCCGCGTATAGATGTCTGCCAGCGCCTGCAAGGCTTCCTGATGAGAAGGCACCTCGGCGAGAACGCCCTGGTATTCGGCGACAGCTTCGCGCAGCTTGTTTTTTTCAAGGCTGCGCCGCGCCCGCTCGAGATGTTTCGTGATGTCAGGAGCCATGGGACCCCGCGCGCCGCGCTTTTATGCGGTGAACACGCTGAAAGATAAACTATATACCGGACGGCTCGCGGCCCTCCAATCGAAATCAAGGGGATGTGCCGATGATGAGAGCGGGAAAGCGTCGCCGGGTGCTTCAGGTGGGCTCCTTCGCCCCCAAAGCCTGGCGGGAAATATCGCCGACTTGCGCACGCATCGAGCGAAGCGACATCCCGCTCCGCAGCAATGCCGCAAAGCCAAGGAAGACGAGCGGGAGGGTAAGAGCCACCCACGCAAAAAAGGAGAATCCGGCCGCGCTGGTCTTCTCGACATCAAAGACGCTCAAGCCAAGGACGCAAAAGAATTGGTACGAGCCCACATTGGCCGGCGCATTGGGAAGCGAAACGCCCAGATTGACGATGAGCAGCACGACGACGGCGGCCAGCAGCGACAACGAAAGGTGGTAGGAGCGCATCACCGCCCACATGCCCAGTACCTGGCAAAACGGCATCAACAAAGACATCAGGACCGCCGCATAGAAGCTCGGCGACGTGCCGATGGCGTGGAGGTCGGTCAGCACCGCCATAAACCTCCCCGGCAAACGCCGGCGCCCACTCGGCGGCGGAGCACTGCTCCCCAGCTTCACCTCGAGATACAGAATCATCACCACCACGATCCCGAGCAGGACGAGGGTGATGATTCCGAGCGTGTCCGCCACGCGCTGGAATCGCCGCGGCAACTCGACAAACAGGGAAACCATAGCCAGGCACGCCGTGGCGACGACCAGGTCTACAAACCGCTCGACGCCGACCGACCCCAGCACGCTCCCCAGTTTAATCTCTTCCGCGTTCGACAGAAGGTAGCCCCGCAGGACTTCGCCCGGCCGCAACGGAAAAACTAGGTTGGCGAAAAGGCCGGCGTAGACGGCGCGAATCGCGCGGCTCAGCCGGACTTTGCCGAACGGGGTGAGCAGGAATTTCCAGCGCACCGCCTGGATACCGTAACTGAAAACGTCGCAGGCCATCCCGAGCACGACCCACCGCCAGTTCACATTCGAGAACTCCTTCAGCGCCTGCATGACGTGGAAATCGTGCAGGACCCACACCAGGCAGATAATGGCCAGTCCGTAGCCCAGGATGCGAAGGACTCTCGGCCGCATCGGGTTTTCGCTCTGGCTTGGGGTACTCAACGCGATGAATCCGTGGCGTGCGTAGAATCTCGCTTCAGGACACTCAATTTCCCCGATGGCTCAAGCACAGCCGCCCGCACTTCGCCCAGCTCGAAAACGCCCTGCGAGCGCAGATTCGAAAGAAGTTCCTCCCGGCTGATCCCCGCGCGTCGGAGGTTGGGTTCGACCAAGTGGCCCCCGTGGACGAGCAGCATAGGCACGCCTTCGATCACCCTCTCAAACCACTTGCTGCTGAAGGCCGCACGGCCCAACAGCCAGTTGATCGCCAATATGGCGGAGGCGCCGATCAGACCGCCGGTCACCGAATTGTCCGGCCCGATCATCGCGTTCTGCAGCACGTTGCTTAGGATCAAGATCACAATCAAATCGAAGACCGTCATCTGGGCGACTTCGCGCTTTCCGAGCAGGCGGAACATGATAAGCAGGAAGAAATAGACGATAAGCGAGCGCAGAATCTTCTCGCCCACTGGCACTTCGGGTATCCACCAGTGCATTGTGACTCCTTGGATGTGGTTCCCGGGTGGCTCTCAGGTCGCCGACCCGGAGCCCGCGCACAGCTGGATTCATTTCGGCTCGGGTTCCCGTCGCGAGGTGCCTGTACCGCTTTTCCTGCGCCAGACGCGGCCTGCGAAGGATACGCGGTGGCACCGAGCGCCACGCGGGCGACCCAAAGCCGGCTACAGCCTACGATAACGGCCCCCGTCAGGCAATCGGGGACTGCTCTCGAAGGGCCGGGTGTCGAGTTCGCCCGGACTCATCAACCGGCGTATACTCATGAAGTAGATGAGAGAGCGCCGCCCGCAATCCGCGCCGGCCCGCTATAGCCGATTCCGATGAAAACCGCACAGCCAGTGGATCGCCGCGAGCGTGTCCTGCTCGTTGGTGTAAGCCTCCGACATCCCTCCCGGACAAGGCCAGCCGGCCCCGCCGGCGCGAGCCGCGATTCGCTGGACGAGCTGGATGAATTGGCGCAGAGCGCCGGCGCGAATATAGTTGGGGGACTGTTGCAGGTCCGCGATGCTCTCGACCCCGCGACGCTGGTAGGGCGCGGCAAACTGGACGAGATTCGCGCCGAAGCCGAGCTGCGCCGCGTTCCGCTGGTGATCGTGGATCACGACCTGACGCCCGTGCAACTCCGCAACATGGAGAAAGGGACCGGGTGCCGCGTAATCGACCGCACCCAGCTCATCCTTGACATTTTTGCCACGCATGCGCGCACTCGCGAAGGGCAGCTTCAGGTTGAGCTGGCGCAACTCAACTACCTGCTCCCGCGATTGACCGGACGAGGAGAGGAGCTTTCGCGGCTCGGCGCAGGCATCGGGACGCGCGGACCCGGCGAGCAAAAACTCGAAACCGATCGCCGGAGAATCCGGGAACGGGTCGGAAAAATCCAAGAGGCGATTGAGACGGTCCGGCGCCAGCGCACCACGCGGCGTCGGGCGCGGCAGGCCGTGCCGCTGGGAATGATTGCGTTCGTAGGCTACACGAACGCTGGGAAATCGACGCTTTTCAATGCGCTCACTGGCGCCGGTGTTTTGACCTCCTCCAAAATGTTTGCGACGCTCGATCCCACGATCCGCGCGATACGTCTGCCTTCGCGGCGCCGCGTTCTGCTTTCCGATACGGTGGGATTTCTCCGCGATCTTCCTCCGGATTTGATTGCTGCTTTCCGCGCGACTCTCGAAGAAGTACAGGAGGCCGCGCTGATCCTCCACGTCACCGACATCTCCAATCCCCATCACGCTGAACAGGATGCGGAAGTAATCAAGGTTCTCGGCGAGTTGGGCGTGGAGGAACGCCCGAGGATTCACGTGCTCAACAAGATCGACCGGCTCCGCGAGGACGAGCTCGACGAATTGAAGAAGTCCAACGGTTACGCCCGCGACAACGTCTTTACTTCCGCGGCGACCGGCAAAGGCCTGGACGAGTTGCTGGCGCGAATCGATTCGGCGATGCTGGTGGATCCGCTGGTGCGACTGCGATTGCGCATGCCGGTGTCGGATGGGCGCCATCTCTCGCTGGTGCAGGCACGCGGCAGGGTGCTTCGTTCCGAAGTTGCCGACGGTCACTATCTCCTCGAAGCCGAGCTGCCCGAGTCAGCCACGCGGCGGCTTCAGGAGTTCATACTCGATTGAAAGGCAACGTATCCGCCGCAGAATCTGTGGATTTCCCTGTGGAAAATGCCGCATGCAAGGGATCCAAAACCCAGGGCTAGGCATTCCGAGGAGCATCCCTCCCGAGAGAGGCTCTCTGTAACCCATGCTCCTTCAATGACTTGAAAGTCACTTAAGCGGGGACTCCCTCAAAGGGACCTCTTGGACACTCGATTCCGCCCCGCTCCCGAATTTGCACAGGTTTGAGGCAGTTCTTCGGCTAAGAGGCACCATCGCCGAGGTTTGCGTTTGCTCGCTTGAATCATCGTGCCGCCCGAAAACCGGGCGATTTGCGGTGCGGCAACCGGTACGGTTGACTCGGCGCGGGCTGGGGACTATATTCGAATGGGCTGCTGCCGCGCCCAACGGCGGACTTGCCCGCGATCTTTCCGAGAACGAAATGAACCTGCCGAATAGCCTCACAGTTCTTCGAATATTCTTTGTTCCTGTCCTTGTGGTCGTTCTGCTGACGCGCCAGCCGAATTTCGGACCGATCCACTTTGAGGTGTGGGGCGTGATGATTCTGCTGATCGCGGCGGCAACGGATGCGGCGGACGGATACATTGCGCGCAAGAGACGTGAGATCACCACGCTGGGAATTCTTCTCGATCCGGTCGCAGACAAGCTCCTGATTTCCGCAGCCTTCATTCCTCTCGTCTGGATGCACTTGGTCCCGGCGTGGATGGTGGTGATTATCATCGGCCGCGAGTTCGTCGTGATGGGTCTGCGTGAAATTGCGTCCGTCGAAGGATTGGTGATTCCCGCAACGGCGCTCGGCAAGACGAAGATGATTTTGCAGGTTCTGGCGGGCTGCGCCGTGATCCTGACGGCGAATCATCCGGCCCTTAAGACGCTGGGGACAACGCTGCTCTGGCTCGTGGTCGTGAGCGCGGTTCTTTCAGCGATTCACTATTTCCAGATGTTCTGGAGCCAGATCAATTTCCGCGTGCAACAACGGCATCGCACCCGCGTGGTGATCGTGAAACCGGAAGAAAAACCGCAGGATGTCCTCACTCGGTAGTCACGAGAAGCAGCTACTGCTGGAAGTGGCGCGGCAAGCCGTCACTGCCGCCGCCGAACGTCGCGAATTCCCTGGCGACCTGCCTCAAGAATCGGTTCTCAACGAATGTGTCGGAGCGTTTGTCACCTTGCGCAGCCGGGGACGGCTCCGCGGATGCATCGGGCAGCTCGCCTCAGAGCAGTCGCTCGTTCAAGTCGTGGCGCATTGCGCGAAAGGGGCCGCCCTGGACGACCCGCGATTCAAGCCCGTCGGCCCGGAGGAAATCGCGGAAATCGAGATCGAGCTCTCGGTTCTCTCGGCGCCCGAAGACATTGCGCCTGAACGAATTGAAGCGGGCAAGCACGGCTTGATGGTGAGCCGTGGATGGCAGCGCGGCGTCCTGCTGCCTCAGGTGGCAACCGAACTTCGGTGGGATTCCGGGCGATTCCTCGAAGAGGCGTGCGCCAAAGCCGGACTTGAGATCGACGCTTGGAAGGATCCGGGTACCCGCATCCAGGCGTTTACTGCGGAAGTCTTCAGCGAATCGGAGTTCGGGCCGCGGCGGCGGCCTCAGAATCGCCTTGGCTATTCGATTTCGACGTAATCCCCTGGATAGATTTCGCGCAGGCCGAAAGTGATCAGGACCGTCGCGGAATTTGGTCCGGTGCGCAGCACCACCCCTTCTCCGACGTCCTCGCGGGGAACGTTGTTCCAGTTATATTTCACCGGTACGCTGCCGAAGCCATACATTGCGGGCGGCGGCACGCTCGACCCGGGCTTCATATCAAACGCGTAGCGGGGCGGGAGGAAAACCGTCTCGTGCTGCGTGCCCGTGTACCGAAAAATGCGGAAGTAGTCGCCGACTTTAACGCCCTGATCATTTCCGAGATTGACGTAGATTATGTCGTTGTTGCCGACCTGCTGCTGGAATTTCTTGCCGGTGATGATCATGGCCATCGGCTTACCGTCCGCCGGGGCGAATCGATCGAAGTAATTTTCGGGCTTCAGCGGGGGGAAGGGACGCTCCACGAAAGGCAGAATAAGATCGCCGCGCTGCACAAAGTCGCACGATTGTTCGATTTGGGCGATCGAAACGTCCGGACGAGCCACAATAACCTTGACGCGGCCTTCATCCTCCCAAACGGCTCCCATCTTGCGGAGAATAGCATTCTGCCACTTCGTCCATTCGATTCCACCGATGTCCTTCACCTCACGGACCACCGAGAACTCGTCGCCGACCTTCACGCCCTGGCTCGTGCCCTTGTTGATGTAGACGGCGGAGCCTTCGTCGAAGATGATCCGGTAGTTCGATTCTTCACCGGTGATGATGTAGGCATCCCGCGGGACCGATTGGCTAGTCACGATTCCCGAGCAATAGATATCACTGGGTCTGGGAACAACTGGCTTGTCTTGTGCCGCCGCCGCGAATCCGGATAGGCCCAGAACCAGCCCCGCAAAGACAATTTTCCCGCGCATAATGCTCGCTCCTTAGTGAAACTCTCGGCGCCTTAGAGCCGGCGCATGCCCATGAGCCGACCGTAGCAGACGGGTTTAGGGGCGTCAAGACAATGGTCTGCTGGGCTTTACACATTGTGCACCGCGTGGTAGAAGCAAGAACTCCCTCGTCTGCGGTCGATCAGGGTATGGTGGAAACAATCCCGAAGAGATTGGAAACACAGGATGTTAGGGCGGGACAAAATCTGCGCTGTGGCCGCGGCGCCGGACGCGAAATCGATGTGGCGGCAGCTACGCGAGGCGCTTCGGCACACCCGCACGGCCGAGCTCCGTCTTGATTGGCTGTCGGACGACGCCGAGATCGCGCGCTTTCTTCGAAAGCTGAGCTCCAACCACCCACGCGCGACTTTAATTGCGACGTGCAGGCGTCGCGAGGCGGGAGGGCGATACCGGGGAACGATCGCGAACCAATTGGTTCACTTGGCCGAGGCTCTCCGCGCCGGGTGTACCTGGTACGACCTGGAAATCGAAACGGTTCGCCAGTGCCCGCCCGCGCTCCTGGACGTGCTTCTCGGCGACGGCCGCCAGCTTTGTTCCGCGCATTTTTTCCAGCGGATACCGGCGCAGCTTGGGCGGGTGGCTGCCGAACTTCGCCGCGGAAAGCCGGAGGCCATCAAGATCGCCGCGCAGTGCGATTCCCTCGCCGACGGCCGCCGGCTTCTGCGGTTCGCGCGGACCCAGAAGAATATCGTTGCGGTTCCGATGGGCGACGTTAATTTGCCGTTACGGTTCCTCGCGCTGCGAGAGCCGCGCGCCTTCTCGTATGCGCCCGTGGAAACCGCGACGGCGCCCGGGCAGATCTCGCTGGAGGATTCGAAGCTCCTGTATCGCGCGGATCGATTCAACCGGCAGACGCGCGTCTACGGCGTGATCGGCAATCCGGTCGGCCACTCCCTTTCGCCCGCATTGCAGAACGCGGGATTTGCGGCCCGCAAGATGAACGCGCTCTATCTGCCGTTCCTCGTCCGTGATCTCAAGGAATTCGTCGATTCGATCGAGCCCTTGGAAATCAGAGGTTTCAGTGTGACGCTGCCACACAAGGAGCGGATCGTCGGCAAGCTGGACGGCTGCGATCCCCTCGCGGAGCGAATCGGCGCCGTAAACACGGTCGTAGTACGCGGCGGAGGGAAACTTTACGGGTACAACACGGACTATGTCGGCGTGCTGCGGGCACTGGAGCGGCGGATGCCGCTTCGAGGCAGCCGCGTGCTGATCATCGGCGCAGGTGGGGCGGCGCGAGCCGTGGCATTTGCGCTGGCGCAGGCGGGGGCGGCGGCGTGCGTATGCGCGCGAAGGCCCGCAAGGGCGAAGTCGCTGGCGCGAGCCGTTGGAGGCGAAGCTGTTCCGCGAAGGCATCTGGCGCGCGAGTTCTTCGACGCGATCGTGAACGCGACGCCTGTGGGAATGCATCCATCGTCTGGACGCTCGCCGCTGGAAGCCCGCGAATTGAATTGCCGGCTCGTCTTTGACACCATTTACCGTCCCCGCGTGACCAGGCTCCTGTCGCTCGCAGGGCGGCGCGGAATCGAAACCGTCTCCGGACTTGAGATGTTCGTGGCACAGGGCACGGCGCAATGGGAAATCTGGACGGGCGAGCGCGCGCCCGTGGAAGCGATGCGTCGCGCCGTGGTCCTGGCGCTCCGGCGAGAGGAAATGCGGGCGGCACGGACAAGCTAGAGAGGCCGCGGGCCGATCGATGATTCAACCCGACTTCAAAACGTTCTGCAGTCTGGCGCGGCAGGGAAACCTCGTCCCGGTGTACGACACCTATACCGCTGACCTGCTGACACCCGTCGGGGCCTATCTGCGGATCGCGCGGGACGCAAAGTACGCGTTCTTGCTCGAAAGCGTCGAGGGCGGCGAGACGATTGCACGCTACACGTTTGCCGGCGCAAATCCGGTCGAGGTTTTTCGAGCGCGAGGACGGGATTGCACGGTCGAGGCCGGAAACAAAAAGGTCCGTTTCGAAGACGACCCTGTCAAACGCTTGCGCGAACTCACCCGCCGCTATCGGCCGGTGCGCGTGCCCGGACTTCCTCCGCTGATCGCCGGAGCGATCGGCTATTTCGCCTACGACATGGTGCGGCTGGTCGAGCGCATCCCTGCAACCGGCCGCGATGACGTCGGCGCAGACGATTGCGTGATGATGTTCTATCTGGGACTGCTGGCGTTCGACCACGTACAGCACCGCGTCTGGGTGATTCGCAACGTCTTCACCGAGGCTGCGGGAAGCCTGCGCAAGAAATACGACGACGCCGTCCGCGAGATCCAGCGCACCCGGCGAATGCTCGAGAAGCCCTTGCCCAACGAACGCCGGGCGAAACGGACGGCGCCCTTGCGCGTCCGCTCGAACATGACGAAATCTCAATTCACCGGCGCCGTGCAGAAGGCCAAAGAATACATTCTCGCGGGCGACGCGTTCCAAATCGTCGTGAGCCAGAGATTCGAGGCGCGCACGAACGCAAATCCTTTTGAAATCTACCGGGCGCTGCGCGTGGTAAATCCCTCGCCGTATCTCTATTTCCTCAGGCTCGGGGATTTGTCGGTCGTCGGAAGCTCACCCGAAATGCTCGTAAAGGTGCAGGGGCGCAGCGCCTCCTACCGGCCGCTCGCCGGAACCCGGCGGCGTGGGCGGAACGAGAAGGAGGATGAAAAGCTGGAAGCGGAGCTTCTGGCCGACCCCAAGGAGCGCGCCGAACACGTGATGCTCGTGGATCTCGGACGCAACGACCTGGGGCGCGTGTGCGAATACGGCTCGGTGAAACCGGAACGGCTGATGTTCGTCGAGCGATACTCCCACGTGATGCACCTCGCGTCGATCCTGCGCGGGCGCCTTCGCGAAGATGTCGATTGCTTCGACGCATTGATGGCGTGTTTTCCCGCGGGAACGCTCTCGGGCGCTCCGAAGATACGCGCGATGGAAATCATCGACGAACTCGAGCCCACGCGCCGCGGGATCTACGGAGGGGCGATCCTCTATCTCGATTTTTCCGGCAATCTCGATTCGTGCATCGGGCTGCGAACGCTCGTGGCCAAGAACGGGCGCGCGTACGTGCAAGCCGGCGCCGGAATCGTGGCGGATTCCGTGCCCGAGCGCGAATACGCGGAGTCGGCGGACAAGGCGCGCGCGGTGTTGAATGCCCTCGAGATCGCCCACGGCGGAGGCAGTCGCGGCGAATCTTAAGCTGCGCTAACCTGAATCCTGATCATGCTGCTTCTTCTCGACAACTACGACTCCTTCACCTACAACCTGGCGCAGTATCTCGGCCAGATGGGGCAGCAGCTCGAGGTGCGGCGTAACGATCAGATCACGCTCGACGAAATCGAAGAGCTGCGGCCCGAGCGGATCGTGATTTCACCGGGTCCCTGCACGCCGGCCGAAGCCGGGATTAGCGTGCCGCTGATCGAGCGCTTCGCCGGCAAGATCCCGATCCTGGGGGTGTGCCTGGGTCATCAGGCGATCGGCGCGGCGTTTGGGGGGCGCGTGATCCGAGCGCCGCGCGTGATGCACGGCAAGACCAGCGAAATCCACCACGACGGCAAGACGATCTTTCATGGTCTTCCGCAAGATTTTCCGGCCACGCGTTATCACTCGCTGATCGTCGAGCGCAAATCGCTTCCGGAGACGCTGGAGATCTCCGCCGAGACTGCCGACGCCACGATCATGGGCCTGCGCCACCGGACGCTGAAGGTGGAGGGCGTGCAGTTCCATCCCGAGTCGGTCCTCACCGGCCCTGGCTTTCGCCTCCTCCAGAATTTCCTCAATCTTTAGCCGAATTTTGTTCGAACGCGGGCTTGACTTCCGGCGCACCGATCGGTACGTTTAGAACGGTAATAACGAGAGTCTGTCCATGCATACTATCTCCCTCCGATAAGACCCGGTTCGGCCCTCGGGGCCGGACACGCGGTCGCCGTCGCCCGCTGAGCGAGCGGGCAGAGTCTCTTTCCCGTTTCAACTGACTAACGAACGCCAGCCTCGCGTGATGCGCGCGACTTTGAAGGTGAGCGACATGGCAAGTCATGCTCTGGAAATCGAAAATCTCGTCAAAATCTACCCAGCCAGACGCCGCAGCCTGTTCGAGCGCGCGAGCCGGCCGGTGCGCGCCGTCAACGGCCTGAGTTTTCAGGTTCCTCGCGGGGTGATCTTTGGGCTGCTCGGTCCGAATGGCGCGGGAAAAACGACACTGCTGAAAATCCTCTCGACGCTGCTGCAACCCACGAGCGGCCGCGCGCGGATTGATGGGTTCGACGTGGTCGCGCAGCCGCTGGAAGTCCGCCGGCAGATCTCGATGGTCCTGCAGGAGACGGCGGGCGAGCTCTTCCTGAGCGTGCGCGACAATCTCGTTTCTTACGCGCGTTTTCACGGGGTCGGCCGCCGGGAGGGGCGGCGTCGCGCGGACGAAATCATGGAGCTCTTTGGCCTGCTTCCGGAGGTGGACCGCAAAGTCCAGGACTTGAGCGGAGGGTTCCGGAGGCGCGTCCAGGTGGCCAAGGTTTTTCTCGTCAGCACCCCCGTGCTGTTTCTCGATGAGTTTTCGACGGGCATGGACCCGATCCTGAAGCGCGCGGTCATGGAATCTCTGCGGAGGGAGGCGGCGCGCGGAAGAACGATCGTTCTCACGACGCAGATCCTGAGCGAAGCGGAAGAACTGTGCGACGACATTCTGATTCTGCATCAGGGCCGTCAGATCGCCCGCGGAGATCTGAACGCCCTCAAGCTTCTCTCGCAGGGTGTCTATGAAGTCGTGATGACGTTTGAGGCGCTGCCCGCGGAGATCGAGACGGATATCGTCCGATGGAAGCCGTTGCGCTCGAATATCAACGGCAACACGGTGGAGCTCGCGTTGAAATCGGAGGAGGCGGAGGCGATCGAGCTTGTCGGCGCGCTTTCTAAGCGGGGCCGCGTGCTCCACGTCGAAATCAGCGGGGCGAGCCTCGAGGATATTTTCGTCGAACTGACCCAGCGCGGGCCGGACAAGGAGTAGGTATATGTCGCCGATGGCAGCAATGCTCTTTCGCGAGGGAAAAATTCGGGCAACGAACGTCACGTTTGTTTTCTGGGATCTTTTCTACCCGCTTTGCTACCTGCTCGTTTTTGGAGTCGGGGTGACTTCGGCGCTTGGTTCGCCAGGCTCCGCTCCAGGCACGGGCTACAACGACTTTTTTCTCGCCGGCGTGCTGGGCATCGCGAGCTTTGGGATCGCCTCGAATAGCTCCTGGTCGTTCTTTATGGACCGCGACAACGGAATCTTTTTTGAGATGCTCACCTACCCGATGAGCCGGGCGCAGTATTTGCTGGGTAAAATGCTGGCGAACGTATTCGTGGGCATGGTTCAGGCGGCCATCACGCTCGTCCTCGGATCGTGGCTCCTCAAAATCCACCTGCGCCTGGACCTGCTCCCCGTGCTCTGGGCTGCCGTCGTCGTCGGAACGGCGGGCTGGTTTTTCTTCTACACGATTTTTGCGCTCAAGATTCGGCGAAATGATCTTTTCAACAGCGTCACTTCGATCTTCTATTTTGTGTTTCTCTTCGCGAGCTCGATTTTCTACCCGCTCGAGCCTTTGCCGAGATGGTTCCGCGGAATCGCGCTTGTAAACCCGATCACTTGGCAGGTGGATCTGCTGCGGTACGGCTCGATCGGCTTGGGAAGCCCGCGGCAGGTGGTCGCGGAGGCCGTGGCATTCGCGCTGTTCTGCACGGCGTGCTTCGTCTATTCGGTCCACTCTCTGAACCGCGAATGATGCCCCAAGGCCGGGCGTGACGCCTCGTTAAGGAGCGGCGTGACCCTGACTCTCCTGCGAGAATGCGACCAGCGCTTCGAGCCTTTCGCGGGCCGCGCCCGAATCGATCGATTTGGCGGCGAGGCGCACGCCATCGAGGAAATCGTGAGCGCGGCCGGCAGCGACGAGCGCGGCGGCGGCATTGGCCAACACGATTTCGCGATGCGGACCGTGGTCGCGGTAAAGCATCGAGCGGCCGAGAACTTTGTGCACGATCTCTGCGTTCTGTTTCGCGTCGCCGCCGCGGATGGTTTCCAGTGGCGCGCGGCGCAAGCCGAAATCCTCGGGCGCGGCAGTGTAGCTGCGCACCTCTCCATTGCGCAGCTCGGAGATCTGAGTTTCGCCGGAGATCGATATTTCGTCCAGGCCGTCCGCGCCGTGAACCACGAACGCGTGGCGCACGCCGAGCTCGCCGAGCGCCTGCGCCATCAACTGCGTCACGCTCGCGTCATAGACTCCGACAACTTGCGCGGAAGCCCCTGCGGGATTCGTGAGCGGCCCCAGCAGATTGAATACCGTGCGGACCTTCAGTTCGCGCCGGGCGGCCATCGCGTGTCGCGTCGCCGCGTGCACGGCGGGTGCAAACAGGAAGCCGATGCCGACCTCTTCGATCGAGCGCGCCACCCTCGCCGGCGGGAGGTCGATTCGCACGCCCAGCTCTTCGAGAACATCGGCTGAGCCGCAGTGCGAGCTGATAGACCGGTTGCCGTGCTTCGCCACGCGTACGCCCGCGCCCGCCACCGCAAATGCCGCGACCGTGGAAATATTGAACGTGCCCGAGGCATCGCCGCCGGTCCCGCACGTGTCCACTAGTGCCTCGTCCGGGCGCGAGCGATCCGCCGGGAAAATCGGCGTCGCGTGTCGGCGCATGGCCGTGGCAAATCCCACAAGCTCGTCGAGCGTTTCGCCTTTCTCGCGCAACCCGGTGAGCAAGGCGGCGATCTGCGCATCACTCGCGGCGCCTGTAAGAATCTGTTCCATCGCGGCTCCGGATTCCGCCCGCGACAGCCCTTTCCCTGCGGAGATTTTCTCGAGCGCTTCGTGGATCATTGGTTTTCGAGCGGCGCTTTTCGCGCGCGGCGGCGGTTTCGAGCGCATTGTGCGCCTTGCCCGGCCCGCACGTTCCAAGTAAACTTAATCGCTTTTGGCGTGCGTAAATTCTAGCACCATTTCCAGCGGCCTTCGGGCCTGCCGATGCCAGCCGAATGAAAATCCACGAATATCAGGCCAAGGCGATCCTCGCGAAATTTGGCGTGCCGGTGCCGCACGGCGAAGTGGTCTTCACAAAGGACGAAGCGAGGGCTGCGGCGCAGCGTCTTGGCACACCGGTTGTCGTGGTGAAGGCGCAAATTCATGCGGGCGGCCGGGGCAAAGCGGGCGGAGTAAAGATCGCGAAGTCCGCTGACGAGGCCGCTTCGTTTGCCGGACGCATGCTGGGCATGAAACTTGTCACGCCGCAAACGGGACCCGAGGGTCGTGTCGTCCGCCGCTTGCTGATCGAGGAGGGGCTCGACATCAAACGCGAGCTCTATCTGAGCTTGCTCGTGGATCGCGCTGCGGGCGCGCCGGTGTTCATGGCCAGCACTTCGGGTGGGATGGAGATCGAGGAGGTCGCGAAAGAGCGCCCGGAAGCGATTCTGCGCGAGGCGATTTTTCCCGAGACGGGTTTTCAGTCCTACCACGCGCGGAAACTTGCGTTCGGTCTGGGCCTTTCGGTGGAACTGGTCGGCTCCGCGGTGCAGTTCCTGCAATCTCTGTATCGCGCGTTTCTTGAGACCGACGCCTCGCTCCTAGAGATCAATCCGTGTGTCGTGACGGGCGACGGCCGCCTGGTCGCGCTGGATGCCAAAGTGACTTTTGACGATAACGCCCTCTACCGGCATCCGGAATTCAGGGAGCTGCGCGACCTGGACGAAGAGACGCCGCTGGAAGTCGAGGCTTCCAAATACCGGCTCAACTACATCAAGCTCGACGGCACGATCGCGTGCATGGTGAACGGCGCGGGCCTGGCCATGGCCACGATGGACATCATCAAATTGTGCGGCGGCAGCCCCGCGAATTTCATGGATGTGGGCGGCGATGCCTCGGAGGAGCGTGTGAAGAATGCGTTCCGCATCCTGCTGAGCGATCCGAATGTGAGAGCGGTGTTCGTCAACGTCTTCGGCGGTATCCTGCGCTGCGACATGCTCGCGAGCGGAATCGTGAACGCGGCCAAGGAGCTGCGATTTAAGGCTCCCGTCGTCGTGCGGATGGAAGGCACGAACGTCAAGCAGGGGCAGGAAATCCTGCGCAGCTCCGGCCTGAATTTCACCGTCGCGAGCGGCATGAAGGATGGCGCGGAAAAAGTTGTCGCGCTCGCCGGAGCCGCGCGATGAGCGTCCTGGTTGACAAAAGCACGCGCGTGATCGTGCAAGGCCTCACCGGCCGGGAAGGAAGTTTTCAGGCGCAGCAGATGATCGACTACGGCACGAAGATTGTCGCCGGCGTCACTCCTGGCAAAGGCGGAACGAAACATCTCGGCGTGCCCGTGTTCGATACCGTCGAGGAGGCCGTTCGCAAGACCGCCGCAAATGCGGCGGTTGCATTCGTCCCGCCTCCGTTCGCCGCAGATGCCATCCTCGAAGCGGAGGATTCCGGGCTGCCGCTGGTCATTTGCATCGCCGAAGGGGTTCCCGTCCTCGACATGGTTCGCGTCGCGGCCGCGCTGAAAAATTCGAAGACGCGGCTCATCGGGCCGAATTGTCCTGGAATTATTTCGCCCGGGAAGAGCAAGCTCGGGATCATGCCCGGCTTCATCCACAAGCGGGGCCACGTCGGCGTGGTGAGCCGCAGCGGGACCTTGACGTATGAGGCCGTAGGCCAGCTCTCGGCTCTGGGAATCGGGCAATCCACGTGCATCGGCATCGGAGGAGATCCGATCATCGGGACGAGCTTTCTCGACGTGATTCAAATGTTCAATGACGATCCCGAAACGCACGCGATCGTCATGATCGGCGAAATCGGCGGCAATGCCGAGGAAATCGCGGCGCATTTCATCAAAGAGCGCGTCAGAAAGCCCGTCGTCGGATTCATTGCCGGGCAAACTGCGCCGCCGGGCCGACGGATGGGCCACGCGGGAGCGATTATCAGCGGCGGACAGGGCACGGCGAAAGAAAAGTATGCGTCCCTGCGCGCCGCCGGAATTCACACGGTCGAGAGCCCGGCGGAGATCGGGCAGACACTTGCGCGCGTTTTGGGGAAAGCGAAATCTCATTCGGGGCCTCGCGGGAACGTAATGTCCGCCGCGGTGCGAAAACGCCGCGGGAAATAGAAGTCCGATTTCGAGGAGGAAGACTTTTGGCGATCGAACGCACTCTCGCAATCATCAAACCCGACGCCGTGGGACGCGGGCTCACCGCCGAAATCTTGAGCCGTATCCACGCGGCGAAGTTTCAAATCGTCGCGATCAAGTCGCTGCGATTGACCAAGACGGGGGCGGAAGGTTTTTATGCCGTCCACCGGGAACGGCCATTTTTCGGGGAGCTGACCGATTTCATGAGCTCGGGAAAGGCCGTCGTGATGGTTCTGGAAGCGGAGGGCGCTATTTCGAAATGGCGCGAGACCATGGGGGCAACCGATCCGGCCAAGGCCGCCCCCGGCACGATCCGCAAGGAGCTGGGCACGAGCATCCAGTACAACTGCACCCATGGCTCCGATGCCCCGGCCACCGCCGCATTCGAAATATCCTATTTCTTTGCCGGGTCGGAACTCGTGTAGACAGGCTTCCATGGACCCACTGCGCGATCTCGGCAGATTACTACTCGTGATTGGCATCATTCTTGTCGGGGCCGGGGCGCTGCTTACGTTTGGTGCGCGGCTTCCATTTCGGCTCGGGCGTCTCCCGGGCGATGTTGTCTACCACGGCCGCCACGGCAGCTTTTATTTTCCAATTGTCACTTGCATACTTCTGAGCGCGGCGCTCACGCTGATTTTCTGGATCGCGAGTCTCTTCCGCCGCTGAACAATGAAACAACCGTCACTCTTCGATCTGGCGCCTGAGCGGCACGTCTGGAAAGTCAGCGAGCTGACCGAGCGCATCAGCGAATTGCTCGAGCGGGCTTTCCGGGACGTCTGGATCGAGGGCGAGGTCTCGAACTACCACGCCGCACAATCCGGGCACCTCTACTTCACGCTGAAGGATGCGCGCTCGCAGATCCGCTGCGTCTGCTTTCGGGATCAGGCGCGAGTGCTGAAATTCAAGCCCGAGGACGGCTTGCACGTCACGGTTCGCGGCTCGCTCGGCGTTTACGAGCCCCGCGGCGAGTATCAGGTGTACGTGAGCCACATCGAGCCGGTGGGACTTGGCGCGCTGCAACTGGCCTTCGAGCAGCTGAAGAAAAGACTTCAGGACGAAGGGCTCTTCGAGGAGGCGCGGAAAAAGGCGCTGCCCGTGCTTCCGCGCTGCATCGGCGTGGTGACCTCTCCCACCGGGGCGGCGATTCGCGACATCCTCCGAGTGCTCAAACGGCGATTCGCGGCCGTGCGCGTGCAGCTCTATCCCGTGAAAGTGCAAGGGGAAGGCGCGGCCGGTGAAATCGTTGCAGCGCTGCGGCACTTCAATCGGGCCAAGCTCGCCGATGTGGTGATCTTGGCGCGCGGCGGCGGTTCGCTCGAAGACCTGTGGGCATTCAATGAGGAGATTGTGGCGCGGGCCATCGCCGCGTCGGAAATCCCCGTGATCACGGGCGTGGGGCACGAGACGGATTTCACGATGGCGGATTTTGTAGCCGACCTGCGCGCGCCGACGCCCTCGGCCGCCGCGGAAATCGTCGTTCAGTCGCGGCAAGAATTCGAGCGTCACATCGCCGCGCATTTCAGGAACCTCGTGCAGCAGATTCGCTTCTTGCTTTCTGAGCGGCGCCATCGCGTGCGCGATTTGGAGGCCCATCGCGGCTTCCGCCAGATCGACGTCCTCGTGCGCCGGCGCCACCAGCAGCTGGATGAATTTGCCGCGTCGCTCGGAGTCTCTCTTCGTTCGCGGCTCGCCGCCGCGAAGCAGCGCGTGACCCGGGTGAGCGCGCAAATCTCTTCTTTTGATTTACGCGCCCGCGCCGGTGTGTTGAGGCAGAGGATCGGGCAGCAGCAGCTGGTGCTCCGGGCGGCATTCGAACGAGTGCTGATCGTGCAGCGTCACAAATACGAGAAAACAAAATTGCAGCTCGAAGAGCGCAGCCCGCTGCAACTCCTCGCGCGGGGCTATGCGATTGCCTACGATGCTTCGGGGAAAGTCCTGCGCTCGCCGGATCAAGTCGCGCTTGGCGATGAGATTTCGGTGCGCCTCGCTCGCGGCCAGCTCGATGCCACCGTCCGCCGGAAGAAGTGATGGAGAGTGCCATGGAGACGCGGAATCCTACGACGATCGTGCTCGAGTTCATCGACAAGATCAATGCAGCAGACGTGCCTGGGTTGTGCTCGCTGATCAGCGAAGATCACGTCTTCATCGATGCGTTGGGGAACCGTGTTCAAGGGCGGGAGAAAATGCGCGCGGGTTTCACAGGATATTTCGCGTGGTTTCCCGACTACCGCATCTCGCACGAGGAAATATTCGAGGAGCCCAACGCGGTGGCGGTTTTCGGCTCGGCGAGTGGAACGTACGCCGTCAGTGGAAGGCTGCCGAAGGAAAATCATTGGGAGATTCCCGCGGCGTGGAAGGCCGTCGTTCGAAATGGTCTGATCGCAGAGTGGCACGTCTACTGCGACAATCAGCCCGCCCGAAAGCTGATGGGCGAAAAGGTGCCGTAGGCCGCCAGACGCTATTCCTCGTCCGGGCTCCCGGCTACCTTGAGGACGGCGAGGAACGCCTCTTGCGGGATGTCGACTCGGCCGACGCGCTTCATGCGCTTCTTGCCTTCCTTTTGCTTTTCGAGGAGCTTGCGCTTGCGCGTGATGTCTCCGCCGTAGCATTTGGCGAGAACGTTCTTGCGGATGGCGCTGACCGTCTCGCGCGCGATGACGCGGCTGCCGATGGCGGCCTGGATGGGCACCTCGAACATCTGGCGCGGGATGAGCTCGCGGAGGGTGTCCACGAGGCGGCGACCCACCTGCGCGGCGCGATCACGATGGACGATCAGCGACAGGGCATCCACCGGCTCGCCGTTGACCAGGATGTCCAGCCGGGC
>DATEHV010000042.1:0-2233 GCA_035279445.1 Candidatus Acidiferrales bacterium | reverse complement strand
CTACCCTGCCTGCTCGGTGAACGCGAGCGCGCCTTCCTTGGCAAACTCGTCGAGCTGCGCCTTCACCGCCGCGTATTCCTGCTGCGTCGGCCGCAGCACCACGCTTCGCGGCCCGGAGCCCGCCTGCGTCGCCTTGCACAGGCCGCCGAATCCGGTGGAGAGCATCTCCGAAACCAGCTCGGCGGGAACCTGGTCCTTGAAGGTGACGACGATCATCGCGGCCGGCCGCGCAGCAGCGTGCCAGCCGCGGCCCTCCGTGCACGGTCTCTCAGCATGCTCTTCTCATCCCCGTTCTTGATCTTTTTGTCCGCTACCCGCGTCAGCGAGCCTACCATTTCACTCGTCTCGATGCACCGTGGCAGGCGAAAACGCGGGTAGGCACACTGCGATGTACTCCGCGTCTTTGGACGGCGTGCTGTACCGCACCCACTCGCCCGGCTCCGTGACGACCGCCTGCCCCGCAGCCACGTCGCACTCGCCACCCTCATACTCGAGATGAACCGTTCCGCTCAGGACGAGGGTGATCTCCATAAACTGCGGGCGTTGCCCCGGTTCAATCCATCCCGCGGGAGACACCATCCGCGCGACGCTCAGCGCCGAGTGTTTGGAATTAACTCGACCGACATATTCCTCGATTCGCTTCGGCTTGTTCCCGGCCGCTTCGATGATCGTGGGCGATGCAATGATGCGAGGCATGGAGCACGTCTCCGTTTCCTGATTGGACGAAGAATTCGGGGACGGAGCCCGAATTTTATCGGGGACTAACCTGGATTTTCTCGCCCGCCCGTATCGAACGCGCCGTTAGGCTTGCGTGCGGCGTGCGACTTGATCACCTAGGCAGCCTCATCTTTCCAAGAACCTCGATCTCACCGGAGTCGGTGATCTTGCCGATGACCAGCTCGCCTTCCTCAACCAGTTCCAGCGTCAGAAGCTCGATATTCGGACGATGGCTCACAAAAACAATCGGCGTGCGCCCACGCTGCCTTAGCAGAAGACTTCTGGCCTTCCGGTCAAACGCTCGAACGCGCTCGGTGTCAGCATCGGCGATTTCGCGCAAGTCCGGATCCGTGAGTGCTTCGCCGAAAGCAATTGTGGCGGTTTCGACACACCGGCACATGGGCGAGCTTATGACGAAGGGCTTGATCGCCTGTGCAGAAAATAGCTCTCCCAGCTGTCGAGCATCACTGCGACCTGCGGAGGTGAGGCGTGCTTCGCCCCGACAGCCACCGCTTTCGTCCCATACCAGTGGCTTGCCGCCGCCACTTTCCATGTGCCTGGTCAGAATCACGATGTTAGGCTCTGCCTTGATACGAGTCCAAAGCAAATCACTGGCATGGGCCCGACAGGCCAAGACTGAGCAGAACGAGCGCAAGCGCGCGAATCACAGCCGTGCAAATCCGTATTCCGGCAGTTCGATGTCATCGCGGAGAGCGCGGCCGATGAATAGTTCCGCGATGGACGGTATTTGCATCAGTTTCGTCGCCACGTTTCGGAACGCCAGTCCGAAGGAAGTCTTCGGGGCGAACGACGAAGCGAAAGTCGCCGCCGACGCCTGCTTCCTTCTCAGAAATGGCATCAACCGCTGCTCGTAGCGCGCGAAGGCGGTGTGGAAATCTTCTCCGCACGCATGAAGCTCACCGGCGAGGATGTATGCCGCGGCGATGGCCAGCCCGGTCCCTTCGCCGGCCATGAGCGAGACGCAGGCAGCGGCGTCACCGACGAGTGCCGTCCGTCCTTTTGTCCACCGATCCATCCGTACCTGGCTAACCGTATCGAAGTAAAGATCGCTTGTGCTTGCGAGTTCTCTTTCGATCTGCGGCCACTCCCAGCCGGAGCCGGCAAAGGCATCGCAAAGAATCGACTTCGGCTGGCCGCCGGACATGTACTCGTCGCGAAACACGAAGAGGAAGAGGGTCTTGTCGTCGCGCATGGTGAACCGCGAAAGCTGCCTTCCCGGCAGTCCATGGCTCACGTAAACCAGCTCGTCGCGCGGGCGGTAGCCTTCGACTTCGAAGGCCGCGACATGGTAATTGAGCGAAGTGATGAATTCCGAATCCGCCCCGAACGCGACACGGCGGACGCGCGAATGAAGTCCATCGGCACCTATGACGAGGTCGGCATCGCACGACGGCGCGTGATCGAAGGTGACCCGCACGCCCTTGTCATGTTCGTCGATGCCAGCCACCGAATCGCCGAAGATCGCCTCAACCTTTCCCTCAATGGCCCGGTATAT
>DATEHV010000041.1:0-32746 GCA_035279445.1 Candidatus Acidiferrales bacterium | reverse complement strand
CTCCGCTCGCGACATGGTCTCGCGCTGGGATGTGGTCGAGGTCCACGAACGCGCGACGTCCTTGGCTGCGGCCCATTTCTTGGACACCTTGCTCGACCGCATGCCTTTTCGCGTGGCCGCTCTGCAGGTCGATGGCGGCAGCGAGTTCGCCGCGGAATTCGAACTCGCTTGCCAGCAGCGCGGCTTGCCCCTGTTCGTGCTCCCGCCGCGTTCCCCCAAGCTGAATGGCCAGGTCGAACGGTCGCATCGCACCCACCACGAGGAGTTCTACCAGGTGATCCCGGAGGACTGGAGCGTCCGCTCTCTGAATCCCCAACTGCGTCGCTGGGAGCAGATCTACAACACCGTGCGTCCCCATCAGGCGCTGGGTTATCTCACCCCGCGCGAATTCCTGGACCGCTGGAGATCTCAACCAAAGAAAGCCGAGTGTCACTAATCATGTGGACGAGTACAGACACTTGACTTCAACAGAATCGTTAGTGTCCAATTGAAAGAGAAGAGTGGAATGGGATCGTGTAACTACGTAGCGCGGCTCAGGGGCAAGAAAGGCAGTTTTAGCCGGTAGCGGATCGGACTTTCTGGCGCGATATCGGTTTCAGGCACGAAAAGGGGGCATGGGGGCACCGCGACCCATGCCCTTTTGTTTTCTTGAGGTGACGATGAAAGAGCAAACGAAAGACCAAGATTCAAAGCTAGCCCTGGTTCCTGTCTCACAGAACTCCTCAACCTCCACAATTGCTCGTGAAGATCGCTCATCTGGTGTCCAAACCCGAGGCACGAAGGAACCGCGTGATCGCAGTGGCTCAATCCCGATTCCTCGTCGAGCCACTGGACCGCTGACTTCCTCGGGAAAAGTGCGCAGCAAGTACAATGCATTGAAGCACGGGATCTTTTCTAAAGTCGTATTGCTCAACGATGAGTCGCGATCCGAATTTGACTCTCTCTTGAATGGACTCGTCGAGGATTTCAAACCTGGCGGAACCCTCGAAGACATTCTGGTGGAGAAGTTGGCGATGCTCCTGTGGCGCCATCGCCGGCTCGTCACTGCCGAGGCGGCCGAAATTCGCATGGGCAATGAATTTCTCGAATGGGATGAAGATTGTCGGCAAGCAGAAAGTGCCAATCTGATCTCCGGCATCGAAGTTAAGTACGACGGGGGGCTAATTCAACAAATCGCAAATCCGATCGTCCTAGAGCGATGTCTTGAGCTGCTGAGAGAACTACAGGACGGCATTCGCGAGGACGGTTTTAGCTCAGACACGGATCTTGGCCTCTTGGAGATGCTGTACGGAAAAGATGCAGGTGCGAACTGGCGAGAGACGCTCTGTGGCACGTACAAAATCTGGTCGGGGACGGCCGATTGCTCAGAAGAAGTGCGTCAGCAGAATGGCTATGCTTCGCCCAAAGACTGCGAGATTAAATTTCTAACGGAAGTCGAAGCAGAGATCAAAAGGCTTATGAAGCATCAGCGTGCGCGTACCGCCGTCAATTCGAGTAAAACGAACCTAGATAAGGTCCGTCGCTCTGTTCCGGATGCTCCGGCCATGGATCGCCTCCTTAGGTATGAGGCAAGCATCGAACGCATGTTTGATAGGACTCTGAGCCAGCTGGAGCGGCTTCAGAGGATGCGTTTGGGCCAGCCGGTCCCACCGGCGATCAAGCTGGACGTGTCTTCATCGTGAAGCCCACGGTCGCTGCTTAACGTTGGGTACGTGCACTGCGGGATACGCGTGACTGTAAGGCGGGCCAAACCGCCCACCTGGCATAGCGATTGATCGCCAGCGGCCGGATAGGGTGCTCGATGGGTAGGAAGCCCCGGCGCACTCCTTTGTGCGAAACTCCGTTTTGCCAATGGCCACAGCGTGTGCACGGCTGCCCCGCCAGCGTTTCGGCCCTTGTTGTCCAGTGGGCTAGCTGCCAGCCGCAAGTCTCTCATCTGGATTGGCATCCACGAGTGGTCGCACGTATACACTCGATACTCCGGAGAATCAGCTTTCCTCTTTTGCGCAGAGCTTAGCTCGGATGCGATCGCAGGCGAGGATAGTCCAAAACGGAAAACTGCGAAACGAACCCCCATAACTATCGGGGATTCAATAAGATGACGAATTGCGCGACCCCGAATTCCTGTCAAACAGTTCGTTTCTCACCGGTGGGCGACTTGTTAGTCGCTCCGAAGCTCTGGCGAGAAAAGCCCGCTGTCCATCAAAAGAAGTTCAGGCACATCGGCACGGCCGATTGCTCGGCCGTGCCGACCGCTTGCTGGGTTACTGTTGTTGTTCGAGGACGCCGAAGCCGATCGTCCCTACATTTGCGGAAGGCGAATCAACGTCAACATGCAGTACCAGCGCACTGCTTGCCTGGTAGGCCCCGAGGTGATTTGGTGTCGCTGCGCCGTTGATCGTGATCGTCGCCGTAGCACGTCCGGGATTTGTTCCATCCGCCGCGAACGTTCCGGTGACCGTGACTGCGGCTTTCGGCCCGCCACCTTGAAGCGGGTTGTAATCGGCCAAGCCGTTCAGGTTTGAAACCCCATCGGAATCCACTTGCCCGACGAGGTCGAAGAAACTGAGGGCGGTGCTCGTCTGGAACGCACCATCCTGGCTAATCGCATAGTTTCCTTTGAACGCTGCGCCGGTCACCTGAGGCACGACGATCCCGGGCCCCAGACTGTTAGCGTCCAAATCCAGCATCACTGCACCGCCCCCGCCCGATTTGTTATTGGGGTCGGTCACGTTGAGAGTTGGGTCAACGAGGTAAACTCCGAAGTTCGCCAGCGTGTCCACAGCGGTGCCGAGTGTTACTGCGCCATAACCGTCAGACTTGACGCCATAGGCGGACGCTGTGGTCGTTAGAGAGCTCGCCGTCTTTGGGGAGCCGTCGCCCTCGTTGACGTCCGCGACGCCGGACGACAACTTGGAAGCCCCGTCGGTTTTGAACTGCCCAGCCGCTCCGTAGAGGAAGATGCCAACGTTGTCAACTCCCTCTTGACCGAAGACGAAGTTCCCGTTCAGTTTGGCAGCTGAAAATGTTCCCGCAGCCGTTCCCTGTCCGAACATCGAGCCGGCCGCGAAGAAGTTGGCGTCAACCTCAATAAGGCGAAACGCTTCCGGGCCCACAACGTAGTACGCAAACAGCAAAGCTCCAACCGAGGCATCGCTATCGGTGAGGGTAATCGTCCCGCGGCCGTGGGAATCGGGCGCGGTCAGCGAACCGCTAACTGCGACGTCAAAACTAGGCACAGCATTCACGGCGCCCGCAAGATCATCGTCCCCTTCACCGGCCGTGCTGGCAGCGCCGCTAAAAGTGACAACCCCTCCGAAGGCGAAAATGTCTTGCGTGTCAAACACGGTGAACGCATTCCCGCCAGTCGGCATTGAGGTGGGTGAGGTCTGCAGGTCGAGGGACCCCCCAGAGGTGGCGTTATTGTCGAACTCAGTGATCAACAGGTGATCGTTGTTGACCACCGTAACGCTTAGAGTCTCGGCAGAGGCGGCAGTCGGAGTCAAAGTGATCGTTCCACGCCCATCACTTCCAATCGTGATTGTCCCCCCTGTAATGAGGTCAGAATTGTGGAAGGTGCCTGCGCCGGAAAGATCGAAAAAGTCTTGCTCGCCTCCAGTGATCGTCCCGGCAGTGCCATCAATAACGACGCTGCCCGCCACGCTCGTACCGTTCTCACTGACGTCAAAGCCGTTGGCGAAAAACGTGTAGGTACCGTTGATGTTAGAGGCTGAGGCAACAGCATTAACTGCCACATTCGCGGTTGCTGTGACCGCGGCCTTTTTTGTGGACGCCGCCGTGATCACGACCTTGGCTACCGGCGCGGACGGGGCCGTATATACGGTGTTTGCGCCGCTCGCAGTGTGCGCGGGGTTGAAGGAACCGCACGTCCCGGTGGGAGTGCAACTCCAATCCACGCCTGCGTTGGAGCTATCATTCGTTAGCTTGGCAACAATCGTTGCGGTCTGGTTGACTTCCATGGCGGCAGGTGGCCCGGTGGTGATATCGATCGCAAGCCCCCCGCCACTTCCGCAGCTCAGGCATCCGTCTGAAGAGAATCCGCAAAACACAATCACGCTCGCAAGCGCGAGGATTCCCAGAAGTTTTTTCACGAATCTATCTTGGCGATTCATCGCGCGCCTCCCGAGACGGACGCTTGTGCAAGACGTCCCTTCACTCCAGAAGGCACAAAGAACCCGCGCTCGTTCCGGACGGTAATTGTGCGGTTTCCAGTTTCGATCGTGCGGGTCAGAAACACCTCTTTCTCATTAATTGTGGTCATGACGCCGACGAGCTTGACGGCCTGCCCCGCGGAAAACGACACGGCGTTTGGACCCGACGCCACGAAACGGCCGATATGTGCGTCAACTGTTCCCGTCGAGGTGGAGACCAGAAGGTGCGCGCCCAACATCGCACCCGCGGCAGGTTTTGTGACAAGGCTCTCAACAATCCCTGTCACGGTCACTTCCTTACTCACGTCGTATCTCGGTGCAACCACGGTGCGTTTCGGAATCACGCCGTCATCGGCACGGAGCGGCGCCGCAAGCAACGAGATCGCGAATATCGTCAGAAGGCCCAAGCCTCCCACCACTTTCCTCATATACGCCTCCTTGCTAAATTTATTCTCCCTTGAACGGAGATCGGGACGGCTAGGGAGCCAGCTCACCGCACGAGGGTTTAGCATCTCCCGGCTTCCGGGAGCATCGGATGACCCCAACAAAAGCTACCACTGGCCTTCGAGCGCTTCAAGCATTCTCGTGAAAAGATAGCTGCAAGGATTAATAGTTGAACACGGCACGCCCAGGGCGGCACAGCCGGTGCCGGCCATTTCCCAGCTCGTGCGGGCGGTCCATGGCTCTTCGTGTGACGCCAAGTTCAGTTTTGCAGCCGGTGACTGTGATGTAGACTCTCTCATCCGTGGTTGCACAATACTGGCTCGCTCGCAAAGCAGTTTGGAGCGACCGCACGAGGCTGAGACGCCATGCGCAGACTGCTGGTCCGGGACGCCACCGTTATCACAATGGATCCTCGACTGGGAGATTTGCGCCCCGGAGGCGTCTTAATCGAGGACGACCGGATCGCGGCAGTCGGCGCGCGCGTCGATCCGGGTGACGCAGAGATATTCGATGGCCGCCATTTCATCCTCATCCCGGGCCTGGTGAACACCCACATGCACACGTGGCAGACGGGCCTGCGCGCAATCTCGTCGAACTGGACTCTGCTGGAGTACTTTCGGTGGATGCATGCCGGTCTCGCGACCCGGTTTCTTCCCGAGGATATCCGCATCGCCACGCTCGCCGGCGCACTCAACCAGTTGAACTGCGGCACCACGACGCTGGTCGACTGGTGCCACAACAATCCCACTCCGGCCCACACCGATGCCGCGATCGACGGCCTTCGGGAGTCGGGAATCCGCGCCGCGTTCTTCCATGGTTCGCCGAAGCCCGATCGCAAACCCGGCGAGCGGCACTTCTCGGAGGTCCCGCATCCGCGAAGCGAAGTCGAACGTCTGCTGCGCGGCCCATTTGCTTCTCGAAACCAGCTGCTCACGCTCGGGCTGGCGATTCTTGGCCCGCACTATTCAATTCTGGAGGTCGCGCTGCATGACTTTCGGCTGGCGCGCGAGATGAGCCTGATCGCTTCGATGCACCAGGGCGGTGGCCCGGCGAGGACTCCCGAAGGCTGGGACGTGCTCGAGCGCGAAGGCCTGGTCGGCGACTTCGTGAACGTCGTCCATGGCAACGATTTGTCGGACGACCAGCTGGCGCGCTTTGTCGGACACGGCGTGACGTTTTCGGTCACGCCGGAGGACGAGATGGCTCAGGGGCACGGGCATCCCATCATCGGCCGCCTCCGCAAGCTGGGAGCGGCGCCATCGCTTGGCGTGGACCTCGAGAGCGTGATCTCCGGAGATATGTTGACGGTCGCGCGGATCGCGCTATCCCATCAGCGCTCGCTCGACAACGCAGCGCACCGCGCCGCCACAGGCGGAATTCCCGAGACGACCACGATCCCGGTGCGTGACGCCCTCTCCTGGGTCACCGTGGAAGGCGCGCGGATGCTCGGTCTCCAGGATCGCATCGGCACGATTGCTCCGGGCAAGCAGGCGGACTTGGTGTTCATTCGCGCGGACGCGCTGAATGTTTGGCCCGTGCACGATCCCGTGGCCACGGTGATTATGCAGGCGAGCCTCGCGAACATTGATTCGGTGATGGTCGCCGGCGCATGGCGAAAGCGCGACGGTCAGTTGCTCTTCCGAGATCTCGATCGCGTGAAGGCCGAGCTATCCCGTTCCGGGAGCCGGATCCTTTCCGAGCTCGGCTGGCGGCCGGATCTGCAACAGTCGGAGAGCAACGCGCGAATCGCCACTCACTGACCTGGGAAAAGGAGCGCTGGAAATGAAAGTAGGCTTCGTCGGTTTGGGGAAAATGGGCTCGGTGATGGCTCGCAATCTGATCAAGGCGGGTCACAAGCTCGCGGTTTACAACAAAACGCGAAGCCGTGCCGAAGAGTTGCAGCCGTTGGGTGCAACCGTCGCCAGAACTCCGGGTGAAGCCGCGTCCGGTGCCGAGGCTCTCATCACCATGGTGGCGGATGATCGCTCCGTGGAGGACGTGATCTTCGGGCATGGAAATGTCATCGAGTCGCTTCCTGTGGGATCCGTTCACATTTCCATGAGCACGATGGGTGTAGCGCTTTCCCACCGGCTGGTCGGGGCCCATAGGGAAAGAAATCAGCACTACATTGCGGCGCCGGTTTTCGGCCGACCCGATGTCGCGGCCGCCGGGAAACTCTCTATCGTCGCGGCCGGCCCCGCCGAACAAATCGCGCGCTGCCAGAGCCTGTTCGACGCCATGGGGCAGAAAACTTTCGTGGTCGGTGACGACGCCGCGGCGGCGAATGTCGTCAAGGTCGCCGGGAATTTCCTGATTACGACCGTAATCGAAAGCCTCGCGGAAGCCGTGGCCCTGATCCGAAAATCGGGCGTCGATCCCGCCAAGTTTCTCGAGGTTCTCACGGGATCGCTTTTCGCCGCGCCCATTTATCGAACGTACGGAGGGATGATTGCGGCCGACAGTTTCGAGCCCGTTGGCTTCAGAATGCCGCTGGGACTGAAGGACAATCGCCTGGTCCTCGCCGCCGCGGAAGAAGCCTCGGTCCCCATGCCCATCGCGAGTCTTGTCCGCGACCGCATGCTCGCGGCCATCGCGCAAGGGATGGGTGAAGCGGATTGGGCGGCCATCGCTCGAATCTCGTTCCGAGAGGCGGGTCTCTAGTGTGCGGAATATGCGGCGTCGTCGGAATTGAATCAAGGGAGGTGAGCGAAGCCGTCGTGCGCCGCATGATAGCCGCAATGGTTCATCGCGGCCCGGACGACGAGGGAATTCTGCTGTGTCTGCCGGTCGGCCTGGGCATGTGCCGCCTCAGCATCATCGATTTGCCCGGCGGCGGTCAGCCGGTCTTCAACGAATCAGGGACTCTCGCGGTGATTTTCAACGGCGAGATCTACAACTTCGCGGAGCTGCGCAAGGAATTGGAAGGCGCCGGCCACCGCTTCCGCACGCGCTCGGATACCGAAGTGATCGTCCATGCCTACGAAGAATGGGGCGATTCCTGTGTCCGGCGATTGCGTGGGATGTTTGCGTTTTGCGCAGTCGAAATGCCGCAGGGCGCCGCCGGCGGTGCCACGCGCGTTTTTCTCGCCCGGGATCGCCTCGGCATCAAACCGCTTTACTACGCGCGCGTCGATGGCAGGTTGTATTTCGCATCCGAAGTGCGCGCACTTCTTGCGAGTGGCTGCGTTCCCGCGCGCATCTCCGCTGCGGCGATACCCGCATACTTGCTGTTCGGCTCCGCCTGCGAACCGCTCTCCCTGATCGAGGGCGCAGCTTCTCTCCCGCCCGGCCATTTTATGAGCGTCTCGGCGGACGCGCCGGCGAGCGCGCCCGCTCCGGCTCCTTACTGGAACGCGCCGTGCAGCCCTCTTACGCCAGGGACCGATCCTGCGCGGCAGGTTCGTACATTGCTGGAAGACGCCGTCGCGACCCATCTGGTCGCCGATGTTCCCGTCGGCGTGTTTCTGAGCAGCGGGCTTGACTCCACGGCCGTCGCCGCACTCGCCATCCGGGCGCGCAGCGGGATTCATACGTTCACCATCGCCTTTCCCGACGCCGAATTCAACGAAGCCGAAATTGCTCGCCGCACCGCGGCCCGATTCGGAACCGAGCACAGCGAACTGATGTTGTCACACCAGGAAATGATTTCGCGTCTCGACGAAGCGATTCCGGCATTCGATCAGCCCAGCATGGACGGCATCAATACATATTTTGTCTCCTGGGCCGCGCGACAGGTGGGGCTGAAGGTCGCGCTATCGGGACTGGGCAGCGATGAAATTTTCGGCGGGTACTCCTCCTTTCGCGTGACGTCGACCTTCGCTCGCGCGGCGGCGGCGTCGCGCCTGCTGCCTCGGCCCTTGCGCGAATTCGTCGCCGGCAGGCTCGCAGGTACGGACGCTTCGGGCTCCGCGTCCGACCGGTCGCGAAAGGCTTCTGCCGTCTTTCTCAACCCGGGCGCGCTTCCGCACGCATACTTTTTCACGCGGCTGCTGTTCCCGCCCCGCGTCGCTGCAGCGGGCCTTCGCGGGAATGCCGATTCCTGGGGCGCGCAGCCTTGGTGGGGATGGCTTTCCAACTCTGCGCGCGAGGCCCAGCGGATGGATCGTTTCACGGCGGTCTCGTGGCTCGAGCTGCGCTCGTATCTATTGAACACGCTGCTCAGGGATACGGACGCGATGAGCATGCGGAATTCGCTCGAGGTGCGCGTTCCGTTCCTGGATTCGCCGCTCGTCGAATACGTTCTGTCGCTGCCGGAATCGGCGAAGCGAAGCTCCGCGCGGCCCAAGGCGCTGCTCGTCTCGGCTCTCGGCGATCTTTTGCCGGGGGAAATCGTCGCGCAACGCAAGCGCACCTTCACTTTCCCGTGGGAGCATTGGCTGCGGGGAGCGCTCGGGGCGCGCGTTGCGTCGGGGCTGGCGGACTGGTCGCCCGCCTTGGAAACGCAGCTCGGCGGCGATTTCGCGCTCTCGGTATGGAAAGAATTTCTCGCGGGCCGCACGTCTTGGTCGCGCCCGTGGAGCCTTTACGTTTTGAATGAGTGGGTGAAGCGAAACGTGCGCGAAATTCCCGCGAGCGCTGCCGATCTCCACAAATCTGCGACCGTGGCGACGTCGTGAGGATCGCGGCCGGCGCTCCGGCGATGAAAGCGGCATCTAAGAACCGATGATCATTCTTGGGATCAACGCCTACCATGCAAACGCCGCGGCTGCGATCGTGGTTGACGGCCAATTGATCGCCGCGGTGGAAGAGGAGCGGCTGAACCGCGTCAAGTACGCTGCCGGTTTGCCCGCTCGCGCAATTCAGTTTTGTCTCGAGCAGGCGGGCGCGAAATTGACCGAAGTGGACCACATCGCGGTTCCGCGCGACCCGTGGGCGCGCCTGGGGACCAAGCTCCGTTACGCGCTGCGCATGCCGCGATTTGCCCTCGACCGTTTGCGCGTGATGCGGCGCTTCGCGGGCATTCGCGAAGATCTCGCCGGCGCGTTTGAAGTCGCCCCGGAAGAGATTCGCGCCCGGTTCCATCGCATCGAGCACCACAACGCGCACCTTGCCAGCGCGTATTTCGTTTCGCCCTTCGATCACGCGGCCGTGCTTTCCGCCGATGGACTGGGAGACTTCGCCAGCTTCATGTGTGCCGCCGGAGAAGGCGCGCAGATGCGCGTGCTGGGCGAGGTTGCTTTTCCGCACTCGCTCGGGATGTACTACACCGCGCTCACTCAGTATCTCGGTTTCTGGAAATTCGGCGACGAATACAAAGTCATGGGCCTCGCGGCCTACGGCCAGCCTGAATTCCTCGACGAATTTCGCCGCATCGTGCGCACCCACGGCCAGCTGTCGTTCCGGCTCGGCCTGGAATACTTCGTGCATCAAAGCCAGGGCGCCGAAATGACCTGGCGCGACGCCAATAGCACGCCTGTGCTGGGACGCCTGTTTTCTCCGTATCTTGAAGAGCGGCTCGGTCCCGCCCGCAAGGCCGGAGAACCGCTCAACCCGCGGCACCACAATCTCGCCGCGAGCATGCAGGCCGCTCTCGAAGAGGCGTTGATTGCTTGCTGGAACGGGCTGGCCAAAAAGACTCGGCAAAAGTCTCTCTGCCTCGCGGGCGGTGTCGCTTTCAATTGCGTTGCGAACGCGAAAGTCTTCGACGCAACGCCTTTCGAGCGCGTATTCGTGCAGCCCGCCGCCGGCGACGCGGGCCTCTCCGTCGGCGCCGCCTTCGCCGTGAATCATGGAGTACTCGGCCGCCCGCGCGAGTTCACCATGCAGCACGCCTATTGGGGGCCCCATTTTTCGCCCGCGAAACTTCGCGGCGCGATTGATCGCTCCGGCTCGTTGGGTGAAGCGGAAGTCCGCGAGATGGACGAGCCTGCGCTCGTGGAGGCTACCGCGAATCACATTGCCTCCGGAAAAATCGTGGGCTGGTTTCAGGGTGCAGCCGAATGGGGACCCCGTGCTCTGGGGAACCGCAGCATCCTCGCCGATCCGCGGCGGCCCGAGATGAAGGACATTTTGAACCGTCGCATCAAGCACCGCGAGACGTTCCGCCCGTTTGCGCCGTCCATCACCGAAGAGGCCGTCGGCGAATTCTTCGAGAAGACGCACCCGTCGCCCTTTATGACGTTCGCCTACCCCGTGCGCCCGGAGAAGCGCGCCGCAATTCCGGCGCCGACGCATGTGGACGGCACGGCGCGGCTCCAGACGGTCAGTCGTTCCGCGAGCCCTTTATACTGGAAGCTTCTGCGCAAGGTCGGCGAGTTGACCGGTGTGCCGGCGGTGCTCAACACGTCGTTCAACGACAACGAGCCGATTGTCTGCCGTCCCGAAGAAGCCCTCGACTGTTTCCGCCGCACTCAGATGGACGTCCTCGTGATGGGCAACTTCATGCTGGAGAAGAAATCTCCGCCCATCGCTCGCGAGGAGACCGATGAGAAATTCGCAAAGCGCGTGAAATAAGAACGCATGCACATTTTGCTTTTCAACGAATACTATCCGCCCGACACGTCTGCCACCGCGAAAATGGCGGCGCAGGTGGCCGAGGCGCTGGCGAGGCGCCACCAGGTAACCGTGGTCGCCGGGCGCCCCTCCTATGACCCCGACGAGTTTTATCCGTTTGCTTTTCTGCGCCGCGAAAATCGCAACAAGGTCGCCGTCGAACGCGTCGGCTCCACCGCTTACTCGCGCCACCGGATGCGCCAACGCGTCACAAATTACCTCACCTATCTCGCTCTGGCCGTGCCGCGGGCCATCGCGATCCGCCCTGACGTGATTCTCGCGATGACGGACCCGCCCGTCGCGGGAATTGCCGGGGCGTTCGCAGCGCGATGGGCCCGGCGCCCGTTCGTCTACAACATTCGCGACCTTTATCCCGATATGGCCATCGGTGGCGATATCGTGCGGCCGGGCGTGTGGGTCCGCCGCTGGGAAAAGATGCATCGCCGCGCGCTCAAGCAGGCGGCGCGGGTGATCGTGCTCGGCGACGACATGCGCGAACGTATTCTCGCGAAGGGCGCTGCCCCGGAGCGAGTCGTCGTCGTGCGCGACGGTACCTCGTTTCCCGCCTCGATGCCCTCGCAGAGCGACCCAATCGTCCGCGAAATCCGCTCCGGCTTTCCGTTTGTCGTTTTGCACGCGGGCAACCTCGGATTTTACGGCGCTTGGGACACGCTGCTGAAGGCCGCGGAAATCCTGCGCAACCAAAATGTCGGACTGGTGTTCATAGGAGACGGCGCCAACCGGGCGGCGCTCGAGGCCGCGGCGTCGGGCGCTCCCAACATTCGTTTTCTGCCGTTTCGTCCGGTGGAGCAGGTTCCGCAGGTCATGATGGCGGGCGATCTGCACATCGTCACCGTGAAGCGCGGGCTGGAAGGGGTCGTGGTCCCCAGCAAGCTTTATTCGACTCTGGCCGCGGGACGCCCGGTGCTCGCGGTTGCCGCGGCGTCCAGTGACGCGGCGCGCATCGTTGTCGAATCCGGATGTGGTCTGGCGGCTGATCCGGACGATCCGGCCGCGGTCGCCGCGGCGGTTCTCGAGCTGTGCGGCGATCCCGCTCGCCTCAGCGCGATGGGACGCCGCGCGCAGGAAATCTCGCGGAAATATGCTAGAGTGAACGAACTTGAGCGCTTTGTTGAAATTGTCGAAGAAGCGGCTCGAGAAAAGATTGGAGGGGATCATCTGGAATCGTAAGAAGGTCCTCGTGACCGGCGGTGCATCGTTTATTGGTTCCCACCTGGTTGACGCGTTGATCGAGCGCGGCGCTCGCGTCCACGTCGTGGACGACCTCAGCAGCGGTAGGCTCAACAACATTGACGCACACCTGAAAGCCGGCCGCATCACCTTCATGGATGCCGATCTGCGCGAGCCCGGCGTAGCCCGCGCGGCGATGAAAGGGATTGAGGTCGTCTTTCACATCGCCGCCGATCATGGCGGGCGCGGTTACGTCGACCTGCATCAAGCCGGACCTGCCTCGAATCTTTTTCTCGACGGGCTCGTCTTCTGGGAAGCCGTCAAGGCCGGCGTCGAAAAAGTCGTTTACGCATCCTCGGGCTGCGTCTACCCCAACTACATGCAGACCGATACTCAAAAGGAAATTTATCTACGCGAAGAGGACGTGAAGCCGCCCCACGACGCCGACAACATGTACGGCTGGGCGAAATTGATGGCGGAAATGACCCTCCAGGCCTATCACCGTGAGCACAAGCTCGGGGCCGCATCGCTCCGCTACTTTACCGTCTACGGTCCCCGGGGAGTGGAAAACCATGCGGTGATCGCCATGATTGCCCGCGCCTTTATCCGCCAGAATCCGTTCGAGGTGTGGGGCAACGGGATGCAAATTCGCAATTGGACCTACGTGGACGATATCGTCAGCGGCACGATCCTGGCCGCCGAAAAGATCCATGACGGCACCGCCGTCAATCTCGGCACGATGGAGCGTGTGCGCGTGATCGACGCGGCCCGACTGGTGCTCGAATACTCCGGCCACCACGCCGAGATTCGCCTCCGGCCCGAAATGCCCACAGGGCCCGCGAACCGCGTGGCCGACAACAAGCTCGCCAAAAAGCTTCTCGGCTGGGAGCCCAAGACGGCCTTTCGCGACGGCTTACGGCGGACCATGGACTGGTACGTCGCGAGCCACCAGTCCGAAGAAGTGCGAGGCGTCCTCGAAAAGATGCTGACCGCGCGATGACGACATCGCGAGCTTTGCGGACGCGTTGATGACACGAATCGCCGTCGAGCCATGAATTCTCCCTCCGATTTCGTTGCTTTCGCGGTGGCGCTCGCGGGGTCGCTCGGACTCACCGTCCCGGTTCGTCGCTTGGCTTTGCACTACGGCATGGTGGATCATCCCGGCCCGCGCAAGGTCCACCTGCGGCCCATTCCGCTGCTTGGGGGCATCGCGATTTACCTTGGATTCGTCCTGGCGATACTCCTCACTCTGCATGCCGCCCCGCAGCAGCAGATCGCGGGCATTCTCGGTGGCGCCACTCTCCTCGCCGCGGTTGGATTCCTCGATGACGGCGGCCTGCTGCATCACCAGGTGAAACTCTTCGTCGGCATGCCCGTCGCGGCGCTGTTCCTGCTCGCCTCCGGAATCCGCGCGCAGCTTTTTTCGGCTTTCATTCCGGGTCTGACGGGTGCCGTCCTCGACGCGTGCTTCACCGTCGTCTGGGTGGTCGGCATCACCGCTTCATTCAGCATTCTGGATCACATGGATGGTCTCTGCGCGGGAATCGCGGCGATGGCGGCGGGTTTTTTCACGCTCTCGGCCAGTTTGAGCGGGCAGACGATGGTCCGCACGCTTGGGGCTGCAGCCCTGGGCGCCTCCCTCGGCTTTCTGCGGTGGAATTTCAGCCCCGCGAAAATCTTCATGGGGGACGGCGGCGCGATGTTCCTAGGTTTTTTGATGGCCACTCTCGGTCTGAAGATTCGTCCGGACGGAGCGCAATTCCCGGTCACGTGGCTCGTTCCCGTTCTCATCCTCGGCGTGCCCGTGTTTGATACCACTCTCGTGACCGTTTCCCGCGCGCGCCGCGGATTGCTGCCGTTCACGTCTCCCGGCAAGGATCATACGGCGCATCGGCTGTCGAACCTCGGACTCGGTCAGCGGGGCGCCGTGCTCACGCTCTACTGCCTGGCGGTGTCGTTCGGCGCCCTGGCAATTCTCGTTACCCACATCGCATCCACATCCGCTTATGTGACGGCCGGGGTGCTTGTTGTCGGCGGGCTTATCGCTGTATTGCTACTCGAAGGCGCGCCGTACGAGCGCCAGGTCAGGCCCGAAAAACCCACTTCGGTCGCCTGAGACTTCGCGACAAACGGATATATGGTTAAGGGAAAGTTGGCGAATCGCCGCCATCGAACACCTGAATCGCTTTGGTCCGCTGGCGCCGACGAGGTGTGCTAGATTGTGAGAGTTTTCAGGACAAGACGGATTCGAATGAGCCCTTCCCCTGCCCGGCCGCTGCTTTGCGCCTGTCTAATCCTTTGCGCCATTCCCCTGGCGGCGGTCACTCCCTCGCCTCGCACCGATGTATTGCTTCAAACGATGCAGCGCGAATTGCAGCGGGCCACCACGTCGCTCGCGAAGGCCGATCCCCCGCCGTATTTTCTGAGCTATACAGTTACCGATACCGACGGCTGGACCATCGCCGCCGAGAACGGAAGCATCGTCATCTCCGCGCACAGCCACCCGCGCCAGGCGGATGTCACGATGCGCGTCGGCTCCAGTGCGCTCGACAACACGCACAGCCAGAGCCGCCCCTCGGGAATCACCTCCGGCTCGCTGCCGTTGCAGGATGATGCGGACGCGATCGCGCGCGTCCTGTGGCAATTGACCGACCGCGAGTACGAACAGGCCTCCGGCGCATTCGTGAAAGTGAAGACGAATCAGGCTGTTCAATCCGAAGAGGAGGACAAGTCTCCGGACTTCTCCCAGGAATCGCCGCAGAACCACGTCAATTCGTCGCTGCCGAAATCCTCCTTCGATCAAAAGGAATGGGAGGAACGCGTACGCCGGATCTGCGCCCGCTTCCGAAACTATCCCGAGGTTTACAACTCGCTCGTGCTCCTGCAGGAAGGCGTCAGCCGGTCGTATCTCGCCACAAGCGAAGGCACTGCGCTCGTGCAGCCGTCGGCGATCGCTCGCCTGATGATCGAGGCGCAAACGCGCGCCGATGACGGCATGGATCTGCTGCGCGTCGAGACTTTTCAGGCGGCCTCCGCCGACCAGCTCCCGCCGGAATCGGAACTGATGGCCAAGGTGGAGAAGGTCGCGGTCGATCTCAAGGCCTTGCGCGCCGCCCCGGCTGCGGAACCCTACGCAGGGCCGGCCATGCTTTCCGGTAGAGCCGCCGCGGTGTTCTTCCACGAGGTGCTCGGACACCGCCTCGAAGGCCACCGCCAGCGCGACGAAAGAGAGGGGCAAACCTTCACGAAGAAAGTCGGTCAATCGGTGCTGCCGCCGTTTCTGAGCGTCGTAGACGATCCCACCATGAAAGAGCTCAACGGGATCAAGCTCGCGGGATCCTATAGCTTTGATGACGAAGGTGTCCCGGCGGCTCGCGTCGACGCGGTCGAGAACGGCATTTTGAAGAATTTCCTGATGTCGCGGATGCCGATCACGAATTTCAGCCATTCGAATGGCCACGGCCGGCGCCAGCCGGGCCTGATGCCCACCGGCCGGCAGGGTAATTTGATCGTCACTTCCACCAAGACGGTGAAGGATTCTGAACTCCGGCGGCAATTCGTCGAAGAGATCAAGAAGCAGGGGAAGCCCTACGGACTCTATTTCGAAGATATTCAGGGCGGCTTCACGCTCACCCAGCGAGCGGCCCCGCAGGCGTTTCAGGTGATTCCGGTAATGGTTTGGCGCGTCTATCCCGACGGGCGGCCGGATGAACTGGTGCGCGGCGTCGACATCGTGGGTACGCCCCTGCTTTCTCTCAACAACATCATCCTGACCGGCGACAAGCTGCAAGTGTTCAACGGGATTTGCGGCGCGGAGTCCGGCCAAGTTCCCGTGGCGGCCGCGGCGCCAGCGATGTTCTTTTCCGAAATCGAAGTGCAGAAGCGCTCGAAGGGTTCGCAAAAGCCGCCGCTTCTGTCTCCTCCAGGATTTGAAAGTTCGGCGTCGCCCGCAGAGCAAGGCGCGCCATTACCGGGCGGCAAGCCATGAACGCGCTCTCGAAAAGAGCGCTGTGGCTGCTGCCGGGAGCCATCGTGCTGTTTTTCCCGATGCGCGTCGCCCCGGCGAATGGACAGCAAAGCGCCGTGGCTGCGGATTCCTCCTCGGCGAGCGCCGCTTCATCCGACCCTTTGCTCCAGGCCATGCGGGAAGAGCTCGAGCGCTCCAAATCGCAGCTCAAAATGGAAAACGTTCCCGCGCCCTACTACATCGAATATCACCTCTGGGATCTCGACGAGTACGATGCCGAGGCCGCCTTCGGAGCGCTTCGCTTCGAGCAAAGAAGCCACGGTCGTTCCCTGCGCGTCGTCGTCCGCGTCGGAGATTACAAGCAGGACAGCTACTATCCTCCCGGAATGGGCGCCGTCAATATCGCCCCGGTGGACAACGATCCGATTGCCTTGCGCTGGCAGCTTTGGATCGCCACCGACCAGGCTTACAAAGCGGCAAGCCAGGCGCTGGCTATGAAGAAAGCGGCCATGCGCGAGTACACCAACGATCAGCCCTTTGACGATTTCGCGCACGCGCCCGCCGTTCAGTCCATCGAACCTCTCGCCAAGCTCGATTTCGATTCCCAGCCGTGGAGAGACGCGCTGGAGTCCTCCACGGCCTTGTTCCGCACCGATCCGAAGATCGAATCGCTCACGGCGCGGCTTCAGTTCCGCGCGGTGAACCGGTATTTCGTGAACACGGAGGGAACGGTCACGCGCGAGGGCTACGCCGGCTATTTCCTGAATGCGCTGGGTTCAACGCAGGCTGCCGACGGAATGCGGCTCGAGCGCTCGCCCTATTTTGCGGCCGCCGCCGCGCGCGATCTTCCCACCCCGGAGCATTTCCACGCCGAGGTGGCGAAGATGGTCGCGACGCTCAAGAGTCTGCGCGAAGCGCCCGTGGTGGACGAGGACTATCGTGGCCCCGTGCTTTTTTCTCCTGATGCCGCGAGCGACGTCTTCAACGGCCTGGTCGGCGCCAACATTCTCGGGGTACGGCCCAAGCCGGGAGATTCCGCGCGGACCCTCGGCGAATACGCGTCCAATTACAAGAGCCGCGTACTTCCCTCATTTTTGTCTGTGGAGGACGATCCCACCGCGAAGACTTTCGAGGGAAAGACGCTCGTCGGCAGCTACGATACGGACGACGACGGCGTCCGCGCGGTCAAGGTTCCCGTCATCAAGGACGGCCTGCTCGTGAACTATCTACTCGGCCGCGAGCCCATTCGCGACTTCCCGGAATCGAACGGCCACGGCCGCGCCGGACCTTCGCAGTTTACGACACCCAGCATCGGAAATTTGATTGTGGAGTCCAAACAAGCTCTTTCTCCCGACCAGCTGAAGGAGAAGCTGATTCAGCTTTGCCGCGACGACGGCAAGCAGTTCGGCTATTTCGTCGACACCCTCGGCGGCCCCGGATACGAGCCGCGCCTGCTTTATCGCGTTTATCAGGACGGGCGCGAGGAACTGGTGCGAGGGGCCGTCTTCGACGAGCTGGATACTCGCGCCCTCCGCAACGAACTCGTTGCCGCCGGCAACGATCTTCTCGTCCAAAATCGCGAAGCGGCGGTTCCCACCACGGTGATCAGCCCCTCGATTCTGTTTGACGATTTGGAAGTGAAGCGCACCGACGCCAAGAACGCGAAACTGCCCGAATACCCGCCCCCCGATCTGAGTTCCTCTCGCTGATTCCTTCGCGGCCTGCCGCCGGCGTTGCGAAATCGAAACGCTACCTCTTGGAGGGAAAGTCGAAGCGAATGCCGCAGCGCGCCGCGATCGGCAGGCCGATCTGCGCGGGCGAGAGAGACGTGGCCGCCGTGGAAACGTATTGTTCGTTGAAAAGATTCTCCACCGCCGTGAAGAATTCGACTCCATGCGTCAAATTGCGCGACGCCATCAAATCGAGAACGAAGAAATTCCCCATCGGCAGCTGGTTTGTATCGAATTGCATTCCGACCATCCGCCCCTCGACCGACAGCGAGATGAGCGACGGATTCGTATAGCGCGCCTGAAACGTGAATTCGTTGTGGGGCACCTGCGCGACCCAGGTGTTCAGCAGCGACGTTTGTCCCGGCGCGCTGATTACCATGGCATCCACATACTGATACCCGCCCGACAATTGAAAGCGATCGGTGACCCGCGCGATCCAGTCGAGCTCCACTCCCGGCGCGCTCGTGCGCCCCAGATTGGATCGCACAAACGTAAAAGTGTTCGCCGTCGGCGGAGGACAGATCGGCGGCACGGGCGTCACCTGGCAGGAAATGCTGGAAATGGGATTTATGATTTCGTTGAAGAAGAACGTTCCGCGGAATTGCAGCCGCCCATTGATTCCTTGCACCGCCACGCCCGCCTCGCCGCCCGTCATGCGTTCGGCTCTCAGATTCGCGTTTGAGACGGTGAGGTTATTGGCCTGACGGAACGACCGGTAGAGTTCGTTCAGCGTCGGCGCGCGAAACGCGCGGTACACCGACGCCGACCACGACACGTGCGAATTGATCTGGTGAACCAGGCTCGCCCTGGGACTGAATGCCGTATAGGAGCGGCTGGCAAACAGGGTCGTTGTAGTCGGGCCCGGAGGCGTAACCGGATTCGTCACCTGGAAGGCGTCGAAGTTGCGCCAATCGTCGAAGCGCGCGCTCAGGCCCAGCGTCCACCGCGGCGCGACTTGAATCAAATCCTCGCCGAATACCCCGGCGGTCCTCTGATGGCCGCCCGCCGCCGTGTCCCTCAAATGATTTCCCGTCGTCGCGGAAAAGATGCTTTCGTTGCTGTGGCCGAGCTCTTCATGCTCGTCGAATCCGGCCACCAGCGTTTGGCGCTCTCCCAGTCCACGCGACCATAGAGCCGACCCGCCGATGCCCTGCGCCGGCACTCTCTGTTGATCCGTCAGAGCCTCCGTGTTTTGGTTCAGCTGCACGGAATAGAACGCCTGGTGGTAGCTCTGAAAATCCCCATATGACCGCAGCTGCAGCGTGCCCGCGGTACCCATATCCAGGTTTGCGCCCAGCGCTCCCTCGCCCAGCCGGATTCCGTTCGTCTGCCCCACCGTTCCGTTGTTGCGCGAATCGTCGAAATACCAGCCGCGCGCGAAGACCTCGCTTCGCTCGCCGATTCTGCGCCCGATCGTCAGGTCGGCGGTCCCGTGCTGCGACAAAGCGCGCGTATCCACGCTCCCGAGGCTCGTTCCCGGAACGAGGAAGTAGCCATCCGTGTGAAACGCCTCGCCCGCAAACGCCGCTTCCCAGCGTCCCAGCTGCCCGCCCGCCGAGAGGGAGACGTCTTTCGTGTTTTGATTGCCATAAGCAGTTTCCAGCGAAATTCCGCCGGGATGGGCAGGTCGCGTTAGAAATTGGACCACGCCGCCCAGGGCCTCGCTTCCGTACAGGCTCGATGCGCCCTCCTGCGCGATCTCGACGCTGGAAACCGATGCGCTCGGAATTCGGTCCCAGTAAACCCAGGAGCCAAACGGATCGTTCAGCGGGATGCCGTCTTCAAGCACAAGGGCGCGGCTGGCCCCGTTCGCGCCAAGCCCTCGCAGCGAGACTCCGAGCGTGGTCGGATTCGCCGTGCGGCTGCTCGTCCGCCGAAAGAGGCTAAACCCGGGAACCTGGCGCAGCATATCGTCCAGCGTGAGCGCCGGCGTCGCTCGCAGGTCGTCGCGGGAGAGCTGGATGTCGCTCACCGGAGTTTCTCCGACGGGAGTCTCCGTGCGCGCCGCGGTCACGATGACTTGCTGGTTCAGCGGGAGGGGTTCGAGAACAAAGTTGACGCGGGCTGGACTCTCCTCATTGGCCTTCCATGGCTGCTCAACCTCTCGAAACCCTTGAGCGGTCACCGTAATCGTTCCGGAGGTGTCCGGAACGCCTTCGAATGAAAAAGACCCCGAAGAATCCGTAGCCGTCTGGGCGGCATACGAGCCTGCGATCAGCTTGACTTCCGCACCGGGGACTGAGGCGCCGCTGGCATCGCGGACGGCTCCGTCCACCCGCGTTCCCGCCGCGCGCGCGCTCGTTCCTAGGGCGAATGCCAGCAGCGCCAGAGCCGCAACGCATCGTCCCGCCGCCGCGAAACCGCGCAGTGTCGGCGCGAGGTTTGCACGCTTCGAAACCGCCGGGATTTGCCTGCCCGATGAGGGTTTTCTTTGGACCGGTTCCATCGCGTGCCATTATAGCTTGGCTTCGCCGCATCTAGACGCGCCCCGGGCAACATCATGGGCAGCGAGGCGGCTGTTGACGCCTTGCTGGGATAATGCCGGAAATGGAGTTGCAGGGGTGGCCCTGCCGCGCTATAATTTTGAGGTTGCGCCTAAGCCGTTTGCGCGCTAGATTCTACGCGGCTCTAATCTCGGAGGAAAGCGTCATGGAATGGACCACACCGCAGCATGAAGTGGTTGATCTGAACTGCGAAGTCAGCTCGTACGCAAACGCTGAACTCTAGTTTTTGAATGCGTGTTAAGGTCCTCGGCTCAGCCGCGGGCGGCGGTTTCCCGCAGTGGAATTGCGGGTGCTCAAATTGCAGCCGCCTTCGCTCGGGTGTGCTGAAGGGCCAGCCACGCACTCAGGCCCAAGTCGCCGTCTCTCCTTTTCCCTCCGTCTGGTTGCTTCTCAATGCCTCGCCCGACCTGCGGCAGCAGCTCCTCGCCGACCCCGAATTTGCCCCGAGCGCAGGACAGCGCGGCACGCCCATCGCTGCCGTAATCTTGATGAGCGCCGACGTGGATTGCGTGATGGGTCTGCTCCATCTGCGCGAATTCCAGCCCCTGAAAATTTACGCCACCGCCTCCGTCCTGCGCGTGCTCGCCGAAGAGAACTCCCTGTTTCGCGCTCTCGAGCGGTCCACGCCTCCGGTCGATTGGAAAGTGTTGCCTGTAAATCAGCCCACCACCGTCTTGGAGGGCTCCTCGCGCGGCGAGGCCGCCACCCTCTCTTGCAAAGCGGTTCCGCTCGGCGGCGAATTTCCGGACTACGTCAGCGGCCGCCTGCGCAAAATCCTGGCGGAAGAAGAGGCCGTGATCGGTCTCGAATTGCTGCAGGGCGGGAAGCGTTTTTTTTATGCGCCGAGCCTCTCGGGCCGCGGCAACTCCTGGAAGTGCTGCGTCGCCGAAAGCCAACTTGCGTTGCTTGACGGAACGTTTTGGACCGACAATGAGTTGATCGACGTTCGGGGCGGCGGCAAGACCGCCAGGCAAATCGGCCACCTGCCCCTCTCCGGAAAAGAGGGGCTCCTCAAGCAGTTGCAAGACTTTCGATACGCGCGCCGCGTCCTGATCCATCTGAACAATACCAATCCCGCGTTGGATGAAGAGAGCGGGCCCAGCCGCGCGCTGCGCGAGGCCGGATGGGAAGTCGCCCACGACGGAATGGAGTTTGAGCTGTGAGCGATTCTCGTTCTGACGCCGTGCTGCCGGAGGCGGATTTCGTCGCGCGATTCCACGCCATCGGAAAAGAGCGCTATCACCATCGGCATCCCTTCCATCTGTTGATGCACGAGGGGAAACTCACCCGCGGTCAATTGCAGGCCTGGGCGCTGAACCGGTACGCGTATCAGAGCCGTATTCCGATCAAGGACGCCGCCATCCTCGCGCGAAGCGAAGACCCCGAATTCCGCCTGGCCTGGCGCAAGCGGATCCTCGATCACGATGGCGACGCCTCGCGGCCCGGCGGAATCGAGAAATGGCTGCGCCTGGTCGAGGCCACGGGCCTTCCGCGCGAGCAGGCGATCCGCGGCGATGGAATTCTTCCCGCCACGCGCTACGCCGTGGATGCCTACGTCGATTTCGTGCGTTACCGCACTCATCTGGAAGCGGTCGCATCGTCTCTGACCGAACTTTTCTCCAAGGATTTGATCACCCTGCGCGTCGACCGGCTGCGGGTACACTACCCATGGCTTTCCAGCGGGCTTGACTATTTTCAGGGGCGCATGACGCAGGCGCCCGAAGACGCCGATTTCGCGCTCGCCTGGGTCGTGAAGCACGCGCGCACGCGCGAGCAGCAAGAGCTGGCGCTCGGCGCTCTGCGCGCCAAGTGCGATATTCTGTGGGCCATGCTCGACGGGCTTTATTTCGCCTATGTCGCGCCGGGATGGCCGCCGCCGGGCGCGTTCCAGCCCGCAAGCGAATCGCGATGACTCCCGGACTGGACACCCGTCCGCGCCTCGTGCCCGGCTGCCGGCTGAACGAAAAGTCGCAGCCCTCGCGCGTCCTTCTGATGCCCGAGCGCGCGCTGCGCCTCAACGGACCCAGTCTGGAAATCGTCGAGCGCTGCGACGGCCAGCACACCGTCCGGCAGATTGTTTCCGAATTGCAGTCCCTGTACTCGAAAGCGGAGCCGCAAAAGGTGGAAGAGGATATTCTCGGTTATCTCGCGCGACTCCAGGAGCAGCGCGCTCTGGATTTCGAGTGACGAGGACGGTTTGGCATTCGCCGGGCCGGCAGTTGCCTCTGAATGTTCGAGGTCGCCGCGCGAGGACCGTTTTCATGGACGGTCTTTAGCAGGCCGGAGCTTTAGCTCCGGCAGAAAGTTCTGTAAGAGCGGAGGGCTTTAGCCCCTGAAGCGCGCCCTGCAGCACTTATGGGTCTGCGCCTGCCATGCGATCTGCGATGAACGCTCCGATTTCAAATCCGCTGGCTCTTGTCGCCGAACTTACCCACCGCTGCCCGCTCCACTGCGTGTACTGTTCGAATCCGCTGGAACTGACGGCGCGGTCAACTGAGCTGCCGACCGGCGCCTGGGTGCGCGTACTTCAGGAAGCGGCGGAACTGGGAGTGCTGCAAGCCGACTTCACCGGAGGCGAGCCGCTTGCGCGCACGGATCTCACCGAGCTGATCCGGGCCGCGCGCGCCGCTGGGCTCTATGCCAGTCTGATTACGTCCGGCCTTCCCCTCGATGAAAAACGCCTCGAGACGCTGGTTGCCGCGGGCCTAGACCATCTCCAGCTTAGCTTTCAAGGCGCCCAGGAAGACTCCGCGAGCGAATTCTCCGGCACGCGCACGCACGCGCAAAAGCTGCGCGTCGCCGAATGGGTGAAGCGGCACCGCATCGCGCTCACTCTCAATTTCGTCATTCATCGCCAGAATCTTGATCAGCTCGAGGAAATGCTCGCGCTCGCGGAGAAAATCGGCCCGGGCCGCGTGGAATTCGCTCACGTTCAGTACTACGGCTGGGCGTTTGCCAATCGCGAGCGCCTCCTCCCCACCCGCGCGCAAGTTGACCGCTCGATCGAGACCTTGAAGAGCGCCGAAGAGCGCCTGCGCGGCCGCATTCGAGTGGAATATGTCGTCCCGGACTACTACGCGAAATACCCCAAGCCTTGCATGGGTGGCTGGGGACGCAAAGTCCTGCTCGTCAAGCCCAATGGAGACGTGCTGCCCTGCCACGCCGCGAATGTCCTGCCGGGGATGACCTTTGAAAACGTGTCGAAGCGGCCGCTTCGCCGGATTTGGGAGGATTCAGACGCATTTAACCGCTTCCGTGGCGAGCGCTGGATGCAGGAACCATGCTGCCGTTGCGACCGTCGCGGACAGGATTTCGGCGGCTGCCGCTGCCAGGCATTCTTGCTGGCGCACGACGCTGCGGCTACCGACCCGGTCTGTTCGCTTTCGCCGCAGCGTGGGCTGGTGGACTCGATTCTCGGCGAAGTTGGCGCCGCGTCGCCGCCGGTACCTGCGGCAAAGGTGGAGTGGCTCTACCGCCCCAATCCGGCCTGATCCCGTGCAGGGGGCTGTAAGGTGCAGAGTTCAATAACCTTACGCCTCTCGAAAAGCACCCGGGTCTGGGGGTATGCTATCTTGTAGCTATGGAAGTCCATTCTGCTGAGGAGGGCCGCATGGAATCGGCGTCGCCCCGCCGCACCGATCGCGTCTCGCTCACTCTGCTGCTCGAAGCCTCCGGCCTGGACGCTCAAGGGCAGGGATTCAAGGCGCCGGCCCGCACCATGTTGATCAACCGCGGCGGCGCAGTCATCATATTTGATCGCGAGTTGGCGCCAGAACAGCGCATCCATCTCCAGCGCCGCGCCCCCCATGCCTCGCAGCGAAGCGCGGAGGTGAGAGTCGTGGGCCAGTTCGGCCGCCAGAAAGACGGCTACCTCTACGGCGTCGAAATTATCGATGCCGAGGTGGATCTCTGGGGAGTGGAATTCCCGCCGATCGCGGAGTCACCCGAGGCCGTCGCGCGCATGCTCCTGGAATGCAACTATTGCCGGGGCCGCGAAGTGGTGCACCTCAACGAGATGGAACTTCGCGCGTTTGAGACCAACCGAGGAATTGCGCGCCATTGCAAGGCGTGCGGCGTTCCCAGCATTTGGACGCAGGCGCAGCACGAGGACGAAGGAAAACTCGGCGCGCGAGCCGGCCGCGGGCGGCGCGGGAGTGATTCCCAGAACGCGCCCCCGCCGACGGGAGAGCAGCGCGAGCGTCAGCGGATGCGGCTGAAGACGCGCCTGACGGCGTGTATCCGGCAGCCCGGTGCGGACGACGAGCTCGCCGTTTGCGAGGATATTTCTCCGGTGGGAATGTGCTTTCGCAGCAAGCGCCGCTACGCCGCCGACGCGGTGATTGACGTCGCGGTCCCGTACTCGCCAGACGCCGCGAATATTTTTCTTCCCGCGCGCATTATCTATTCCGAAGAAATGCCCAAGGCGGGACTGTTCCGCCACGGAACCGAATACCGCCGAGTCGGCCCCCGCATTCTCTGATTCGCCTGGCGTAGCGCCGCGGCGAAGAGTGCGGCGGAAACCGCACTATGAGAAAGACCCGGGAAAGCGCCGTCTTACGTGCTATTGCAAGTCCCGCGAGAGCGGCAGGAGTCGCACATTGCCGCATCCACGGTGACGAGGGTCCATCCGTGTCCGGTAGAGGTCCACGCAGCAAAACGTGCTCGCGCGTCGTGACGGCGTCGTATGAGCTCGTCCGCAAAACCTGGAGGAAGGTTAATCGCACCATCTTCGACCCGCCCAATAGGCGCCGAGAAACTAGCGTGAATGGCGAGTCAACCAAAAGACGAGGTCGAGCACCAAAATCAAGAAACCCACAGCAATTACCATGGTCGAAAGCCGTGTGTCCCTTTTCGGTTGCCCGCCCGCCGCCCTACCTAGCCTCGAGAACAGGAGGTAGTTCAATATCGCAATGGCGCCACCTGAGATTGCCGCCCATAACCAAAAGGGAGTACTCCCGGGTAACATAAACGCCGAAGCGAGAACTCCCACCAGCATTGCGACGTTTAACAGCGCAAAAGCTTTCCAATCTTTCCTCAGTGGCATGTTGGCGTGTTCATCGTTGTCGCAGAAAGTTTGAATTGTCAAGCGCAAGGTATTGCTGGACACGTGGTCGCCGGCGCCCGGTACCCCAGGTTGCTGTGCGACCGCACCGTGTTGTAATCCACTCGCTAGGTTTCCGCAACTCCCGTCCGCTAACCATTTGTTGAAGAGCGTCCCGCCTGTCGTGCCATCCCAGCTCGATAGCGCCGAACAATTGAAGCAGCGATCAATCCGGCGACCAACAAGAAAGCGGGACCGAATACCCAACGGATCGAGGCGGCCCTAGCACTAGCCGGAACCAGTGACGAGGGAAAGAGGGTCACCAAAAGCGTAAGGGACCCAATGATGCCATCTATCCAGAGGAGTTTGGGGAAGGTCGTCATTGTGACCGCCGGGCGCGCCTAAGCTGGGGCAAATACACGAAACTGAAGTAGAGTGCCGCTCCGAACCAGACTCCAAACGTCAGAGGAATGAACCAGACTCTGCGCGCCGCTTTCGAGCCGCTGTCAAGTCTAGCCCAATAACGCTCCATGCCCGAAATGAGAAACACGCCGCTAAGCGCACTGATCAGCGCCGAAAACACAAATATGGCGTTTTCTCGAAGCTGGCTGTAAAACACTATCATCGCCGCAGAAGCCGATACCGACGCCGCCGCCGAAGCCGCGAAAACGGCGACAGCGCGTTGGCCAACGAGCCATTCGTCGCCGATGCGGCCCCAGATGACATCTTCGAGGTCTCCAATCTTCACCGTAGCTAGTCCTCTCCGTCAGGCCGGGATGGCGTCGTATTGTCTCGTGCGGTGATTGGGCGCCGGTCATGAGCGGAAACAGGAGTGAAGATCAATCGCAACGAAGTTTACTCGGTGTAAGATGCCGACAAGCTCGACTTGTACGTCGGTTCAAAAACCGATTTCGGAAACGTGGTCAGCGGTTCATGCCCGCCCGATAGGTCTGGCCAATTTTGTATACAGCCGCAAACAGCACCGCGAAGAAGACTATAAAACCTTCAACTTGATAGGGAACATGATACCGATACCAGGAGAAAACAATAGAGAACAAGAGGTTCACGGGGATCAGAATCCAGAGCACAGTTACGATGCGTCTGAAGATCTTCATGCTTCAATCCTCTGGGATTGTTTCACGGAATTCTTTAGCATCTGGGGTAGGTACACCATGAAGCAATACAGCGCGGTCCCGAGACTCAGGCCGACCAGCACACCGACAATCATAATCACGAACCAGATTCTGCGTGCTATTGGCCTGGAGCGGTCGCACACAGCCCAAAATCGGAACATCCCCACAAATATAACGATGTGACCAGCGGCCACCGATACCCCGGCTAGGGTAAAGCCGACTTGCGCCATCGGAGATGGGTTCGAGAATGCATTCATAACGGAATGCTCCACGCTTTTTGGCAAGAACTCCAGGCCCCACCCGAATGTCAGACTGAGCATTACAATCGCTGCGGACGTCGAAAACACAAACAGCGCTGATTTGGTGTAGAACCACTCGTTGCTGACGTGCTTCCAGATCAATTGCATGCTCATGTTTGATCCTCAGGTTCGCAGCCGCGCGCACTGGCCGGACCGAGTTTCCTACCACGGGGAAGCAGAGAGTCTATATCACAGCCAGCGGCTGTGAAACCGAAGTTGGTGGAACCAGGGGCTGTGGGCCACGGGCGTCGTACACGCAGTTGAAAATTCCGCTCCGGCTATTCACTGCGATTGTGATGCGTCCCTCTGAGCCAAAGGTGCAAGCCGTCGCGCTTTCGTTCAGCAGCGGTGCGAAGAGAGGGCCCTCGGTTACGAGGAGGGGAGAGGCGCTTCCGTCGATGGAAGGCGACGGCTACGATGGCGAGCGCACGGCAGAGCGGAAGCAGGCCCCTCGTAGGCCTGAAACTGACCTCGCTCAGGATGACAATCCCGATCGGATTGTCAGGCGTTTTTCTTGAGTTCGGCGAGGACGAGCTTGGCGACTTCTTTCAGCGTGTCGAAGACTCCCTGGCCGGTGACAGCGACAGCCTCGAGCGCCGGCTCGCCCTTGACCGTGAGCTGCTTCTGAAGCTCTAGCACAGGGAGAATATTCGGCAGGTCGCGCTTGTTGAGCTGCAAGACGTAGGGAATGGTATTGAAATCGAGGTTGTGATCCTTCAAGTGCTCGCGAAGGTTGTCGAGAGTTTCAAGGTTGGCGTCGAGGCGCTCTTCCTGCGAATCGGCGACGAACACGACGCCGTCCGCGCCCTTCAGAATCAGGCGGCGGCTTGCCTCGTAAAAGACCTGGCCGGGAACCGTATAGAGATGAAAACGCGTCTTAAAACCGCGGACGGTGCCGAGATCGAGCGGAAGAAAATCGAAGAAAAGGGTGCGGTCGGTCTCGGTGGCCAGAGAGACCATTTTGCCCTTCTGAGACGTGCCCGTGTGCTCGTAGATCCACTGCAAATTAGCGGTCTTCCCGCCGAGGCCGGGACCGTAGTACACGAGCTTGCAGTTAATCTCTCGCGCGGGAAAATTAATAAATGGCACAATTTCCTCAAGTTCGGGCAGCCTATTACTTATAGCACAGCGTCCGGCCACGGCAAACGCGGCCGGGCGGACCTGCTTCGCAATTGACAATGCTTGTCACCCCGGCGGAGCGGGGCGAGCCGCGCAAGGGTTGGGAATCGCGGCGCGAAGCGCGAGGCAAAAGCCCTCTCGATTAACTATCACGTTTACATCAGGTTGCAAGTCCGACCGGTACACCTCAGTTTCGCCTCACCGTTCTTAATCCGGTTCCTTGAGCTCGGCAGTGATCAGCAGGATTTCCGTGCTGCCGATGTTCTCGATCGAGTGGGGCGGAAGGGGCGGAGTCCACTGGGCGACGGGTTTTGAGGGCGGAGGTCCGGCCGCGCGGCTGTCGAAAAGCAAATTGCCGTCGCCATCGCGGCGGAGAAAATCGCTCTGTTTGGCGACGTAGATGGCGCTGGGCCAGCGATGAGTGTGCACGGGCACAAACTCGCCCGGCGCGATGCGCACCTCGAGGATGCGCACACGTTCGTTTTCAAACATCAGCTTGTGATGCCGCGGCGCGGCGACCACGGCGTCCAGCGAATCGGGCCACGGCCACGCCCGTACGTCTCGATCCACGACAGCCTCCCACGCCGCAACGGGGGTTCCGGCAATCAGCGAAGCATTCTACCGCGAGAGGCCCGCAACTTCACACACCCGGTCGCGCGGGACAACGGCGCGGCTCGCAGTCATTCACAGAGCCCTGGAGCCGTTCCGAGTAAATCGCGGAGCACCGCGAAGTCGCAATCGGATCGCAGCGCGATTGTGCATCGCGTTTGCGGAAGCTGTGGCGGCGGGCAAGGCAAGCCGCGGCAGGACCGATTTCCGCGGCCGGTCAGGCTCCCTTGAGGTCCGCGGCGGACATGCGGTCGAGGCGGTGAATCACCTTGGCGAAGACTTCGATCTGGCTGTGCATGAGCGGGCCGCTGAGTTTCTCGATGCAGCCATTCGCCGGACCCGCGAGCAGGTAGCTCGGCATGGGAATATAGCCGATCGTCGGGACGCCGGCGCGGGAGAGCGGACTGCCCTCGCCGAAGAATCCGCCTTTGGCGGGATTCACGACGGCGGTCTTGCGGTCGAGGCTGCCTTGCACGCCTTCCAACATCACATCGGCGAGCGACTTGCGCGGCGTGATGGCGACGCTCCACTCATTCTCACCGGTGGGCTTGTAGTTGAGCGCGTCGTCGTCCTTCCATTCCAGGCAACCGAGATGTTCGACAGTGAGCGCGGCCACCGTTTTCTTGATGAGGTAGGACTGGCTCTCGATCACACCGCGAATCGACGGCACGTAGGGCAGCGCGAAATGACCGGTAGTGAGCGGAAACACGAGGGTCCTTCGCCGGTCGGCCTTTGGAATTTTTGCGAAATATTTCGCAAGGGCCAGGATGCCGACTCCGCCGTTCTCCTCGGTAGCGTTCGGCCCATCGGTATGAGAGTTGACGATGATCACTTCGTCCTCGGAGCTGCCTGGGAGGGTGGCCATCAAGGTATCGGTGGGCGAATCGGGTGTGATTTCCGCTTCGAGGGTGACGGTCGCCGTCGCGCCATCGGCCGCCAGGGCGCGCAATTTTGCGCCTGTTTCGCGCCCGACCCACAGGCCGGGAATATTCTGCAAGGGGCGCGAAAACGGCGCGTACTGATCGGCGGCGTTGTCGTCGGAGACATCTGTCCATCCGAGGATGACGGCCAGAGCGCCCGCCTTCTGGAATTGCGTGAGGTCGTTCACAGCGGCGCGCGCGGGACGATTCTCCGCGGGAAACATCGCGTCCTGCGGGTAGACGCCCCAAACTTCGTACCACTGGCCATAGGGACGCGGCTGGATGGGGCAATCGACGAACGCGATTTTCCCCCGCACCGCGGACAGGTTGAATGCGGGATTCGTTCCGGCGTAGACGAGTTCCCCGGTGACGCCGCCGGCGGGCGTCTGGCCCGAATAGGGGAAATAGGAACTGACGGGCGCCGCGAATTTCTTCTTCGCGCCCGAAGCGACTTCGATCGCCCAGCGATGCGCCTCCCAGCGGTTGAATTTGTAGTTCACCCTGGCGACTTCGAGCCCGCTCGCCCGCAGATTGGAATCGAGAAAATCGATGTAGGCTTGGTGCGCTTTGTTCCCGGTGTATTTCGGACCGAGGCGGGCCATCCCGACGAGCTGGTCCCAGACTTCATTTTCCGACGGCATCAGCGACGGCTGATAGGCGTCGGGCGAAGGGCCGTCGAGCAGCGAGATGCCCTTCGATCCGCCGGGAATGGCAAGGGTGGTGGCAGCCGCGAGCCAGCCCATGAATTCTCGCCGCGAGAAGGTCATCAGCGCCGCTCCTCGGGTGCACGCACACCCCGAAAAATCTTGCCTGAAACATGAGCCGAACTCGCCGCGAAAGCAAGAAATATTCTTGGCGCGTCCAGGCGCGCCGTGTGGATTTCGGCGGAAGGGGTCATGACAGATACGGAGGTCAATTCCGGATACCGCGGCAATTCGGATCGCAGGATTTCAACACAAGTGCCGCGTGGCACATGCGCTTCAGCTTTCAGAACTCTACGCAAATGTTCGATTGTCCGATGGATGGAGATGGACGGCACATGCAAGCCAGACCGAAAAGTTTGCTGTGCGGCGGCCAAGATCGAACCCACCCCTCCGGGCGAACCGGAAAGGGTGGGCGACCCTGCGGAACGGCAAGTTCAAACCGGCGACAAATCAAAAGCAGATCCCTCGCTGCGTCGCGCGCCCGCCAATGCGGGGCAAGGCAACGGCGCGCGCAACTTCGCGCGGGATGACTGCAAAAGCGCCCTACGAAATCGGCGTGCAGACCGACTTCACTTCCGTGTACAGCTCGAGAACTTCGTGGCCCATTTCGCGGCCCCAGCCGGACTGCTTGAAGCCTCCGAACGGCAACGCCGGATCGAAGACGTTGTAGCAATTGATCCAGACGGTGCCGGCACGAAGCTTGGACGCGATGCGATGCGCCTTCCCGATATCGCGAGTCCAGACGCCGGCGGCAAGACCATACTCCGAGTTGTTGGCTTTGGCGACGAGATCGTCGGCGTCTTTGAACGGAATGGCGGTGACGACAGGTCCGAATATCTCTTCTCTCACAACCTTCATCTTTTCGTTCGTATTGACGAGGACCGTGGGCTTGACGAAATAGCCTTTGTCCCCCTGACGGCTGCCGCCGACGGTGGCCTTCGCGCCCTCCGAATATCCCGATTCGAGATAGTTGCAGACGCGATTGAGCTGCTCTTCGGAAACGAGCGGGCCCATGTCGGTGGTGGACTCCATTCCGGGACCGACGCGGATCTTGGAGGCTAGTTGGGAGACGCCGTCGACGACCTTGTCGAATTGTTTGTCTTCGACGTAGAGGCGGGAGCCCGCGCAGCAGCACTGGCCGTGATTGAAGAAGATGGCCATGGCCGCGCCGGGGATGGTCGCTTCGATATCGGCGTCCTGGAAAACGACGTTGGGAGATTTGCCGCCGAGTTCGAGCGAAACCTTCTTCAGGTTGCCGGCGGCCGCGTGCAGGATCAGCTTGCCGACTTCGGTCGAACCGGTGAAAGCAACCTTGTCAACGTCCGGATGGGCTGAGAGCGCCGCGCCGGCCGTCTCACCGTAGCCGGGAACGATGTTCACGACACCGTCAGGAAAGCCCGCTTCCTGAATCAATTCGCCGAGAAGCAGAGCGCTCAGAGGAGTCTGCTCCGCAGGCTTCAAAATCACGCAGCAGCCCGTGGCAAGCGCCGGGCCGAGCTTCCAGGAAGCCATCATCAGGGGGAAATTCCACGGGATGATTTGGCCGACCACGCCGACAGGCTCGCGCAGCGTGTAGGCGAGAAATTTTGCGCCATGAGCGGAGATCGGGATGGTATTGCCCTCGATCTTCGTAGCCCAGCCGGCCATGTAACGGAACATGTCGATGGTGCCGGGAATGTCCGCGACGCGGGCGATGGTGACCGGCTTGCCATTGTCGAGCGATTCGAGCTGCGCGAACTCTTCGGAGTGCTTTTCGATGAGGTCGGCGAGCTTCCACATGAGTTTGCCGCGCTGGGAAGGAGTGATCTTGGACCACGGGCCGCTGTCGAAAGCGGCGCGTGCGGCCGCGACCGCGCGGTTGATGTCTTCGCGGTCTCCTTCGGCGACGTTGGCGAGGACCTCGCCGGTCGCCGGATTGTATGTGGGGAAGGTTTTCCCGGAGGCGGCGTCCACCCACTTGCCGTTGATGAACATCTGCCGGGTTTTCGCAACGTAGCGAGCTACGCTGTCAGTGAGCTGTACTGCCTGAGTAGCTGTGGCCATCTCTTTTCTCCTTCAATCAAGCGTTTGGAATTCGGTCGAGACGAAACTGTGCGGACGGGGAGGCCGTTTCGAATTTTGCGGCGGTCGTCACTCGGATGGACCCGCACTTCATGAGATGCACTATCGCGGTATAACGTGAGCCGGGGGAGCCGATCCCGCGGTTCCGGGCCGGATACGCTTTCGCGCCTTTCTGGACCGAGCGTATCATAGGCCAGCGCGCCATGATTTGACAATAGTCTGTACTCGTCCACATGATTAGTGACACTCGGCTTTCTTTGGTTGAGATCTCCAGCGGTCCAGGAATTCGCGCGGGGTGAGATAACCCAGCGCCTGATGGGGACGCACGGTGTTGTAGATATGCTCCCAGCGGCGCAGTTG
>DATEHV010000040.1:0-30778 GCA_035279445.1 Candidatus Acidiferrales bacterium | reverse complement strand
CGCGCAGGCAAACGAACCGCACGCCGCGCCGCAGGTTCCGGCGGCGGCGCCCGAGGCGCCTCGGAGGCTTTACAGGGAGTGGGCGTTCGACGAGAAGCTGGCGAGCCACCGGGAATGGGTAGAATCGCACGGCGCAACCGGACAGAGGGCCGATCTCTCAGGCGCGGAGCTGGAAGCGGCGGACCTGATCAGCGTTAATTTGCGGCTCGCCGATCTTCACGACGCGAATCTGCGGGCGGCCGACTTGCTGCTCGCGGATTTGCGCGATGCCTGCCTGGTGCGCGCCGACCTGGAAGAATCGTGCCTGGTGGGGGCCAATCTGGAGGGCGCGAATCTGGAGGGCGCGTCGCTCGAGACGGCCATGGGGCTCGTGCCGCGCCAGTTCGCGGGCGCGAATCTGCGCGACGCGCTGCTTTCGCCCGCGCTGATGGAATTCGAGGCTTTTGGCGCATTCCAGCACGCCGCGCGAAATGTGTTCCGGTATTTCGCGACGATGACGGGCGCGAGCGTGCTCTCCTGGCTGATCATCTGGAAGACGAAGGATATTCAGCTCCTCACGGACTCGGCGATCATACCGTTCCTGCATTCGCGCGCCGCCGCGACCGCTCTGCCGACCGCCGAATCGTATCTGATCGTGCCCGTGGTCCTGTTCCTGATTTACCTCGTGTTTCAGTTTCACCTGCAGCGGCTCTGGGACGCCGTGCTGGAATTGCCCGCTATTTTCCCCGACGGGCACACATTGGGCGACCGTTCACCGGCGATTATTTTGGGATTGCTGCGCACACACTTCCGATGGATGAATCCGGACCCTTCGTCTACGCGGCTCGTTGAAAAGGGCGTCTCGCTCCTGGTCGCGTACTGGATCGTTCCGTCGACGCTGCTGATTTTCTGGGGGCGTTACCTGACGCGCGAGGAAATCCACGGCACGATTCTGCAGACCGTGCTCGCTGCGACCGCGATCGGAGTGGCGCTGTATGCCACCACGAGAGTTGGCAGGCCGCAGGAGCTTTGGGCGTCCAAACCGAAATGGACGCGGCGGTTGATCGAAAAACTGAAGGCGACGCGACTGGCGGGAGTGGCGACCGGCTTAGGCGTGGTTCTGATCTTGCTGGCGATTGGGACGATCGAAGGCGTGCCGCACGACCGGATGCGGGCGCCTCAGTATGGCGCCTCGAATGTTCGCCGATGGGCGCCGACCGCCTTCTGGTGGCTGGGATTTGATCCCTATGCGGACCTGACCGAGGCCGCGATTTCTCCGAAGCCGCCGGATTGGGACGGTAGCGATGAGCAGGCGGCTTCCATTGACGGCCCCCGGCTGAATAATCTGAAGGCGCGCTACGCACAGGGCTACGGGGCTTTTCTCCCGAACGCGCACCTGTGGCGCGCGGATTTTCAGGGCGCGTTCCTCTCCGAAGCGGATTTGCGAGGGGCCGATCTGGGGCAAAGCAACCTGCGGTTCGCCTTGCTGGACCACGCGCAAATGAATCACGCCAATCTCGACAGGTCGAATCTCGACGGGGCCGATCTCCGGCGCGCCGATTTGCGCAACGCGAACCTCTCCTATTGTTCGCTGGTAGACGCGGTCTTGATGGACGCGCGGTTGGACGGCGCAAGCCTCTACACGGCGCGGCTCGCCGAAGTGACGCTGACGCGCGCCAACCTCGAGAAGGCCGACCTGCGCGACACATATCTGGGAGCCGCCCACGCCGATCACGCGGACTTTCGCGGGGCTTATCTTTGGTCGGCGAAGCTGCCCGGGGCGGACCTCGGCGGCGCACAATTCGGAGGCGCAATCCTCATCGACGCCGAGCTCGGAGGCGCGAACCTCGGCGGCGCGCAATTGACCGGCACGGTCCTAAACGGCGCGAATCTGACGGGAACAAGCCTGGAGGGCGCCGATCTGCGGGGCGCGCTGGGATTGACGTCCGCGCAAGTGTGCTCGGCGAAGTCACGCGCGGGCGTGCTGCTGGACCCGGACATGGAAACGCAGGTGGAAGCGCGGTGCGGAAAGCAGTAAAGCTGCTGTGCTCGGGTAACGCCACGGATCTTGTCCGGGCTCGAGATATCCTAATCCTGCGAAAAATCTCACTCAAAAACTTGACCAGGGGCTCGCGGCCTGGAGCCGGTCATTGACGTTTTTGATGTTCTTGACACCCTGATCCGAGAGCCAGTCCTCCAGCGCCTTGACGCCGTGCTTGGCGTAGACCGGGATGCCGTCCTTCCAGGTGGCGCGGCCACAGAGAACACCCGAAAATTTGACGCCGGACTCGGCCGCCAGCTCGAGTGTCTCGCTAAAAACGTCGTTGCTCACACCGGCGGAGAGGTAAATGAACGGCTTTTTCGCGGCGGTGGCGGCGCGAAGAAAATGCTCCTTGGCCTGGTCGCGGGTGTAGGCGGAATCGCCCTTGCAGGATTTCGCCCCGGCGACGAAGGCCATATTGACCGGCACTTCGACCTTGAGAATATCCACGCCGTACTGAGGTTTGGAATATTCCGCCATGCTGCGCGCGACGATATCGGGCTTCTTGCGGGCAAACCCAAGAGCTTTTTCGTCCGCGCCCTCTTCATATCCGACCAATTCCAAGAAGAACGGTACGTCGGCGGACGTGCATTCGGCGCCGATGCGCTCGACCCAGGCGTGTTTGACCTCGTTGATATTTGGCGGATCGAACGGCGTGTAGTAGAGGAGGATCTTGATGCAATCCGCGCCTGCAGCCACCAGCCGGCGGACGGACCAGATGTCGAGCAGATCGGGAAGGCGGCCGGGGCGCGTGTTGTCGTAGCCGCTGTTTTCATAGGCGAGCAACAGGCCCGCGCTCTTCGAGCGAGCGAGAGCGGCGGGCAGTCCGTATTCTGGATCGAGCAAAATCGCGCTCGCGTACGGGGTGAGTACGCGAACGACGGCGGTCTTGAACTCCTCGAGCATTTGGGCCGTGACCGCGCTCTTGTCGACGCCCTTTTCCTTGGCAATCGCGCTTTTGAGCGAGCCGCGCTGGTCCATCGCCGCGGCGGCGATGACGCCGCGCTTATCGGATACGGCTTTCAGGCCCTTTTGTTTTCCCGGCGTGAGGTTCATCGTGTGCGGCCCTCCTGGGCGGAAACGAAGAGCGAAGAACCAACATTTTAGCATGCAGGGTGGAGCAAGTTGAGAGTTAAGAGTTGAACGAACGCGGCCGACCGCAGAGAGACTGCCGCCCGCAGCGGAGGCAAGGGAGTGGCGGACGAAAACTCGAAAGAGGGCTATAGATACAGCACGTGGTGCTGGCTCGCGCACGACTGGGCGCCGGAGGAATCCGCGACGGACGCGAGCCGCGCGAGATTGTCGAGGAGCCCCGGGCCGTTCGACGCGAGCATGGGCAGGAAACACAGGGTGCGTTCCTGCAGGCCTCCGTTGGGATAGAGGGCGTCGAGCAAGATGCGCTGGTGGCGGTCGAGGACGCCCGAACGGAAATTCTCTGCGCGGGCGACCTTGCCTTTCAGCTGCTCGAATTGGTGAAGGATTTTCCCCTCGGATGCATGAAGGGCTTCAAGGAGCGTGGAGTCGAGCCGCCCGAGCGGCTCTTCGTAAGCCTTGAGCATTTCACGAAGCGCGCCTTCACTCGCGTCGAAGCGGCTCGAGAGCGCGGCGGGCAGGGATTTTTGCTCCATGCGGGCGCGAAGGTGCTGCGGGCCGGCGAAAACCTCTCGTATCTCAAGACCGTATTGCGCGAGAAAGCGCGCCAACGGCGGTTCGACAATCGTAAAACTAGCGCGCGGGACGATCGCGGGCATGCGGCCGAGCATGCGCCGATAGACAATTTGCGACTGGGCCATATAGGCGATCTCGGCGGGACCGCCGACGTAAGCCGCAGTCGGGAGAAGCGTATCCTGCACGACCGGGCGCAACAGGGCGCTCGGCGAGAACGACTCGGATTCGGAATGAATCGCAGCGGCCAGCTGGCCGTGGGAAAACTCCCCATCGCCGGCGAAGAATCTTCCGCTGCGACTGCGGAGGGGTTCGCGGCGGCCGGCGACTTTGTAAAACAGCAGAGTAGTTTCGTGGGTGACTTTCACCTGCGCGTGATATCCCGCAGCATCGAGCTCTTTCGAGCGCGCGAGGAGCTCGTCGCGAAGCAAATCGGACTCCTCGAGCGCGCGCAAATATACGGGAGCGGCAAGGCGGTGGAAACGCGCGTCGAGCGGGTCAAGGAAAATGACGCCGCGGCCGGCGAGCAACCTCGCGAGCAGCTTGGCGAAAGCCGAGCCGTAGGTTTCGCCGCACGCGTAGGATTCGCGGAGGGCACGTGCCACGACTTCGGCGAACGTGCCTTCGAGCGATTGCGCAGCGGCGGCCACAATCGGCTCGATCGACTCGCCGAAGAGAACTTCGCCGACATGGCGGCCGGCGTCCGCCTCATTTGCGGGAAGCTCGTAACGAGCCGAGCCGTTGCGCGTGTTCCAGGGAGAATGATTCACCTCGGCGAGGTCGTGGTCCTGGGTCGCGAGCCAGAAGATGGGAACAGCGTCGGTGCCGCGCCGCGTGGTCTCCTCAGCGCAGCGAACGGCTGACAGCGCTTTATAGAAACTGAGCGCGGGGCCGCTGAAAAGGCCCACCTGCTGGCCGGTGACAATCGCGACGGCGCCCGCGGCGAGGCGGTCCAAATTGCGGGCGGTGGCAGGCTCGATTTCGCCGCCCGGCCCGAATTTGCGATTTTGGCCGCGCAAGATCTCGACGACGCTGCGGCGGACGCCGGGGTCAAGCTTGACGTCGTGCGCGGCAGCGTCGATGCCGGCGGCGGTAGGCGGGTGCGCAAAGAAAGAGGAAACGCGGCCGAAATCCTCGAGAAACGCGGAAAAAAGCTTCGTGGTGTGAGGAATCTCGCGAAACGGGATACAGTGCGACTCCATCGAGGCAGTCATGATACACGCGGGTCCCAACAGCGGCAACACAGGGCGCAGCGAGGCACCGTTGAGGACGGCTGTGGAATGGAGCCGGGCATATGGGTATTTGATGAAGCGCGGTGGTGGAGGATTCGTTTGGCGGAGCGAATAGCAATCGCCTCGCCGGACCGCGACGACTAGGAGATGCCGTACTTTTGCGAAACAGACGCCGCGCTAGGAGTGGTCGGCGCGGGCGGAGGCCGCGGATTTGCGGCGATGGAGGTCCTGCAGCGCGGCCACATCGGGAGCGTGTCCGGCCATGGCGCGAATGCCACGCGCGGCGGCACTGGCCGCGGAGAGCGTTGTGATGCAGGGAACGCTGTAGCGCACCGCGGCGCGGCGAATGGACTTTTCGTCGTAAAAAGACTCTCGGCCGAGGGGCGTATTGATGACCAGATGTACTTTTCCGGTTTTGACGAGGTCCACGATGTTCGGGCGGCCTTCGTTCACTTTGAAAACGGCTTCCACTTCGATTCCCGCGCGGCTGAGAGCAGACGCAGTGCCGCGCGTCGCAATGATTTTCAGCCCGGCCGCGGCCAAATCCTTGGCGACGGCAGCGACGTTGCGCTTGTCATGATCATTCACGCTCATGAAAACGACTCCTTCGAGCGGAAGCCGCTGGCCGGCGGCGAGCTGCGCCTTGGCGAAGGCGAGGCCGAAAGTCGATGAGATTCCCATCACTTCGCCCGTGGAGCGCATCTCGGGGCCGAGGATCGTATCCACGCCGCGGAATTTGTTAAAAGGAAAGACGGGCGACTTCACGGCGTAGAAATCGCGAACGGCGAGCTCCTTCACGCCGTTCGAATCCACCACCGGAAGATGCAAATCCTTGAGCTTGCGGCCGGTCATCAGCCGTGCGGCAACTTTTGCGAGCGGCACGCCGGTGGCCTTGCTGACGTAGGGAACGGTGCGCGAGGCGCGGGGATTCACCTCCAGAACGTAGACCGTGTCGTACTGGATCGCGTACTGCACGTTCATCAAGCCGACGACGTGCAGAGCGCGGGCGAGGCGCGTGGTGTAGTCGCGGATTTGCTCAAGAACGGCGGGCTTGAGCGTGACTGCCGGAAGGACACAGGATGAATCGCCGGAGTGAATGCCGGCTTCTTCGATGTGTTCCATGATGCCCGCGATGATGACATCCTCGCCGTCGGCGAGCGCGTCCACATCCACTTCGGTCGCATCCTCGAGGAACTGATCGATCAGAATCGGGCGCTTCGGATCGGAGAAGGAACCGATCTGCACGGCCTGGGAGACGTATTCCTCGACGGTCTTCAAATCGTAGGCGATGACCATGGCGCGGCCGCCAAGAACGTAGCTGGGCCGGACGAGAACCGGAAGGCCGATTTCCGATGCGGTCGTAACGGCTTCCTGCGGAGCGAGCGCCGTGCCGCCGCGCGGCTGCGGAATATTCAATTCCGCCAGCAGCGCTCCAAAACGGCGGCGGTCTTCGGCAAGGTCGATCGATTCCGGATCGGTGCCGATAATCTTCGCGCGATTGCGTTTCAGCTCGAGCGCAAGATTCAGAGGTGTCTGCCCGCCAAACTGGACGATCACGCCCTGCGGCTTTTCGCGCTCGAGGACGGCGAGAACGTCTTCGAGCGTAAGCGGCTCGAAGTAAAGGCGGTCGGACGTGTCGTAATCGGTCGATACCGTTTCCGGATTGCAGTTGACCATCACGGTCTCATAACCGTCCTCCTTGAGCGCTAGCGCGGCGTGGCAGCAGCAGTAGTCGAACTCGATGCCCTGCCCGATGCGGCTGGGGCCGCTGCCGAGAATGACGACCTTGGGGCGCTCGACGGCCGCCGACTCGTCTTCATCCTCGTAGGTCGAATACAGATATGGCGTGAAGGATTCGAATTCGGCCGCGCAGGTGTCCACGCGCTTGAAAACTGGCACGACGCCGAGTTCGTGGCGGCGGGCGCGGACGCTGGCGGATTTCACGTTCCAGAGCTTGGCAAGCTCTTCGTCGCTCGCGCCGGAGCGCTTCGATTCGAGCAGCAGTTCGCGCGAGATGCCCCGCAGCGAACTCGCGGCCACGCGGCGGTCGAGCGCAACCATTTCCTCCATCTGGCGAATAAACCACGGATCGATCTTGGTGAGCGAGCAGACTTCGTCGAGCGTCATCCCGCGCTCCAGCGCCTCGAAAAGCCAGTGGATGCGGTCAGGGCCTGGGACGTGAAGCTTTTCGCGAAGCAGCGCCGTCGAGACCTCGGCGGGGGCGCGCCAGGCGGTGCTCGGCTCGAGCGAACGGATGCCTTTGCAGAGCGCCTCCTGAAACGTGCGGCCGATGGCCATCACTTCGCCGACGGATTTCATTTGCGTGGTCAGGGTTGTTTCGCTGCCGGGGAATTTTTCGAATTGCCATTTGGGAATCTTTGCGACCACGTAATCGATGCTGGGCTCGAAGCACGAGGGGGTCTTGCGCGTGATGTCGTTGGGAATTTCGTCGAGAGTCATTCCGACCGCCAGTTTGGCCGCGATTTTTGCGATCGGGAAGCCAGTGGCCTTGCTGGCGAGCGCGGAACTGCGCGAGACGCGCGGGTTCATTTCGATGACGGTCATGCGGCCCGTTTCCGGGTCGATGGCGAACTGAATATTCGAGCCGCCGGTCTCGACGCCGACTTCGCGGATGATCGCGGCGGCGGCGTCGCGCATGCGCTGATACTCCTTATCCGTAAGCGTCTGGGCGGGAGCGACCGTAATCGAATCGCCGGTGTGAATGCCCATGGGATCGACATTCTCGATCGAGCAAATGACGACAAAGTTGTCGCGGAAATCGCGCATCACCTCCAGTTCGAATTCCTTCCAGCCAATCACGGACTCTTCGATTAGCGCCTGATGGACCGGGCTGGCGTCGAGCGCGCGGGAGATGGCGTCGGCAAACTCCTCGTGGTTGTAGGCGATCGAGCCGCCGGTGCCGCCGAGAGTGAAGGACGGCCGAATGACGACGGGATACCCAAGCTCGTCCGCGAGATCGATAGCTTCGGGTATGTCCTTGACAACGGCGGACGCGGGAACCTCGAGGCCGATCCTGCGGCAAGCGTCCTTGAAGAGGAGACGATCCTCGGCGACTTTGATGGCGCGAAGCTGCGCGCCGATGAGCTTGACGCCATATTTATCGAGGATGCCGGCTTCGGCAAGCTCGACGGCGAGGTTGAGGCCCGTCTGGCCTCCAACGGTCGGAAGCAGGGCGTCGGGACGCTCGGCTGCGATGATGGCTTCGAGGTATTCCCTGGCGAGCGGCTCGACATACGTGCGGTCGGCGGTTTCCGGGTCGGTCATGATCGTCGCGGGATTGGAATTGACGAGGATGACTTCGTAGCCCTCCGAGCGCAGAGCCTTGCAGGCCTGCGTGCCGGAGTAGTCGAATTCGCAGGCCTGGCCGATGACGATCGGGCCGGAGCCTATGATCAGGATTTTCTTGATGTCAGTGCGCTTCGGCATTTCGTCTCTACTTCAGGATCAAGCGGCGAGGATTCAACCGCTCCACGGACTTCTTTCGCAGGCCGGCGCTTCACGTATCGGTTCCTAGTGCCAAAGTGCGGAGACCACGGCGCTGCCATAAAGAGCTGACAGCCCTAGGATGACAAGCGCGCGCAGACCGATTCTGGACTTCGAGAGATTTCCTTCAAATTCAAAATAGGGAAAGGCGTACTGCAACACCCTATAAAAAACCTGGAAAGCAATGACTAGATTTAGAGCCAAAGCGCAAAAAACGCTAAGCAATTGCAGGCCGTCTAACGAAGTTCGCCAAGAGAAAGCTGTAAAGTGGCTCGTGAGCCGATACTCCACGACTATCAGGGAAAAGAAAGCGGCCCATGTAAAGAACGGCATGTACCGATAGACCAGATCTCGAGCAGCGTTCTTTTCGCACCCGACCAGAGTGGATAAGCGGCTGTAGAGGTCGTTCACCCATGCGCGGTCTCCAGGACTACTCTGGATGAGTATCCTATTCACCGTCGGGTTGTTGATCTCTAAAGGGAGGGTTCGGGCCTTTAAGTGAATGGCGATGTAACGCTCCCCTAGTCCTCTCGCCTCCGCGAGGACGAGGTCAATGTCCATCGGCATGTCTTCGACGGCGTAGTTTTCCCCAAGGAACTCCACGCTCCCGTGCCGCGAAATGTACGTATACTTCGCGCCGTGTACCCGCCGAAGTGTTGTCCGATATTCAGGATTATCGAATAGCTGTCGGGCCAACTGTTCCCTCGTCGGCACTCCTGGCGTTAGGACCTCGACGCCGCCTGGCGGAAGCTGCGACATTTGTCTCATCTGGTCTTGCGCCATCGCCGTGACTCTCTGCTCTGCGAGTCCGTCGAGGAGACTGTCAATCTGTTCGGCCGCCTTTGGCGAGACCTTCATGGATGGAAGATGGACGATTCTTTCATACTTGCTCACGGCACACCGGCCTTCATCATTACGATGAAATCGTCGAAGAGGTAGCGGGCGTCGTGAGGGCCGGGCGAGGCCTCCGGATGGTACTGGACGCTGAAGAGCGGCAGCGAGCGGTGGCGCATCCCCTCGTTCGTATGATCGTTCAAGTTGACGTGCGTGATTTCGACGTCGCCTGACGGAAGCGATTCCGGGTCGACGCAGAAGCCGTGGTTCTGCGCCGTGATTTCGACCTTCTGCGTGAGCAGATTTTTCACAGGATGGTTCGAGCCGTGGTGACCGAATTTCAATTTGAACGTTTTGCCTCCCAGCGCGAGGCCGCAGAGCTGATGGCCGAGGCAGATTCCGAAGATGGGAACGCGGCCGAGCAGTCTCCGGATATTCGCGATGGCGTAGGTAACCGGCTCGGGATCGCCGGGGCCGTTCGATAGGAAAACCCCCTGCGGCTTGAGCGCGAGAACATCTTCGGCGGTGGTCTGCGCCGGGACGACCGTAACGTCGCACCCGTGATCAACGAGCAGCCGAAGTATGTTTTTCTTGATGCCGAAATCGTAGGCGACGACGCGATAGCGAGATCCGTCTGCGGCTGAAGCCGCCGCGGCACGGGGCACTCCGTCGGCGCGGCTGAAGCCGTGCCCTGACGCGGGGGCCGTCGCCGACGCTAAAGAGCCCGCAGCAGCGGCCATCGCGACGGGGGCCGCTAGATCGATCGAGCCGCGCGTCCAGTCGTATTTCGTCGAGGTGGTGACGCGGCCGGCAAGTTCTTGGCCTGCCATCGTGGGCAACGCGCGCGCCTGAGCGATAAGCTCCTCGGCAGGCGCGCCGTCGGTCGAGAGAACGCCGCGCAGCGCGCCCGCTTCGCGAAGATGGCGGACGAGTGCACGCGTATCCACATCCCAGATCGCGGGTACGCCGTAGCGTTCTAGATAGGCTTGAGCAGATTCACTCGAGCGCCAGTTGGATGCGATCGAACAGAATTCGCGGACGATCAGCGCTTCGATGTAAGGGCGACCGGATTCCTCGTCGTCCAGATTTGTGCCCACATTGCCGATGTGGGGGTACGTCAGGCAGACGATCTGCCCGGCGTAGCTGGGGTCGGTGAAAACTTCCTGGTAGCCGGTGAGGCTGGTGTTGAAAACGACTTCTCCGCCACGGCGGGTGCGAGCGCCCGCCGCGCGGCCGCTAAAGACTCTTCCGTCCTCGAGCGCGAGCGTCGCGCGTCCTGCGAGGGCCTCGTTCAGTGTGTCCTCCAGAAGATGTCATTTCGATGCCGCGTTGACCGTCGACGTGGAAGTCAGCGATCCGAAGTGATCCACCGGCCAGTAAGCGAACACGGCCTTGCCGTAGATGTAGTGCCGCGGGACCGGCCCGAAAACACGAGAATCGTTCGAGCTGTCGCGATGGTCGCCCATCACGAAAAACTCGTCCTGCGGAATCCGCCGGGGCGCAAAGGTTGAGCCGTCGAGATAGCTGGACGGGACGTACTGATCGAGCAGTTCCTGGCCATTCACGTAGACGTGGCCAGCGCGAATCTCGATCGACTCGCCCGGCAAACCCACCACTCGCTTGATGAACGATTTCGAGCGGTCCAGAGGATACCAGAAGACGACGACGTCGCCGCGCTCGATCGGCTCGAAGCGATAGACAAATTTATTGATAAAAATGCGTTCCTGATCGGAGAGGAGCGGGTTCATGCTGGTACCTTCCACCTTTACAGGCTGGTAGAGAAAAATCATGATGACGATCAACAATCCCATGCACACGGCCAGATCGCGCGTCCAACTGCGCAACTCGCGCCTCAAGGGCGGAGAAGACTCTTTTTCAGGCTGGACCGGAGGACCGGATTGAGAGGTTTCCTGCATGCGTCACTTTGATATTTATATCACGGCGGCCAAGGAGAGGCAAAGGACGGAAGGGCGGCGCGGTCCAAGCGCGATACGAACACCTCCGCGCGCGGAACATCAGCGGCCGAGCGCAAAGCTGAGAATCGCCATGGAAGCAAGGACAGCCGTTTCCATACGCAGGATATTCTCTCCCAGCGAGGCTACCGCAAAACCAGCCACGCGAGCTGCGGCGATTTCCTCGTCCGTCCAGCCGCCTTCGGGACCGATGGCGAGCGCGACAACAAGAGCACGATTCTCTTCAGCGGCCAAAGCCCCTTTCGGGACTTCGGGGCTTTCGTCGGAGCCAGGGTTCCGGCCCCCTAGAATTCCCGCCAGAACTTCGCGCAGGGGAGGCGCGTCGCGGCGCTCCGATAGCACAATTTTGCGCGCGGCGGACGACAGCGCGAATGCCCGCGTGGCAGGGATCGGACTTCGCAATACCGGCGGGCGGAGGCGGCGAGATTGCTGCGCGGATTCAAGCGCGATCTTCTCCCAACGCGCCAGGCGTTTCGCAGCGGCGGCGACGAGCGGCTTATCGGTGCGTGCGGCGGCCAAGGGAGTGATTTCAGTGGCGCCGAGTTCTGTCGCCTTTTCGAGGCACCATTCGAAGCGGTCGAATTTCACGAGAGAAATCAGAAGCTCAATTTGGAGCGCCGGCTCGAGCGCGGGAATCGGCTCGACTAATGCGAATTCGATGCGGTTGTCACCACGCTTGGAAAGGGCAACGCGTTCGATCCTCCCAAGCCAGACGCGCCGGCCGTCGCTGAGTTCGTAGAGCTGGCCGGGTTCGGCGCGCAGAACTCGGCCGAGATGTTCGGCGGCTTCGCCGCGAAGGCTGGCGGAAGTTGATTCAAAGCGATCGACGAAAAAGCGGCGGCGCATCCGGCAAAAGATTGTAGCGCGGATCGAGAGGTGGCTGGCTTGCTTCACCGTGAATTCCGCGCGAAGGCTCTAACGATCGAAAGCACCAACAAGTACACAGTGGCGACATTGAGAGCGACAGCGAGGGGATACAAATCGTCGTGGCGAAACGCGAGAATCCACGGGAAACCGATAAGAAGCAGATCATAGGCTCGACCTTCTAGGTCCGCAACGTGCCGAGCTACGACAACGAACGCGAATATCGCAACAGCGTACGCTGCTGTGGCAGTCAGCGCAATTCCTGAAAACAGTTTGCGCACTTGCGCCCTATCCGAAGATGTCTTTCACCTTATCGAAAAAGCTCGACGAGCGGTCGGCGGGCTTGTTTTCGACTTTCATCGACTGGCCAAGTTGATCGAGCAAGCGGCGCTGTTCGCGGGAGAGCTTCGACGGGATCACCACGCGGATGTTGACGTAGAGGTCGCCGCGGCCGCCGTGCGGATTGGCGAGCCCCCTCCCTTTCTGGCGGAAAATCTGGCCGGACTGAGTTCCTTCGGGAATCTCGAAATCCGCCTCGCCCTGCAGCGTGGGAATCTTGATCTTCGCGCCGAGCGCAGCCTGGGGAAAGCTCACGGGAATCGTGCAGTAGAGATCGGCGCCGCGCCGCTCGAAGAACGGATGCTCCTTCACTTCGAGAAAAATGTAGAGATCGCCCGCGGGCCCTCCGTTTACGCCGGGTTCGCCCTGGCCCGCCATGCGCAGGCGGGTGCCGGAATCGACTCCGGCGGGGACGCCGACTTCGAGGGTGCGCTCGCGCTCGATGCGTCCCTGGCCGCGGCAGCTGGCGCACGCCTCGCGAATCACCTGGCCCGCGCCCTGGCACGCCGGGCAGGTGCGCGTGATCGAAAAAAATCCCTGCTGGTAGGCCATCTGGCCGCGGCCGCCGCACGTCTTGCACGCGGCCATGCCGCTGCCGGGTTTGGCGCCGGTGCCGCCGCAGTCCGCGCAGTTCTCGCGGCGCGAGACGTGGATTTTCGTGCTGACGCCCGTGGCCGCTTCCTCGAAGCTGAGCGACATGTCGTAGCGCAGATCGGCGCCGCGCTGGCCGCGCGAGCCGCGCCCCCGGCGGCCGCCTCTTCCGCCGAACGCTTGGTCGAAGCCGAAGAGATCGCCGAGGATGTCGTGAAACTCTTCGAAGATCGTGGAGTTGAAGCCGCCGGTCTCGAATCCGCGGCTGCCGAGGCCAGCCTGGCCGAAGCGGTCGTAGACGGGGCGCTTCTGCGGATCGGAGAGGACGCTATACGCTTCCGAAGCCAGGCGGAAGTTCTCCTCAGCCTCCTGTTTGTTCTCCGGGTTGCGGTCGGGATGCCATTTGAGCGCGGATTTGCGATAGGCCGACTTGATCTGGTCGGGGGAGGCGTCTCGAGGGATCCCGAGGACCTCGTAGTAGTCCGGTTGGTTGCCGCGCGCCATAGGTTCCGAAAGACCTCTCAGTTTTCGTGCTTGGATGCGTGCGCGGATTTCGACTCCGGCGCAATCGCAACGCGGACCATCGCAGGCCGCAGAACTCGATCGTGAAACAGGTAGCCCGGCTGCATCTCGCCGATCACGATTCCGTCGGCGTGTTCAGCGCTTTCCACGCGTTCGATCGCATGATGAACGTGGGGATTGAACTCCTGGCCCATCGCTTCGATCCGCGTTAGACCCTGCTTGGCAAGCGTTTCCCAGAGCTGGCGGCGAATCAGCTCGAATCCCTTGCGATATTCGACGTACGCGGAATCGCCCTGCCCGGCCAAGGCGCGATCGAATGCGTCGAGCACGGGAAGTATGTGTTCGATGAGAACCTCAACGCCGCGATGGCGATCGTGCTGGCGCTCCTTTTCAACGCGCTTGCGGTAATTTTCGAAATCCGCCTGCCGCCGGACGAGCGTGTTGGTGAGCTCCTGCTTTTCGGCGATGAGTTTCGCGATTTCGTCCGCCGGCGATTCCGGTGGCTGGGTTGCAGAAGGAGCTTGCGCCTGAGCGTCCTCGAGCGGGCCCGATTCGGAAGCGCGGTCCCTGTCATCTCTGCGGGCGCTCAAGGGATCTTGGTCTCCTCGGAGTTTTCAGAGAAGAACTGCGCCATGAATGCCACGGCGGTGATCACGCGTTCGTAGTGCATACGCATCGGGGCCAGGATGCCGAGCGCACCCTGAACCTGATCGTTCGAGGAATACGAAGCGGAAACAAGCGCGAGATGTTTTCCGGCATTCGACATCTTGTCCAAGCCGAGCTCGACGTGGACCGGCTCCGGCGCCTCGATGCAACCACTCAGGAGGGCGATAAGGCTGTCCTTTTCTTCGATCGCTTGCAGCAGCTCGCGCAGCTGCTCCTGGTTCGTGAAATCGACAGCGGCGGCCATTTGGGCGGCGCCCTCGACGTAGATCTTGCGCTCGGCGCCGTCGCCGAGCACGGCGGGATCGCACAGCATCAGGGCGTCGCCCGCCAGCCGACCGTAGCGCTCGCGGTCGCGCTCGACCTGCCCTCGAAGGTCCGCGCGCATCGCCTCGAGAGTCCAGCCGACATAGTGGCGATTGAGGTGCGCGGCAATCCGGTCGAGGCCTTCCTGCTGGAACGAGCGCTCGGGCCGAACGAGCTTGTCGCGGGTCAGGCCGCCCGTGGTCACCAGGACGACGAGAACGCGCCGATCGGGCAGGAGCAGAAACCGGACGTGCTCAACTACGCTGCGGGCAAGCGGCGGCGAAATGAAAATGCCCAGGCCGCGCGAGACGGCCGCGAGCACGTGGCTCGCGCGCTCCATTACGGCTTCGGGCGTCTGGGCTGCGGCAAGCTCGCGGCGAATCCACTGGCGGTCTTCGGGGCTGGCTGTCGCCTGCAACGCGACTTGCTCGACAAAGAACCGGTAGGCTGCCGCCGTGGGTACGCGACCCGCCGAGGTGTGCGGCTGATAGAGATATCCTTCCTCTTCGAGGTCGGCCATTACGTTGCGAACCGTAGCGGAGCTCAGCGGCTCGACGTGGCGGCGCGCGATGCTGCGCGAGGAAACGGGCTCGCCCGTTTCGATATATGTGCGCACCACGTCGTTCAGAATCTGCTGGTGCCGCCTCTGCTGAAGCGCTGTTGGACTCATGATCGCCGCGAACAGTCCCTGAGGAAAATTCTAAACGGGGAGCGGGGCGGCGTCAACTTTGCCGCGGGCCGGAATGCGCCGGCAAGGAACGTTGCCGCCGGCTCCCGCCGATAAAGGCGGCCCAAAAAAGCGCCGGGCACGACCCCTTAGATCGTGCCCGGCTCAGATCGAGAGAGAGATTGAAGAAATTAATCCGGCAATGCGATGGCTTCGGGCATCTGCAGCTTCGCCTTTGCCAATGCGCGGACGATGTTGGTTTCCACGGTCTGCTCGGAAGTGTTACGCACTGTTGCCAGCTCGCTCACAAGAAGATACTTCGCGCGCTCGAGCATCTTCTTTTCGCGGAAGGAGAGGGGCTTGGTCCGGCTGAGAGCGACGAGACCCTTGAGTACCGCGGCGACTTCCATCAGGGACCCCGTGCGCATCCGGTCTGAATTTTCCTTGAAACGGTGCTTCCAATCGTGGTGGGAAGCGGAGCGGCCCTTCTCCAGGTAGGAAAGCACTGCCCCGGCCTGCGTTGAGCGGATGATGGGTCGCAATCCCACGCTTTCGATGTTCGCTTGGGGCACCATCACCTTCAAGCCGCTCGAAAGAATCCGCAACATGTAAAAGCGTTCCGATCTGCCGTTCACATAACCAAAACTGATCTGTTCGATGAGCCCTACACCGTGGTTCGGATACACGACTTTTTCGCCTAGCTTAAAGTCCATAAGTCGAAGTTCCCTCCCCCGAACTACCTAAGGAAAGTTTAGGCTCACGCGAACAGCGGCGTCAAGCGAATCCCTACAATTCGGCGGGATCAAAATTGTGAGGAATGGGCTGTTTCCGGCTGGTTTGGCAGCGCAATTGCCCTATAATTGGGCACGTGCTCACCCTCGCCCTCGACACTTCTTCGTCCGCCGGAAGCCTGGCCGTACTTCGCGACGAAAAATTAATTGGAAGTGTTGCAACCTGGACGAGCGAGATCTATTCTTCGCGTATATTTCGCCACCTCGAGTTTCTTCTCAAGGAACTTTCGCTCGGTCTCGATGAGTTCGACCTGTTCGCGGTAGCGGCTGGGCCCGGTTCGTTCACCGGACTGCGCGTGGGACTCGCTGCGGTGAAAGGCTGGGCGGAGGTTTTTCACAAGCCGATCGCGGCGGTGAGCGGCCTCGAAGCCGTTGCCGTGCAGTCACATTCGCCGGTACCGCTCCTGGTACCAGTCCTTGACGCGCGTCGCGGGCAAGTCTACTTCGGGCTTTACCGAAGAATCGACGCTCCGGACGAGAACGCCTTGGCACTCGAGGGCGAAGAGTGCGTGATGACTCCGGAAGAGTTTTTGGAAACGCTTCGCGTGCGGGGAGCCCGCTCCGAGCTTTCGATTGTGACGCCGACACAGGAGGTGCTCGCGGGCGCGATGTCTCGTTCTGAGACGCGATTCCGTGTGGAGACAGTGTCGGCTATGCTTGCCGCTCACGTCGGGCAGCTGGGCCTCGCCCGCGCGCGTCGCGGCGAGGTCGCCGATTCTCTTACGCTCGATGCGAACTACGTTCGCCGCACCGACGCCGAGCTTCATTGGAAGGGATCAGCCGGGACGTGAGCATTCGCGCGATCGCAGAGCCCGATGTGGCGTCGATCCTCGCGATCCAGTCGGCGAGCCCGGAAATCGCGCAGTGGACGACGCTGGACTACACGCGCGTCGCGCGCGGCGACATGGCCGGATGGGTGGCCGAAGCCAAAGGGGAGGTCGCCGGATTCCTGGTGGCGCGCCGGGTGGCAAGCGATCTGGAAATTCTGAACTTCGCAGTGCGGCCCGAAGCGCGGCGGACCGGCATCGGCAAATCGCTGCTCCAGGCTGCGCTCGCATGGGGCGGCACATTTCACGCAAGAAATGCGCTTCTCGAAGTCCGCGCCTCCAATCTCGCGGCGCTGCGATTTTACGAGCGCAGCGGATTTGAAGTCACCGGACGGCGTCCGCGGTATTACGCGGCGCCGATCGAAGACGCGCTGGTCCTCACCGCGACACTCTCCTAGGACGAATCCACACCACACGCTTTGCTGTTAGAATGTCCGCGTGAAAACGTTTGACGTTGCCGTCGTCGGCGGCGGAATCATCGGTGCATCCGTCGCGTTTGAGCTGGCGGCGGAGAAGTTGCGCGTGGTGGTGCTCGATCGCCAGGAGCCGGGCAAGGAAGCGTCCTGGGCCGCGGCGGGGATGCTATCGCCGGCGCCGGATTCACCGCGAGATTTCCCTCTGGTCCCTCTCGGAAGCGAAAGCCTGAAACTTTATCCGGAGTTCGTGGCGGCCGTCGAAGAAGCGTCGGGAAAAACAACTGGATATGCGCGCAAGGGAGCGCTCGAGATTTTTCCCGCACCCGGCGGCGAGGTTCAACGCGACCGCAGAGTAGCGGAATGCCGCAGCCTGGGAATTTCGGCCGAGCCGGTTTCGCTAAGCACCGCCCGCGAATGGGAGAAGGCGATCGGTCCGGCGGCGCGCGCCGCGGCATGGCTCCCCGAAGAGGGAACGGTCGAGCCTCGTTTATTAATTGACGCGGTGCTGACGGCCGCGCGCTATCGCGGCGTCGAGGTGCGCCCGAATTGCGGGGTCACGAGCATTGTCTTCGAGCACGACGTTTGTACGGGACTTGTCGCCGGGGGCGACGAGATTGCAGCGGGCCGCGTGGTCATCGCCGCAGGATGTTTTTCGTGCGCCGTGGCGAGCGAGACCAGCCTGCTATCGCAATACGTCCCAACACGCCCTGTTCGAGGCCAATTGATCGCGCTGCGGCCGGAAGGTGTGTGTTTGCGGCGCGTATTGCGTTCGGAGCACGGGTATCTTGTGCCGAGGCGAGACGGCCGGGTCGTAGCCGGGAGCACGTCCGAAGAGGCGGGCTTCAACAAAAGTGTTACGCCCGCCGGAATGCGCCAGGTTTTGGAGGCCGCGCTCGAACTTTCTCCGAATCTCGCGGGCGCGGAGGTGCTGGAAACCTGGGCCGGTCTGCGCCCGGGGACGCCCGACGATCTTCCGATTCTCGGCCCTACGGATATTCAGGGCTTGCTGATCGCCACGGGCCACTTCCGCAACGGAATCCTGCTCGCGCCGGTCACCGCGAAACTCGTGCGGGACTGGATCGTGGACGGGCGATCGAAGATCGACACAGCCGCGTATTCGCCGATGCGCTTCGCCCATTCGAAAATGCGAGCGCGGGGAGCTAGATAGCAGCCGGCCAGCCTCGCCGAAGCTGGCCGGGCGCCGAGGTCCGAGCCCGATTGAGTCAGATATCCTGCCGCGCAAGGGCGGTGATTACCCTCGTAGTCATCGCGCCGATTTTAACGGAAATCATCTCCGGGAATACGCCTCCGCACGCGCTGCTGCGCCCATCCGTTTCGCTTTTTCTCATCGCGGCGTACAGCCTGCCGCTGCTGGTGATCCGAGAGCTCGCGGTTCGCAGGCGCCTGGGAATTGCCGGATTATTGTCTCTGGGCCTCGCCTACGGCATTCTGAATGAAGGCCTGCTCGCGCAAACCCTGCTCCGAGCCCAGGGCGTGCCGGTTCGAAACTTCGATCACTACCTTTATGCGGGAGGCGTGAACTATTCGTGGGCGTTCGTCATCGTTCCGTGGCACGCCTTACTCGCCGTGGTGTTGCCGCTCACACTGCTCGCGTGGTGGTATCCGGCTTGCTCGCAAGTTACGTGGCTTGGCCGGCGCACATTTGCCATTCTCGGCGCGTTCGTTCTGGCAAGCGTGGTTTTCCTCGTGCTGGTTCGCAAGCCTCACGCCCAAATGCGGAGTTTTCTAGTGGTGATGGCGGTGCTGGTGGTCGCTTCTTTGATCCTTCCTCGCGGACGACAAACCCAAATCCGAAAAGAGGGGCGTGGCGCGGCCGCGTTTGCGTTCGGAATCGTGCTCTATCTCGCGTTTTTCCTCGGACCTATCCTGCTCGCCGCGATTCACATTCCGCCGGTCTGGTATTTTTTCTTGATCGTGGCGGTGTTTGCGGCCTTCGGCTGGCTGGGCCGCCGCCTCGAATTTGATGTGCTTCCAAGCGCCGCCATAGCTGCCCTGGGAGTCTATTTCGCGGCGTCTGTCTTCAATTTACTGGGGGGAGTTGGACATCACTCGCTCGAGGAGGTCATCTGCGGAGGCTTGCTATCGGTGGTATTTCTAATTCTGCCGAAGGTGTCTCCACGGGGCGTCGCGAAGGCCGCGGGACGATCGGGCCTCCAGAACGCGCGAACCCAAACCCCAGCGCGCACGAGCTAGAACGGAATCTTGTTCCGCACGGGCTCGCGATTCGGTGGGCCAGCCAGCGTAGAAGCCTGCCCGGGGCCGGTGAACTGCACTTTGTCCGCGTCGAGGTAGATTGGGCGATCGATTACGGCTTCGAGCGTCGAGCCGCGCGGCAACTCGGCGTCCGGTCCGCGAGTGAGCAAAACGGCGCCCAGTCCTGCGGCGGCTCCGATCCCGGCGCCGATGCCTGCGCCGGCGCCGCTCCGCGTGGCAATGGCGCCGATACCCGCGCCGGCGGCAGTTGACTTGATTACCGTACCGGCATCGGACGCTTTGTCGGTGTCTCCCACAACCTTGCCCTCTTTGTTCACGCTTTCGCCGCCGCCGGTTCCGGCCCCGCTCGGAGAGGCATTGAGGTCAACTTCGTAGGCATTGGGGAGAATCATGGTCGTCAATTTGATCATCAGCTCGGCGCGTCCCTTGACGCGCCCGGCTCGCTTCGCCTCGGTGACCTCGCCGCTGACGTAAGAGCCCGCCGGGATTACCACCTGACCGTTCACCATCACTGGGAAAAGCGTCTCGAAGTAAACCGGATCTCCAGCGCGTGTACTTCGCGTCGAAATCGCGTTGTGGAGGACCAGCGGGATGTGCGTGCCGGAAGGAACTTCGATCTGTACGCTCTTCCTTGTCGCGCTGGAAGCAGGAGGCGCTGTCGCCGCAGCGGCTGGCCCGCCCGGCGCCGTTGAGGCTGCGGCGGGCGCGGCGGAGTTTTGCGTCGAGTCCTGGTTGGGAGGACCCGGCGGCATGGGACCAGCCTGCCGGGCTCCAACCGAAGCGGCAAAACCAAGTGTCAGCACCAGAATTCCGGTTCGACGCACGCGAAACTCGCGGATTCTCATAAATGACCTCGAGCTTTCTTCACTAGGAGATGCCTCTTCTGGAAGTCGAGATGCCTTCAGAGTATTCCCGGAGCCTCACAGTTACCAGTTTATTCTTAATGTCGAATCCGCCCATCGGTCCAGATTCGAGGAATCCTCGCGCATCGGACAAGCGCAATCTGCCCCGGCGTGTACGACTAGGGCACGCCCCAGACGGCAACAAGGAGTAAGCGATTCAGGCGGACCCTATACTGGTTGCGCTAGCTCTCAGAGTCACATAAAGATGCGATTTCATTTGCGGACTTCCCTGCGCCTAAAAACGGTCGTCATCGTTCTTGCGGCCATGCTCGGCCTCGTGGGCGGTCTATTCTCGCTTTCGCGTGAAGTGATTTTAAAAGGCTTTTCGAACGTCGAGGCCGAACTCGCGAGGCAGAACCTGGAACGGGCTTCGAGCGCCCTCGCGAACGAGCTCGACACCCTGCGACATACGGCCGATCAATTGGCCGACCAGGATCAAGCCTACGCGATTCTGCGCGGAAGCCATCCGAAACGTATCGCGGCGAACTTCCCGGCGCGCACTTTCGAGCAGTTGCGCGCGAATTTCGTCGTTGTATTCGACGCCACTGGGCACAGGGTTTTTGCCAAGGGGTTTAGCCTGGCGGCCATGGAATCCACGCCGGTGCCTGCCAGCCTCGAAAGCCACTTGCGGGCGGGTTCTCCGCTGCTGGTGGGCGACCGGGAAGACGCGAGCGACGTGGCCGGAATTGTGATGCTGGATTCCGGACCTGTCCTGATCGACTCCAGTCCGATTCTGACCAGCGCGTCCGAGGGTCCCGCCGCCGGAAGGTTGATCCTGGGGCGGTCACTCGACGCGGATGAGACGGTGCGCCTCGGAGGTATGACGCACATGCCCGTCGACATCGAGCGGATGGACGCAAGCGCGCCGTCGCCCGACTTCCGAGCAGCTGCCGACGCAATCTCGGACCAGCGGCCGGTCTTGACCAGGCCCTATCGAGAGGCGTCGCTGGCGGCGTATCAGGAATTGCGGGATATCTACGGAAAGCCGGCGGTGATCCTCCGCATTCTGCTTCCGCGAAACATTTATCAGCAGGGGCAAACGAGCCTGCTGCAATTCCTGTTGCTGCTGTTGGCCGCCGGCCTGGCCTTCGGCGCGATCACGATGGTCCTGCTCCAGCACTTCGTCGTCTCGCGGGTGGCGCATTTGAGCGAGCGAATCACCGAAATCGGAGCGAGCGGCGATCTTTCAGCCCGCATCAGCGTCCCCGGAAAAGACGAATTGGCTTATCTGGGAAGCGCGATCGACGGAATGCTGGAGGATCTGGAGCGGTCGCAGAAGGAACGCCACGAGGGTCAAACCCGCCTGGAAATGATGGCGTCGAGGTTGCCGGGAATGATGTGGACCACGAACACCGAGCTGCGAACCACCTTTACGATCGGGGCCGCGTACGAGCTTCTCGGTTTGCGTGCAAGCGACCGGGTGGGAAAATCGCTCTACAGTTTTTTCCAGACTCGGGATCCCGACTACCCTCCGATCGTGGCGCACCGTCGCGCGCTCGCCGGCGAGCCCGCAACCTACGAATTGCAGTGGAGAGACCGCACCTTTGAGTCGTACCTCCAACCCCTGCGCAACAGCGATGGAGAAATTCAAGGCGTCATCGGGGTCGCCCTCGATGTGACCGAGCGGAGACACCTGACGGACCAATTGCGCCAGTCCCAAAAGTTGCAGGCGGTGGGCGAACTCGCCGGAGGCGTGGCACACGATTTCAACAACCTCCTGATGGTCGTGAAGGGCCACGCGCAACTTCTGCTCGATCGAATGCCCGAGGAGTCGCCGCTGCGGCTGGGCGTCCAGCAGATGGAGAAGGCTGCCGACCGCGCCGCCTCGCTGACGCGCCAATTGCTCGCTTTCAGCCGCCAGCAGGTGTTGCAGCCGCGCGTGATGGATCTGAACGAAGCGGTTGCGGGAATGATTCGTATGTTCTCCCGCGTGATCGGCGAGAACATCAACATGGCGTTTCTGCCGGGAGGAAACCTGGGCCGCGTGAAGGCCGACCCAGGTCAGATCGAGCAGGTGCTGCTGAATCTTGTGGTCAACGCTCGCGACGCGATGCCCGAAGGCGGCCGACTGACGATCGAAACGTCAAATGTGGAGCTTGACAGCAGCTACGCTGCCACACACACGAGCGTCGTTCCGGGCCGCTACGTGATGCTGACCGTCACCGACACGGGCTGTGGAATGGACAATGCAACTCAGGCGCGCGTGTTCGAGCCGTTCTTCACGACCAAGGGACCGGGCAAGGGCACGGGCTTGGGTCTCGCGACCGTTTACGGCGTGGTCAAGCAGAGCGGCGGGTACGTATACGTGTACAGCGAACTCGGCCATGGAACCACGTTCAAGATCTATCTGCCGCAGGTAATGGCGGAACTCGAGAAAGTACCCGTAGACTCACAGGCAAAAGGCTCTACGCACGGGACCGAAACCATTCTCTTTGTCGAAGACGAGCAGAGCGTGCGCGAGCTGGTGCGCGAGTACCTCGGCGGCACCGGATACTGCGTGCTCGAGGCCGCGGATGGAATGCAGGCACTCAAGGTCGCCGCGGCCCACCCCGGCCCGATACACCTGCTGATTACCGACGTCGTGATGCCGCATCTGAACGGGTCCGAACTCGCAACGCGGCTGGGGTCCGAACGTCCTGACATGAAGGTCCTGTTCATCTCGGGCTACACCGATGACACCGTGTTCCGCCACGGTGTCCTCGAGGGCGGTGTCGCATTCCTCCAAAAGCCCTTCAACTTGAAGGCGTTGGCCCAGAAAATCCGCGAGGTTTTAAGCAGCCAGCCGGTCGAAGTCCATTCCGCGGCAATTTCGAAGAAAACTCTACGTAGAAATTTCAGCCGGGTTAGATGAGGAAGACGGTCTGGCCGGTCAGATCGAAGCGCTTGCGGCATTTGATGTGGCGGCAGGCGACCATATTATCCACGCGAACCATGTAGGAGCGGGCCTTCGCGAACTGTTGCTGGTCTTCCTTATTCGCTCCCGCCGGCGCCTGTGATTTTTTCGTTCGCACCATCCAGCGAACCGGGTAGGTGCTCTCCTGTCGGCAATGCGGACAGTTGAGCGGGATCTGTTTCGTTTCTTCCTTCTCGTCGTAGAACCGTCTCTCGTCCATTGGTATGTGCCCGCTTACGCCTGCCGATTCATCTCGTCCAGGCTGACAAACCGAAGTCCGGCATCCTTCCACCGCGGCAGCCAATGCTCGAGGGCCGCGATCGTATGGCGGCGATCTCCTTCGGGCACGCGGTGGTCGCCGTCATGCAAAAGGACGATATCGCCTCCCCGCGCGCGGCGCAAGCGTCGAATCACGGGTTCGGAGGGTTGGGGTCTCCAGTCGCGCGCCCACGCGGACCACATCACGACTCCGGCGCCTCCGCGCTTTCGCACGATGCCCCGAAGAAGGGGGCTGCGAACGCCGAACGGCGGGCGCATCCAACGAGGTGGCCTGCCCGTGGCCGCCCTGATTGCGTCATCGCAGCTCGCGAGTTCCAGCGCGATGCGCCGCGAGGAGCAGAGCGCGAGGGCAGGGTGCGTTTCGGTATGGTTGCCGACGGCGTGGCCGCGCGCGGCGAGCTCCTTCGCGAGCGCAGGGGCAGCCCGCACCCACTTGCCGATGAGAAAGAACGTCGCTTTGACATTGTGGCGGCCGAGCAGGTCAAGCAGCGCCGGAGTGACCCCGGGATTCGGGCCGTCGTCAAAGGTGAGCGCGATGGTACCGGCGTCGCCGGTGTGTCGAATCGTGTTGCCGAAGAATTGAGATGAGGGGGCCATGGCGCCCCAGGCAAGACTTCCGCCCGCGCCGCACGCCGCAACCGCCGCCAGAATTGCTGGAATTTCCGGAGTCACTCCGCGAATTCTCGCATTGCCGCCGCGAAAACGCTACACGATGGGAATGTGCAGTTTCATTTGATACGATGGCCGGCGATCTCTCCGAAAAAATGGCTGCTCCTTCGGCAACATCCGTCAGATTTCCGGCATGGGTTCGCTGGGCCGCGATCGCGTGGCTCTTGATCTGGATTCCCGCGTACGGGCGAACGTGGGGCGCGGCGAATTTTCTGCACGTCTGCGATATCGCCGTGATCCTAGCGTGCATCGGCGTGTGGAGCAATAGCGCCCTGCTGATTTCAAGCCAGACCGTTTCGTCGCTACTGGTGGATGCGGCGTGGACGCTGGACGCGGGCTGGAGACTCTTTCGCGGGCGCAACCTTATCGGCGGGACCGAATATCTTTTCGATGCGAGCTATCCGCTTTGGATTCGGCTGCTCACGCTGTTCCACATTGCCATGCCCGTGCTGCTGTTGTGGGCCCTTCAGCGCATCGGCTACGACCGGCGAGGCTGGGCGCTGCAGTGCGCAATCGCCCTCCCTGCTTTCGTGGCCGCGCGATTCACGTCTCCGGCCGTCAACATCAACTATGCGTTCACCGATCCCTTCGTCCATCGGGCGTGGGGGCCGGCGCCGGTTCACGTGATGATCAGTTGGTTGTTTATGGCCGTGGTGATCTATTTCCCCACGCACGCGGCGCTCAAGCGATTCTTCCCGCCGCCCCAGGCGCTTGTCCCGTGAAAATCTAGTCGGTCTGGCGGATGGCGCGGAGATCGATTCCGAGCTGCTGGCATTTTTTGTAGAGGTGGCTGCGTTCGAGGCCCAGCGCCTTTGCGGTGTTGGTCATGTGATGGCGATTGCGCTTGAGCTCGGCGAGAAGCGTTTCGCGTTCGAAGGCTTCGACGCGCTCGCCGAGCGTCCCGGCTGTCAGAGCGATTGATTCTGAAGCCGGGCCTGGACTCGCCGCTGCGCTCTGTGGCAGCGCGCGCCCGATCGTGGCCACCTCCACCACATCACCGGTGGCGAAAAGCAACGCCCGCTCCACCACGTTGCGCAATTCCCGCACGTTTCCCGGCCAGGCATGGCGTTCCAGAGCCTCGAGCGCTCCGGGCGAGAGACTTTTCCGCTTCCAATGATTCTGCTCGGCCAGTTGCTGAATGAAGTGTTCCGCGAGCACCCGGATATCTTCGCGGCGCTCCCGCAACGGCGGCAGCAGGATCGGAAACACGAACACGCGGTGGTAGAGGTCTTCCCGAAATTTACCCTGCCGAACCTGTTCTTCAAGGTTGCGGTGAGTCGCCACCACGACGCGCACGTCCACGGCAAACGGGCCACCGCCGCCCACGCGCTCGATTTCGCCCTCCTCGAGCACGCGCAGCAGCTTGGCCTGCATCGCGAGCGGCATGTCCCCGATCTCGTCGAGAAAGAGCGTGCCGCGATGCGCCTGCTCGAATTTCCCCACGTGGCGCGCGGCCGCGCCCGTGAACGAACCCTTCTCGTGACCGAACAGCTCGGATTCCATCAACTCGGCGGGCACCGCCGCGCAATTCAGAGAAATAAACGGGCCGCCGCGCCGAGGACTTTTCTCGTGCAGAGTGCGCGCCACCAGCTCTTTGCCGGTTCCCGTCTCGCCGCGAATGCAGACGCGCGTTTCACTCGCGGCAACGTGCTCGACCTGCTCCATCACCTCGCGCATGGCCGCGCTCGCCCAGACGATGAGGTGCCGTCCGAGACGTTTTTTCAGGTCCTGATTTTCCTCCTCGAGGCGCGCCAGGCGCACGGCGTTCTCGACCGTCAACAATAGCTTTTCGGTCGATATCGGCTTCTCGAGAAAATTGACGGCGCCGAGCCGCGTGGCGCGCACCGCCATTTCGATCGTCGCCTGTCCGGACATCATTACGACCGGCGATGCCACACCGATATTCTTGAGGTCCTCGAGCAGGGCGATGCCGTCGCGGCCGGGCATCACGACGTCGGAGAGGATGAGATCGAATCGCCGGGACTTCGCGAGGTCGAGGGCGCGCGCGGCGTTGTCGCAGACGGTGGCCTCGTGCTCCGCAAGCCGAAACGCGCGAGCGAGCGACGCGAGCGTGTTCGCATCGTCGTCGATAACGAGAATATGCGCTTTCGGCGGCACGCGCGGCTACGCTTTCTTTACGGGGACTTCCTCGCCAACGTCCGGCACGACCGCGGGAGCGGCCGGCCGCGGCGGCTTGGTGGGAAGCTCGATATGGAACGACGTGCCGACGCCCGTTTCGCTCTCAACCGACACGCGGCCGCCGTGGTCGCTCACCACGGATTGCACGATGGCCAGGCCCAATCCGGTGCCGTGCTGTTTCGTGGTGTAGTAGGGGGTAAAGAGCCGCTCGCACTCCTCCGGCGTCAATCCCGTACCGGTGTCGGAGACCTCCAGATCCACGTTGCCGTCCCGGTGCGTCGTGCGAAGCATCAGGACGCCGCCGGCAGGCATCGCGTCCATGGCATTCAACACAAGATTCTCGACCGCGCGATGCAGCAGCGCCGCATCCGCCTGGATCGTGGGCAGATCCTCCTCCAGGTGAAGTTCGGATGCAATCGGCGGCCGCCCCACCGCGCCGAGCTGGGCTTCAAAGAGTTTCACGACGCCGCGCACCACCTCGTTCAGGTTCACGGACCCCAGCTCCGGTTGCGGCATTTTCGCGAAATCGCTGAATCGGCCGACGATGGTTTTGAGGTTTTCAATTTCGGCAAGCAGGATGCCCGTCGATTCCCGAAAGACTTCCTCGAACTGCTCCGGCCTCTGCTCCTTCGCTCGCTGGAGATTCTCGACGGTCGTCTGCAGGGGAAAGAGCGGGTTCTTCAGTTCGTGCGCCAGCCGGCGCGCCACTTCCCGCCAGGCGGCCACACGCTCGGCCTGCACCAGCCGCTCGCGCTGCTCGCTCAATTGCTCGGTCATTCGATTGAAGGCGGATGCGAGCTGGCCGATTTCGTGGCGACCCCGGACATCGACGTGCACGTTCCAGTTTCCCGCCGAGACCTCGCGGGCTGCTTCCGCGAGCTTCCGCACAGGCCGCGTGACGCGCGCCGCTCCCCACCAGCTGAGCAGCAGGCCAAAAAACAGGCCCATGGCCACGACACCCAGGGCGAGAATGCGAATGCGTTGCTCAAGCTCGACGACCTCCTGCTGGGAACTCCCCACCAGCAGCACGCCGAGCAGTTCCTTTTGGCGCCCCTGCAGCGGCAGCACGTGGAACGCTTCGGAACCCGCCGGATCAGGCGTCCAGGAGATTTTGAAGGCGCGCTTCCCCGGTTGCTGGCGCTCCTGCTCGATGAAGGGAGCCAGACGTTCGCCTTGATCGACGGGGCCGGCTTCGTCGAGCAGGTTCGTCGGCTGGAAGCCCGGGTCGAGATCGAGATACAGAAGCGCGCGCATACCCTCCGGAAGCACAAGCGAGGCAAGAAAATCCTTTCCGAGGCGCTCGCCGCCGAGGAGGTAGAGGTTCTTGTCTCCCACGCGCACCGTCGAAACCGACATCAGCCCCAGCGCCGGGCCATCCTGGGTATCCACTCTCATCAGAAACGAACCCAGGGCGGACCAATCCTGCGGCTGCGTGATCCAGTCCATCTTGTATCCGAAGCGCGCGGGCCACTCGTTGGAGGAAATAATCGCGCCGTCGTCGCCGATGAAATCGAAGAAATCAAGCTGATGGGATTGGGAGACGCCGCGCGCATCGCTGACGTAGACGGAAACGTCCGCCTTCGGGCGGCTCAAGTCGATCGCCATGCGCACCGTGGCTTCGGCGTCGGCGATTCCCTGCACGCGGTGAACCACATCCTGTCCGCGCCGTTGGAACTCGCGTTCGAATTGCGCGACCAGCGCTTCGCTGTGCTGCCGATTCAGCTCCTCAAACGCACGCCGAGTCACCAGGGTGACCCCCACGGCGATCACGCCCACCGAGAGCAGCAGCGCGAGCGTAAAAACCCAAAAAAGTTTGGAGCGAAACGTCATTGAGATCCCTGATCGAGCCACACGTCCGCAAACGGCCAGCCTTCGCCCGGACCCGGCGCTTTCCAATCCCGCACACGCGCGCCCAGGCCGTATACCTGAGGGAGCCACACGACAGGGACGACCCGATAACTGCTAACGATCGTGCGCTCACGCTGATAGATTTGCTCGGGCGACGCTGCGGCGGGCAGAGGCGCCGTGTCGAGCGCGGCCACAGGCCCCCATGAGGCGACAAAATTAAGTATGGCGTCCCGGGCGTGCGGCGAAGGCATTCGAGCGCGCATCAGCCGCGCGTCATCGCTTCCCGCAGCGGCGTTCGCCGTGAGCGTAATTCCCGCGTCTCGCGCATTCACCGCGAGGCGCTCCGCAATCGCCTGCCCCAGCGAATCGGCGGGATCATATCCCAGGGCAACATTGGGCGAGCCCGGGACTTGCGACCAGAGCTGCTTCGCCGCGGCCGGGTCGGCAATCGCCGGAAATAAAAACGCCGTCCCGCTCGACCACTGCGGCAGCAGGCCCCTGGCCGGCTCTCCCTGCCTTTGCAAAATGAAATTGACGATGGCGGCTTTGTCGATCGAGCGCGCCAGCGCTTCGCGGGCATGCGCGTCTTCAGCCATCGGGCGGCCCGCCACAAATACGATCGCCACTAGCTCGTCGGGCTGCGAGGTGCTCACGCGCAAGCCGCGATCGGAGGCGTGGCGCGCCTCTTCGGCCGGAATGTCCGCGATGTCGGTTTTGTCCACATCAAGGTCGAGGATGCGGTCCTGCGCCGCGCGCCCCATCTGAATCTCCACGGAGTCCACGAAGGGCCGGCCGCCGCGGTAGTTTTCATTTGCTGCGAGCACGGCTCGTTTTCCCGGCTCCCATTCGGCGATACGAAACGGGCCCGAGCCAGCCACGCCAGCGAAAGACCCGTCCGGATTCCGGTGGTCGTAAAGAAGCAGGGCGATCTCGTTTTTCGCGGCGGTCTCCTGCGGATTCGCCGCCGATACGGCGGGATCAAGCGAGTTCACCACCGCGCCAATTTCCACGCGGAGGGTCCCGCCATATCTCGGCCGGCGCGCCGTCTCCACGGGAGTGCCCGCCGAGAGGACGATGCTAATTGCCGCAAGAAATAGAAACAATCGAAGCTTCATACAATCCCGTATCGAGGTTTCGCGAAATCATGCGCGCCGATTTGCCGTCGTCGGCGGACCACAGTGCGAGAATCGGCCCGGACGCCTGCATCGGCTGACCCACCGCGATCGCACGGCGGCTCAGGATCTCGTAAAGCTGTAACTGGTCCGGCTGCGTCCAGTCACCCGGCCCCGCGGCAAGCACTTGCCACGACAGTCCGCACGCGGGCGCGACCGATGCGATGTCGCTTCCCCAGCCCGCAAATGTTGAAACGGGTTCGGCCGCCCCTTCAAACAGCCGCACTTGCCCGTCGAGACCCGCGATTGCCCAGCGAGACGTGCTTTGACTGCTGCTCGCCTGAGAGGGAGAGGCCGCGGAATAAAAGGCGGGAAATTTCTCCTCCAGACTGTTTGCAAACGCCATGTTCCCCGAGAAAAAGTTCTTGGACGGGTCAATCGGCCAGCTCACCTGACCCATCGGCCATTGCTGGCCGGGATTTTCGTGGCACTCGAGAGCAAAGCTCGGATTCCACACGGTTTCGCATCGAACTCCGCCGATGAAGGCCTTCACATGCGTGGCATCGTCCAAAACGAGCCGGCCGCGAAGATCGCGGGACGTGTAGAGCTTGGAAATGGGCCGCGCTTCGCCGAGCACCTGGGCGCCGCCGTTGAATTCGTACACAACCAGCCGGTCCGGCTCAAGGAAATACCAGTAGGTATGGCTTGCGTCCGTGGCCGCCTGCGCGAAATCGAGAATGGGGCGGGATTGCTGCCATATAATCTTTCTCGCGATGCCGGGCACCGGGCTGAGCTGAGCCGACGCCTCCTCCGTCTTTGCCACGGGCGCGATCGCTACCTGCTGCGTCTCGCCGCGGTGGATTTCGGCAACCAACAGGTAGCCGTCGATGTCTTGAGAGACCGTCACGTGCACCAGGGCGTCGGCGGACGCGGGCGCCGCCGAGCGGTCGCCGCGAGCCGTCAGGTCCGCTTCGAAGATCTGCCGGATTCCGGCAAGTTCGACCGGCGCTTTCGCCGAGATGTCGTTCAGCTCGATCGAAAACGACTGCGAAGGGGCCAGGGCAGCAGCGACTTTCTCGGCAAGGGCGTACACGGCCTCATTCCATGACGACGGAAGCTGGACAGGTGATTGAGCGCCAGTCGGGCCGGCCGCGCAGCCGAGACACAAGACAACGAGAGCGGAGCGCAGCGGCGGAGGATGCATTGGGCGGGAGGGGCGAATCGGCTTGTACCAATTGCGCAATTCTTTCGTCGGACGTCATGATAACACACCGTTTGTGGAGTCAAGTTTTGCGTGCGCCGCACTGTTCGGTCCTGCGCAACACTCCCGGCGACCTCAACGCCGCGGTTGTTTTCACTCGGCGCGAACAAAGGAATCGCCGGCGGGGGCTTTGTCCTCGATCTCGGTGACGCAGCCCCCAGCAAGGGTTTTTACCGGCGTTACTCCCGAAGCCGGTCTGATTTCCTGCCGGGTCCCCGCTTGAACC
>DATEHV010000039.1:0-21163 GCA_035279445.1 Candidatus Acidiferrales bacterium | reverse complement strand
TTCTGCCTTAGGCAATCCTCCGCCGTTGTGAGTTTATGCGATCGCTCAGTACCCGAAGCGGCGACCGGTCTCAACGGACCCCGTCAGGGCCCGCCTTCTTGCGCGCAATCGAAGCCGAGCTGATATCGCGAAACCTGCGCTCGACGCGTTTACCGCGGATGAATTTCCCGGCGGAATTCCTTCCGGCGATTGTGTCGCTCGCCGATGTAGGCAATAATCTTCGCTCTGCCGAATCGTCGGAGGAACATCGTCGGCAACCATGAATTCCGGCGTCAATTCCGCTAAAGCGATCTCCGAAGGCGCGGAAGTCAGCGTCATTACCCAACTGATTCTGCGCGAGCGCGAGGGTCGAGACCTTGGCTTCTGGAATCAGATGCGCGACAGCTACTGGCCTGACTCTCTGGTTAGGGTGAGCTGGTTTCGCGGAAGCGGACCGGATTTCGTCAGCGGCTCGATCGACATGGCGCGGCGGGGGATTCCGGCGAAGCACCGCCTTGCTCCGGTCCTGGTCACCCTTGCGGGAGACCGTGCCATCGCCAGCCTGAGCGCCATCATCGATCTTCCAGTGAAACTGAAAGGCGTAGAGGCAACGCTTTCCACCTATTCGCGTTTCCTCTACCGGACCGAACGGCGGGAAGGCTGCTGGCGCATCTTCGGCTTCGACGCAGTCTATATGCGCGACGAATTAACTCCTGTGATCCCAGGTCAATCGATTTCGATCGACCCAACCGAGGTCGAGGGACTCCGATCGTCGTATCGATTGCTGGCGTACTACCTGAAGAGCCAAGGTTACAGCATCGATTCCGATCTACCGGGGGAGGACCGCCCGGATCTTGTCGCCACACTACATCGGGAACTCTATGATTGGGCAGGGGTTACACCTCCTTCCTGAACCGGTCGCCGCCGCGACCGGCGGTAGTGTCAGATTCCGCAGATCATTGAAAAATAGGCGGATAAGTTGTGCCCGCAGAGTGCAGTAACTGAGCTATACTGATTTCGAACTTGGGGTCGACGGTAGCACTAAAATCCGCCGTCTACGAGAAACCGTAGGGATTGATACCGCATCGAAGAGTCATGAGCCTAAAGCGCAAGGGATCGGGACGTCTAGTACCGACTCGGCCGACGGGTGTCGAGTACCGCGTGAATTACGGAATCCACGTCATTCCGGAACCTCGCCAGCACGGCCGCGGCCCGCGTCCGATCCGCTGGGCGCGTTGTTCGGTGCGTTCCGCAAGCGCCCACCGTATCCCGGACGGAAGCTATTTCCTTCATGCCGATGAGGGTGGGGTGTTCCAGGTAAAGTCCACTGGCAGAATCTGGCAGTACCTCGCCGTTGCCGCGTAGCGGGTCTCGCTGGCCTGTTCTACTCCGATCGTAAACCTCGCCTGATCTGAAGCTCGGCGCAAAATTCTTGATTTCCAATCTGCTTCTTCGGGCGCCACGGCAGGCGCAACCGAGAAGCAAAATCTCTTCAAAAGGTTTATGATGGCGCCCGGCCGGAACGGAGCGCGCGGCCAGCGCTCGCTTGCAGGAGATGGAGGTGCCATGAGAGCCATCGATGAACTCACCGTTACGGATGCGGCGCTTGAACAAATGTCTTCCACGCCGAATCCGCGCTTCAAGGCGATCATGGCGTCCCTGGTGCGGCACCTCCACGGCTTCACGCGGGAAGTCGACCTCACGCCCGAGGAGTGGCTCGACGCCATTCGTTTTCTCACGGCGGTCGGTCAGAAGTGCTCCGAGCACCGCCAGGAGTTCATTCTACTCTCTGACACGCTGGGACTGAGTTCCTTGGTCAACGCGCTGCACGACAAGCGAGGCTCGGAATCGGCCACGAAGTCGAGCCTGCTCGGGCCGTTCTACCGCCAGGACGCGCCCATGATGAAACTCGGTGATTCGATTATCTCGAAGAGCGAGGGCTCGGAGGTTTGCTTCTATGGGCGGGTGCTGAACTCCGCCGGCAAGGGCATTGCGAATGCCCTCGTCCAGATCTGGGAACCGGACGAAACCGGCAACTACGATTTGCAAAAGCACGATCCTTCGGAGATGGACCTGCGCGGATGTTTTCACGCGGACGCCGAGGGACGCTACTATTTCCGCGGTCTCTGTCCGCTGGGCTACATGATCCCGATGGACGGCCCGGTCGGCGACATGATTCGCGCGCAACGCCGTCACGGCTACCGCCCCGCGCACATCCATTTCGTGATCGGCGCGCCGGGATACCGCGAGCTGGTCACGGCGCTCTATGTTGCGGGAGATGCGCACATCGAATCCGACACAATCTTCGGAGTCAGCGAATCGCTCATCGTTTCCGTGAACAAAAAGGATTCGTCTTCGCCTCTCCCGAACCTGCCAAGCATCCGCTACGACTTCCGCCTGGCCGCGGCCAAGGATCAGATGTCGGGACGCGTCGGCGCGGACCCATCCCAGATCACGAGCAAGGTTGCCGGGAAAACGGCGTCGGACTAGGCCGGGCGCTGCCGGAACGGCGGCACAACATTTCCCGGGTCAGCCCGCGGCGCGGCTCTGCAATTCCCTGCGGACAATCCCTGCGCCGGCGGCCATCGCTTTCATTTTCCCGAACGCCACATTCGCCGGCAGGTATTTCAGCCCGCAGTCCGGCGCGACGACCAGCCGATCCGGGCTGACGAACGGTAGAGCGCGCCGGATTCGCGCCGCTACCTCCTCCGGGGTCTCGATCTCGGGGGTCGAAAGATCGAGCACTCCCAGAATGATGGTCTTCGCCGGCAGTTTGGCAAGCACCGAACAATCCAGCTTCGATTGCGCAGTCTCGATCGAGATCTGGCGCACCGGAGAATCCGCCAGCTCCTCCAGAAACGAATACGCCGCCGGGCGCCCTGGAACGAGAGCCGCATAGCCGAAGCAAATATGCAGCGCCGTGGTACCGGTGACGCCTTCGAGCGCGCGCCGGACTCCGGCGAGCCCGACGCGGCGCGCCCGTTCCGGATGCGCCTCCATCCACGGCTCATCGATCTGAACCACATCTGCCCCGGCCGCGAAAAGGTCCTTGATTTCCGCGTTCACGGCCGACGCGTAGTCGAGCACCAATTCGTCTTCCGTCGAGTAGTAGTCGTTCTGCGCCTGCTGCGACATCGTAAACGGGCCGGGAACGGTGATCTTGATGGCGCGGTCCGTGTGGGCGCGCAGGAATTGCAAGTCGCGAACTTCGATGGGATGCTTGCGCTCGATCTTCCCGACCACGCGCGGCACCAGGGCGACGCTGCCGCTGCGGCTGATCACTTTCCCAGGGTTCTCGAGATCGACGCCCGCCAGCGCGGTCGCGAAACGGTTCGAGTAGCTCTCGCGGCGCATTTCGCCGTCGGTGATGATCTCCAGACCCGCGAGCTCCTGTTGACGAATCGCGAGAAGCGTGGCGTCGTCCTGAGCTTGTTCGAGCCACTCCGGCGCCACCCGCCACAACTCCTGCGCGCGAACGCGGGGCGGCATTCGGTGCCCGAGCTTCTGGCGGTCGATCAGCCAGTCCGGCTGCGGATACGATCCGACCAAGGATGTGGGGAGAAGATTCATGGCGCTGCAATATATCTTTCGAACGGAGCCGCCCTCAAGCGGATTCGCCGCGCGCTACGCGGCACAGAACCGTTGCCAGCACGTTTTTCATCGTCGCCGCAGAGGCACGCTCGCCCGTCTTCGCCCGCCACGCCACAAAGCCGTCGGGACGCACAAGGACTGCACCCGTCGGCGAAATTCCATATGCCGGGGCGAATCCTCCATTTGTGTCGGTGAGACCCTCCGAGCCGATTTGATGAAGGTCAATCTCGATTCCGAGCTGATTCGCGGCCGCGCGAGCGCTCTCGCGCCACGCACTTCCTTCCGGACCCGCCAGGAGTGCGAAATTGCGGTCAAAAAGGTCGAGGGTCGAAATCTGCTCGCCGCCGCGGTTTAGATAGAGGTGCGGGGCGCGGGTGCCCGGGCGTCCGCGGGATTCTCGCGGATTTTCGTGCGAGGGGACGGCGCCCTCGGCATCGGGTAAAACGGCCGCGGACTGGTAGCAATAACCCAGCTCGATATTCAAATCGTTCTGGATCGGCTGCATGTCGTCCGAGCGCAGATACGGAGCTGAACGCGTGACGTAGCGCGAGTATGCCTGCTCGACCGTAAACGAGGCGGCGGGTCGCCGCTCCAGGTCGTAGGTCGGCAGCAGCCCAGGCCCCGCGATCCCGTTCAGCACGTACGCGAGCTTCCAGGCGAGATTGTGCGCGTCTTGCACGCCCGTATTGCCTCCAAAGCCTCCGCTGGGCGGCATCACATGCGCCGCGTCTCCCGCCAGAAATACACGGCCTTGCTGAAAGCGTTCCGCCGTATCCGCGGTCGCGTCCCAATGCATCACGTTTTCGATTGTGACGGGTATTTTCTCATCGCCCAGTCCGGTGCGAAGCAGCGCGAGGACCTTTTCCTCCGTCAGACCCGCGGAAACGTCTGTAACCGGGTTGGCCGCATCGCCCATCCAATGCACCACGAGAAAACCCGAGGTGAACGGCTTCTCGATTCGGAAGAATCCGCTGAAGGCCGGATTCAAAACATACATCACGCTCAAGCTGCGGCCGCGCAGCAGCGGAGCGACGTCGCCGCGAAAATAAATCGTAATGCTTTTGGAGAAAACGCCGTGCCCGAGCATGCGGATTCCCAAGCGCTCTCGAACCTTGCTGTGACTTCCGTCAGCCGCCACCATATAGCGGGCGCGCACGGTCGAAGTCTTTCCGCTATCCCGATCGCGGATGACCGCCGTGACGCCGTCCCGGTCCTCTTGGAACGACAGCATCTCCGTGCCGAAGCGCAGTTCCGCTCCCAGTTCGAGAGCGCGCGATTTGAGCAGCGGCTCGAGCAGGCTCTGGGTGATAAAGATGCGCAGGCTGGGGGTAACGTCGCGCACGCCTTCGTTGAGATTTGCGATGAAATAGGACAGCTCCTTGCCGGCGAGCGTCTCGACGGCCATGATGGCGCCGTCTTGAACGAATTGCTCGTCGGATTTTTGCAGCACGATCTGCTCGATGCCGACCGTGCGGAAGACCTCCATCGTTCGCTGGGTAATCATCGCTGCGCGCGGGTGGATTGCGGTCCCTCGATGATGCTCGACGGCGAGACACCGGACGCCATGATGGCCGAGGAACAGCGCGGTGGACATGCCCACCAGGCTGCCTCCAACGATCAAAACCGGAACTTCAATGTCGGCCATCGCGGAATCCCCCGTCTTTGCCGCAATCCCCAGACCGAAAAGCCTATGCGGGTTCGGCACATTTTTCAACTCGCAATTCCCGGCGAAGATTCGGTCGGTCGCACATCACGCAAGCCGCGATGCCGGCGCGGCGTCGCGCTTGACAAGCTTCGAATGCGAACCTAATGTATTTCGGACTTCGAGGGCGCGATCGATCTCCACCGATCCCGAGCTGGTTTGAAGCGTGCACCTCAGGAATCATTGAGCAGGATCAGTTGAATTCGACGAGGGCCTCCTATACAAATGCACCTTTTGGAATTCTGCAAATGGCTGCAACACACATCGGTGGGCACGGCGGTTTCTGAGTCCCTTTGGTTGTTTCCCTTGATCGAAACGATTCACATCTGGGGAATCATCCTGCTCGTGGGGACGACGGGCGTGCTGGACCTTCGTCTGCTCGGATTTGTTTTGACCGGGCAGCGGGTTTCTGAACTGCACAAGCGCCTGATTCGGTGGACCTGGGTTGGCTTCGGGGTGATGTTTACCACGGGCGGATTCATGTTCGCCTCCGAGGCGGCCAAGATGTATGAGAACGGTGCCTTCCGTTTCAAAATGATCCTGATTCTTCTCGCCGGGTTGAACGCATTGGTTTTCGAAACCACGGCGTTCCGCCACGTCGCGAACTGGGACGATGCCCCACGTGCGCCCATCGGCGCGAAGGTGGCCGCGTGTGTGTCGCTCGTCGCGTGGGTGGGAGTGATTGCCGCGGGGCGCTGGATCGCCTACTGGTAGTCGCCGCTTCCTTCTTCAGAAGGTCCGGCCACGATTCTTCGCTGGGATGCTCCAGCCTCCTGGTCTGAAAACACTTCCGTCGTTGACACCGTTAAGGCACTTCTGCTATAGCGTCGCGCAGTGCGTTGGGCCGGAAAAAGCGCTGGAAGAGCCGGTCTCGAAGGGGGATAGATGAGAGCCAGGTTAATTTTTGGACTTTGCGTCATTCTTTCTGCAGCCGTCCTGCACGCGCAGACGATTTCCACATCCCAGATTCGAGGAACCGTTCAAGACCCGAGCGGCGCCGCGGTCGCCGGCGCCCAGGTCAAGTTGACGCAGGTCGCTACCGGCGCGGTGCGTACGGCGACCACCGGATCCGACGGCAGTTATACGCTGCCCGATCTGTCTGTGGGAGCTTACCAGCTCGAAGTCACCAAGGAAGGCTTCAGCAAGTATGTGCAGACCGGCATCGTGCTTCAAGTGGGTGTGAATCCCACTATTGATGTTGCCTTGAAGGTCGGCGCCGTGACGCAGGAAGTCACCGTTGCAGCACAAGGGGTAACGGTTGAAACCCAGAGCACGGGCGTCGGAGAGGTGGTCGTCCCACAACAGGTCCAAGATTTGCCCCTTAACGGTCGGCAATTGACCGACCTCTTGACTCTCTCCGGTGCTGTCGGCCAGGGCAGGGCTTTCCGAGCTTCGTATCCTTCCTCGGCGGTCATTTCGATCGCGGGCGGGGCGCAGGGCAGCGTAGCCTATTGGCTGGATGGGGGCACGCACAACGATCCGCTGAGCAATCAAAATCTTCCACTTCCCTTCCCCGACACGGTTGAAGAGTTCAAGGTAGAAACAAGCTCGTTGCCCGCGCAGTATGGTACGCACCCTTCAGGTGCAGTCAACGTGGTTACGAAGTCGGGAACGAACTCCTTTCACGGCGATGTCTTCGAGTACGTCCGCAATTTCATGTTCGACTCTCGCAATACCGCCTTTGCTGGCGGACAAAGCCCGTTTGTGAAGCGCGACGATCTCAAGCGGAATCAGTTCGGTGGCACGATCGGCGGACCGATCATGAAGGACAAGCTCTTCTTCTTCCTGGGCTGGCAAGATACGATACAGCGTTCGACCAACCCCGCGCAGACGACCCTCCCCACGGACGCAATGCTCGCCGGGGACTTCACCGCCTTCGCCGCCGCGAATTGCAGCGGCCCCGGACTCGTGCTGGGTCCACCCTTCGCGGGAAACATGACAAGCCCTTCCAACTATAGTCCCGTGACCTTGGCTCTGGAAAGCCATCTGCCAGTCCCCCAATCCGCGACGAGCCCTTGCGGCACCTTCAACTACCAATCGCCCCTCAATTTCACCGAGAATCAAGGACTCGGGAGGATCGACTACCAGGCCAGCAACCGCAACACACTGTTCGCACGCTATTTCATTACGAACTGGAACCAGCCTCCCGGAAATCCGAGTCTACCGGCGAGTCAGGGTGGACTTCTAATCGCAGCGATCGACGGCGCGTTTAACCGCGTCCAGAACCTCACCATTGGCGATACGTACCTGATTGGCACGAACACGGTCAACAGCATTCGTGTGACCGGAAATCGAAGCCGCAATCTAACCGTTCAGAACTCAACAATCGATCTCGCGGATTTGGGAGTCCCTGTGGGCAATGTCTTTCAGCTCGGGCCACCCAAGTTTCCGAAATACATGGCAGGGTTCAACGTTGCCGGGGGATTCTTCGGCTTGTTCAATTCGACTCCGTCGCTTCAACCTTATGACACCCTCGAGTTTTCCGACGGCTTCTCGCAAACGCGCGGGGCGCATCAGCTCCTATTTGGCGTAGACGTCATCAATTTGAGAGCCTTCGCTACGAACTATCTTTTCAATCAAGGGAATTTCACGTTTGACGGCTCGCGAACGGGCACAAGAGTTGGGCTTGCCGACTTTCTGCTTGGTGAGACCTCAGCCACGAACGGTTTTTCTCAGGATGCCCCGATCCCTTCGCTTCAACATCAGAACATCTTCTCTCTCTATGCGCAGGACGCGTGGAAGATCACACGGCGGGTGACGATTACCGCTGGGCTACGTTGGGATCCATTTTTCGGTCACACCGATCCCAAAGGGCACGTCGTCAATATTGACATCCCGGATCTGATTAACAACGTTCACAGCAAACTTTTCCCCACCGCGCCTGCGGGATACCTTTTCAACGGAGATCCTGGCGGGCCTTCTAACAACAAATTGACTAAGAATTCGCTGAACAAATGGAGCCCTCGCCTCGGAGTCGCCTGGGATCCGCGAGGCGATGGCCGGATGTCCGTGCGCGCAGGGTTCGGAATCTTTTATGACTTCCCAAATTTCTCGTATGACCAATTTGGGTTTGAGGAGCCTTATGGTGGCGCCGTATCGGTTCCTGGGGCCCCTTGCCCGTCGTTTCCGTGCAGCATTGATATTACCAACCCTTGGTCGAACTTCACGTTCAAGGACCAGGCTGGAACCCTACACAATGGGAATCCCTTCCCGCAGTTCGTTGGAACCGGGCCCCAGAATGCCGCTTACTTGCCAGGAGCTTTGGTCTTCAGCTACCCGCAGAACATCAAGCCGACGTACGTCATGCAGTACAATTTGAGTGTGCAGAAGCAGTTGGGGACGAACTGGCTGGTCTCGGTGAACTACCTCGGGAGCCAGCAACGTCACTTGTGGGGCAACAACGAAGCCAACCCAGGGATGCAAGGCGCATGCCCTGTGGCATACCCGCTTCCGCCTGGGGTTACGTGCCACACTCCGCCGTTTCCGTGCCCAACGCCTCCGTTCTTGTGCGGATCCATATTCGGACCCGCATTCTCGCTGGCAAACAACCGTATGTTTGCGGAGTTCAACGCCCCGGCTGGGGGCGGAGTGGGACCTCAAGGCGGGCCGTTATACGGAGAAACGCTACTATTGGAAGAGCAAGGCACCGGAAACTACAACGGCTTGGTGCTTTCCGCACAACACAACTTTGCCAATCACTTCACATCGACTACGAATTTTACGTGGTCGCATTGCATCTCGGACAACTATACGACCACTCTTGGTTTCTTCCTGGCGGCAGAGGCGATGCCGTACAACAGACGTTATGACCGGGGAAACTGTCCAAATGCCGACACACACAATATTTTTAATCAGTCCTTGGTTGCGGAAACTCCAAAGTTCTCGAACCACCTGACAGACATCCTCGTTGGGCACTGGAGACTCTCGCTTTCCGGCATTTTCCAATCCGGTACGGACGTTTCACCGATCCTCATCCTTGACTTTTCGGGAAGCGGTAACGGACTTACGCAGCGCCCAAACTTAATCGGCAATCCCAATGCGGGTGGCCCCGTAGCCGCCAACCCGAAGTGCAACGCTCCTGCGACCGTTCACAATCGTAATAACTGGTTTAACCCGTGCGCCTTCGCGTTTCCTGCCCCGTATACGTTTGGGAATTTGAAGAACAACAGCCTCTTTGGTCCGGGGTCGATTATCGTCAACACCGCCCTCGAGAGACTCTTCCAAATTCGTGAGGGCAAACAAGTATCGTTCCGCTGGGAAGTTTTCAACCTTCCGAATCACGCGAATCTGTTTCCCCCGCAGGGTGCTTTTGTCCTCTCGACGTTCGGCGAACCAACTCCGTCGAGTACTGCTGGGTTAGGTGCTCTGAACCAAACGACCAACGATCCGCGCGTTATGCAATTCGCGCTGAAGTATATGTTCTAGTTTAGCGGTGTCCGGTGACGGCTAAAGATCCGCGGCTCGCGAGGTAGGCGGCGGAGAAACGGATTTTCTTCAAGGCGCCGGTCGTGGCATGATGCCGTGTTGCGCTGATGAGGGCTCGACCGGCCGAACGTAGTTCTCCGTGATTGGGAGCGGGCGTCGTTGCCGCCGGGCAGTCAATTGCGTAAGATTGAGAGCTGGGCCACCGTTGAACCTCGTCTTCTTCTCGTCGACTTCCCTGGCACACCTGAGGAGGCAAGCGGTATGCGAATTGTGCATCGAGCTTTGATTGTCGCTGCGCTGGCGGTGGCGTCCGTTTCTTGGGCGGCCGCCCAGCAGCCGCCTGCGCCAGGGCAAGCGCGGCCACAAGAGCCCGGCCGTCCCCGGGTGGGCGGATTCCCGATGGGGCCGCCGGGGAAAATCCTCGAATTCAAGGCCGAGCCCAGCACGATCCAGCCGGGGCAGTCCGCGACACTCTCCTGGCACGCCGTGAACGCGGACGACACCTACCTCGATGAATGCCTCGGCATCGTCGCCACGATTGGCAAGGTCAAAGTCTCTCCCGCAGCGACCACCAAATACACTTTCACGGCCAAGGGCCGCGCCGGCGCGGACAAGAAATCGATCACGGTCACTGTCGCCGGCACAACTCCCGCTCCCCCCAACACCGGCCCCGGCTGCGTGGATCCGCACAATCGCCCCATACCGCTTGCGCCCGACGGCCATCCCGATCTCTCCGGAGTCTATATCGCGGGCTTCAGCCTTCAGCCCATTCAAAACGCCAAACTAAAGCCCGGCGCCGAGAAGTACAAAGTTGCCGCCGATCCCAACGACTTGGGCCAGGGAGTGACTTGCGTGCCCCCTGGGGTTCCCGCTGCCACCATGCAGCCCTATCCGCTGCAAATTGTCCAAAAGCCCGGCCTCGTCGTCATTCTTTACGAGGCGTATCACGTTTTTCGCGTGATCCCCACCGAGGGCAGTCCTCACCCGGATGACCTCGATCCGACGTACATGGGAAATTCCGTGGGGCACTGGGACGGCGACACTCTGGTGGTGGACGTAACAGGGTTCAACGACAAGACGTTCGTCGGCCTCGGCTCGTACCGTCACACAACGGCTTATCACGTCGTCGAGCGGTATCATCGCGTTTCGTATGACGAGCTCGATTACGAAGCCACCATTGACGACCCGAACGTCTTCGCGGCTCCGTGGAAGGTGAGCAGCCGAATGCGGCTGCATCCCGAATGGCAAATCCAGGAATATGTCTGCGAAGACAACAATAAGGACTATAAGGAGCTGTTCATCAAGAAATAGCGCCGGGCTTTCGCCGGGTGTGGCGCCCACGAGATAGCGCGGCGTGGCGTTCGACGCGCGAAGAAAATAGAATGCAGCCGCACGACGCGTGCCTGCGATTTCGCGTATTCAGGAGGCTCATCGAATGAAACTCAAAGTGGTTGTTGGGTTCGTGGGGTTGCTGCTCTTGCTGTCGGCGCCGGCTGCGGACGCGCATCACTCGGTCTCGATGTACGATATGGAACATCCCAGCACGTACAAAGGCGTCGTGACCCGGGTCGAGTGGACCAATCCCCATGCCTACGTCTACCTCAACGTGAAAAACGACAAGGGCGAAGTCGAGGAATGGGCCATGGAAATCAACAGCCCGAATTTCCTCAGGCACAACGGGTGGACGAGCACGACAGTGAAGCCGGGTGACATCATCACGTGCACGGGCGGTGCGGCCAAGAGCGGCGCGCGAACCATGCGATGCACCTCCGTCGTCCTTGCCGACGGATTGGTGCTCCGGTCCTAATCATGCCATCGTTTCCCATCGAGGTCGTGTCCGCGGGCCAGGCTTCGACTCCGGACCCGCGCCCCCGGCAAAATGCGATTGACTGGGACTAGCGGCAGTGTACCATCTCGCTCCGAGGTGCTTTCCAAATGCTCCAGTTCTGCGAGTGGCTCGAACACAATCCCTGGATTCTCGCGATGGATAGCTCGGTTGTGTTCTCCGTGATTCTTGAAATATCTCATTACGTCGGATTCTTCCTCTTGGTTGGAACCACGGTGGTCGTGGACTTGCGCGTCCTGGGCATCGCCGGAAGGCGTGAGAACGCCACCGAGCTGGCCCAGCAGCTCTTTCCGTGGATGTGGATCGGCTTGGTTCTCGCCGTGCTCTCTGGGTTCCTCATGTTCGCGGGCGACGCGGGCGATTTCTATCTCGCCGACGTCTTTCGCATCAAGATTCTCATCGTTTTGCTCGCGGCGATTTTTGGGGCCGTCGTCCAGCAGCGGATTCCGAAGTGGAGTCAATTGCCGGCGGTGCCCTTAACGGCCAAGTGCGTCGCCGTCGTCTCGCTGGTTTTGTGGATCGGCGCGATTCTCGCGTCCGTGGAAGTCCCGGCGATCTCCGGCGTGGGTTAGGAATTCGGGTGTCCCTCGCACCAGCGGTCCGGCAGATCAGAGGTCTGCGCAAATGAACAGTCTCCTGATGGCTTTCGCAAAGTGGCTCCAGGGCACCGGTTGGGCGCTCGCGCTCAGCGGCTCCACGTGGGCGTATCCGTTCGTGCAGGCCACCCACTTCTCCGGGCTTTCGTTGTGGTTGGGGACAAATCTATCGCTCGATCTTCGGCTTCTGGGAATCGGCAAGAAACGCCAGACGGCTTCCCGGCTCTCCGACGCGCTGTTCGCATGGAACTGGATCGGATTCGGTATCGCGGTCCTCGGCGGATTCATGCTGTTCGCGAGTTCGGCCACAAAATATATCCCCAATCCGGCTTTTCGCATCAAGCTGGGCATCCTGGTCCCGCTCGGCATTCTGTTGCATATTGTGAATCAGTGGAAGTCTCGCTCGTGGGGTCAATCGCCGGACACGCCGGCGGCGGCCAAACTCTTCGGGCTGATTGAACTCCTGCTGTGGATCGCCGTCGTCACCGCAGCCGTCTCCATCCCGAGTTATGATCATCGCTAGATTCCTTCGGGCCGGCCTGTTCGTTGGTGTCCTGGCTTTCTTGATCGCCGGATGCGGCGCGAAGGGAAAAAGTGAGAGTTCTCCTCCCCCGATCGCTATCGTTGACGCCTCGACTGCCGCGTCAATCACCGGCACGGTGACATTCGCGGGCTCGCCGCCGACCCTCAGGCCTATCGACATGAGCGCGTCGCCCGCGTGTGTAAAAGCAAATCCCGCGCCCATCGTTCCCCCGGCCGTGGTTACCGGGGACAACGGAGCTCTCGCCAACGTGGTGGTATACGTGAAGGCGGGACTCGGCAACTATCGGTTCGACACGCCCCGCGATCCCGCTGTCCTCGGCCAAAAAGCCTGCATGTACGAGCCGCACGTGGTCGCACTGATGACGAACCAGCAGTTCGAGATTCAGAATAACGATCCTACGATGCACAACGTCCATCCGCTCCCAAAGCACAACCGCCAGTGGAGCACTTCCCAACCCGCGGGATCCGCTGCGCTGAAGTCTTTTTTTGGGCGGCCCGAATTCGCCATGCCCGTGCTGTGCAACGTCCATCCCTGGATGCGGGCGTTCGTCTTCATTTTCGATCATCCCTATTTCGCAGTTACGTCGAAGACGGGGACGTTTGAACTAAAGACGCTCCCGCCGGGTACCTATACGATCGAAGCCTGGCACGAGATCTACAATGCGCAGGACCAGGTTGTGACCGTCGCCCCCAGCGAATCCAAGGCCATTTCGTTCACCTTCCGATAAGCGCGTCCTCCTCTGTCGTTCCCTGCTTCGGAAATGAGTCTCGTAGCCCGAAACTTCAGCCAGTCTACCGTCGGCGCATCATCTGGTTGCGAGGATCGTCAGGATTGGCGCATAATCTGGCGGACCGCTCGCGCTCGGCAAGTCGGGAGGCGCCGACCCCATCGAAAGGTTGGCCTTCGGACGTGCTGGCGATGGCCGTGCGCGATACACTCGGTTGCGGGAGCGAAACGATGAAAGTTTTGCGGGCCGGATGCCTCAGCACCATGCTGCTTGTGTTTACGGGTTCGACGTTCGCGCATCACTCCGCCGCGATGTTTGAACGCACCAAGCAGGTAGAGCTTGTCGGCACCATTGTTGCGTTCAGCTGGAGCAATCCGCACAGTTGGATTGAGATTGACGTACCGAATGCAACGGGTGTCACAGAACGCTGGGGAGTGGAATGCAACAGCCCCAACAACATGGCTCGTCAAGGGTGGCGGTCGAACACGCTGAAGCCCGGCGATCAGGTCACGATATTCGTTCATCCGTTGAGGAGCGGCGAAAAAGGCGGCCGGTTCATTTCAGTCAAGCTCGCTGACGGGCAGGTTCTCACAGACACGGCGGGTTACCCGACGAAATAGCGCGTTACGCATTGAATCCCGGGACCTGCCGGAGGTCTCCCACGGGGTACCATCCCATTCACCGAACCGGGAGGGCGCTTCATGAAACGGCCTAAAAAGATTCTGCTGGCGAGCGCAGCGATCGCCGCTTTGTGCGCGGCCGCGATGGCTCCCGGCGCGCGCGCACAGACCAAGCCACCGGCCCCCGTTTTTCCCGAGGGCGCGCTCGCACCCGATAATCTCGCCAAGCCGCGCCCAAAGGCGCCGTTTAATCTGACCGGGACATGGATGGTTGATTTGAGCTCGGGCTTCAGCTCGTTCATGTTCGGGCCGCCGTATCCGAAGTTCAAGCCCGCCGCGCAGACGCTGTTTGACGAGGGCCGCAAAGCGACGGCGGAGGGCCACGCGTTCCACGACGACATCGGCAAATGCTATCCCGCGGGGATGCCGATGATCATGACGCGCGTCTGGCCGATCGCGATGATTCAGACCCCGACGGTGATCTATATGGTCAGCGGCTTCGAAAACGCGCTCCGGCTCATTTATATTGACGGCCGACCGCACACCGATCCCGACGTGGTGGTTCGCACCTACAATGGCGACTCGGTCGGGCATTGGGACGGCGATACGCTTGTCGTCGACACCACCAGTATGATTCCCGACCGCCACTGGGTCGATATCGGCGTCCCGGTCAGCGATGATTTTCGCATCATCGAAAGAATCCGCATGGTCAATGGCGGAAAGACGCTGGAGATCAAATACCTCCTCCTGGATCCGAAAAACTGGGATGGCGAATGGACCAGCACTAAGCACTGGAACCGCGAGGACGATACCGATATCACCGAAGTCGAATGCTTGCCCAATCTCAATGAACATCTGCCGAGTACGCAATCGAAGTTGAACATCAACTAGCCGCATTCTGAAGAACCCGTCGATCTTCAGGTCACGCCGCACTGCTTCCGCGAGATTTTCCGCGCAGAGGAGCAATGGCTTCGTGGCCGGCTCGAGCGGAATCGCTAGTCGGTGGCCGTATCCGCGGCGGGCACGCGCACATTCGCCGATTGCCCGAGGCGCTGCCGCCGGTTCTCGAGGCTGGCGCGAATGAACGCCGCAAACAAGGGGTGTGGGGCGAGCGGCTTCGATTTGAATTCGGGGTGGAACTGGCAGCCAACAAACCACGGATGGTCGGCGATCTCCACGATTTCCACGTAGACGCCGTCGGGAGTGCGCCCGGTAATGCGGAAGCCGGCGCGAGTGAGGGTCTTATCGTATTCGCAGTTGAATTCGTAGCGGTGGCGGTGGCGCTCGGAGATTTCCGTTGCGCCGTACGCTTTCGCGGCGAACGAGCCCGGTTCGAGCTTGCACGGCCATGCGCCCAAGCGCATCGTGCCGCCCATTTCGTCGACGCCCAGTAGTTCGCGCAATTTGTAGATTACGCGATTGGGCGTGGAGGAATCGAACTCGGTGGAGTCCGCCCTCTCCAGCTTCGCCACCTCGCGCGCGTATTCGATCGTGGCGCACTGCATCCCCAGGCAGATGCCGAAGAACGGAACCTTCTTCTCACGCGCGTAAGTGATTGCGTGGACCATCCCCTGGATGCCTCGTTTGCCGAAGCCGCCGGGCACCAGGATTCCGTCCACCTGCCGCAAGAGGCGCTCCGCCGTCGAGGCAGAGTCGATGTCTTCCGCTTCGATCCATTCGATCACCACGCGCTGACGATTCGCCAGCCCGCCGTGGACCAGCGCTTCCCGGAGGCTCTTGTACGCGTCCTCCAGTTGGACATATTTCCCGACCACTCCGACGCGGACTTCGCCTTGCGGCTGCTCCAGGTTCTCGAGCATGGCGAGCCAGCGGCTGAGGTCTCGCGGCGGCGCTTCGAGGCGCAGCAGGCGCAGCACCTGTTCGTCCAGGCCCTCGGACGCAAGCGTCATCGGGACCTCGTAGATATTGCCCACATCGGGCGCGGAAATGACGCAGCTTTCCGCGACGTTGCAAAAGAGAGCGATTTTCGCTTTCAGGTCGGAACTCAGCGGCCGGTCGCTGCGGCAGATCAGGATGTCCGGCTGAATACCGATGCTCAGCATCTCTTTCACGCTGTGCTGCGTGGGTTTGGTCTTCAGCTCGCCGGCGGTGGCGATGAAGGGCACGAGAGTCAGGTGCGCGAACACCACATTCTCCGCGCCGAGTTCCAGCCGCATCTGGCGGATCGCCTCCATGAAAGGAAGCGATTCGATGTCGCCGACCGTGCCGCCGATCTCGACGAGCACCACGTCCACGCCGTCGGCCACTTTCCGGAAAGCCGCCTTGATTTCGTCGGTGACGTGCGGAATTACCTGGACCGTCTTTCCGAGGTAATCCCCGCGGCGCTCCTTGGCAATGATCGATTCGTAGATGCGGCCGGTGGTCCAGTTATGGTCGCGCGTGAGATGTGCGGACGTGAAGCGCTCGTAGTGGCCGAGGTCGAGATCGGTCTCCGCACCGTCGTCCGTGACGAAAACCTCCCCGTGCTGGTAGGGAGACATCGTCCCGGGATCAACGTTCAGGTAGGGATCGCACTTCTGGAGGGTGACTTTCAGGCCGCGGCTCTCCAGCAGACAACCCATCGAAGCCGCCGCTACGCCTTTTCCGAGGGAAGAAACCACGCCGCCCGTAACAAAGATGTACTTCGGGCCGGTCCGCAAGGTGCTCAGGTTCCTCCGGTGGAGTCGGCGTACGAAGCATTATCGGCGGAAACCCAGCGAGTGTCAAATCGCGATTTTGGACGCCTCACGGGCGGCGGCGCACTTCTTTCGCACTCGGAGAGGCGTTGGCCGTGGACGTATAATCCGCTGCCAGTTGCGAGAGAGCAGTGTCCAGCCGGACCTTCCCCTCGAGACGCGGCTGCCAGTCCTTGACGAGCAGCTCCCGGTACGATGACCATCCGCCGCGATTCCATAGATCGAAACGGTCCGCGTAGGGCATGTAGTTCGGATAAATCTGCTGAACGAAGAATCCTGTCGTAAAGAAAAGCACTGCGTGCCACAGATCCAGCGGAGGGGTCCTCTTGCGCGCGGCGAAGTCTCGAATCAGCGAATCTCCGACTTTATCGATCAGCGGGTGCGAAGCCTCGTGAAACAGGACTTCCAGACCGGCGATCCCTTGATTCCCCTCGTCGGTGCTGGAAATCACCGATCGCGTCGGTCGCAGCGTGGTGTAGGCGCCAGCCCAATTTGCGTAGGCAACCACGTCCACCCTGAGCGGCGTATCCGGCCACTGCGTTTCGTACGCATTCGCAAGCGACTGCGCAAGGGCTGCGCCATTCTTGACGACGAGCAGCGTTACCCCGTCGATCCAAGCGTGGTTGGCGCGGTCATGCTGGGGCCACCAGTGCGCCCGATAAATCGGCGCGGCGCGGCCAAGAACACGGGCCAGCGGAGGATCGATATTTGCGCCCGCAAGCGTCGGCGAGTTCTCGCGGTCCTCCAGCCGATTCTTGAGGATCCTCATGGCGTCGTTCTTCAGCAGATCGCGCTCGATTATGTTGGTCCTGTAGTACGAGACAGCTGCAGCCCAATCCCTGCGCTCGTCGTCGTTTAGGGTGGCTGTCACGCTTGAGTCGGACGCCAGCTCGGGTTCGTGAGCCGTCGGACGGGGACCCGCCTCCTCGGCGGCGGCCTCCTCGTAAAGAAAGTGATGTAAGTTGATCCAAAAGCCGCTGTGAAAGACGAAGAGTTTCTGGGCGGTCGCCGCGCCGCCGGGTGTGCTGGCTGCCCTATCCGTCGTCGTGGCGGACGTGTTTGCAACCATAAATACCGTGACCAAAAGCGCGGCGATGGATGATTGGCGCATCAGCAGTTTCGCCTCGACGAAAGCCTCCCCATCATACGCGGCAACTAGGACGCCTTACGCTCGCGTAAGAGCTTTTCTACGCGTTGGATATCAGCAGGAATGTCAACACTGACAGCGTCGTAATCCGACTCTACGACCCGGATGCGGAATCCATTCTCGAGCCACCGCAGCTGTTCAAGTTGTTCAAGGCGTTCGAGTTCGCCCGGGGGGAGCGTGGGGAATTCAAGCAAGGCATCGCGGCGATGGACGTACAACCCGAGGTGTTTCCAGTGGCGCGCGGCGACCTTTTCGCCCCGGTCCCGCACCCAAGGGATCGGCGCACGCGAAAAATAGAGCGCATTGGAGTCAAAATCTCGCACCACCTTGACGATGTTTGGGTCCATTATGTCGCCGGGTTCGGAAATCGCCGCGCACGCCGTCGCGCCTTGCACCGAGGCGTCGTCGAGCAGGGCGGAGACGACGGCATCCACCGCTCCGGGATCCATTAAAGGCTCGTCGCCCTGCACATTCACGTAGATTTCCGCGGGCAGATGCGCGGCAACCTCCGCCACGCGATCGGTCCCAGTACGATGATCGGGGCGAGTGAGCACCGCTTCCCCGCCGAAGGCTTCGACCGCCGTTTTGATGCTGGCTTCGTCCGTGGCGACGACCACGCGGGAGACCAACGCCGCACCGCGAACCCGCTCCACCACATACTGGATCATCGGCCGGCCCGCGATTAAGGCGAGCGGTTTCCCCGGAAAACGCGATGAGGCGTGGCGAGCCGGAATCACGGCGAGCACTTTCGTGTCAAGCGCTGCAGGGTGAGCCATAAAGTCCAAATCCGTCGTTGCCGATGTCATAGTAGCACGGCGAGTCGAACGTCCCGTTTGCGGCCGTGTGTGCAAGTAAAGCAACTCGATGGAGCGCCACTTGCTTTGAAGTTCCTTGGTGGTAGAATCGCTTCATCGGGCGTTTGGGGGCATCATGAAACACCGCGCCACGCGGCCAGGTGGGAATTGGGTGTTAGTGGCTGTCTGCGCGGCTCTCGGCGTCCTCTTCAGTGGTTCCGTGACCTCCCCCGCTTGGGCACAGACTGTTCCCGCCGGTCCTGAAACGCCTCCGCCTGAATACCCCAAGATACAAAAGGGCCACCCGATCAAGACGGAAACCGAAATCACCCTTGTCGGGGCGTCGGTGCGAGACCCGATGGGGCGCCTGGTGACGGGCCTCGAGCGTCAGGATTTCCAGGTGTTTGAAGACGGCGTCGAACAGGAGATCGTGAGCTTCTCGAGTGAGGATGTGCCCGTATCGATCGGCGTCATCTTCGACATGAGCGGCAGCATGGCCGACAAAATTGATAAATCGCGGCAAGCCGCGGTGCAATTCTTCCGCACAGCCAATCCCCAGGACGAATTCTTCCTCGTGAATTTCAATGATCGCGCGCAACTGATCAGCCCATTTACGGGAAGCGTCGATGAACTGCAGGACCGCTTGATGTATACCGGCGCGCGCGGATTGACGGCTCTATATGACGGCGTCTATCTCGGCCTTAGCCAGATGAGAGGAGCACACAACACCAAGAAAGCTTTGCTCATCTTATCGGATGGAGGAGATAATCATAGCCGGTACAGCGAAACCGAGATTCGCAAGTACGTGCGCGAAGCGGATGTTCAGATTTATGCCATCGGGCTCTTTGACCCTGATGGCGGGCCGACTCCGGAGGAGCGAGGAGGCCCCTCCACCCTGGGCGATTTGACGATGATGACCGGCGGCCGGACGTTTACGGTTCGCAACGTGAACGAGCTGCCGGACATCGCGACAAAAATTAGCATGGAGCTGCGCAATCAGTATGTACTTGGATACAGACCAAGCGATCGGGCTCGTGATGGGAAGTGGCGCAAGATCAAAGTCAAACTCCACCCGCCCAAGGGCTTGCCTCCCCTCAGTGTCGCTGCGAAAAGCGGGTACTTCGCGCCGGGTCATTAGAGCCTTCTCCGCTTCTCTTCTCAGTTTTCTCTTCGTGGCAGCCTTTCTGGCGCCGTACGCGCGCGCACAGAATCCGCCGCCGATCGTCACACCTCCCCTCCCTCCGCCGCCCGGCTACCAGCCTCCGGCCCCGCAAGCGCCGGCCGATCACCGGCTTAGAGCCAACGTCGATCTGGTGGTGCTGCACGTAACCGTTTCGGACGATAGAGGGCAGTTCGTTTCTGATCTGAAGCAGGGGAATTTTCGCGCGTTCGAGGACAAGATCGAGCAGAAGATTTCGTTTTTTTCCCGTGAGGACATTCCCGTCACCATGGGACTGGTCATCGACAACAGCGGCAGCATGCGCGAGAAGCGGGAGCAGGTGAACGCTGCGGCGATGACGTTCGTTCGCACCAGCAACCCGCAGGACGAAGCTTTCGTCGTCAACTTCAACGACGAATATTATCTGGATACCGACGGAGAGTTCACCAACGATCAAAAAAACTTGAATGACGCCCTTTCGCGCATCGACACGCGCGGCAGCACCGCGCTCTATGACGCCGTGATCGGGTCGCTCGATCACATCAAAAAGGGGCACAAGGACAAGAGGGTGCTGCTCGTCGTGACCGACGGCGACGACGACGCCAGCCAAAAATCGTTCGAAGACGCGATCAAAGCGGCGGAACAGTCCAACGCCACGATCTACACGATCGGCGTTTTCAGCCAGGACGATCTCCAGCACGACAAGAAAATGGTCCGCCACTCGAAAAAGGTGCTCACCGAACTCGCGGCGGCCACCGGCGGGGTCGCCTATTTTCCGGATAACCTCGAACAGGTGACGCCGATCTGCGAGCAGGTGGCGCGTGATATCCGAAATCAGTACACCGTTGGATATTATCCGGCGAATACGGCCAAGGACGGCACATTCCGCACCGTGCAGGTTCAGGTGATCCCGCCCAAGGGACGCGGGAAATTTTCGGTGCGCACGCGTACAGGCTATTACGCGCCAAAGGCATCTTCAGCCGACTAGCGAGAATCGGTTCACTCCCTCCCCTCGCTCCACGATCCGCCTGCCTCGACGTCTGATTTTCGGGACGGCCACCCGGTCCGCCCGCTCTCCGCGCCGCCATGGGCCGTTTGTCGGGAAACGGACCGAGGCGTATAATTTTTTGTTTAGACAGATGCCGACGGAACGCACTGAGAAGCCCGCTTTCACGGATTCCCTCCCGCCGCGCGCAGCGCCCACGTCGGCGGACGATGCCGAGGAAATCCGCGTCCGCGGCGCGCGAGTCCATAACCTCAAGAATATCGACGCCGTAATCCCCCACAACCAGCTCACCGTGATCACCGGCGTTTCCGGCTCCGGCAAATCCAGCCTC
>DATEHV010000038.1:0-81984 GCA_035279445.1 Candidatus Acidiferrales bacterium | reverse complement strand
GCTCGTGAGTTTTATGGATTATGATCTGGGATACTTCGATCTGGAGACCCGAGTGCTCGAACCGCTCGAAAATCCGTTCGGCCCAAAAGTGTTACCTATGTCTTAGGTACGTTGTGTCACCCATGTCTCCGGGCTGGACCCGGGAAAGAATGGCGCGCCCGAGAGGAGTCGAACCTCCGACCTTCTGGTTCGTAGCCAGACGCTCTATCCAACTGAGCTACGGGCGCACGCAATTGCGGCGAACAGCTTGCAGATTCAACTCGGAAAGTGTATCACAGCTCGCCGAAATCCTCGGGAGGCGCCGCTATCAGGCGTGAATTTGCTCTCGCGGTTCAAACTGGCTCGACTCCGTTTCGGCGGCGTAGGCTGTTGGATTGCGTCGAACCAGTTTGCTCAGCAGAATCGCGAGCCACGCGCACCCGGCCGAGACCGCTCCCGTCATCAAAATCCCCTGGGGATGCCACCCGATGGTCAGCAGCATTCCTCCCAGGAGCGGCCCCACAATCGAGCCGATCCGTCCGATTCCCAGCGCCCACCCAACGCCGGTCGAACGAATGACGGTCGGATAAAATTTCGCCGCCAGCGCATTGAGGCCCGATTGCGCGCCGATCACCACGAACCCCAGCGTCAACGTAATCGCGAGGACGAGCGGCAATGAATGAGAAGCGAACGCCAGCCCCGCGATCAGGATCGTCGAGAGGCCGAACTCGACCACGAGCAGCGCGTAAGAGCCGAAGCTGCTCATCAGGGAACCCTCGACCATGCACGCTGCAATCCCCCCCAGATTCACGAACGTGCTTGCCGTCACGCCTTCCGAGCCCGTCATTCCCGATTGCTTGAGCAGCGCCGGCAGCCAACCCGTGATGAAATAAATAATCAGCAGGTTCATGAAATTCGGGATCCAAAGCAGGATCGTCCCCGCGGCCCGTCCTTCGGTGAATAAATGCGTCACGGGCACGCCTTTGCTGCGCGGGTCGGGCGGGACGGACCGAAGAACAGTGTGTTCGGAGCCGAATTCCGGGGCCATCCGTGCCAGTAGCCGCCTGACTTTCTGCGGGTCCTTTCCGCGCGCCACCAGAAATTGGACGGACTCCGGAAGCATCGCGATCAGCAGCAGCGAAATCACCAGAGGCACAATCCCGCCAATGTAGAACACCCAACGCCATCCCCACGTCGCGATCATCGCGGCGCTGACAAAGCCGCAAATCGTTCCGCCGAGCGGCATCCCCGTAAATAGCAGCGTAATCACGGCCGCCAGCCTTCGCTTCGGCACGTATTCGGACGCGAGCGCCACCACATTCGGCATGGCGCCTCCCAGCCCCAGTCCGGTGAGGAAGCGGTAGACGAGGAACCCGCGAAACGTCGTTGCGTGCGCCGTCAGGATCGAGAAAACCGCGAAGCTGAGCGCCGAAATAATCACGGGCCATTTGCGGCCCCAGCGGTCGGCGATCGGCCCGGTAGCCATGGCTGCGATCATCAATCCAACCAGGCTCGCGGAAAGAATCGGGCCGAACGAATGAACCGGAATCTTGGTGCTTTCAGAGATCGAAGGCACCAGAAATCCGCCGGTCTGCGCGTCGAAGCCGTCGAGAATCAGCACGAGCCCGCACAGCGCAGTCGTCCAGATTTGGAAGCGGCCCATGGGCCGTCCGTCGATGATCTCGCTGACCGTCAGCGCTTGCGATTCGCTAGCCACGATGGTTTGACCCCGAATCCTCTGAGAGCGTTACGCAAAAATTGCCGGGTTCGAGTGTACACCGCGCAAACTGGTTTCGCATTCGATTCAGTTCACTTAGGTAATTACGGTATGAGGTCCTTCGAGCGGTGCCGCAACTCGCGGAACCGGGGACAGAGCCTAAGCAGAGGATTTTGCGCTGACAAAACCGAAATTCAACTGCGTGATAAATTGATCAGAGGGTGGGAGCCGCACGCCTGCGGTTCCGGTGAGGCCGGGCTGAACGCCCAGCCTCGCCGATGGAATCTGTTTCCGCCGCGCCTTTCTATCCCGAGCGAGCTTGCGAAGCGCCCGCCGCGGGTTGCGGTTTAAAAGAAGAAGTGCAACCCGAACTGAATCAGCCGTGGGTTCACGCTTGTCGCGGTTATCTGATTGCCCGTGGGCGTTCCAAAGTTCGTGACGTTCTCGAACCCAACAGTGCCAAAGTTCGTGCCCTGCGGGGGCGCGAATTGCGGGTGGTTGAACGCGTTGTAGAAGTCGCTCCGGAACTGCATCCGCACACGCTCTGTGATCTGAGTGTTCTTCACTAAAGAGACGTCCCAGTTGAACTGGCCCGGTCCCGTAGCGATGCCGACCGCAGCGTTGCCGTAGTCTGTAGCTGATGGATCGCCAAACTGTACCACTGGCGCCGGGCATGCGAAGGCCGCTGCGTTAAAGTAACCCTTGGCACTGCCAATGGTGCTCCTAGCGCCGCCTGGGTTCTTGAGTCGACCGTTGCTGAAATTAGGGCAGATCTCCGCAGTCGTAACGCCCTGGAAGCTCAGCTGCTGGTTCGTGCCGTACGCTCCTCCTGTGTTTCCACCGATGAACGTAAGGGGATTGCCGGTTTGAGCGATCGTCACGCCCGAGAGGTTCCACCCGCCAATGGCTTTGCCCGCAAGCCCCGACAAACTCTTGCCGATAGGCAAGTCATAGCTGTAGTTCACGACAAAGCGCTGGAAGCGATCAAACGACACCGGACCCCACTGCCCGTGCGGTGGCCCATTCACTCCGGGGCGCGTTCGAAGGGCTAGAGCGTCATTGATATTCGCCGAGCTGGCGAAAAAGACATCAGAGAGGTTCCTGTCCCAAGTGTAAGCCCCTTGCATCGAGAGCCCGTGGCCGAACTGATGCCGCACCGTTGCCTGCAGGCTGTTGTACTTGGAGACCCCATTGAAGTCGGAGACCTGCAGACCGATGGGCTCGTACCCGAGCACCGGAACGCGGAACGCGGCGTTGTTCGAGCTGTTGCAAACGTTTGGATTCCCGCCGACGCCACAGTTAAAGCTGAGACTGTTCGTCGGTGTCGCCAGCTGTGCGCCATTGTGGTTGTGATTGTAATCGGTCAGGTTGATACCGCTCGATCCGACATATCCGAGATCGAGCACCCACCCCGGCTTAAACTCGTATTGAAAGCCCAGGCTGTATTCTCGCACGAGCGGTGTGTGCACGCTTGTCGGAACAAGAGGCGTATTCAGCCCGGAGTTCGTCTGGAACATTCCGTTGACCAGGAGGCCGTTGTTGGCGGTCGTCGGATCGGCAAAGCGGGGCGCGAAGCCAAGCCCGTTGGGTTCAGAATTGCAGTTTGGATCCCCTGTCATGCAGACCAGAGGTATCGGAACGAACGGTTGCGCTAGTGAGGAGCCCGCCCACCGAGGGCTCGCAAATCCGAAATCGTATGTAGCTGCATACGGATACCCTTGTTCGAACGCATGTACGACACGGTCCAATCCGATGCGATCGTAGAAGATGCCAGTTCCGCCGCGAATCACCAACTTGCCTCCGCTCAGCGGCTGCCACGCAAACCCAAACCTCGGAGCAAAATCGCTGTAGGGAGCATGTCCCTCGATGCTGTTCCGGTTCCTAGCCAAGCCCACACCGGCGGGCGGCAACCCGAACTTCTTGAAGTTCGCGTTGAAATTGCTGGGTACCACGTATTGTTGAACCCCGGCGGCCGTAGTCGCCGAGAATGCCGTCGGAATATCCGAATTCGCCGCCATCCGGTCGAGCCACACTTGCGTCAAGTGGCCGTACTTGTCCGTGAGTAGCCCGTCATATTCCCAGCGAAGCCCCATGTTAATCGTCAGCTTCGAGCTGACTTTCCAATCGTCCAGCACATACGTATTCTGATTATTGAGCTGGTAAAAGTGGAGAACGCCCGAAGTGTTGGGTGCCCCCGAAGTGGACTTCACGCAGAACAAGCACCCAAGATCAAAGAGGCCGGAGGCATTGTTCGCATTCCCGAGGAACGCGCTGTAGCCCAACATGATTATCAGTCCCTGCTGCAGGCCGGGATCTGCGAGAGGCCAATTCGTCCACTCGTATTCGTATCCCGCGCGGATGCTGTGCTTTCCGTGCGACCAGGAAATCTGGTCCGCCATCTGGAGCTGATTCGTCGGGCCTTTGTCGGGCAGCAGGCCTCCAAACATACCGTACCCGGTTCCCACGTTCAGGAACGTAGGCGGTTCGTAGAATCCTGGAACCAGAGAGACCATCCCCAATTGTTGAGGAGAGCCGCATCCGAAGGGAGCGGTAAGTGTGGCTTCGTTGGCGCACCCTCCCGGCGGCACGGCCGCAGTCGCGCCGTTCACATTCTGCTGGAAAGATACCCGCGCCTCATTAACGATATTGCTGGTAACAAGGGACGTCAGTTTCGCCACTGCGTTGTGATTGCCGAAAAGGATGTGTTCCGGCGTGCCCGGCGCGTCTCCGCCCATCTGGCCAAGGAAACTCGTATACGGGTTGTGCGTGTAGAAATACTTTGTGGTCAGAGTGTGCTTGCTATTGAAGACGTAGTCGCCGTTCGCCACGTATTGGTTCTCCGTGTAGATGGCGGGAATGCTGAAATTGCATACTCCGGCTATGTCGTTGCAGAACCGCTTGTCTGACGCGGGGGCCGGTAGGTAGTAGTTGTTTGGCACGCCCCCCGCAGTCGGGTTCTTTGCGGTGCCTGTAGTCAACTGGAACATTCTAAGGCCCACGATATTGCTGTTGCTTATCTTCATCGCGGTGGCAAACGCTTGGGCGGTCGCATCGCAATTAGACACGGTTAGTGAGTCGCCCGAATTGGGATCGAGCGAGTTCTTGAGGACAGGAGCCGGACAAGTGCCCCGCGATCCCAGCGCCGCGTAAGTGTCAAGCGTTTTGTTCACAACGCACGGAGCTCCTGGGGGCGCCGGATTGCAGAAGAACAAAAAAGCACCGGTGTCGTTCCCTTGAGGCGCTATGGCGTTCTTTGAACGAGTCCCTCGGTAGCTGAAGAAGAAAAAGAATTTGTCCTTCTTAATCGGGCCTCCGATCGTAGCGCCGAACTGGTTCTGATCGAATGCTGGCCGCGTGTTTATGCCGTTTGTCGCCTGCGCCCGCTTGAGGAAGAAATCATTTGAATTAAGGGCCGTGTTGCGGAAAAACTCGAACGCTGACCCATGAAAATCGTTGGAGCCAGACTTGGTAGTCACATTCACGTTGGCGCCGGGGTTGCGGCCGTAGCTCGCGTCATACGTCGAGGTCTGAATCTTGAACTCCCCGATGGCGTCCGGGCTCGGAATCGGAACTCCGGTATAGATCGTGCCGTCATTCGAGCTGCCCGAGTTGGCGATATTGTTCACCGCCACGCCGTCCATCTGAAAATTGTTTGAGCCGGGATCAACACCGTTCGCGCTGATGTCCTGCGTGCCCTTGCCGAGCACCGTCGCATTGTCCACGCTCGCGGTCGTGCCGGCTGTCAGGCTGAGGATTTCGGTGTAGTTGCCGTTGGCCATGGGCAAAGCAGCGATATTGGCCCCTGTGACGGTGGTACCCAGCGTGGAACTCTCCGTCTGAAGCGTCTGGACGGTGCTCTCGACCGTCACGGTTTGCGTCACCGCGCCGACCTCCAGCACTTGGTTGGCGGACGCTGTTTCCGTCGTGATGACGGCTACCGATGCGATCTCTTCGGTCTTGAACCCGGCGGCGCTGAACTTCACGCGATAGTTCCCGGGAGTCAGCAGCGAAAACTTGTAGACGCCGTCGGTGCCGGTTACTGCGGTACGCGCCTGGTTGGTTCCGAGATTCGTGGCCGTCACGGTCACATTCGCGACCGAGCCGCCCGAGGGATCGGTGACGGTTCCGGAAATCGCGCCCGTACCGCCCGATTGGGCCTGCGCCAGCGACACGCAGAGCAGCAGCGCTCCGAAACAAACCAGCAGTAAATTCAGCAGGTTCCGTACCGCAGTTCGTGACCTCATCACTTCCTCCTCACCGTATTCGGATTTCAGCGATCGTCGCCGAGGGACAAATCGTGCGGCGCCTCAGCGAGCGGTGGATGCACCTCAATTGCCCGGATTTCGCGCTGCATACACCCCGCATTCGAAGCCCACCCTGTTGAAGCTGCGAATCAAGCCGCTCAAAGGAATGGGACACTAATACCAATTCGCACGGATTTGTCCATTGCTAAATTCGATTGCTTCTGTTACCGAATCGGAATATAAGGTTTCGAGCCTATGGAACTGCGTCAATTGCGTTATTTCATTGCCGTTGCGGAGCGGCTCAGCTTCTCGAGAGCTGCCCACCACCTCCATGTCACCGTGCCGCCGCTGAGCCGCCACGTCCGCCAACTTGAGGAGGAGTTTGGCGTGCCGCTATTCGTTCGCGACCGCCGGAGGGTTGCGCTGACCGATGCGGGGCGCATGCTTTTGCGCGAATCAAAGATTCTGATGGCTCAGACCGAGCATCTTTCCGACTCCCTTCGTCTGGCGAAGAAGGGCGAAGTCGGCCTTGTCAGGCTGGGCATCGGCCTGGGCCTGGGAGAGCGGATTAGTTCCGTCTTGCTGGAGCATTCCAAGCAGTATCCCGCGGTGGACATCCAGTGCAAGGAGAGCTATTCAAGTGTACAAAACGAGGCCCTGTTAGAAGGAGAGCTGGACGTGGGCTTCTTGCGGCCTCCCATCGACCTCGTTCACGTGGTTTCTGAACCGCTGTTTGAAGAAGGACTGGCCGTTCATATCAGCAAGTCGAATCCGCTAGCTAAGCGAAAGTTTCTCCGCATGAGGGACCTCGCCGGGGAACCGTTGCTGCTTCCGAGTCGCAATACCTCGAGCGGCTTGTACCGCAAGACGCTGGCTCTCTACAACAGTGCCGGAGTGACGCCCAATATCATACCCTTGGCGACGACGCCTTTACCCCACGGCGACATCCAGGCGATTCTGCTGGCCTGCCGCAAAGGGATTTTCATCATGCCCGATGAAGTCGCCTGCCGCCCGGCTCCGGGCAGCGAGGTCGTCGCGGTGCCGCTCGACGAACCCGAAGCCAAGGTCGAGGTCCGCATGGCCTGGCGGAGGAACGAACGATCCGCCGTTGTGGGTGCATTCTTAAATACCGCGCGGCGGGTTTTTCAAGGGACGGCTGGATCTCTCACGGTCATGAGGGCGAAGGCAGCATCCGCCGGCTGAGTTTCAAGAACACCGAGACGCGCCTCATTGGATAAGGCGCGTCTCGGTGCCGCGAACACCGCTTCCGTTCAACTATTGTTTGTCGTAAACGGTGTTCATATCGAAATCGCCCATTCCCGATTCGATGTGCGTCACGTCGGTGAGTGTCTTGCCGTCTGCGCTAAGTGTAAACGTGTCCTTGATCTTGACGTCGGCGCCCTGAAAACTCGTCTTCGAATCGACGACCAGTGCGCTGCCGTCCCAATGCGCCGTGCCGGATACCGTCGCGCCACCCATCCCGGGCCAGGTTGATTCCTTGCCGTCGGTGGTGAACGATTCCTTCGTATTCGTATCCCCCATCATGCCGCCCTTCTGGTCGGCGGTGATGTCGATGGCGGGATCGTGCTCCACGATGGTGTCCGTTTGGCTCGCGGGTGGCGGAATCTGGAAGAAATTGCTCTTCGAAAGGCTCAGCTCCCAGGTTCCGGAAAGGTCGGGGTGGGGGCCCGACGAAGCGGCGGAGCTCGCTGCCGGAGCAGCCGTTGCCGACGATCCCTCCTGCTTGTCGTACACCATTTTGCGATCGCCATTGATCGTCGCCGACGCGATGTGCGAATCCATCGTCATGGTCTTCCCGTCGTCCGAGGGCGAGAAGGTAAGCTTGTCGGTCAGTTCGGTGCCGCGGAGATTGGCGGTTTCCAGGACCACCACGGAGTTGCCCTGCAGCGAGCACTGGATTTTCGAGAGTGTGACAGCGCCGATGTGCGCTCTCGGATCGTCGGCCGCTAATACAACTTCCTTGCCGTCCAGTGCGCACCCGCGCGCGTAGGTCTGGCTGCCCTGAGCGCTCGAACTCGTCACCTGCTCCTTGAAATCCGAGCCCGTGACCGTGATCGTGTTCGTCTCACCAGCCGGTGGCGGAAATGAGCCAAAGCTGCTCTTGGAGACGTTGAGCTTCCATGTGCCGTTCAGGTTGGACGTCTGCGCGAGGGCAGGCAGCGCCAGCGCCGCGATTGAGAAACAAACCACCAGAAACTTTCGATGCATGTGCACCTCCTGGGTGCTAATACGAGTGTCGGGACCAGGGAGTTTCATCACCTGGGAGCTGCCGGATTATACACCGTGTCAGCAAAGGCGCGCGATAAACCGTCGCGGCACGCCGATGGCCGAGCCTATGCCCCGAGGTGGGCGCGAAGGATTCCGAGCATCCGGCGGAGCGGCTCCGCAGCACCCCAAAGAAGTTGGTCGCCGACGGTAAAGGCGCCGAGAAATTCGGGTCCTAAATTCAGCTTGTGAAGCCGGCCGATCGGAACATTCAGCGTGCCGGAAACGGCCGTAGGAGTAAGGCAGCGCATGGTGGATTCCTTGTTGTTCGGAATCACACGCACCCATGGATTCGCGCCGGCCAGGACTTGCTCGATCTCCGCTAGCGGAACTGCGCTTCTCAGTTTGATCGTAAGCGCCGAGCTATGGCAGCGCATGGTTCCGACCCGGACGCAGATTCCGTCAATCGGCACCGGCGGATCGAGTCCCAGAATTTTATTGCCTTCGGCCATGCCCTTCCATTCTTCTTTGGTCTGGCCGCCGCTCACTTCCTTATCGACCCACGGGATCACGCTGCCAGCGAGCGGCACGCCGAATTCGGCTACGGGCAGCGAGGCGGCGCGCTGCGCCTCAATCATCATACGGTCCACTTCGAGCGCGTTCTCGGACGGGGTCTTGCGGGTCACATCGGTGAGGCACTCCATCTGCTTCACCAGTTCGAGCATTTTCGCGGCACCGGCGCCGGAAGCCGCCTGATAGGTCATCGAGGTCATCCATTCGACGAGCCCCGCCTTGAAAAGACCACTCGCGGCCATCAGCATCAAGCTAACGGTGCAATTTCCGCCCGCGAAAGTCCGCAGGCCGCGCGCGAGGCCGTCCTGGATCACGTCCGAATTGACCGGATCGAGGACGATCAAGGCATCGCCGCTCATGCGCAGAGCAGACGCGGCGTCAATCCAATAACCCTTCCAGCCGCTCTGGCGCAGAGGCCCGAAAACCTCGGTGGTATATTCGCCGCCCTGGCAGCTGATCAACACGTCGCACGCGGCCAGCTCGCTCAGATCCATGGCGTCGCGAAGAAGCGCGCCATTGGCTTCCCTAGGCGACGCGCCGCCGACGCGAGACGTTGAAAAGAAGACCGGCTCGAGGCGAGCGAAGTCGCCCTCCTCCCGCATGCGCTGCAGGAGAACGCTGCCCACCATTCCACGCCAGCCAACCAGACCTACGCGCAACATGCCGCCTCCGGAATGACTGTTAGTTTACATGGCCAGCGCCCATTTTTGGAGACGCGATGCAGTCGGGGACCGCAGATTTGGCGCAGGTTTCGTCGCTCGAAGAGCCGCGAATTGTGTGACACTTCGCGGGGGTGCCGGTCGCGTGTTTTCAATAACTTAGAACGAATTTTGATTGGCATGGTGTGTCGAGTGGTTTGCATCGCCGAAACTCGAAACTGGCGGCCGGAAAGGGCGATGCGCGCCAAGCAGATGGCGCAAAGCTCCGCGCGCTCACCTAGCGCGCCAGGTCGTCGTGCTTCAGAGCAAGGGGCCGCTTCCGGTTCCGGCGGCTTCCTTCTCGTTGTCGTCCGCTCAGACATCGCTATTCGCACCTTAATTCCACCCTGCCACATTGCGGAATCCAGCGCAAGGTTGCGTTCGTGTAAAGGAATTCGGCGTCGGGTGGGGCACTCGACGGATTCAGCGACTCTTTTTCGAAGCGAAGGATGGAGTCATCGGGGCGAGGGAAGATGTCCGGTTCGCTCAGGAATCAGGCACACGGAATGCAACGAGGTATATACTCACGAAAACCGATCACAGGAGCTTCCACAACCAGCCCGACGAAAGCATTCAGGTTTTGATACGAAGCGAGCGGTTTTCGAATCCGCGCACATGGACAAAGACACAGCCTACGAACTAATCGCGCCCTTTACCATCGCTCCGGATAGACTCTTCAAAGCGTTCCTCGACGAAACCGTCCTCAAAAAGTTATGGGGCGTTTCAGAGATTTCCATCGATGCCCGAGCGGGTGGCACAGCGCGCGCGAAGATGACCATCGCAAACGAGAACTGGAACTTCACACTTACGTACGATGAAATAAGCCCCAATGAAAAATTGAGGTGGTCGGTACATTTCGACCGATTTCCTCAGAAGGAAACTCGAGTGACCCTGCTCTTCAAAAGGATTCCCGCCGGAACCGAACTGACGGTTCGCCAGGAGAATTTTGACGACGCGCGAGAGCGCGATGCAAACCGCGAAGCTTGGAGGGGCGCCTTGAATATTCTCGGGGGTTTGCTTGCCTGACCGTCCGGGACTCCCGACACCGCTATCGTCGCGCGCTCGGGAGAGCCCAGTGAGTGGGAGTTCACCGGGCGATTTTCAGACTTAGGAGAAGAGCGGCCGGAAGAATGGCTTTGGAATGATGGCAAGCTCTTCCGTCCTAGCACGAAACGGCCGAGGGTGCCGCACCCGACTTGAGAAGCGAGAGTAGCGATCGCACGACTAGCGCGGGGCTTAATTCAAGATTGACCGGTCACTTCATGTCACGAGATCCCCAAAAGGTTTTGGCCGAACTTCGCGATGTGCTGCTGGAAACGTACGCGGCCAACGACGCGATGAACCAGCTATTGCTCGTGCATCTCGATGCGCGTGCCTGGCGCGCGATGCCGCCCGGCGCACCAGGCCAAGGGCGAACGATCGCCGCGATCTTCGCGCACCTGCACAACTGCCGGCGTTCGTGGCTCAAGCATTCTGCTCCGCACCTGAAGTGTCCTGCGGCGCTCGATCCTTATCGCTGCACAACGAGACAAGCCGCAGCCGCGCATAAGAAGAGCGCGGCGCAGTGCCGCCGAATGCTCCGCGACGCTCTGTCGTTGGACAAGAAGCGGCGCGTCGAGAAGTTCTCGCGAGGCAGTTGGGCGCAGACTTGGCCCGCGGGAGGGACCATGTTCGCTTACATGTTCTCGCACGAGGCACATCATCGCGGCCAGGTCATCCTGCTGGCGCACCAGCTCGGCTATCGCCTGCCGGACGAGGCCGCCTACGGCATCTGGCATTGGGAGAAGCTGTGGAAACGAGCCGGCCTGGCCGCGCGCCCGCGCTAGGAAGGCGCATCAGTTCCGGCCCAACGCTGTAGCCACGCGACGGGGCCAGCGCGGTGGCACCCGCAAATGGAATGGATGAACAGGCGTGCCGTGTTCAGGGCTGCGCCGAACTAAGGGATGCGGGCGCTTATCACCGGCACCATCCAAACGGCGTACCCGGAAGGGTCGCGAATGTTCGCGACCATCTGCTCAAAATAGGCCACCGCCGTATCGCGCGGAATAGGCGTGAGTTCACCAATCGACTCGACGTAACCGTCGCGCCAGGCTTCCGGAATCGCGGCGAATGTTTCGCGAGGCACGCGCAGCGTGTCCACGACGACGTAGTCCACGGTGATCTCGCGGAGGTTCATCGCGGCGAGAATTCCAAACGTATTGCGCCCGATGAACAAGTCCGTACTTGTGCCGGTCGCAAACGCGGCCGGGACTACATGCCAAAATTCCCGCGGATCGAGAGCGCCACGCTGAAAGTGGAGCATCCCATAATCTTCGGGAATGAGGTGAAGGTAGCCGCCGCTGCGCGTCACCCGCGCGAGAGCGGCGATCACGCGATCCGGGTGGGGAATCGAATGCAACACGTGGCGGCATACGGTGAGGTCGAAGCTGCGGTCGGCGGCGCGGAGTTCGTACAAACTCTGATGGTCGAACGTGAGACGGGGACCGAGAGCCGCGTAGCGCGACCTCGCCAGATCCAAATGGTGGTCAATAATATCGACTCCGAGCACGTGAGCGCGAGGGAAGAGTTCGGCCAGCCGCGATGCGGCTTCGCCGGTACCGCAGCCGGCGTCGAGGATGCGAGGCTCGGCAGGAAGCGCATAGCGACGGAACAGATGGATTTCCTGCGGCCAAATCGCCGCGGCCTGAGCGGCCAGGTTTCGGACCATTGACTCGTCGGCCATCTGCCGGGCCTGCGGGTTGAGATCGGTCATGTAGTTCTCCAGCGCCTGCAAAATCAGCGCCCGATGGATCGAACGGCAGGATTCCCGGAGTTCAAACCGGAATTGGGGGCCTATCACTCCACGGTGAATCGGACCGGCTGAATAAGAATCGCGTCGCCCGTTTGGATGGAAACATTGTAGTCGCCGGGCTTCACTTGAGGAACTTTCCAGGTGATTTTATCTTCGCTCTGCTCGACGAGAGTCGCTTTGAAATCGGATTTGTCATCGGAAAGGAAAACGGCGGAGACGTGAGATTTTCCGAGACTTTCGCCGGAGACGACGACGGAGTCGCCTACTTTTCCGGACGCAGGGTCGACGGTGGTCACACGCGAGGTGGTCTGGGCAATCAACAGGGGAACGGCAAGCGCCATCACCGCAACTGCGAGGAGCAGCGCAAATCCGCTAAGTGAGCTGCCGCGACGACCGGCGCAATGGCTTGGGGCCGGATTCTTCGCATGGAATGGCCTCCGACGTTGCGGAACGCGTGTTATCGGACCCGCCATAGGGCGAAACATAAGCTCGGAGTGGCTGGTTGTCAAATCCTCGTTGCTTCGCGAACCGCCGCTGGACGGAAAGTTTGGGACAGCGGCACGAAATCGGGCTGGAGCCGCCAACCACTGGATCGCGCGAGTTATCGCGGCAGTCAGGGTGTATACTCTCCGGCGATTGGAGGAGTGATGAGACGCTACGTGATCGTATTTCTACTTTTGCTGGCAGGAAATGCCGTGGCGCAGGAGGCGCCCGCGCCGGTGCCGGAGATTCCGTTCCGCTCGGTGCCGGATTTTCTGAAGCTGCCGCCCGATCTGTACCTCGGCGAAGTCTCAGGCGTGGCCGTGAACTCCAAGGGGCATGTTTTCGTCTTCTCGCGCGGCAACACGACGGGACCTTCGTACGGGGCGAGCGCCGCACAGCTTCTCGAGTTCGGCGCGGACGGCCGCTACGTGCGCGAAATCGGCCACAACCTCTATGCGTGGTCGTACGCGCACACCGTAAAAATCGATCCGCAGGACAATATCTGGGCGACGGACAAAGGCTCGGACATGGTGATTAAGTTCAACCCGGCCGGCCGCGTGGTGATGGTTTTCGGGCGCAAGCAGGAGGCCTCGGAAGAATCCGGGCCGGTAAAACACGTCCGCCCGCCCTTGCCGCCCGTGGATGGATTGTTCCGGCAGGTGACCGACGTGGCGTGGGACGCGGCCGGCAACACGTTCATCAGCGACGGCTACATCAACTCGCGGGTGGCGAAGGTGGACAAGGACGGCAACTGGGTGAAATCGTGGGGCGAGCCCGGCAGCGGGCCGGGGCAGTTGAATACGCCGCACAGCATCGCGACTGACGCGAAGGGGAATGTCTATGTAGCCGATCGCGGCAACCGCCGGATTCAGGTGTTCGACGGGGACGGCAACCTGCTGCGGCAGATCACGATCGACGTCCCGGTACCGGCCAACGCACACGCGGCAATCGGCCCGCGGCCAATGGGGACAATGGGAACAATGGCGTCGGGCGCGCCCTGGGCGATTTGCGTCACGCCGGGACCGAATCAGGTGCTCTTCAGCGCGGACGCCTTCCCGGGCCGGATCTACAAACTGAGCCTGGACGGGAAGGTGCTCGGCGTCTTGGGTGAAACGGGAAAACAGCTCAAGCAGTTCGGATGGATTCACGAGCTGGCGTGCCCTTCGGAAAACGAGTTGTATGTCGCAGAGCTGCTGAATTGGCGGGTGCAGAAACTGATTCTGGGGCCGGGGCGTTCGGCGCCTGAGGCTAAGAAACCATAAACCGATTTCGCGGAATTTCGATCTGTTTCCTCGAGTTGGTCTTCGCGGCGGGCTGTGCGTGCGGAGTGGCTCGCGCGCAGGACGCGGCGACGGGAACGGTATTGACCGTTACCGGCGACGTGAAGACCCCGCTCCATTTATCGCTCGACGATTTGCGAAGAATGCCCCGCCGGAAAATCACGGCGAGGAACCCGCACGAGCACCAGGACCAAGTCTATGAAGGGGTGGCGCTAGCCGAGGTGCTGAAGCGCGCCGGCGTCCCGCAAGGCGAGCAAGTAAGCGGAGAGGCGCTGACCACGTTCGTCGTTGCGGAGGCGGCGGACGGCTACCGCGTGCTTTTCTCGCTGGTTGAAACCGATCCACACTTTGAAGACTCCGACATCCTGGTGGCGGACACGATGGACGGCGCGCCGCTCGGAAAAGATGAGGGCCCCGTAAAGCTCGTTCTACCGCACGAGAAGTCGCCCAGACGCTGGATCAGGATGGTACGGTCGCTGAAGGTCGAAACCGCCTCGCCGTAAGAATCAAATGGCGGGGCACCCGGGCCCGTCGCAAGACCAAGACAACAAAAGCGTTCGCCATAGCTGCCAAATTGGGCACACGGTACTCACCTGTTCGCGGCAGCCACCTCCGGTCCTGCTAGGCTAGGAGTACACAACCGAAGATTCGTATTGAAACAGGAGCATGCACGATGAGCCGTAGGAACAGAATGTGTCTGGCACTGTCGCTGGGAGCGCTGCTGAGCGCGTCTCAGACGCCCGCGCGCGCGCAACAGAGTACGCAGGGAAATGCGCAGCACCAGACGAACGCGCCGGGGGACAAGGGCAACCAATCGAGCCCGCTGTACCGCGTCACGGTGGTGGCGCGTACCACGAAAGCGATTAACTACACCCACGCCAAGGGCGCCACGCCCGTCGATTTCAAGGGTACCGTGCTGATGCCGTTCGCCAAGGGCGAGGCGCAGGTGCAGGGCAAAAAGGGTGTGATCAGCATTGCCGCGAAATTCGAGAAACTCCTTCCCGCGACGCAATACGGTCCCCAATTCCTGACCTACGTTCTGTGGGCCGTCACGCCCGAAGGACGGGCGACGAATCTGGGTGAACTCGAGCTGGAGGGCCAGAAAGCTAAGGTAGATGGCGCGGCGGCGTTTCAGGCGTTTGCGATGATCGTGACCGCGGAGCCGTATTTCGCGGTGACGCAGCCGAGCGATGTGGTGGTGCTGGAGAATGCGGTCCGGCCGGACACGGAAGGAAGCATTGAAGAGGTCGACGCGAAATTCGACCTGCTTCAGCGCGGAGATTATTCGACGATCACGACCGGGCAGGAAGTTCCGAGGCTCGACCCACGCGTGCCGCTGAGCCTCTACGAGGCGCGAAACGCCGTGGAGATCGCGCGGGTCGCCGGCGCGGAGAAGTACGCAGGCGACAGCTTCCAGAAGGCGCAGCAGTTGCTTCAGCAGGCCGAGGAGTCCCAGAAACACAAAGCGGTGCGCAAGAGCGTCGATACGACGGCGCGCGAGGCAGTACAAACGGCGCAGGACGCGCGGTCGATCACGATGAAGCGGCTCGACGAAGAGCGCCAGGAAGCCGAGCGCAAGGACGCGGAAGCACGCGAAGCGCTGGCCAAGCAGCAGGCGGCCGACGCCGAGAAGGCGAAACTCGAGGCACAGCTGGCGGAGGAAAAGGCCGCGCGGGAGAAATTGGAGGCCGATGCGGCTCGCGAAGCGGCGCAAGCGCAGCAGCAGGAGGCGGAAAAGGCGGCGCAGCTCGCGGCTCAGCAGAAAGCCGCGGCGGATCTGGCCGCAGCGCAAGCGGCTCAGCAGGCCGCACAGAACGCGCAGCTTGCGGCGCAGCAAAAGGCCGCAGCCGACGCGGAGGCCGAGAACGCGCGGCGAGCGGCCGCGCAGGCCGAATCCGAGAAGGCCGAGCTGCGCAAGCAGCTCCTGCAACAATTGAGCAGCATCCTGCAGACGCACGACACCGTGCGCGGGCTGATCGTGAATATGTCGGACGTGCTTTTCGACACGGGCAGCTACACGCTCAAGCCGGGAGCGCGCGAAAAGCTCGCAAAAATTTCCGGCATTCTGCTGGCGTATCCGGCGCTGAAGATACAGGTGGAAGGCCACACGGACAGCGTCGGGAGCGACGACTTCAATCAGCGGCTATCGGAGCAGCGCGCGGGAATGGTGCGCGACTACCTGGTTGACCAACTCGTGCCGGCCGCCTCGGTAACGGCGCGGGGCTTCGGCAAGACGAAGCCCGTGGCGACGAACGACACGCCGGAAGGGCGGCAGCAGAATCGCCGCGTGGAGCTCGTCGTAAGCGGCGACGCGATCGGCGACAGTGTCGATGCACCCGTCGGCGGAGCGCAACGCCAGTAGAGATTCCTCGCCGTTCGCCTCAAAGCCAAACCCCTGCCAGGACTCGCGAGCAAACCACAGCCAGTGTGCCCGCAGTCAGTGCGTCATTCCGTAGATGATGTAGTTGACACCGATGCGGTAAGCGACCGATGCGGCGTGCTCGGGGTACGCGGCGCTATCGGCCCATTCCCACGCATCTCCGACATCGGAGTTGTGGCAGACAGCGATCATGATGCGGCCTTTGTCGTCGCGGATCGCCCGCCATTTGGGGGTGGCGCTGTCCGGGCCATAGCTCCAGCGACCCCAGATGTACCGCGTTCCCGGCACCTGGATCCGGTCGTCGAGGTTGTAGACCACGTGAAAGATTTCGTCCTGGTTGGCCAGCTCTTCGATGGGGCGATTGGGAAAGATCATGCGCACACCCTCCAGCAGAACCTGCCACTCGTAGTCGCCGTGGGAATCGTCGGCCATCAGGAATCCGCCGCGCAACAGGTACTCGCGCAAACGAGCCGCCTGTGACGCCGAGAGCCTCCACCCGCCGGGATCTTCAATATAGATCCACGGCCAGTTGAAAATGTCGTCGCTGTCGAGATCGACGACCTGTTCGGTGGAACGGCTTTGCACGCGAGTGAGGCGCCGGACGCCGAGAATAAACTGCCGGTCGGCCTTCGGGTAGTCGGCGGCCCACCGCTGGAAGCCATACCGCCCATATTGATATCCGAGATCGTAGCGGACGCGGGCAAAGGTCCATTCCGCCTTTTCGCGCGGGTCGGCGGGAGCAAAACGCTCGCCGTCCATGTCGATGATTCCTTGTTGGGGCGCCTGAGCGGCGAGAAGCAGAACACCCGCCAGCAAAATGAAGCGACGAGATTTCATGGTGCGCGCGAGTCCATCCGCGAAAGTATCACAAAGAGGTGGAAATATTCGGCGGCACGTATAAAATAGGGCGCTCTGGACGCGTATTCAGCAGATTCCCTGCCGGCGCCTCAGGCGACGTAAGGAAGGCAATCCGAAGGAGAAGTCAGTGATTGTTGGTGTGCCGAAAGAAAGTTTTCCGGGAGAGCGCCGAGTGGCGCTCGTTCCGACGGTAATCCCCAATCTCGCGAAAGCGGGCCTCGAGGTCGTGATCGAAAAGAGCGCCGGGGTTGAGGCGGGTTATCCGGACGCGGCCTACACGGAAAAGGGCGGGAAAGTGCTTCCGGATCGCGCGAGTGTTTTTGGGACGGCCGATATCATCGCGCAGGTGCTTTGTTACGGGTCGAACGAGAGAACCGGCAAAGCGGATATTCCGCTGATGCGCCGCGAGCAGGTGCTGATCGGATTCCTGCGTCCGCTCGGGTCGCGCCAGATACTGGAGGAAATCGCCGGGCGGGGCGTGACGGCATTTTCGGTGGAAATGATGCCGCGCACCACTCGAGCGCAGAGCATGGACGCACTGTCCTCCATGGCGACTGCGTGCGGATACAAGGCGGTCCTGATTGCAGCGGACGTGCTTCCACGGTTTTACCCCATGCTGACGACGGCTGCCGGGACGATCACGCCCGCGCGCGTGCTCATCCTGGGCGTTGGCGTGGCTGGACTGCAAGCGATCGCAACGGCTCGGCGGCTCGGCGCCGTGGTCTCCGCATACGATCTCCGGCCGGTAGTCAAGGAACAGGTCCAAAGCCTGGGGGCGCGGTTCGTTGAGCTGCCCATCGAGGCGAAGGACGCGCAAGACGCCCGCGGCTACGCTACGGCGCAGGATGAGGCTTTCTATGCGCGCCAGCGCGAGCTGATCGCGAAGGTGGTGGCGGAGAATGATGTTGTGATCACGACGGCAGTGGTTCCCGGGAAGAAGGCGCCGGTGCTGGTGACGGCGGAGATGGTTCGCGGAATGGTTCCGGGGTCCGTGATCGTGGATCTGGCGGCCGAGCGGGGAGGGAACTGCGAGCTGACGCGGCCCGAGGAGACCATTCAGGTGAACGGTGTCACGATCATCGGCAAGATCAATCTGGCGAGCACGGTGCCCTACCACGCCAGCTCGCTTTACGCCCGCAACGTGACGGCGTTTCTACTGCATCTGGTGAAAGACGGAAAGATCAACCTGAATCTTGGGGACGAGATCACGCGCGAAACCCTGCTGACGCGCGGCGGGGACGTGGTGAACGCGCGCGTGCGGGAATTCTTTTCCATGCCGGCGCCGGCGGCCAAGCCGTAAGGAGGAAAGCGTGCCTTCGGACTTCATCTCCAACCTTTACGTGTTCATCCTGGCGGGATTCGTTGGATTTGAGCTGATCAAGCGGGTCTCGCCGCTGCTGCATACGCCGCTGATGTCGCTGACCAACGCGCTCGACGCGATCGTAGTGGTTGCCGCAATCATCATTGCCGGGCGTCACGAGACGCCGCTTTCGACCGTGCTAGGAATCATCGCCGTGGCCGCTTCCTTCAGCAATATGGTGGGAGGATTCTTCATCACCGACCGGATGCTGCGCATGTTCAAGACCGCGAAACCCAAAAAGCCATGACCGCCATCGCGATCCAGCAACTTCTCGACTCCACCTATATCGTCGCGGTGGTCCTCTTCATTCTGGCAGTGAAATGGCTGAGCTCGCCGGCGACGTCCCGGCACGGAGTGCTGGCGGGTGAGATCGCGGCGGCGCTGGCCGTGGGCGCGACGCTGTGCAACCCCGAGTTGGTGCAGTACAAATGGATCATCATTGCGCTGATCATCGGCGCGGCCATCGGCATTCCCCTCGGCATGGTTCGCATGACGGCCGTGCCCCAGCGAACGGCATTGAGCCATGCGTTTGGGGCGCTCTCCGCGGCCATGATCGGCATCGCCGAATACTACGTGGGAGTTCCGCATGTGACGAGGTTCGGGATGGGCGAGATCGGGCTCGAAGTGATCATCGGCTCGCTCACGTTCACCGGAAGCCTGATCGCAGCAGGAAAACTCCAGGAAATCCTGCCCCAGCGCCCGATCACCTACAAAGGTCAGAACATCGTCAGCCTCTCGGTATTGGGCGCGGCGCTGCTGCTGGCGATCGCGCTGGTCGTCCATCCGGACGCAACCCGGCTGTTCCCGATCATGGTCGGGGTATCGCTGATCTTTGGAGTGATGCTGGTGACTCCGATTGGCGGAGCCGACATGCCGACGGTGATCTCGCTTTTGAATTCATACGCTGGATTCTCCGCCGCGCTGCTGGGCTTTGTGCTCAACAGCAAGGTATTGGTGGTGGCCGGAGCGCTCGATGGATCGTCCGGGTTCATCCTGTCAGTGATCATGTGCAAGGCCATGAATCGGTCGTTTACGAACGTAATGTTCGGCGCATTCGGCCAGGTGCAGACATCCAGCGGCACGGCGACCGAGGACCGCACCGTACGCAGCGCGTCGCCGGAAGAAGCCGCAGGGATACTCGCCGCGGCGAGCAAAGTCGTGATCGTTCCGGGATACGGCATGGCTGTGGCTCAGGCGCAGCACAAGGTGCGCGAACTCTACGACTCGCTGACCAAGAAGGGCGTGGACGTGAAGTTTGGAATCCATCCCGTCGCGGGACGCATGCCCGGGCACATGAACGTCCTGCTGGCCGAGGCGGACATTCCGTACGACAGGCTGCTCGAAATGGACCAGATCAACTCGGACCTCCCCCAGACGGACGTTGCGCTGATCATCGGCGCGAATGACGTGACGAATCCAGCGGCTCGAACCGATACGGGAAGCCCCATCTACGGCATGCCGATTCTCGACGTAGACAAGGCCCGGACCGTAATGGTGATCAAGCGGAGCATGAATCCCGGATTTGCCGGCATTGACAACCCCCTCTACTACCTCGATCGAACACTGATGCTCTTCGGCGACGCCAAAGGATTCGTCAGCGATATCGTGCGCGAACTCTCCGGCGGAGCACATCACTAGCAGAATCCGAAATTTGAAATTCTGCGTCGTCTACAATGCGGTACTAAAACCACATCGTTGAATGTACAAATCTGTGGACGTGCCTCGGAAGAGAACCCCAGCCCGCCGGCGAAAATAATTTTGTGTCGTTTTAGCACACAGGGAGTGACGTTTTGGCACTCACCGGCCAGTTTGACGTTGTAGCCAGCCAGCCGCACCAATATTTTAGATGAAAGAAGTCTGCTCGGTATTGTGAGCAGGGGTCAGACCTAAGGTGGCGCCCGCGAAGAAAGTTTTCAGGCGGGCGGGAGTAGGGGCAACCATGTCCTTGGCGGGGCCGGGCGCGAGCAGAAATATTCAGCGAAGCCGAAACGTGGTGTCGCGCGTGGTGGCGGATGAGGCGATCGTCGTGCCGATTCGGCGCGGCGCCGCGGATATGGACTCCATTTATACCTTCAATGAATCCGGAACGGCATTGTGGGCCATGGTCGAGAACAGCCGCAGCATCGCGGATATGGCCACGCATCTCCAGTCGGAATACGGGCTCTCGGCCGAAGATGCCGTCGCGGATACGCAAAAGTTTATCGCGGAACTCACCGAAGCGGGACTCATCGAACTGGAATAATCGGGAACACGGAACCACGGCCGGGCAGCCGGGGCTTGGGATGAACGACGAAACCTACGCGACATTTAGCCGCGCGATTCACGAGCGCCATTTTGGAAAGCGCGCGCCCGTAGAGGTGTCGATCGAGGTGACACGGCGCTGCCCGCTCGATTGCCTGCACTGCTACAACAACCTGCCGATGAACGATGCGGCGGCGCGTTCGCAAGAGCTCACCCTGGAAGAGCATTGCAAATTGCTGGATGAGCTGGTGGCGGCGGGCTGCCTCTGGATCCTCTACACGGGCGGCGAGATCTTCGGACGCAGGGATTTTCTGGACATCTACACGGAGGCGAAGAAGCGCGGTTTTCTGGTGACGCTCTTCACCAACGGGACGCTGATTACTCCGCGGATCGCCGACTACCTGGCGGAATGGCGGCCGTTTGCGATCGAGATCACGCTCTACGGAGCGACCCGTAAGACTTACGAGGCGCTGACGCAGGTTCCCGGCTCCTACGACCGCTGCATGCGCGGTATCCGGCTGCTGCTCGAGCGAGGATTGCCGCTGAAACTCAAGACGGTACCGACCAGCGTCAATCAGCACGAAGTGTACGAGATGAAACGGCTCGCCGAGGAGGAATTCCACGTCGAATTCAAATTCGATTCGCTGATCAACCCGCGCATCGATTGCTCGCAAAGCCCGGTGGCCGTCCGGCTTACGCCCGAGGAGGCGGTGGCGCTCGACTATTTTGATCCGCGGCGCGCCGAGGAATACGGACGGCTCATCGAACGCGATCTCGCCGCGCCGATCGTGGCCACGCCGGACGATAACCACCGGTATTTCTGCGGCGGCGGCATGAATGGATGCGCCATCGATCCCACGGGCCAAATGAGCATCTGCGTCATATCTCATCAGCAGGATTACAACATCCGCAGCAAGGGGTTTCGCGAGGGCTGGGAGGGGCGCCTGCTGGACGTGCGCAATCAGCCCCGCACGCGGCCTACGATATGCGACCGTTGCCAGATCCGGTCGATTTGCGGGATGTGTCCAGCGAACGGCGAACTCGAAAATGGCGATCCCGAGTCGCCCGTGGATTTCCTCTGTCAAGTGGCGCATCTGCGCGCCTACGCCCTCGGTTACGACGTCCCGGAGCATGGGGACTGCGAATGCTGCAAGCCGGGCGACAAACACGACAGCCTGCGGGCGTCAGCCCGCCGAATTCAAAACCAGAAATCGGACCCAAGCCTGTGGACGCGCGGCAAGAAGCCGCCGCCTGGTCTGCACGTACTGCAGGCCTCAAGCGATTGCGGGAGCGGCGGATGTGGGTCGTGCGCCGCGCATCGCGGATGAAAGGGAAAAGCGGGAAGGGATGAGCGAAGGGAACGAAGGCGAAAAGAAGAAACGGAAGTCTTACGAGACTCCCAAGATCATCCGCGTGAGTCTGCGGCCCGATGAAGCGGTGCTCGGCCACTGCAAGGTCAGCGGAGTGGCGGGTCCCGTGAGCGGTTCGTGCGGCAGTCTCTTCTGCAAAACGCCGGGTTCCTGACGAAGGCGAGAGAACCCGATGCCAATCGCTCAAATCGACGTCGCTGGCGGAAATTCCCCCGGTTCATCGCCGAACGGCGGAGAGCAGCGGCTTGCCTTTTGCGTCGCGGGCACATGCTTTGAGCTTTTCAGCGACTGCGGCGTCGCCATGACGCTCGATCCGGGTCTGCGCGGCTTCGCCGTTGAGCCGAAATCGAGCGACGTGAGAATTCAAGTGGATTGGACCGACGATCTGGAGGTCCCTTCGGATGCGCCGCGATTTCAGTCCGGGGGACTGTGGTCGCTGTACGAAGAGTCCAGCGGCTATCGGTTCTATTTTTCGTCTCCGTCGCTCGGCGCGAAGCCCTACAAGGCCGCGTGGTTTGATCCCGGATTCAGCCGCGGGCAGGTAGCAATGTTCCGCCCGTACTTCGATCCCAGCCGCCCGATCTATCCGCTGGAATATCCGCTCGACGAACTCTTGATGATTCACCGTCTGGCGTGCGGAGAGGGTGTGGAGGTGCACGCGGTCGGAGTCGTCGACGAAGCGCAGCGAGGACATCTCTTTCTCGGGCATTCGGGAGCGGGGAAGAGCACGACGGCGCGGCTTTGGCAGTCGCAGCCGCTCGCGCACATCCTGAGCGACGATCGGATCATTCTTCGGGCAAGCGGCGGCCAAATTCGGATGCACGGCACGCCGTGGCACGGCGACGCCGGCGTCGCTTCGTGCGCTTCCGCTCCACTGCACCGCATTTATCTGCTCGAACACAGCCACAAAACGGAGCTATGCGCGATTTCGCCGGGGCGCGCGGCGGCGGAACTCTTCGCGCGCAGTTTTGTGCCGCATCATTCGTCCGAAGGCCTGCAATTCACGCTGCAGTTTTTAGACCGCGTCGCGCGGGAGGTTCCGTGCTCGGTCTTTCGATTCGTTCCCGACATCAGCGCCGTGGAGGCAATCCACCGTGCGGGAGAGTAAGGCGCCGCCAAAGGCGGATTCGCATGCGTTCGCGCTCGTGTGCTGTGACTCACTCGGTCGCGGCGTACCCGTGCGTTTTCGCGTCCACGGGCAGAGTATGCGGCCAAACATACTCGAGGGGGACATAGCAGTCGTAGCGCCCGTGCTCGCGGGCGAGCTTCGGCGCGGCGATATCGTGCTTACGCGCAGCGAAGATGGGTTCCTTCTCCACCGCGTAGTCGGCCGGGATGCCATCAGCCAAACGATTCTGACCCGTGGCGACGCTGGACAACAGAACGACACCGCCGAGGCGGCGGTTCTGGGGAGGGTCATCGCCATCGAGCGCGACGGAAAGACCATTTCGTTCACGAAGACCGGCACTGAGTTCCGGCACGCCGTTCGCGCGCATGTGCACCGGCTAATCCGCGCGGGCGCTCTCCGGGCACGCCGGTTCCGTGCAGCTTTCGCGTGGTCGGCGGTGATGCTTTTGGCGCTGCTTTTGCACGCATCGCCTGCGGCTGCGCAGTTCACCACCACGGATACCGCCGCCCCCGCAACCCAAATAGCCGCCGGAGGAACAATTACGTACACGCAGGTGTTGACGTACACCGGCATTTTGCCTTTCATCCCGTCAGGTATTCTTCCGGTCAAGACGACGCAACCCGTCCCAGGTTCCACCACTTACGTGTCCTTTGCCGTTGCGGGAGTCGCCAGTGCGAATTGGGGGTGCGTGCTCGGGGGTGGCACCGTCACTTGCACGGATTCGAGCGGCTCGGTCACCTACTTCAACGGAAATACGACGACGATCACGATCACGGTGACTATCAATGGCGGCACCGCAGTCGGGACCGTTATCACCGACTCGGTTACCGCAACACCCGGCGGTTCCAATGCAACCGCGAACACGACGGTGGGGGCGACTCCGGACCTTGCCATGACGGCCGATTCGGCGGCGCCCAGTCCCGTTGCTACAGGCGCGAACATCACCTACACAGAGACGGTCACCAACAACAGCGCGACGGTAGCGGCAGCCGGTGCGACGCTGACCCAGAACACTCCCGCGAATACCCTGTTTCAGTCGGTCACGCCACCCGCAGGCTGGACGTGCGGCACGCAGCCTGCAGTCGGCGGAACGGGCGCGATCATCTGTACGGCAAACGGCGATTTCAATGCGAGCGCGACCGCCACTTTCACGGTCGTGGTGCAGGTAAGGCCGGAGGCAGCGGGCGGCTCGACGATCACGAATTCAGTGACCGTCAGCGAGACGGGTACCGACCCGAACGCTGCGAACAACACACTGACAGCTTCGGATCAGGTGATAGGCGCCGATCTTTCGATGACGCAGGTAGCGTCCGTAGCGGCGATCGCGCCGGGCGGGACGATCACTTACACGGAAACGGTGACAAACAGCGGCCCGAACACCTCTACGACGACGGTGCTCTACCAGCAGACGCCGCCGAACACGACATTCGTTTCCATGACGCCCCCTGCCGGATGGGCTTGCGGCACCGTTCCCGCCGCAGGCGGAACCGGGCAGGTGATCTGCACAGACGGCGCGAATCTGAACAGCGGAACCACAACTCCAAACTTTACATTTGTCGTTACCGTGAATCCCGGGCCGGTGCCCGCCGCGCCAGCGGCCGGCACGACCATTGTCAATTCCGCAGACGTAACGTCTCAGACGACCGACCTGCTGGTTGCGAACAACGCAACGACGACTTCGGTGCTGGTGGAGACCACCGGCGACTCGGACCTCGCTATTTCTATGACCGCCTCGCCGACGCCGGTCTTTGTGTCGTCGACGGTGACGTACACGATTCAGGTGACGAATTTAGGACTCGCGGCGGGAACAGGAGTCACCGTGGTGGACACATTGCCCGCGAGCCTTGTCGGAGCTTCGGCGGTCACGTCGCAGGGGAGTTGCGGAGTGCCCTCGGGCGGCACGATTACCTGCAACCTCGGGGCGGTCGCGTATCCGCTGGCGAGTCCGATCACGATCACGCTCACCGGGACTACGCCCGGCACGGCCAAGACAATGACGAACGTCGCCACCGTTTCGACTACCGGCACCGACCCCGTTGCTGGAAACAACTCCGTAACTGTGTTGACCGTGGTGCAGCCGCTTGTCTGCGCGACTCCAGGGAAAGACGGAGCCGGGGGAGTGCTGAACAGCGTGGTGAACGCCTATTACCCCCCCGGCGCCGGAGTCGGCACCGTGAACGCGGGATCAACGTCAGTCGTTCTAGGCGCCGCGGCCGCAGCCCCAGGAGCCCAGACAGCCATCGCCATCGGAGATCTCTTGCTGGTCATCCAGATGCAGGATGCCACGATCAATACGACGGCTACCGAGAACAGCGGCGCGTACGGGGACGGCGTGCCCGGTGATCCGGGCAACGGCTCGCCGAATCTCGGGAGTTCGGGCCTATTTGAATTTGTGACGGCGACGAGCGCTGTGCCTGTCACGGGAGGCACGCTCTCGTTTACCGGCACAGGGACGGGCGGCGGCTTGTTGAACACTTACGTCAACGCAGCGGCAGCTCCTGCCGCGAATCCGACGGCGGGGCAAGCCACATTCCAGGTGATTCGGGTGCCCCAATACACTTCCGCGACGCTAACCTCCGGGTTGACCGCGATGCCATGGAACGGAGCAACGGGTGGAGTTCTCGCGCTGGACGTTGCGTCGCAGCTCACCCTGGGCGGTACGGTGGCGGTCGATGCGCAAGGCTTTCGCGGAGGAGCGGGCCGGAATCTGGCGGGACAGGCGGGGACGCTTGCGACGGACTATGTCACGCTTTCGACTCAGACCACTAATGGTTCGAAGGGCGAAGGCATAGCGGGGACTCAAACGTTCATTGCAAATGCGGCGCTCACGGCGGTCATCAATACCGGCAACGAGGGGTATCCGAACGGCAGTTACGCGCGCGGGGCGCCCGGGAACGCCGGCGGAGGAGCGACTGACGCGCACCCGACGGCGAACGATCAAAACAGCGGCGGGGGCGGCGGCGCGAACGGCGGGGCGGGCGGCATCGGCGGCTTCGGTTGGAGCAGCGCGGGAATTGTAGGAGGCTTTGGCGGCGCTTCATTTTCTGCGTCGACAAACGCAATTCTGATGGGTGGGGGAGGGGGCGCGGGAACCTCGAACAACGGATCGTTCTGGAATCCAAGCACGGACACTGGTGGCAGTAACTGCGGCGCCGGATGCACCGGAATCGCCAGTAGCGGAACCGCAGGCGGCGGAATCGTGATCATTCACACAGGTTCGGTCAGCGGGGCAGGAACAATTACCGCGAATGGTCAAGCCGCACTTGAAACAGAGAACGACGGCGGCGGCGGCGGCGGCGCAGGCGGGACCGTTATCGTGTTCGCGAACAGCGGCGGGATAGCCGGACTTACCGCCAGCGCGGTGGGCGGGAACGGCGGAGTGACGTGGCCAGAGCAGGTGCCCGGCGCATTTCCGGGCAGCCGCCACGGGCCGGGCGCCGGAGGCGGCGGTGGAGTGATTCTGACATCATCCGCGCCTGGCAGCGCGAGTGTCAGCGGAGGGAATCCGGGTTGGTCGACTCTGGGGAACGACGCCTACGGAGCGACGGCCGGTCAGCCTGGGATTTTCTCTTCCGGCTTGACGATTACACAAACGCCGGGGACACAGTCGGGCGCGTACTGCGCCGGCGCGGATCTCGCCGTGACGAACGCCGGCGCCCCGAGTCCCGTGGTCCCGGGAAATAACATCACGTACACGCAGACGGCGACGAACAACGGTGCCTTCGACGCCGTAAACGCCGTCTTCAGCGAAATCATTCCGGCAAATACGACCTTTCAATCCATCGCGATCGGAGGCGCCGGCGCTGCCGGGTGGAGCTGTTCGACGCCCGCTGTGAATAGCGCGGGCGTGATTAGTTGCACGAACGCGGACGTGGCGGCTGGCGCGCCCGGCGCAACCACATTCACGGTCGTGGTGAACGTAAACGGAGGAACCGCAACCGGCACGCAGATCACGGATACGGACTCGATCACGTCGGGTACGAACGATCCGAATTTGGCAAACAACACGGCTACCGTGCTGACGATCGTGGGCGCCGCGAACACGGCGAATTTGGCGATCACCAATTCAGCTTCGCCGAATCCCGTGCTGGCCGGAGCGAATATCACGTATACGGTCGTGGTGACGAACAACGGCCCGGGCACGGCAAGCACGCTAGCGTTCACCGAGGCGATCCCGGCGAATACGACGCTGGTTTCCGCGACGGCGACTTCCGGGACCGGCGGCTGGACGTGCGCGGGCGGCTCGATTTCCTGCACGAACCCCACATTTGCCGTGGGCGCTTCAACGACCTTCACCGTGATCGTCACGGTGAACGCGGGAACGGCGTCCGGGACGGTCATCACGGACACCGCGAGCATCTCTTCGAGCACGACGGACCCGAATCCTTCTAACAACTTTGCGACGGTAACCGTGGTCGTGGCAACCGCGGGCCAGGCAGACCTGGCCGTAACGAAGAGCGGAACGCCGAACCCCGTGCTGGCCGGCAACAACATCACCTACACCTTGACGGCGACAAACAACGGACCAGCCGCCGCTTCGACCGTTACGATGACGGACACGCTGCCCGCAAACGCGACTGTGGTTTCGATCACCACACCGGCCGGATGGACGTGCCCGGCGCCTTCGGGCGGAACGCAGACGTGCACGAATCCGTCGGTGGCCGCGAACACGACCGCGACCTTCACACTGATACTGAATGTGACCGCCGGCACGGCGCCAGGCACCGTGCTCACGAACTCCCTTTCGATCTCCTCCAGCGTCACGACGGACCCGAACAGCGCGAATAACTCCGCCACCACGACAACGAACGTTGCATCCCCAACTCAGGCGGATGTGGCCATTATCAAGACGGCGTCGCCCGAGCCGGTGGACCAAAATACGAATCTCACTTACACGCTCCAGGTGACGAACAACGGTCCCGCGGTGGCGCAAAATGTGGTGGTCACGGATGTGCTGCCAAGCCAGGTGACATTCACGTCCGTTAGCATTCCGGCCTCGCAAGGGAGCTGCTCTTACACCGCACTTACGACGACAGTGTCGTGCAACCTCGGATCGCTGAACGTCGGCGGCCTCGTGATTATCACGATCAATGTGACCGCGGCCACATTCAGCTCGGCTTCGCTCTCGTCGAATACCGCGACAGTCAGCTCCAGTACGAGCGATCCGAATTTGACAAACAACTCCTCGACCGCGATCACCACCATTCAATCGCCAACGGCCGTGCAGATCGCCTCGTTCGGGGCACGAGCGCAACCCGGCGGCGGCGTGGTTCTCCGGTGGCAGACGCGCGAAGAGGCCCGTAACCTCGGATTCCACGTGTATCGCGAAGACGCACAGGGGCGACATCAGCTCGATCCATCCTTGATCGCGGGATCCGCTCTGTTCCTTCGCGGCGGGCAACCGCAACACCGCGCGAAAACTTACCAGTGGGTTGATCCGCAGGGCGGAACGCAATCGGCGTACTGGCTTGAGGACGTGGACCTCAACGGCACACGCGCGATGCACGGGCCGGTGTACGCCGACTCTATGACGCAGACCAGCGAGACAGTCGCGTTCTCGCCGCTGCTGGCGCAGTTGGACGCCACGATTGCACTCGCACCCGAACAAGTGACGCGCGCGCTCATGACGCCGCGCCCACCGATCGTATTGAGGCGGCTGGGGGAGCCGCCCGTTTCGCTCGACGAGTTTCCGGCGGTGAAGATATCGGTCACGCGCGAGGGTTGGTATCGCGTCACGCAGGCTCAGCTTGCGGCGGCCGGCCTCTCGCGAGGCGCAGATGCGCGGACGTTGCAGCTATTTGCGGAGGGCGTCGAGCAACCAATCCGGATCCAGGGCAGGCAAAGCGGCCCGCTTGGCCCGAGCGACAGCATCGAATTCTACGGCACGGGTATCGACACGCCTTTCTCGGGCACTCGCGTTTACTGGCTCGTTCGCGGCACGCGCCCCGGCGAGCGGATTCCGCTTGTTTCTTCGCCGGGGAGCGGCGGCTCGGGCGATGCAAGTTTCTTGTTTACGGTGCTCTTCGAGCAGCGGACCACCTATTTCGCGGCATTGCTCAATGGCGAGAACAACGACAACTTCTTCGGCGCGATTGTGACGTCAGAGCCAATCCAGCAAGTGCTCACTGTCGCGCACGTCGATTCCGGATCGAGCCTGCCCGTTACGCTGGATGTGACGCTGCAGGGCGTGACGGACCTTCAGAGTCACCGGGTGTCGGTGGCAATCAATGGCTCGCCCGTCGGCGAAATGGATTTTGAGAACCAGGCGAACGTGACCAAGACTCTTGCAGTGACCAACGGCGCTTTGCAGGATGGCGCGAACACGGTAACGCTCGCGGCGCTCGACGGCGACAACGACGTGAGTCTCGTGCAGTCCATCGCGCTGCACTACGCGCACACGTTCGCGGTGGATTCAAACTGGCTGCGCGCCACGGCAGCGGCTGGCGATACGGTTCGCATCCATGGGTTCACGAATTCACAAATCCACGTGCTCGACATCACCGATCCGCTCGAAATCACAGAACTGGTCGGCCCCGTGACCTTCGACGGATCGAGTTTCGGCGTCACGCTGACCGTCCCCGGCTTCCGAGGCACGGACCGCACGCTGCTCGCCTTCTCCAACGACCAGATTTCCGCGCCGGCTGCACTCTCCTTCCATGAGCCTGGCCTTACCGACCAGCCTCAGGCAGGCGCCGACATCATCGTCATCACGCATCCCGACTTCGAGTCCAGCATCGGGCCGCTGGTGCGGCTCCACCAGATGCAGGGGCAATCCGTGGCTGTGGTGACCACGGATGAAATCTTCGACGCGTTCAACTTCGGAGAGCGCAGCCCGTTTGCACTGAGAAGCTATCTGCAAAACGCAGCCACGACGTGGCGCGTGAAACCGCGGGCGGTTCTGCTCGCCGGAGATGCGTCACTCGATCCGCGCAATTACCTCGGCTTCGGTGATTTCGATTTCGTGCCCACCCGCCTGATCGAGACGGCGGCGTTCAAGACCGCCTCGGATGACTGGCTCACTGATTTCAAGCAGACCGGGTTTGCCACGATACCGACCGGGCGACTCCCGGTTCGGACGCCGGCGGATGCGGATCTAGTGGTGTCCAAGATTGTGGGTTACGAACGCGGCCTTTCCTCGGGCAGCTGGCAGAGCCAGGCGGTTGTGATCGCGGACCAAAATATCGGCGTCGATTTCACCACCGCGGCCAATGTGGCCAGCGCGGATTTACCGGCGTCGCTCACAGTGACGAAGATACTGGCGGACGGGCAGGATCCCGCAGCCGTCAAAGAGCAGATTCTCTCGGCGCTCAACAACGGATCGCTGCTGGTGAACTACCTCGGCCACGGCTCGGAGGAGCAGTGGTCTTTCGCCGATTTCCTGGACGACTCCGATGTTGCGAAACTTTCGAATGGCGGCCGTTTGCCCGTCTATCTGATCATGGACTGCCTGAACGGCTTTTTCCACGACGTGTATGCGACGAGCCTATCCACGTCACTCATGCTCGCGCCGAACGGCGGTGCCGTGGCGGTTTGGGCGTCCTCCGGCTTCACTGACGCGGCTCCGCAGGCCACCATGGATCAAGCGTTGCTCGGGGCGTGGTCCACTGATCTATCATTGCCCATCGGGGCCGCGATTCTGAACGCCAAACTCGGAATCGCCGATCCGGATGTTCGCCGCACGTGGATTCTCTTCGGCGACCCAACGATGCGATTGCCGTTTCCAACTGCACCAGCGCGCGGGTGGCGACACTAGTATCTCGCGCTGCGTCTGGTAGTTTGCGGCCTTCCCATTGAAATTGCGCAGCATGAGTGGCATGTTTGAACGCCATGGCATCGCAGGCGCACCGCTCAAGCAGTTCATTCACCCGGACGCTGCCCGTCAGGAGCTCGCGCCGCACGGAACTTAAAGACGTGACTGCCGAAATCGAGGCGGTGGTGCGCGAGTCGGGCTGCACCGACGGCGTTTGCCAAATCTATGTGCCGCATACAACCGCGGGAGTGCTGATCAACGAAGGCGACGATCCTGCCGTGGCCCGCGACATCGAAGCGGCGCTCGACCGGATGGTCCCGCGCAACGCCGGATATGCGCACGCGGAAGGCAACGCCGATTCGCACATCAAAACTGCGCTGGTAGGCTCATCGGAAACCGTGTGGATCGAAGGAGGGCGGCTCGCGCTGGGCCGATGGCAGTCGATATTCTTCGCGGAACTCGACGGCCCGCGCGTGCGCGAACTCCGCGTGAAGGTGATTCCCGATCGCGCATCCTGAAGCTGTGGGAACAGACGACGGGGAAGGCCCGGCGCGGCGTACAATTCGTTCTGCAATGCCATTTCGTTCCGGATTCGTCGCGATTGTAGGCCGCCCGAACGCGGGCAAGTCCACGCTGGTGAATACACTGGTGGGCCGCAAGGTGGCGATCGTATCGCCGCGGCCCCAGACAACGCGCAACCGCATCCAGGGAATCCTCAACCGCGATGACGCGCAAATCGTCTTGATCGACACGCCGGGAATTCACAAGCCGGAAAATGTCCTGAGCCGGCAGATGATGGACGAGTCGCGACACGCGCTGGAAGGCATCGAAGTGCTGTCGCTGATCGTGGATGCGTCGGCCGAGTTTGGCGCGGGCGACCGGTTTTCGCTCGAGTGGGTGCGGAGATTCGAAGGGCCGGTATTCCTGTTGTTGAACAAAGTGGACCGCGTCAACAAGCCACTCCTTCTTCCATTGATCGAGCGCTACCGCCATTTATTCGAATTCGCCGAGATATTTCCCATATCGGCGTTGACCGGGGAAGGCTGCGCCGGCCTCGTGAGCGCGTGGGTCGCGCGGTTGCCTGAAGCGCCGCCGTATTTTCCGCCGGACCAGTTTACCGACCAGCCGGAGAGGTTTCTCGCGGCGGAGTTCATCCGCGAAAAGGCCATCCTGGCGACGCGCGAAGAGGTGCCGCATGCGATCGCGGTGGTTGTGGACAGTTTTGAAGAGAAAAAGGAGCTGGTGAAGATTCGTGCGACGCTCTACGTAGAGCGCGAAGGGCAGAAGGGAATCTTGATCGGCAAGCGCGGAGAGACGATGAAGAAGATCGGCACGCGGGCGCGCACGGAAATCGAAGCGATTCTGGGCTCGCACGTGTTTCTCGAACTGTCCGTCAAGGTGAAGCCCAACTGGCGCCAGGATTCCGTGCTCGTCCGCCAGCTCGACTGGCATAGACAACTCGAGCAGCTTGCCGAAGCGCAGGAGTGAAACGAAGGCTCGACCGGCGGACCTTCAGGAGGCTTTCGACGGCGCGATGCCGAGCGAGCGCATCTTGCGGTAGAGATGGCTGCGCTCGAGCCCCAAAGCCACCGCCGCTCGCGTCATATTCCAGCGGTTTTCCTCGAGCTTGCGCAGGACGAACTCGCGCTCGTACGCCGAACGCGCCTCGTGCAAGCTCTCGTAAGGCTTCTGCGGGCTTTTCGACGCGCCGCGAAAAAGCTCGGGCGGCAAATGGTGCGGCTCGATTCGCGGTGATGGGCACATAATCACAAGTCGCTCGACCAGATTCCGGAGCTCGCGCACGTTCCCCGGCCAGGGATAAGCGAGCAAAACCTCCATTGCCGCGGGAGTGAACTCCTTCGGTTTCCGTCCGTACGCCTCGCAGAACTCCTTCAGGAAGTGCGCCGCAAGGATGGGGATATCTTCGGTGCGTTCGCGGAGCGCTGGAACGTAGAAAGGGATGACGTTGAGTCGGTAAAAGAGATCCTCGCGAAAGGCATTGCGGCCGATTTCCACCTCGAGCTTCTTGTTCGTCGCGGCGATCACTCGAACGTCCACGGTCACGGGCAGGTTCGAGCCGAGCGGTTCTACGCGCTGTTCCTCCAGCACGCGCAGCACCTTGGACTGTGTTTTCAGGCTCATGTCCCCGACTTCGTCGAGGAAGAGAGTGCCGCCGTCGGCCTTTTGGAACTTGCCGACTTTGTCCTCGCTCGCGCCCGTGAAGCTGCCCCGGCGATGGCCGAACATCTCCGATTCGATCAATTCCTCTGGAATCGCGGCGCAGTTCACTTCGACGAAGGGCATGGAATTGCGCTGACTGCTCGCGTGCAACGCGCGCGCCACCAGCTCTTTTCCGGTGCCACTCTCCCCGTAAATGAGGACGCGTCCCGTGGTGGGAGCGGTCAGCGCAATCTGCTGCCGGAGCGCCTTCATCGGCACGCTCCCGCCGAGGATCTGGTGACGCTCTTCGATTTCAGCACGCAGGCGCCGGTTTTCGACTTCCAGGCGCAGGTATTCAAGCGCATTGCGCACGACGAGCACGGTCTTCTCGAGCGAGAGCGGCTTTTCGACGAAATCGAAGGCTCCGAGTTTCGTGGCGCGCACGGCGGCCTCGATGTTTCCGTGTCCGGAGATCATCACCACCATCGGCGTGCCGTCCTGCGCCTGCAGGCGCTCGAGAGTCTCGAGCCCGTCCATCGCGGGCAGCCACACGTCGAGCAGGATCAGATCGAAATGATCCTTTTCCAGACGTTCGAGGCACTCTTCCCCGGATGCCACGGCCTCGACTTCATAGCCTTCATCGCGCAGGAGTGCACCAAGCGATTCGCGGATGCCGCTTTCATCGTCCACGATTAGGATGCTGGCCGACATTCTTCCGTGCCTTTAGCCCGCCTGCGTGGGCATCGCGATTTCGGCCGCCGGGAAGCGGATTACGAACCGCGCGCCCGCCGGGAAATTATCCTCGACGCGAATCGTGCCGTTGTGCTCGGCGATGATACGGTTTGCGATCGCGAGGCCGAGTCCGGTTCCTCGCCCTTTGGTCGAGAAATGCGGCAGAAAGAGTCTTTCCTTGTCGGCGGGCGGGATACCGTGACCACTGTCGGCTACCTCGATCTCCACGGCATCGCCATCGCCCTCGGCGCGCGTGGCCACGTGCAACCTGCGAATGGCGGATCCCTCCATGGCTTCCGCGGCGTTGTCAATCAGGTTCGCCACCACCTGGCGCATGAGCTCGGGGTCGGCCTTGACCGGTGGGAGCGAGCTGGCAAGTTCGGTCGAGACGCTGATGCCGTCGAGGCGTCCCTGGAACAGCCCCAGCGCACTTTCCACAATCGAATTCACGCTTGCCGGGGCGAGCCGCGCGGCAGGGAAGCGCGCGAATTGCGAGAATTCATCCACTAGAGATTCCAGGGTTTCGACTTCTCGTTCGATCAGCCCGGCACATTCCGCCGCGAGTTTTTCGAATTCCGATCGGGCCTCCGCAGGATTGGCTGTGGCAGCGCGCTCCAGGTGGCGCAACAATCTTTGTGCAGAGAGCTGGATCGGCGTAAGCGGATTCTTGATCTCGTGCGCAATTCGCTGCGCCACCTCCTGCCAAGCGGCCGCCTTCTGGGCTCGCAAGAGATCAGTAAGGTCGTCGATTACGACGATGAAACCGGGATTGGACCGACGCGGTCCCAGCGAACTGACGGTCACGGCCGTGCGCACCAGCCGCCCGCCCGTCGCAATCTCGATTTCCCGGGAAGCGGCGCCCATGCGCAGAGACCGCCGCATCAAATGCAGGACGGTGCGGGCGGCCTCCTCACCCACAAGTTCCGGTAGGGTGTGCGCGTTGCGGGCTGATTCGCCCAGAATCGCGACCACGGCGGTATTCGCGCGCGCGATCTCGCCCGATGCGTCGAGCGAAATGACGCCGGTGGGGATATTCTCGAGGACGGCTTCCATCAGCTTCCGCCGGTGCTCGCGTTCTTCGATCGCTTGCTCCAGGCTTTGCGTGAACTCGTTGATCTGCCGGCGCCCCTCGCCGAGTTGCTCGGTCATGCGGTTGAACGAACGCACCAGCGTGCCGAGTTCATCCTGCGCCTGCACCTCGATGCGATGGTCGAAATTTCCCTGGGAGATTTCCCGCGTGGCCTCGGCGAGTGCCTGAATTGGCACAGTAACTTGCTTGGAGAGAAACAACGCCACCCAGGTGGTCGTAAAGAGCAGCACCAACGTGATGAGCATCAGAGCAGCCACAAGGTTGCGCTTGTAGGCGCGCAACTGCTGTTTCTGCTCCAAATAAGTTTTCGTTTGTGTCTCGATTTCCGAGTAGCGGTCGAGAAACTCGTCCGGCAAGCGGCCCGCTACGTAGAGATTGCCGCCCTTCCAGGGAGCGCTCCCGGCCAGATAGAGCTGGCCATTCGCCCGCCACACCTGCGCGCCGCTGCCAATGGCTTGGACAAACTTTGGCGCAAGGGTTTCCAGCTTCTGATTGAGGCGGCCGGCGGGGGTTCGTTCCGCGCCCGATGGTCCGGCAAGTTTGGCGCCGAGAGTGACCCTGCCGCTCGCGTCAGCTATCCAGTACGCGTCGGCCGCATTGCCGATCGACAGGAAGTTCTCATCCAGACCGCCATGCGACGCGGCTTGCAGGGCGAGCCCATTCAGCCGCTCAAACTCGGACTGACCAAAGTTGGTCAACAGGATCTGGCTTTGCTCGTTCGCAGTTTCGAGAGGCCGCGGGAACCAGAGGTTCAGCGTTCGGTTAACGACGGCATAGCTATAGAAAAACAAGAAAACGACGGGCGCAAGAGACACGCCCATTGCTCCGAGCACCATCTTGACTTTGAATCGCGAACCCAACTGTCCGCTGCGGCGCTCGGCCCACAGTCGCACGAGGCTTCGCGTGAGGACCAGGGCAAAGATCAACAACGCGACGGCAATCAACGTGGAAAGTGCGAAGAATACTGAAAAGGCGCCCCTCTGGCCCGGCTGCAGCGGCGACCGGAAAGAGCCCAGGGTGATGACAGCTGCCGCCAGCAGCACGACGATGATTCCGCCGACGATGGGCCACCATTGGCGCTTCCGCCCGCTCGGCATCTTTACCGGCCCTCCTCAAGATAACGCCCTAGCGGGCATCGATCGCAGAGAGGCTCCTGCGTCCGGCAGTAGCTTTTCCCGGCGTTCACAATCAGGGCGTGAAATTCGTTGAACCGCTTCGCGTCTCCCGGGAACTGGCGCTCGAACATCCAGCGAATGTCTTCGTACTTCGCCTTGTCGCTGGTCCAACCGTGGCGCGCGAGCATCCGCCGGGTGTACGCGTCCACCACGAAGACCGCATGATCGCCTGCGTAGAGCAGGATGGAATCGGCCGTCTCCGGGCCGATACCAAAAACGCCCAGAAGCTTTTCGCGAAGTACGATGGTGGGAGTTTCGAACATCCGCTTGAGCGAGCCCTTGAATTCGGAGCGCAAGAAAGCGCAAAACGCTTTCAGCTTTCGCGCCTTCTGTCGGAAGTAGCCGGAGGACCGAACCAAGCCTTCCAAACGGCGCAAAGGGACTCTTTCGATCGCGGCAGGGGAGAGCAGCCTGGCGGCGCGAAGATTCGCAATGGCGCGCTCCACATTCTTCCAGCTCGTATTCTGAGTGAGGATGGCGCCGACGATGATTTCGAACTGTGACTTTCCGGGCCACCAGTGCTGAGGTCCGAGCGCCGTAAACAGCGAGTTGTAATAGGCGTCGAGCGGTGGCTGCAGGCCGCTCGGGGAGTCGTCTATCGGGTCGATGAGCGTCATCCCGGTACGCTCGGTTCGGAACGCGTTTTGGGCATGAGAATCCACGCAAATGCCACGATAGCGATGGCACTGGGACAAGTCAAGATGCCATTGTTGTATTTCAGCCACAGTGATGTGGCTTGGCGTGCTCATGGACTCGAGCGCTTTGGGGGTTGTGCTCAGCCGTTCGTGCGCTCAAACTCCTGCATGAAGCCTACGAGCGCGTCGACAGCCTCGAGTGTGACGGCGTTATACAGCGACACGCGCATTCCGCCTACCGACCGATGTCCCTTTATGCCCACGAGACCAGCCGCCTGGGCTTCTTTGACAAACTTCGTCTCGACAGCCTCGTCACCGCCGGCCACGCGGAAGACTACGTTCATCTTGGAGCGTGATTCGGGCTCCACCGGGCAGCGGTAGAAGCCGTTCCGGTCGATCGCGGCGTAGAGCTGTTTAGCTTTGGCGTCGTTGCGTTTTTCGATCGCCGCGACCCCTCCCTCGGTCTCGATCCACTCAAGCACCAGTCCCACGATGTAAACGGCAAACGTCGGAGGCGTGTGGTAAAGCGAGCGCTCTTTGACGTGCGTGCGGTATTGGAGGATTTTGGCGATCCGGTCGGTCGCGCGCTCGGTGAGATCGCGCCGCACGATAACGATGGTCGCGCCCGACGGCCCCAGGTTTTTCTGCGCGCCCGCAAAAATCAGCCCGAACCGCCGCACATCGACCGGCCGCGAGGCAATGTCCGACGACATATCGGCCACCAAGGGCACGGCGCCTGTCTCCGGCAATGCGTTCCACTGCGTGCCCTCGATCGTGTTGTTCGAGCACAGGTGCACGTAGGAGGCGTCGGCCGAGAGCGCAATCTCATCCTTCCGCGGTATTCGCGTAAACTTTTCCGGCTCGGCAGTGGCCGCCAAGCGATACTTCGCAAGCCTCTTCAGTTCCTCGATCGCTTTGGCGGTCCACGAGCCCGTATGGAGCATGTCTACCGGCTTGTCCGCCTGGTACAGGTTCATGGGAACCATGGCGAATTGCAGGCTCGCCCCGCCTTGCAGGAACGCAACGGCATAGTCGTCCGGAACCGCAAGCAGCTGGCGCAGGTCGCGCTCGGCTTTGTCGCTGATGGCCTCGAACTCGGCGGACCGGTGGCTCATCTCCATCACGGACATGCCCGTGCCTTGGTAGTCGAGCAGTTCTTCGCGGACGCGCTCGAGGACGGGGAGAGGCAGCGTCCCTGGACCAGCGTTGAAATTGAAAGCGCGCTTCGTTGAGTGCTCGGAAACCGTCGGTCGGCTCACGATGAAAAACCCTCGGATGGAGATTGTCTGCGGCGGACGCCTCTTGCGGGGGCCGTGCAGCACTCCAGAATAGCAGAACTCTTCCGGAGTTGGGAATGTGCTGCTGGGCACAGCTGGTTGGGATGAATTTCGCGCCGCTAGGGATTATACGCAGTGCATGGCCCGCCGAGCGCGGGCCGCCAGATACCAGGAGAACCTCGAAATGAAGATTTCGCGCATTGCAAGTCTTCTAACATTTTCGTTCTTGTTTCTCGTGATGGCCCTGCTTTTCGCGGCCCGGCCAATGATTCACGCGCCCGCGACACATGCTGATGACCAGGTGGTGCCGAAGGTGGGCAGCATGGCCCCGGACTTTACGTTGCCTTCGCAAGAGGGCACTCCGATCAGTCTGCACAGTCTTCGCGGAAAGTGGGTGGTCCTTTACTTCTATCCCAAGGACCGAACGCCCGGCTGCACGATTGAGGCACACGCCTTCCAGCGCGACCAGGCGCAGTATGAACAGAAGAACGCCGTCGTCGTTGGCGTCAGCGTGGACACCGTCGAATCTCACAAGGAGTGGTGCGCCCAGGACGGCATGAATTTCAAGATGCTGGCCGATTCGAACAAGCAAGTGGTGAGCCAATATGGGTCGACGATGACGATCCCGCAGGCGCCCGAACTCGGGACGGTCGCCGCGCGTAACACGTTTCTGATCGATCCGAGCGGCAAGATCGTGAAGGAGTTTATAAAGGTCAATCCGACGGGGCACAGCGAAGAGGTTCTCAATGCGCTGGCGGAACTGCAGAAGAGCGCGCAGTAGCGCGAATGGCGCGAGCCATGGTATGAATGGGAAGGCAGGTTTCTTGATAAACAGCGCCTGTCCCACCCTTCGAGCGGAACGCCACGACTGTGACTGCGCGGCAGGACGAATTTGAGCGGATCGCCATGCCGCACTCGCGGAGCCTGCTCCGCGTCGCGCGGCGGCTTGCTCTAGATCCCCCGATGGCCGAAGACCTGGTGCAGGAGACGCTGCTGCGAGCGTGGCGCAGCTTCGACCAGTTTCAGGCGGGTACAAACGTAAGGGCGTGGCTTTTTCGAATTCTCTTCAACTCGTTTTACGCCCACGGACGCCAGACGCGCTCGGCTCCGGTCCTAGTTTCGCTCGAAGCTCGAGGCAAGCTGGGCGAGCCTGCGAGTGTCGCGTCCTTTTCCGCGCTGGACACGGCCAGCATAACGCGGGCGCTCGACAGCCTGTCCGCAGAACACCGTGCGGTTCTGCTGCTTTCGGTCGTGGAGGGTTTTACGTGCCGCGAGATCGCCGAAATCCTGTCGCTGCCCATCGGCACGGTAATGTCCCGGCTTAGCCGAGGGCGCGTGGCATTGCGTGCTCTGCTGGCGCCGCCTGCACCCAAAGTCTGTCAGGCGACGGCCGGCGCGGGAAGCGTGGCGAAGGAAGCGCGATGAAGTGTAGCGACACAGCAGAACTGGCGCCGCTTTACATCGCCGGTGAACTCAGCGCGAAACGCGCCGCAGCGTTCGACTCCCATCTCCGGACGTGTCCCGCGTGTCTTCGTGAGCTGCAGGAACAGGCGCAGCTCGACGCCCAATTGCGCAGGGCCCTCCTCGCCGAGGAGCCGGACGTTGCGAACCTCAATCGCCGAGTGCGCGAGAGGATCGAGGCAGAGGCGAGCGACAGCAAGCAGAGCATTATGCGACTACGGCGTCGCCGCCTGGTGATTGTGGCATCAGGAGCCGCCGCGGCCTTGCTGTTGTCTGCAATCGGGTATCGGCTCCTGCTGAGCCCGCGTGTCGCGAGCGTTTATGCGGCAGCGGCGACGGATCATCGGCTAGAGGTTGTCGAACAGCGGCCGAGGCCGTGGTTCGTCGACCCGGCACGGATCGCCTCGCTCGCCGAGCGAGAAGGAGTTCCAGGTTCCGCGCCTTTCGCCCTCGATTCGAGCGGCTATCATCTGGAGCGAGCCAGGGTATGCTGGCTCGACGGCCGCTTCTTCCTGCACGTCGTTTATTCCAACGGCGGCCAGGAATTCTCCGTATACCTCCGGCAGCGGGACGGCCAGCGCCCGGCGGGCCGTTTCCGGGAAACCGCGAATGGAAGGTCCCTTTACACCTCGAAGTTCGGGCAGGAAAACGTCGCCTCGTTTGAGACCGACCGGCTGATGGCGATGGTGGTCACCGATCAATCGACCGACGCCGCCTTGAGTTTTGCGCGATTCGCCGCATCTGCGCTTTGAGGCAACTCCGGATGTCCCGCCGCGGCTTACCTTGAAGTTTTCACACTCAACCATTAGACTGAATTGCGTGCCGTTGTGATGCGGAGCCGCGTGGAATGCTTCTCTCTCGGGATTTTGTCGGTTACATGGCGAAGGAAGTGGTCAAGCGCCTCGTCGCCGGCAAAATGATTGAAACGAAAGACGTGGAGCATCTGTCGCAACAGGTCCGCCAGGTGATGGCGGACGAAGTCACGGTCGAAGACCGGCTGAACGAGGAGGCTCGCGAAATCCTGGCGCGCTACTCCGAAGAGATGCGGCGCACCGGCGCCTCCTATCAGGAAATGTACAAGAAAGTGAAGAGCCAGCTCGCGAGGGAAAGGAAGCTGATCCTTCGTTGATACGGGCGACCCCATGCGACTGAGCCGCGAAAAAACGGTGCGGCTTTCCCACCGCGTCATCGACTTTCTCGTCTCCAGTCCTCACGTGGATTTCGTCGAGGATCGCGACACGATCCGACAGGAAATCGTCAACATTTTTACCTCGCTGCTGAAGGTTGAAGAGCAGGTGGACACCGAAGTCCGCGCAAAGATCGGCTCGCAGAAAAAAGAAGTCCTCGAAGGCAGCGAGGAGTGGGACATCCTGTATCGCAAGTATTACGCCGAAGGGCTCAAGCGCCTCGGTGTAGCTGAAGTTCAGACGCGCTGATCCCTGTCTCCATCATTTTCACGGCACGAAAAAACAAAGGGCGCCCGGCGACATGCCGGACGCCCTTTCTGTTCTTTTGTGCTTTCGGCTACGTGCTCCCAACCCGCGCTTTCCGGCCGATTTTCAGGGTTGCTGCTGATCGTCCGGGCGCCGCTTGAGCGTCGGCCGGTCGCTGTCGTCGGAAGTCTGATCGGTTGATGTCGAGGTAGAGTCGCCGCTCGTCGAAGTCCCGCCATCGGCGGTGGTATTGCCGCCCTTGTTCTGAGCGGTTCGCTTCCGCAACGAAGGCTTTTTGGGGTTGGCATTCACCTTCATGTTCGCTTCAATCATCTGCAGGCGTGCCTTGACGGTATCGAACTCGGAAGTCGTCACGATGTACTGGTCGCGGGCCGGCAAAATCGTGGCGATCTCTTTCTGGATCGCCTCGATGCGGTCTGGCGTGGGCGGATGCGTGGAGAAAACCTTGGGTATGGTGCCGGGCTGCTTCTTCTCGTCCGACTGCACCTTTTCAAAGAACGAGACGAACGAATTCGGGTCGTAGCCTGCTTTGTACATGTATTGCAAGCCCAGGTAGTCGGCCTCGGCCTCATCCGCACGCGAAAACTTCAGAAATGTCAGCGGAATCGCAAAGTTCATGCCCTGGTAGATCGCGTATCCGGTCCAGGAATACGGGATGAAAATCATCGCAGGGATGGACGCAATTTGCATGATCGTGCTCTTCGTTTCTTCGCGCGTTCCATGCCGGGCGCAGACGTGAGCGATCTCATGCGCCATCACGCCCGCGAGTTCCGATTCTTCGTCCGCGTGAAGGATCAAGCCGCTGTTGACGTAAAAGAAGCCGCCGGGCAGGGCGAACGCATTGACCACGTCCGAATCGATCACTTTGATCGTAAATGGCACTTTCGCGTCCGAGTTGCGCACCAAATTCTGGCCCACGCGGTTCACGTATTCGTTGACGACGGGATCGTTGATGAATTTCGCGCTCTTCTCGACTTCCTGGGCCAACTGCTTGCCGATGGCGATGTCGTGCTCGAGCGAGTACATTTCGGGCCCGTGTCCCACTTTGCGGTTGCCGATCGCGTTGACGTCGGCCTCGCTCCCGGCTTTGACGTTGGGGTTGTCCTGCTGGGTAATCGGCGCCGGCTCGGTCGATTTCTGGGCTGGCGCTTGCTGATCGGTGGATTGCGGTGCGGGAGCCTGCTGGTCCGGTGCTGGCTCGGTTGATTTCTGGGCTGCCGGTTGCTGTTCAGTGGGTCGCGGCGGCGCGGGAGCCTGCTGGTCCGGACCGGGCTGCACGGCCGGTTGCTGTTGGGAAGGCGCCGGCTGCTGGTTCTGGGGCGCGGCCGCAGCAGGCAGCGTGACAAGTGACGCCGCCAACAGCATCGCGGTCCATCGAGCCGCAAATGATTTTCTCATTGATACCTCCGGAAGGAGCCTGTTCGCATTATACACCCGCTGCGAGTGCCTCCTCGACCATACCCGATTGGATGGCGCAACTCGTGGAATAGTTACTTTGCTGGTCCCAAAGGACACCGCCCGGCGCGCGCGCGAGCCGGATTGCCGGGCGGACCAGCGGCTAACCTTCGCGAAGCTGCTGCTTCAAACGTGCAATTTCCTCGCGGAGCCTGGCGATGCGGCTGGCAACCGACACCTCATAGGCGAAAAACACCGCCCAGACCGCGATCCAAGCGCTCAATAGAAACTGGAAGTTCTTCATAGTGCACCCTTTGTAACCGCGGAACGTGAACTGTCGGCACGAGCCTCGATCTCCACGCGCAACTCATCGGCTTCGCTGCGCAACCCCTCGAGGCGGTACCGATCTACAAGCGCCAGAATCATCACTCCGAGCATGGCGACCATGCATACCACGAGGACCTTCCCCATCGTGGGATCCAGCCCTGAATTTTCGCCGCCGAAGATCACGGGAGACGGGTGTTGAGTCCGCCAGAGGCGGTTCGAAGCGTAAACCAACGGGGCATCGAGGAAAGCGAAAATGCCAAAAACGGCCGAGAGGGTGGCGCGCCGCTGCGGGTCCTCGATCAAGCCGCGGAGCAGAAGGTACGAAATATAGAGCAGCCAGAGAATGAATGCAGTGGTCAAGCGCGCGTCCCAGGTCCACCAGATTCCCCACGCGGGCTTGCCCCAAAGCACGCCAGTGATCAGCCCGGCCGTGCAGCAAACCACGCCCACCTCCACGGAGGCGACGCCCAGCCAGTCCCACTTCGGCTTGCGGGTGGCGAGCCACGCAATGTTCGCGACGAATGCCACGCAAAGAGCCACAAACATCGCGGTCCAGCTGGAAAGATGGAAGTAAAAGACCCGCTGAATCTGGTGCATGGTGCTCTCATCGGGAGCAATGAACAGCGCGGCGTAGCCTGAGAAGAAAATCAGCGCGGCGGAAACAATCGTGATGGGAAGGCGCTTTTTCATCGGATGAAGCCCGCTCATTCCTCCAGCAAGAAATCGCTCAGGAGCCAGGAAGCGGTCACGAACACAATATCAAATCCCGCAAGGAATGCGAGCCAGGCCGGATCGAGGGCGGGCTGTGCTGCAAACAGCAATGCCGTCGCCTCCACGGCGGCAATCAGCAGGGGAGCCAGAATCGGAAGCAACAAAAGCGGGAGCAGAAGCTCCCGCATGCGCGCGTGCGCGACGATGGCCGAAAAAACGGTGCCGGACACCACTAGGCCGAGAGTTCCCAGCAAAAGGACGATGGCCAGCCTGCCGACGATTCCTGAAAGGGAAACATTGTAGAGAACTGCAAACACGGGAACCAGGATTGCCTCCGCGACCGAGAGAAAGATGAGGTTTGCCAGCATTTTCCCCAGCAGGATGGCGAACGGCGATACCGGTGCCATTCGCAGCGCGTCAAGAGTGTCGTTGGAGTGTTCGCGCCCAAACGACGGATGCACCATCAGCGCGCCGGCAAAAAGGAACGCGATCCACAGAAGGCCGGGGCCGTATCGGCGGGACTCCGCGGCCGTGGGATCAAACGCGAAACTGAAGAGCACGACCACAACGAGCGCGAACACAATGGTCGCATTCAGGAGCTCGCGAGTGCGGAATTCAAGGCGAAGTTCCTTCGCCAGCAGAATCGCGGCCGCGCGCGCGGTTGTCATTCCGAACCACCGCGCAGCGAGGCGAGGATGGGCCGCGGGTCGCCGCCCGGGCCGCTATCGAGCTCGACGCGCCCACCCGAGAGCGATACGGCGCGCGTGGCGAGATCGAGCGATTCATTTCGAGCGTGCGTGCTCATGAGGACGGTCGTGCCGGCGTCGCGCAGCCGCGCGAGCGTTCCGCCAAGCCACGCCAAACCCTGGCGGTCAAGGCCCGCGGCCGGCTCGTCGAGGAGCAGTAAACGAGGGCCGTGCAGCAACGCGCGCGCAATTGCAAGGCGCTGACGCATCCCGCGGGAAAACGTGCGGACCATGCTCGTAGACCGGGAAGCGAGGCCGCACGCCTCGAGCGCGGCCGCCGCGCGCACGCCAATATCTCTCATGCCGTAGAGTTGCGCAAAGAGAGCCAGATTCTCCGCCGCGGTCAGTTCGTCGTAAAGAAGCGTGCTGTGGCCGACCATTCCGATCGAAGGTTTCGGGCTTCGGTACATGACTTCGGTGTGCAGCCTTCCGGGTCCGTCCGCGACGCGAGAGAGCCCCCGAAAGGCCACGCGGCCGCTCGTCGGAGTCATCAGCAGCGCTGAAATGCGGAGGAGGGTTGTTTTGCCCGCGCCGTTCGGACCGAGCAGGGCGACGAATTCGCCCGGAGAAATGTCGAGCGACACGCCGCGAAGGGCGAAGAGCGAACCGAAGCGTTTCTCGACGCCGTCGAACACGATTCCCAGGCTGGCGGCGGACGGAGCGGAAGCGGGCGGCGGGGGCACGGGCGCGGAGATGGTGCCGGACAAATGATTCAGCCTTTCACGAGATCCCGCAGGACTTTCTGAACGCGGTCGCGTTCGCGAGCGTAGTCCTCCTCGGCGATTGTGCCGGCTTCGCGGCGCAGTTCGAGGCGAAACAGAGAATCCTTCAGCTCGTCGAGGCTGCCCCGGACGTCGCGGTCTACTGCCGTAGCCACGCGCTCGGGGCTCGGACTCGGGGGCGCGGCTTTTCGAGGAGCGGCGGCCCGAGGCGGGGCCGCGGGCTTCGGTTCCTCCCGGGGCAAGGACGCTTTCCCCGACGAGCTATCGGACGCCGCCGCGCCTGCCATTTGCTGGAGGCGCCACAAATACAGGAGGCCGAGGGCGAAGATGGCGGAGAAACCAGCGACCACATACCACTTCAAGCTATCTAGGCGGGCCGGCAGGGTGGTGACGCTTGCGACGGGGGCCCCGGCGCCCGACTCAATTCGGGAATTGACCGACGGATTCTGAGTGTCGTCCGCCCCTGCATTGGCTGAGGTGCCGCTCTCCTGAGCCGGCGGAGGAGCCGTGCCGGCAACGAGAACGGAAATGGGCGCGTTCGCGGCGACCGACTGGCGCGTATAAACGCTCATACCCTGGTCTTCGCCGGCGGAAGTGAATCCGGCGGCGGTGACCTGGACGGAGGGCGGCGCGAATATCCCGAGTCGATCGACCGCATAATGGGAAACAAGTCGCAGCGCCGCCTGATCGCCGGCGTAGGGAACCCTGTAAGAAAACTCCACGCGGCTCTCTCCCGGCCGGAAGGGGAACACGATGGCTTGCTCATTCTTGCCCTTGTCGATCGGGCTCTGCCGCACGGGCATCCCAGATGTGCCGACCGCCGATACGTCGCCGAGCTGGGCGCCCTGCGGGAGAGAGAACAAAAAAGAGCCGTCAGCGCGGTAATACGCCGCCGGCGGGTGGGTCTTATTCGAGATGAGGTACACCTCGTTGATCACCAGGTCGGAGCCGCTCGGCTGGAGGACCACGGCGTGGCCTGTGACCGCAAAGGCGCCGGCCTTTTCGGTCGGCTCGAAGACCTCAACATCCACAGTCGTTTTATCCGGCGTGGCGGGCTCGTGATAATTCACTCCGCGATAGACGGCTCGGATCAGCATTGGCGCGGTGCCGAGACTTGGATTATCGAGCTTGTAGTGCCCCTCGGAGTCCGTTTGCGTTTTCGCGACCGGCTGCATGCCGCCCTGAAGCTGGATGAGTATCACGTCGACGCCGGCGGCGGGCTTTCCGGTTGTGCCGTTCATTATCGTCCCGGTGACCGTTCCGGCGAAGGCGGAGGGCGCGAGGAAACAGAGGAGCATGGAAAATCGGAGAACCAGCGCGCGGCCGGTCATGCGCGCCGCCCCTTCTCCGAGGCTGCCTGGCGTGTGGCGGGAGTTGGGGTGCCGCCGGTCAGCACATCCATGTCGGCGAGCACGCGCGCGGCCTCGATTTCGAGCGACTGCTTGATCTCTTCGTAGTCTTTTTCGGAAAATTTTCCCGCTCGATATTCGAAGCGGAGGTCGCGGAGGTTTTCGTAGATTGCGTCGCGACGTTCCAGGAGCTGGTCGAGCTTGGTACGATGGGGCGCGGAGTCCGATTGCTCGGGCCGAACGCCGAAGACAAAGATCATGGTCGCGAGAGCCAGCAGCACACAGGCAACCGCGATTTCGATGCTACTCATCGGGATCCTTGCCGGCCTCGCGGCGCGCGCGATCCAGAAGCTCGGGCGAAATCGGAGGCCCTCCCGCCGGCGCCAATTCCACGCGACGGCGCCACCGCCGCACTACCTCCCAGACCAGATACAGCGCAAGGAGGGGCAAAACCACAGGGGCAATCCATACCAACCAGGTGAAGCCCTTCTTCGGAGGTTCCACGAGCACCGTGGGACCATATTCCTGGACGAACGACTGCAATATCAAATCGTCGGAGTCGCCGCGCGTTACGCGCTGATCCACTTCCTTCAGCATGGCTTTGGCCGTATCGCAGGGTCCGGAGAATGCGCCGCCCGTGTGGTTGCACGTTCCGGCCGTGTCGTTGCAGCCGCCGCACATGCACATCACTCGTTTGCCGAGGGTTTTTGCCCGATCGGATTGCTGCGCACGGAGCAAGGGCGCGAAGGGGAGCGCAAGGACCAACACTAGGAATGCGATGGCCAGCGAATTCAGCCGGGCATCCTGCGCTCGGAGCTTTCGCCTAGTCATGGCTATCGGCGCGGCGGGCCATGTGGCTCACTGCGGGCGCGCCCTCCGGTGCGACACGATCGCCCCACGATTTTTCGGCGGCAGGGCGAAGTACGAGTGCGGTGCGGCGGTCGGGGAACATGGCCAACCCGGTTCCCAGCACCACGACGATTCCGCCAAACCAGACCCACTTCACCAGGGGATTCAAGTAAGCGTGCACCACGGGCTTGTTGGTATCCGGGCTGAGACCGGCGTAGACGACGTACAGATCGTGCAGTGGCGTGCTTTCGTTGGCGACCATCGTTTCGGTCACCTGGCTCGCGAAAAAGAAGCGGCGCTCCGGGTAGAGCATCATCTCGGAGTGGCCATTGCGGAAGACTTCAAGGGTCGCCCGGTCAGACCGGTAGTTGTCGTTCGAAACCTGATCGAAGTTCTGGCAAAGAATCGAGTACGGCCCAATCGAGAGGCTCTGGCCGATGGACATTTCCTTCTGTACATCCCGGTTGAAAGCCGAGCCGGTAATACCGATGAAAATCAACACCATGCCGAAGTGAACCACGTAACCGCCGTAGCGGCGCGTGTTGCGCATTGTGAGCTCGCCGACGGCGGTCAGCAAATTCGTGCCGTCGCGCGAGGCGATCACGCGGGCGCCTCGATAGAATTCCGATGCGATGGTCAGGGTGACGAAGACGGAGAGGATCAGACAGACCAGCGCATAGAAATTGCGGACACCGAATGCGAGAGCGATGGCGCCCGCCACCACTCCACCGGCCAGTGGCCATGCAAAGTTACGCTGGAGCGCGTCCGCCGACGTCTTTCGCCAAGCGAGCAGTGGACCCACGCCCGTGAGGAGAAGAAGAAACAGCGCGATCGGCACGTTCACCTTGTTGAAGAACGGCGGCCCGACGCTGATTTTGCTGCCCGTCACCCACTCGGAAAGCACCGGAAAGAGGGTGCCCCAAAGAACCGCGAAGCAGGCCGCGAGCAGAATCAGATTGTTGAAAAGGAAGCTCGACTCACGCGAGACCAGCGAGTCAAGCTGATTGTCGCTGCGGAGGTAGTCGCGGTTCTTGTACCACGCCGCCAGGCAGACAGCCAAAACGATTCCGAGAAATGCGACGAACCATCCGCCGATCGACGACTCGGCGAACGCGTGGACCGAGCTGACGACGCCCGAGCGCGTCAGCATCGTCCCCAGAATGCAAAGCATGAAGGTGACGAAGACGAGCCACACGTTCCAGACCTTCATCATGCCGCGCTTTTCCTGCATCATCACCGAGTGCAAAAATGCCGTGCCCGTGATCCACGGAAGCAGCGCTGCGTTTTCCACCGGATCCCACGCCCAATAACCGCCCCAACCGAGCACCGCGTAGGCCCAGTGCGCGCCGAGCAGCACGCCGACTCCCTGAAAGCACCACGCGACCATCGTCCAGCGCCGGGTGATGTGTATCCATTTCTCGCCGGGGTAGCGCCCCAGCAGCGCCGCAAGGGCAAACGCGAACGGTATCGTGAATCCCGTATAGCCGAGATAGAGCATCGGCGGGTGAATCACCATCTCCGGGTACTGCAGTAGCGGATTCAGCCCGCTTCCTTCGGAGAGCCGCGCGACATGCATTACGCCGGCCGGACCCGCGCTCGCCAGGATGTGGAACGGGCTGGCTACGAAGTTGTTCAGCGTGAGGAAGAACGTCTGCACGCCCGCGAGCGTGACGCCCACATAAGGCATCAGCTCCGGATGCTTCTTGCGGTTCAGGAAAAGCGCCAGGAACGCGTAGACGGAAAGCAGCCAGCTCCACCACAGCAGCGAGCCTTCCTGGCCCGCCCACAGGGCCGCAAACTTGTAGAACGCGGGCAGGGCCCGATTGCTGTGCGCCGAGACGTACGCCAGCGAAAAATTGTCCGTGAAGAAAAAGTATTCGAGGGACACAACGGCCAGCGTGATCAGGCCGCAGACCGCCATCCCCGCGTTGCGCGCGCTCTTCGTGAGCAGCGCACGCCGCGTGAGAATCCCCGCGATCCCGGCGGCCAGGGCATACACCGCGGCCAGGAACGCGAGCAGGAGTGCAAACGAACCAAAAATATCCAAGCGGATTCCCCTCAGCCGATGTTAACTCTTGTCGGGATTCTGTTTGCTTGCCGCAGGCGAGCCGACGGGAGAGGCCTCGTACTTCGAGGCGCATTTCGCCTGTACTTGCTCGGCGACAAACCCTCCCTGAGGCAAGAGGCGGCCCTCGACGAGCGCCTGCGCGCCATCCTTAAACGTATCGGGAAGCGGATCGCGGCCGACGTAACTGACCGGCAGGGTCTTGCCCTGCTCCTCGAGCACGAAGTCGACGCGGCCGTCCAGGCGCGAGATGGATCCCGCGCGGACGTTGCCGGAAACCCTCATTCGCTGGTGTAGCGCCGAGCCGGAGAGTGCCGGAAGTTCCGAGATTGTGTGGTAGTAAGTCTTGCTCTGAGTAAAACCGACGTAGGCCAGCAACAGAAGCGTGGCGACGATAATCCCCGAGCCGACAAGGAATTTTCCGCGCGCTCTCATCGATGTGCTCCCATCTGTCCGTTGGCTGGAAAAGAGAATTCTAGCACATCCGCGAAATGCCGCTTCATGCTTCGGCCTTCAGGCCAAGGCACCTGGCCAAAAGGCCAGTCGGGAGCGGATCGCCGAAAGGGCCTCCCTCATCCAGGAGCAGGCGGTCGCCCCAGCCGTTCGCCCGGAACATCGGAACGAGCTCGCGCATGTTCTGAGAAAGAAGGGCCAGGGATTTTGGCTTATAGGACACTTCGACACGCCGGAGGATGGCGGGAGCAGCACGTCGAATCACGTCCGGCAACTCCGCAGGGTTTTCGAGCGGACACTCTATCGCGCCGGCCAAGAAGTAGCCGCGTCGCTGGAATTCTCCAAGCGCCGTCTCCTCATCCATCCCGGAATCCGCGAGCGCTCCAACGCATTTCACAAGCTCGTCAAAATATCTGCGCGCCGGGGCCGAGCGAACCGCGCGGTCCTTCGCGGCACGATAGAAATAATCCTCCGGACGCGCAGGGGGAGCGGCGTCGATCAGAAGAACCTGGATGTGAATAGGGCGGAAGCGCGTGGCGAGTTCGAGCCGTTCGATCCGCCTGCGAATGTGCGCGTCGTCCACCTGCGAATCACAACCGTCGCAAATCGGCATGGATGCTCCCGAAACCCCGCGGCCAGAATCGCACGAAGCTGGAATTCGAGGCAAGCATGCGGCCGATGCTGAAGGCAGAGGGGTTTGACGGGAGTCTTTACGAAGGTTTGAGCGGCTCGATTTCCACGCGGTTCCGGCCCCCATGCTTGGCGCGATAGAGGGCGGCGTCGGCCTGGGCGACCAATTCGCTAAGTTGCGGAGCTTTCTTGCCGCAGAATCCGGCCACGCCAAAACTCGCCGTCAGGGAGATGGACTGGCCGTTCCACTCGAGATTCTCCGCTGCAAACTGCTTTCGGATGCGTTCAACAACGACGAGCACGTTTTTCTCATCTGCGTGCGTGAGCACCTGGAGGAACTCCTCGCCGCCGATGCGTCCGGAGATATCCGAGAGCCGGGTATTCCTCTTGAGAACTTCCGCAAACTTTTTGAGCGCCGCGTCACCGGCATCGTGGCCGTAGGTGTCATTCACGCTCTTGAAGTGATCGAGATCGATCATCACGACCCAGAACGGAAAGCCGTGCCGGGCGGCGCCGCTGAGTTGGCGCGCTCCCCAGGCCTCGATGGCGCGGCGATTGGGAAGCCCGGTCAGCGCGTCGGTGAGCGCCAATTCCTCGAGAAGGCGGTTCTTGGCCTCAATCTCGCGGTGCATCTCGAGCAGTCTCTGTCCGACCCGGACGCGCGCCAGGAGTTCGTCGCGATGAAAGGGCTTGGTGAGGTAGTCGTCCGCTCCTGCGGAAAGCCCTTTGACCACGTTTTCCTTTTCTGCATTGCTGGTCAGGATGATGACGTAGGTGTAGGGAGCTTGCGCACCGGCCCGAATTCTTTGGCAGAGTTCGATGCCCGTGAGATCGGGCATCACCCAGTCGGTGATCACCAACGACGGGCGTTCGCGTTCGAAAATTTCAATGGCCTCGTGGCCGCTCCTTGCGTACAGCACGGAGCAGGAATCTTCCGAAAGAGCGTGCTCGACGAGCTTGCGATAAACCGGCGAGTCGTCCGCCACGAGTACGCTGAAACTGCTCATTCAATCCTCGGCGAATCGGAATCTCCGTGGCGCTATGGGTCGCGTGGATCGTCCAATGGATTCGGGATGGGGCTCTCGTTCTGGCCGAGTTTTGTGCGGAGGCAGCCCACCAGCTCTGGCGCGAGCTCGGAAATATTCATGCCTTCCGAGACGATAAACTTGCAGCTCAGGATAGGCCTGGCCTGGTCCTCGTCGGAAAGCTGACAATTGACCCGGCAATATTGGCACTCCTGGTTCCAGCAGAAGCGGCCGTAAGGAATCGTTCCGGGACTGATGAACTGGAACGCGCGCAAAAGCGAATTCCGCTCGGGCACAAGAAACGTCTTTCCCAAGATGGTAATTTCCACGAGCTTCTCGTACGGTCGAAATACGTCCGACATAAGCGGTGCCTCACCCTCGGCCATTCGACGGATCCCCCAATGTCGAAGCTAAATCAGCGATGGGCCGGGGGCAACGAGAACCGGACTTGGACGTGTTCAATACTCCAATGGCAGAAGGGAAGCGAAGAGGGCAGGGCGTGCCCGGGGGGTTAGGTGGCGCGCGCCAGCAGGTCGTATTCCCGGCCGGAGTGCGCGGGCAGAAGAACCCAGAGCGTGTAGATGCCGACGGCGGTGCCGAACGGAAATCTGAGTAGCAGCAAAAATCCGACGATGATTCCAAGAATTCTGGCCCAGGGCTGGCGGTCCAGCAATCCCCATCCAATCACGACCTCGAAAGCCCCGAACAATCCCATCATGAAACCCACGAACGCGATACCCGACCAAGCGATGTTCTCGAACGGGAACCGCCCCGAAAATGGGGAGGCGTCGGAAATCCAGCTTGCCCCGATAACGGGGAAAACCAAGTGTCCCACAAACGTAATCCAGACCGCTTCAGCGACCCGAAGCGCGCCGATCACAATCCAGAGAGCGCTTAAAGTGCGGAGGTTCCGCCCGACGCGCCCGTCGCGGACGGGCGAAGCTGCCGTCTGCGGCGCGGCACCCGCCTGAGATTTACCGCAAGCACTGCAGAATTGGGCGTCATCGCGTATTTGCTGGCCGCAGCTGTCGCAGAACATCCATCACCTCTCCAAAATGAATATCCGTAATAGCGGATACGCAAGAGCCCCGCAGAAAGTTCCCCGGCCGGCGTCCAAAACCGCCTCACGCAAAGAACTGGCCCATGCGGCGGTATTTCGCATAGCGTTGTTGCAGGAGTTCTTCCGGCGAGAGCCGCGAGAGTTCGTCGAGCGCGCGGGATAAGACGGGTTCGAGCAGCTTGGCAGCAGCGGTGTGGTCCGTGTGAGCGCCGCCCTCCGGTTCCGGAACGATCTCATCGACGAGTTTAAGTTGCAGCAGGTCGGTCGCGGTGATCTTCAATGCCTCCGCGGCGAGTTCCGCCTTCGTTGAGTCGCGCCAAATGATCGAGGCGCAGCCTTCGGGCGAGATCACGGAGTAGATCGAGTTCTCGAGCATCAGGACGCGGTCGCCGACGGCGATGGCGAGCGCCCCACCCGAGCCGCCCTCTCCGGTAATCGCCACGAGTATCGGCACGGGCAGCCGGGACATCTCCCGGATATTGTGGGCGATCGCCTCGGCCTGTCCGCGCTCTTCGGCGTCGATTCCGGGATAAGCCCCCTGGGTGTCCACGAAGACGAAAATCGGCCGCCCGAACTTGGCGGCGAGCCGCATCGCGCGCAGGGCCTTGCGATAACCTTCGGGTTTGGCTTGGCCGAAGTTGCGTGCCACGCGCTGCTTCGTGTCGCGGCCCTTCTGGTTTCCGACGACCAGGACGGGCCGGCCGTGAAACCGCGCCATGCCGGCGATTAGCGCCGGATCGTCGGCAAAATTTCGGTCGCCGTGAATCTCGCTGAAGTTCTCGAACAGCAGGCGGATGAAATCGTCCGTGTAAGGCCGCTGCGGATGGCGCGCGAGTTGCACTCGCTGCCAGGAATCGAGGTGCGCGTAAAAATCGTGCTTCAGCTCCTCCACCTCGCGCCGGATGCGGTGGATGTCGTTCGCCGTAGAGTCGGTCGGATCGGTGAGGCGAGTCAGCTCCGCGATGTCGCGCTCGAGCGCGTTGATTTCCACCTGGCGTTGCTGCGCGCGCAGTTTTGAGCCGCCGTTGACCGGAGAGCCGCGGGCAGCCTGTCCCGCCTTCACCGTGCGAGCAGGCGGATCGGGCGGCGCCGTCGCCAGCCGGGCGGCGTGCTCGCTTTCCCTTAGCTGTTTCTGGCGCTGCTTGGCGAGCGCGCGGAGCCGGCGAAGGCGCTCGCGGGCCAGCTTGCGCTTTTCTCGTGCGTCCATTACTGCACCATCGCGACGGAATCCGCGCCGCAGATTTCGCGGACGCGCTCGACAAGTTCCCGGTCGGCCTGCACTGCGCTGCTGGCGTCGATCGTGGCTTCCGTGCCGTCGTCCTGGACGAGCTCGAAGGCGATCCGGCAGCGCCCGGGGCGGCTGGCAAACAGCTCGTGCAGCCGCTCGATGACGCCTGTGTCAATCGCGCTGCGGTTCACGCGCACTCGCAAGACGCCCGGCGCACTCCCGGAAACCTGGTCGAGCAGGCGCGCGTCGGACACGATCACGCGGGTTCCCACATCCTCGACCGCGATGCGGCCCTTGACCAGCAACGGCGTCGCGGCCTTCAAAATCGGCTCGAGTTTCTGAAACGCCTCCGGGAAAACGAGCGCTTCGCTGACGCCGGTGCGGTCCTGCAGCGTCAGAATCGCCCACCGCGCCCCCCGGCGCGAACGCATCGGACGCAATTGCACGATGATCCCCGCTACGACAATTTCCTCGCCGTTGCGACGGCCCTCCAGTGTGGACATTTCGACTGTTTTCATGTCCTGCAGGCGGCCCGCGTATTTGTCGAGCGGGTGCCCGGAAATGAAAAACCCGAGCGTCGCATATTCCGCCGCGAGGAGTTCATGCTCGGCCCACTCCTCGGCTTGGGGCAGGACGTCCGGGGGGGCCGGGGAGTCGTCGGCCGCGCCGCCGAACAAGCCGTGCTGCCCGCTCTCCCTGGCGCGCTGCAATTTTTGGGCGCGCTCGATCGCTCGATCGATCACGGAGATCATTTGCGCCCGGTGCGCTCCAAGGCCGTCGAGTGCTCCGGCACGCACCAGGCTTTCGAGGACCCGTTTGTTGATCAGCCGCGCATCCACAGCCTCGCAGAACTGGAAAAAATTCCCGAACCGGCCCAGCGCCTCGCGGGCTTGCAGGATTCCTTTCACGGTGTTCTCGCCGACATTCTTGATCGCCGCGAGACCGAAGCGGATCGAGTCGCCGACCGGCGTGAAGTTGAGGTCGCTTGAATTGACGTCCGGCGGAAGCACGGTAATCCCCATGCTGCGGGCTTCGTTGATGAACTTCACCACCTTCTCAGTATTGCCCGTTTCCGAAGTGAGCATGGCGGCCATGAATTCGACCGGATAGTGCGTTTTCAGCCAGGCCGTCTGGTAGGCGAGAAGGGCATAGGCGCACGAGTGGGACTTGTTGAAGCCGTACCCCGCGAACTCGGCCATCAGGTCGAAGATCTTTTCGGCCTTCTTCGCCGGCACTTTGCGCACGTGGGAGCCGGCGAGGAATTTTTCGCGCTGCGCGGCCATCTCTTCCGGCTTCTTCTTCCCCATGGCGCGGCGGAGCAGATCCGCATCGCCGAGCGAGAACCCGGCCAGCCTGTTCGCGATCTGCATCACCTGTTCCTGATAGAGAATCACGCCCCAGGTTTCGGAAAGAATTTCCTGCAGCTCCGGCAGGTCGTAGGTGACCTTCTTCTTCCCGTGTTTGCTGGAAATAAAGTCGTCGATCATCCCGCCCTGGATCGGGCCGGGCCGGTAGAGCGCATTGAGGGCGGTGAGATCCTCGAGGCGCGTCGGCTGGTAGCGCTTCAGGATGTCGCGCATTCCGTGCGATTCAAATTGGAAAATGCCGGTCGTATCGCCGCGCGCGAAGAGCGCGTAGGTGGGAGCATCGTCGAGCGGCAGCGCGGGGAGATCGATTGCAATCCCGCGGTTTTGCTGGATCAGGCGCACGGCATCGTCGAGCACGGTGAGCGTGGTCAGCCCGAGGAAATCCATTTTCAGCAGGCCGATGCGCTCGAGCGCATTCATGTCGTACTGCGTCGTGATTTCATCCTTGTTCGACTTATACAGCGGGACGATTTCCGTCAGCGGCTGCGGCGAAATCACCACGCCCGCCGCGTGCGTGGAGGCATGGCGCGCGAGGCCTTCGAGCCGCAGGCCGACTTCCACAAGTTCTTTCACGCGCTCGTCGGAATGGCGCAGAGCCTCGAGCTGCGGTGTCTGTTTGAGGGCATCTTCGAGTTCGATATTCAGCGTGGCAGGAATCATCTTCGCGATCTTGTCCACGTCGCCGTAGGGCATGTCGAGGGCGCGCCCGGCATCCTTGAGCACGGCTTTCGCGGCCATCGTTCCGAACGTGATGATCTGCGCGACGTTCTTCTCGCCGTACGTGCGGCGGACGTAATCGATCACTTCGCCGCGGCGGCGCATGCAGAAATCGATGTCGATATCGGGCATCGAGACGCGTTCCGGGTTGAGGAAGCGCTCGAAGAGCAGGTCGTATTGCAGCGGGTCCAGATCGGTGATTTGCAGCGCGTAACTCACCAGGCTGCCCGCCGCGGAGCCCCGGCCCGGTCCGACGGGAACCCCCTGAGCGCGTGCGTAACGGATGAAATCCCACACGATCAGGAAATAACCCGCAAAGCGCATCTTTTGGATCATCTCGATTTCAGCAGAAAGGCGGCGTTCGTAATCGGCGAGCGGGTGCCGGAGGCGGTTGTCCCGTGAAAGCCGCTCGAGCTGTGCCGCACGAAAGGCGAAGCCTTCGCGCGTCACCTTCTCGAAATAAGAATCCGTCGTGTGTCCCTCGGGGACCTTGAACTCGGGAAACGGGTTGCTGACCCGCTGGATCTTCACGTTGCAGCGGGCCGCGATGGCGACAGTCCTGCTGACCGCGTCGGGTAATTCGCGGAACACCTGGGCCATTTCTTCCGCCGTCTTGAAATAAAACTGGTCCGTGGCGAACTTCATGCGCTGGCCGTCGCTCATCGTTTTGCCGGTCTGGATGCACATGAGGACTTCCTGGGCGTGAGCGTCCGACTTGGTCAGGTAGTGGGTGTCGTTCGTGGCGACCAGGGGGATGCCCGTTTCGCGCGAGAGGCTGACGAGATCGCGGTTGATTCGCGCCTCGACTTCGATCCCCTGGTCCTGCACCTCGAGGAAGAAGTTCCCCTTGCCGAAAATGTCGCGGAGGCGATAGGCGTTCGTTCGCGCCTGATCGTATTTTTCCGAGAGCAGCGCGTCGGCCACTTCGCCGCGCAGGCACGCCGAGAGCGCGATCAGGCCCTTGGAGTGTTGCGCGAGCAGATCGTGATCCACGCGGGGCTTGTAGTAAAAGCCGTCGAGGAAACCCGTCGAAACAAGCTGAATCAGGTTTCGATAGCCCTCCTCGTTCTCGCACAGCAGGACGAGATGGTTCGAACGCTCGGCTTCGGCGCCCCGATTCTTGTGATTGTCCGGCGCGACATAGACTTCGCATCCGATGATCGGTTTCACTCCGTGTGTGGTGGCCTGATGGTAGAAATTCGCAGCGGCAAAAAGGTTGCCGTGGTCGGTGACGGCGACGGCCGGCATCCCGCGGCGGGCGGCCTCCGCCGTGAGCTCCCCGATTTCGCAAGCGCCATCGAGAAGAGAGTAATCCGTGTGGAGATGGAGATGAACGAAATCTGATCCCGCTGAGGAAGCCATGCGAAACCCATTCTAATCCAGCTTCCCCGAATCGGGTACGCAAACCTCGCCTAGCGTCCGCGCGTCCGAATACAACCGCAGGGACGCGCGAATAATCTTACGGAGTGCCGGGTTCGTAGGTTGGAGAGGCCGAAATACGCCGGGCGCTCGGCACTGGGCTTCGACTCACTGGGAGCGACGCATGTCTTTGAGCAGGCTAGTTTGTCTCGCCATAATTTTTCTTACTCTCGGAACTTCTGCCGCAAATGCGCAGGGGTCCTCGGACCGGAGGACGTTCGAACTCACGCCGTTCGGAGGCTCGCGCTTCGGTGGCTTAATTGATTTCAACTCCGGCCCGTCGGATTTCTTCGCGATTCGCAGCACGTGGGACTACGGCGCCTGGCTCGACGTCGATCTCGTTCCTCACGCTCAAGCCGAATTCATGTGGAATCATCAACCGACTGTGCTGAGCGCGCATGACCCGGCGACTGGCACTCTCTCCCGCGTCGGTCAAGCGAATCTGGATATGTACCAGTGGGGAATCCTCTACTCCTTCCTGCGACCGGAATCGCCCGTGCAGCCGTACTTTGCCGGCGGTCTGGGTTTCACGCACTTTAATGCGCACAGCGGCTCGATGGATTTTCTGCCTTTCGCGAATCGCTTCTCCTACAACATGGGTCTCGGGGTGAAGTATTTTCCGACGAGGCATCTGGGCTTGCGTTTGGACGCAAGGTATTCGCCCACCCGCACTACGTCCTCGAATGCGCTGTTCTGCGATCCGTTTTTCGGTTGCTTTGTCGCCCGGGTTCCGAACTACGCGCAGCAGGGCCAGGTCAATTTAGGGGTGATTTTCCGTTTTTAGCCGATCGCGGACCGCTAGAAATCGTCGGATTCCTGCGTATACGTGAAGCCGGGCAGGCTGGCGGTGGCGCCCGCGTGCGAAACCTTGACGCGCACGGGCGCCTCGGTCTCCGAACCCGTCTTGCGCAAGACCGCAAACGTCGTAAGCGCTTCGCTGTACAGCTTGGTTACGAGAAAGGAATCGCCGCTTTCATTCTGTTTCCAGACCTGGCCAACCTGGACTTTTTTGACGGGCACACTAGGAATGTAGACATATTCGTACCAAGCGTCAATAAGTGAGAGGCGCGAGCGTTCGCTCAAGGAAAAAGGGCGGCGGCCAATTTACCTCCCTTTCGTTTTAGTGGTGCCGCGCGACCGTCTTATGGCATCTTATTCTCTGCGGGTCAAAAGGGCATGCCAGCCGAAAAAAAAATTGCGGTCGTCCTCTTCCAATTGGGAGGCCCCGACTCTCAGGCGGCCGTTGAGCCGTTTCTCTATAATCTCTTCTCCGATCCGGACATCATCAATTTTCCCGGCTCCTTTCTCGCCCGCAAGCCTCTTGCGAAACTGATCTCCGTTACGCGATCTCAAAAGGTGCGCCTACGTTATTCGGAAATCGGCGGAGGCTCGCCGATCCGGCGTCTCACCGAGCAACAGGCACGGGCTCTTGAAGTGGCGCTCCGCCCGCATCTTCCCGCGCGAACGGTGGTGGCCATGCGGTATTGGCATCCGAATACCGAGGAGGCCATCGCTGCGCTAGAGAGCGCCCCATTCGACGAGCTCGTGCTCCTGCCGCTCTATCCGCACTTTTCCTTCGCGACCAGCGGGAGCAGCCTGAAAGAGTGGAATCGCCTCTACCAGCCGAAGGTTCCGGTCCACCTGATTGATCACTTTTTCGATCACCCGGATTACGTGGCCGGAATCGTCGAGCGTATCAACAGCGTGCTGAAACAACTGCCGCGCCCCGAGGAAGTACATTTGGTATTCAGTGCCCACGGCCTGCCCATGGCGCTTGTCGAAAAGGGCGATCCGTACCCGCAGCATATCGAGGCCACGGTGAAGCTCGTTCGCGAGCTGGGAGCATGGCGAAATCCGCACGTCCTCTGCTTCCAGAGCCGGGTTGGCCCGCAAAGATGGCTCGAGCCTTCGCTCACCGGCACGATCGAACAGATGGCCCACGAGGGAATTCAGCGCGTGCTCGTTGTCCCGATCGCCTTCCTGACCGAGCATATCGAGACGCTGCACGAAATCAATATCGAGGCGCGGGAACAGGCCGAATCGCTCGGCATCCACGATTTTCACATGATGCCCGCCCTGAATGACTCGCCGCTGCTGATCCGCGCCCTCGCGGACCTCGTCCTCCGCTCCGTCGGGCGCCGCTCAGGCGTCGCGTCGCTCGCGCGGTGACGAAGCGATAAAGATCGTCATTCCGGGCGACCGTCAGGAGCCGGAGGATCGCTCCTCGCTTTCGTCGCCCTCGACCGCGAGCAGCCTCTACCTACTTACCTCTTTGCTCCCGGTTCCCCTGGCATCGCATATTGTCCGCAATCGGCCGTGGTATAACTGAATCAGCGGCCAGAGACGTCTCCGCCGCGCGAGGTCGATTGGAATTCTCGCTCACCGACGAACAACAGCAGCTTCGCCGGACTGTCCGCGAATTCGCCGAGGGCGAAATCGTCCCGCACGTCATGGAGTGGGACGAAGCCTCGCGGTTTCCGACGGAAATCATTCCCAAGCTCGCCGAAATGGGTTTTCTCGGCGTCATCTTTCCCGAAAAATACGGCGGCGCGGGGATGGGCTATGTCGAATACGCAATCATCATCGAGGAGCTGTCTCGCGTGGACGGCTCGGTCGGAATCATCGTCGCGGCGCACAATTCGCTGTGCACGAATCACATCTTCAAATTCGGCACCGAAGGGCAGCGGCAGAAATACGTCGCGCCGCTCGCACGGGGAAAGAGCCTTGGCTGCTGGTCGCTCACAGAGCCCGAGGCGGGGTCCGACGCCGGCGGCACTCGCACCGTGGCAGTCAGGAAGGGCAGCGCCTGGATCATCAATGGAGCGAAGACGTTCACGACCAACGGCCACCACGCCGACGTGTGTGTCGCGATGGCCGTCACAGAGCCCTCGAAGAAACACCACGGCATCTCCGCATTCCTGATCGAAAAGGGAACTCCCGGCTTTCGGCCCGGCAAGAAGGAAAACAAGCTGGGCCTGCGAGCGAGCGACACGAGCGAGGTCGTCTTCACCGATTGCCGCGTGCCGGAGGAAAACCTGCTGGGCCGCGAGGGGGAGGGGTTCGTCAACAGCCTCCAGATTCTTGACGGCGGCCGGATCTCCATCGCGTCGCTGGGCCTTGGCATGGCGCAGGGAGCGTACGAGTGTTCGGTGCGCTACGCCAAACAGCGGAAACAGTTCGGCAGACCGATCTCGGATTTTCAGGCGACACAGTTCAAGCTGGCGGACATGGTTTCCCGAATTGAAGCCGCGCGCCTCCTCACATATCGCGCCGCATGGCTCGCCGACCGCGCCGTCGCCGCAGGAGCAACGGGCGAGGACGGCGCGCGCTTCACGCGCGAGTCCAGCATGGCCAAGCTCTACGCCGGCGAAGTCGCCGTGAGCGTTGCCAACGAAGCCGTGCAGATTCACGGCGGCTACGGCTTCACGAAAGATTATCCCGCAGAAAAGTACTATCGCGATGTCAAGCTCTGCACCATCGGCGAAGGCACAAGCGAAATCCAGCGCCTCGTCATCGCCCGCCAGCTTCTTGGGAAGTAGGCGGCCCATTCGGAGCTCAGGTCTTTGATCTTTGTCGCAATTCTGGTGCGTGTTATCCTCCCGCGTCATGAAGGGCCAGCTCAAAGTCTCCACTCCCGCACAGTACATCGCGAAGCTCAAAGAGCCTCGCAAGAGCGAGATTACCGCTCTCGACCGGCTGATCCGTGAGTCCGCCCCGGGTCTCGATCCCTTCATTCAGGTAGGCATCCTCGCTTACGGTCGCCGGCGCATTCGGTATGCGGACGGACACGAAAGCGACGGGCTTCATATCGGGGTAGCCAGCAACGCGAACTATATTTCGCTCTACGTTTCCGGCCGCGACAACCGAGGCGACATCGTCGCGCGCTACAAAAAGGCCCTCCCGAAGGCGAAAATCGGCAAGTGCTGTGTGCGGTTCAAGCGTCTCGGCGATCTGGATCAAGTCGCACTAAGAAAAATGATCAGCGAGAGCGCGCACGCCGCAACCTCGAACGACTGATCGCCGCCGGAACCATCGGATCTTGCTAGTTACGCCTCGCGCTTTCCTTTGAACTTTCAACCATCAACTGCTACCGTTCCGCATACTTGCGGCCGCCGGCTGTCCCGATACTGCAGCGCCTTCGAGGTATCCGGCACTGCGGCGGGATCAGGAGATACTCATGAAACTGGCAGAGATCGCCAATAAGCTCGGATGTGCACTCGCAGGCGACGCGAATCTGGAAATCACGGGCGTCGCCGGAATCGAGGACGCGCAGGCAGGCGCACTGACATTCCTCACGAACCGAAAATATCGCGCTGCGCTCGACACAACGCGCGCGTCCGCGATCCTTCTCGCTCGCGACGAATCCTGCCCGCCGCGCATCGCCGTGCTGCGGTCGGCGAATCCCTATCTCGATTTCGCCCGCGCCATCGAACTGTTTCACCCCGCGCCGGTGTACGCACCCGGCGTGCACCCCACGGCCGTTGTGGCGAAATCGGCGGAGATCGGGGCCGGCGCTCACATCGGTCCGTACTGTTTTGTCGATGAAGACGTGAAAATCGGAGCGAACGCCGTCCTGCACAGCTTCGTTTGCATCTATCGCGCCGTCCACATCGGCGACCATTTCTTCGCCCACGCGCACGCCTGCGTCCGCGAAAACTGCCGCATCGGCGATCGTGTGCTGTTGCAAAACGGCGTGGTGGTGGGCAGTGACGGGTTTGGCTTCGCCCGGGAAGCGAACGGTGGCTGGTACAAGATGCGGCAAGCCGGAATCACCGTAATAGGCGACGACGTCGAAATCCAGGCTCACAGCGCCATTGACCGCGCGACGATTGGCGAAACGCAGATCGCCCGCGGCACGAAGATCGACAATCTCGTGCAGGTCGGTCACGCATGCAAAGTGGGAGAGGACACTCTGCTCTGCGGACAGGTAGGCCTCGCGGGGACCACGCAGATCGGAAGTCGTTGCGTTCTGGCGGGCCAGGTCGGGACAGCCGGGCACTTGAAGGTTGGCGACGGCGCGACACTCTCGGCGCAAAGTGGCGTGCCAACCGACGTCCCCGCCGGCGCGATCTATTCCGGCTATCCCGCGATGGACAATCTCGCCTGGCGCAAGTCCGTCGCGGTCTTCAACCGCCTGCCGGAATTGCAGAAGGAACTGCGCGAGCTGCGCGAGGAAGTCGCGCGCCTTCGAAACCCTTCGACGTGACCGGCACAGCGTGACGCGATCGCGCGGGGAATTTTACTTGGCGCGTATTTCGTCAATGGCGCGGCGGAGAATCCCGATGATCCGCTTCCTTTCGTCCGCCGAGGCGTCGAGCTTTTCATATAGCGCGGCCTTGAGCTCGCCGCGCAGACTGCGGAATTCCGTCTTGACTTGGCGCCATTCGCTCTTGATATGACGCGCGGCTTCATACGCGGGCTCGTCGTCCTGTTCGTGCTCCTCCGCATAGTACTTTCGGAATTGTGCTACCTTGCGGCCGAAGCCGGCGAGCTGTTCGAGTTTCTCGTCCACGCTCGCGTTATTCTTCTTGAGGTGCTCCGCGCCGGCCTCCGTGATCCGGTAAAGCTTCTTGCTGCCCTCCGGTTCCGACGACGCGTATCCCACTTCTTCCAGGTAGGTCAGCGCCGGATAAACCACACCCGGGCTGGGCGTATAAACTCCGCTCGAATGCTCTTCGATGGCTTTGATGATCTCGTACCCATGCCGGGGTTTTTCGCTCAACAGCGCCAGGATGATGAGCTGGAGATCCCCGGACGAAATCATTCTCGCGGCGCGGATCCCCGCGCCGCCGACGAACCCGCCGAAATTCTGCATGAACCCCCTGCGACCGCGAAACGAACCGAAGTGGCGATGGCCCCAAAACTTGTTTTCGTGACACATTCGCATTAAAATCTCCAATCGAAAATTACATCGCAAGATATATCGTACGATATATCTTATGTCAATTAATTTCGGAGGCTTACTAGTATCATATTTAGATTGTGCTAGTTACGGGCAAGTGGCAGCAACGGATTCGCATGCGGAATCGTGCGTACGAAACCGGATTCTCAAGCCGTATGCGAAGAAGACGCAGCGGAGGCCGCGACTTTTCGGGCTCGGACACGCAGGACTTTGCGCTGGTTGGCTTCGAGAACTTCGAATCTCAACCCGTCGAACTCGATCACTTCACTGGTCCTTGGGACATGGCCCGCCATGCCGTTCAGCAGCCCGGCAATCGTGGTGGCGTTCGAGTGTTGCGCGGCGGCTTCCACCTTCACGCCGAAAAGTTCGCCGATCTTGTCCACGGGCACGCTGCCGCGCAGGACCATCGCGCCGCCGCCTTCACGAACCACATCGGGCGAGGGCAGCCGGTCTTCTTCGCCGATTTCGCCGACGATCTCCTCGACCAGGTCCTCGACTGTGACCACGCCCGCCATCAAACCGTATTCGTCGATCACAATGGCCATCTGCTGATTCTTGCGCTGCATCTCCTTCAGTAGTTCGGAGCCGAATTTCATCTCGGGGACGAACAGCGCAGGCCGCATCAACTCCCGCACAGTGCGGCGCGCGGCATCGCGGTCGGGGACCTCGAGCATATCTCGCGCGACCACGATGCCCGCGACGTCGTCGAGCGACTTCTCATACACGGGCAATCGCGAGAATTTTGTCTGCACGACGCGTTCGCGCAAGTCCTCCAGAGTCGCCTTGGCCGAAATCGCAACCACGTCGGGGCGGGGCGTCATCACGTCGCGGACGCGTTTATCGCCGAACTCGACGACTTGTTCGATCAGGCGGGCCTCCTCCTGCTCGATGATTCCTTCCTCTGTGGCAGCATCGACCAGCGCTTCCAAAGCCTTTTGCTCCGTGCCGGGCGCGCTGAGCTCCTCTTCCGAAATCCGGAGCACGGAAGCGGCTAGATCGACAGCCGCAAGGACCGGCCAGATCATCCACAGAAGCAATCTCATGGGAGGGACCAGCGGAGACACCCAGCGGCCGTGCGTCCCGGCCAAAAGCAATAACGGCAGTAGCTGCATCGCGATCACGACCTCGGCGCCGAGCAGAACGACGATTTCGAGTGCGGCTTGCCATCGGTCAGGTTCGAAGAAGACGACTCCGAGCGCCGTGACACCGGCCACGGTGACGATGGACAGGCGCGCCAGCAGGCTGAAGGCGGATGCCGCGCGGCGGCGGTCCATCTTGAACCGCGGCTCGATCTCGGATTCGAACGTCTCGAGGTGATCGTGGACGCGCCCGGTGGAAACGCGCCCGAGATCCCGGTAAACGCGATCGAGATACGACGCAACGATAAGCCCCGAGGTCAGCGCGAGTACGCCGAGCGTGTAGAGGAGAATCGTCATGGATCAATCCAGCCCGAGCGCGCTGCGAAGGCGCCTCTCGCGGCGGTCCATTTGGCCCCGGTCGGTCTCGTGATCGTAACCCATGAGGTGAAGCATGCCATGAAGAATCAGGATGCGCATCTCTTCGCCGAGCGCCCGGCCGAACCGTCGCGCATTGCGGCGGGCCACTGCCGGAGCGATGGCGATGTCTCCCAGGTAGGAAGACGCGACGATGCCTTGGCCGGCGCGTCTCGGAAGAAGACGCCCGCCGTATTTCGCGTTTGCATCGGCAGGGAAGGAGAGCACATCGGTAGCGCCGCGTTTACCGCGGTACGCGCGATTCCAACGGGCGATTTCCGAGTTGGTGACCAGGCACACCGTTAGCGATTCAGCGGGCAGGCGAAGAGCCCGGCGCGCCCGCGCGAGAAACTTTCTCAAGTCTCCCAAGGAAACGCGGACGCGGCGCTGGCGATTCAAGATCATGAGCCGGAGACTGCGATTTCATCGCGCGAAGGCTTAAGCTGGCTGCGGCGAGGTCCGCCATCGGCTCCGCGCGCAGGATTACCTTCCGCGAGACTTCTTGGCATGACGCGCCTTCGGCTTGGGGCGCGCGGTGTGCGCATGTTTGTGCGCGGCGCGATGGGCGTCAGCCGCCTTCTGATGCTTCGCCTGGGCTCTCGCGCCGATGGCCGCGGCGGCGGACTGCGCGGGCTTCGACTCTTCGTGCGGCGTTTTTTCCGCCGGATGCGCGGCGGCTTGTGGCGCGGGTCTGGCGCCGCGCTTGGCTTCGGCCGCCGGCGCAGCCGCTTCCTTTCCCTTGGACTTCTGCTTCGGCTTTTCCTCTTTTTTCTTGGGCTCGTCTTTGATTCCGGCAAGCGAGCGCAGCGCCTTCGTGCGGTCTTCCGGCGAGCGCGCCTTTCCGCGCAACTGCATTTCAAAAAGCTGCTCCACGATCTTGTCGAACTTCGGCCCGCGCGGGACGCCCAGAGCGTCGAGCTCGGCAAGCGGAAGAGCCAGGCGCATCGGCCGCCACTTCTGGATATAGTTTCGAATCTTCGAAACCGCCCGCGGATTCGGCAGCTCGACCTCGATAAAGACCAGCATTTCTGGGGGCACCGAGGCGAGATAGAAGTAGGCGTCGCGGGCCGAATTCGTTTTGCGGCTCCTGAGGATTTTCACAATCTTCTGGGCTTCGGGAACGAGATGCGCGATCGCGTCCACCTCGGCGGACCGAAACTCCATCTGGCGCAGCGCTGCCGCCGCTTCCCTGGGCTTCAGCCGACCGAGGATGTAACTCGTCGCCGCTACCTGGAGGCGCGGCCGGATTCCCGCCGCGAGAAAATTTCCGCGAACCCGCGACAGTTTGTTGAGGCTCTCGTAGTCCGGCTTGCGGCGCTGCAGACGAGGATGAATCGCCGCCAGCAGACCCCGGGATTCCCATAGCTTGAGCGTGGGCACGGGATTGTCGTCTCGCGCGACGGACCGGATCTCGTGGCCGGCGTCCGCGCCTTCGATGTTCTCGTGCAGGCCGCGTTCCATGGCAAGCTCGTACCACTCCTGCGTGCGCGATTCCATCTTGCATCCCATCCTCGCGCAGTAGCGCAGGATTCGGAGCAGCCGCACGGGCTGGTTCGTAAAGGCGTGGATCGAAAGGGCGCGAACCTCCTGCCGCTCCAGATCGGCTAGGCCGTTCGTGGGATCAAGCAACAGCCCGCGCGACTGCGTGTTGAGCGAAAGGGCGATGGCGTTGATGGAAAAATCGCGCCGGCGCAGATCCTCCATGATCCCAGAGAACCTGTATTCGGGCTTCGCGCCCGGCCGGTCGTAGACATCGTCGCGCGCCGCCGCGATCGAACCGTCTGCATCGCCGGCGAAGATGATTTCGTAATGACGCAGCCGCTCGCTTTCCCAGACCACGCGAGCGCCGCCCTTTTCGAGTTCTCGCACCATGCGGGCCGGATTGCCTTCGACGGTGAAATCGAGATCGCGGATCGGCTGGCCAGAAATCAGGTCGCGAATCGCGCCGCCCGTGAGATAGACGTTGACGTCCTGCGAACGCGACAGCTCCTGCACCCTCTCGAGTGCGGCCCGCTGCTCGGGCGAGAGCCGGCTTTCCAGCAAGTACATGTAATCGGGCATGAAGTGCTGCTCCTCCTCGCCTGGCCCCGCGGATTTTTCAGGCGCGCGGGTGGTGCGCCTTGTAAACCTGCTTCAATCGCTCTTCGACGACATGAGTGTAAATCTGGGTCGTCGAGATATCCGAATGGCCCAGCATCAGCTGCACGGAGCGTAGGTCGGCGCCGCGATCGAGCAGATGCGTCGCGAAGCTGTGCCGAAGCATGTGCGGCTTCAGCGTCTTCCGAAGCCCCGTCTTGCGGCCGTACCCTGCGAGCGTCTTCCAGAATGCGATGCGGTCCACCTTCCGGCCTCTCTGATTGAGAAAAAGGTATGGCGACGATCCGTCGCGCAGCAGCTTGGGCCGCCCAGCCCGGAGATACCGCTCGACCGACTCCAGCGCCTGCCGCCCCACGGGAACGAGCCGCTCCTTATTACCTTTGCCGACACAACGCAGGCACCCGGATTCCGTTTGCAGGTCCGAAACGCGCAGGCCGCACAACTCCGACACCCGAAGTCCGCAGGAATACATCAGTTCAATCATGGCGCGGTCGCGCAATCCGACCGTCGTGCTCGCGTCCGGCTGCCGCAGGAGTTGATTGACTTCCTCCAAGCTCAGAAACTCCGGCAAGCTCTGCCGAAACTTCGGCGATTCGACCGTAACCGCCGGGTCGTCTTCAATGTAGCCCTCCATCAGGGCGAACCGGAAGAAATGCCGGATGGTGACCAGATGCCGCGCCACGGAACGGCTGTCTAGGCCGTTGCGATACAGCGAACCAAGGAAGTCGACAATGTCGCTTCGCTGGATATCTTTGGCGGCGAGCTTGCGGGCGCTTGCGAATGTGCAAAATTTGGCCATATCGCGGCGATAAGCCTGAATCGTATTTTCCGACAGGCCCTTTTCGACCCGAAGACAGTTCAAAAAGGTGCGAATCTGCGCTTCCAATGGCGTGCCCCCAGTTCAGTCTCTAGCCCGTGGCGCTGCGCGTTCCGCGCCGGCATTCTTTGGCGTCCCGCTACGCGCCGCTTTCGGCGGCGGGCGCCGAGCCGGGTCCGCCACGCCGCAACAGCAGGAAAAACTCAGAAAGTTCCTCGCACCGCAGCAGCCACGCCAGCCCGAAATATGCGGCGGTCGATATCACGATCAAGGCGGCCAGCAGCAGCGTCTGCTTGAGCAGATGCTGCGCCGCAGCGAAATGCGCGGCCTGCAGCGAGGCGTACGATACGGCCGCCATCGCCACGGCGCACACCGCGATTTTGGAAAGCGATCCAATCAAAGCACGCGCGCCCATGCGGCCGTAGCGCCTCCGGAACAGAAAGAGAAGCGCGCCGAAATTGAAGTACGCGGCGAGAGAGCTGGCAAGCGCCGGGCTTCCGTTCGAAAGAATGCGGAAAAAGAAAATGAGAAAGAGTGCGTTGAGAGCGATGTTCATCGCAAGCGCATACGCGCCGACGCGTGCGGGAGTCGCGGTGTCCTGCGTCGAGTAGTACATCGGCGTGATCAGTTTGATCGCGGCGAAAGCGGGCAGGCCGAGTGAATAGTAAAAAAGAGCGCGAGCCGTCAGCGACGTCGACCCCGCGAGGAATTGTCCGTGCTGGAACAAAACCTGGATGATGGGTCGCCGCAGCAGAATTAGCCCTACGGATGCGGGAATCGTGATGAAGGAAACGATCCGGAGAGAGAATCCGAACGTATGTTTCATCTCGTCCCATTTCCCCGCGGCGAGCTGATGGGACATCGCCGGAAAAATCGCCGTGGCCACCGCGATGGCGTAGCTGCCCAGGACAAGCTGCATCACCCGATCCGCGATATACAGCGAGGTGATGCTCCCGGAAGGCATCCGCGAAGAAGCTGCGAAAATCATGTCCACGAACATGTTGATCTGATACACGCCCATCCCGAAGAACGCCGGCCCCATTAGACGCGCCACTTTCCGCACACCCGGATCGGAAACGGAGACACGCGGCGCCAAGTTCATCCCGCGGCGAACGAGCGCGGGAACCTGCATCGCCAGTTGGATGGCCCCACCGATCAGAATCCCGACCGCCAGTGCGACCGCCGGCGACCGATAGCCTTGCGGAGCGAAGCGCAGGATCGGCCGGTATATCGCGCCGAACGAGCAGGCGATCAGGGCAAGATTGAAGAAGATCGGCGTGGCAGCGGGGAGTCCGAAAACGCCAAGGCTGTTCAGGACGGCAGCGGCCACAGCCGCCAAACCGATGAAAAAGATTGCCGGGAAAATGATTCGGTTCAGATACACCGCGAGATCCCACGACATCGGGTGTCCGCTCATCAGGGTGAAGACTGCGATGACCTGCCTGGAAAACACGGTCCCCAGCAGAGTGACGACGGCCAGGAACCCGGCCATGTCCCAAAATACCTTCTGCGCGAAGGCCCACGCCTCCCTCGGGGAACTGCTGTGGAGGTACCCTGTGAACACGGGAATGAACGACGCCCCGAGGGACCCTTCGCCGGTCATGCGTCGCACCAGATTGGGTATGCGGAACGCCAGGACGAAGGAGTCGGCGGCGGGGGATGTCCCGAGGAGCAGAGCGACCCGTTGATCGCGTAAGTATCCGCAAATCCGGCTGATAATCGTAACGAGGGCAACGACAGAGGCCGATCTTAGTATCTGTCCTTTGCTGTCTATCGGTGCGACTCCGTCGCTAACCCTTTAAGCACCAATAAGTTGACAAAAAGCGACACAAAGATAACATAGTCCGTGAGAACATAGCAACATCCTCGGTAAAATGGCTCTCACGCTGTGAAAAGTCGCGCCCCAGCCTCGACGCACAAGAAAGTCGTCGTCCTGCTTCTGAATCGCAGCGCTGTGAAGGGATACCTCAACCCCGCTACGCTCGGGTCGGCAGTCAACGTTGATCTGCTCACACTCGACGGCGAACAGCGGTCTGTCCCGCTTCAACAAGTGAAGTCGGTCTATTTCGTCCGCGAATTCAAGGACCCTTTTGAGCCGGAACGGAAGACTTTTCTGAGCCGGCCGAAACTGGACGGTCTCTGGGTGCGCTTGCGGTTCCGCGACGAGGACGCCATGGAAGGCATCGTCTCAAACAATCTGCTCGACCTGCTCGACACCGGAGTGCGGCTCACGCCGCCGGACCTCCATGGGAATGTGCTTCACATGTTCATTCCGCGCTCGGCCCTGACCGAAATGAAGGTGCTGGGCGTCGTAGGAGTGGCGCGCCGCTCGCCGCGAGCCACCCGCGACATCCGTGCGGTGCTCGAGGCGCAGTCCAAACTCTTCAGCGAATAGGGCACGCCCTCCGGTTGGATGGCGGGAGCCACGCTCCGCCTAATGCGATTGGCTCGCTCGAGGTGTCAGGTCGGTCTTCGCGCTACGAAAAGACAAATTGGCTCTTTACTCCCTCCTGGCGTACTCTATATTGGCCTGCAGGATGAAGCCAATGCTTCCACTACACCTACAGCCCGAGAGTCATATCCCATTGTACGTTCAATTGCGTGATCAGCTTCGGGCGCTGGTTCATTCCGGCGAGCTTCGCTCGGGCGACCGTATCCCTGCGAGCCGCGAGCTGGCCGGCCAGCTCGGCGTGCACCGCACGACGGTGGCCAACGCGTACGCGGAACTGGAGTCCGAGGGCTTGATCAGCGGCCATGTGGGCCGAGGCACGTTCATCAGCGGCGCGCCGGTGAAGCAGTTCTCCCCGCCTCCGCGCACGAACGGTCATGGCGGCGCCATGCGCTGGGAGGCCCTCTTTGCCGACGATCGCGCAGAGGAAAGCCTGAGCCGCATGATGCCGGAAGTGCCGCCCGGCGCGATCGCGTTCACCGTCGCGCGTCCGGATGGTGACTGTTTTCCGCTCCAAGATTTCCGCCGCTGCGCCAACGAAGCTCTGCGCCGCGACGGTCGCCGCATCCTGCAGCTGGGTTCCACGGACGGCTACGACGCGCTCAAACAGCAGCTTTTACTTCTATTTCGCAGCGAAGGCTTGCAAGTTCGCGGCGAGCAACTCCTGATCACGGACGGCTGCCAGCAGGCCATCGACCTGGTTTGCAAGGCGTTTCTTCGTCCCGGCGATTCCGTGGCACTTGAGAATCCGGGCTATCCGGGCGCGATCTCCATTCTTGCCGGTGCGAGAGTCCGCGCCCTCGCCGTCGGTGTCGAGACCGATCCCGCTCGCACCGGTCACGTGGGTCTCGATGTGGAGGCACTCGAAACTGTGCTGTTGCAGAATCGCGTCAAGTTCATTCTCCTCACGCCGGATTTTCAGAATCCCACCGGAACGGTTCTGCCCCTGGCCGGACGTCGGCGCCTGCTCGAACTCGCGGCGCATTACCAGGTGCCTGTGGTCGAGGACGGCATCTACTCGCGGTTGCGCGTGCGCGGCAATGCGATTCCGTCGCTCAAGATGCTCGATACCGCTGGCAATGTCATCCACATCGACAGCTTTTCCAAGACGGCTTTTCCCGGCCTGCGCGTCGGCTGGTGCATCGGCGCCGAGAGCGCGATCGAGCGCCTGCGACTCGTCAAGCAAACCACCGATTTGCAGACCGACCAGCTTTCGCAGGCCGCCATGGCGGAATTCCTGCGGCGCGGATATTTTGCGCGCCATCTCGCCAAAATGAAAAAGGTATACCGCAGCCGGCTCGCGGCCATGGAAGAGGCGCTCGAAAAGCACATGCCCGACGAAACATCCTGGACGCATCCGGAGGGCGGCATGACGCTCTGGGTGACGTTGCCGCCGGGCTTCGACGCCGGCGAGTTGCTGATTCACGCCCGGGAGCGGGGCATACTCTTCCTGCCGGGACGGTATTTTTATTCGCAACAGCCGCACCCGAATACTCTGCGCCTCGGCTTCGCCGCCGTGGATGAAAAGCGCATCGCGCAGGGGATCGAAAAACTGTGCGGGCTGCTGGAGGTGGAGCTTCGCAAGCGGCAGCGCGGTGCACGGGACGAATTTCGCGCCCGCGTCGCGCTGATCTGACGATCGGGCGAAAATCGCCGTCCCGCGCGGACCATGCGAACAGAGGGAACGCTCTGCGGGGCGATGGACAACGGGGAGTCAATCGATGCTCTTAAGTCCGAACCCGGAAAATAACTGCTTCGCCTGCGGCGGCGCAAATCCGCACGGTATGCATCTCGCGTTCGAGCAGGACGACGCAGCGCGGCGCATGCGTGGCACATTTCGCCTGGACGACAGATTTCAGGGCGGCCGCGGATTCATCCATGGCGGCGTCATCGCCACGTTGCTCGACGAGGCCATGGCCAAGGTCAACCGATTCGAGAAGGACTACGCCGTCACCGCCGAGCTCACCGTCGAATTCCTGAAACCGGTTCGAGTCGGCGCCGAATTGATTGTCGAGGCCTGGGAGATCGAAAGAGACGCGCGCAATCGGCTTCGGCAGGGCGAGATTCGCGATGCGGCGGGAGTCGTGTTGGCTCGGGGCCGCGGACGCTTCATCGAAATCAACCCGGCCCGATTCAGCGCGGGCAGCGCCGCTGCGGGCGCTTCCGCGAAGCCGGACGCACCCAGCAACTGAAATCGTTTTCAAATCCTTCGGCTGAATTTGATTGGCCGCAGGGTAGGGGGAGAAGGAATCATGGAACTGATGAACAATAATAATCTTTGGCGCGTGAAGGTCGGCCTTGCCGAGATGCTCAAGGGCGGCGTCATCATGGACGTCACCAACGCCGAGCAGGCTAAGATCGCTGAAGACGCGGGCGCCTGCTCGGTGATGGCGCTCGAGCGCGTTCCCTCCGACATTCGCAAGGAGGGTGGAGTGGCACGCATGGCCGCCCCGCGCGTGATCCGCGAAATCATGGAAACCGTGTCCATTCCGGTCATGGCCAAGGTCCGCATCGGCCACTTCGCCGAAGCCCAGGTGCTCGAAGCGCTTGAGGTCGACTACATCGACGAAAGCGAAGTGCTGACTCCCGCCGATGAAGAGCACCACGTCTGGAAGCACGGTTTCAAGGTGCCGTTCGTATGCGGCGCGCGCAATCTCGGCGAAGCCCTGCGGCGCATTGCCGAGGGTGCGGCCATGATCCGCACGAAGGGCGAAGCGGGCTCCGGGAACATCGTCGAAGCGGTGCGGCACATTCGCGCGATCGTAGGCCAGATGAAGCGGCTGACGATGCTGGGCGAGGAAGAGCTCGTGCACGAAGCGAAAGAGCTTGCTGCTCCGTTCGAGTTGGTCGCCTGGGTGGCTAAGAACGGCCGTTTGCCCGTGCCGAATTTTTCCGCTGGCGGCATCGCCACTCCCGCGGACGCGGCGCTCGTCATGCAGCTCGGAGCCGAAGCGGTTTTCGTCGGCTCGGGCATCTTCAAATCGAGCGATCCGGCACAGCGCGCCCGCGCCATCGTCAAGGCCACCACGCACTACAAGGACCCGAAGATCGTGCTCGAGGCTTCCGAAGAGCTCGGGGACGCCATGAAGGGCCTCGACATCCGCCAGCTCGAAGAGAAGGATTTGCTGCAAACGCGCGGGTGGTGACGATCCATCGAGGGCCGTCATCCTGAATCGGGCGTGGTTTGCCCGCTGAAGAATCCCTCTTAACGGTATGCGTTTATGAACATCGGAATCGTCGCGATCCAGGGTGACTACGCCGCCCACGCCCGGGCGCTTGATCGTCTTGGCGCGGCGCACTCCTATGTCCGCAGCCCAGCGGATCTCGCCCACCTCGACGGAGTCATACTCCCCGGCGGCGAGAGCACGACCCATTTGAAGGTCATGAACGAGGAAGGTCTTTTTCCCGCGCTGAAAGAATTCGCCGCAAATGGCGGCGCCTTCTTCGGCACGTGTGCGGGCGCGATCCTGCTCGCCCGCGAGGTGCATGGGCCCCCACAGGCTTCACTCAGCCTGCTGGATATTTCCATCCTGCGAAACGGCTACGGTCGCCAGCTCGCGAGCGACGTCCACATGGGCCCCACGAAGCTGCGCAAAGATCCGCTCGAGATGGTTTTTATCCGCGCGCCGATCATCGAGTCGGTAGGGGAGGGAATCGAAATACTCGCCGAAGACGCAGGCCATCCCGTCCTGGTCCGCGGGGGCCGCGTGATGGCCGCGACCTTTCATCCCGAGCTCACCGAGGATACGATCGTGCACGAGTACTTCCTAAATCTGGCTGCGCAATGATAGACTCCGCGCACTCCGATGAGCACCCGCGCCATCCGGGCAAATGCGGAGACGGCGTCCAAGCCTGATTCAGAGACTCGCGTAAATCGCCGCGTATTTTGGCTCGCCGGGGTCGCCCTGATCCTTGTTGCGCTGTTCGCGTATGATCACTTGCGCTACGATCTGCGCAGTTACGCGCTGCTCACTCATTTCAGCGATCCGCATGCCTCGGGTCCGATTCTAAATTGGGAAACCGAAGCGATTAAGACCGAAGACCTGAGCATCGCGACTCCGGCCGGCCCCATTCGCGCGCGTCTGTATTCGCCCGTCGGCGTCACGCGTCCTCACGGATTGGTGGCCGTGCCCGGCATTCACCGCCTGGGGATCGACGAGCCACGCCTTGCGAGCCTCTCGCGCGCCATGGCCGCTACCGGCCTCGCGGTGCTGACGCCCGAAATGACCGCTCTCGCGGACTATCACGTGGACGCCGCGTCCATCGCGACGATCGGCGAGTCCGCCGCCTGGCTCGCCCACCGGCTGGGGAGCGGGCCCGTTACGGTCACGGGAATCAGCTTTGCGGGTGGGTTGTCGTTGCTCGCCGCAAGCGATCCCGTCTACGCGCCGAACATTCGCGCGCTTGTCCTGATGGGAGCTTACGACGACCTCGCACGCGCCACGCGTTATCTGGCGACCAGCCAGGAAGTGTATCCCGACGGAACGACGGTTCCGTTTGCGGCGCATGACTACGGCGCGTCGGTCTTCGTCTACGCGCACCTGAACCAATTCTTCCCGGCGCGCGATCTGCCCGCGGCTCACGAAGCATTGCGCTATTGGCTCTGGGAGGAGCCGCAGAATTCCACGCCGTTCATCGCGAAGCTGAGCCCGGCATCCCAGGCCATCATCAACGCGCTGATGGCGCGGAAAATCGAGGTCGTGCGGCCGCAGATCCTGAAGGTGATTCAGGGAGAGCTGCCGGAACTCGCGGCAATTTCTCCGCACGGACATCTCGCCGGCCTGCGCGTGCCGGTCTACGTCCTCCACGGCTCGGCGGACAACGTGATACCGCCGGCCGAGAGTTTGTGGCTCGAAAAGGACATTCCTCCCGAAGATTTGCGCGAGTTCCTCATCACCGGCGCGTTCTCGCACGTCGATCCGAAAAAGGACGCCGGTCTGGGCGAGGAACTCCGCCTCGTGGACTTCATTGCGAACGTCCTGCGCGCCGCGGATTAGGCGCGTGTCGGCGCGTTAGTCGTAGTATTCCGCACCCAGGTGCGTGATCAGATCTTCGCCCACCATCCAGCGCAATGTGTTTTTCAGCTTCATCAGCTGGATGAAGAGATCGTGCTCGGGATATAGCTCCCGGGCGCACATCGGAGACTTGAAGTAGAAGCTCAGCCATTCTTGAATCCCGCGCATGCCGGCGCGTTTCGCGAGGTCGAAAAACAGCGCGAGGTCGAGCACGATGGGCGCGGCAAGGATGGAATCGCGGCAAAGAAAATCCACCTTGATCTGCATCGGGTAGCGGAGCCAACCGAAGATGTCGATATTGTCCCAGCCTTCCTTGTTGTCCCCGCGCGGCGGGTAGTAGTTGATCCGCACCTTGTGGTGGATCTTGCTGTACAGTTCCGGATAAATCTTCGGCTGCAGAATATACTCGAGCGCGCCGAGCTTCGATTCCTCTTTCGTTTTGAATGAACCCGGATCGTCGAGCACTTCGCCGTCGCGGTTGCCGAGGATGTTCGTCGAGAACCATCCGTTCAGGCCCAGCATGCGCGCCTTGAAGGCCGGCGCCAGCACCGTCTTCATCAGGGTTTGCCCGGTCTTGAAATCCTTCCCGCCGATCGGCACTTCCTTGGCCTTCGCGTACTCTTCCAAAGCGGGAATGTCCACGGTCAGATTCGGCGCGCCGTTTGCGAACGGCACGCCCTCGCTGATGGCCGCGTAGGCATACAGCATCGAAGGCGCGATCGCCGGATCGTTCGACTTCATGGCGCACTCGAACGATTTCAAATCTTTGTGCACTTCCGCGGGCTTCATGAACACTTCCGTGGATGCGCACCAGACCATCACGAGGCGGTCGAGCTTATTCCTCTTTTTGAAATCGCGGATGTCGTCGCGGATCTGCTCGGCGAGATCGAATTTCGTTTTGCCTTTCTTGACGTTGGTTCCCTGGAGATTCTTCACATAATTCTGATCGAACGCCGCCTTCATCGGCCGGACGGTTTTCAGGAATTTCTGCGCCTTGGCGAGGTCTTTGGCGTCCAGAACTCCGGCCTTCGATGCCGCCTGATACGCATCATCGGGGAAAACGTCCCATCCGCCGAAAACCAGGTCGTCAAGCTCGGCGAGGCGCACGAGGTCCTTGATTCTGGGAACGCGCCCTTCGGTTCGCTTGCCCAGCCGGATCGTGCCCATTTGCGTCAGCGAGCCCACCGGGATCGCCTCGCCGCGCCGGACCAGCTCGACTCCCGCCATCAATGTGGTGCTGACAGCGCCCATTCCGGGCGTCAGGATCCCCAGCTTTCCTTTTGGCGGAGCAATACTCGCGGGCCTGCGCATTCGGTTTCCCCCTGGATCGTTTGAAGTTCGTGCCGCGGGACCGTCCGAATCAGAATCGAAGGATCCTTCGCGGCACTTTGTGCGCTCGCTTAACCCGGAGCGAGGCGCCGGATGGAACGAAGCAGAGAATCATGCGGCATCCCGCCCGCTTTTGCAAATCATTCGGAAGCGGGCAAGTCGGCGGCGTGCGTTCACGTCCTGCGTGTGCGCCATGCCGGTTCAAAAATGCCATAATTGTCACGACGGGTTCCCGAGGTGATTTTCCATGAGCGATACGCAGGCGTTTCCGTACGAAACTCGTTTGAACATCCAATTCCAATCACTGGAGGTGATCGACGAGAAGGCCCTCGCAGATGCCAGCACGTTTCAGTGGTACAACCAAACCTTGTGCCGGGTGAACGACTCGGTGATTCGTCTCGGCGTCGTTCAAGGCGAATACCACTGGCACAAGCATGACGCCGACGATGAGTTTTTCTATGTCGTCGAAGGCAAATTGCTGATCGATCTCGAAGGTCGGACCGTCGAGCTTGCGCCGCGGCAGGGATTTGTGGTCCCGAAGGGCGTTATGCACCGCACGCGAGCTCCCCAGCGCACCGTGATGCTGATGGTCGAGAACGCTGGAATCATCCCTACTGGCAGCTAGCAGATCGAATCGCGGAAAAGTCCGCCGCGGTATCTCGCAACCATTGGCGGGCCCCTTGCGGATCAATGTTACCGCAGCGGCCCGCGTTAGGAACGGCGAAACGGACCCCTGCGGGGCGGCCGCCGCGGGAACTCAAGCCTGCCTTTCGAGCGCCGCGCGGTCCCACTTGCCGAGTGTCGCGCCCACCTCGTAGGTGCTTTGCAGAAAATCCATCAGCGCCGCCTTGGGGTCGTTCGCCTCGCGAACGTCGTTGTAGGGCAGCAGAAATTCGCCGAGTTTGGCGCTGTAATACGCCTGCGCGGGCCGTACCGGTGCCTCGCGGAATCCCGCGGGCTCCGGCGCGGCGTAGGCATAGAACATGGGTGCGTCGAATCCGCCGTTTCCCGGCCACCATCCCGCGCTCGTCTCTTCGTGGGAATAGGCATCCTTGGTGATCGCGTCCGCTCCGGGGCGCTCCGGCGCGCGCCGTCCGGAAAAGCGGGACACAGCCAGGTCAAAGCTTCCCCAGAAAAAATGCACGGGGCTCGCCTTTCCAATGAAGCGCGCCCGAAATTCTTTGCAGATGGAATCCACACTCACGAGAATCCGCCAAAACCGGTTTGCGTATGCTGGGTCGTACGAAGCGTGCACCGTGTCTTGATCGAATCGGATGGGGTCGGGGATTTCGACGGGCATAGGCCACAGTTTTGGGTCGATCCCCAGTTGCGCGGTCGTCGCTTTGAACTCATTGTAGAAATCAGCCACGCTGCGCGGCGCGAGGGGCATTGTTTTCGTTTCGCCGCGGCTGGTAACAAACCTAAGCACGTGATCGATGAAATCGAATTCAGCCTCAAAGATTCCCAGCCGGTAGGGAATCGGCGAAGTCCCGAGACCGCGCGCGCTCACGTACAGCGGAACCTCCCACCAGTGATTCACGTGTGGGCTCAGCGCCAAGCGCAACTTGCCCACGATCTGCGTCCACATGTGCAGCGTGTCGCGCGTTGCGCTCCACTCCGCCAGCGGCAGCGCCGGCCACGCTTCCTCCTTGGACAATCTCGATGCTGTTGCCTCGCTTGGCATGGCGCCTCCGTTTGGCTCCCCGCGATCGAATCCCTCGTGCGGCCCAATATTGTGCGAGTGGCACCCGATTACACTTCCATTTCATCCACGTAGCACCACCGCCAGTCTTCGCCCGGTTCGAAGGACTGCATGATCGGGTGGTGCGCCGAACAAAAATGTTTGGTTGCGTGCTTGTTCTTTGAACTGTCGCAGCAGCCGACGTGGCCGCAGGTCAGGCAAAGCCGGAGATGCACCCACGTGTCGCCGGTTTTCAGACAGTCCTCGCAGCCGTTCGCGCTGGGTTTTACCTTTCGGATTTCGCTCAAATGCGCGCAAATCGCAGACATGGCACCGCTGCCTCCCTCGTATGGTAAAACAGTCGAGCCGCAAATTGCATCCGGCTGGCCCGTTGAACCTCATGCGCAATCCCACGCCCAAGCAGCTTATACCCCGGATTCGGCGGCTTCGCCGGGCGGAGCTCCCCACGGATACGGTCGAGCTCGCGCGTTTTCTTATTGGCAAGACGCTGGTCCGCGACTTGCCGCAAGGCCGCCTGAGCGGCCGTATTGTCGAGACGGAAGCCTATCCGTTGGGCGACTCCGCCGGCCACGCGTTTTCAGGCCAGAGCGCGGCGAATCGCTCGCTCTTTCTCGCCCGTGGACATGCTTACATAAGTTTCAGCTACGGTTCCTGCTGGCTCTTCAACGTCGCGGCCGAAGAGCCTGGCATCGGAGCCGGAGTCTTGATCCGCGCCCTCGAGCCTCTCGAGGGAATCGCGCGAATGCGGCGCAACCGCGGCGTCTCGCGCTTGTTCGATATCGCCCGCGGCCCGGGACGCCTTTCGGCCGCGTTGCGGATTGACAAGCGCCTCGACGGAATCGATCTGTGCGCTCGAACCAGCGCGCTCTGGCTCGGCGCCGGCGTGCATTCCGTTGGCGCAGTCGGCGTCAGTGCGCGTATCGGAATCTCGCGCGCCGCGCGACGCCCGCTCCGCTTCTATGAGCGCCGGAACCCTTTCGTCAGCGGTCCCCTTTGGCTGCGGTCTTGAGACGCCTTGATAGGGATTCGAGCGCCGCATGCGTATCTGCTTCTTAATTCATCCGTAGATGTCGCTCCGGAGTCTGCGCGAAAATCTGCCATCGGATGGTGATGGCCGCAGTACGTCGGCTCGGTGCAGCCCCTCGTCACGCTCCTGGAGGCGTCGCCCGTGGACGATACCCCTATCGCGATGTGGTTAAGTGGCAAGCTTTAGAAGCAGATGGATGCGCTGCTCGGCGAGCCCTATGCGCGCACAGCCGCTGCCATTTGAAGCGCAACGTGCCGCTAACCCCTTTCTGTTGCAACTGTAACAACTCGCTCGCTCCTTCCGATTGACGCTCTCTCCCTTCGAGAACACATTGGGAGAATACCTCTTGGAGGCAAGTTATGCGTTTTGTCGCTGGTATAGGTGTCACGGTATTGTTCGCCGCCTCCCTGTGTGTTTCTCCAGCCCAGGCGGCGCACCGCAAGGTCCTCGGCGTAGTGGCCCAGGCGGATCACGCCCGATTGGACGGCTCGACCGCAGTGGTTGGCGCGGATGTCTATTCGTGCGACACCCTGGAAACCGATGAAGGCGGAACACTACGCGTGAGAGTCGGCTCGAGCCAGGTCTTTCTATCCTCGTTGAGTTCAGCGGCGCTGGAGGATGATTCCGGAGCCATCCAGGTTGTGATGACCAGCGGAACCGTCGGATTCTCCGAGCCTGCCTCCGACGAGATCTCGATTCGGACGCCCGCGGGAATCGTCCGCGCGGCGGGTGGGCAGGCCGCAACCGCGCAGGTCACCCTGACGGGTCCGAAGGAATTGGTCGTCTCCGCCATCCACGGCGACATCGCCTTAGACAACGGAGGAGCTCTTCAGAGTATCCCGGAGGGAAAATCGGCGGACGTGACGTTTGAAGAGAATCTTGAGCCGGGATGCCACGACGAGGGTGAAACGCTCAATTCGTCTCGACGCGTTTACCCCCAGCACAAAATTGGTTTCGACATCATCGGCCCCGTAGTTCTCGGAGGCACGGCCTATTGGCTGTGGCAAGAGGAGACTGAAAGCGAATCGAAACCGAAGAAATAGATCCCCTTCGGCCGGCGCCGGGCTTGGGCGTCGCAGGTTTCTTCTGATATTCGGAAGGTGACGAGTGCCCGCAAAAGAGAACATGGATGCAGTGAACCGCGCGATCGCGCGCTTCAATGCGCAAGACCTGGAAGGTTACCTCGACATGTTTGACAAGTCCGTCATGTTTCACGGTCTGTCGCGCCGCCTCAAGCCGGGGCTTCCCGGGCTGCGGGATTACTACACCGTCTTGGGGCAAGGATTTCCGGACATGCGTCTGGTCAGCGAGGACTTATTGGCGGACGGCGAGAAGGTTGCAAACCGCTACACGTTCTACGGAACCCACAAAGCGGACTACCTAGGCGTCGCTCCCACAAACAAACTGGTCAGGAGCCCCGGGATGGTGATCCACCTCTTCAAGACTGGAAAGTGCATCGAAACATGGCAGGCGTCCGACGCCCTGGGCTTCATGGCGCAGATCGGCCTTGTCCTGCCACTCTCCCAAAAATAACAGCACCCCCGGTTAAGTGGGGTTTTCCAAGCCTTCAACTATGGCGTGACGTCAAGCGTCACCTGCGTTGCTTGTGACAGCGTTCCCGACGTAGCCGTCACCGTCAGATTGGCATTGCCCGTCGGCGTGCCGTTCATCCCGCCAAAGCCGCATCCGGCCAGCAATGCTCCGGTGCCCAGCAGCAACGAAAGCGAGAGCACCGCCGCGTAGCGCCTGAGCTGCGGCGTCCTGCGAATCAGCCGCCCCGCGTAGAGCCCCGCCGAAAGCGCAGCGAACCACAAAACCACCAGTGGCATCGGCAGCGGTGACGCCGGTTCCCTCGGTGAGCCCGGTGGCACGGCCCCGTTGGCCGTCGTCGTAATCATCAGGGTGGTCGACGTGGCGATGCCGTTGGGCGTGATCATGGGCGGATTGAACGCAGCCGTAGTGTGCGCCGGCAAACCGGTTACGCTGAACGAAACCTGATTCGCGAATCCGTTTGCGGTGGGCGTCACTGTGATTGTGATGCTCGCTGGGTCCCCAGCTTTCACCATCGTGGGTGCTGGAGGCCCGCTCGCCGCGAATCCATCCAGCGTGAACTGGATCGCCGGCGACGTGCCTGGGGCGACGACCGGCGCCGGATTCGTAACCGTCACGTTCACGGTTCCTGCCGTCGAGACGTCCCCTGCGGGGATGGCTGCGGTCAGTTGCGTGGAACTGACGAAGGTCGTCGTTTCCGCCTTGCCGCTAAAGTTCACGGTCGAGGGCTTTCCCGATCCCGTGTCTTTCACGAAGCCGGTGCCATTTACGGTCAGCGTAAACGCCGTTCCGCCCGCCCCGTGAGTGGCCCCGGTTGATGTAACAGCGCCGTTTGCGTTGATCGTCGGCGCCGGATTGTTGATCGTGAAGGCCTGAGGGGCAGATGGACCGGCGGTGGGAGCCGGATTGTTCACAACCACGTTAGGCGTCCCTGCGGTCGCAATGTCCGCCGCCGGTATGGAGACTTGAATCTGGACCGCGGTGGTCGAACTCGGCACCAGACCCTTGTCCGAGCCAAAGTCCACCCTCGCGCCATTCACGAAGTTGCTGCCGTTGATGGTTAGCGTGAAGGTTGCTCCGCCGGCCGTCGCACTGGCAGGCGCGAACGGCGGCGTAATTACGGGCTGCGGGTTTTGTATCGTGATGCCCGCTTGTGTACCGGTAATCGAAGCGGTCACCGTGTCGGTGGCCGTCAGCGACTGCGTCCCCGCCGTCTTCAGCGTGGCTGAGAACACGTGCACCCCGGCGTCGCCAGCCGTGAAGGTGTAATCGGCCGGCAGCACCGCCGCGGGATCACTGCTCGTCAAGTGCACCGTGCCGCGATAGCCCGTGGCCGTGTTGTTCAGCGCATCCTTGGCCGTCGCCGTGAAGTTCGCGGCTGCTCCCGCCGTCGCCGGATTCGGGAAGCCCGTCACCGTCAGCGTGCTCGCGGCTGCCGGGTTCACCGTGATGCCCGCCTGCGAACCCGTGATCGAA
>DATEHV010000037.1:0-105719 GCA_035279445.1 Candidatus Acidiferrales bacterium | reverse complement strand
TGGCGCTCGTAGGTCGAACGAATGGATTCGTAGAGTTCCTTCTTTTCCTTTTCCGTCGGCTTTTTCCCTTCACGCTCGAGCTGCTTGATTTTCAGCTCGACGAGGGTTCCCGCGGCGGAGTCGCCGCTCATCACCGCGTATCTCGCCGTCGGCCAAGCGAAGATGAATCGAGGATCGTACGCCTTCCCGCACATCGCGTAATGGCCCGCTCCGAAAGTGCCACCGCAGATCACCGTAATCTTCGGCACGACGCTATTGGCCACGGCGTTGACCATTTTGGCGCCCGCGCGGATGATTCCGCTCCACTCGGCCTCCTTGCCGACCATGAATCCGTTCACGTCATGCAGAAAAATGAGCGGGACAAGATTCTGATTGCAGTCGAGGATAAATCGCGCGGCCTTGTCGGCCGCCTCGGTGTATATCACGCCACCGAATTCGAGCCTCTTTTCGCCGGAGCCGGGCGCCGCGACGGTGGCGTTGGTTTTCTGATTCGCGACGATCCCCACGGCCCAGCCGCCGATCCGGGCGTAGCCGCACACGACGGTCTGGCCGCGCTCGGCGCGATACTCCTCGAATTCGCTGCGATCCGCGATTCGCGCGATGATCTCGCGCACGTCGTACTGCTTCGAACCGTCGCCCGAAAAGACGCCGTAGATTTCGTCGGTCGGGTAGGCGGGCGCGGCAGACGACTTGTGGTCGAAGGGTGCGCCGGGGGAATGTCCGATCTTGTCGACGAGCGCACGGATGCGCTTGAGGCACGCGGCGTCGTCCGGCTCGCGGAAGTCGGCCGTCCCGCTCGTCCGCGCGTGCATCCGCGCGCCGCCCAGATCCTCCGCCGAGGTTTTCTGCCCGATGGCGGCCTGCACCAGCGCGGGGCCGGCGAGAAACAGTCCGCTGCCTTCGGTCATCAGGACGTGATCGCACATCACGGGCAAATATGCTCCTCCGGCGACGCACAGGCCCATTATCGCGGCGATTTGCGGAATCCCCATCGCGCTCATCACGGCATTGTTGCGGAAGACGCGCCCGAAATCATCGGTGTCCGGAAAAACGTCTTCCTGCAGCGGCAGAAAGACTCCCGCGGAATCGACGAGATAAAGGGTCGGAATGCGGTTGTCGATGGCGATGTTCTGCGCACGGATCACTTTCTTCGCGGTCAGAGGAAAGAATGCGCCGGCCTTCACCGTCGCGTCGTTGGCAATGATCATCACGCGGCGCCCGGCTACGCGCCCGAGACCCGTGATCGTTCCCGCCGACGGCGCGCCGCCCCATTCGAGGTACATTTCGTGTGCCGCATAAAGTCCGAGCTCGAAGAAGGCCGATTTCGGGTCGATCAGTTTTTCAATGCGTTCGCGCGCGGTGAGGCGGCCCTTTTTGTGCTGGGCCTCGATGGCCTTCGGGCCGCCGCCCTGGCGGATTTGTTCTTCTTCGTTCTTGATTTCTGTGAGGCGGTCGACCATCTCGCGGCTATTCTTCTGGAACGCCGGAGATTTCCGATCGACATGCGTTTCGATGACGCTTCCGCTCACTCAGGCCCTTTCAGTCCGGCTCACGACGGAAGCCGAATTGTATCATCCGGCATCCGTTTTGAGTTCCGGGCTGGCGAAGGCCAGCCGCACATCGGCGCGGCCCGGCTCGCCCCCACCGGGAGGGCGCCGGAACTCGGGGCTGAATAATTGGAAAGTGGTTGTTCCGGTCCTGGGCGGGGGGGCTCTTCTCTGTCTGGGCGCGCTGGTTTTCGGGATTTTTTCGCTGGTGTACTCGATGATCCGGTCGTCGTATCCCTACAAGTTCGCCGTGGAAAGCGCCAGCAATTCGGCGGAGGTCTCCGGGAAGATCGGCACTCCGTTTCACGTGGGATGGTTCCTGAATGGAAACATCAATTACAACAACTCGGACGGCGCCGCAAACTTCACGATTCCCATCTCCGGCGCGAAGGGAAGGGGAAGCATTCTGGTCGTGGCGAACGAACGCGCAGGCAACTGGAGCTTCGAAACCCTGGAAGTGGATGTAGAAGGGCGGTCCACGCCGATTCAACTTCCCAATATCACGCTTCTCCCGCTTCGACAGATGCCTGAGGCATCGCGATAATCACATCCTCGTACGGCTGTCGTCGAACGCCGGGAATTCAGCCGCTTTGGGGCGCAGCGTCGACGCGCCGTCGAATGAAATCCACGATGGCTTGGGTCGTGGTGCCCGGAAGGAAAATCTCGGCGATGCCGGACTGCTTGAGCGCGGGGATATCAGCCTCAGGAATGATTCCACCGATGAGGACCGTAACGTCACTCATGCCCTTGGCGCGAAGGAGCTCCATCAAGCGGGCGCAGAGCGTATTGTGGGCGCCCGAAAGAATCGAAAGGCCGATGACGTCGACGTCTTCCTGCAGCGCGGCGGTGGCGATCATCTCGGGCGTCTGGCGCAAGCCTGTGTAGATCACTTCCATGCCGGCGTCGCGGAGGGCGCGGGCGATGACCTTCGCTCCGCGGTCGTGGCCGTCGAGGCCGGGCTTGGCGATCAATACGCGTATTTTCTTTTCAGACATCTGTCGTTCTCTGTGTTCTCGGTGCCTTCTCCGCGTCCTCTGTGTTTGAGCTTTCTTGGTTTCAGCGGGTTAGAGGACGAAGCGTCGAATGCCCTCTTTGAGAGTTGGCACGTTAAAATTAATCAACAGTCCCAGCTTGCAACTCGAGAGCCGCAAGTAAGTTAACACGATTGCCTCGTGAACCGGAGCGATGGACTCGACGGCCTTCAACTCGACGACAACTCGGCCATCCACGAGGAAGTCCATCCGGTAGCCGCATTCGAGCTTCACGTCCTTGTACACAACGGGTGCGGGCTTTTGACGCTCGAATCGGATTCCGCGCAAGATAAACTCGCGGGCTAGGCATTCTTCGTATGCGGATTCCAGAAGTCCCGGTCCCAGAAACTTGTGCACCTCGATGGCAGCGCCGATGACTAGTCCGGTGAGATCGTTGTCAGACATGAGGCGCTCGTGGACGTGGAATTTACCACAGAGGACTCAGAGAAGGCACAGAGGCCACGGAGGAAGTGAAAGGCTAGTGGACGGAATACTTACGGACAAACGTCGAAAGCCACGTACAAGAGATTGCGACATTCGGAAGGTCGTCAAAACGTGCGCCGGGGAACGGGGCAGGCAGCTAGGTGATGGCGACTTCCTGATAGGTGCCGAGAACCGCGCGAAGGGAATCGCAGACCTCGCCGAGCGTGGCGTAGGCCTTCACGGCCTCGTAGAGATGAGGCATCAGGTTGTCGCTGCCCGCCGCGGCCTTGCGCAGCGCTTTCAGCCGCCGCTCGACCTCCTCGTTCGATCGCTCCGCGCGCAGTTTCCGGAGGCGCGCAGCTTGCCGCCGGGCGACCGTTTCGTCGATTTTCAGAATCTCGATGGGATCTTCCCCGGCGACGTAATCGTTTACGCCGACAATGATTTTCTGCTTGCGGTCAATCGCCAACTGGTAGCGGTAGGAGGCGTCGGCGATTTCGCGCTGCGGGAAACCTCGCTCGATGGCCGCAACCATTCCCCCGAGCGCGTCGATTTTGTCGATGTAGTCCCGGGCGCCGCGCTCGACTTCGTTCGTCAACGTTTCCACGAAGTAGGAGCCGCCGAACGGGTCGGCCGTATTCGTGACGCCGCTTTCGTGCGCGATGATCTGCTGGGTGCGGAGGGCGATCGTGGCCGCCGATTCGGTCGGCAGCGCCCAGGCCTCATCGAGCGAGTTGGTGTGCAGCGATTGCGTGCCGCCCAGGACGGCGGCGAGCGCCTGCACGGCGGTGCGGACCACGTTGTTGTAGGGTTGCTGCGCGGTCAGCGAGCAACCGGCCGTCTGCGAATGAAATCGCAGCGCCCAGGAGCGGGGATTCTTCGCGCCGAATCGCTCGCGCATCACGCCATGCCAGAGGCGGCGCGCGGCGCGGTATTTGGCGATCTCCTCGAAGAAATCGTTGTGCGCGTTGAAGAAAAACGAAAGGCGCTGGGCGAATTCATCCACGTCCATCCCGCGGCGCAGGCACCCTTCCACATACTCGATGCCGTCGCGCAGCGTGAAGGCCAGCTCCTGAATCGCCGTCGATCCCGCTTCGCGGATGTGATAGCCGCTGATCGAGATCGGGTTGAACTTGGGCGTGTGCTTCGCGCCGAATTCGATCGTATCGGTGACGATGCGCAGGGAAGGCTCGGGCGGGTAGATATATTCCTTCTGGGCGATGTATTCCTTGAGGATATCGTTCTGAAGAGTGCCGGAAATTCTGGCCCAGCTCGCGCCTTGCCTTTCGGCGACGGCGAGATACATGGCCAAGATCGGCGCGGCCGGCGAATTGATGGTCATCGAGGTGGTCACGTCGGCGAGCGGAATCCGGTCGAAGAGCGTTTCCATGTCGGCAAGCGAGCTGATCGCGACGCCGCATTTTCCAACCTCGCCCTCGGCGAGCGGATGGTCGGAGTCGTAACCCATCAGGGTGGGAAGGTCGAAGGCGACGGAAAGCCCGGTCTGTCCCTGCGCGAGGAGGTAGCGAAAGCGGCTGTTGGTGTCTTCGGCAGAGCCGAACCCGGCGAATTGCCGCATGGTCCAGAGGCGAGAGCGGTACATGGCTGGATGAATCCCGCGGGTGAAGGGAGGCGCGCCGGGCAGGCCGAGATCGCGCGCCGGACTCCAGCCGGGCAAATCGGCGTCGGTATAAATCCGCCGGATCGGATAACTCGAGACTGTGGTGAAATCAGCCGCCCGGTCAGGAGATTTTTCAAGGGTGGGCCGGAGCGTTTTTTCGTCCCACTCAAGCTCCGCGGCCGAAGGCCTTCGTGAGGCGTTGGACGCCGGAATTGAGGCGGCCGTGCGTCCCTCGTCGTTGCCCATGGGGAACCCTCGCCTTTACTTGTTCGCCGGCGGTGCGGTCACGTCCGGAGTTCCCGGTATATTCGGCTGGCGCGAAACCGTTCCGTTCATCGCGTCCGCGAGCGAAATGTTGTGCACCTCGAGCGTGCGGCCGACGGCCTGGTTGAAATTCACGGCCGCCTCGATGAGATTGATTCGGGCGCGCAATTCGGTGCCCTCGGCGGTGGTCAGGTCCCGGGAGCGCAAGACCACGTTATAGCTCGTCGAGGATCCCAGCTGGTATTTTTTCTCCTCGTCGTCGAGCGTCTGCTGAGCGAGGGTGCGGGCCTTTTCCGCCGCGCCCACCTGAGCGCGGCCCTGAACGAGCGCGATCTGGGCGTTGCGCACGCTGAGGAATATGCTGTTCTGCAGCCGGCGGTAAGACGCGTCCTGCTCGCGCTGATTCAATTGCGCCGTCGCGTTGGCCGCCTGTGCGGCGCGGTTGCGGACCGGCAGCGTGAGGTTGATCCCGCCCTCGAAGATCGGGAATTTACTGTGGACTAGCTGGTCCCATGCGTCGCCGATGCCGCCGGGTACCACCGTTTTGGTCGCCGAGAACGTGCGAACGAGAGACTCAAACGAGCCGGGAATCGGTGTGCCCGTAGCATCCACAACCGGAGCATTCAGGTTGGGGGCAAACGTCAGAGGGGTTGTGGTGACGATGGTCCGCGTGCCGTCGAGTCCCTGCGAGTCGTAAAACCCGTACAGATTCAGCGTCGGGAGGAGTCCGTTCTTGGTCGCCTTGACTTCGACATCCGCGTTCTTCAGATTCAGCGCGGCCTGCTGAAGCTCCGGCCGCTTTTGCCACGCCTCGTTGACGGCATCCTGAATGGAGATGTTTTCCGTGACGTCGGGCGCAGAAATCGGCGTCGTAGGAACGATTTCGACTCCGGCGAGCGGGCCCGTCAGAGGGTCCTTAGTGATCGTGTTGAGCAAGGTGGTATGGTCCTGCAATTGAACCGTCTGCGCGACGATGAGGTTCTGCTGATCGGTCGCGAGCTGAGATTCGGCGGTGAGGACGTCGAGCGGAGCCATGGTGCCGATCTCGAGTTGCTTCTTATTGTCGTCATACAGCTTTTGCGACACGGCCACGGCGGCCTGCTCGACCTTCACGTTTTCGCGGGCGTAAACCAGTTCCCAATAGGCGTTGGCGACGGCGGAGACGGTAGTCATCACTTGCTGCTCGAACTGTGATTCGCCCACTTTCACGGTGTTCTTGGCTTCGAGGATGTAGCGGGTGTTGACCAGCCGCCCGAAGCCGTTCAGGAGAGGTTGCGTCAATTGGACCTCCAGGCTCGAGGCTACGGAAGGGTTGAAGGAGTTGAACGAGGAGGTCGTTGACGACCGGGTGTTGTCGAAGGTTACCTGCACCTGCGTGCCCGTATGGAATCCCTGCGTATAAGCGAAATTGGCGACCGTGGCGTGCTGAATGATGGCGGCCACGGCCGATCCGGCGCCGACTCCGGCGAAGAACGGGTTGTTCACCGGGATCGTCTGCTCTTCCAAATACATCGATGATGTCACCGAGGGATCGAATATGGTTTTACCGTTGACTCCCGACTTGGCCAAGAGCAAGTTGGCCTGATCGAGCCACGGCGTGTAGCGCTCGACGGCGATGTCGAGATTATTTTCAAGCGCGAGCGAGATGGCGTCGTCCAGGCTCAGCGTCAGCATGCCGCTGGTTATCAACTGCCCGATGCGCGGCGAATTCGCAAGGATCGGCGTGGGCACATGGATCGGCATATACGGCGCGGAGAAATTCGGGAACCACCGGGGTCCCTTCGAGTAGTCTGGCCCGCCGGAGATGTTCAGGGCGCGGGCCGGAGGAGGCGACGCTTGGACCGGCGGAGTCTGGCCCGCCGCCGGCGCGGCTGCCGCCGGAGTGGGGGTGTTCTGGGCCGATGTGTACACCGGCGAGATCAACAGTGACGCCGACGTCAACAGGGCCATCGCCGCGTGGGTTAGCCTTCCGCTCATCGTGTTTTTTCCCTCCGAAAGATCAGGTTGTCGCGCATCCATGCAGAGCCCCAATGTATTGAAACGTGCCGAGGGCGCAGTTTGTTTCAGAAACTGTCCCTCCCAAACGAATCGGCCAAGCATTTCTCCCGGGTATTCGACGTCTAGGCTGGAATTCGGGCGCCCCAGATGTTCGTTGCGGGAAACTTTCGTGCGCGTTCGAACATGCAGACATGGCAGTGTAGCATCGCCTCCGCGGGCTGACAATTGCAGCCGCTGCCGGTGACGCGTTGACACGCCTCCTTGCCTCACCTACCATGGCGGGCGTCCGAACCTATCGCTCATGAGCGCCCACTCGTCGCCCCAACGCGGTGCCCTACGGCTGGGCGCAATTCTCCTGCCGGCGTTTCTCGCCGTCGCCTGCCTCGCAGCCGCAAGGCCTGCCAGCGCAGAAGCGGCGGACCAGGTGGCCGCGCAAGTGAAGGCTACCGGGTACGTCACCGACCTCGCCGGCGTGCTGAGCCAGCCTGGCCGCGAACAGCTTATGGCGCTCTGTACGGAAGTCGCGCAGAAGGCGCAGGCAGAACTTGCGGTCGTTACGATCAAATCGCTCGACGGCCGAACGATCGAAGACTATTCCATCGACCTCGCCGAGCGCATCGGCATCGGCCCGAAAGGCCAGGGCCGCGGCGTCCTGATTCTCTTCGCCACGAGCGATCGAGGCGATCGGGTGGAAGTGGGCTACGGGCTGGAATCGATATTGCCGGACGGAAAAGTCGGCGGTTTTTTGCGCGAGGCCGTCCCTGATCTCCGCGCGGGTAATTACGATGCTGCGCTCTACCGGGTGACACGGAGAGTCGCGGATACGATCGCGGCGGACCGGGGCGTCACGCTGTCCGGCGCCGCCCTCGAGACGCCCCTGCGCCCGGACGAGCGTCCATTGATTTCGCCGATAGGCCGTTTGTTCTCGGTGTTCCTGACGATTTTCATCATTTTCTCGGTATTGAGATTCCTGGGTGGTGGGCCGCGCGGGCGCGGTGGATGGGGCGGCGGCTGGTGGATCTGGCCGTTGCTGTGGGCCGCGTCGGGTGGCGGAGGGTCACGTGGCGGTTGGGGCGGGGGCGGGTTTGGCGGAGCTGGCGGCGGAGGTTTCGGCGGATTCGGCGGTGGTGGCTTCGGAGGAGGGGGCGGCTTTGGAGGCGGAGGCGCGAGTGGAGGGTGGTAACGCGAGGCGGTGAACGAGATGGAAGCTAAGCTTACGGAATTGGTTGCGCGGCTGAAGTCGGCGGCGGCGGACAACTTGAAGGCGGCGGTCCTGTACGGCTCGGCCGTGACGGGTGAGTTCGTTGCAAAACACTCCGATCTGAACGTGATGTGTGTGGTGGGTCTCGCCGGCTCCCACGAGCTCGAGCGGCTTCACCCGGTCGCCGAGTGGTGGATGCGGCAGGGGAATCCGGCTCCCCTAATATTCACGCTCGACGAACTGGTTCGCTCGGCCGACGTATTCGCGATCGAGCTGATCGATATGAAAAGCCGCCACCGCATGCTTTTCGGCGAGGATTTCCTGGAGCGCCTTGAAGTGCCCCTGCGGCTGCACGGGCTTCAGGTGGAGCGCGAACTGCGGACGAACTGGCTGCGACTGCGCCAGTCGGTTCTCGCGGCGCCGCGGAGGAAGAAGGCTCATCTGGCGATCATGCTCTCGTCCGTCGGCGCTTTCTGCGCACTCTTTCGCCATGCGCTGATGGCCATCGGCCAACCGGCCGCGCACAGCAAGCGCGAGGCCGTGGACGGAGTGGCTTCGCTCGCGGGTGCGAACCCTGCCGGGTTTCACCGCATCCTGGATTTCAGGGAAGGGAAGCGCAAGGCGAGGGAGATTGATATCGAGGCGGCATTCCACGCCTACCTCGAGTTCGTGGAGGTGGTGACAAACGAGGTTGACCGGCGCCTGGAAACTTCGTGAGCGCCTGCTGCGTATTTTGTGGTGAGAGCGGCGCCCGCGGTTGTGAGCTTTACGTTCGATTTTTCACCGGAGGCTTCTCATGAAGCAGCTCGTGGTGGTTCTCGTGGTTCTTCTCCTGATCGCCTTGATCTTCGGCGGGATGTACGTTTCGCGCCGCAACCAGATGGTGGCCCTGAATGAGGCGGTGAAGTCGGACTGGGCGCAAGTGGACGTCGTCCTCCAGCGGCGCTCCGACCTGATCCCGAATCTCGTGGAAACGGTAAAGGGCTACGCCGCGCAGGAAGTGACCGTGTACGATGATATCGCCAAGGCCCGCGCCGCTCTGGGCGGCGCCAAGACGCCGGAGGAGAAAATCGCGGCGAACGGCCAGCTCGATGGTGCACTGAGCCGCCTGCTGGTGATCGTCGAGAACTACCCGCAGCTCAAGTCCAACGAGAATTTCCAGAGGCTGCAGGACGAACTCGCCGGGACCGAAAATCGCATCTCCGTCGAACGCAAGCGGTACGACGATGCCATTCAGGCCTACAACACTTTCATCGGATTCTTCCCCAACAACATTTTCGCGGGCTGGGCCGGCTTCCAGCGCAACAACGCCTACTTCGCGGCGTCGGAAACCTCGCGCGCGGTGCCCAAGGTGCAGTTCCCGGCGGCCCAGACCACTCACTAGGCAGAGGCGCACCAACTTGACCGCGGTTGGCGGCCCGCGCTACGCTGTTTGTGTAGCCGCCAAACTTGATGAAGCAAACCGTACGAATCGCCGGAGGCATCAACGAGCTCTTCGGCACCCTCGATGAAAACCTGAAGTTTTTCGAGACCACGCTGCGGGTGACCACACACCTGAACGACGGCGATATCGAAATCGAAGGAGAACCCACGCAGGTCGAGCGTGCCGCCCGAATTCTCGGCGCGTACAACGCCCGCATCCGCGAAGGGCGCATCCCCAGCAGCCAGGAGGTGAGAGCCCTGCTGCGGACTGCCGCGGACGAGCCTGCCGCCACGCTTCACGGCGCGTTCTCTCCCACGCGCACGCGAGCGCTGGGCAAAAAGAGCGTGGCGCCCAAGAGCGCGAACCAGAAGCGCTACATCGAGGCCCTGGAAACCTACGACATGGTTTTCGCCATCGGACCGGGAGGCACGGGAAAAACGTATCTCGCGGTGGCCATGGCGGTCTCCGCGCTTCTCGCCAAGCAGGTGAGCCGGATCATTCTCGCGCGCCCCGCCGTGGAGGCGGGCGAGAGGCTCGGATTTCTTCCGGGAACGATTCAGGAAAAAGTGGATCCCTACATGCGGCCGCTCTACGACGCGCTCCACGACCTGGTCGAGGCGGACAAGCTCGAGCGGTTCCTGGAAAAGGACATCATCGAGGTCGCGCCGCTTGCGTTTATGCGCGGCCGGACGCTCAACGATTCGTTCGTCATTCTCGACGAAGCGCAGAACACGACCGGCGAGCAGATGAAAATGTTTCTCACGCGCCTCGGCTTCAATTCGAAGGCGGTGATCACCGGGGACGTCACGCAGATCGATCTGCCGGACTCGCGCAAGTCGGGGCTGGTGGAGGCGATTGAAGTGGTGGGCAAAATCGAAGGGATCGCGCTGGTCTATTTCGACGAGCGCGACGTGGTGCGCCACAACCTGGTCCAGCGCATCATTAAGGCCTACGACGAATACGGCGCCACGCCGAACGGCGCCTATCGCAAAGCAAGCGCCGCTGCATTTCCTCCCCGCGACCCGCGAGATTGAACGACTATCCTGGCCTTGGCGCGAGCCGCCACGAAGCATCTCCGAGCAAGTCATGTTATACAGTAGGAGTTCGTCTTGCTCTCAACCGTGAACTCTGATCTCTCAACTTCCTCGTGGGCTGCCCAGATTCGCGCCGGAGATGTCCGCGCGATTTCGCGGGCCGTTTCCGCCATCGAAAACCGCACCAGCGAAGCGGAGGCGCTGCTGCGGGAACTCTTTCCGTACACGGGCCGCGCCTGCCGCTTGGGAGTCACGGGAGCACCGGGAACGGGGAAGAGCACACTGGTGGATCGCCTGGCGGCGCACTATCGCGGCGAGAAGAAGAGCGTGGGTATCATCGCCGTCGATCCCTCGAGCCCGTTCACGGGCGGCGCAATCCTGGGCGACCGCATCCGCATGCAGGGCCACTCCGGCGACGACGGAATTTTCATCCGCTCGATGGCCACGCGCGGCTATCTGGGCGGCCTCGCGCAATCGACTGGGGACGCGACGCTGCTGCTGGATGCAGCAGGGAAGGACATGATCCTTGTCGAGACCGTCGGCGTGGGCCAGGGCGAAATTGAAATCGTGCGCCTGGCTGACTGCACGATTGTGGTTCTGGTTCCAGGGATGGGCGACGATGTGCAGAGCCTCAAGGCCGGGGTGATGGAAATCGGGGATATTTTCGTGATCAACAAATTCGATCGCGAAGGCGCGGGACGATTCGAGGAGCAACTTCGCGCGATCCTGCAGCTGGTTCCCGAACGCGACGGCTGGAAACCGCCCGTGGTTCGCACGGTGGCGACGGAGAACCAAGGCATCGGCGAGCTTGCCGGCGAAATCGCCGCCTTCTGCGAGCACTTTGCAAAGGCGCAAGACCGCCCGGCGAGGGAACTCGCGTACTGGAAGGAGTGGCTGCTGCGGCTTGTCGAAACGCGGCTCGTCGAGCGGCTGCTGGGCGATCGCGCGAGCGCCGCGGCATTCGAGAAAGCGGCCGCTGAGGTGGCCGCCCGCAGGAAGGACCCGTACTCCGCCGTGAGCGAGATTTTGGCGAGGGGCGGCGCATGAAGCTGGGCGCGCTCGAATTCCACATTGTGTCCGCGGGCCACGTACTCCTCGACGGCGGCGCGATGTTTGGCGTGATCCCGCGCCCGATCTGGGAAAAGAAAGAGCCGCCGGACGCGCGCAACCGAATCACCCTCTCGATGAACTGCCTGCTGATTGAATCGGGCGGAAAGCGAATTCTGGTCGAGACCGGCGCGGGCGATAAGCTGAACGCGAAGCTGAGAGACATCTACGGGCTGGACGGCCCATTCCTGACGGCGGGTTTGGCAAAGTTCGGCGTGCGGCCCGAGGACATTGACATCGTCCTGAACACACACCTCCATTTCGACCACTGTGGAGGCAACACGCGGACCGAAAAGGACAAAGTCGTGCCTGCGTTTCCCAATGCGCGCTATATGGTGCACCGTGGGGAATTCGAGCACGCCGTGAATCCAAACGAGCGCGACCGCGCGAGCTACATTCCCGATAACTACGCGCCCGTGAAGGACGCGGGTCAACTGACGCTTCTCGACGCAGACGGCGAGATTGCGCCGGGCGTCGAGGTGATCCAGCTTCCCGGCCACACGGCGAATATGATGGGGGTGAAGCTGACCGGCGGTGGGAAGACCGCGTTTCTTTTCGCGGACCTCGTACCGATGACGGCGCATCTCCCGCTTGCCTGGATTCTGGGTTACGATCTCTACCCGATGATGACGCTCGAAAACAAGAAGCGTTGGATTCCCAAAGTCGCCCGCGAGGGATGGCTCGCCCTGTTCGGGCACGAGGTAAGAGTTCCCGCCGCGTATCTCCGCGAGCGAAATGGCCAGTGGGAAACCGAGCCGGTGAAAGTGGACTAGCGGAGTCGCATCCCGGGAGCGTGGATGGCGAATACCAAGAAGGCGAAGGCCGGCGGCAAGAAAGAAGCGATTAGGACCGCCATCATCGGCGGCAGCGGGCTCTATCAGATGGCGGGGCTGACGGCTGCGCGGGAAATCCGCGTGAAAACGCCGTTTGGCGAGCCGTCGGATGCCATTGTCGTGGGCGCGCTCGAGGGGCGCCGCGTGGCGTTTCTTTCAAGGCATGGGCGCGGTCATCGGTTTTCGCCCAGCGAGATAAATTACCGCGCGAATATCTGCGCGCTGAAAATGCTCGGAGTTGAGAGGATTATATCGGTAAGCGCGGTGGGATCGCTCCGCGAGGATCTGCCGCCGCTCGATTTTCTGATCCCCGATCAGTTTTTCGACCGTACGCGCGGCCGGACCGCCACGTTTTTCACCGGCGGCATCGTGGCCCACGTGGGATTCGACAAGCCGACGTGCAAATCCCTTTCCGCGCATCTCGCCGACGCCTGCGATCGCTCCGGTGTGAAGGTGCACCGCGGCGGGACTTACGTGTGCATGGAAGGTCCGGCATTCTCGACTCTGGCGGAGTCCCACACGTACCGCCAGCTGCGTTTCGACGTGATCGGGATGACCGGCGTAACCGAGGCCAAACTCGCGCGTGAGGCGGAACTCTGCTACGCTACATTCGCGTTGATCACGGATTACGATTGCTGGCATCCGCAACACGACGCGGTGACGCTGGACGAGATTCTCTCCAACATGGGCCGCAATACGGACAACGTCCAGCGGGCGATCCGCGAGGCGGTACGCACCCTGGGAGATGAGAGAAACTGCAAGTGCAGCTCGGCGCTGGCGCATGCGATCGTCACCGACCGCAAAGTGATTTCGGCGGCAACGAAAAAACGCCTTGCGCCGATCGCCGGAAAATACATCTCGTAGCGCTCGGGCCCCGGGCTTCTTTGTGGCATTTCGGGCCCGCCGCGGCGGACGCGGAATTTCTTTTCGGTTTCTGGAGTTCAATCCTGCGGCAGGTTTGCACGTACGCGCAGCCTGCTGAAAATACGGAGCTGGCGTGTCGCTTTTGGTTGTGGGGTCGGTGGCTTTCGACGGCATCGAAACGCCGTTCGGCAAAGTGGACCGCACGCTGGGCGGCGCCGCGAGCTATTTCGCGCTCGCGGCAAGCCACTTCACGCCGGTGCGACTGGTCGCGGTGGTCGGCGAGGATTTCACGGCCAGGGACGAAGCGGTCTTCCGCGGGCGCAAGATCGACCTTTCGGGCCTCGAACACGCGCCGGGGAAATCGTTCTTCTGGGCGGGCCGGTACAGCCAGAACATGAATGAGCGCACCACGCTCACCACGGAACTGAACGTCTTCGCCACATTCAACCCGACGCTACCGGAGGCTCATCGTGGCTCGCCGTTCGTTTTTCTCGGCAATATCGACCCGACGTTGCAAGGGTCGGTTCTGAGCCAGATTCGCGGCAAGCCCAGGGCTGTCGGACTCGACACCATGAACTTTTGGATCGACGGGACGCCCGCGCAGCTGCGAGAGACTTTGAAGCGCGTGGATATCCTCACGATCAATGACGACGAAACCCGCCAGCTCACCGGCGAACACAATCTGTTCCGCGCCGCCAAGCACGTTTTCAAGATGGGCCCCAAGACCCTGATCATCAAGCGCGGCGAACACGGCGCGGTGATGGTTCACAAGAATTTCGTATTTTCCGTTCCCGCCTTTCCGCTCGAGGAAGTGCGCGATCCCACCGGTGCGGGCGACACTTTCGCCGGGGGTTTCATGGGCTATCTCGCGAGCAAGGGCCGCATCAACGAGCAGACTCTTCGCTCGGCCATGGTTTATGGTTCGGTCCTCGCCAGTTTCACGGTGCAGCAGTTCGGCGTGGAGCGGCTCGCGAAGGTGACGCGCAAGGAGATCGCCGCGCGCGCTCGCCAGTTCGCGAGGATGACTTCGTTCAAGCTCTAGCTCGAGAAGATGTGAAGATCCCGGCAACGGCGTAGAATTCCTGCGCAGCGCTTCTTTCGGAGGTGCCCATGCTGCACGACCTGAATATCTACATCGTCGGGCGGCTCCTGCTGGCTGCGATGCTAGGCGGCATCGTCGGTCTGGAACGCGAGCTGAGCCACAAACCCGCCGGCATCCGCACCAACATGCTGATCTGTCTGGGCGCCGCGCTCTTCACGGTGGTCTCCTATGAAATGGCGGCCAGCGTGGGCGGAGACCATACGCGAATCGCCGCGCAGATCATTCCCGGGATCGGTTTCATCGGCGCCGGCGTGGTAATACGAGAGCGCGGTACTGTCGTTGGCATTACCAGCGCAGCGACCATCTTTGTGGTTGCCAGCATCGGGATGGCGATCGGTTCCGGGCTCAATGTTACGGGGGTTTTCGTCGCTCTCTTGCTTCTGGCGGCGCTCGTTGTGATTGGCAACCTCGAACAACGGTTTGGCCTGCACCTACAGCTGGTAAACTTTCGCGTGACGGCAGGCGCCGGCTCCGGCGTCGTGGAACGGATTCGCGAGATCGTGGACCAGATGGGAATCCAGACGCGAAGCTGGACCACGCATCGCACCGATGACGGACTCGTGGTGGAATTCGAGGGAGAAGTGACGGTCCCGCAGGAGCGTGACCTGATGACCCGGTTCAGCGCGATGAAAGCCAAATCCGAGTCCCGGCCGGTCCGCCCGGTCACAGCTCTCTGACGCCCCCGGGGTGGCCGGCAATTGAGATTCGTCTCGAGCTCGCGGTTGGCCAGCCATCCCTAAGCCGCCATCCCGAATCCAAGTTGACGTGCTGTGCGCCGGGGTGCTATCAATCTTGTCGGTTTAGCAGGGGGATTTGCAGGCGGTTTGATGTTCCCCGCGTTCCGCTATCCCGGCTGCCGATGGCGAGCGGTTTCGGGATCCCCGCTGAAAGTCTCAAAGTCTATGGGAGGGTGCGTTTGAAGCGTTCGCGTTGGGCCGCGCTCACTTTGATCGCAGCGACGCTCGTGTTGCTTGCGAATTGCGGCGGCTCGAGCGCCCCGAAGATAAACGACACTCCTGTCACCCAGCAAATCTTTCCCTCGAACGTCACCGCCGGTAGCGATGGATTCACGATGTTTATCACCGGAACCGGGTTCATCTCGGGTGCAAAAGGAGTGACGTTCGCCTACTGGAACGGCTCGTCGCGATCCACGACACTGAATGTCACCACCAATCAGCTCCTGGTCCAGATTCCAGCCTCCGACGTCGCTACGGCGAACAACGGGATCAGCATTACGGTTGCGAATCCGGCGCCGGGCGGGGGACCCTCGCAAACCTCGGTAACTTTTAGGGTCGAGGCGGCCCAGCCCAACGGGCGCACGATCGCGAGTTTTTCGCCCACGAGCGCGATGGCGGGAAGCAAGAGTTTCACTCTGACGGTGAACGGGGACCACTTTTCGGCTGGCGACTTAGTCCTCTGGAACGGGAGCCCGCGCACGACGACGTTCATGTCCTCGCAGATGGTGCAAGCGCACATTGATGCCATCGATATCGCGACCCCAGGCTCCGGGAGCGTGGCCGTGAGTGGCTCCGATCAGGTGGTTGCCTCGCCTTCGATCGCGTTCCCGATCAACGGCCCGAACAACCCGAAGCCCAGCGCGTCTTCAATTTCCCCGACGAGCGCAACCCCGAAAGGGGCCGATTTTCAACTGACGGTAAACGGTTCGGGGTTTGCCGCGAGCTCGGTCGTCGAATGGAACAGCGCGCCGCGCGCGACCGCGTTTGTCAGTGCGTCGCAGCTCGTCGCACTGATCCCCGCCGCGGATATCGCCGCGCCGGGAACGGCTAACGTCAGCGTCACAACTCCGGCGCCCGGCGGCGGCACTTCTTCGAGCGTTTCCTTCACCATTCAGAATCCGAAGCCGGCGATCTCTTCGCTTTCGCCTTCCAGCGCTACGCACGGCGGCGCGTCGTTCACTCTCACCGTCGTCGGCACGGATTTTGTGCAGACTTCCGTGGTGCAGTGGAACGGCACGGCGCTCGCGACGACATTCCTGAGCGGCACCGAACTTGAGGCGCAGGTTCCCGCCTCGGACATCGCCTCGGCAGGATCGGCGACGGTAACGGTGATGAACCCCATGCCGGGCGGGGGTACGTCTGCCGGCTCGATGTTCACCATCAAATGAACGGCGAGGTGCGCGCGTTTCACGCCCCACGCCCAACTCGTAACTCTTAACCCTCGCGAGCGCTCCCCCTGCTAGACTCGTCTCCGCAAATTCCTTATTCTCGATTCCGCCAGATGCCGCAACCTCTCAAGCCTCCTGCTCTGCGTCCGGGCGACGGAATCCGGGTTCTCTCGCTCGCAAGTCCGGTTCAGGAGGATCGCGTGCGGGCCGGGTGTGACGAGCTCGGGCGCCTCGGCTTCGCGGCCAAGCTTGACTCCGGGAGCGTGCTTGCGAAGGACGGCTATTTCGCGGGAACGAGCGCAAGCCGGCTCGCGGCGCTGAACGAGGCGTTCGCCGATCCCGGCGCGCGCGCCGTCTTTTGTTCTCGCGGGGGTTACGGCTCGAACTACCTGCTCGACGGTCTGCAGCCCGCGCCCGCTTCACCCAAAATCCTCCTCGGCGCGAGCGACATCAGTTCCGTGGAGATATTTCTTTGGCAAAAGTGCGGATGGGTGACGTTTTACGGGCCCATGGTGGCCACCAATCTTGACCGCGGCGCGGGCTCGCCGCACGGGTACGACCGAGCAAGCCTGTTCAGCGCGTTGACGCAGACCAAGCAGGGTTGGGAGCTTGAACTGCAAGGCGAGCCGCTCGCCGGCGGCAACTGCGAGGGCCGGCTTCTTGGCGGCTGTCTCACTCTCGTTGAATCGACTCTGGGAACGCCATGGGAGCTGGACACGACTGGCGCGATTCTCGTTCTCGAAGATCGCGGCATGAAGCCCTATCAGGTCGATCGCGCGCTAATGCACCTGCAACAAGCGGGCAAGCTTCGAGGCGTTGCAGGCGTCATTTTGGGCGATTTCCCGGAATGCGAGGCGCCTGCGGGAGGCGAAACGGCGCGAGACGTTGCGCGACGAATTTTCGGGCCGCTCGGCGTTCCGATCATCTGGGGTGCGCCGGTCGGCCACACGTCGCGGCCGATGCTGACGCTGCCACTGGGCGTTCACGCCGAGCTATCAAGCGCGGGCACGGGCGTTCTTCGCATCCTTGAACCGGCGTGCACACCGTGACCTCCACGCTCGCCAAACCGCGCCCGAGCCACATCCACTTCCTCGGCATTGGAGGAGCGGCAATGGCGCCGGTCGCCGGCATGGTGAAAGAGCGGGGATTCCATGTTACCGGCTCGGACGTAAACGTTTATCCTCCCGCTTCGACTCTGCTGCGGTCGCTCGGCATCCCATGGAACGAAGGCTACCGGGAAGAGAATTTGAAGCCCGCGCCGGATCTCGCCGTCATCGGCAATGCGATTTCGCGCGGCAATGCCGAAGTGGAGCGCATCCTCGACGATCGAATCCCGTACTGCTCGATGCCTCAGTTGCTCGAGGAATGTTTTCTTCCCGGGCGCACGTCCATCGTCGTCGCCGGCACGCACGGGAAGACAACCACCACGGCCATGCTCGCGTGGATTTTTCATACCGCCGGGCGACGCCCCGATTTCCTGATCGGCGGGGTCGCGCCGAATTTCGGCGACCGCAGTTACGGGCTCGGCGGCGGGGAAGAGTTCATCATCGAAGGCGACGAGTACGACACGGCCTTCTTCGACAAGAGCCCGAAATTTCTCCACTACCATCCGGACGAGCTGATATTGACGTCGCTCGAATTCGATCACGCGGACATTTATCCGGATCTGGCCTCGATCGCGCTCCAGTTCCGCCGTCTGGTCAACCTGGTGCCGCGCCGCGGGCGCATCGTCATCTGGGGCGAAAGCATCGAGTTGAGAGAGGTCGTGGCGAAGGCGTTCTGCGCGGTCGAGACCTTCGGGCTTACCGCAGAATGCGATTGGTGCGCGGGCGACGTCCTCTGGCATGACGACGCGACCGAGTTCCGCGTGGCTTACCGCGGCAAGGAAGTGACGCGCGTCCGCATTCCCGTCGCCGGCCGCCACAATGTCCTCGACGCGCTCGCCGCGATTGCCCTCGCCTACGGCCGGGGAGTGGAATGCGACGCCATCGAGCGTGCGCTCGCCACGTTCCAGAGCGTTCGCCGCCGCATGGAAGTCAAGGGAGACGCGAACGGCATCCTCGTGGTCGAGGATTTCGCGCATCATCCCACCGCCATTCGGCTCACCCTCGAAGCCGCGCGAACCCGCTGGCCCGGGCGCAAAATCTGGGCGGCCGTCGAGCCGCGGTCCAATACCATGCGCCGTAAAGTATTTCAGGAATCTCTGTCGGAGGCTCTTTCACTTGCGGACGCGGTGGTGTTCGGACCCGTCAATCGCGCCCAACTGCTCGACGAGCGGGAGCGCCTCTCGCCCGCCGCGATATCGGAGACGCTGCGTGCGCGGGGCCGCGCCGCGCAAGCCTTTAACTCGGTGGAGGAGATCGTTGAACATCTTAGCGCCCATGCGGGCCTAGGCGATCTGGTCCTGATCATGTCCAACGGAAGTTTCGACGGACTCACGGGAAGGCTTCTTGAAACCCTCAACGCGCGCGCGGGTGCACGTTCGTGACGTCTGCCCCGGCCGCTCGAGTCGATTGCGTCGAGCCGGGCCTTGGAGCGGCGCTTTCCTGTTCACTCCCTGCTGCTACCGGGCTTCGCGCGGCGTGCTTGGCGTTCGCTCGTCGAGTGCGCAGTCGTGCGTGCGTGTCAATTTTTCTTGCCCTCGTCGCGCTCGGGGTTGCGCCGCTCGCCGCGGCGACGATCCGCTACCGGGTCTCGCTCGATCACGGCGACCAGCATCTGTTTCAAGTCCACATGGTCATCCCGGCGCTCGGCCAATCGGAAACGGTGGCCCTACCCGTGTGGAACACGCTGTATCGAATCGAGGATTTCGCTTATCGTGTCCGCGACGTCCGAGCCGAGCCGTCGGCCATCGAGGACGGCGCGGCCTACGCCCTCAGAAAAATTGACAAGCAAACCTGGCAGATTCGATGGGCCGGCGCCTCGAACGAAGTTCATTCCTCCGATGTCGCCATCACCTACTTCGTAGAATGGGACGACGTCGGCCCGTTCAATTCGCAGCTCGACGCGCATCACGCGTTCATCAACCTCGCCGAAATCCTGATGTATGTTCCGGAGCGCCGTTCCGAAGACACGGAAATCACATTTGAGGGAGTTCCCCCGGGATGGAGGGTGGCTGCGGAACTCGTCGCGGGCCCCGCACCGTACTCGTTCGTCGCGCCAAGCTACGGCGCTCTCGTTGACGCGCCCGTCGAAGCGGGGCGGTTCGACAGCTTTGAATTCGACAGCGGCGGGGCGCACTTCCGCGTAGTAGTCGACGCAGCCCGCGGCTGGAACCGGGGCTTTTTGGAGGACGCCCTGCGCCGGATCACCGCCTACGATTTGCGGCTGATGGGCGGCCCTCCCTTCGACCCCCCGAATAGGGAATTCACATTTATCTTTCACATCGGTCCAAACGACGACGTGGAGGGCGGAGGAATGGAGCATAGAAACTCAACCGCCATCGCAAGCTCTTCGGCCGAAGGCGCCGCATTTTACGCGGCGCACGAATTCTTTCATGCGTGGAACGTTAAGCGCATTCGCCCCGAGGCCCTCGAGCCGGTGGACTACACCAAGGAGCAGTACACGCGCGCGCTGTGGTTTGCCGAAGGCGTCACGAGCACCTACGGCGCTTACGCGCTCGAGCGCACGGGGCTCTGGTCGAAGAGCCAGTTTTACGGCGATCTTGCCTATCAGATCGGGCGGCTTCAGTCCCGCCCGGCTCGCAGGTGGCAGAGCGCCGAGGAGTCGAGCCTCGACGCCTGGTTTGAGAAGTACGACGGCTACAACGCACCGGACCGCAGCATTTCGTACTACAACAAGGGGCAGATCCTCGGAGTCCTGCTCGATCTTGCCATCCGCGATGCGACCGACAACCGGAAATCTCTCGACGATGTCCTGCGGCGGATGAATGACGAGTACGCCCGGCAAGGGAAATTCTACAACGAGAGCGAAGGGATTCGCGCCGCCGTCGAGGAGGTGGCCGGAAAGAGTTTTCAGGAGTTTTTCCGGCGCTACGTTTCCGGCACGGACGAGATTCCTTACGCGGACTTTCTGGGCATTGCCGGCCTCGAACTCAAAATGGAGGGTGCGCAATGGGGCGCCTCCAGGGAATCAAACGCTCACGCTGCAATCTCCGAAATCAGCCATCCCACCGACAAACAACTCCGGATTCGCGATGGCATCCTCCGCGGCTCCACCAACTGAGATGCCTCGCATTTTGGCCGCTACAAAGCCCCAGCGATGATCCGCACGCTCGTCCTCGTTCTGTTCTTCGTTCTGGCGGTAATTCTCGTGCTGCCCTGGCTCGTTCTTTGGAGCGTTGTCGCCGGCAACCCTGATCTCATGTATCGCCTCGCGATGAAGGTGGTGCGCGTGGGAAACCGGCTGGGGGGAATCCGCGTTCGCGTCGCGGGACTGGAAAATATTCCAAAAAGCGCCTGCATCTTCGCCGCGAATCACGTTTCCAATATCGACCCGCTCGCGTTCATTCCCGCGATTCCGAGGCGCGTGGCGATTCTGGTCAAGCAGGAGCTGTTCCGCGTTCCGATTTTCTCCACGGCAATGCGCCGCGCCCAATTCATTCCCGTGGACCGGGCGGACCGGGAAGCCGCCGCCAGCAGCATCGAGGCGGCGCTGCGAAGTCTGAAGGAGGGGATTTCGTTCGCCGTATTTGTCGAAGGGACCCGCAGCCCCGACGGCCGCCTGCGCCCCTTCAAGAAGGGCGCTTTCGTGATGGCCATTGAGGCGGGCGTGCCGATCGTGCCTGTGTCGATCGGCGGTACTCAGCGACTGATGCGCAGGGGAAGTTGGACGCTAATTCCGGGCGAGACCACGGTCCGCTTCGGCCCCGCCGTGGACGCGTCCGAATACACGATGGGCCGCCGCGCCGAACTGCTGGCGCGCGTGGAAGCGCTCGTCGCCGCCGGGCTCCCGCCCGACCAGCGATCTCTCGCTCAAGGCGCGCCGGCGGAATAGGCGCGGCCGCGCCGGCCTCTCCGTCGGCAGGTTTTCATTGCTGCTATACTCGGCTCTCGATTCGCATGACGGAAGAACTCATCCACGAAATCCTCCCCGTCGGGCTGTTGCAGTGCAACTGCTCAATTCTCGGAGACCGTGCGACGGGCGAGGCAATCGTCGTTGACCCGGGCGATGAAGTCGATCGGATCCTCGAAGTAATCGGCCGATCCAAGCTCAAGGTTCGCGCCATCGTCAGCACGCACACCCATATCGATCACGTGGGAGGCCTTGCCGCTCTCCAGCGGGCCACCGGAGCACCCGTTCTGATCCACGAGGACGACCTCGCGCTGTACGGGAACCTCGACATGCAAGCCCGGTGGCTGGGGATTCGCACGCCGGAGATGATTCGCATTCACGATTTCGTGAAGGAAGGCGATGCGGTCCGCTGGGGAGGATTCGCAGCCCGAGTCCTGCACACACCGGGGCACACCCCCGGCAGCATCAGTCTCGTCGTTGACCGGAGCACTGCCTCATCGGAAGCTCCGCCGCGCCCCGCGCCCGCGCTGAAAACGTCGCCGAAGAATCTCCGCCTGATTGCCGGCGACACGCTGTTTAGGGGCTCCATCGGCCGTACCGATCTTCCCGGCGGATCGTTCGCTGACATCATGAGTTCCATTCGCGAAAAGCTCCTCGCTCTTCCCGACGACGTGCCGGTTTTCCCCGGCCACGGCGATATCACTACAATCGGCGCGGAGCGCGCCACGAACCCCTTCCTCCGCTAGTTTGGCCTCCCGGAGGACCTGGCTTGTCCCAGCTGGCGAAGCTCCTATGGGTCGGCTTTCGCACTTAACGTGGTCCATTCAGCCGTCCGTGGGCCCGGATTTCAGATGGTTCTAGAACCATCTGTTGCGAGCTAAGGAACAAACACGCTCCGTTCGCTTTACTCAAAGCCTCTCGCCGCCGGATAATCGCGCCGGTCGCCAAATGCGGCCACCCCGGGCTTGCGCGCACGTTGCACCGGAACTATAGTTGTACTCGGGGTCATTGCCCCTTTTGGCCATGCGGCAGGCTTTCGCATCGGGGCACAGGGTCGCGCGACAAATTGGATTGAAAAGCGTTGCCGCGGAAAAAGCGGGTTTTACTTTTACAAGCGGACCTGTTTTCTGGCGACGGGTGAGATTCGCGGGGTGATCGAGACATGAGACGTTCCGACTTGGTGCGTAATCCCAGCAAGGGGAAGGCCGTGCGTACATCGCAGATTGTTTTTGGCGAGAGACAGCATCTCTTGCGCGTGCTCGATTCGGTGGAGCGAAGCGCATTGCCCGCCGCGCGCCTCGACCAGGAGCGCCGCGTGATCGAGCAGTTGATCCATGCGCGCACTCAGGAACTCAACCGCATCAACAACGGCTGGGATGAAAAAGTGGGCGTGGTCTTGAGTGCCGAGGTAAAGCCGGAGGCGCTCGACCAGCTTTCGCGTCAGGCGCCCAAGGAAGATTATTACCTGCTGCGGCTGATCAGCGAGCACCCCAAAGTCGCCGCGAAGACGCTCGGCCGGCTTTCGCATCATCCCTATTCCGCGATTCGCGAGAATATCGCGCGTCATCCGAATAGCGACGCGTCCACGCTCTCCAGGCTCAGCCGCGACCGTTCACAGCCGCTCTGGTATCTCGTGGCCTTCAATCCCAACGCACCGGCACCGCTCCGCAAGAAGTTGCAGGAGCGCATGCGCCGCCTCGGCGAAAAATCCGCCACGCAGTAGGCGCGTTCCGGCTTGCCTCCCGATTCAGCGAATAGCGCCGCCAGTCCAATTGTCTGGAATGCCGAAGACTACATCCGCAATTCGCGAATGCAGGAGGAGTACGGCCGAAAGCAGATTGCCCGGCTCGATCTGGCGGGCGGCGAAGCCGTCCTCGACATCGGCTGCGGTGACGGGCGGCTCACCGCGGAGATCGCCCGGCGCGTTCCGCGCGGCCGGGTGCTGGGAATCGACAGCTCGCCCGAGATGATTGCTGCGGCGCGCGAGGCGCACGCGGCGCTCCATCCCACTCTTTCCTTTGAGTTGGTCGACGCAACGGCGATGCCTTTCCGCGAGGAGTTCGACCTCGTTTTCTCGACCTCGGCGCTGCATTGGATCAAGGACCATCACGCCGTGCTCGAGGGAATTCGAAGCGCGCTCAAACCGCGCGGGCGCATCTACCTGACCTTCGCGGCACGCGGCTCGATCTCTGAATTTGCGCAGGTGCTGACTGCTCTGGCGCGGGATTCGCGTTGGGCGCCTCAATTTCAAGGGTATGTGACGCCGTACGCGTTCTACTCGATGGAAGAGTATCGAGCGTGGCTCGATCAACTCGGTTTCGAGGTCGAGCGATTGCAGATGATTGAACGCGACGTTTCACATCAGGGAAAAGAAGGCTTTCAGGGCTGGATACGCACCACGGGAATGCCGTACCTCAATCGAGTTGAGCCGGAAAAACGCACGGAGTTCATCACCGCCTTGGTAGACAGCTACATCGAAAAACATCCGCTCGACGCGCAAGGGCGGATTCACGTCAAGATGTTCAACCTGCTCGTCCAGGGACGGAAGGGCACTACCAAAAATCAGTAGCGCACCCCGCTCTGCGCGTCCAGGGCAAGTTTCGCTGTGATTTGTTTGACGTAATTCTGCGTCTCGCGAAACGGCGGCACGCCGCCATAGCGATCCACGATTTCCGGCCCGGCGTTGTAGGCAGCAAGCGCGAGCGGCAGGTTTCCGCGGTAGCGTTCAAGCAAATCCTTCAGATAGTGCGTACCGCCGTCGATATTCTGGGCAGGGTCAAAGACATTCGCGACGGCGTAGCGGGCGGCCGTCGCAGGCAACAACTGCATCAGGCCCAGGGCATTTTTTCGTGATTTAGCTTTCGGGTCGAAGTTCGATTCCGCTTCAACGACGTGCGTTACGAGCCTTTCATTGACGCCGTGCTTCGCGGCGGCGGCATGAATGAGCTTGGCGTAGCGGACTCCGAAGTCCTCGTCCGCGGCAGGTGGCACAGGGAACTGGTCTTCCGGCTCGACGTCTATGAGATCGGTTGCGGCGATCTCGACGGCCCCTCCCCGCACGGCAAGGCGCACGCGATCTCCTTCCACCTCATACCCTGTGACGTGAAGCCGCGCGCCGGAGCGCAACACAGCGTAGTCCGCCCTCGCCATCGGCGAGAAACCGCCGGCGATGAGTAGCAACGCCAGTGCAGGTATGGCTCTAGCGGTCATCCGGTCCTAGGGTTTGGCCTGAGGATTTGCGGGCGGCCGCTGCTGGCTCGCCGGAGGAATGTGTCCGTTGTCGCGCAGATACTCGACCATTTGGCCGTAATGATCCATGGCATGCGCGCAATCAAAGATTGCGAGCGCGGCGCGCGTGCTGAGGAATGGCACTGCGGCGCCCTTAATCGGAGTGAGAGCGTTCTCGGCGTTAATTGTGGCGATCGCCTTGTGTCCTCGCGCGAAGGATTCTTTCAGGTATTGAAGAATCTGTTCCTTCGTCTGGATCGCGTCCGGACCATTCGAGGTGATTCCCTCATCGGGCGCGACCGGCGCGGTAAGGCCGAGAATGGAGTCAAAGACGCGGTCGTTGACCGTCGCTAGATGCTTCACCTGCTGCGCGAACGTGCGCACGCCCTTGAACTCGCCGTTCGTGGGCGCAAACGAGTACTTGTCTTCCGGCATTTCCTGCGCGACTCCCACCACTTCGCGCTCGACGATCGTGAGCTCCGTGTTTAGCACCGCCGTAATCGTTGGCGGCGCCTGGGAAGCCGGCGGCGGCCCCTGCTGCGCCGAGGCGGCCGTTCCACCCATGCCAAAAGCAAGCACCGCGATTCCCACCCATTGAAAAATCTTCATGGCGTTCCCCCTTTTGACCGCATCTGCTGCCGAGCCTTGCGATGCGCCCGATCGCCTAGTGGTTTCCGAGCGCGTGTTTGCGAATGGCTTTGGCGAGGCCGCATTCATCGTTTGAAAGCGTAACTTGCCAGCCCTTCGATTTCAACTCGGAGACGGCGTTGCCCATGACAACGGGTAACCCGGCGAAGGCGAGCATTTCGCGGTCGTTCCAGTTGTCGCCGATGGCCATCACATGTTCGCGCGCGATGCCGCGCCTCCGGGCCCATTCGGCAAGCGCAGCGCCTTTGGTCACTCCCCGCCGCAGTACGTCGAGCATGGAGAGGTCCCTAGGTTCGTACTCGGTCAGCGCCACCGTGTAACGGTCGGCAATGGGCAGCGCCTCGACGGCCTTTTTGGCCGCCCGAATTCTCTGGCAAGTTCCCACGAACATCACCTGGATGGGGTCTTCACCGTCGAAGCACGCGGCGAGCGGCTTGACCTCGGCGATGTACTCCCGGTTTCGCCGGAAGTATCCGCCGCGCAGCGGGTCATCCCAGTCAACCCTCTCCAGAATCAGCTGTTTTCCGTGCGGTCGGTCGAAGAAAACGGTCGCCTCAGGACGGTATTCCGAGGTCGCTTCGATGAGTTGTCGCGCGGTTTCGGCCGAAAGCAGGAGCCGCTGGTGAGTCTCGCCGCTTTTGGATTTGATCAGCGCGCCATTGCTGACGATCAAGTGGAGATCGCAGGGCAGGGCATCGATGACCGTGCGGGCGAATTCAAAGCGTCTCCCGGTGACGACGACGATCTCAATTCCTGCCGCCGCAGCATCCACGACGGCCCTTAGATTCTCATCCGGCAATTGCGCGCGGCTATCGAGCAGCGTCCCGTCGATATCCATCGCGATCAGTTTGATCGACACGCCTCCATTGTACCGTGCGCGGGTGCGCGGCGGAGGATTCGATCGGTGGTTCCTTTCGCTCAGGAATTCGGCAGGTAGCTCAAGAGGAGTCAAAATGCGGACGCATAAATGGGCCCGTGCGGACAAAGTGGCTTACCGGTAAAGGGACACAAACGGGTAAACACGGCTGGAGGCCGGAATCGGCGATCGCGGCTGATAGCGGATTGCCCCGGATGTGGCCGGCAACTACTTCTTGGTGGCGGTGAAGGTTCCCTTTGCCTGCCCGCCGTAGTCGCAAGTGCCTTCGATTTTCGTTCCGGCGCTGTCGACTTTCCCTACGTAGGTCGCCTTTGTGCCCGACACGTCGAACTCGATCGTCACGTCACTGTCTTTCACCGTACCGGTGACGGGCGCGTCGCCGAACTGGCCGTGATACGTGCCGGTTAGCTTTTCGCCGTCCTGCTTAAGGACAAATGTGGGCGTGCCGTTTCCGGCATCAGTCTGAACCGTGGCGATCCAGGTTCCGCTGAGGTCGGCCGCATAGACGACTACTGCTAGGAGGGCAATAGCAGCCAGGGTGATCAGTGGTTTTTTCATGCGGGGGACCATATCACCGAACTCTAAGCTTTGGCAAGCGTGCGCGCGGCTCTGGTTGGACGCCGACGAACTGCCCGGAGTCAACGAAGAATTACTTACCGTCAACCGTAAATGCGATCAGGGCGTTTCCTCGATGACCGATGATGCGTCCGTATCCGGAGTTGGTGTAGAGGATTCCGTTGGCTACCGTCGGGCCGCCTTGATCGACCGAGCCACCCATCGCGGAGACTCCGTTGACCGCGTCATATTTCGTCGCGGCCGTATCGAAGTCCCAGACGATCGAGCCATCCTTCACGGAGTAGGCCCGCAGGTGGCCGTCCATCGAACCCGATAAGACAATGCCCGGAATCACCGTGATCGCCGCGGACTGCGCCCCCACACAGCCGCGAGTGCCCCAGCCGCATACAGCCTCGGGCGAGGGCGTGTGCCAGATCACTTCCCCTGTCTCCGGTTTGAGCGCCGAAAGGCTGCTGCGTTTTTCGCCTCGGCCTCCGGGATTTGAGATGGGAACGTAAACAGCATTCGGGTCCGCGGCGAAGCCCCATTCAATTCCGCCGAGTGCGGTGCCGGGGCCCACTCCCACCTTCCAGAGAGTTTTGCCGCGATGATCCGGATCGAGGCCGTAAAGAATGCCGGACTTCTGCCCCGCCAGGATCACCTGCTTTCCGTTCGGCAGCCTGTGAAGGATGGTCGAGCTTCCGAAATCATAGTCCGGGCCGACAGGACTCGGACAGTTCGCAAAGCCCGGCGCGCGGCATCCCACCACGTAATTGTCGCGAGTGGTCACCTGATTGATCCACTTGATGGCTCCGGTCTTCATGTCCATGGCCACGATCGCATCCGAGCTTCCCGTCTCGACGTCGGTGTAGGAGTCTCCTGTTCCTACGTACACGACTTTGCGCTTCAGATCGAGCGTGGGAGACGACCAGATCGATGCGCCCGCCGGTCCGTACATCTGCGTCCCTGCCGAATTTTTCTTGAATGGTTTCGGCGTTTCCTGAATGGGATAGGTTCGCCAGATGATCTTGCCCGTGAAGGCATCCAGCGCGGCGACGCTGCCCCGAAACGTGCAGCACTCATACTTCGTGTTTGGGCCCGCCGTCTCCTCTTCCGACGAGACGGGCACGTAAAGCCTGTTCTTGTAAAGAGTGGGGGCGCCGGTGATGCGGGCGAATGGATTCTCGTCGAGCCTGATTTTCCAAATAAGCTTTCCCGATTCGGCGTCAAGCGCGTACGCGGAGGTGTGCATATCGCCGAAATAGACGGCGAACTTCGCTGGCGAAGACGCCGGCATCGGGCCCACCGTCATGGCGGTTCGCACTCCAACGTCGGCGACGTACGCCCAGTAGGTGCAGCCAGTCCGCGCGTTCAGCGAAAATATCGTGCCCGACTCGCTGGCGACAAAAAGCCGGTCGCCGATGATCGTCGGTTGCCCCTGAGTCAGCAGCCCCGGATACGCGAAAGTCCACTTCACCTTCAGTTTAGGGACGTCTTCGGCCTTGATTCCGGGCTGCGGCTGGTAGCGGGTATTCTCCAGGTCGCGGCCCCATCCGTTCCACCCCGCGCCATCAAGACGGATCGGTGCCGGAGTATCGGTACAGCGGTTCGCGTCCAGGCTCGCTCCCGGGTTGGATACGGCGGCCGTCGCCGCGGGCGGTCCGATATTGGCCTGCACCGGTCCGCTCGGCGTCTTTCCCGTGAGGAAGGCGGCGATCGCGCGGATTTCGTCAACCGTCAGGCCCGCAGCCTGGGTTTGCATCGCGCCCGAGGTCATCGTATTGACCACCGCATCGAGCGGGAGACTCGCGATCACGTCGTGAGACGGGATTCGCCCCTCCGGATGGTCGTGACACATCGCGCACTTTTGCTGAAAGAGCGCCGCTCCGTCGGGCCCGTCGGCTAACGCGATCGGGCACGACATAAAAAGGAAGACAAGTCCGGCAAGCAGGCTTCGTCGCATGATTCCGCTCCTCCCAAACCCGCCCACTATACATTGTCATGCCGACCTTGCGCCAACAGGATGTCTCGCTTCAACCGTGCGCTTGCTCGCGAAGCTCATGGCGCTGCGGCAACCCGCAACGTGCTCGCGACGAGTCATACAGGACGGTGCCAGCGCTCGATTCCGTGAACGCGGCTGAAACCGGCTCGAAAAGCGACGCGGCCGGCGTTGTTGAGTTTCACGAAGGCGCAGGTTAAAGTAGAAGTCGCCTTCTTCTTTTGAGTTTGCAATCTATGGGCGTGTAGCTCAGTTGGGAGAGCGCCTCGTTCGCAACGAGGAGGTCAGGGGTTCGAGCCCCCTCACGTCCACCAATCTGTTTTCCATCACCCGCGGAAACAGCCGAGCCGGAGGTGTGCGCGGCTTAGCCGGGCGCGGCGCCACTAGCCCTTGAGAGGCTGGCGGCGCGGGTCTTGAGGGTCACCTTATCGATCTTGAGGGTCGGCAGCGTCGGAAGTTCGGCTTCCACGCAGAAATGCTTCGGGATTTTGTAGTTTGCAATCCGTTTGCGCAGAAAGTCGCGGAGTTCGTCGGCAGTGACCGCGCCGCCCAGTCTGGGCTGAACAAACGCGAAGCCAACTTCTTGGAATACCGGATGACTGATCGGGACGACGGCGGCCTGCGCGACCGCTGGGTGTTCGCAGATCGCCTGTTCGATCTCAATGGGGTAGATATTGTAGCCGCCGGACTTGAACATTTCCTTGAGGCGCCCGACCACCACCAGGTTGCCGTCCTCGCGCACGAGCGCCAGATCGCCGGTGCGGAGATAGCCGTCGGCGGTGAAGGCCTCGGCAGTCGCCTGAGGATTTCGGAAATACCCGGACATCACGTAGGTTCCCTTGACCTGAATCTCTCCCGTTTCACCCGTCGCGCAGACCGAACCATCGGGGCCGGCGACGCGAAGTTCTAAACCTGGAAGCGCCTTCCCGACCGTGACCGACAGGACCTCGAGATCGTCGGACTCGTTGGTTCGAGTGGAGATGCCGCAAGTTTCGGTCATGCCGTAGACCGACGCCAGTCGGGGGCCAAACTGAGCAATCTGCTCCAGGATGGATCGCGGCGTGGTGGCGCCGCCAAACACGATGAGCCGAAGACACGTGAAGTATTCGGCGACGTCGCCGCCGCCGGAGAGTGTCATGGAAAACGAGGTGGGCGAAGCGACCAGGTAAGTTGGGCGTTCGCGGAGGCTGAGTTGGCCAAGAGCCACCATGTCCACGCGCGGATGAAAGATGATCGTTCCGCCGCCGGCCAGGACGCACATGCAGCAGTTATTGATGCCTCCCACGTGATTGGCGGGCGCGGCGCAGAGCGCGCGCGCAAGAGCGTCACTCCCCATCCAGGAGGCGTTGAGCACCGCGAGCGACACAATCGCGCGATGCGACAACATCGCGCCCTTCGGTTTGCCGGTCGTGCCCGACGTGTAAACGATCAGGGCAATGTCTTCAGCGGTTACCGCGGCCCGCGCGGCAGCGAGGCGCGCGTCGGAGATTTCTGCCCCACGAGTCAGGAAGGCCGCGAGCGATAGCGCACCGGCCGTCGGCTCGCCGTGGCAGACCATGGGCACTCCCGCCTTCAAGAAGGGCCTCAGCTCGGTGCAGTAGTCGCGGCCGTCGAAGGGCGAGCACGTAATAAGCACGGCCGGATCGGAGTCTCCGAGCACGTATTCGAAGTCGCGGCTCTGGTAGCGAGGGTTTATGCCCAGCCAGATCGCGCCGATGGATGCCGCGGCATGATAGACGATCCAAAAATCGATGGAGGGAGGCGTCAACATGGCCACGCGATCGCCGCGCTGAACGCCCGCCGCCAGCAGCCCCTTGGCGTAGGCGTCGACTCGCTCGAGCAGCGCAGCGTACGATAGCTCGCTGTCCATGTCGGCGACCGCGCGCGCGGCAGGATTCTTCCGCGCGACCGCCTCGAGGAGATCATGCAATGTCTTGGGGGCCACCTGCGCCAGATGACCTGCCATCGGATCGTTCATACGGAGACGTCTCGCTTGAACAAGTTTGTAGTTTGCACAAAACCAAAGGCAGCGCGAGAGGGTCCGTGTCTCGTCCTACGGTGGGCATCGCAAATCTCGCGCTTCCTGGTCGCCTAGACTAGCACACAGCGGGCCTTGGAATTGGTTTCGCAGCAAAGCGATTCCCCCGAGCCGGGCTCGAGCGGTGCAATCATCCCATTATGAGTAGTCCAGATCTAATCTCGGCCGGTGAGCCGCTGCCCAGACGTTGCACATTGACGCGCGAGCAGCAGTTGTGGACATAATGGCGCGCGTTCCGTCAGCCGACCATGGCAGGGGTGGCTACGGTTTTTTCGGCGGGCCGGGGGCTGGGCAAACCGCGTCATCGGAGCAAATCGTGGAAACTTTGAAAGTGAAGCGAGATTCAGAACTGGTCGGACTGACGACGGTCACGCTCAACCGCCCGGACAAGTTGAACGCCATCAACGCGCGGATGCATGAAGAGTTGCAAAGCGTCTGCGCGCAACTCCAAAGCGACACCCAATCGCGAGTCGTCGTCTTCACCGGAGCCGGGCGCGCTTTCTCCGCCGGCGCGGACCTGCACGCCAGTCCTCCGTTTGACGGAGCCGTCGACGATCCGCTGGCCATGCGCCACCTGGTAGGAACCGGGAATCGCACCTCGGCGGCGATCGAGCAGCTCGACCAGGTGACCATCGCGGCGGTGAACGGTCTGACGGTGGGCGGCGCGGTGGCCTTTCTTTCGTCGATGGATCTTCGCCTGGCTGCCGCCAGCGCGTGGTTTTCCATCCCGGAGATCGATCTCAAGATACCGCTTACCTGGAACGCGCTGCCGAGACTCATGCGCGAGCTCGGCCCTGCCCGCACCAGACAGCTGGTGATGACGGGAGACCGCTTTTCCACCGAGGACGCGTTGCGTTGGGGGTTCCTCAATCAGGTCACCGCCGACGACGCTCTGCTTCCCACCGTGCGGAGTCTCGCGGCGAAACTGCTTGCGAAGGATCCCCTTTCGCTCGCGCTCACGAAGTCGACGACGCGGGCGCTGGCGGACATGATGGTTCCCGGCGAGGGCACGCACGGCGATCGCGAGTACCTGATGCTCGCCGCAATCCTTGGAGCGAAGAAGAAATCCTAGACGTCTTGACCACGAGTCTTCCAAGCCGCTCACGGCTACGGGATCACGGGAAGCACGATAGCCGACGGATGCTCCCGGTCGTGGTACACGGCATTATCTGCCGGCACCATCTCGGAGGAATGCGCCTGATCTCCTCCGGTGTTGAGGTTCCGGTCGTAATGAGGGAAATTGCTGCTGGAAACCTCCAGCCGTATGCGGTGGCCCGCGAGGAACACGTTCGAGGTAGGCGACATTTCGATGTTGAGCTTGTACACCGTGCCGGGAATCATCATCTCCTGCTTCGAAAACGAATTGCGATAACGCGCGCGGAGTATGCCCTCGCTCACGTTGCGCGCGAATCCGCCGGCGTCCACGTCAATCAGCTTTCCGGTGAAGTCCGTGTCTTTGGCTGAGGAACTCACGTAGAGTTCCATCGAGATTGGTCCCGTAACTTCCGTGTCGCGCTCAAGCGGCGGCGTCGAATAGACGAGCACGTCTTTGCGTTCTTCGATGTTGCGCTGGTCAAACGGCCCGCCGGGGTATTGCAGGCTGCAGCAGAGTCCGCCGCCGCGAGTCGGAACCGGATTCGCCGGATCGTACGTATAGTGATCGGCGGTTTCCTGCGCGGGAGGTGTCGCGGCCAGCGAGCCGTCGCCCGCAGCGGATTGCGCGCCCTTTTCGGAGTGCAGGTAGAAGCGCGTCTCTTTCGCGCGCGCGAGCGGCCAATCGTCCTCTTCGCGCCATACGTTCTTGCCCATGACGAACAACCGGACAGGTTTTCCGCTCAGAAAACCGTTGTTCGCGCCTTTCAGCAGCGCGTCGTACCAGCGAATGTCCATTTCAGCCTCGTCCGCGGCCGCCTCCGGTCCGAAATCGACTGCGCCCTGGCGGCGGGTGAGCAAACCGTGCGTCCACGGCCCCATGATCAATCGCACATTGCGGCGCTCGGCGTCGGTTCTTGCGGCGGCGCGCATCGTCATGAACGCTTTCAGTGTGGCGGACGTGTAGACGTCGTACCATCCGCCCACGTGGATTGCCGGGACGTGAATCGTGGCGAAGAGCGAAGTTACATCGAGGGACTGCCAGTATTTATCGTAGTCCGGATGCCCGAGCCAGTCCTCAAAGTACGGCGCAACGGTCGCCGTGGGAGGAAGGGCCAGCGCCTGAAAACTCGAGAGCGGGAGCACGTCCACCTGATCTCCGGGCTTGGAGACTACCCAGCCGAGCATCACGAACTTGTTCGATGCATCTTGGGCGACGAGCGACGTCCACGACTCGAGCGCCAGCTGCGCGACCGCTCCGCCGCCATAGAGCCCGCCGTCGTGCAAGCCGAACGGCGTGACGACCAGCGCGAGGCCCGCGAGGTGCGGCGGATGATACAGCGCCGCGGCCACCTGCACGCTGCCCGTATACGACCCGCCGACCATCACGACTTTGCCGTTTGACCCCGGCAGGGCCGCGGCCCATTCCACCGTATCGTAACCGTCGAGCCCCTCGTTCACGAACGGATACCACGAGCCGCCCGAGCCGAACCGCCCCCGCACATCCTGAATCACGGCGATGTACCCGGCTTCGGCGTAACGGCAGCCGGCGTCCAGGTTCGTCAAGCGATTGTAGGGCGTGCGAATCAGAATTACGGGATACGTCCCTTCGGCCAGCGGACGGAAAAGGTCGGCGCGCAGGACGGCTCCATCGCGCATTTTCGCCGGGACATTCAAATCCAGCCGCGCGTTGCAGGGCTGCGCCGCGACTCCCACGGCGGCGCCGGCGAGAAGTCCGCTGAAGAGCACGATCGGGAATAGCGTTCGACGAGCGCAATTTTTCATTTCAACTCCCGCAGTGCTCGCTCTGGCCGTTTCTGCGCACGCAGCGGCCGAAAGAGTGTCAGTATTTATCCGGGCCAAAAGATTATCGGGCGCGGAAGCGCCATACTTCCGCCGTCACCCGTGACACAATCTGCTATAACGCCAAGCGATGTTCAACTTTATTCTTCGCGGGGTTGGCAGCGCTCGCTGGACTGTTCTGTTGCGGTTCGATTCTCGACTCTGAAGACTTTGCGCTCAGGCAGGATTTCAAACTCCATCGTCTCCACAGAACTACAAAGTTGTTTCCAGTTCCGGATCCGTTGCGAACCTCGTCTCTTTGGTCTCCGGCTTCGCGTTCGTCGGCGCCGCCGCGGAACGAAGCTCGCTCGACGGCTCGAGCAAATCCGCGAGGTGAAGCGATAGGTTTCCCGGGTTGGTCGCGTAGGAAAGTCCCATCTGGATATCGAGGACGCCCGCGCGAATGAACTTCTCGATTTCATCGTCGAAGCACTGCATCCCTTCGGTGGACCCGTCGCGCATCGCGTCCAAAAGCGTTTTCCCCTCGCCCTCGCCCTTTTGAACGTACTCGCGCGTGCGCAGTGTGGATTTCAGGATTTCAAATGCGGCCACGCGGCCCTTGCCGTCCAGCCTGGGAATCAACCGCTGCGATACGATGTAACGAAAGCTCTTTGAAAGCCGCATGCGCACCGCACTCTGGTCGCCGAGCGCGAATGCGCCGATGATGCGCTCCACAGTCTTCGAGGCATCGATGGTGTGCAGAGTCGAATAGACCAAATGCCCCGTCTCGGCCGCCTCGAGCGCCACTTCGATCGTCTCCCGGTCGCGCATTTCACCCACAAGAATGAGTTTCGGCGCTTGGCGCAGCGCCGCCCGCAGGGCGAGCGCGAAGCTGGGTGCGTCCGTGTGCAGCTCCCGCTGGTGGACGGTCGAGCGCTTGTGCGAGTGCAAAAACTCGATCGGATCCTCGATTGTGATGATGTGGCACGCCTTCTCTTCGTTGATCTTGTTCACCAGCGCGGCGAGCGTCGAAGATTTTCCGCTTCCCGTCGGTCCCGTGACCAGCACGATTCCCGGCTTCAGTTCCGCCGCTTCCGCCAGTTGCGCGGGCAGGTTCAGGCGCTTGAAGTCCGGTACGTCGCTGGCAATCACGCGCATCACGATCGCGTTGCTCCCGCGCTGGGTAAAAATATTCACGCGGAAACGGGATACTCTGGGCAGGCTGTAGGAAATATCGCACGAGCCTTCCGTCTTCAGCTTCTCGAGTGCGTGCGCATTGTGGCCGATCAGGTCGGCTGCGATTCGAGCCGTGTCGTCCGCCGTCAGCACGCCCACGCCCGGGATTTTCAGCTGCGCGAGCTGGCCGCTGATTTCAACTTGTGGCGCGCGGCCGGGCGAAAAGATCAGATCGCTGGTTTTCTCCGAAGCCCGCAGCATCGACGCAATGATGGTCGGCGTGGCTACAGGCGGCGCCTTTTCTACGGGAGCGGTTGTGACAGGCTGTGTTGGATTCATGCGGATCGTCCTCCCGCCGGCCCGGAGACTCGACAGGGAATTCGAGACCATTACTAGTATGGACGACCGCGCGGGATTCTTCCCGACGGCCGCATTTCGTGTCATCAAACGATTAGCGTCTTGTGCCGAACGCTTGCGCGGCCCAGCACCGGCTCGGCGCGTATGATGATTCGGATCCGGCACCGCAACATTTGAAAAGTAATTGCGCCATCTGGGCCGAACTGGATTACCATCAGAGTACCGTGGGAACTACGGGAAGACACCCCGAGATTCCTCTCGCCGGCGGATTGGCCGGCGGTTGCGCCTTCCGGACAGAATTCCTCCGGTGCCATGTTTCCCGCGCTCTCCGTTTCACCTCGCTCGGCGTTCTCGCGATTGTTTCCTGCATCGCGCCCGCGCTGGCCCAGAGCACTACAGACCCGCGCGCAAAGCCCGTGGATCCGTTTTCGTCGGCGGCCCGGTCGCCCGTCGGCGATGCCAGCGTTGGCCCGGATGGTCTTGGATCCGAAATTTCATCGCTTTCGATCGCGCCCGCGCCCATGGACACGAGCCGGCTGGTGGACGCCGAATCGTGCAATTCATGGACGGAAGCCGCAGCGAAGAGTCCCACCGTCAGCATGGCCAGGTTAGCCGTGCCGGGCAAGGCGAGCGGAGAGTTTCAAAAGGCTTGCGGCAATCTGAAGGGCCGGCGTCTTCCGGACGCCGAAACACACGCGCGCAAGGCCGTACAGATCTACCCCGATTATCCCGCGGCCTGGGTTTTGCTGGGACAGGTCCTGGAGGCCGAAGACAAGAAAGTCGACGCCCGGAGCGCCTGCTCGCACGCGCTGGGCGTTGATCCGGACTACGTCGCGTCGTATCTATGTCTCGCCGCCTTTGCGGCGGGCGACAACGACTGGGATCAGGTCACGAGGCTATCGGACCAGGCGCTCGCGCTCGACCCGCTAAGCGACCCCTACGCGCTCTATTACGCCGCGGACGCCGGGTTCCATCACCACCAACTGGTCCAGGCGGAAATGAAGGCCCGAAACGCGGTCCAGCTTGACACTTGGCATCGAATGCCTGAACTCCACATGCTGCTCGCGAACATCTATCAGGCGGAAGGCGACGCGCACAACGAAGCCGCGCAGCTTCGTGAATTCCTGAAATACGCTCCGAATTCCAAGGATGCGCCTGCCGTGAAGACCGCGTTGGCTCAACTGAGTCCCCAGCCCGCGAAGTAGAAGCGCCGCAGTTGAGAATCACTCTTCCCCCGCGAACACACTTCTCGCCGCCTTTGGCGCAGCTTGGGAATACTCTCACGAATTAGGCGGGTGCTGGGGGCGGGTTTTGGTGCGGCGGGGTGTGCTTAGGGACGCCCGTCGCTGCCGCCTGTCTCGCGCTCGGCGACGATCTTCCGCGCGTTCGCGTATAGGGCCTTGGCCTGTGGAATGGACTCGATGGCCTTCGACAGCTGCGGGTCGTTTTCGAGTTCGACTTTGTATCCGTCATTCACGCCGAAGAAAGTGGTGAACACCTCGCGCTTGATTTCCCATTTCAGCCACGGCAGGTTCGCCTGGATTTCCTGCTCGGTCACCTGAATATTTTGATCGGCAAGATACTTTCGCAGTTGCGCAAGCACCGCGTCGTCCACCACGAAATCGCGCGTTACGGTCGGGCGTTCGCCAAGATAGTACCGCACGAAATCGCCCACGCTCTGTGGGAGCGGATAAAAAACTCCTCGCCGCTCCAGCAATTCCTCAAACGGGTCGGCCTTCGGCGCGGGGACGAATACGTCCGGAGTGATTCCGCCCTGGCCAAACACTTGGCGGCCGGTGTCCGTCAATTTCACTTCGGGCTTGTCGGGAGGCTTGGGATTGTAGTGGTAATCGTACAGCGTCTCGTTCTTGTAATCGCGCTGGATCAAGCGGCCGCTCGGGGTGTAGTACCGCGCGGTGGTCAGCAGCAGCGCCGTATTCTCGTGCAGGGGAAACTGCGTCTGCACCAGCCCTTTTCCGAAGCTCGTCTCGCCCACGATTAACCCGCGGTCGTGATCCTGAATCGCTCCCGAAACGATCTCGGAAGCCGATGCGCTCCCGTTGTTGACCAGAACGACGAGTGGCACCCCGACACCCTGATTGCCGCGCACGGCGTAATACTGGTGTTCCGCCGACGAGCGTCCGCGGTGCGATACCACCAGCTCGTTCTTGTCGAGGAACATGTCCGCCATACCCACGGCCTGATTCAGCAAGCCGCCGCCATTTCCCCGCAGGTCTATGATCAAGCCGTCGAGCTTCGACATGTCGAGCTGTTTCAACGCGTCGGCCAGGTCGCTGTCCGTGGTCTCGTTGAACGTGAAAACCCGCACGTAACCGATCCCCGGCCTCACCATTTCCGAAAATTCCACTCCGGGCCGGGGAATCTCGTCGCGCACCACGGTCACGTCGATGGCTTTGTCCCAGCCCTCGCGTCCGAGCGCGATGTGAACGGTGGTTCCCTTGGCGCCCTTCAGCATGTCTGCGACTTCCGTCGTGGTCAGACCCGCGCACGATTTTCCATCCACCTTGAGGATCGTATCTCCGGGCCGGATCCCGGCCTTGTAGGCGGGCGAATTCACGAAGGGATACTGCACCACCGTCTGGTTATCGCGCTGCGACACCACCATCCCTACGCCGTAATACTTTCCCTCCTGCTCCTCGCGGAACAGCGCGTACTGCTTGGGATCAAAAAAGTTCGAGTGGGGGTCCAGGGCGTGCAGCATTCCGGGGATTGCGCCGTCGTAGATCGCTTTGTCGGTGTCCACAGGATCCGCGTAGTTCCGTTCGACCACCGCCAGAACCTGGGAAAAACTCTTTACCGAATCCTGGGTATCATCGGAGCTGGAAGCGGTCGCGCTCGCCGCCGGCCCGTATAACCCGCCGAGAAGCGCAGACACGACGAGTACCAGAGCCAATAAAACGATTCCGCGCGCCGGCGAGCCTGAAGTTCCGGGCGCCGACGCCGAGCTTTCCGAAGTAGAAGACTGAGATGATTGCATGCGACCCCTCTCCGCCCCTCAAATCTCAGTATAACACACAAGATTGGGAGTCCGCTTTCCACCGGGCCGTGTTTGACACACCCGGGAGCCTCTTCTATGATGCAAAAACGGCCCTTGAGAGGCGGCCGCAGAGCCGCAGATGCTCAGCATCCCCCATATCATCGTCATTTTTATCGTTGCTCTGGTCGTTTTCGGCCCAGAAAAGATACCCGAGCTCGCGCGCAACCTCGGAAAGGTAATGGCCGAGTTCCGCCGACATACCAATGACCTGCGATCCACATTTGAGGGCCACCTGCGAGACCTCGAGAGGGAAGCCGATGCGCGGCGGATCGCTCCATCCTCCCCTCCATCCTCGTCCTCGCCCGCCTCGGAGCCGGCGTCTTCTCCCGGAACCGTTCCATCGAATCCTCCGAATGCCTCGGCGATAGCTACGGGAGCGGCTGCGGTGTCGGCCACGACGGAGCTTGATCCAAATCTTCCGGACCCCATGCGCGATCCCTACCTTACGGACATGATTTTTCCCGAAAAAGAGGCCTCGGGCGATCCCGAACCTTCCAAATCCGAATTGAATCCAGAGCAAGTGAGCGATGGCGACCGCCGCTCCTCCTGAGCAGACCCGGCGGGGGCGCTCCGACGAAGAAACCGGGGCGGCCATGTCGTTTTTCGATCATCTCGTCGAGCTGCGCAAACGCCTGGTCAGCGCCCTCGCCTCCGTGGGCATCGGTATGGTGCTGGGCCTACTCGTTTCCAAGCGATTTATCAATTTCGTCATCCGGCCGATGCTGGCGGCGCTGAGGGCCAATCACCTCGACGACAAGCTCTACTACACCAGTCCAGCGGGATACGTAAGCCTCGTTATTACGCTCGGCCTTTACTTGGGAATCGTGATCGCCATGCCGTGGGTGCTCTACCAGGTCTGGCTATTCGTCGCCCCCGGCCTTTACAAGCACGAGCGCCGCGCGGTGGCGAGTTTCATACTCTCTTCCATGGTGTTGTTCCTCTGCGGAATCGCGTTCGGCTATTTCGTGATGCTTCCGCAAGTTCTCACCTACATCATCAGCTTCGCGAACGACGGCCCGATCAAGCCTCTCATCAGCGCGAACGAATACTTCAGTCTGATCGTGGTAGTGCTCCTGGGGCTGGGAATTATTTTTGAAATGCCCGTGGTCGTCTTCATCCTTTCGCTCTTCGGGATCGTCACGCCAAAATTCCTCTTGAAAAATTTCCGCTACGCCATGCTGCTGATCACGGTCCTTGCGGCCATCGTCACGCCCACTCCCGACGCCACGACCATGCTGATCTTCATGGCGCCGATGATCGTGCTCTATTTCTTGAGTGTTCTCGTCTCCTACGCCGTGATTCGGAGAAAGCGCATCCGCGCGGCTGCGGAAGGCGAAGCGAGTTAACATGGTGTGCCTCCGGCGTTCCCCCTGGATTTGCGCAGCGGCCCTTACCGCCCTATTTGCCGTCGCTTGCAGTCACGATTCCGCCGGGCCTGCCTCGACCGCGAGCGCGACGGCAGCCGCCGCGATCTCACCTGGGCCCGCGCCGCAGGTGGAGGTCGCCGCTGCGGACGCGGCGCCGTCTGCGGCACAGACCGGCGGCTTCGATGGAACCAAGGCGTACGCCCAGGTCGCAAAGCTCGTGAGTTTCGGACCACGCCCGCCGGATTCGGATGCGATTCGCGCGACGCAGGGCTACATCCGCGCGCAACTTCAGGGCTTCGGCTGCGCCGTGGACGCGGACGATTTTCACGCTCAGACGCCCATCGGCACGCTGGCGATGAAAAACATCGTCGCGAAGGTTCCCGGCGAGGGGCAGGGAATCATCCTTCTGCTCACGCACTACGACACGCTTCGGCTGGGCAATTTCGTTGGCGCCGAAGATGGCGGCTCCTCCACCGGGCTGATGGTCGAAATCGCTCGCGTGCTCTGCGGCGCGAAGAAGCCGCGGACGTACGCCGTCTGGATTGCGTTCCTCGACGGCGAAGAAGCGCAGGTGGTTGAGAACGGCGTCGCGCAGTGGAGCGCCACGGACAGCGTCTATGGCAGCCGCGAACTGGCCGCGCGCCTTGCCGTGGCTGGCGATCTGAAGCGCGTTCGCGCCGTCATCCTTGCCGACATGATCGGGCAGAAGGGCCTGCATCTAATGCGTGAAGAAAACTCCACGAAGTGGCTCGCCGACCTTGTTTGGAAAACTGCCGGACGGCTTGGCTACGGCGATATTTTTGTTTCCCGCACCACCGGGTCGGTCAGTGACGACCACGAGCCGTTTCTTCACCGCGGAGCCCCGGCGGTTGACCTCATCGACTTGGGAGATTATTCCGAGGCCGGCTATTGGCACACGCTGCAGGACACGCTCGACAAACTGAGCCCCCGCAACATCGCGATCGTCGGCCACGTCATTCTGGAGTCTGTCGCTGAACTCGAAAAGCGCTGAGAGAAAGTGACCGTATTCAGTGCCGCAACGGCGTCATGGTCCATGCGCCCTATGCTGTGCCAAACGGCCCTTTTGCCGCTCCCAGGCGGCCCTTTAGAGACCATCTTCCGTCAATTTGTCCGGCACTCAGGAGATTCCGCGGCGCGACGATATTTCCGAGACGGTTGCTTAGGCCCGGCGCGGGCCCCGCAGGATCCGGGCAGGCAGCAGAATGATTCCCCGAACGAGTTCGAGCGCCCCGTCCACGGCAATTCCAATCAGGCGGAAGGGAAGCAGCAATAGCCAGAGAATCGGGTAGAGCACCACGGCCAGCAGCGCGAGCGGCCAGCAGACCACCAGTAGAATGCACCATAGAAGAAAAGTGAACATTTTTGCTCGCTCTGTCCCAGCGCATTAGTGATACGCACGAGGAATCCAATTCGTTCCACGGGCCGGGTGCATTGGCGAAAGATCGGCCGGAGAACTGTGCTACATTTTGTTCCAATTCCATGCCGATTGTTGACGTGAAAAGCTCTGCTGGAAGGTACAGCGTCCATTGCGAGCCGGGCGCGCTCGCGCGCGCCGGGCCGCTTTTGGCGGATCTCGGCGATTCCACGGGCACGTTCATCCTGTCGTCCCCGCGGGTATGGCGGCACTGCGGCCGCGCCGTCGCCAGGGCGATTCCGGGACGAGCGGCGAGGCACCCGATACTATTTGACGATCGCGAAGCATCGAAGCGTCTCGCGACCGTCGAAGAAATCGCGCGGAAACTCGTGGCCGCAGGCGCGGATCGCCGCGCCATTGTCGTCGCGGTGGGCGGCGGAGTGGTCGGCGACGTCGCCGGATTTGCCGCGGCCATGTATTTGCGCGGCGTGCGCCTCGTCCACATCCCCACTACGGTCGTCGCGCAAGTGGACAGCGCGATCGGAGGCAAAACCGGAGTCGACCTCGCGGAAGGGAAGAACCTCGTCGGCGCATTCTATCCGCCGAAACTCGTGGTCGCCGATCCCGCGCTTCTGCACACGCTTCCGCACCGCGACTATCGCTCCGGCCTCTACGAAGTAATTAAGTACGGGGTGATCGCGGACCGCCAGCTCTTCGCGTTTCTCGAGCGCCGGATGCCCGCGGTGGTCCGCCGGGATCCCGCGGCGCTGGGATGGATCATTCCGCGCTCGATTGCGATCAAGGCTCGCGTGGTCAGCGCCGATGAGCACGAAGGCGGCCGGCGCCAGATTTTGAACTTTGGCCACACTCTGGGCCACGCGATCGAAACGGCCACGCGTTACCGTCTATTTCTACACGGCGAAGCGATCGCGTGGGGGATGATCGCGGCGACGATGATGGCTCTGGCGACGGACCGGCTGCCGCTGATGGACGCGTTTCGCATCGTCCGCCTCGTCACCCAGGTAGGCCCGTTGCCGGAGGTCCCCGCGATTCCTGCGGCGAAGCTGCGCTCCATCCTGGCCGGAGACAAGAAAGCGCGCGGCGGCCGAGTCCTCTGGGTGTTTCCACACCGGATCGGAAAGGCCGGATGGGGCATTCCCGTGGAGTGGCCGCTCGTTGAGAAAATCGTCCGCAGTCTCCCCGAAATCATGCGGGAGGCGCGGAGCGCGACTCCGGAAGCGTCCGGGAGCCGACGCGCGGCTTCCTGATCCGCGTCTCGCGGGCGCAACGGAACTAACCGGTCTAAACAAGCGCTCCATTTTTGTGATGCAAAGTGCGATGAATCACACATCGCTTCCCGGCACGCGGCCCGAAGGGTCGCGCGATGAACGCGAAGCGGCCGTGCGGGTGCGCGACATGTTCACGCGCATTGCGCCGCGCTACGACTTCCTGAATCACCTCCTTTCGCTCTCGCTTGACCGCGTCTGGCGCCGCCGCACGGCGAGGCGCTTCCTCCACATTCTTCGCCGGCCGGACGCGCGTGTTCTCGACCTTTGCTGCGGCACGGGCGACCTCGCGTTCGCGCTGGATCGCGCGCGGGCCGGCGCGCTGGCTGCTCCGGAAGGGCGCGCGCCAATTGTGGGCGGCGACTTCGTCGAGGCGATGCTCGTTCGTGCGGCGGAAAAGTCACGCCGTGCCCGGCACGCGGCCGGGTTCGCGGCCGCCGACGCGCTGCATCTGCCGTTCCCGGACGGGAGCTTCGATCTCGTCACCACGGCTTTCGGTTTCCGCAATCTCGCAAACTATGAAGAAGGGCTGCGCGAATTCGCGCGCGTCCTGAAGTCCGGAGGAGAAATCGGAATCCTCGAATTCACCGAGCCAGATTCCGGCGCGCTCGGAGGGATTTTCCGGTTCTATTTCCGGCACATCCTACCGCGCATCGGCGCAGCTGTTTCAGGAAACAAGGACGCATACGAATATCTTCCCGCGTCGGTCAGGAAATTTCCGTCTCCCCCCGCGCTTGCCGCACTCATGGAAAAAACCGGTTTCGCAGACGTCCGCATCGCTTCCTGGAATTTCGGCAGCGTGATTCTCCACACGGCCCGCCGGGAGTAGGCACTCGTCGCCGTAGCGCCGTCTGTTCAGGTATCATGCAGGGGTTATGCCGGACGCCGCCTATCCGCTCATAGACCTGCGCAGCGACACCGTCACGCGGCCCACGCCCGCGATGCGCCGCGCGATGGCGGAAGCCGAAGTAGGCGACGACGTCTACGCCGAAGACCCCACCGTCAACCGCCTGCAGGCCCGCGCCGCGGAAATTTTCGAACGAGAGGCAGCCTTGTTTTTCCCTTCCGGCTCGATGGCCAATCTCACGGCCATCAAGACGTGGACGCGGCCCGGCATGGAAGTGATCTGCGAGGCGCAGGCGCACATTTATCTCTACGAGATGGCGGCCGTCGCGGCCATCGCCGGATGCATGCCTAATACGGTGCCGGGACCGGGCGGCGTGCTGACCTGGGACCTGATCGAGCCGCTCATCCGTCCGCGGATCTACTATCGCGCCCAGACCGCGCTGATCGAACTGGAAAACACACACAACATGCACGGCGGCACCGTCTATCCACCCATGATCGCGGACGACATCTGCGAGCGCGCCCACGCCGCCGGACTCCCGGTGCATCTCGACGGCGCGCGAATCTTCAACGCATCTGTCGCGCTGGGCCGCAGCGTCGCGGACATCACGAGGAAATTCGATTCCGTGATGTTCTGCCTCTCGAAAGGGCTGGGCGCACCCGTCGGCTCGATGCTGGTCGGCTCGCTCGACTTCATCGGAAAGGCTCGCGTGACTCGAAAGCTCCTCGGAGGCGGGATGCGCCAGGCCGGGGTGCTTGCGGCCGCGGGGCTGATCGCGCTCGAAGAGACGCCGAAGACTTTGCATCGCGACCATGAGAACGCCCGCCATCTGGCGGAGGGCCTGGCGAAGATTCCGGGCGTGGCACTCGACCCGAAAAAAGTGGTCACGAATATTTTGATTTTCGATGTCCGCGGCACCGGCCGCGAAGCCGCCGAAATCGTCGAAAAGCTGGCGAAGAAGAATGTGCTGTGCGGCGCCACCGGGAAATACACGATTCGCATGGTCACGCACTACGACGTGGACCGCGCCGCCATGGACCGCGCCATTGCGGCCATCACCGAGGCGGTGGCCGCGCGCGGCTCCGCCTCCGCCAGCTCGTAACCGCGCTCCAGCCACATTTCGGCGGCTGGAGCATGGCAGCTCTTCCGGGCGCCCCTCTTCTTTCCCCTTTGGCTGCTGGACCGCGCGCGGTTCCTGTATAATCTCGCGGGGCGTGGGAGGGCAATCGCGTGACGATTCCATTGCGTCCGATTTACATGCGCGCCGGTTTCCGCGCGGCAGTGTTCGCCGGCCTGGTCATGACTCTTTCCGCTAAAAGTTCGGCCACTTCGTCGGCCGACACGGCAAAAACTCCGCCGACGGTTCAGGACGCCCGCCGCTTCACGGACGCCGCCGAAAAACGCCTCCTCGACCTCTGGATCAAGGACGGCCGCGCCGAGTGGGTGCACGAAAACTTCATTACCGACGACACCGAGCAGATGGCCGCCGATGCCGACCAGGCCGTGGCCTCCGCCACCGCCGAGCTTGCCGCCGAGGCACGGCGCTACGACGGCTTGAAACTCCCCGACGACGTGGCACGCAAAATCAAGCTGCTCAGGCTATCTGTCTCGATTCCCGTTCCGCGCGATCCCGCGCTCGCCGCCGAACTGACGAAAATTAACGCTTCGCTCGACGGCGACTATGGCAAGGGCAAATGGTGCCCGGAAGGTGCGTCGGGAAAATGCCTCGACGTCAACGACGTCACCAGGCTCTTTGCCACCAGCCGCGACCCGGACGAGCTGCTCCGCGCCTGGGAAGGCTGGCACGCGATCGGCGCACCGATGCGGAAACGTTACGCGCGCATGGTCACGCTTGCTAATCAAGGCTCCCGCGAAATGGGGTTCGCCGATACCGGAGCGATGTGGCGGTCGAATTACGACATGCCGCCGGATCAATTTGCCGCGGAAGTCGATCGCTTGTGGCAGCAGGTCCGCCCGCTCTACGTCTCGCTGCACGCTTACGTGCGGTGGCAGCTGGCGAAAAAATACGGCTCGTCGGTGGTCCGCGAAGACGCGCCCATTCCCGCGCACCTTCTCGGCAACATCTGGGCGCAGGATTGGACCAACGTCTACTCCGTCGTCGCTCCGGCAAACTCCGATCCCGGATACGATCTGACCGGCATTCTGAAGGCGAAGAATATCGGCCCAGTCGATATGGTCCACGACGCCGAGCGCTTTTTCACTTCGCTGGGGTTCGCGCCGCTCCCGCAGACCTTCTGGGAGCGCTCGCTTTTCACCAAGCCGCGGGACCGCGAGGTGGTCTGCCACGCGAGCGCCTGGGACATCGACTACGTTGACGATGTGCGCGTCAAGGTTTGCCTCGAGCCGACCGCGGAGGACTTTTCGACGATCCATCACGAGCTCGGCCACAATTTCTACCAGCGCGCCTACGACAAACAGCCGCCGCTGTTTCGCAACAGCGCCAACGACGGTTTTCACGAAGCCATCGGCGACACCATCGCCCTATCCGTCACGCCCGAGTACCTGAAGCAGATCGGCCTTCTGGAAACCGTCCCTCCGCCCTCGGCCGATATCGGCTTGCTCCTGAATCGCGCGCTCGAAAAGGTCGCCTTTCTTCCCTTCGGATTGATGATCGACAAGTGGCGCTGGGGCGTTTTCTCCGGAAAGATTCCGCCGGCGGAATACAACAAGGCGTGGTGGGATCTTCGCCGCGAATACGAAGGCGTGGCTCCGCCGGCCGGGCGCACCGAAGCCGATTTCGATCCCGGCGCGAAGTTCCACATTCCGGCGAACGTTCCCTACGTGCGTTATTTCCTCTCCTTCGTGCTGCAGTTCCAGTTTCACCGCGCGCTTTGCCAGGCCGCGGGTTACACGGGGCCGCTGCACCGCTGCTCGATCTACGGCAACAAGGCCGCGGGCGAAAAACTCGCAAAGATGCTGGAGATGGGGCAGAGCCGGCCGTGGCCGGAAGCCCTGGAAACCATGACCGGCGAAAAGGATATTGACGCCACCGCGATCCTCGACTATTTCGCGCCCCTGAAAAAGTGGCTCGACGAGCAGAACAAGGGCCACAACGTCGGCTGGTGAGCGCCCGGCGCGAATCGCCGTCCCCTTCTTCAGCGCCGACGATCGGAAAGAAACCACCTGCACGCGCGCTGCGGGATTGCTAAAATGTTCTCTGAGAGAGAAAGGACCGTGCGCTATTGAGAGTTCGGGCCGTCGCATTGGCGCTTTGGATCGCGCTCACCATCAGCGTAGCCGGCTGCAGCAAGAAAGAACCCGAGGAATCCGCCGAGCCGCCCGCCCCAACCGCAGTCGTTGATCCCGCCACCTCCGGGTCGATTACAGGTACGGTGAGACTCGAAGGCGCGCCGCCGGAGTTCAAACCCATCGACATGAGCGCGGAAGCCGCGTGCATGAAGGCGAATCCCAGGCCGGTGGTTCCGGCGATCGTGGTCACCGGCCCGCACGACGCGCTGGCGAACGCCGTGGTCTACGTAAAATCAGGGCTGGGCCGCTATCGCTACGAACTTTCTCAGCAGAGCGTGGCGCTCGATCAAAAGGGCTGCATGTACGACCCGCGCGTCCTGGCGATGACGGTGGACCAGACGCTCGAGGTGAAGAACGAGGATCCCACGATCCACAACGTTCACCCCATGCCGATCCTGAATCACGCGTGGAATAAATCCGAGCCGGTGGGCGAGCCGCCGATCGAAGCGAAATTCACCAAGCCCGAGCTGGCCATTCCGATCGCCTGCAACATTCATCCCTGGATGCGCGCGTTCCTTTTCGTCTTTGATAATCCCTATTTCGCAATCACGCCGAAGACCGGGACATTCGAGCTGAAAAACCTGCCGCCGGGGACGTACACGATCGAGGCATGGCACGAGCGGTTCGGCAAACGCGACGAGACCGTCACGCTCGGCGCGAAGGGATCGGCGACGGTGGCTTTCGTCTTTTCCGCGGCCCCGTCGCATTGAGAGGCGCCGTTCGCCGCGGCATATTCTGCGCGCCGCTTGACAACGTAGCGGATCGGGTGTCAATTGCGCTGAAGCGGAATTCGATTGCGAAACGGAGAAGGGAAAATGGCTGAAGCAACACAACGAAAGCGTTCGGCGGATGGGAGCGCGTACGGCAGGACCCCGCAACACCCGGATGCCGAACTTACACAGGTGGGGCCGGGAACGCCGTGCGGGGAGTTGATGCGGCGCTACTGGCAGCCGGTGGCGGTTTCCGCGAAGGCGACGGACCGCCCGGAGTACGTTCGCATTCTGGGTGAGGACCTGATTCTTTTTCGCGACAAGAAAGGGCGCGCCGGACTGCTCTATCCCCGATGCATGCACCGCGGCACGACGCTCTTCTATGGAAAGGTCTCCGAGGACGGCATTCGCTGTTGCTATCACGGCTGGCTGTTCGACGTCCAAGGCCGGTGCCTCGATCAGCCTTGCGAGCCCGAGGGCGGACGCAATCTCGAGGTTGCTCGCCAGCCGTGGTACCCCGTGGAGGAGCGTTATGGACTTGTGTTTGCGTATATGGGACCGCCGGAGAAAAAACCTGTTCTGCCTCGTTACGACGTCCTCGAAGAGCTCGGCCCCGGCCAGGAAATCCGCGCCGATATCGGGGCGTTTGGAGCGACTGGAGACAACAGTCTCGCGGTCGCGCCGTACAGCTGGCTGCACATGAACGACAACGTGATGGACCCGTTCCACGTCCAGGTGCTGCATTCGACGTTCAGCACCGTACAGTTCGTTCCCCAATTTGCGCTCATGCCCGAGGTAGATTTCTTTACCACGGAAAACGGCGTCTGCTACTCGGCGAAGCGCAGGCTCGACGACGGCAAGGAATACGATCGGATTTCGTCGTTCCTGATGCCCAACGTCATGTGCGTTCCCAATCCAATTGATATTTCGCAGGTGCGCGCGAACCGAATCACGTGGTCGCTGCCCGTGGACGATTCCCATTTCACGATGGCCACGGCTTCCCGCCTGCCGGAGACCGCTCCCCGGGAATTTTCGGGAGTGCGGTTCAACGGCAAGCTGTGGGGCGAGATGACCGAACGGGAACGCCAGGCTACGCCGGGCGATTACGAGGCCCAGGCGGGCCAGGGACCGGTTTCGCTGCACTCCGAGGAGCATCTGGCCTCGAGCGATCGAGGGATCATCATGCAACGCCGGATGCTGAAGGCGCAGATCAAGGTGGTCGCGGAAGGCGGCGATCCCATCGGCGTGGCGTTTACCCCCGAAAAGGCCCTCGTGAAAGTGCGTTCGGGAAATTTCTACAACGCACCGCGAAGCGCCTGAGGATGGTCGAAGTCGTCAGCCTCGAAAGCGTTCCCCTAGTCGAGCGGCAGCACGTCCGCGAAGGCGTGTTGCGCTCGCGACGCCTGCTGACCGGAACGCCGGGGACGCCCGGGAACTTTTCTCTTCAGCTCTCGGATACGCCTACGTACTACGCGCCGAGGCATCGGCACAATTTCGATCAGGTGCGCTATCAGATCGAGGGTGATTTCGATTTTGCGGAATACGGCGTGATGACGCCCGGGTGCGTGGCCTATTTTCCGGAAGGCACTTACTACGGACCGCAGTCGTGCGCCGCGGGCAGCGAAACGCTCGTCCTGCAATTCGGCGGCGCGAGCGGCAGCGGATACATCTCGGCGGAGCAGTACGAGCGGGCGACGGCCGAACTCGCGAAGCGCGGCACATTCGCGAAGGGCGTGTACACGCGGCTCAGGCCGGATGGCGGCAAAATCAATCAGGACGCCTACGAAGCTGTCTGGGAGCACGTGAATGGCCGGCCACTGGCGTATCCGGGCGAGCGATATCGGCGTCCTGTCTTCATGGACCCGGAAACTTTTTGCTGGGTGCCGATCGCCGACGAGCCGGGCGCGAGTGGCAAGTTTCTCGGCGAATTCTCGGAGCGGCGCACGCGTATTTCGCTTTATCGGGTTGCAGCAGGCGCGAGATTGCGCCTCGAGGATCATTCGATCTATTTCGTTGGGAAAGGCTCGGGCACGGTCAGTGAAAAGCCGTTTGAGCGCCACGCGACGATCCACTTGGGCGAGGGCGACCGCGCGACACTCTCTGCAACTGAGCCGGCTGAGCTTCTGCAAATCGGCCTGCCGCGCATTTCCTGAACAGAATGAAAACATGAACCTCAAAGACAAAGTCGCGGTCGTCACCGGGGGAGCAAGCGGGATCGGGCGGGCGCTGTGCGTGCGGTTCAAGGCGGAGGGCGCGAAAGCCGTGGTGGTGGCGGACATCCAAGCGGACGCGGCCGCGAAGGTGGCGAAGGAAGTGGGCGGCATGGCGATCGAAACGAACGTCGCGCGCGAGTCCGACATCCAGCGGCTGGTGAAGCAAACGACCGACAAATTCGGCGCGATCGATCTTTTCTGCTCGAACGCCGGAATCGGCGAGGGCGGGGAGGACGCTTCGGACGCGGATTGGAAGCGAAGCTGGGAAATCAACGTGATGGCGCACGTCTACGCGGCGCGCGCCGTGTTGCCCGCGATGCTTGCACGCGGGGAGGGTTATCTGCTGCAAACCGTTTCCGCCGCAGGGCTGCTCACGCAGGTGGGCGCCGCGCCCTACAGCATCACCAAACACGCCGCGCAGGCGTTCGCGGAGTGGCTGGCGATCACTTACGGCGACCGCGGCATTCGCGTCTCGGCGCTTTGCCCGCAGGGTGTGCGCACGCCGATGCTCGAGGGGGTGGATTCCGGACCGGGGGCGTTCCTGATGCAGAACGCGATCACGCCGGAGTTCGTGGCCGAATGCGTGGTGCAGGCTCTTGCGGAGGAGAAATTCCTGATCCTGCCGCACCCGGAAGTCGCGCGCTACTATGCGAATCGAGCGGGAGATACCGGACGGTGGCTGCAGGGTATGCGCCGCCTGCGGAAGTCGATGGAGACGATGAAAGGGAAGTAACGTGGCGAAATCCCGGAGATCCGCTTTGCGTTTTCGCGGGCGCATACTTACAATAAACATTCCCGTGCAAGGGTGATGCCCGAAAATCAAAGCCAGAGTGGTCGCGGCGCCTACCTCTTTGCGGTGGCGACCTCGTGTTGCACGATCCTGCTGTTGATGGCCGGGGCGCTGGTGACCAGCAACGGCGCTGCGGATTCCGTTCCCGATTGGCCTCTCGCGTATCACAAGCTGATCCCTCCGCTCATCGGAGGGATTCGATACGAGTACGCGCACCGCGTGCTCGCGGGCATCGTTTCGGTGTTGACGCTGATCCTGGCCGTCTGGCTTGCGCGCACCGAGCGGCGTCCGCTGGCACGGCGGCTGGGCTGGACGGCGCTTGCGCTCGTGATTGCGCAGGCCGCACTCGGCGGCGCCCGCGTGCTGCTGGGCTATCCGGCGTTTTCGGCGACTGCGCACGCGACACTCGCACAGATATACTTCATCACGGTAGTGGGACTCTCGCTCTACCTGAGCCAGTGGTGGCAGAGCAACCTCGCTCGCCTTGAGGATTCGGGGTCGCCGCGTGTGCGAGTGCTCGCGATTTGGACGACGGCCGCGATTTTGGCGCAGCTCATCCTGGGTGCGGCTTTCCGCCACGGCGCGTTCGGGATCGTGCCTCATCTGGTGGGCGCGGGCGTGGTGACGGCGATGGTTGTATGGACGGGCGCGGTGGCGAAGCGCCGGTTCCGGCAGGTGCGCGACCTGCGCCGCGCGACCATTCTGCTGCACTCATTTTTCGGGATTCAAATTCTGCTCGGCGGAGCGGCATGGTGGGCGGTGTCCACGGAGGCCGATGCCGTGCAGCCGACGCCGGTGTACGTCTCACTCACGGTGGCGCACGTGTTAGGAGGGGCGCTGACTCTGGCCGCGTCGGTGGTTCTTACGCTGACGTGCGTGCGGCTTATTCCGGGAGCCGCATCGGCTGCCGCAGGCGTTCGGGCGATGGGCGCGACAAAGCAAGCGCCGCTCTAGGGATTTGCACCTGAAAAGATTTCCGGCGGCTGCTCGAGGCGAAATGAACGAAGTTCGTGCGGACACGTTAACCGGTTTCGAGAAGCCGTGGGCCTATGTGGCACTCACGAAGCCGGACGTGACTTTTCTGGTCGCGCTCACGACGCTGGCCGGGTTTTATCTCGGCTCGCGAGGCACGCTCGACTGGCCGTTGCTGCTGCACACGGTATTCGCCACGCTGCTGGTTGCCGGCGGGACGGCCGCGCTAAATCAGTACATCGAGCGCGAAATGGACTCGGTCATGCGGCGGACGGCGGCGCGACCGCTTCCGTCGGGTCAATTGCGCCCGCGGGACGTGCTGGTGTTCGGCGTGGCGACAATCGTGGTGGGCGCGGCGTGGCTTGCAGTCGCGGTCAACACTCTGGCGGCGCTGGTGGCGCTCGTGACGTGCGTCCTCTACCTCGGGCTGTACACGCCGCTGAAGACGCGAACGACGCTATCGACCGCCGTCGGCGCCATTCCCGGGGCGCTGCCTCCGCTGATCGGCTGGGCGGCGGCGCGCGGGTCGCTGTCCATGGGCGGGTGGGTGCTGTTTGCGATTCTCTTTGTCTGGCAGTTTCCGCACTTCATGGCCATCGCCTGGATGTACCGCGAGGATTACGCGCGCGCCGGAATCCGGATGCTGCCGGTAGTGGATCGGAAGGGCGATGCGACGTTCCGCCAAATCATCACCACGTCGGCGATTCTCGTATGGGTGAGCGCGCTTCCGTCAGTAGTCGGGATGGCGGGCATGGGATACTTTTTCGGCGCGCTCGCGCTCGGCATGATCCTGCTGCAGGTGGGTCTGTGGGCGAACCGGTCGCGCACGAACGCGCGCGCGAAATGGTTGATGCACGCAACCGTGGCGCACATCCCGCTGTTGCTCGCGTGGCTGATTCTCGACAAGCTGACCACGCGATGAGGTTCGCCCCGGCGAAAAGGCCGCGAGGCTGAGGGAGCTTGTCGAACGCCTGCGATGAAATTGTTCGCTCTCTCGTCATTGCCCGCCGTCAACGCCTCGCTCAACGCCGCGTGCGCGGTTTTCCTGGTGGCCGGGTTCGCGTTCATTCGAAGGGGCAAGATTCGCCTGCACCGCGCCTGCATGCTGACCGCGTTTTTCTGCTCGAGCGTGTTCCTGATTTTCTATCTGTATTTTCACGCACGCGCCGGGGTGATTCGATTCGGGGGGCAGGGGTGGATGCGCCCGGTCTATTTCACGATTCTGGTTTCACACACGATACTCGCGGCGGCGATCGTGCCGCTGGTTCTGATCACACTGACATTCGCGTTGCGGGGGCGATTTCAACGGCACCGCGCGATCGCACGGTGGACGCTGCCGCTGTGGCTCTACGTGTCGGTTACGGGAGTGATTGTCTATTGGATGCTTTACATCGCATCGACGCCGATTTGGCCGTCGTAAGGGGAGCCGTTCGTTGGGCCGCGAAGAGATACCTAGCGCACGATGCGCGTCGGAAGAGAGATCTCTCGCGCGCGATGCGCGCTCGGGATGACGATCCTGGTCGGATCCTCACTTGTATGAGACCACTGCCTGGCCGTTCTGAATCTGGATGTCGCTGATATCGTCGGGGAGCTTCAATTTCTCGCGGTTTTCTGGCGACGCCATCATCTTTTCAACCACGGAATCGAGCATGGACTGCGGCAGCGGAAGGGAGCCCAGCTTTCCCGCGACAGGCTCGAACTTCAAATAGCCGTCCTGCGAGCCGAGGTGCCCGTCGAGCTCAAGCGATAAATCCTGCCCGTGAAAATCGAAGATGACGTGGGCCTTCACGAGATCGCCGTCCATGTCGACCTTGACGTCCTTCACCGAGGACTGGACGTCTTCCAGCGTAGCGCCGTCCGCACCGGGAATTCCGGCAAGCGGATTCGCTCCTGACTCGCCCGTCTGGGCAGGATTTGCCGGGGGCGCGGCGGTGGAAGGAGTTGCCGTGCGCTGTTGCGACGAGCCCTGGAGCTGCAGGTTTTGCGCGAGATAGGAATTCAGCTCCGTGCGATCTAGCTGCACTTGCGCCGGCTGGCCGGAAGCCTTGGCCTGGTCCGCGGCGGCGAACTTCTGCTCAACTCGGGCAGCCGCTGCCGGATCGTAGGAAACATCCGGTGCGGGCGACTTTCGCAACACCAGTGCGAGCACAACGACAAGCCCGGCGAGACTTGACCAGGTGAGGATGCGATAGAGCGTTTTGTAAAGCGTTGGCGTGGGCATGGGACCTCCGCTCCTATTCCCAGTCTAGCAGTGAGATGTGGCGATTCCGCGGCGGGCGACGATTCGGGTCGCCAATCGTCCACTGACCCATAGGACAGTCATCGCTGAATTCATCCGCGAAATGGGCCGGGTGTTCACTCGAGGTTATTACCGCAAAGGAACGATTCCTTCGATGTAAAATTGACACTCCCCAGAGGCGTACCCAAACTGAAGTCGTTCAATTCCAGGCACACCCGGTTCGCGGCAATTCTCAAGACCAGAGGAACTCTAAGGCGGAAGATGCCATCGGTATCTTCGAATCCGGCCGGCAATCTTCCGCTGCGATTTCTTGCGGCGGCGGCGGTCTTCTTGCTGGCGCCGGCCGTGTTCGCTCAATCGCAATCGCCGGGAGACAGCGACGGCGGCGCGATTCCCGTGTTCTCGATGGGTACGGGATTCGTCACCACGTTTGAGGGCGGAACGCCGCATCTGGGTCCGCTTCTCTCGCCCGTAATCCTCGTTCCCGTCGGCCAGAGCTTCTTGATTGAATCGCGCGATACGTTTGAATCCGATCTAGCCCCCGATCAGCATGGGCGAGGCTATAAAGGCTCGCTTGCCAAGGAAGTTGATTACCTTCAATTGGACTACATCGCCAATCGGTACATGACCGTAACGGTGGGAAGGTTTCTTACACCTTTCGGGATTTTCAACGAGCGGCTATATCCCGTCTGGATTCGGGACTTGCACACCGACCCGTTGATCCTGCCGATTGCGACCGGCCCGACCGACGCGGGAACCGGCGCGATGATTCGCGGCGGGTTCGACCTCACGCCGCGGCTTGAAGTGAACTATGCGACGTACTTCTCCACGCTGAGCACCCTGCGCCGCCTCGAGTCCGATCGCGCGATCGGGACGCGCGCCGGCATCTATCTGCCCGGTCCGCGGGTGGAATTGGGAGGATCGTTCCAGCATCTATTGCAGGGCGACCACTCGAATGCCTTCGGATTTCACTTTGCTTGGCAGCCGCCGCCTCTGCCGCTCGATATCCGCGCCGAATATGCGCGCTCGCACGACGGAAGCGGATACTGGATCGAATCGGCGTACCGGCTGAGCCAGTCTCCCGTCTGGCAGGACGTGCTCCGCCACTTCCAGCTAGTGGCCCGGATGCAGGAGCTTCTTACGGGCGCTGGGGTGAACGCCGCCTTGCCGGGCGTGAACACAAAAATGTTCGAATTTGGAGCGAACTACTATTTCCGCGACGATTGCCGGTTCGTGAGCAGCTACGGCAGGCAATTCGCTCCGGAAGGGAACGAGAACGTTTGGACGGTCGGACTGACGTATCGGCTCGCGCTTCCTCTTTGGCCGGGAGCAGACAATTGAAATTGCGAAGGTGGATTCTGGCGGGAATGCTGGCGTTGGGTGGAGGCGTGCTGGGGTTCGCGGGATTGGCCGCGGGCCAGCAAGCTGACCCTCCGGCACCGCGCTCTGCCCCTCTCGCAAAAGTGACCGTGCAGGACTCCGATGCGCAGCGGCTGGAGGGCGAGAAGAGGTTTCGCGCGAACTGCGGGCGCTGCCATCAGACTCCGCACAAATTTCCGCCGCGCATGATGGCGACCATCGTGCGCCACATGCGGGTGCGCGCCACGATCACGGATGAAGACATGCGGCTCATCCTGCTCTATATGACCCAATAGGGAGATGAGAGTGGGTTCCGAGCACGAGATTCACGGGATTCGCGCTACGCCGTTCAGCCGCGTGGCCGCCGCTGTGCTTTTCATGGCGTTCGCACCGCAGCTTGCCCGGCCTCAATCGCCGAAGGTGATCGAAGTGCTGGCGGACCACGACAGCCGTTTCAAGATTGCCGGTCAAAAGGACCCCACGATTACGGTGCGGGCGGGCGAGCAGGTAACGCTGCGAATCACGGCGATCAAGGCGAAAGACCACAACCGGGATGGCTCGATTCATGGTTTTTCGCTCCTGCGAGCCAAGGATCGGTCCCACGTGGCGGGATGGGACCTGCTGCTCAAGCCGGGCACGCAGGAATTTACGCTGACCGCGCCCGCCGACCCGGGAGAATACGTGGTGGTCTGCACGGTGATCTGCAGTTCGGACCATGAGGGGATGCACATGCGGTTCGTGGTTTCGCCGTAAAGCGGCACCTGAATCGGGATAGAACGAGAACGCGCTTTCGAGTGTGGAGAAGTGCCAGGAGAGAGACGATGATGGCAAAGCGAGCGCAGGTGGCGGCGATGGTTCTGGTTTTTGCGGCAGCGGCGGGAAATATCGCCGGCGGCGAGCGCGCGTTCAAAGGCGAGATCGGGGACTCGCAATGCGCGTTGAATGTGCACTCGCTCAGCCGTTCCCACGCGGAAATGTTGAAGAAGAAGGAGGTCGGCAGCACGCCGGAAGACTGCACTCGCTACTGCGTGAAGAATCTTGGAGGCGTCTTCGTGCTTGAGGTGAAGGACAAAGTGTACAAGCTCGACAATCAGGAGCTCGCGGAAAAGTACGCCGGACACCGAGTCAAGGTGACCGGAGTCCTCGATCTGCAAACCAATATCATCGCCGTGCACACGATGGCGCCGATCGCGCGCGAGTAAGGCGATATCAAAACGGGAATCGTTTCTGTGACCCCCGTGAAGCAGGGTGCGGATTCAGAGTTCCTACTCCGTTATTTCCGCGGCCGCGACTCCGGGGGGACCATGCCGTTATTCCGGTAGTAGACGACCAGCTGGCCGTAGTGCTCTCCGGAGTGCTCGATGATCCCGTAGGCGAGATCGTAGAGCCGCCAGCGCTGCCGCCCGCCGTCATCCACGATTTCATCCGCGCTTTTGTCGCCCTTCGCTTTGATCACCGTAGCGCCGTCCGCCACGGCCTTCTTTACGAACTCCACGATCTGGGCCTTGGTTTTCAGGGCGTCGCGATTCGGATCGTCGGGATACCGCGGCTTTTGCCCCTGAGCGGGGTCCGTGAAGTAGTACATGGACGCAGCGGCGTGCAGTAGGTTGGTCGCAAACGTGCGTGAGTCCGGGTGCGGCTTGTAGTCAAATTTGTCTTCGGGAAAATCCTCGGCCATGGCAATCAACTTCCGTCCGATGTCGTTCCACTGTAGTAACACGGCTTGCGACGCGCTCAGCGTGGGCTTCGTCGATGCTTTATCGTGCGCCTGTTCTTGTGCCCGCAACGGCATGGTCCCGATACCGAGCAACAGCACCACCACGCCCAACTTCATATGCTTGGTCATGGAAATCCCCCTCCTCCACACCCCAAAAGGTTCGAGGCGCTCTCTCCATCAGACGGAACTGAGGGCCACGATGTTAGCAGAACAGGAAGGGAATCGAATCAAGAGCGCGATGCCGGCATCGTGGCCGGTCCGTCGTGCGGATCTCGTGCGCCAAACGGGTGGGGCGTGGCGTTCGCAAGTGTCGAGTCAGGCGTACTTCGGTGTAGGATATATACATCATGCAAGGTAGCACAGATGGCCGATAGAGCCGCGCCCGCTCCGGGCGAAACGCCGGCCATGGGGACTGGGCGCCGTATGGAGCACTTCGACGTATTGATCGTGGGCGCGGGACTTTCCGGAATCGGCGCGGCGTGTCATCTTCAGGCAGGAAGCCCTTCCAGGACGTTCGCAATCCTCGAGGGCCGAGCGGCTTCGGGAGGCACCTGGGACCTGTTTCGGTATCCGGGTGTGCGTTCCGATTCCGACATGTACACGCTCGGCTACCATTTCCGCCCGTGGCGAGAGGCGAAGGCGATCGCCGACGGCCCCTCCATCCTGAGCTATATTCGTGAAACCGCTCGCGACTACGGCGTTGATCGCTCGATCCGGTACGGGCATCAGGTCAAGCGGGCATCCTGGAGTTCGAGGGAAGCGCTATGGACCGTCGAGGCGGCGGGACCGGAGGGGAAGCCGGTCCGATTGACGACCAATTTCCTCTACATGTGTAGCGGCTACTACGACTACGAGGAAGGGTATATGCCGGGCTGGCCGGGCATGGAGTCGTACTCCGGGCGTTTCGTACACCCGCAGCAATGGCCTGAGAATCTCGATTTTCAAGGCAAAGAAATCGTCGTGATCGGCAGCGGCGCGACGGCGGTGACGCTGGTTCCGGCGCTGGCCGAGAAGGCTGGACACGTAACCATGTTGCAGCGCTCACCGACCTACGTCGTGGCGCGTCCGGCCGAGGATGCCATCGCGAACTGGCTGCGCCGCATACTTCCGGCGCGCGTCGCCTATGGCCTGGTGCGATGGAAAAACGTGCTGCTTGGGATGTACTTTTACAACCTCACGCGGCGCAAACCCGCTGAAGCCAAGAAAATGATTCTGGAACTCACGCAGAAGGAGCTGGGTCCAGCGTACGATGTTGCCAAGCACTTCACGCCCCGCTATAACCCGTGGGACCAGCGCCTTTGCCTGGTTCCCGACGCCGACCTATTTTCAGCTATCCGGACGGGCAAAGCTTCAGTAGTCACTGACGAGATCGCGAGCTTTACGGAGACAGGCGTCAAGCTGAAGTCAGGCGATGAACTGAAAGCAGACATCGTCGTAACCGCCACCGGGCTGAAACTCAAGCTTCTCGGCGGAATGCAGGTGCTCGTGGATGGCGCCTTGATGAATCCGTCGCGAGCGATGACCTACAAGGGAATGATGTACAGCGACATCCCCAATCTCGCCTCCACATTCGGGTACACCAACGCTTCTTGGACGCTGAAAGCCGATCTGACGGCGGGGTACGTGTGCCGCTTGCTGAATCATATGTACGCGCACGGCTACGACTACTGCACTCCGCGCCGGCGCGATCCCTCGATCGCCGAAGAGCCCGCGATCAACTTTTCGTCCGGATATATCCTGCGTGGAAGCAATGTGCTTCCCAAGCAGGGGTCCAAGAGGCCGTGGAGACTTCATCAAAACTACGCGCTGGATATGCTGGATCTGAAGTTTGCCCGAATCGACGACGGCACGATGGAGTTCACCCGTCTCCGAAGCGCGGAACGGGCCGGCTGAGCGACGCGGCGCTTCGCGCCGCATTCGAACACAGCGTCGCAGCAATCGCGGGTGCGCGCCTGACGACCGCGCTACTGGATGAACTGGCTGGAAAGATTGGCCGAGTCGAACGCATGCAACGCCTGATCCGGCCGCGCGCGCACGCGATAATCCTCGGTTAGATTCACCCAGCGGATGGTCCTGTGCGCATCCACCAGGAACTCGGCGGGCCTCGCGATATCCCCGCCATCGACTCCTCCATGTGGATGGACAAGGTCCCAGCGCCGGATCACGTCGCGATGGGCATCGGAAAGAATCGGAAACGTGTAACCCGCCTCCTCCCGAAGATGCTGTGATTCGGCGGGCGTATCTACGCTGATCGCGATCACTCGGATTCTACGTGCATCGAAGTTCGGCAAACGCTTCTGAAAACTCCGCAACTCGGAGTTGCAGAACGGTCACCAATAGCCTCGATAAAAGATGAGCACGACGGCGGCCGTATTGCCGGATCCCGCGCTCGCCAGTGTCGAACGGTTCTTCGCAAAGGTTGAGTTGAGCGCCGCCGAGAGGGTTACGCTGCCGCCCGTGGAGTCGGGCAGGGTAAAGTCCGGCGCGATTTCGCCCAACTTCGGGGCACCGTGGGAAGCCGGGATCTGCCTGGACACGTAGAAAATTTCTACCAGGAAGAATCCGACCAAACAGAGCGTGAGGCCGGAAAGAATGCTGCCCGCGATTTTGCCGCGGTAGGCGTCGGGCCGCTGAAAAGCCCGCGCGAGTCCCGTGGCCAGAAGAAACAGGGCCAGAGCAATCAGCAGCAGCGTGACCCAAGGGAAATCGCGCGTGATGGGATACCGCGCGAAGAACAAGGGATAGCTGAGCATGGCCGCAACGGCGAGAACAAAACCAAACCACACTCTCGGATTCCAGCTACGTTTCATGGTCACGACCCCCGACCGGTGCGCGGAAGTGTACTACGATTTCGCGAACGAAATCCTGCGGGGCGAATTAGACGCCCCCGACGATGACCATGTGCAACGGTCGTGCTAGCATGATTTGCGCCGGAGGTTCTTATGCCCTTTGTTGACACAGGTCGCCTCAAGGTAGTCGAACGCTTGCCGGGCTGGCATGGCCGCTTTTTCCACTCGGCGAGCATGACATTCGCGCACTACGACTTCGTCTCCGGTGCGTCCATTCACGAGCACTCTCACCCTCAGGAAGAAGTCTACGAGGTGATCGAAGGCGAACTCGAGATGACCATTGACGGCGTGTCCCAGATCGCCAAGCCGGGATTGGTCGCGATCGTGCCAAGCGGGAGTCGCCATTCCGTCAAGGCGCGCACCGATGGCCGCGCCATCATCGTCGACTATCCCGTCAGGCCGGATGCCGGTTAGCCGGACGCGATTGTGAATGGGCGCCGCGCCCGCCGGAATCCTCTGCGGAACAAAGCAGGCTCGGAATCGGCGATCAGCGTTCGGACGCCACCGGCAGATCGATGAAGCTCGCTTCTCCCGGCATGCGATAGACGCGTTGGGTTGCCTTCACGTAGTCTTCAGGCTTCGCGAGAAAGATATTGGGCACGAAGGTTTGCGGGTTGCGGTCGTAGAGCGGGAACCAGGTCGACTGCACTTGCACCATGATCCGATGTCCGGGCTGAAAAACGTGGTTCACCGTGGGGAGGCTGAACCTGTAGGTGAGCGGCGCATTCGGCGTAATCGCCTTGGGAACCTCGAAGCTCTCGCGGTACCGACCACGAAAAATGTCCATGGCGATGCCGAGTTGATAGCCACCCATTTCGGGCCGGCTGGGAACCTCGTCGGGAAACACGTCAATCAATTTCACCACCCAATCGCTGTCCGTGCCGCTCGTCGAGGCGACCAGATTTACTTCCGGGGACCCGCTGACGCGGAGAGGTTCGGTTAGCGGCTGAGTGACATAGGAAAGCACGTCCGTGCGGTCCGACACGCCTCGCTGATCGACAACCAGCCATCGGTGCCAGGCATCCGTATCGGCAAAGCGGACTGGCCGCGGAGAGTAGGGGACAGGTTTCGCGGGATCGGAGATGAATTCGTCATATCCCTTGGCGGTGGTCGAATCGGTTCCGTCGGGCGCGGTGAAAGACAGGCCGAAGTCACTTGTGAGATAGAGAGGCTTCGATTTTTCCGGGCAGCCATTCTCGCAGGCCAGCGGCCATGATTTGAATCTGTCCCAGTGATTCTCGCCGGTGTTGTAAATGAATACCGGCGGAGTATCCGCCTTCGGCGCCCCGTCTTTCAAATACTGGTCGAAGAACGGCTTCAGCACATCGCGGCGGAACTGGAGCGCGGTGTCGCCTCGCCAGTGCAGCGGTCCGAGCGTGGAGCCATTGTAGTTTGCGCCGCTGTGGCGCCAGGGGCCCATCACCAGGAAATTCATGTCGTTGTTGCGGTCCCTGGGTTCCACGGCGAGGTAGGCATGAATCGCGCCCCACATATCTTCCTGATCCCAGAGGCCCTGTTCCCACATAATCGGAACTTTCAGGGGCTGCGCGGCCATGGTCCGGTCGAGCGCTTGTTGCTGCCAGAATGCATCGTACGCCGGATGCTCGGTGGTCTTGAGCCACCATGGCAACTGGTCGAGTCCCGCCGCTGCGGCGAAATTGCCCGCGGAGCCGCCGCGGAGAAAGTTTTCGTAATCGTCGTAAGTTTCGCGAACGATCGGCGCGCCCGCGCCTCTTGCAGCGGTTTGTGTGGTGAAATAATCGAGATCGAACTGGCGAAACGCACCGAAATGAAACCAGTCATCGCCCATCCAGCCGTCAACCATGGGGCTCTCGGGCGCGGCAACCTTCAGCGCAGGATGCGGATTGACCAAAGCCATTACCACGGTGAAACCTGCGTAAGAACTTCCGAGCATTCCCACCTTTCCGTTTGATTCGGGCACGTTCTTTACCAGCCAGTCGATGGTGTCGTAGGCGTCGGTGGATTCATCGGTGCTGGTCGTATTGAGCGGCCCGCGCAGGGGGCGCGTCATGATGTAATCCCCCTCGGAGCCGAATTTGCCGCGAATGTCCTGAAACACGCGGATGTAGCCGTCCGCCACAAATACCTCGTCTCCTTCCGGCAGAGTAGCGAGCATGTGCGGCGAACGCATTCGTCGGGTGCGTTGGGCGGCGTTGTAGGGCGTGCGCGTCAAAAGGATCGGTGCGTGCGTCGCTCCCTTCGGAACCACGATCACCGTGAACAGCTTGACGCCATCCCGCATCGGAATCATTACCTCGCGCCTGACGTAGTCGTAGGACGCCGTCGGCGGCTCATATTTGCCGGAAATGTCCGGCGTTTCGGGAGACGTTTGGGCATGGATCGCCGACCCCAACGTCAGAAGCAATGCGATCGCCAGAAGATGGCGCTCAATGGAAGCCCTACAAATCATGAAGACACCCCTTGAATGAAGCCTGCGCCAGTCGCGCGGACTGGCCAGGCAAGAAAGGAGCAAGCGTACAACAAAAGAATAGCAGCAACGAGCGCCGGCGCGTGAATCTGGATCGCCGGATGGCGCGTCGATCAGAAATCAGTTTGCGGCAACTCAACGAGCCTCGCAAGTTTTTGGGGCGAGGAACAAATGGGGTTCACTCGGACGCGCTTCGGGTGTATAAATAGATATATCCAGGAGGCAAGGAAGGAATTCGCCTCCAAAGCAGGCAGGTCTTCACCGGATTCACGCGGGCAAGAAGTCACAGTCCTACATCTTAACGACGGGGGAATTATGCTTGGGCTTCCAAGTGTCGAAGAAATTGAGCGAGACTGGGCTTCGGAGCGCTGGCGCGGAATCGAGCGTCCCTACACCGCCAAAGATATCGAAAAGCTTCGCGGCACCGCACGAATCGAACACAGCCTCGCTCGCATGGGCGCCGAACGGCTCTGGGAGCTGTTGCACAGCGACGACTATCTGCCGGCGTTGGGCGCTTTAACTGGAAACCAGGCGATCCAGCAGGTGGAAGCCGGTCTGAAGGTCATCTACGTGAGCGGCTGGCAGGTGGCGGCGGACATGAACTCTGCCGGGCAGATGTACCCCGACCAGAGTCTTTATCCGGCCGACAGCGTTCCCAGCGTGGTCCGGAGAATCAATAACGCGTTTCAGCGCGCCGACCAGATCCAGCACGCCGACGGTCGCGAGCGCGGACCCTACTGGTTTGCTCCGATCGTGGCGGACGCAGAAGCGGGATTCGGCGGACCTCTCAACGCATTTGAATTGATGAAGGCGATGATCGAATCCGGCGCCGCCGGGGTGCACTTCGAGGACCAGCTCGCGTCTGCCAAGAAATGTGGACATATGGGAGGAAAAGTCCTGGTTCCGGTCAAGGAAGCGGTCCAGAAGCTGGTTGCGGCGCGCTTTGCTGCGGACCTCATGGGAGTCCCCACAGTCCTGATCGCGCGAACGGATGCCAACGGTGCGTTCTTGATTACCAGCGACGTGGATCCTCGCGACCATGCGTTCCTGACCGGGGAGAGGACGGTGGAAGGGTTTATCCGGCTGCGAGGCGGGATCGAGTGCGCCATCGCGCGCGGGTTGGCTTACTGCCCGTACGCGGACATGATCTGGTGCGAGACTTCGAAACCGGACCTGAAGGAAGCGAGGGTCTTTGCGGAGGGAATCCACAAAAAGTTTCCCGGCAAACTGCTGAGCTACAACTGTTCGCCGTCGTTCAACTGGTCCGCAAACCTGGACAATAACGCGATCTCCAGATTCCAAATTGAACTGGGAGCCATGGGCTACAAGTTTCAGTTTGTCACACTTGCCGGATTCCATGCCCTGAATCTCGGCATGTTCGAGCTTTCTCGCGCCTATAAGAACGACGGAATGGCGGCTTATGCGCACTTCCAGAACAAGGAATTCGAGCACGAAAAAGGCAGCGGGTACATGGCCACCACGCATCAGAGATTCGTCGGGACGAGCTACTTCGACGTGATCGCCGAGAAAATTGTGGGAACGGACATGTCCACCGGCGCCTTGGCGGGTTCGACCGAAGAAGCGCAATTCCAGAAAACGCGCCGGACGGGGTCCTAGAGTTTCGAAGTGGCACCCGTTGCGCCAGCGATCGTCTCGTAAGTAATTCGACGCAAAAACAGGTCGAGACCCACGACGATGAGTCCTCACGGTGCAGTGCAGGCGATGAATTCCGCTCCCGCCGGCTTCGATGCCGCGCGCGACCTGCCAAAGGGTTTTCTCGAATTCCTGTCGCCACTTGACCGGGCATTTACGGTCCGCCAGCGCGAGCTCGTCCGCAAGCGGAGTGCGGCGCTCGGTGCGGCGCATCAGGGAAAGTTACCTGACTACTTGCCACCTTCCGCTGCGACACACGAGAGCTGGAAGATCGACTTGCCAGCATGGTGCGAGGACCAGCGCAATCAAATGACGGGCCCGGCGGATGACGCCGAGCTGGTCGTCAAGATGCTCAACTCCGGCGCGCCGGGCGTGATGCTCGACCTCGAAGATTCGACAGCGAATACGTGGCCGCACTTGACGCAGGGCGTCTCGAACATTCTTTCCGCGCTCCGCAGCGAACTCACGTATTTCGACCGCAAGCGCAGCCGCACCGTGGCGATCCAGCCGAGCAAATCGGTAATTTTCACCCGCCCTCGAGGGCTGCATCTCCACCAGCGCGGCGTAGTACCGGACGAGATTCTTCCGGCCTCGCTCATTGATGTGGCGCTGGTGGCGTTCCAGGTGGAGCCGGCGCGGTTAAAGCATCCGCTCACATTTTACATCCCGAAATCCGAGTCGGCGGAAGAGGCGCTTTGGTGGCGAGACCTTTTCCAGGCGGTCGCGCAGGCGAAAGGCTGGCCGAAAGATTCGATCAAGTGCATGGCGCTCGTGGAATCGCACCCGCTCGCCTACCAGATGGAAGAGTTCTCCTACAATCTGCGCGATCACCTTCTCGGGCTGAATCTCGGCCGGTGGGACTACATGGCCAGCCTGATTCATTTCAACCTAGCCGATCCTCGCTGGGTCTTGCCCGACCGCAACACGATTCCACACAATGTCGCTTTCTTTCAAAATCTCCGCAATCGCATACCCGAGATTTGTCACCGGCATGGCATGCTGGCGATCGGGGGAATGACGGCGCTCTATCCCAGCCGCGAGAATGCGGAGCTGAACGCGCGGGCGCTCGCCGTGCTGGAAGAGGACAAGAAAAATGAAGCGAAGTGTCTGATGGACGGCGCCTGGACGGGTCATCCGGACCAGAATGAAATCGCCGTGAAACAGTTTCCTACGCCGAATCAGTTGAAGGCGCGTCCGGCCAACCCGAATCCGTGCCCCGACCTGCGGCCGGTTCCTGCAGGCGTCGGAAAGCAAACGCTCGGCGGCACGCGCGCGGCCGTTCGCACTGTAATCCGCTACCGGCAGGGAGTGCTCGCCGGGCGCGGCGCAAGCCTTCTCGACGGCTACATGGAAGATCTCGCCACGGACCGCATCTACCGCCTGATGATCGCGCAGAGAGTGCGCCATCGCGATTCCGTCCAAATTTTGGCCGAAAACGGTCAGCCGGTCGCGCATACCCCGGAGTTCGTCACCGGACTTTTCGATGAGGAACTCGGTCGAATCCTGCGGGAGCTGCCAGCGGACACACCCGCCGAAACGGCCGCACAGTTCAAGCAAGCTCGTTCGATGAGCGAACAAATGATCACCGCAGGAGAGTTCAACCCGGATTGAAAGCGTACCCGGTCCGTGGAGTTCGCACGGAAATCGGAAGGTTGTTCCGTTGTTCCCCGGTATCGGACCCACGTCTCACACTCGATTTAGCCTGTTGCAATCTCGTGAGCCTCGACGCAATTCAGGCGCGCCATCGAAAATTCTTATGCACGTCCGCCGAAAAGCGGTCTCGATCATTGGATGTGTCCGCCATCGCCGACAATCACAGTCGGGGAAGGGAACGCGTGATACGGCGGGGTAGTCTAAATATTGCTTTGTTCCGGCTATCGAGCCACGCGCGTTTTTGAGGAGCGTTTCGCGAGAAGCGACTTTATCTCACGATTGACGTCCATTTGTTCGGCAGCCTCTTCGTCCGTTTTCGTGCGCATCAGATCGAATACGGGCACGTGGGCGACCGTGGGATAGGCAAGGGAGTCTCCACGAACGGAGAACCAAATGGCGCGGTTCAGGATCTCGGGATTCGCGAGGTCCGCGGAGGTGAAATCCTGGCGCTCGCTCTCTCGAATCCAGCGCACAGTCTCGCGATCGGTGGACGGCTGGACGAGCAGATTGTTCAGCGAGATTTGGGGGAGGGCCGCCTTGTACGGGGTCAGATCGGGCTGCGATTGGAAAATATCGATGGGAGCTGCCGACGCGTCGAGCTGGTTCATCGGCGAAATGCCGAGGAGAAGCTCCATGGTGCGGATCAGACTGACCGTGCTGTGGTACTGATGAACCAGGGCGCCGGGACGATTGTAGGCGCTGATGACCAGAGCGGGAGAGCGATGGGCGTCCACGTGGTCCGGGCCGTTTTGCGCGTCGTCTTCGAGGACGAAGATGGCCGTGTCCTTCCAATAGGGGCTGGAGGAGACTTCCTGGACGAGTAGGCCGAGTGCGTAGTCGTTGTCCGCTACGTAGAATTGCGGCGTCGGCACATTCGGGCGGAAGCCGCTGGTATGATCGTTCGGCAGATAAACGATGTTGAACGCGGGAAATGAATCGGCCTGGCCCTTTTGACGCCCGTCGACGTAGCCGCGAAATTCCGCGAGCCAACTCGAGATGCGGGAATACCCGCGAAAGCGGGGATCGGGGTTGGAACTCGAGATCGACGCGACGGCCGGCGAATGGGAATCGATTGCTGCGCGATAGGATTCGGTCGTCATCGAGTCCGGCGTATAAAGGTCGAATTCGCGATGGGTCGGACTGAAATGGCCCTCGAGGGATTTCTTCAGGGGGAAGGCGACAGCGGTTGGCGTGAGGTCGGGATATTCGCGCTCGCGATTCGCGTTAAAGGCGTCAATTTCGGCCTGAGAAATCGTGGCCACTAATTCGCCGTTGTTGCGGTAGGTGATGCCGGCGCGGGCGGCAGCGTCCCAGAGGTAGAGAGTCGCCGGCTCTGCGACGTCCCGCGAGCCGTTCAGGTACGGGACGTAACGCTGGATGAGATGGGCGAGATCGTCCGGCGTGGCCGGAACCGAGAGAATCGGCGGCAGGCCACGCATCGCCGAGATCTCGGGCTCGCGATTGATGCCTTGAAAATCGTATGCCCGGCCGCGGTGCGAGTAGTTCCACCGAAAAGCCTTGTCCACATAGTCGGAGGAAAAAGCAGCGTCGCTCCAATTGTGGCCGTCGGGGCTAGCTTCGGAATTCACAAAGAAGCGATCGAGCAGGCCAAACCGTTGCGCGAGAGCGTGTGCGTTGGGAGTGATCTCCTGTGCCGGGCCGCCCGGCCGGCGTGCGGCTGAGCTGTCGCCAAGGATAGCGAGAGCGGGATCCCCATCGGCCTCCTGGCCGTTGCCGGACTTTTGGACGTCGCCGAAGACCTGATCGTAGGTGCGATTCTCGCGGATGATGTAGATGACGTGATGAATGGGAGACGGGCCGTTGAAGAGACGCGCGTCGGCCGCGCCGATGAGCCCATCGTTGCGCATCACCTGGCTCGTGTAGTCGACGAGTGTGCGCGGGTCGGGCGGAGCGATCCGCGAGATCGTTCCGGCGATCAAGGCACCATCGTATTCGCCGCCTTGAAGTTCAGAGCCCGTCCCCACGGGAAAGCGATCATTGGCGGTATTGGGGGCGCGTCCGGAATCGTTCGCGACGAGGGACGAGTTTTCGAAGCCTGCCCCTTTCCCGTTGGCCACGAAGAGCCATCCGTCGGCGACAGCGAGAGCCGAAGGATATTGGCCGGTGGGTATGAAGCCACGGACATGGCTGAGTTGGGGAGACTCCTCGGCCTCACCGTCCGAAGCTTTTCTCTCCTCCTGGCGAGCGGCGTTTCCCGAGGCCTCAGTTCCCAAAGCGATAACGGCAATCGCGTTGCTATTCGCATTGGCGACGTATAGCATGGCTCCATCGGCGCTGATGGCTAGGCCCTCGGGCGAGCCCCCGGGAAGCGCCTTCTCCGACAGACGAACAGAGATTGTTTCAACCACGCGGTCGCGCAATGTGTCTATGACCGAAACGCTGTCGTCGTCCGAATTCGCAACATACAGGCGCGTGCGCGCATTGTTGAACAGCATCGCCGTCGGGTGACGGCCGACGGGAATGGAGACAACCGGCCTTTCGGCATGGGCAACGTCGACCACCGCGACCATCGAGGGGGCCCAACACGAAACAAAAGCTTTCTGCGTCTCGGTCGAGCCCGGGGCGGCCCACGGGGCGACTTCGTAGGGATAGACGAAATGGCCCGGGTGACCGTCGGATAAATCGACGCGCGAAAGCCGGCGATTGTGGCGAAGGTCCCGAATGATACCAAGCGAATCGCCGAGATCGTTGGCGACGAAAAGCGAATCACCGCCGGCACCTAGCGCGATTCCTAGGGGATAGACTGGTTCCTGATTCTCGTTGTAGCGGGGCGAATTCGCCTCTTGTGTAAAGCCCGCTACCGAAATATAGGGCGCGGTGACTTTGGTATCCGGACCATTTGACGGAGGTGAGACCGGTTGGCGATCGTCGGGCCGGAATCGGAACATCCAGATCTTGTTCTGGAAACCTCCGGAAACATAGAGGGTGTAGGCGCCGGTTGGATCGGGAGTGGGAGAGAATGCCGCGCCGACCTGAGCGCTTTGCGGGCTGGGGAAATAGACGTTTTGAATCACTTGCGGAGAAGGCTGCGCATTCAGATCGAGAACGGAGATAGACTGTTGTGCAGGATTGGTCGCTGCATTGAACTGGATGCCGAAGCCGCTGTTGACGCTGACGAGGTAGCGGCCGCCACCGTCCATTGCAGCGTGGTCGGGGCTGCGCACGAAGGCGACGGGCAGAGATCCGACGGCGGCTAGGCCGGTGGTCGCATCCAGGACCAGCGAACCCGCCGGAGTGATGGGGCGGCCTTCGGAGGCGGGCTGCGTGCGGGCCGGATCTTGTGCCGTGGACGTTACGGCGGCAACAACCAGAATCACGAGCGCCGGGAGCAACCGTTTTGTCATGACGTTCAGCGGTAGGCAGTTCACGTTGGGTCCTCCGATCGCGCGAGAGGAGTATTGCACATATCCTGAATTCGTACCGTATGGGTCAGTAGCCGGGCACTGGGCGCAGGTGGATTGAGCGATCGTTGGATTGGACGCTCGCGGTCCGGTTGGCTTGAAGGGCTGGCGAGCAGTTTCGCCGGCTCAGAAGGCAGCAGATTGGCGAGGTGCATCATGACCGCTCCACTAAGAAAGCCGGCTCCAAAGTTGGTCCTGCAGCAAGCCTTAAATCGTCTCAAACAGTCCGAACTCGACGTGCTGACGGTGGTTCGCACCGGGACTCATCCGAAAAACGCTACTCTGGTCGAAGCGCATGCGTTCCTGAGGGAGGCGATTTCGGTTTTGTCTCGAGCGACTTCACCCGCCAAGAAGATGTAGGAGTGACAGGGATGATTTGGCGGATTGCCGGACTTCATTGCTTGGCCGATGGCGCAGCCTCGCGCGGAGGGGACACCCTTTCAGTATCGGGGACTGCGTCGCCCGAAACTCCTCAAAGCCCTTTGAGCCAAATTCGCCGATCGGCCGACAGGAGCGAACACCTGCAGCAACGCTGCTGAACAATCGCCGTCTCGAATGCGCTTCCTTCCGGCCCGGACAGCGAGGCAAGTCGTCTCGCGCCTCAATCAGGATTTGATTCGTGTGAATTTGCGGATGACGAATTCTTGAAGGACATCGGCGGCGGCGGTCGCCCCGATACCGATTGCACCGTTTTCAAGAGTTAGTCCCGCACCTTTGCGATCTTTCGCGGGATAGTAGAGATTCGAGATTCCGCCGGCAGCGAAGTCTCCGAGGATGTGCGAGTAATTCGGCTGCCAGCGCCCGTTGTCTCCCTTGCAGATGACCGAATTCGCGATGGCGTACAGAAGCCGCGAACGCTTGCTGCCGGTGCCTTTATAAAAATAGCGCGGGTCCTGCTTCAGAAGTGACGGCAGTATGGCGTCGCCGATGTAAGAGCCTGCGAGAGAATTGGCATAGGCGGCGCCGTAACGCTTCCCGTAGCCCTGCATGCCTCCTCCGTATCCGCTGTACTGATTCACTCCCTGCTCGATTCCCGCGACGGCCGCCGTGAGACCGAAGGTGACCGGATCCAGAGTAGTCTTCCACGCCAATTCGAATTTCTGTTTCGGTCGGAGAGGCGCGGCATCGGGAACATAGGTGACATAGAAATCCGGCAGGAAGCCGAGGACGCGCTGCTTCTCTTCTTCCTTGACCTGGATCTCCGCGAGTTCTGCCGGTGGCAGTCCGACCGTCACGCGAGTGACGTTGGCCGCGACGGGCAAGGTGATGGGCGGGACGGTCAGAATCTCCTCCGGATGCAAGACTCCGGAATATGTCGCGGGAGCAAAGCCCGCGGAAGTAACCGTGAGCTCAAAGGAGCCGGGAGAGATGGCGGCAAATGAAAACTGTCCATCGTCGCCGGAAAGCACCTCTTGGGTCGAGGAATGATTCTCATTGGAAAGCGAGATACGCGCTCCCACGACGGCGGCTCCCGTTTGATCGACAATTACGCCGCTGATGGTGCCCGGCAATTGCGGGGTGGCTGCCTGCCCGTCCGCCTGCGCCGATGGCGGCGGTGGGTTCGACTGAAGAGTTGCGGCCTGGTGAGCGGCAGGCAGAATCTGAGACTGAGCGGGAGCCGGAACGCCGAATGGCAGCAGCGCCAAGCCGACCCACGCCAGGACTCCACGGCCAAGGGCCGGATGCGAAGCCACTTGGCTCGGAGGTTTCTTGCACCCGGCTTTCCGCGCCCAAGTCACGAATGTCCCTCCATATCCTTCCCGCCGATTGCCCTTAAGGTTTGACAGTCTGCTGCCAGTTGAGGTTGTCCGCTCATGAAATTTTACACCACGAGGATGTCCTCCTCCGGTTGGTCGGAACCAGGGACGTGGACAAGTAACGTCTTTATTAGAGCGGCAAAGAGTATTGAAATCGGAATGCCGCTATGGACTTCCACTCGAGAAGTAACGGTCGGATACGGCGACCGCCGAAAATGAGTCTGCGATGCAACTCAAAGCAGGCGTGTGCAACCTCGAACACTGGCCCTTCATCGAACTGTTCAGCGTCGACGACCGATCGTGAAAACTGAACAAGGAGGGCATTTGCGAAACTGCATTCTGACTTGCATGACGCTCTTTGTCTGGCTGCTGACTGGGAATCCGGCCATCGCTCAGGCCACGGACTCGACCGGCGATAGTTCCGTGAAGGCCATCGAGGTTTCCGCGAAGAAATACGAATTTACGCCCAGCGTGATTCACGTCAAGACGGGAACTAAGGTTCGGCTTACGGTCCATTCCGTCGATGAGACTCATGGGATCAAACTTAGCCTCTATCCGGAAGGCGCTAAGAAAAAATCAGATCCTGGTTTGCAATTCGATCAGCCGGAGCAGAACGGCAAAGTCGAAAAGGGTACCGACCAGGTGCTCGAGTTCGTCGCCCGGACGGCAGGCACCTACGAATTCAAATGCGCCAAACTCTGCGGAATGGGCCACCGTAAAATGAAGGGAGGCCTGATCGTCGAAGATTAGTGCGGAACTCGCACCGGTTTGTGGATGGCGAGCATATTGCCTGTGTGCCCGGCCTTAATTGCTCTTGATGGCGGGTCCCGCCTGCGTGATGCTTCCGGGAATCAGATCGGTCTTGATCGTAATTTTTTGGCGGGGCCGTAAGTTAATGTCGGTGGTGAAATCCTGATATCCGGCGAGGGCGATTCGAACGCGGTGTTTTCCGGGAGCGATTACCATCGCCCGTCCGAGGCCGCTGAACTCTCTCGTCGTTCCCACATAACCGTCGTCCACAAAGACTGCGGCGCGGTCGGGCGTCACTTGCAGTTTGACCTCTGATGTCGCCCCGATCGGGAATTGCGCCCTGGGGTCCCGTTGCATGCTGACCTGAATGGTGGTCTTCTTGCCGGGTTCGACTGTGACCGCTTGCACTTGTTCGAGATAACCCGCCTGCCGGACCACGATTTGGTGCGCACCTGGCAGAAGCAAAATCTTCTTGTCGCCGGTCAATTCCTGGACGTAGCCGACGTACTGCCCATCCACCCAGACGCCGGAGGTCTTGTCCACTTTTGTCTTTCCCTGAATTTCCACTTCGCCCAGAACCTGATTCTGCGCCACAACAATCGGGGAGGCCAAGGAAGCCACCAGAATGGCGAGCACAGCTCCCGTTCCAAGGAACATTCGTCGAATCATGATCTTCCTCTGTCTTGATTTAGGTGGTGCTTCATCCGGCCGAGCTGTCCGAATCGGGTCGCCGACACAGGCATCGTACGCTTCCCGAGTTCGCGAGACAACGAACGCGCCGCCGCGGGGACGCGCTTGCCAGGATTCGTTTGGCCGGAAAACTGCTCTGATCAGGATTTCGGCCGGGAGCAAGCGTCCTACCTGACGCCCTCTGGCTTGAAATCCTGGGCGGCTTGCCGCACGTTTTCCGGCTTGCCCAGGTCGCGCCAGGAGTATTCGTCCGCCCGAAAGGCGAGGATTTTTTCCTCCCGGGCGGCCAGGCGCAGATAGGAGGTGATTATGGAAAAGGCGCCTTCTTCGGTCAGCTCCGCAAAAATGCGCGGGGAAAGAACGTGGATTCCGGAAAAAGCTAACGCCTGGGCCGGCCGTGAAGGTCCGGCAAGTTCGTCCCGGTGCCCCGGTTCCGATCGCCGGCCGCAGAGTTGAAGCTGGTCATCGAAGAGAAGGTATCGAGAGGTCTCGCGGCTTTGGACCGCGAGTGTGGCGAGGGCCCGCCTTTCGGTGTGAAAGTCGACCATGCCCCGAAGGTCGATATTGCTGATGACGTCGACATTGTGCAGGACGAATGGTTTTTCGCGGGCGCCGGAGTCATCGAGGAAGAAAGCGGCGGCTTTTTTTAGCCCGCCCCCGGTGTCGAGCAAGACTTCCTCGCGCGAAATCACGATGCGCATGCCGAAATTGTTGTTCGCTTTCAAGAAATCGAGAATCATCTCAGGAAAATGATGGACATTGATGATCACCTCGCGAATTTCGAAGGCGCGCAGACGGGCGAGGACAATTTCCAGCATGGTGCGCCCGGCCACTTCGACGAGGGCTTTGGGGCGGGTATCGGTGAGCGGGCGTAGACGCGTACCCAGGCCGGCCGCAAAAATCATGGCTTTCATTTGTTCATATTCTCCAACTCGAGATGCCGCACCACCACCTCCACTCCGTTTTTCGTGCGCAAGCGCTTTGCTAATTCCTCCGCGAAATAGACCGAGCGGTGCTGACCGCCGGTGCATCCGAACGACACCGCCAAGCTCGTAAAGCCGCGACCCTGGTACGCGTCCACGCTGGCCTCCACCAGCGACATCACGCTCGCGAGAAACGGATGCACGCTTTCCTGTTGATTGAGGTATTCGATTACGGGCGCGTCCTTGCCCGTGAGAGCCTTGAACCTCTCCTCGCGTCCGGGATTCGGTATGCTGCGGGCATCGAAAACGAAACCCCCGCCATGCCCGGTCTCGTCCTTCGGGACGCCCCGGCGAAAGGAAAAACTGCAAATCCGGACGGTCAGGCGACTTGCCCCGGAAGCCGCGATTTGCAGATTCCCGGTGGGCACCGTGCTCAGCGCCTGAAGTTTTTCCGAAGCCACGACCTTCCGGAAGGCGTCCATCAGCGCCGGCAAGGCGATGGGCAGCTCGACGTGCCGAAGGAGCCAGCGCAGGTTCTCGAGGGCATACGGCACGCTTTGCAGAAAATGAGCCTTGCGCTCGTAAAAGCCGCGAAATCCATATGCGCCCAGCGCTTGCATGATGCGGACGTAAACATAAGCATAGTAGTGGCGCATGAAGCTATCGCGCTCGATCTCTATGAAGTCGCCGAGCCGATCGATGTAAAAATCCAGCAACTGCTGGCGAAGTTCCGGCGGCAAATCGGCCTTGGCATCGTACAGAAGTGAGGCGATGTCGTATTGAAGCGCGCCCTTGCGGCCGCCCTGGTAGTCCAGGAAAAACGGTTGGCCGTCGCGCAACATGACGTTGCGGGATTGAAAATCCCGATAGAGAAAGTAGTCGAGGTCGGTGCTCAGCAGGAACTTCGTCAACCGGCCGAAGTCGTCTTCGAGCGCCTGCTCGTTGAGCGGAATGCCTGCGAGCCTCAGAAAATAGTACTTGAAGTAATTCAAATCCCACGCGATGGACTGGCCATCGAAGACGGCGCGCGGATAACAAACCTCGTAATTCAGGTCGCGGCCGGCCTCGATCTGAAAGCGCGGCAGCGCGGCGACCACTTTGCGATAGGCTTCGACCGCTTGCGGAGCCAGAGTCTTGCCTGCGCGACCGCGCGAGAGGAATTCGAAGAGTGTCGTGTTCCCGAGGTCTTCCTGCAGATAAGCGCCCTCGCTCAAATCCTCGGCGTAGATTTCCGGTACGGGAAGGCCGCGCGCACGAAAGTGCCAGGAGAATTCCAGGAACGCGATGTTTTCTTCGCGCACGTCGTTCAGTACGCCGATTGCACTGATTGAATCGCTGGTAAGGCGGACGATGCGGCGCTCCGAGCCTCCAAGCTGACCCTGAAGCGGCTGCACCCGGCTCACGGGTGAGTGGAAGTGCTGTTCGAAGAGTTTTCTAAGAACGTCCATCAAGGGCTGAAAAGCTCCTTCGAGAACCGGGGGACTAAACCGCGCTCCTTTTCGATTCCGCCGACGCAATCATGGTGTGCCGCATCCCAGTCGGAGGATGCAACGCCAAAACGAGTCTATCCGCTCAGAGGTCCCATGGCGAGTCGCCGGCAATTGCAAGGTCGAAAGAGGCACTCGCGGTAGGAGGGCGGCGGAGGGATCCGAGTCACTCCCAGCGGAAAATTTTGGCCGAGATGGCGGTGAAAACGACAAACACCGCCACTAGGGCCGCCACGTCGCCCAAGTGGGCCGACCACGCTTCACCGCTCCAGATGCCTTGCAGCAGCGACGCCGCATAGGTGACCGGCAGCAGCCGCACAATCGCGCGGAACAGCGGCGGCAGCGATTCGATCGGGAAGAACAATCCCGAGACGGCGATCATGGGATACAAAATCGCGGCTCCGATCGGCTGCGCGAAGCGCGCTGTCGGAACAATGCTCGCGATGAGGAAACCAACCGACAGAATGCTCCAAGTGCTCAAGAGCAGCGCCACTGTGAACGCGAACACGGGAACATGGACGCCGACCGGGTAATATCGTTTCCCCGCAAGCACCATCAGGGCGAGCGTGGCCGCGGTGAGCAGCAGTTTTACGATCACGTGGGCAGTGAGGATCGTCTGTGGGCGCAGCGGAGTGGCGCGGAGGCGTTTTAGAATGCCTCCCTCGCGATAGATCGAGATGATCGTGACTAGAGAGAGCACGGCGCTGATGGAGATGAGAAGCGAGGCGAAAACCGGCAGGCCGACGCGGACAAAACTGCTGGCGGCGAGCGAGGGCGGCGGGAGCCTTCGGCCGGCGAATCGGCCGAAGACGAGAAACACCAGGACCGGGAAACCGATCGTTCCAAACGCGCCGAGCGGCTCGCGCAGGAAGACCTTGATCTCTATCCAGGTAAGTTTCCAGAGTCCACGCAGCATCGATATCCAGCCTATTCGCGAATCGAATGACCCGTAAGTTTCAAAAAGACGTCCTCGAGGTTGGGAAGGATCGTGCGAAAGTCGGTAACCCGGATTCGATTCTCGGAGAGGCAATGGATCACCTCCGTGACGAAATCATCCCCCCGACCGCGGATCGTGAATCGTGAGTCGGTGCAAATCACCCCTTCCACTCGCGGGATGGCCTGAAAACGCTCCTCGGCCGCCGGGTCAGCCGTGGCCACGATCACCGTTCGTTCGGGGCAGTGCCGGTCTACCAGCCTCTCCGGCGGGTCGATGTCGATGATCCTGCCGTGCTCGATGATCGCCACGCGATCGCACAGCCGCTCAGCCTCTTCCATCAGATGGGTTGTCAGGAAGACCGTCTTGCCGTGCTCCCGGATTCCGCGCACCAGGCTCCAGATCGCGCGCCGTGCTTGCGGATCGAGCCCGGTGGTCAGCTCGTCGAGAAACACAACCTCCGGATCGTTGATCAGCGCCAGCGCAATAAACAACCGCTGCTTCTGGCCACCCGAGAGGGTCATAAACCACGCGTTCCGCTTGTCCGTCAGGCCGAGCTGCTCGAGCAAACGTTCGCCGTCGATCGTTTTTCTCTGATAAAGGGAGGCCCAGAGGTCCACGGCCTCCCACACTTTGATCCGCTTTTGGAGCTGCGCCTGTTGGAGCTGCACGCCGATGCGATTCTGCAGTTTGTAAACGTCGCGAAAAGGATCGAGGCCCAGAACGGCGATCGCGCCCCGGTCCGGCGTGCGCAGACCCTCAATGCACTCCATCGTGGTGGTCTTTCCCGCGCCGTTTGGCCCGATCAATCCGAAGATCTCTCCGTCTTTCACCTCGAACGAGACTTCGTCGATTGCGACGGTTGAGCCGTACGTCTTGCGCACTCCGGAGACTTGGATGACTGGAGACGCCATGGTTTGCGTATGGTGAATTAAACGTATCGGACCGAAGGTTTATATCACGGACTGAAGCGAGCGCCCCATCGGTCCGCGTTCCTAACTGATGCAGCGTTATGGGGCGCTGCAGCCGACGGAATAAAAGCGAAGTAGGTGGAATAATTTTCTAGAACTAGTACCCAAGAATCCCTCCGGCTTGGCAATCACGATCTGCGAACTAAGTCTAGACGTTTGAGTGCGTTCCGCAAAATTCTGCGCTCCGGCCCCCTCATTGCAGTCGTATTCACGCAGGCGCCAATCTGGCGGCGTTTTGAGTGAAGAACGCTGCGAAGGGATTGCGAGGAGATTGTGCGCCTCATGGGTTGCAAAGGCCGTCAACGCATGAGCGGAATGACTGAATTCGAGCGCGAGGCGCGCCAGAGACGGGACGATGAGGGCCCACTGCGCCCGATCGTGGAAACGCGGCAATTGGGGCCGGAAGGAGGACGCCGATGACTCTTCTTTCCATGCTCGAGAACGGGGTTCAGTTGATTGCCGCTTTTATTATTTTCGCTATCGGTTTTGTTGCGGTTCTTCTAGCTCTCGCGACTTGCATTGCGATTTTCATTCTCGTTCATAAGGGCGCTCGGTCGTTGTGGTTGTACATTCGGATGAACATCATAGAGTCCGCCGGCTATTTCTCGAATGAGCTTTCGGGGATTCCGTACCTGGTTCCGTATCAAATTCCCATAATGAGCAGCCGCGTCGTGACTACGCCGAAATCCGATCTGTAGCGCACGGTTCCGATGAGCTGTGGAGCACGGGCGAGTTTTCAGGAGGAGGGTAAAATGAAAAACTTTCTAGGCTTAATCGTCGCAATACTCTTGATGGCATCAACGACTCTCGCAGAGACTGAAGACGCCAAGAAGCAGGACGGCCGTTTGCAGAATGCCGGACAGGTAATGAGCGAAGTTTTGAAGATGCCTGACAGCATCCCGCAATATGTCCTGGACCGGACGAAGTGCGTTGTCGTCATTCCGTCCGTTCTGAAGGCGGCGTTCATTGTGGGCGGGAGCTACGGCCGAGGGGCAATGGTTTGCCGGAGCGGGAACGATTTCACCGGACCCTGGGGCGCGCCGTCAATGATGACTCTCGAGGGCGGGAGCTTCGGACTTCAGCTGGGCGCCGATGCCACCGACTTCGTGTTGTTGGTCATGAACGAGCGCGGAGCGACGAGTCTGTTGCGCAGTAAGGTGAAACTCGGCGCCGACATAACGGCGGCAGCTGGGCCGATCGGCCGGGCTGCAGAGGCAGATACCGATGCTTACATGCGGGCGGAAATCTTGACGTACTCGCGAGCGCGGGGGCTATTTGCCGGGGTTTCGCTCGAGGGCACGACGCTGCGTCCCGATCACGACGCCAACGAAGCACTCTACGGCCGCCGGATGAGCGCCCGCGATATCGTGCTGGGACCGGGGCCTGCAACGCCCGCCGCGGGGAAGCAGCTCGTTGGATTGCTCGACAATGCTTCGCCGCACCCGGTAAGCTGATGAACGTACTTAGCGCGAGTTGAGAGCTGCGCCACCATTCGGGCCAGCTGACTGATCTTTCGTCGCTAGCGGTCGAACGCGGCGATGACGGCATCGGTGAACTGCGAGGTGGTGGCGCTGCCTCCCACGTCCCGTGTGAGGGATCTTCCTTCGCGGTAGACCTTGTGGAGCGCGCACTCGATTCTGCGCCCAGCCTCCGGCTCTCCGATGTGCTCGAGCATCATGATCGCGCTCATCAGCAGTGCGGTCGGATTGGCGATACCCTTTCCGGCGATGTCCGGGGCGGTGCCGTGAACCGCCTCGAAGATGGCCGCGCCCTCGCCGATGTTCGCGCTCGGCACGACTCCCAGACCCCCGACAAGTCCGGCGGCGAGATCGCTCATGATGTCGCCGTAGAGGTTCGTCAGAAGAAGCATGTCGTACTGTTGCGGGTTCAGGACCATTTGCATGCAGGCGTTGTCGATGATCAGCTCTTTGTATTCGATTTCAGGGAATTCGGGCGCTACTTTGCGAATCGAAGTCAGAAAGAGGCCGTCCGACATCTTCATGATATTGGCTTTGTGAATCGCGTGGATTTTCTTGCGCCCCTTTTTTCGCGCGAATTCGAACCCAAACCTGGCGATCCGAGTGGACGCTCTTTCCGTGATAATTTTCAGGCTCTCGACCACACCCGGCACGACTTCGTGTTCGAGGCCGGCATAGAGATCCTCGGTGTTCTCCCGGATCAGTACGAGATCCACGTCTTGATATCGGGACTGGACGCCCACGAGATTTTTGACCGGGCGCACGTTGGCATACAGGTCCAGCGCCTTGCGCAATCCGACGTTGATGCTTGGCGGCCCGAACGCAACAGCGGTTGTGAGCGGGCCTTTCAGGGCCACGCGGTTTCTGCGAATCGAAGTGACCACCACCGAGTTGGCGGCGTCGGAGCCGCGCCGGTCGACGTCTCCCCGCGCGGCGGTTTCCTCCCATTCAATCGCAACTCCCGCAGCCTCGATTATTTTCTGGGTGGCATTGGATACTTCGGGTCCAATCCCGTCGCCGGGAATCAACGTGATTGTGTGTTTCATGTAGAGGTATCAGTCTAAAGGGTTTCCGGCCTTGCGGTATGGATTCAGAGGCGCTCTTGTTTCGTTCTCAGTACTGCCTCGGATTGCCCCGCTGCTCAAATCTGGTATAATGAGAGTGGATTTATGGACGCGGGACGGCGAGTCTCGCGCGAACCCGGAGGGTTCCGAAATGGTTCAATTGACACCGGTGGCGGTCTCAAAGGTCAAAGAAATTCTGGCGTCGCAGACGCCCATGCCGACCGGCCTGCGCGTGGCCGTCGTGGGTGGCGGCTGCTCGGGATTCAGCTACAAGATGGCCTTTGAGAACCAGATCAACGAGGCGAGCGACAACGTCTACGAGTTCGACGGACTGAAGGTTCTCGTCGACCAGATGAGCGAGATGTACCTCGATGGAATCTCCATCGACTACATCGAGACGCTCGAAGGCGCGGGGTTCAAGTTCAATAACCCGAACGTGAAGAGCACCTGCGGCTGCGGCAGCTCGTTCACCGTATAATCGCGGCCAGATTGGTCAGTTTTTGGCTCCCGGAGTGAGATTCTCCGGGAGCCTTTTTATTTCCGGGCGCGGCAGAGTTCCCTTACCACAGCACTGCGCGGCGGCCGCATCCTGCGTTGCGATCGGCGGCCGGCTCGCGATTGAAAAGCTTGCGCGCGCCCCGTATGCTATGTCGTTCTCATGAAAATCGCATTGGCGCAGTTCAATCCGACGGTGGGCGATTTCGAAGGCAATCGAGCGCGCATCCTCGAAATGGCGCGCCGCGCTCAGGCCGGCGGCGCCGACCTGGCGGTATTTTCCGAGCTTTGCCTTTGCGGTTATCCGCCGCAGGACCTGATCGAGCGGCCGTCGTTCGCGGCGCGAAACCAAGCGGAGCTCGCGCGCCTGGCGACCGAAATCCCGCTGCCTTCCCTGATCGGATTTGTCGGCAAGGCGCAGGACGATACCGGAAAGCCGGTCGCCAATTCCGCCGCGTTGATCGCGCGCGGAAAAATACTCTTCGAGCAGCGCAAGATGCTGCTGCCCACTTACGATGTGTTCGACGAGACAAGATATTTTCAGCCGGCCACCACGCAACAGGCATTTGCGTTTGGCTCCGCGACGCTCGGCATCACCATCTGCGAGGATAGCTGGAACGACAAGAGCTTCTGGCCGGAGCGCCTCTACGATCGCGATCCGGTGGCGGAACTGGTGGGGAAGGGAAGCAATCTGATTCTGAACATTTCATCGTCGCCGTACCGGCTGGGGATTCGCGGGCTTCGCCACGATATGCTCGGCGCGGTGGCGCGGGAGCGGCGGGTTCCAGTGGTTTACGTAAATCAAGTTGGCGGCAACGACAGCCTGATTTTTGATGGGACAAGCGTGGCGTTCACGCCGGACGGGCGCATCGCCGCGATGGCGAAGTCGTTCGAAGAAGACCTGGTGTACTTCGACAGCGAGACCGGGAAGGGCGATATCCGTCAGGCGATGGACGACGAGTTTGAGGCGGTTTACGGCGCGCTGGTGATCGGGACGCGCGACTACGTTCGCAAATGCGGCTTTCGAAAAGTGGTGATCGGCCTGAGCGGGGGAATCGATTCCGCACTCGTGGCGACCATCGCCGCCGACGCGCTCGGGGCGGAAAACGTGCTTGCCGTCGCCATGCCGGGACCGTACTCGTCCGAAGCCAGCCTGCGCGATGCGCGCTGCGTGGCCGGGAATCTCGGCGTCGAGCTGATCGTCCTACCAATCACGGAAACGTTCGCAAGCTACCGCCGCATGCTCGAGCCGGCTTTTGCGGGTCGCGGCGAGGACGTGACCGAGGAAAACATTCAGGCTCGCATTCGGGGCAATTCTTTGATGGCGCTCTCGAACAAGTTCGGCTCGCTCGTGCTCAGCACCGGAAACAAATCCGAGCTTGCCGTCGGATATTGCACACTATATGGGGACATGGCCGGGGGGCTCGCTGTGATTTCGGACGTGCCCAAAACGATGGTGTACGACCTGGCCAGGGTCGCCAACCGCCGGAAGGAAAGAATCCCGCGGGAAGTGCTCACCAAGACCCCAACCGCCGAGCTTCGCCCCAATCAGACGGACCAGGACACGCTGCCTCCCTACGAAGATCTGGACCGTATCTTGAAGGCATACGTGGAGGACCTGCAAGACCCTGAGCAGATTGCCGAGGAGTGTCTGCTGCCGATCGAACTCGTGCGCGCCGTCGCATTGCAGGTGGACCGGAACGAGTACAAGCGCAAGCAGTCTCCCCCGGGCCTGAAGGTCACGTCGAAGGCCTTTAGCGTGGGAAGGCGATTTCCGCTGGCGCAAAGATTCGCAACCTAACGCCGGACGGGCGTTACACCCCCAAAACGTTTACCAACTCCCGCACCGAGGCGGCCGACTTATCGAGCGCGGCTTTCTCGTCGGGCGCGAGCTTGATCTCGATGATTTGCTCGACGCCCTTGGCGCCGAGCTTTACCGGCACGCCGACGAAGAGGCCCTTGATCCCGTATTCGCCTTCCAGGTAAACGGCGCATGGCAAAATCTTCTTCTTGTCCTTTAAGATCGCCGATACCATTTCCACGACTGCCGCGGAAGGGGCGTAGTAGGCCGAGCCCGTCTTCAGCAAATTGACGATCTCGGCGCCGCCCTTCCGGGTCCGCGCGATGATTGCTTCAAGTTTTTCTTTCGATATGAGTTCAGGCAGGGGGATTCCGGCGACAGTGGAATACCGCGCGAGCGGCACCATATCGTCGCCATGGCCGCCGAGAACGAAGGAGTGGACATTCTCGACGGATACATTCAGTTCGGCGGCGACGAACATGCTCATGCGGGCGGAATCGAGCACGCCGGCCATCCCGATGACGCGATGCTTCGGGAGCTTGCTGATCTTGAACGCGGCCTGCGCCATCGCGTCGAGCGGATTCGTGACGATAATGAGGATGGCATTGGGAGAAAGTTTGACCACGGCTTCGACGACGGCCCTGATCACGTCGTAGTTCGCCTTGAGAAGATCGTCCCGGCTCATTCCCGGCTTTCGTGGAAAGCCCGCCGTGATCACGACGATGTCGCTGTTGGCGGTCTCCTGGTAGTCGCCACCAGCGGTCGAGATGCCGGAGGCCAGCGCATCCGTCCCGAGGATCGGCGCGGATTCGGCCATGTCGAGCGCCTTACCGGCCGGCACGCCTTCGAGAATATCGGTCAAGACGACATCGGCGAGTCCCGCGTCATGAATTCGCTGCGCGGTCGTGGAACCTACAAAGCCCCCGCCGACGACAGTCACCTTCTTACGCATTCGAAATTCTCCTTAGACCGCAGCGGTTTTCTGGCCCGCGCGAATTGGGCTGGGAATTGAGCCATCGGCAATCAGCGGCTCACGGGTGCAGGCGCGTGCATGTTTTCGATGATCGCCGAAGCGAAATCCGCCGTACCGAGCTTCGTTGCACCGGGCATCAGCCGCTCAAGGTCGTAGGTGACGCGCTTCTGTGAAACCGTGCGCGTGATGCCTTCTTCGATTAGCCGGGCCACTTCTTTCCATCCCATGAAATCGAACATCATCACGCCGGAGAGCATGACCGAGCTGGGATTGATCACATCCTTGTCTGCATATTTTGGCGCCGTGCCATGCGTCGCTTCAAAGCAGCCGTAGCCGTCGCCGATGTTCGCGCCCGGCGCCATTCCCAGCCCGCCCACCTGCGCGGCGCAGGCGTCGGAGATGTAGTCGCCGTTCAGGTTCGGCGTCGCGAGCACCTGGTATTCGTTGGCGCGCGTGAGCACCTGCTGGAATATCGAATCGGCGATGCGGTCGTTGACGAGGATCTTCCTTTTCCACTGGCCGCGGCCATGCGTCGCGTAAACCCTATCGAGCGTCTGTCTTACTTCCGCAGAGATTTGCTTCTGAAACTCCGCTGTCGCCTGTTCGAGACCCGGCTCGATCATCGCCGCATTCTTCTCGATGGAAAGATTCGCATCTCGATCTTTGTTGTCGATGATCCAGCTTTCGCGCTCGGTGACGATCTGACTCCGGAATTCCTCGGTGGCCAACTCGTAGCCCCAGTCGCGGAACGCGCCTTCGGTGAACTTCATGATGTTGCCCTTATGCACCAGCGTAACGACGGTGCGGCGGTGCTCGATGGCGTGCTCGATCGCTCGGCGGACCAGGCGCTTGGTATTTCTTGCAGAGATGGGCTTGATGCCGATGCCGGGATGTTCTGGGAGGCGCTTCTTCGTGCCTTTCAGCATTTCGTCGTTGATAAAGGCGGCGATTTTTTCCGCTTCCGGAGTACCGGACTTCCACTCGATTCCGGCGTAGACGTCTTCGGTGTTCTCGCGGTAGATGACGACGTTCATCAATTCCGGGTGTTTCATCGGCGACGGGACGCCCTCGATGTAACGCACCGGGCGGACACAGGCGTAGAGGTCCAGTAACTGGCGCAGGGTTACATTCAGCGAACGAATTCCGCCGCCGACGGGCGTGGTCAGCGGCCCCTTGATAGCCACGCGGAAATCGCGGATCGCATCCACGGTGTCTTGCGGCAGCCAGTCCTTGAATTGATTGAATGATTTTTCGCCGGCGAAGACTTCGAGCCACGCAATTTGTTTTTTCCCACCGTACGCCCGCTCGACAGCGGCGTCGAACACGCGCCGCGACGCTTTCCAGATGTCGCGGCCGGTGCCGTCGCCTTCGATGAACGGGATGATGGGACGATCGGGCACACGGAACTCGCCACCGCCGTACTCGATCCGCCTTCCGTTCGAAGGGACCGCCACGCCGTTGTAGGAACTCTTCATGGATTTCCGTCTCCCTGGGTCACGTTGCCCGTTGCAGGATTGCCGGCTCGGAAGTTCATTGTGGAACCGAATACCTTAACACAGACCTCGCCGCGGTTGCAGGCGGGACGCACGCCTGTTTTCCGGGAATATTTTAGGGCGGAGTCCGGTCTATATGAGTGCAGGCAAATCTGGCCTGGATGGAGCGGGCGGCGCTCGAAGAAAGCGAGGCAATGAATGGGTGGCGTGATCAAGCGGAATCTGAACGGCGACGGGATCGACAGGCGCGGTTTTCTGGAGTGCATGGCGTGGGCGGGAACCGGGACGCTCTGCATCATGCGGGGAGGAGTACTGAAGTCATTCGCGTTCGGACGCGCGAGCAAACAGGATCTCGCATCCATGGACGGCGATTTCGCGTTCGCGCAGATCAGCGATTCGCATATTGGGTTCAACAAAGCGGCGAACCCGGACGTGACGGCCACGCTGCGAGAAGCCATCGCCAGGATCAACGCGCTTCCCGCCGCGCCCGAATTCGTGCTCCACACGGGCGACCTGAGCCATCTTTCGCAGGCCGACGAGTTCGACACGCTCGACCAGTCGCTGCGATCCGTTCGCACGGGCCGCATCTTCTACGTTCCCGGCGAGCACGACGTGTTGAATGACAATGGCGCGCAGTACCGCGAGCACTACGGCAATGAGACGAAGGGCGACGGTTGGTACAGTTTCGACCACAAGGGAGTGCACTTCATCGGTCTGGTCAATGTGATGAACCTCAAGGCCGGCGGTCTGGGCAACCTCGGCCGCGATCAACTCGATTGGCTCGCAGGAGACTTGAAGCGGCAGAAACACAGCACGCCGATCGTGGTCTTCGCGCACATTCCACTTTGGGCCGTGTATCCCGAGTGGGGCTGGGGAACGGACGACAGCGGCCAGGCGCTTTCTTACCTACGGAAGTTCGGATCTGTCTCCGTGCTCAACGGCCATATCCATCAGGTGATGCAAAAGGTGGAGGGCAATGTCACTTTTCACACCGCAATGTCCACCGCGTTTCCCCAGCCCGCGCCGGGCCAGGGGCCGTCTCCTGGCCCGATGAAGGTTCCGGCGGAACAGCTGCGAAGCATGCTGGGCGTATCGAAAATTGACTTTGTCCGCGGCCGTCACACGCTGGCCATCGTGGATTCAACGCTTCAAGAAGAAGTGGCACAGCCGACGCCCGCGACAGAAAAGGAAAACCAATGAGAATCCAGATGCTGAAAATCAACGCATGTGCCGGACTGTTCGCCATCGCGCTCTCGGTAGCCATATTTAGCTCGATCCGTCTTGCGCGAGCGACAGAGGAGCAGGCTCCGGCCACAAAGATAACCACCGACAACTTCAGCTTCACGCCGAAAGAAACGACGGTGACGAAGGGAACGACCATCACGTGGGTCAACCACGACGATGTCCCGCACACGGTGGTTAACACCGACAAGCGATTCAAGTCCAATGCACTAGACACGGACGACCAATTCTCGTTCACATTCACCGAATCCGGCACCTACGCTTACTTTTGCTCGGTCCATCCGCTCATGACCGGCAAAGTGATCGTCAAGTAGCGTCCGGAGCCCTGCGAAAGCGGCGGGGCGTGTGCAAGTTGTTCTCGCAGGGCCTTGGGGGGAGATGCTACGCGGTCAAGTAGGAGGCATGAAGCGGTCGGCGTCTATTCCCGAAGCGCCGACACTAGGCAGGGCAGAAATGGCTGGTATCCGGCCTGGACGATTGAGAGTCTAATAGCGGCATGCAGGACGAAAAACGCGGCGCGGTCGAGGCCCCTCGCTTTGAGCAGGTCGTATTGCCGCATCTCGATGCGGCGTACAACCTCGCGCGCTGGCTTGTCCGGAACCCGCACGATGCCGAGGACGTGGTCCAGGAAGCATGCCTTCGCGCGGTGAAGTTCTTTGGCGGGTACCAAGGCGGCGACTCGCGCGCCTGGCTGCTGCGGATAGTTCGCAATGCTTCGTATTCGTTCCTGAAAAAGAATCGCCCCGCCGACCTTGCGGAGGAGTTCGATGAAACTCTTCACGTTCCGGAAACGGATCAACCCGATGCGGAAGCGATGTTCATGCAATCGCTCGAAAGCCGAATGCTTCAAGATGCACTTGAAGAGCTGCCCGTGAGATTTCGCGAAGCACTTGTCCTGCGCGAACTAGAAGGAATGTCCTACAAAGAGATCGCCGAATTGATGGACGTTCCCATCGGCACTGTGATGTCGGGTCTGGCGCGCGGCCGGGCGCAATTGCGCGAGCGTTTGCTGCGCGCGCGCGACAAGGAGGTGCAGCGTGGTCTGCGACGATAACGCGCGGCTGCTTCACGCCTACCTCGACGGCGAACTCGATCTCCTGCGGAGCCTCGAACTCGAGGAGCACCTAAAGACTTGCTCGGGCTGCGCCCAGGAGCTGCTCAGCCAGCAAACCTTGCGCAAGGCGTTGCGGTCGGCCAACTTGTATCAGCATGCGCCCGCGAGCCTAGCGGCCCGGATTCGAAACGCGGTTTCAAGCCAAGAGGGCATGCCAAGCGCGGCTGGACACGCCGGCGTAGTCCCGATGCGGCGCTACTTGCGGCGTCCGATCTTCGAATGGCTGGCTGTAGCCGCGGCGATGGTCATCGCGTTCTTGCTCGGTGCAAGGCTGATTCCGGGCATGTTGAGTCACCGGCAGGATGATTTGTTGGCGCAAGAAATCGTGGCGAGCCACATTCGGTCATTGCAGCCTGGCCATTTGATGGACGTCGAATCGACCGATCAACACACGGTGAAACCGTGGTTCAACGGCAAGCTGGACTTCTCGCCACCTGTGCGCGATTTTGCGGATCACGGCTTCGCGTTGATCGGCGGCCGCCTGGACTATCTGGGCCAGCGTAATGTTGCCGTCCTGATTTATCAGCGCCGAAAACATCTCATCAACGTTTTCATCTGGCCGGAGGGTGCAAAGGCAGGGAAACTGCGCGAGCTTTCTTCCTCGCAGGGCTACTACATCCTCCTCGGATCACGAGACGGCATGAATCTTTGCGCCGTGTCAGACGTGAACACCGACGACCTCAAGGAGATAATGCGGCTGATGGAGCAGTGACGCCGCGTCGCGACGCATACACCCTAAAGCGTTACTTCATCCGCAAGCTCAGCGCTGACTCGAGGTGTCGGCAGGCCGACGGGCGACTCGATGCACTACGCGAAGGATGCCGAGCCCCGAAACATCCGTGAAGTGGCCGCGAGCAGCAGGCCGACCAGGAATCCGCCGACGTGCGCCCACCACGCCACGCCCACCGAAGTGCCCGCCCCGAGCGCGCTCAGGCCGCTCAGAAACTGCGCCACAAACCACAATCCAATGAAGAGGACCGCCGGAATGCGCCAGAGGAAAAAGATGATGAACAGCGGAACCAGAGTGAGAATCCGCGAGCGGGGAAAGAAAATAACGTAGGCGCCGAGCACTCCGGAAATCGCGCCGCTTGCTCCGAGAGAAGGCACATGGGAGCCCCAGGAAAACAGCAATTGCGACAGGCTCGCGCCGAGGCCGCAGACGAAATAGAACGGCAGGTATAAGAGCGGACCCATGCGGTCCTCGACATTGGCGCCGAAAATCCAAAGAAACCACATGTTTCCGAGAATATGAAGAATCCCGCCGTGCAGAAACATACAGGTAATCAGCGGAAGCAGCGCCTGTTCCAGCGTGTAATGCCGCCCGGCGAGCGCCATCTGAATCTTCGAGGGGACCAGGCCATAGGTTTTGACGAAAGCCTCGCCTGCCGCCGGCGACAGCGTGAACTGGTGGACGAAAACGAAAATGTTGACGGCGATCAGCAGGAGGGTAATCACCGGCACCGATCGCCGCGGCGTCATATCCTTGAGGGGAATCATGAGCTGCCCCCGAGAGCGACAGCGCGTGCCGCTTCATCCAAGACTTCCGGCGCGTAGGCAAGTTCGGAACGCGCCCCGGTGCGACGCAGAGTCTCAATTTCGGCGAGCGGCGCAATTCCGCCGCGCGCTCCCGTGGCCGTGCAATTCAGTGCGGCGGCGGCGCAGCCGAATTCAAGTATTTCTTCCAGTCGCCAATCTTGCACCAATCCATAGAGGAACGCTCCGTGAAAAATGTCGCCCGCTCCAGTCGTGTCGACGGCCTCGACGCGATACCCGGTCGCGAAGAGAAATCGCTCTCCGTTCCATGCGAGTACGCCACGGTGGCCAAGCGTCGCGGCCGTCAAGCGGCACTTGAAGCGCTGAAGTACTTGCGGAAGCGATTTCAGCAGGTCTCGTTCACCCGTAAATCGCTCCGGGAAATCCTTCGAAGTAATCGCAAAGTCCACATATTCAAGTAATACTTCAACTTGCGGATAACAATTATCAAAATCTCCCACGACCGGAATTTTTTCCGCGCGCGCCCAGCGCGCGGCCTGTGCTGCCGCCTCCGTGTCATGTCCATCGACGAGCAGGGCGCTCGCACCGGGAATCCACTCCCGCCTGAGGTCCTCGGGGCGCAAGGCAATTCCTGGATCTCGCTTCCACAGGACCGTGCGCTCGCCCGAGGATTCGTCCACGAGAATGAAGGCGCTCTGGCTCATACATCCGAGCGCGACGATCCAGTGCGCATCGACGCCCTCGTTTTTCATCTCGGCTATCTGAAACGCTCCCGCGGCGTCGTCGCCCACCTTGCCTACATAAAGGGCGGAGAGGCCCCAGCGGCGGCACGCAACGATGGCGCTGGCGACTTGCCCACCGGGCTTCACAGCTGCCGAAAGCAGCTCGATCTTGGTGTCGAGAACAGGGAAGCGCGGCAGACGGATGATCGTGTCCGTGGCGTTGATACCGACGCCCACGACATGCGCGCGCGGCGATTGGGATTGTTGCACGGCGTGGTTTCCTGAGCTCGTCGAGTTGGCGTACCCTACTTCAGCACTCTAGACGAGAGCGGTTGAATTTCAAGCAACAATCGGCAAGGAACGGCGAGCGAACGTCTCGCGTTTCCGCGTTTATCAATTGCACCGCGTGGTTTGCTGTGGTAGAAAAAATGTTCCGTTGCGTGCGGCTTGCGCGACGTGCTCGAGCCCGCATGGGATCGCACCGGGAATCCGTTTTTCAGCCGGCGAGTCGGCACGCCGACACTTCAAATGCCACTTCATGAATCCGAGGCAATCGTCCTGCAGCGGTACGCGCTTGGCGAAGCTGACCGGTTGGTGAGTTTCTTGTCGCGCACAATGGGGCGTATGCGAGGCGTGGCGGCGGGAGCGCGAAAGCCGAAGAGCCGTTTTGGCTCCAGTCTCGAGCGGCTCTCGCACATTCGCATCTGGTTTTTCGAGCGCGAGACGCGCGACCTGGTCCGCATCAGCCAGTGCGAAATGATCGAATCGTTTCTGGACGCGTTCCGCGACTACCCGTCGAGCGTCGCTTTCGCGCTCTTCACCGAGATTACGGAGGCGGTGCTGCCCGAGCGCGAGGCCTCGGACCCGAATTTTCGATTGCTGTTGTTGGCCTCGCAAACGGTGAAGCGCACGGGCAAAGCGGAACTGCCGATGGCGTATTTCGCGCTGTGGAGCGTAAAGCTCGGCGGCTGGTTGCCTCCGCTCGATCGCTGCGCGAGCTGCGGTAAGGCGTTGGCGGAAGATGCTCCGGCGTATTTTGCGCGGAATGCCTCGGCGATCGCCTGCGGAAAGTGCCGGACGCCGGGCATGCGCGTCATTTCTGCGGCGGCGCTTGCGGCGGCTCGACAAATGCTCGCGGGGCGCCTCGACCGGCTGAGCGGAGCTGCTTCGACGGAAGAAATTGGAACTCGCGCCGCGCGGGAATTGACAAACATAATGCTCGACGTGATCGAACATCAAATCGACCGTAAGTTGAAATCTCGAGAGCTTCTGGAGCCTCCAGAGTGAAGAGTAGAGCCCGCACTTCGAAGCCACGGAGCAAGCCCGTGAACTCGCAAGGGCTCACGTTTCAGGATCTTCTACTGAAACTTGAACAATTCTGGATGACCCGCGACTGCGTTTTGCAGCAGCCCTACGACATCGAGGTCGGAGCCGGAACGATGCACCCGGAGACGTTTCTTCGCGTGCTTGGGCCGGAGCCGTACCGCGTTGTTTATGCACAACCGAGCCGGCGTCCGGCGGACGGCCGCTACGGTGAAAACCCGAACCGCTTGTACAAACACACGCAGCTTCAAGTAATACTCAAACCATCCCCCGGGGATATTCAGGACCTGTATCTCGCGAGCCTCGGCGCCGTCGGCATCAACCTCAAGGAACACGACATCCGCTTCGAGGAGGACAACTGGGAATCGCCCACGCTGGGCGCCTGGGGAATCGGCTGGCAGGTCCTGCTCGACGGTCTCGAGATTACGCAGTTCACATATTTTCAGCAGTGCGGAGGAATCGATCTCGATCCGATTTCGGTTGAGCTGACCTATGGCCTGGACCGAATTGCGGCGTATCTGCAGGGCGTGGACAACGTTTTCGACGTTCGCTGGTCGAAGACGATGAGCTACCGCCAGGTGCGCATGGCGGAAGAGCAGCAATTCTCGGCATACAGCTTCGACCACGCCGACGCGTCTTTCACGCGCAAACAGTTCGACCTGAATGAAGCGGAGGCGGCGCGCCTGCTATCGCAGTGCGGGAACCTCAAGGGCCGCGCCCTGGAGCGGTTTCCGGTGCTTCAGGCTTATGACCTGTGCCTGAAGTGCTCGCACCTGTTCAACGTGCTCGACGCGCGCGGCGCGATTTCAGTGACGGAGCGCGCGGCGATGATTGGCCGTGTGAGGAAGCTCGCCACACAAGTGGCGCGCGCGTGGCTCGAACAACGAATTGCGATGGCGTCGTCTGCCGGGGTGACGGCGTGAGCGCGCGGGCGAAGCCGGGCGCGGCGCGCGCTTCGCGCGGAGATCTGTTATTCGAAATCGGCTGTGAGGAAATCCCGGCTGGGATGATTGCTAGAGCCGCGCTGGAACTTCAAGCGATACTTGCGAAGCACTTGTCGGCGGCGAACCTGGTCGACGAGCCGACAGCTCAACAATCCATTGAAACTTTTGGCGCCCCCAGAAGGCTCGTCGCGATCGTCAAAGATGTTCGACTAAAACAGGAAGATGTGACGGAGGCGGTGACCGGGCCGCCGAAATCGGTCGCGTTCGATACTGCTGGCCAGCCCACGCGCGCTGCCGTGAGCTTTGCCGAGCGCCAAGGAATTCCAGTCTCGAAGCTCGCCATCGCGAGCACGCCAAAGGGCGATTACGTCGTCGCGAGGCAGACGGTTCCTGGCAAGGGCGCAGCGGAGATTCTCGAAGAGGCGTTGCCGCAGGCCATCCGCGAGATATCCTGGCCGCGATCAATGGTCTGGGAAGGTTTGCAGAGTCCTCGATTCATCCGGCCGATTCGTTGGATTGTGGCGTTACTCGATGGCAAGGCGGTTCGCTTCTCCTATGCCGGTGTTTTTGCCGGGAATTCTACCGACGGGCATCGCTTTCTTGGGAAGCGGCGCATTCCTGTCAAAGGTCCCCGCGACTACGAATCGCAATTGAAGGCGAGCGGCGTGCTGGTGCGTCCTGAAGTGCGGCGTCAAAAAATTGTCAACGAAATTACCAAGCTCGCGGGGCGGCAACACTGGCGCGTGCATGAAGACCAAAGACTGCTCGAGCTCGTGACCTACCTGAACGAATACCCGACGGCAATTATGGGGGACTTCGAGCCCAATTTCCTCGATCTGCCGGAAGAGATTCTTCTCACGGTTATGCGCGGACACCAGAAATATTTCGGCCTGAGAAACAAGGCCGGGGATCTGATGGCTTCGTTCATCGCCGTCATCAACATGAAACAAGATGCAAAGGGGCTGATACGCGCCGGGCACGAACGCGTGCTGCGCGCGCGTTTTGCGGACGCCCAATTCTTCTGGGAGTCCGACCAGAAAACCCGCCTCGGCGACTACCTTCCGAAGCTCGCTTCCGTCACCTACGAACGGCGCCTGGGAACCTACCGGGACAAGGTCGAACGGATCCGCGCATTGGCGCGATGGCTCTCCGAGCAGTGGTTTTCGGGAGGCATCGCTCAGGCGGACGTAGCGGGTTCGGACCGTGCCGCCGAGCTCGCGAAGTGCGACCTCGTCACGGAGATGGTACGCGAATTCACCGAACTGCAGGGCGTCGTGGGCGGCCTCTACGCTCGCGCGCAGGGCGAGCCCGAGGAAATCGCGTGGGCGGTTTACGATCACTACACGCCGCTCGGCCTCGACGACCCGCCGCCGCGAAACTTGACGGGCTGCGCTGTGGCGCTCGCGGATAAACTCGATTCGCTGGTTGCGTGCTTCGCGGTGGGAGCGGTCCCTACCGGTTCAAGTGATCCCTTCGCTTTGCGGCGCGCTGCGCTGGGAATCGTGAAGATCGTCCTCGAAAAGAAGCTTCCGCTCTCCATCTCTGCGGCAATCTCCGCGTCAGCGAAGGCGCTGAGGGATCACGCACCGAGGATTGAAGTAACGCCCGCCACCGAGAAACAGGTGCTGGGATTCCTGCTCGAGCGCGCGAGATATATCCTTCGCGAACGCCGGGGGTACGCATACGACGAAATCAATGCTGCGTTCGCGGCCGGCGCCGATGATCTCGGCGACGCGGTGGAGCGTGTGACCGCCGTAAAAGCCATCCGAAACACGGCGAACTTTGCTCCGCTGGCAGCGAGCTTCAAACGTATCCGCAACCTCCTGGAGAAGTCAGCAGGGAAGGCTGATCGTGGACAACTCCTCGTGAAGCCGGAGTTGCTGCGTGACGCTGCGGAGCAGCAGCTGCATGCCGCCGCGCAAAAAATTCGGGATGAATCGGCGGGGCTCAAGAAAGAGAAAAAGTATCGCAAGGCCCTGGAAAAGATTTCAGAGCTGCGCCCGGCCGTAGACTCGTTTTTCGACAGAGTTCTAGTAATGGTTGAGGATGAGAATCTTCGAAGGAATCGCATTGCGCTGCTGGGAATGTTGTTGAAGGAATTCTCGACGATTGCCGATTTCTCGGAACTGGGTGCGGAGGAGACGAAGTGACGAGTCTGAAGCGATACTTCAGATGTCGGTTGGCCGACCGCAATGCGTCGCTGGCGAATTCCGCGTGAATCGGATCTAAGGTGAAAAATGAAATACGTCTATTTTTTCGGTGCAGGTAAAGCCGACGGAACGGGAGAGATGCGCGAACTGCTCGGCGGCAAGGGGGCGGGACTTGCGGAGATGACGCGGATCGGGCTTCCTGTGCCCGCCGGATTCACGATCACGACAGAGACTTGCGACTATTACCTGAAACACGGGCGAAAGTATCCCCAGGCTTTGCGGTCGCAGGTGGCGAAGAATCTCGCGCGGCTGGAGAAACTAACCAAAAAGAAACTGGGCGACGCGAAGGACCCGCTGCTGGTGAGTGTTCGGTCCGGCTCTGCGCGTTCCATGCCGGGGATGATGGAAACGATTCTAAATCTTGGGCTGAATCAACGGTCAGTTGAGGGGCTCGTGCGCGCCACGGGTAACGAGCGGTTCGCCTGGGATGCTTACCGCCGCCTTGTTCAAATGTATTCAAGCGTAGTGATTGGCCTGCCGAAGGACGAGCTGGAAATCCGGCTGCGCAGCATGAAGCAAAACCAGGGCGTGAAGGATGACACCCAGGTGAGTGCGGCAGGGTGGCGGCAACTGGTTGGTGAGTATAAGGCTTACTTCAAACAGAAGACGGGCAATGACTTCCCGGAAGATCCTGTCGAACAGCTGTGGGGAGCTATCGGTGCCGTCTTCGAATCGTGGATGGGCGAAAAGGCGGTTACCTATCGCCGGGTCGAAAAAATCACGGGACTCCTGGGCACGGCCGTAAATGTAGTGCAGATGGTATTCGGCAACAAAGGAGAGAATTCCGGAACCGGCGTCTGTTTCACGCGCGACCCCTCCACCGGTGATAAGTCGTTCTTCGGCGATTTCCTGCTGAACGCCCAGGGGGAGGATGTGGTTGCGGGAATCCGCACGCCGATGCATCTGCGCGAGCTTGCAAAGGCGATGCCCAAAATCTATCGGCAGCTCGAGCGCGTGCGTGAGAAGCTCGAGAAGCACTATCGGGACATGCAGGACATGGAGTTCACCGTCGAAAACGGCAAGCTTTACATGCTGCAGACCCGCATCGGAAAACGCTCGCCCTCGGCGGCGTTTCGAATTGCCGTAGACATGGCCAATGAACGGCTGATCAAAGTTGAGGAAGCACTTGAAAGAGTCAAACCCGAGGATATCGAGCGGCTGTTCTATCCCGTCCTCGATCCCAAGCTCGCGCGCAACGAACTCGCGCGCCGGAGGCTCGTTGAGGGAATCAATGCGGTGCCGGGCGCGGCAGTCGGAAAGGCCGTGTTCACGGCGGAAGACGCGGAGCACTGGGCGGCGCGCGGAGAGAAAGTAATTCTGGTGCGGCGCGAAACCAGTCCGGAGGACGTGGGCGGGATGTACGTCGCACAGGGTATCCTCACGGCAACGGGTGGGAAGACGAGCCACGCGGCCGTGGTGGCGCGCGGTTGGGGCAAGTGCTGCATCGTTGGCGCCGAAAAGCTCAATATCGACGCGAGCGCAAAAAAAATGAACGTGAACGGGCGCGCTGTGGGCGAAGGGGAATGGATCACGCTCGACGGCGGCGATGGGTCCGTGTATAGCGGACAGATTGATTTGGTCCGGCCGGACCCGCCGAAAGCCTACGAAACCCTGCTGAAATGGGCAGACAAGACGCGCAAGCTCGGAGTGCGCACGAACGCGGATACACCGCGCGACGCGCGCATCGCCCGGGAAATGGGCGCTGAAGGCATCGGGCTGTGCCGCACCGAGCATATGTTTTTCAAAGACTTCGAGCATCCGGAAAGGAGCGTGGAGCGGCAGGAAGCGATCCAGGAAATGATTCTGGCGGATACTCCGGAGGCGCGTCGAAAGGCCCTTGCCAAGCTGCTGCCATTCCAGCGACGCGATTTCATCGGAATCTTCGAAGCCATGAACGGATATCCGGTGACGATTCGCATGATCGACCCGCCCCTGCACGAATTTGTCCCCCACGACCGTGCAAGACAGGAAGAGCTCGCCCGAAAGATCGGCGTCTCGGTCGAGGCCGTGATCCGGCGGGTGGAGCAGTTGCACGAAGCAAACCCCATGCTGGGTCATCGCGGTTGCCGGTTGGCGATCACCTATCCGGAAATACAGGAAATGCAGGTGCGGGCCATCATCGAGGCCGCGATTGATTGTCAGAAGCGCGGCATTAAAGTGTTACCTGAGGTCATGATTCCGCTCACGCTCGACAAGAAAGAATTTCAGATACTGGAGACGATCACGCGCCGCGTCGCATCGGAGATTATTTCACGGGCTAAAGTGAAGCTTGAATATTCGGTAGGAACGATGATCGAGTTGCCGCGCGCGGCGCTTCTGGCCGGAGAAATCGCTGAGGTGGCGGAATTCTTTTCGTTTGGCACGAACGATTTGACGCAAACGACGATGGGCCTTTCGCGCGACGACGCAGGGCGATTCCTGCCGGAGTACGTGGATCCGAACAATGCGGCCATCTTCAAGGAGGACCCCTTTCAGACGCTCGATGTGGCGGGAGTCGGCATGCTGATCGAATGGGCGATCGCGCGGGGGCGCAAGACGCGGCCGAAACTCAAGATCGGGATATGCGGCGAACACGGCGGCGATGCGGAGAGCGTGAAGTTCTGCCATCGCGCGGGGATGAACTATGTCAGCGCGTCGCCCTTCCGTGTGCCGATTGCCCGGCTAGCGGCGGCCCAAGCTGTCGTCGAACAGCGGAAGCGTAAGTGACACGAGGGATGCCGTGACGCAAAACGATACGAAGATTTCCGCTCGCGCCGTCGCAGTTTCTGCCGCCGTCTTTGCGATCTCTGCGGTAGTGCTCGCTACCTCGCCCTTGCGCGGCCAAAGCAAGAGCGACTTGTCGCTCGCGCCGATTTCCGGTGAGCGGATGCTGTCCGACATTCGGGCACTTTCGTCGGACGAGTTTCAAGGGCGCGGCCCGGGTACGAAGGGCGAGGAGTTGACCATCGCCTACGTCGAAAAACAGTTTCGCGAGGCGGGGCTCGAGCCGGGCAATCCCGACGGGAGGTATCTGCAGAGCGTTCCGCTCGCGGGCATCACACCGAACTCGAATATGGAGCTGACGTTCGCGGGCCACGATACGACGAAACACCTGGCGTTCCAGAAGGATTATGTCGCTTGGACGAAGCGAACGGTCGCTTCCGTAAGCCTCGACGCGGACATGATTTTCGTGGGCTACGGCGTTCAGGCGCCGGAATACGCGTGGGACGACTTCAAGGGCGTGGACGTGAAGGGAAAAGTCCTCGTCGTGCTGATCAACGATCCGCCGGTAAAGAAGGGCGGCGAGCTCGATCCCAGCGTTTTCGGCGGGAAGGCAATGACCTACTACGGCCGCTGGACGTACAAATTTGAGAAAGCAACGGAGCTCGGCGCGGCCGGCTGCATCATCGTGCACGAAACGGAGCGCGCGGGATACCCGTGGACGGTGGTTCGGGGAAGCTGGAGCGGCGAGCAGTTTACGCTGTTGCCGGTGAAGAACAGCGCGCAACCCGTACCGGTCGAAGCCTGGATCACTCACGAAGCGGCGCAGTCCCTCTTCCGAACGGCGGGATATGATTTTGAGACGCTGAAGGAGAAAGCGGCCAGCCGGAATTTTCATCCGGTGCCTCTGGGAATGCGCGCGCAAATCGAAATTCACAATCAGGTGCGCCAGATTCAATCGCACAACGTGATCGCAAAACTCCCGGGAAGCGATCCTGCACTGAAGAATGAGTACGTGATCTATAGCGCGCACTGGGATCATTTTGGAATCGGGCCGGAAGTGAATGGACAGACGATTTACCACGGCGCGCTCGACAACGCTTCGGGGTCGGCGGCGTTGTTGGAGCTGGGCCGCGCTTTTGCGAGTTTGAAGACGCGCCCGAAGAGAAGTATTTTGTTTTTGTCGGTTACCGCCGAGGAGCAGGGACTGCTTGGATCGGCATACTACGCCGAGCACCCGCTGTATCCTCTGGCGCGAACCGTGGCGGACATCAACATGGACGGCATGAACGTCCTGGGCAAAACTCGCGACATCACAGAAATCGGAATGGGGCAGTCGACGCTGGACGAGGTGGTCGCGTCGGTGGCGGGGGAGCAGGACCGCGTCGTGCGCGGCGATCCCGAGCCGGAGAAAGGATTTTATTACCGGTCCGATCACTTCAGTTTTGCGGAAGCTGGAGTGCCCGCGTTCGATCCGGACGGTGGGATCGATTACGTCGGCAAGCCCGCGGGCTGGGGAATGAAGATGCGCGATCAATACACGGCCGAGGACTATCACAAGCCGAGCGACGTGATTAAACCTTATTGGGACATGAGTGGCGACGTCGAGGATTGCCAGCTCTATCTGGCCGTGGGTTATCGCGTGGCAAACAGTTCAACAATTCCGCAATGGCAGCCGAAGTCGGAATTCAAGGCCGTTCGCGAGAGATCGCTCGCCGGCGGCCGATAACGCCTCCACACCCGTGAGCGACTCCCCTTTTCTGCTTTGCGTAAGGCGCGAGCTGCGGCGCGTGCCGATTGCGCGCTGGCGGCAGCGCGGGCGGTGATCGAAGGGAAGAGAAAATTAAGATAGAAGAGAACTCAGTCTTCTCGGTTCTTCTACCGGAGAGACACGATGACAATACACTTCCAGCAAGTGAAGGACTTCTCCGAAATCGCGTCCTATGTGGCGGTGGTGATCGGTGTTCCCGTGGGCTTGTTCCAGTACTACCGTACGGTAAAGAAGGAACAGGAGGATCGGGAGTACGGCACGTACAATGCGCTCGATGAAAAGTACCTGGAGTTCTTAAAACTGTGCCTCGATCATCCGCACTTGGACGTTTTCGATGTTGCTGACAGGGTGCCCGCCGACCTAAGTAATTCGCAGAAGAAACAGGAGCTCGCTGCCTTCATGATTTTGTTCTCCATAATGGAGCGGGCCTACCTCATGTACAGCGATCAATCGACGACGATCAAGGAAAGGCAGTGGACAGGTTGGCACGACTACATTGGTGGCTACCTCCGCCGAGCGAACTTTAGAAGGGCCTGGGAGGAGTACGGCTCACAGTTCGACTCGAAGTTCCAGGCATACATGAAGCTGCGTTTGAAGGAAACCATCAAGGCGGCTCCGCCCGCGCCATGAAGCAATCCGCGATGCACAGATACGGCGAGAACGAGGACATGACACTGCTTCTCTACGTGCGGCGCGAACTGCGGCGCGTGGCCGATCCGCGCAAGGCAGCGGGGATGCGCGCCTACATGAAATCGGCGATGCCGTACCACGGCGTGTCCGCCCCGCTGTTGCGGACGACCTGCAAGGGAATTTTTTCCGACATGGATCTGGCGTCCCGCGACACGTGGCGCAACTGCGTGCTTCAACTCTGGCGGGGCGCCAAATACCGCGAGGAACGCTACGCGGCGATCGCGCTCAGCGGAGAAAAACGCGCCGCCGGATTTCAGAGTCCGCAGACGATGCCAATGTACGAAGAGATGATCGTGACCGGCGCTTGGTGGGATTACGTCGATGACATTGCGTCGCATCGCGTCGGACTCCTGCTTCGCGCGTATCCCGCGCCGATGAAGAAGAAAATGCTGGCATGGAGCCGATCGGAGAACTTGTGGAAGCGCCGCACGTCGATCATTTGCCAGCTGGGATTCAAGAAGGATACCGACCTCGATCTTATGTACGCGTGCATCGAGCCGTCGCTCGATTCTCCTGAATTCTTCTTGCGAAAGGCGATCGGCTGGGCGCTCCGCCAGTACGCGTGGACGGATCCCGGCGAAGTAAGGCGGTATGTGCGCCGCAACCAGGACCGGCTTAGCAGTCTCAGTCGGCGCGAAGCCATAAAGAATATTTTGGAATAATGGCCCCGCCTTCCCGCGCGCGGCTCGCGAGTCAAGGGTCGGCGGTGAATCGCTAAACAGCGACCTCGCGTCGGCGGCTCTGCGGACCTAGGTCGGCATTTTGAGGAAGAAGTAGACGGCGAGGAAGCCAAAAATGGCGTCGGGGGCCCAGGCCGCGAGCAGAGGAGGTAACTGCCCGACGGATCCCATCGCCTCGAAGAGCGCCGAGGTGGACCAGTAAACGACGCCGATCCCGACGGCGACGGCAATTCCTCCTACGGCGCCGCGCGTGCCGACGAGAAACGCGAAGGGCGCTCCCAGGAAGACGATGATCGCCGCGATCAAGGGAAACGCGAATTTCTTCTGCCATTGAACGGCCAGTCGGGCGGTATCGAACCCTGCTTGGCGAAGGCTGGCGATATACTCGCCCAGCTGCCGCCAATTCATCTGGTAATATTGTCGGACCTCGCGGCGAAAATAGCCAGGCGGTTCGATCAGCTCGGGGAGCGAAGTGGCCGTAAACGGATCGTATCGGGACACGCGACCGTCATCGCCGAAATCGCGCACCCATCCGCCGGTGAGCACCCAGGCATTTTCCGTCGGCTCCCACCGAGCGCGCGTCGCGAACACCCTCCGGCGCACCTGAAACGTCGACGGGTCCAGCTCGAAGACGTTCAGGCCTCCGAAGAGCTGGCGGTCCGGATCGAAGAGCTCGTAGTTATAGATTTTGGAGTTTTCGCCGAAGATCCACTGTCGCGCGGGCTCGAAATACGTCTGCGCAGGGCGGCCCTTGATGCGGTTGCGGAGGGCGTCCTGGCGCTGGTTGGCATAGGGCAGAAACGTATTGTCGAGCAAGAACATTCCGCCCATCACCAGACATCCAGCCAGCAGCAGTGGGAGAACGAGACGGTAGAGGCTTACTCCGCTGGCCTTCAAGGCAATCACCTCGTTGTTCTTGGCAAGGACCGCGAGGGTGACCAGAGTGGCGACCAGCGTTGCGAGCGGCGCGAGCTGATAGATCATTTCCGGAATCAGGAATCGGAAATAGTTGAGCAGCGTGAGGGCGGAGACATTGTTGCGGGCGATATCGGCGAGCAGATCGAACAGGGTAAAGGCGTCGAAGATCAGGACAAAGCCGGCGAGCAGCACAAACAGGTAGTAGAAGAACTGCTGGAGCAAATAGACGTCGATGAGCATCGGGAACGCCCATTCGCGCCCGGCTCCCAGTGCGTAGCGTATGCCCACACCTGCCTGCGATCGCGCTGTGGCCCCATTCATTCCCGGAGCGGGGATTTGTGACCGAGACCAGAGTGACTCGAGGCGGGCGACAACACGGCTCCGCCTGCGAACATTTTCGACCCTTCGAAGAAAGAAAAAGCCTGCAATCGCACCCACAATATTCGCAGCCCACACGCCGGCCCACGGCGCGATTCGTCCCTGCGCGGCGAAGTGGTCGCCCGAAACAAACACGAAGTAGTAAGCCCCTATCAATACCAGAGTGAGGATCAGACCCGCGGCGCGCCCTCCGCGGCGAGGGCGGACTCCGATGGGCACGCCGAGAAGTGCGAAGACCAGGCAAGCGGCAGGAAACGCTACGCGGCGCTGGAACTCGACGCGCGACTCGCGCCAGTTGGGGCCGCGGTCGCCCAATAGGTCTCCCACAGACCGTTCCGCGGCGGAGAAGGAGCTTTTCTTCAAGGGAGAGCTGGCGGCGGAAACATCCACGGGGATGTCCGTCTCGCCGAACGTCGTTACGTTGTACTGGTCGGGATAGCGCGAATCATATTCGTGCGTGCTGCCGCTTCCCAGATGAAGTTCAAGCTGGCCGCGAGCGGGCCCCACGATTACCTGCGCGTCTTCCGCAATCGTGATCGCGGACCGCTGCGAGGGATCGGACGAGTCTCTGACCGAATGGGGTGTTAGGCCGCTCGCCACATCGCCAGAAGAGGCCAGAAATACACCGCGCCATCGCGTGGCCGCGGCTTCCACATCTTGCACATATAATATGAATCGAGGGAAGCGCTCGTCGAAAACGCGCGGGACGACGGCGTACGGGGCTTGCGACGCGAGAAGCTGCTGTTGGAGCCGCGCGGCGGTGCGGATCGCCGCGGGACTCAACCAAAAGGTGATCAACAGGGTGGCGGTGGTGGCGACGAGCGCAACGAATCCAATGGGAACCAAGAGGCGCCGCAGGCTGACGCCGGAGGCGTGCAGCGCCACGATTTCACTATCCGCCGAAAGGCGCCCAAGACCAATCAGCACTCCGACCAGTACGCCCATGGGAAGTGTGAACGCGAGCGCCGGCGGCAGGGTGCAGAGGAACAGAAGCGCGACCGTCCAAATGCTGCCCGAGTGGCGGACGATCAGTTCCATCAGGCGGACGAGCTGCGGCACGAAAAAAACGAACGTAAAGACGGCGAGGCCCAGGGCGGCGTGAGAAACTACTTCGCGGGCAATGTATCGATCGAGCAGGCGCATGGGAGCGCGCCGCACATTCTAGCACCCGGAGCGATGGATTGAGCCGAGTAAACCTGGCGATTCTCTGGCACATGCACCAGCCGCAATACCGCGACCCCGCCACGGGGGAATTTCTTCTGCCATGGACCCGGCTTCACGCGCTGAAGGATTACTGGGGCATGGTGAAGATTCTCGAAGAATTCCCGCGCATTCACGCGACATTTAATTTCGTTCCCCTCCTCGCCGAACAGATCGAGGAATATGCCGGCGGGAAGTTCCGGGAACGATGGTTCGATATCGCCGTCGCGGAGGCCGAACTCCTGACGGCAGACCAGAAGCGCGAAGCGCTCGAGCGGGCGTTTCAGGTGAACGAGAATTTCGTGCGCCGATGGCCGCGGTTTGCCGAGCTCGAAGCGCAGACACGGTCCGGCGGGCTGGAAGCATGCGTCGCGCATTGGAGCGCGCGGGATTGGCGCGATCTGCAAGTGCTCTCGCAGCTTGCGTGGATGGATGAAGAGTATCTGGCGAAGGACCCGGCGGTCCGTGGGATTTCGGAGAAAGGAAAGAACTTCACGGAAGAGGACAAGCGAGCGCTGTTGGAAAAGCAGCGCGAACTGCTGGCTGCGGTCTTGCCGGAATATCGCCGGGCAGCCGGGCGAGGCCAGATCGAAATATCGACTACGCCGTATTACCACCCCATCCTGCCTTTGCTTTGCGATACGGATATCGCGCGAGTGGCGAACCCGCACACCCCTCTTCCTCAGCCGGCGTTTCGCTATCCGCAGGATGCGCGAGAACAACTTTTGAGGGCGCGGCAGTTCCACACCCAAGTGTTCGGAAAACCGCCGTCAGGCTTGTGGCCGTCGGAGGGTTCCGTTTCCGACGAAGCTCTGGAAATCGCCATGGAGATGGGATTCGCATGGTTTGCGACGGACGAGGGCGTGCTGGGACAAACGCGAAACATCGGCTTCTGGCGCGACGCTTCAGGTTACCCGCAGAACGGACCTGATTTGTTCACGCCTTGGAATTTCCAGAGGGGTTCGGGCGCGATCAAGGGATTCTTTCGAGATCACTATCTGTCCGACCTCGTCGGCTTCGTTTACAGCCGCATGGACCCCGAAGCGGCCGCCAGGGATTTGCACCGGCGGATAAGCGAAATCGGGGAGCGCGAGCCGGAAGGGCGAACGGCAACGGTCAGCTTGATTCTCGACGGGGAGAATGCCTGGGAATTCTATCCGAAGAATGGCCGGGAATTCCTCAAACGGTTCTACGAACGGATCGAACTGGATCCGGACATCCGCGCCGTGACGATGAGCGAGGCGATCGCGGCTGCCCCCGAAGCGCCAACTCTCGATGGGATTTTTCCCGCCTCGTGGATTAACGCCAATTTCGACGTGTGGATTGGCCATTCCGAGGACGTCCGCGCCTGGGACCTGCTGCGCGACGCGAGGGAGGCGTTCGAGCGGGCCTTCGCGCGCGGGGGGCTGATGGACCTGCGGGACGCCGGAAAATTGACGGTTCAGGGTCAGCGGGCCTACGCGGCAGTGCTCGCTGCCGAAGGGAGCGACTGGTGCTGGTGGTACGGTCCGGAACATTCCTCGGCCAACGACACTGAATTCGATACGCTTTACCGGAAGCACCTGTCCGAGATTTATGCCGCACTCGACGAACCTGTTCCCGACGCCTTGGAGCAGCCGATCCGCCGCGCTCCGGAGCGCGGACGCCGCGACGCGCCCACCGCTTTTCTCGAGGTGCAGGTGGACGGGCGAGAAAGCAGTTATTTTGAATGGCTCGGCGCGGGACTCTACTCCGCCAATCGTCGCGGCGGATCGATGCATGGACGCCAATTCGTGCTCGGCGATTTTCGCTATGGATTCGGGCCGGAGCATTTCTGGCTCCGAGTCGACCCGATCGCCGAAGCCATCGCCGAGATGCCGGATTTCCAATTGCGGTTGACGGTGTGGGACTCGCGGGAAACGCGTATCACAGCCAGCGTCGAGGACGGAAAGCTCTCGGGGTGCATGGTGGAGCACGCCGGTGTGTGTTTACTTTACCCGGAGGCCGTGGTGTCGGCGGCATACGGAAGAATTATGGAGGTGCAGCTGGCGCGCGAGCTGTTCGATCTGCGCGGCAGGCGTGACCTGCTGTTGAGAGTGGCGCTCTGGCGGGGGGGATTGCCGGTGGACGTGCTTCCCGCGGAGGGCGTGCTGGAGGTGGCGCTCGGAGCAGAGAACTTTGCGTGGGAAGCCCAGACGGCCGATGGTCATTCGCAATAACACGTATTGACATTTGGAACCGGCGGCGGGATAGTCGCCGGGTCCCCATGTAAGGGACGCAGGTCATTCAAGAAAACTAACGGCAGTCGGCTCGCCGGTATGGGAGCCGCCCAACCTGGCAACGAGTAGCGGTTCTTGTTCCCAGAGGAGGGCCTAATGAGCAGGAAGTATATTGGTGTGTGCCTTCTGGCGCTCGCTGGAAGCGGAAGCCTTTTCCTCGCAAGTCGAAGTAACCGTCTCGGCCCGTATCGGCCGCGCATCTCGTCGCAGTCCCACGCTCAAATACTCGCCGCAAGACAGCCATCTCGAACTGCGTCTCGAAATATGACGCAAGCCAAAGCTCTCCTGGCGCATTCCGCGATGTCCCGGCATGACGGCCCCGCGAGTTCAAGCATCGGAATGGTGTCGCTTCCGATGGCGTTTGAGCCGAATGTGGGCCAGGCCGATGCGCGCACCGAGTTTTTTGGCCGTGGTCGTGGGTTTACACTTCTTTTGACGCGCCGGGATATAGCTGTACGGATTCCAAATCGCGAAACATTCCCATCCGGCTCGGGCGTTCGTTCTCAACCTGTGAACTCGAATCAAGTTGGCACCGTCCATTTGCGCCTAGCCGGAGCCTCCGATTTTAGTTGGCAGGGCGAGGAGCGGTTGCGCGGAGTCAGTAACTACTTCGTTGGAAATAATCCCCGACGATGGCATGCGCGCGTTGCACATTTCGCGCGAGCGGAATCCCTCGGCGGACCGGGCGGCGTCGGCGTGGCGGTATACGGCAACGACGACGGCGTGGAATACGACTTGCGAATACCGCCTGGCGCGGATGCGTCGAAGGTACGGCTCGTATTGACGGGCGCGCAGGACATGCGTCTGGACGACTCCGGCGACTTGGTGATCGGTGTCGCAGGGACTGAATTTCGGATGACGAAGCCAGTGGTTTACGAAGAACTGCCGGTCAGCCGGCGCGTCTCCGGCACCCGGCACCGTCGTATGCACCGAGCGAGCCCCACGAAGAAATATTCACGACGAGACGCCCGAAAACCGCGGCGTGGCCGTGCGCGAAGAGCTCGCCACGGGCCCAAACCGGCTGCTGACTCCTGCGCGCCAAAAGCCCGGCGCAACGAGAGAGCAGGAACTGCGCGGCGCGAGGTCCCGTGTCCCCGGGAAATAGTCCCGGGCGGAAAAGCGGGGGTCGCAGCCACCCGCAAAATTATCGACGGCGGATACGTGATCGAGGCGGATGGGTCGGTGGGCTTTCGCATCGGGCCTCACGACGCGAGCGCGACGCTCGTAATCGACCCCTCGCTTTCGGTGGCTTATGCGACGTTTCTTGGGGGAATGGGCACGGATGAGGCAGCCAGTTTGGCGGCTGACGCTTCGGGGAAAATCTACGTCGGCGGCACGACCAGCTCGGTTGCGACCTTGACGGAGAAGCCGGGGGCGCGGATCGGCCCGGCGGACGGCCCCGTGGAATTCTTTGTCGCGAAAATTGATCCATCGGTGAACGGACCAAACTCCCTCGTCTATCTTACGGTTCTCGGCGGCAGCGGAACACAGTCGGGAGGATTGATCGCGGTCGACGCGGCGGGGGATGTGGCAATCACCGGGACCACCACCGCGACGGATTTTCCTGTAACCGACGGGAGCCAGCCGACCAGCGGCCTCGCGACCGGAAACGGGAATGACGTCGTCGTCAGTGAGATTGATCCGAGCGGCAGCAAGTTCGTGTTCTCCACGATCTTCGGCGGAAGCGGTGCGGAGTCGAAAAATGGGCCGGGTGGGATCGCGCTTGATTCAACGGGCAACGTATATGTCGCGTCGGACACGCATACGACGCCGCTGGACTCGAGTTCGGCGGACCTGCCCGTAACACCCGGCGCGTTCCAATCTGCGTGGGACGGCCAGGCGGACGACGGTTTTCTCGCCGTATTCCAGCCGCCCGCGCAACCGGGTGGGGCTCCTCACTTGAAATACTGCTCTTATCTGGGGACGAACTCGAGCGGCGGGCCCGGAATCGGGGGAATCGCAGTGGACGCGTCGGGTACCGCCTATATCGCCGGGTTTACTTCCAACGCGACGAATGGGTTTCCGACAAAGAACGCAATCCAGTCCGCCTACGGGGGCGGAGCGTGGGACGCATTTTTGATCAAAATATCGCCGGTCGGCCAGGGATCCGCGGACATGGTCTATGGAACTCTTCTCGGTGGTTCGGCGGCCGACAAAGCCTTGGCTGTGGCCGTGGACTCGGCGACGCCTGCGAACGCCTACGTGACAGGGACCACGCAGTCGACCGATTTCCCGACGAAAGGCGCGGTTGCCGCTTATCAGACGAGCCTCTCTGTGAATGCCGCCGCGAATGCCTTCCTCGCCGTGGTGGCGGAGAACGCAATCACGGGACAAACATCTCTGAACTATTCGACGTATCTGGGCGGCTCGGAAACGGATGCAGGGCAGGGCTTGGCGGTAGTGAAATCGAACGCGGTGTACGTGACCGGTTCGGCCACTTCCTGGAACTTTCCCTGGCGCGACAATCTTCAGCCGTTCAATGGCGAGGGCGACGCATTTGTGGCGAAACTCGACCCGACCTCAGCCGGTCCCGCGTCGCTGATTTTCGCCACCCCCCTCGGAGGGACGTCGCCACCCGGCGGCGCAGTAACGGCGGCGGGCAACGCCATCGCGGCCGATTCATCGGGAGATGTGTACGTAGGGGGAGCAACGACCGCGGCGGATTTTCCGACGGCTGTCACGACGCAGGGCTCTCTGAATGGGTTCCAACCCGCCTGCGCGGGCTGTCAGC
>DATEHV010000036.1:0-273090 GCA_035279445.1 Candidatus Acidiferrales bacterium | reverse complement strand
AGCTAGCCGGCGAGCCACAAACTGCAATCTTTCGTCCATCACCGAACACTCCTTCCAAGGCATCACTTCCTCCCTTTAAGGGAGGAAGTGTCACCCATGTGTCCGGTACAATGTGTTACCTATGTCTCAGGCCGCTCATTGTTGCGAGTGTGTCCACGTTTTCGCGGCCTCTCCCCTCTGGAAATCGGAATCTCCGCCTCACTAATCTAACACGCTGAAAATAAGGATGTTACGAAACTAGCCCGTTCTAACTTCGGTACTTTCGGTATATCTCCCGCTACTCGGTTTTCTGCTATGCTTAGGAACATAGCCGCAAAGGCGGTGTCTAATCATAGTAGGAAGGCACCCCAGGAGAGCGGCGCGCGATGGCCGAACTGGCACAAAGTCTGCCGTGGGGACGCGACGAAGGCGTTCTGGTGTCCGAACTTCAAGCGGGCTCCGACGCGGCCTTCGATTACCTCGTCACGTACTACCACGCGAACGTCTACAACCTTGTGTATGGAATTCTTTCCGACGCTGCCGATTCCGCCGATGTCACGCAGGAGGTCTTTCTCCAGGTCTTCCGCGGGATTCGCGGCTTTCGCCGCGGCAGCTCGCTTAAGACCTGGCTGTATCGCATCTCCGTGCGTCAGGCGCTCAACCAGCGCCGCTGGTGCTGGCGCCATCACCGTCAACAATTTTCGATCGACGTGGAAGGCCCGTCGAAGAGCCCCATGCTGGAACTCCCGGACTCAGAGGCCACTCCTTTCGACCAGTGTGCGGCGCACGAAGTGCAGGCGAAGGTGCGCCGGGCCCTCACGGTTGTGCCTCCTGTTTTTCGCAGCGCCGTCATCCTGCGAGACCTCGAAGGGCTCTCCTACGACGAGATCTCGGAGATCCTCGAGGTTTCCGTGGGCACTGTGAAATCGCGCATTTTGCGGGGCCGGCGAATGCTGAAGGAAATCCTCGATCCGGTGCTGCACGCCGCGTCATCCGAATCCGGCGACGCGCCGCCGGCGAGGGCCGCCTCGCGCCATCGCGGGCGGATTCATTTTGTCGGGAATTCCGAAACTTCTGGGGCGGCTCATGCAGCCGCAATGGGCGCGGCAGCAATGAACGGAGGCGGGCGATGAACTGCCGCGAAGCGCAACACCGCCTTCCGGGGTATCTCGATGGAGCCATCCGCGAGGACGATCGCGTTCGTTTGCGCGGCCACCTTGATTCTTGTGGAACCTGCCGGGAGCAGCTCGAGGGCTATCGTTTGCTCGCGGGCCATCTGGCGAATTTCGAACCCGTCGCACCGCCACCCGGCTTGGCATTGCGGATTCGCTTGCAAGCTTCGCAGGAGCGCTCCCCCTGGGACGGAGTCCGCCGCGCGTGGTCGCGCGTCGTGCTGGTCTCCCAAAATATTCTTAAGCCGCTTGCAGTCCCCGCCACGGGGGGTGTGTTGACGGCCGTGGCTGTTTTTGTCTTTGTTACCCAGAGCATGCTGATGGGCATGCCGATCGGCGGCGTCGCGACAGACGATCTGCCTTTGAACTTGGTGCAACCCGCGCAGCTCGAGAGTCTGGCGCCGTTTCCGGTTCCGGACATCGGCGAGACGGACGGCCGCGCGAATTCTGGCCCCCTGCTTTTGGAAGCGACGCTCAATGCCCAGGGTGAGGTTCTGTTCTATAAGATTCTTTCCGGCCCCAACACTCCCGTGCTGCAACGCCAGATGGATCAGCTCCTGCTCTTCTCCCGCTTCCGTCCTCAACTAGGCTTCGGGCGCCCGATGGGCGGCGGCCGGGTCCTGCTTAGCTTCAGCGAAGTTCGCGTCCGCGGTTGATTTTTCCGCCGGACACCGTGGTTTCGCTGGCCTCTCTGCGATTCTTGACTCTGCTTCATTCGCTCGCTAGAGTTTGAAGGTATTGGGGCAACCGGTGCCGTGCGCAGTAGGGGGGTAGACTCTCGCTCATCGAGAGGAGTTGCGGGAGGTGCAGGAATTGAGCGGTTCGTCCACGGGAAAACATGTGCGGGTTTTGGTTGCGCTGGCTTTCGTGGCCGCATGGATAGGCCTCGGCGCAGCCGCCTGGACCGCTTCGGCCCAGCAGATCGGCTCCGGGGATGACGCGGGAATTCGAGTAGAGGCGAGCCCGCAGATATTCGCCACCATGTGCGCGCTCGATGCGGCTGGATTTGACGCCGATGAAAGCACGCTTGCCGAAATGCCCGCTCGGCTCACGCTTCGCGCGGATCTGCTGAAGCTGCAGGGTCCGGCGACGGACGCCGTGCGGCAGTTTTATCGCGATCACGTCCTGGCAAGCCCCACGGAAACGCTCTCCCGTTACATTACGTTCGCTCTCACCGCTGATCCGCCGCCGGGTTTTCAGCTGCCCGCCATTCGCGAATCCCTCCCGCCGGACGTGATCGCAATTGATGGATTCCAGGACGTTCTCGCCGGATTTTATCGGGAGGCGCGTCTCGATCTTCGATGGGCCAAGCTGGAACCGGAATCCGAGCCGGCGGTTGAGCGCTACCGTGTCTCGCTCCGCAAGATCGTGATGGTTTCCGACGCGTATCTGCGCGAAATCATCAAGGCTTCGACCGGGAGAACCTTCACCGTCTACGTCGAGCCGCTTGTCGGTGCGCGCACGAACTTCCGCAACTCCGGGGACCGCTACGCGATCGTAGTCGGAGCCGTCGCTGATATCCCGACCAACACCATTCAGCACGCCTATCTGCACTTCATGCTGGACCCGTTGGTTCTGCGGTACCGCCCGGCCGTCTATTCGAAGAGAGCGCTCCTCGATACCGCCGCCCGCGCGCCGCAATTGCCCGTGGAGTATCATGACGACTTCATTGCCTTGACGGACGAATGCCTGGTCCGGGCCGCGGAATTGAGGTTGCGCCATCTGCCCCCTAACCGGCTCGAGGCCGCTCTGAAAGCTGCGGATGAATCCGGTTTCATTCTCGTGCGCCCCTTCGTCGCCCAATTGCAGAAGTTCGAGAAGGCCGAGCCTGCAATGTCGTATTATTTCCCCGATCTCATCACCGGAATCGACGTCCAGGCGGAACAGAAGCGATTGCAGGGCGTCATCTTCGCCGCTGCCGGCGCCGGTAGCGAGACGGACGAGCACGGCGAGAGTGCCAGCGCTCAACCCTCCGAACTCGAGCAGTGGCTCGCGGAGGGCAATCGCGCCATTGCGCGCCGGGACGCTCTAGCCGCCACCGCGACATTTCAGACGGCGCTCGCGAAATACCCCGGCGATGCGCGCGCAGAGTATGGCTTGGCGATTGCCTCGGTTCTGTCGGGCCAGGGCGATCGTGCTCGCGAGCTTTTTGAAAAGCTCGTATCCGCTCCGAACCCAGCGCAGCCGGCTGACCCGGCGGTTGTTTCGTGGTCGCATGTATACCTCGGGCGCATTCACGATCTGCAGGACGAGCGCGACCTCGCCGTGAACGAGTACCGCGCGGCTCTGGCGGTAAACGGGGCGCCCGAAGCCGCCCGCGTCGCCGCACAGAGCGGGGTTGAGTCGGCTTACAAGGCGCCCGAGCGCCCAGCAAACAACGGGCAACAGCAACCCTGAGCCGCTTAACTCATCCGGCGGCTCGCCAATGTCAGGTCGAGAACGGGGAGGAATCGTCGCAATGAGATTCTCAGAAGGGCACTTCGGAAGTTGGGCCATCCTTTCGGCGCTTGCAACCGGTCTGGTACTCGGGCCAATTTCGCATGCACAAATGCAGAGCTCGGGCAGTCAGGCGGGCGCGGTCATGCCGAGTACGGACACGCAACAAACCGAGCTGCATGAGCTGACCGACGTGCAAAGGCAGCGCCTGGTAAAGGTCGATCCAAGGGAACAGGCGGCATACAATACCTTTTTCCGGATGGGCCCGGAGAATCCAGACAAGAAAATCCAGCTCGGAAATGATTTCCTCCAAAAATATCCGAAGAGCGTCTTTGTTGAGGCCGTGGAGTCAGGGCTGACGAGCGCCTACTACGCCAAAGAGGATTGGGGAAACTTTTACGCCACCGCAGACAAAGCGCTCGCGCTGAAACCCGATGATGTTGACATTCTCACGACGGTTGGCTGGGTGATCCCTCACGTTTATAATTCGAGCGACCCGGATGCCAGCCAAAAGCTCGATAAGGCCGAATCCTACGAGAAGCATGCCATTCAGATCATCACGGCCATGCCCAAGCCAGCAAGCCTGACGGACGCCCAGTTCGCTGCGGCGACCGCCGAAAAAGTGAGTCAGGCCCACAGCGCCCTCGGCCTCGTATATTTTCGCCGCTCGGACTACCAGAATTCCGCGCAGGAGCTTCAGCAGGCCATGCAGGGCAGCGCGAGCCCCGATCCGACGGACCTGTTTGTCCTCGGCATGGATTTGCAGAATTCGAACCGCTTCGCGGACGCGGCGAGCGCCTACGGCCGTTGCGCTCAGATTTCGGGAGGGCTGCAAGAGCGTTGCAAGCAGAGCGCGGACGCCATGAGGAAGCAGGCGCCCCAATCAAGGTAACCGTTCACCGGCCATCAGGGAGGAGCGACGACCATGAAGAGAGTATCGAACCTGCCGTTTGGGTCCGTAGGTCTGCGCGTTTTGGCGCTTGCTTTTTCGGCGAGCCTCGCTTTCGCGGCGGCTTGCTTCGCGCAGATGGGCGGAGGGGGCTCAGGCGGGACGAACATGGATCCCCGCACCAGCATTTCCATAAGCAACTTGTTGCTCGACGCGAATACTTCGAAAGCCACCGCGCCCGAAGAAAAGGCCTATAAAGCATTCTTCGATGCCCGCACGGCGAGCCCGGACCAGAGAATTCGCCTCGGCACCGATTTCGTTCGAAAATACCCCACCAGCCACTACGCCGACTCGGTGTACACCGGACTCGTCCAGGCCTACTATGCGAAGCAGGACTGGAATGATTTCTACGGGAGCGCGGAGGTGGCCCTCGCCCGCAATCCCGACAACGTCGACGTCCTGGCCATCGTGGGGTGGGAAATCCCTCACAATTACGATCCCAACGATCCGGACGCGGAGAAAAAGCTCGGCAAAGCCGAGACCTACGGGAAACACGCCCTCGATGTCATATCGGCCCTTTCGAAACCCGCCAGCATGACCGAAGAGCAATTCGCCGCCGCCAAGGCCGACACGCTTGCAGAGACCCACAGCGCGCTCGGGGCGGTCTATTTCCGCCGTCGGCAATTCGACGAAGCCGCCAAGGAATTTCAACTGGCGACCAATGGCCCCCATCCGGACCCGGTCGACATCTACTCCCTTGGCGTAGCCTTCCACAACATGGAGCGCTTTAGTGACGCTGCAGAAGCCTTCGGCAAGTGCGCTCAGATCCCCGGCGTCTTGCAGGACCGCTGCAAGCAGAATGCGGACTCGATGAAAAAACAGGCTTCCCAGCTGAGGTGACGTTTGGCCGGCCATCACGGAGGAACCACATAAGGACCATGATCAAAAATATGACCATCCACAGGAAGCTGCCGCTCGCACGGGTTCAGATCTACGTCTTGGCCATCGCGCTCGCGGCATGTCTCGGATTTTCCGGAATCTCGCTCGGCCAGGGCACCAACCCGAACAAGGTGACGGACAAAGAGCAACAGCAAGACCAGGATCAGCAACTGAAGCAGCGCGATCTCGATCAAACCGCCGCGCCCGCCGCTCCTAAGGTGGATCCGGAGGAGGAAGCGGCATACAAGACTTTCTATGAAACGAACTCGCAAGACGCGGACTCGAGACTTCGTCTCGGTCAAGACTTCCTACAGAAATATCCCTCGAGCCGCTACGCCGAGTCCGTGCACGTGGGGCTCGTTCAGGCCTACTACTCCAAGCAGGATTGGAAGGATTTCTTCGCCGAGGCGGACAAGGCCCTGGCGTTGCAACCGGATGACGTCAACGTCCTGACCATGGTGGGCTGGGTAATTCCCCACGTCTCCACAGCTGACGCGGCCGACGCGGCCCTGAAGCTCGACCTGGCGGAAACCGACGAGAAACGCGCGCTGGAGATACTTGCGACGCTGCCGAAACCCGACAACCAAACCGACGAACAGTTTGCGGCGATGAAAGCCGACAAAGTGTCCGAGGCGCATAGCGGCCTGGGCTTGATCTATTTCCGCCGCCAGAAGTACGAGGATTCCGTCAAGGAGTTGCAACTGGCCACCCAAGGCGCCTCGACGCCCGACCCAACCGATCTCTTCGTGCTTGGATTCGGCCTGCAAAAATTGAACCGAAACGCCGAGGCAGCCGATGCGTTCAATCGTTGCAGTCAGATTCCGAGCAGCCTGCAGGACCGCTGCAAGCAGGGCGCCGATTCCGCCAGGAAGCAGGCGGCGTCATCGAAGTAGCGAGCAGAGGCGATCCGGCGATGACCGCAGAAGAGCGCGGAGAACTCGAGTCGGTTCTCGGCCATCGCTTCTTGCACCCTGATCGGCTGGAACGCGCTCTGACTCACCGTTCGCATCGGCAGAACTCCGGGGGCATCGATAACGAGCGGCTCGAATTCCTCGGCGATCGTGTTCTCGGCCTTGTGGCGAGCCAGCAGCTCTTCGGTTCATTTCCCCAGTGGGATGCCGGAAAACTTTCCAAGGGTCTGGCGCGTCTGGTCAGCGCATCCTCCATTCACGGAGCGGCGCAGAGACTCGAGCTAGGCCGGCACTTGCGTCTTGGCCCCGGTGAAGAAAAGACCGGCGGGCGCGAAAAGAAAAGATTGCTCGCCGACGCTTACGAGGCGATCGTCGGCGCCATCTATCTCGATGCGGGCCTCGAGGCTGCGTCGGCCTTTCTCCGTCGCACGTTGCTCGAACCGGCGCTTGAGGGTGGCGTAGAAGGCCTCGAGCGGCCCGACCACAAGTCCGCGCTCCAGGAATGGCTTCAGCAGCGGGGGCTCGGCACCGTTTCCTATCGCCTCCAGAACGAATCCGGGCCCGAGCATCGAAAAACGTTTGCCATCGAAGTCTGGCACGGCGACCGCAAGCTCTCCGCCTCCGAGGGCCCCAGCAAGAAGGAAGCGGAGCAGGCCGCCGCCAGGCTCGCGCTTGAACTCCTCGTACACAGCGCCGGGATCGCCTGAATGGACTCGACCGAAACGGGTGCCGCACTCCCGGATTCTTCCGAGTCCCTGGCGCCTGTCACGCCGCCGGGGCGCGCTCCCGCGGCGAGAAGCAACTCCGCTGAATTCCTGGAATCGCTTCTGGTCACGATTCTCCTGGCCCTGTTCGGCACCACGTTCATCCTCCAGGCTTTCAAGATTCCCTCGCAGTCGATGGAACCAACTCTTCTCGTCGGCGATCACCTGCTCGTTAACAAATTCATTTTCGAAGGGCGTGGCGCGTGGTACGAAAAGCTGCTTCCGTATCGTTCGGTGCGTCGCGGCGATATCATCGTGTTCAGATTCCCCTTTGACGATCATCCGCACTATGTGAAGCGCGTGATCGGTTTGCCCGGCGATCGCATCAGCATCATCAACCAGCAGGTTTACGTGAACGGGAATCACCTCACGGAGCCTTATGTGGTCCACGACCCATCGGCAGGCGACGATCCCTTCGGCGACAATTTTCCGCCGTCCGACGGTGACTTCATCAAAAGCAGGCTGCGGCCGGAGTGGGCCGACCAGATCATGAACTCGGTCGAACGAGGCGAACTCGTCGTTCCGCTGGGCCACTTCTTCGTCATGGGGGACAATCGCGACAACAGTTGGGACAGCCGCTACTGGGGCTTTGTCGACCGCCGCGCGATCATGGGCCGGCCCATGGTGATCTACTGGTCCGTCCGCGCCACCGCCGATGATTATGGTGACCGCAGCCTTCTCGGAGCCGCGCGCGGAATGGGGGACACTCTGATTCATCTCCCCAGCCGGACTCGCTGGCACCGCATGCTGCGCGAAGTTCACTAGGACCTGTAGAATGTTGCCAGCCGGCCCCGCGCCTCGACGTTGGCGGCCGGTTCGGCTTGACCCACGATGGCGGAATCTCTATTGGCGTCCGTTTCTCGCGCCGAACCTGTCTCGCAGGCGCCTTCGCGGCTTCGCCGCTGGAGCCGCTGGCCGAGGTGGATTCTCCTGCTCCTATTCCTGCTCTGGATTCTCTCGGAGGGGGTTTCGCTCGCTATCCAGCACACGCGCCTGCAGAGAAAACTGACGGCGCGGCTCGAGGCCGCGTTCGGACGCCCGGTAGCAGTGGCCGGCTACCACTTCAGTCTCTGGGATGGACCAGTTCTCGAGGCGCGTTCAGTCACCGTTGCAGAGGATCCCCGCTTCGGCCACGAGTATTTTCTGCGCTCCGAGTCGCTGGCCGTCCGCCTCCGATGGCAGAGCCTTCTCCGGGGCCATATCCGGCTCGGATCGCTCTCTCTCACTCGCCCCAGCCTGAACCTCGTTCGCGACGCGAGCGGCGACTGGAACCTCGCTGAATGGCTTCCCCGGCCGGCGGGCATGCCGGGGACGAACACGTTCGTCGGTCCTCGCGCGCCGCCGCCTCTCGCTCCGCGCTTCCGCCGCATTGACGTGGACGGTGGCCGCATCAATTTCAAGCGCGGCGACGAAAAGCTCCCGTTTGCCTTTGTCGGAGTTACCGGCACCGTCGAGACGGATCAGCCCGGCCGCTGGCGAATGGACCTGGCCGCCACGCCTTGGCGCGCCGCCGTCGCCGTGCAACAGGCGGGCACGATTCATGTCTCCGGCGAGTTGGGCGGAACCTCCTCGCGCCTTCGTCCCGCGGCGCTAAATGTTTTCTGGACTGCCGCATCGATTTCCGACGTCCTGCGTCTCGCGGGCGGCGATGACCATGGCGTCCGCGGAGCGCTCGGCCTCGCCATCTACGCGCGAACGCAGGACCGCGACGATGGCTGGGCGATTCGCGGACGCGCGGAGCTGCGACAGATCCATCGCTGGGACCTTGCTCTTCAGCCGGACGATCCTTCGGTCAATCTAATCGTGAGAACGGAGTGGCGCCCCGAGGCATCGTCCGTGGCCGTGACGGATGCCGCGCTCGAGTCTCCCCGCTCGAACGCGCACGCCTCCGGAAGCTTTGCATGGAGCCGGCCCGCGCCGGGCGAATCCCAGACTTCTCCGCCCGTGCAAGTTAAGATTTCTTCCGCTCAAGTCGACCTCGCCGATCTTCTTGCCTGGCTGCGGGCGTTTCGTCCGGGCGTAGCGGCCGACGCTTCCGTCCGCGGCCTCGCGACCGTTCGCGGAGAAATCTCAGGATGGCCGCCGCGCATCGTGGACGCTTCGGTACAGAGCGACGGCCTCGCCCTCTCCGGCGCCGGCCTTCGCAGGCCCGCTCACCTGGGGCCGGTCCAGCTTCACTACGTTCGCGGGCTCGTTTCGCTTCCGCCTGTTTCGCTTTCTTTCGGCGCTCCCGAAGACGTTCTCCGATTCGAGTCCTCGGCGAAGCCGGGCAAGACTATTTCCAACGCAATGCGCATTTCCGGCAATATCTCAGACGCGCGCGACGCTCTTGCAGCCGCCGCCGCGCTCGGATGGCACCTCTATCCGGGCTGGGATGTTTCAGGGCCGGTCCGTGCGGACCTGCGCTGGCAGGGCGCGCAGTACCCGTGGCAGGCTCCGCCCGTCGGCTTCATCGATTGGGGCGCCGGGCCGGGAGTGGCTATTCTGCGCGCGCCGTTCCTGAATCAACCGATCAGCGGAATCAACGCGCTGACAATCTGGAAGCCGGGCGCCCGCCATATCGCTCTCGCTTCCGCCCAGGCTTTCGGAGCGCACTGGAGCGGCGCTTTTGATCGTCTCGACGCCGGAGGCGGGTGGCAATTCGTGCTCGCAGCCGACCACATCGCCGCCGCCGATCTCGACCGCTGGTTAAATCCCGCCTGGCGCCAAAGCTTTCTCGACCGCATACTGCCGTTCCTCAATTCGCGGCCCCTGACCGGCGCGGCCCCGGCAAATCTTCGCGCGAGCGGGCGCCTGACGCTTGACCGGTTCGTTCTTGCGCCGTTCTCCGCCACAAAACTCCAAGGAGACTTGAGCGTCAATGGGCGCCGCGTTGAGTTTGCGAATGCGTCGGGCCAGTTCTACGGAGGAGCGATCGCCGGTTCGTTCCGGGCGAGCCTGGACCCCGCGCAGGGCTATCACGCGGACATCAATTTTGCTCGCGTGAACGTGGATTCGCTCGTCGCGGCCGCGCCAAGCCTCACGGGCGTAACCGCGGCGTCTGCCACCGGTCAAATTTCTTTTGACGCCCGCGGTGCCACCCGCTCGGCCCTCGTCGCATCTCTGACCTGCCGGGGCAGGGCGCAATTGCAAAGTCCCGAACTGCCGAACCTCAGCGTCTGGAAATCCCTTGGCGTTCGCCCTCAGAATAGCGGATCGACTCGATTTTCCACGGGAGCGGCGGTGTTTTCCTGCGCCCAGCGGAAAATCAATCTTCGGAGTCTTACGTTGCAAACGACTGCCGGCGCGTCCGCGCAGGCCTCGGGCACCATCGGCTTCGACCGCAATCTCGACCTGCGATGGCAGATCCGGCCGGCGCTCCCGGGCCGCGCCGAAACCTCCGATTTGACGTTCCGGCTCGCAGGATCCCTCGCCGCACCCCAGGTCCTGCCGATTGAGTCTCCTCCACGCGGCCGCGCCCGTTAGCGCGAACGTCGCTCATTTGGTCGGCCATCACCCCACACCTGGCCCGTTTGCCTCACTTTGGACCGTGTGCTAGCGTTTGTTCGATGGCGTCGCAGCGGACAAACGGCATTCGTTTTGCGGCCGTCGTGGTTTTGCCGTTTATCATACTGGTGCTTGCGGCCGCAGTCGGCCAGCGCGCCCGCTTCGAGGCCAAGTTTTCACCTGGCGAGACGCTTCGTTACAACATCGAGTCGCACACCGCCACGGCCGCGAAGACGACAGCTCCTATCGCCAATCCCGAAGGCGGCTCCCAGTCGAACCAGTTGATCCATCTGGTCATGCGACTCGACGTACTCGATCCGCCGCACGTCGCCGGGGCTGCTGCAGCGCGCCTGCGCGCTACTTGCGAAAAATCCACTGCCAGGTCCGAAACCGATGCCTTCGATCCGGCAGCCCCATCTCTCGAGGACCAGTACGCAGGGATCGAAGGCCACGCCTTTGAGTTCACAATCAAGCCCGACGGCCAATTCGCGGATTTCCAGGGCCTCGACTCCTTCGCTCCCGATCGCTCGGCGGCGGAATCGGTCGTGGCCTGGCTCGAATTTGTCTCCTCGCGCAGCGGATATCCCCGCAACGGAATCTCCATCGGTCAAAAATGGCAGGGCCAGCGGCCCCTCGCGGAAGCGCCCCTCTCCGGGCTGACCTGGAGCACCGAATCCACGTATCTTCGAAATGAACCGTGCAGCTCATCCGGCCGCGGGGATGCGAACGCTGCACCAGGTAAGGCGAAGGGCGAAGGGGATGAGTGTGCGGTAATCCTGACGCGTTTCAAAATTTCCCGCCACGGCTCCGCTCATTCGGACGCGACTCCGCAGGACTATCTCCGCAACGGCCTGCGCACGTCGGGCACCTGGACGGGTTCCGGGGAGAGTCTGGATACGATCTCGCTCGCAAGCGGACTGCTCGTCAGTTCCACTCAATCCAGCACGCAGGACATGGACTACGAAGTCACCAGCGCGAGCACCGGATCGAGCATCCACCATGTTGGCAAAGTACAGAGCCAATCAGAAATCGCGCTGCTTCCCGCAACGCAATAAAGCGCCATGATTCGGCGGCGAACACGGACATCACCGGCGCCGGGTTCTCTCTTCGCTCGCAGGCGTTGCTCGCAGAACGAAGCAAGAACACTTGGATAACTTCGATGCACCGTAACACTGGTAATACCTGCCGATATTTTCGCCGTAGGCGGGGCGCGGGAGTGAATTGGTCGTTTCCAATGGCCTTTCCGCGAAACGACATTCCGCCCGGCTCCATGCCGGCCTTCACTCGATCCGCGGTCGCGAATAAGGAGATCTGATGAAATCCAAATCCTTCTCGAAGCTGCTAAGAACCAAACCGATTTCGCCGCACCCCGCTGCGGTTACGCCCCATCCCCAAAAGCCGTTCGGCAAGAGCAAACGCCCGCTCGGAAATCCGGTCGCACCGCCCAAACAATATCCGCGCTTCGTTCCTCCTCCGCCGACGAACCTCAACAACCTGAATCTCCCTCTGGATGTCATCTTGCCAGACGAAGCGAAGGCGGCGCAGGATTCTCAGCTCCTCATTTTCCATTGTGTGGGCGATACCGGCGGCATCCACGGCGACGACGTCGAGAAGGCCATCGGCGACGCCATGGACCATCAGATTTCCGCGGCCACCGCCGCTCACCAGACGGCCCCCGCTTTCTTCTACAATCTGGGCGACGTCGTCTATTTCAATGGTGAGAGCCAGCTCTATGGCAGTCAGTTCTACGAGCCTTATCAGGGCTATCACGCATCGATATTTGCCATAGCTGGTAATCACGATGGCGATACGCACGTCCGCCCGGGCGATCCGGTGGACACCGAGCCGTCGCTATTCGGCTTCATGCGCAATTTCTGCGACACCATGAGCCACCACGACAGCCCGTATCGCCCAACGATGACCCAGCCGTACGTGTATTGGACCTTTGAAACGCCTTTCGCCACGATCGTCGGCCTCTATTCCGATGTCGATGGCACCCTCGATGCCAGGGGCACTAGCGAACAGCTTCAATGGTTTCAACAGCAGGTCGCGAGCGCTCCGTCCGATCGGTCGCTGATCGTCGCGGTCCATCATCCGCCCTACTCGCTCGATACCACGCACGGAGGGTATCCGGACATCGGCATCGCACTCGACCGCGTCATCCAGGCGACCGGCCGCACTCCCACCGCCGTGCTCTCCGGCCACGTGCATTCCTATCAGCGATTTGAGCGCACGCTGGGAACGAGGAAGGTGCCCTACATCGTCGCGGGCGCCGGCGGCTACGCCAACAAGCCTGCCCTGCTTCATCAGGTCGAAACCACCGCCGCCGGGGCCTCGCTCCCTCCTGGCTTTCAGACATCGCTCCCGGATGTGAAGCTGATGGCGCACAACGACCAGCAGCCCGGCTTTCTTCGCGTCACTCTCGACGCAAAAAAGAAAAAGCTCACGTGCGAATATTTCCTCGTGCCGTTCCCAACCGTTCCGCCCGCGCCGGCACCCGCGAATCCCGTCGACACAGTCACCGTACCCTGGTGAACTCGATTGACTCGCCCATCCGTCGCAGCGCGGCCGCAATGGCGTCTTGACCGGTTGCGGTATAATCGAGGTTTCAAGCGACAGCTGTTTGGCGCGCCGAGGCCTGCCGACGATGAAATTCAAGCTTGCGAGCGACTACGACCCCCGCGGCGATCAGCCCGAAGCCATTTCCCAGCTCGTACGCGGAGTGAACGACGGCGAGCGCCATCAGGTCCTTCTCGGCGTCACGGGTTCCGGCAAGACCTTTACCATGGCGAAGGTAATCGAGGAGGTGAATCGCCCCACGATTGTCCTCGCCCACAATAAAACGCTCGCCGCGCAGCTTTTCCATGAATTCCGCTCGTTCTTCCCGCAGAACGCCGTCGAATATTTCGTCAGTTACTACGACTATTACCAGCCCGAGGCCTACGTTCCCTCGAGCGACACTTTCATCGAAAAAGAAGCCACGATCAACGACGAGCTCGATAAGCTGCGCATGAGCGCCACCCGCTCGCTCTTCGAGCGCCGCGACGTGATCATCGTCGCCTCCGTCTCCTGTATCTACGGCATCGGCTCGCCCGAAGCCTATTTCGGCATGATGCTCATGCTCGAGAAGGGCCAGTCCATCGCCCGCGAAGCCATTCTTCGCAAGCTCGTCGAAATCCAGTACGAGCGCTCCGAGGACCTCCGCCGCGGCACGTTCCGCGTCCGCGGCGACACCCTCGAAATCTATCCGCCCTACGACGATTTCGCCGTGCGCGTCGAGTTGTGGGGAAGCCAGGTGGAAGCGATTCGCAAGATCGATCCGCTCTCGGGCGAAATCCGCTCCCGCGACGGCGAAATCGGCCGCCTTCCCATCTATCCGAAGTCGCACTACGTCCTGCCCGCCGCGCAGCGCGAGCGCGCCATACAGACGATCTACGAAGAGCTCGATTGGTGGAAAGGAGAGCTCGCGCGGCAGGGAAAAATCGTCGAGTCGCAGCGCGTCGTGCAGCGCACCCACTTCGATATCGAGATGATGCGCACCATCGGCTACTGCCACGGAATCGAAAACTATTCGCGCCACATGTCCGGCCGCCTTCCGGGCGAAGCCCCGCCGACCCTGCTCGACTATGTCCCGTCGGATTTCCTTCTCTTCGTGGACGAATCGCACCAGACGATCCCGCAGCTTCGCGGCATGTACGCCGGAGACCGCTCGCGCAAACAGACGCTCGTCGACTACGGTTTTCGCATGCCCTCGGCGCTCGATAACCGCCCCTTGAATTTCGAGGAGTTCGAGCATCGCGTCAACCAGGCCGTCTATGTTTCCGCCACGCCCGGTCCCTACGAGCTGACGAAGTCCGGAGGCGTCGTCGTCGAGCAGGTGATTCGCCCCACGGGCCTGGTGGATCCCGAGACCGAGGTGCGGCCTGTGAAAGGGCAGGTGGATGATCTGCTGGAGGAGATTCGCGTGCGCGCCGCGCGCAACGAGCGCGTTCTCGTCACCACGCTCACCAAACGCATGGCCGAGGATCTCGCAGAGTACTTTGCCGAGGTGGGTGTGCGCTGCCGCTACCTGCACTCCGAGGTCGAGACCCTCGAGCGTGTGCGCATTCTGCGCGACCTTCGCCGCGGCGAATTCGACGTCCTGATCGGCATCAATCTCTTGCGCGAGGGACTCGATCTGCCAGAGGTTTCTCTGGTCGCCATTCTCGACGCCGATAAGGAAGGCTATCTCCGCAGCGCCACTTCGCTGATTCAGTCCATGGGCCGCTGCGCGCGGCATATCGATGGCCGTGCGATTCTCTACGCCGACCGCATGACCGATTCCATGCGCGCGGCCATCGGTGAAACCAATCGCCGCCGCGCCAAGCAGCAAGCCTACAACCGCAAGCACAACATCACGCCGCAGTCGATTGTGAAGTCGGTCGATATGCAGCTCGCCCGAATCGTCGAAGCGGATTACATCACCGTCCCGGCGGACGATCTGCCGATCGGCGACATCACCAACGAGCAGGAGTTGCAGCAGGCCATCATCCAGCTGGAATCGCAGATGCGCGAAGCCGCCAAGAACTTCGAATTCGAGCGTGCCGCCGCCCTGCGCGACCGTATCCGCTCCCTCAAGCAACGCGACCTCGGCGTCATCGCCTCAACCGAAGCGCCGGCAGCCATCCCCGCGGATTCTGCGGGTGCCCCACGCTCGTCGTCCGAAGGTGGGAGGCAGCCGGAATTGCCTGCTCCCGAAGCACGCCCAGAGGTCCGCGCCCGCCGCGCCCAAAAGACTAAAATGTAGCGCCGCGGCCTGCCCACCGTAGCCTTGGCGTAGGCGGGTCTCCAGCGCGGCATCACGCTGTTGTCCCGTAGGGACACGGTATGCCGTGCCCGGCAAACGACCTTGCCTGCGTGTTGCCCCTCGACCGCGTTGGCATCCCGAACCCGGCCGCGGTCTTTGCGGACGAGGGTGAGGGATCTGCTCTAGCCTTGGTTCGGCCTCCGCGCTCCTACACCACTCCCCGCCTCAACTCCTCGAGCGGATAAAACGTCCCGCGCCACACAATCCCGCCCTGCCACAGCGTCACCGCCATCGACCGCGTCAGCATCCATGCGAAAATCAGCGCGCCGATCGGATACGTCAGAGCGTACGCCGGCGACGCCTTGAGCTGAATGTCCACGCCGACCGCCACGACCAGCGGCAGCCCGACGGAAATCGCGGCAAACGCGAGCGGCCAGCCGCGCGCAAACGGCAGCGCCGCCACCGGAAGCACGAACATTGCCAGGAGTCCGAGGGCCTGCGCGGACGTGAGCCAGAGCCTGAATCCCGACGCGGCGAAGAAATTCTTCGTTGTCCCGCGGATCGTATTGCCCAGCCCCGCGTGCCAGTGGAGGCTCACCGCGTTTTCGCCCCTGGCCACGCCCGACCGGAATCCCGCCTCCTTCACCAGCTTCCCGAGCTTCATGTCGTCCACCACTTCCATGGCGAGCCGCCGGTGCGTTCCTACCGTTTCATAAACACTGCGCCGAATCATTTGAAATGCGCCCACGCCCGTGTAGCCGCGCGTGCGAGGGTTGTTCGTGCGCCACGGCCGCGTGCCCATCAGAAAGCCGATGCCGAAGAACGTCATCACGATCTTCTCGCCCAGCGTAAACATTTTGATTCCGGCGAGCAGCGTCATGTGCTCCCAGCGATTCGCTTCGGCCAGCGCGACGGCCCTCCGCAGGGCGTCCGCAGAGAAATGGACGTCCGCGTCCGTGAACACGATCCATTCACCCTGGGAATGTTCGTAAGCCTTCTGAAGCGCATGGGGTTTTCCGAGCCAGCCCGCTGGCAGCTCATCCACCCGCACGGGTTTCAATCGTGAATCCTTCCGCGCGGCCGCTTCGAGAATCGCTCCCGTGGCGTCCCCGCTGCGGTCGTCGACGGCAATCACTTCGAAATGCGGATAGGATATGGCCAGCATCGATTCGAGTGCGCCCGGCAACTTTTCCGCCTCGTCGCGCCCTGCAAATAGAATCGAAACCGGCGGGCATCGGGAATCCTCGAGCGGCGCGACGGCTGAAAGCGGCGGAATCCTCCGCAGCCCCAGCGCCAGCTCGATGAACCCTGCAATCCAAAGGAAGGCGATAATCCCCAGCAGAGACGTCCAGAAAATGTGCAACGAGCAATTTCCTCCACCGCGAAAAGGGCGAACACGCTATGCTATCACGCTGAATGAATCGCACGATTTCCATCGTCGGAGCCGGTCGCGTAGGTAAAACACTCGGCAAGCGTTTGCGCGAATGCGGCTGGCGTATCGGCGCCGTCGTCACTCGATCGAGCCGAACCGCGCGCGCCGCCGTCCGCGCCATCGGTGGTGGCACGCCGAAATCGAGTTACACGCGCGATTCTGTGAGCGGCTCTCTCAGGAGGTCGCGGCTTCAGCCGCGACATAAAGGCGGCCCGAGAAGAGGGGCTTTAGCCCCTGAAGTGATTCTCTTAACTGTCCCGGATGATGAGCTCGCTTCTGTATCGAGAAAACTTGCGGCTGTCGGCGGCAAATCCTGGCGCGGGAAAATCGTGTTGCACACCAGCGCTACGCTCGATCGAACCGTTCTCGCGCCGCTCGCGCGGCTAGGCGCTTCGACGGGCTCGCTTCATCCCATGCAGGCCTTCGGCGGGAAAGTGATTCCGAAACTTAGCGGGGTGGTCTTCGCCGTGGAAGGCGATCCCAGGGCGCGCCGCGTGGCGCGATCGATCGCCAAATCGCTCGGCGGAATCACCGTCAGCATCGATACCCGCGACAAGCCTGTCTATCACGCCGCGGCGGTCATGGCCGCCGGTGGCGCGTATCCCATGATCGAAGCGGGCCTGCGCATGCTCATGCGCATCGGATTCACGCGGCCGCGCGCCATGCAGACGCTCCTACCTCTGATCCGCCAAATCGTCGATAATGTAGAGAGGATTGGTCCGCGCGCCTCATGGACCGGCCCGACCTCGCGGGGCGATTACGCCATCGTCGCCCGGCATGCTCGCGCCTTGCGCCGCTATCCGCGCGAATTTCAGCAGGCGTACGCCGCGCTGTCTCGCCTGGCGGGCCTCCTGCTCGCGAAGAAGCCGGCTGCGGCGCTCAAGCAGATTAATCGCGCGCTGAAGGTTTCAACGTCGCGCCGGGGCCTTTCGCCGGCATCTTTGAAATCGTCTTCCGGAGGAAATGGTTGAACTCCACGCTGAAAAAACTTCACATTCCCGTCGAGCACACCACGTTCGCCAATGGCCTCCGCGTGGTCGCCTCGCCGGACCGCTCCGCGCCATTCGTCACCGTCGGCGTTTACTATCAGATCGGTTTTCGCCTTGAGCCTCGCGGCCGCAGTGGCTTCGCCCACCTGTTCGAGCACATGATGTTTCAGGGCTCGGAAAACGCCGGCAAAATGGAGCACATTCGCCTGATCAATTCCTCCGGCGGCATGCTCAACGGCACCACGAACTACGACGTCACCAACTATTTCGAAGCCGTGCCCTCAAACGCTCTCGAGCGCGTCCTCTGGCTCGAGGCGGACCGCATGCGCGCCCTCAAGGTGGACGACGAGAATCTCCGCAACCAGCGCGACGTGGTGAAGGAGGAAGTCCGCGTCAACGTGATGAACCAGCCCTACGGCGGGTTCCCGTGGCTCGACCTGCCGCCCGTCGCTTTTCGCAACTGGCCCAACGCCCACAATTTCTACGGCGATTTCGCCGATCTCGACGCCGCCACTCTCGCCGACGTCCAAACCTTCTTTCGCACTTATTACGCGCCGAATAACGCGGTGCTCCTGATGCTCGGCGATTTCGAGCCGGCCGAGGCCTTCGCGCTCGCGAAGCGCTATTTCGAAAACATCCCCGCCGCCCCGTTGCCGCCTCACGCGGACGTCGCCGAGACGCTCCAGACCGAGGAGCGCCGCGGCCAGGTAGCGGAAAAGCTCGGCCCGCTCCCCGCCATCGCCATTGGCTATACGCTGCCTCCCCGTGGCTCGGCCGAATGGCACGCCGCCGCGATTCTCGACCGCGTCCTGCACGGCGGGCGCGCCGGGCGCGTCTATCGCAAGCTCGTTCTCGAAGAGCAGATCGCCGTGGACGTTGACGGTAGCGCGGACGTCTTCGATACGAACGGCCCCACGCAGATGGTCTCGCGCATCTTCCACAAGCCTGAATTCACCTCTGAAGGAACGGTCGCGGTCTTTGACGAAATCATTGAGGAGCTGCAGCAAAAGGGAATCGCCAGGGACGAACTCGATCCCGTGAAAGTCAAGTTTCGCTCGGACTACTATTCGATGCTCGAGGGCGGCATGGGCTCCTACATGCCGCGCTTTGGACTGATGCACTACCTCGCGTGCTTCACCCTTTTCGACGGCGATCCCGGCCGCGTAAATACCGTCCTTGAGGGCTTTCTCGGCGTCACGCCGGAGCAGCTGCAGGCCGTCGCGCGAAAATATCTCGTTCCGCGCAATCGCGCCGTGCTCGTGCGCCGTCCGGTGAGCCTGGGAGGTGCCCAGTGACCTCGCCGAGCGCCCCGCCAAAACCGGCGTCGCCTCGCGCCACTCCGCCCGCTCTCGGTCCCGAGCGTCCTGTCGCCTGGCCGAAGCGCGCCGTGCACCGGTTGGCCAATGGCCTCCAGGTCGTCCTTGCCGAGTCGCGCGCGTTTCCGAAAATTTCGGCCCAGCTCTATTTCCGCAGCGGAAACGCTGTCGTCGCGCATCGCGCCCCCGGCCTCGCCGAAATGACGGCCACCGTGGTTCGCACCGGCACTGCTTCGCGCCCCAGCCGCCGCATCGAAGAGGACCTTCGCCGCATGGGCGCGGGGCTGGGTACCAGCGCCGGAGCGGATTCCAGCGCCATCTCGGCTTCGGGCCTCGCCGAGTTTTCCTCCGGCATTCTCGAACTGATCGCCGATCTGGCGCGCAACGCTTCGTTTCCCGAGGATGAATTCGAGCGCGAGCGCCGCCAGCGCCTCGAGGAATTGAAAATTGAGCGCACCACGCCCGGCTTCCTCGCGAGCGAGCGCCTCCGCCGCGTCCTCTTCGGCGCGCATCCCTATTCGGTCGTCGCGCCCACCGAAGAGCAGCTCGCCGCTTTCACCCGCGGCCAGCTCGAGGACTTCTACCGCCAGCACTACGTTCCCGCGGATTCGCTCCTGATTGTCGTCGGAGATTTTTCCACCGGCGCGATGCTCGAGCAAATCGAAAAGGTCTTCGGCAGTTGGAAGGCCACTAAGCCCGAGCCTCCCGCTTCACCCGATCCGCCGCGCCAGTCCGGCCGCCGCGTGCATCTCGTGCACATGCCGGGCACGGTTCAGACGCAGGTGCTGCTGGGCAATCTCGCCATCACGCGACGCGATCCCGATTGGTTCCGCCTCATCCTCGCGAATTCGATTTATGGCGGCGCGTTTCATTCGCGCCTGGTGATCAACATCCGCGAGCAGAAGGGCTATACCTACAGCCCCGGCAGCGGCGTCGATGCGCTGCGCCAGCAGGGGTACTTCACCGTGCGCGCGGCCGTGCGCAACGAAGTGGCCGCCGCCACGCTCACCGAAATCTTCTCGGAAATGGACCGCATGCGCTCCGACCCGGTCACGCCCGAAGAGCTCGATAGCGCCCGCAGCTATTTGTCGGGCGTTTTTTCGCTCGGCGTCGCCACGCAGGACGGCCTCCTCGGCCAGCTCTCCACCGTTTATCTAGATCAGTTGCCGGAAGGCTATCTCGAGACCTATCGTGAAAAAATTCGCGCCCTAACGGCCGAGGATGTACTCGCCGCGGCCCGCCGCCACTTCGACTCCGCCAACGCACAGATCGTTCTCGTCGGCGACCGCGCTCAGATCGGCGCCCAGGCCGCCCTCTTCGGCGAGGTTACGGAGTACGATTCGCGTGGGAATACGGTCTCCTGACTGAGCGACGCGTGCCGGGAGCGAGGAACTATGCGCAACGAAGTGAACGCCGATCTCTGGCGTGCCAATCGGCGTAGATGGAGGATTTCATCCGCGCTCCTCGCGCTGGGCGCTGTCGTCGCGTTGATACTCGCCTGCTCCTGGCCGCCGCGTTCCGTCGAGAACGCTCTCATGACCATCGCCATCATTTTCTACGTGGCGGGGATGATTGGCATGCGCTGGGCCGGGCGCGAGTATTACTTCTTGAGCCGGCCTGAGCCGAAAGAGCGCCCAAAACTATGGAAGTTTCCAGAGTAGACGCTCGATTCCGCAGATTCGCGGAAATTCTCCGGATGGGGATTCGTGGGACGCTGAGTGCTCTTGTGGTGTCCCTCGCCCTCGCCCATCCCGGCTTTGCGAAGAAAGTTCCGCCGCCGTTGCACTCTGTTGACCTGAATACCGCGAATATCAAAGAGTTCGAGCAACTCCCCGGCGTCGGCCCCACCACCGCGAAAGCGATCGTCGAATTTCGCGCGAAGAGCGGCCGCTTCCGCCGCGTCGAGGATCTGCTCGCCATCCGCGGCATTTCGGAAGCGAAACTCGAAAAGATCCGGCCTTACGTCACCATCGGCCCGCCGGTCAGGAAGCCGCCGGCCCCGCCCAATCATTAACACATTTTAACTCGTGCTTTATTTGACGAAATCGTGCCTTGCGACATAGGATGACACCGCAAATACTCTCGACGGCATGCGCCGTCTCAGGAGACTTCCATGGCATCTCGGCGTTTGATCTCATGCGTCACTCTCGCAATCGCGATTGCGTTCCTCGTCGTCGGCGCGGATCTTGGCCGCGCGAATTCCGCCGGCAGAACCGCCGCCTCGCCCGCCGCCGGACCGTCTGGCTACCATCTCCTGAAGAAAATCAAATTGGGCGGCACGGGCTTCTGGGATTACATCGCCTTTGATTCGCCCACCCGCCGTCTCTTCATCTCCCGTGGGACCAAGGTCGTCGTCCTCAATGTGGACACCGAGCAAGTTGTCGGGGAAATCCCGGACACGAACGGCGTGCACGGCATTGCCTTCGCGCGGGAGAGCGGCAACGGTTTCACCTCGAACGGCGCTGCCGGAACGGTCAGCATCTTTGATCTCAAGTCGCTACAGGTCGTCGGCCAGGCGCAGGCGGGGAAAAATCCGGACGCCATTATCTACGACCCCGCCTCGAAGCGCGTCTTCGCCATGAACGGCCGCAGCGGCGACGTAACCGCGATTGACGCCGCGTCCGGGAAAGTGGCGGGCACGATCACGGTCGGAGGCAAATTGGAATTTGGCGCGGCCGACGGCGCCGGACACGTCTACGTCAACGTCGAGGACAAAAGCGAAGAAGTTCAGATCGATTCAAAGAATCTGGCCGTGACGGCGCGCTGGCCGCTCGCCCCTTGCCAGGAGCCTTCCGGCCTGGCCATCGACGCCAAGCATCACCGCCTCTTTGCCGGTTGCGACAATAAAATGATGGCGGTAATCGACTCCGAGACCGGGAAGGTGATTGCCACCCCGGCCATCGGCGCCGGCGTGGACGCGGACCGCTTCGATCCCGAAACCGGTTTCGCATTCGCGTCCTGTGGCCAGAGCGGCACGCTCACTGTGGTTCACGAGGACTCGCCCGATAAATTCAGCGTCGTCGAAGATGTTCCCACGCAGCTCGGCGCGCGGACCATGGCCCTCGACCTCAAGACTCACGAGGTGTTTCTCGTCACCGCGGAGTTCGGCCCGCGGCCCGCTCCCACGCCGTCCAATCCCAGGCCCTTCCCGACGCTGGTGCCGGATTCATTTGTCGTCCTGGTTTACGGCCGCTAGGGGAGCGCCCGCTCCGATCGTTTCCGCCGGGCACGCTCGGTCGTGTCCGGCAAGAGTGCCTCGCAACGCCGCAGCCACACACCTCCGCGTAATCGTCCCTTGAAACTGGCTGTCTATTCCGCTGGAGTAGCGGCGAGCTGCCGGTAGGCGGCTACTGAACTTGGTGGCTCTTCCTTGAGTGTTCGATCGCGAGCGGTACCTGCTCGGCGATCTCGATGCCGTAGCCGGCGAGCGCCACGACTTTGCGCGGCAGGTTGGTGAGGACCCGGATGCGCCGCAGGCCGAGGTCCTTCAAAATCTGCGCGCCGATTCCACTCTCGTGCTGAATTACGCGCTGCACTCCCGGGTCTCGCTCGGCGTGCTCGCGCGCGTGATAGATGATCCGCGGCAGCGCGGCGCCCTCTTCGGTCCGGGAGTCGATCAGGAATCCGCGGCCGGTATGATGCAAATAGACGAACACCCCGCGGTCCTCCGCGGCAATCGCCTTCAGTGATCCCTCGAGCATCTCGCGGCAATCGCACGCGGTCGAGCCCAGGACGTCGCCCGTCAGGCAATGCGAATGGACGCGCACCAGCGGCGGACTGCTTTCCGGCGCCGCTTCCGCAAGCTCGCTTGCGATGTCGCCTCGCACCAGCGCCACGTGCAGCTCGTGGTCCACATCGCTCGAATACGCGATCATCCGGAAGTTTCCGTATTTCGTCGCCAGCACCGATTCGGCGATTCGGCGGACGTTCCGCTCGTGGTGCATGCGGTAGCGAATCAGGTCCGCCACCGTCACCATTTTCAGGCCGTGAATCCGGCAGAACTCGGTGAGCTGCGGAATCCGCGCCATCGTTCCATCCTCGTCCATGATTTCGCAGATCACGCCCGAGGGATCGAGTCCGGCAATGCGCGCCAGGTCCACCGAAGCCTCCGTCTGTCCCGCGCGCACCAGCACGCCTCCGTTGCGGGCCCGCAGCGTGTACACGTGCCCCGGTCGCGCCAGGTCATCCGGCCTCGTGTGCGGGTCGGTCGCCACCAGAATCGTCGTCGCCCGGTCCCACGCGCTCGTACCCGTGGTGGTGCCGCGCCGCGCGTCGATCGGCTCGCAGAAGGGCGTCCCGAACGCGGAAGTGTTCCGCGGGGAAATCGGCTTCAAATCGAGCGCTTCGCAGCGGTGCTCCGAGAGCGAAAGGCAGATCAGCCCCCGCCCGTACTTGGTCATGAAGTTGATCGCTTCCGGAGTGATCTTCTCCGCCGCCATCGTCAAATCACCCTCGTTCTCGCGGTCCTCGTCGTCCACGAGCACGATCATCCGGCCCTGGCGGATTTCTTCCACGGCCTCTTCGATGGTTGCAAACGGAGTTTTGTTTTCGCTCATATCAGTGCATCCAGCGCTGGAATATGAAATGGAATAGCGCGCCCATCAACCCCGCTCCGGGAATTGTGAACACCCACGCCCAGAGAATCTGCCGCGTCACTCCCCATCTCACCGCCGTGATTCGCCGCGATACGCCGACGCCCGAAATCGCGCCGGTAATCACCTGCGTCGAACTGACCGGTATTCCCGCTCCCGCCGTCCCGATCAACGTGATCGCGGCGGCCGTCTCCGCGGCGAATCCACCGAAGGGATTCAGCTTCGTGATCCGCTGTCCCATGGTTTTTACGACCCGCCACCCGCCCGCCATCGTTCCGCCGGCCATGGCCAGCGCACAACAAATGATAACCCAATCCGGCACCTTATAGGTCCGCATGACGCCGCTGGTGACCAGCGCGGCGGTGATGATGCCCATGCTTTTCTGCGCGTCGTTGGTTCCATGGCTGAAGCTGAATGCCGCCGCGGAAAGCAGTTGCAGTCGGCGAAACCATCGGTCCACGCGGTTCGGCGATTCCCGGCGCACGATCCAGCTCGTCGCCGCCGTCACCACGATCGCCGCGATCATGCCGATGATCGGTCCCACGAATATGAAAATGATCGGATTGACCCATCCGTGCACGATGATGGCCTGAAATCCCGCTGCGGCGATGGCCGCGCCGCCGTAGCCTCCGATCAAGGCGTGCGACGAGCTGCACGGAATCCCCATCCGGATCGTCGCGTAGTTCCAAATAATCGCGCCCAGCAGGCCCGCGAGCAGCACTTGCTGGTTCACCATTTCAAGATGCACCAGTCCCTTGCCCACCGTCGCGGCGACCGCTGTGCCGAATGTCAGCGGCGCGACGAAATTCCAGAACGCCGCCCACACCACCGCCCAGAGCGGCCGCAGGACCCGCGTCGATACCACGGTCGCGATCGAGCTCGCTGCGTCGTGCCAGCCGTTCGTGAAATCAAACGCCAGGCTGATGAACACGATCAGCATCAGCACGTGGAAGGACGTCACGCCGCGGCTCCCTCGGCTGGCCTCGGAATTAGCGCCGGCGCTTTCGCGGCGCGCGCAGAATGGGAATGGGAAATCGGCACGTGATCAGGCGTTTTTCAAGGTGACGGTCTCGATGACGTTGGCCACGTCTTCGCACTTGTCCGCGGCGAATTCGAGCGTTTCGATGATCTCTTTCCACTTGATCACCTGCACCGAATCCTTTTCCTGGTCGAAGAGGTTGCCGATCAGGTCCCGGCACTGGCGGTCCGCCACGTTTTCCAGCCGGTTGATCTCGATGCAGTGGTCCAGGATGTGGTCTCCCTTGTCGAGCAGCCGCACGGCCGCAACGATCTGCGTGGAAGCGTCCCGCACCGTCTTCGCCAGGTCCAGCACGCCGGGCCGGACGTTCTCGATCCGGTAGGTGATCATCCGCGTCGCCGCCGCGTCCACCAGGTCGATCACGTCGTCGATTTTGCTCGCCAGCTCGTGGATGTCCTCGCGGTCGAACGGCGTCACGAACGTCTGGTTCAGCCGCCGCAGGATGCTGTGCGTGATGGTGTCCCCGATGTGCTCGTACGACTCCACCTTGCTGGCGCCCGCCTGCGCGTCCTCAAAGTGCTCCAGCATCTCCACCATGGCGATGGCGCCCGCTTCCACGTTGTCCGCCTGCTGGTTGAACATCTCGAAGAACGACCGCTCGCGCGGAAGGATTTTCCTGAGAAACCCGGACATGAAGCCTGTGCCTCCGTGACTTGAATGTTGCAGGAAGGTGAACAGCCTATAACAAACCCGAGGCGGCGGGCAAGGCGGGCCCGATGGCTCGCGCAATCCCGCTCAATCCGGGTGACTTCAACCCGCTCGCGGGTTATTCTTTCGCGTGCGTTTCGGCCATCCTATCTTTCTTTTCTTGGCGGCCCTTGTTGCCGGGGCGCTGAACTCCGTGGCGGGCGGCGGCAGCTTCATTTCCTTTCCGGCGCTGCTTTTCGTAGGCATTGCGCCGATCGCGGCAAACGCCACCAACACAGTCGCGCTGCTGCCCGGAGGAATCGCGAGCACGGTGGCGTATCGCAACTCCTTTACCGCCGTGGCGCGGCGATTGCTGCCGCCGCTGCTAGTCACCGCGATCGTCGGCGGCGTGCTCGGCGCATGGATCATGCTGCGCACGCCCCCGGCCACCTTCCTGCACCTGATTCCCTGGCTGCTGTTGGCGGCGACCCTCCTGTTCGTCGTCAGCGGCCGCGTGACCGCCTGGGTACGCGTCCGCGTCGAGCGCGTAGAGGGTGGAGCGTATCGGAAGGGCAGCACTCCGCCGTTGCTGCTGGCCGTCGGGCTGCTATTGCAACTGATGATCGCGACGTACGTGGGTTACTTCGGCGCCGGCACCGGCATTCTGATGCTCGCGCTGCTTGCGCTGCTGGGCATGGAAAACATCCATGCCATGAACGGATTGAAAACTCTCCTGATGAGCATATGCAACGGAGTCGCGGCGGTAACATACATCTACGCCCGCGTCGTCGCCTGGCCCCAGGCGCTGCTGATGGTCGTGGGAGCGGTCGCGGGAGGTTACGGCGGCGCCTACTTCGCGCAAAAGATGAGTCCGCAGCTCGTTCGCTGGATCGTGATTGCCGTCGGTTTTGGGATGTCCGCGTACTTCTTTATTCGCTACTGAGCCTCCCCGGCTCCTTACTTCCTTCGAAACACGGATTCATCCTTCAGCATCTGGTCGTACCGCTGAAGGTCCACGTTGTTCTCCGTGCATTGATAGTCCTCGATGCGCGTCCCCTGCCGCAGCATGATGGTGCCGTGGCGTATCCACGGCCCGGTGAGCACTGCCGGATCTTCGACGATGCTCTCGTAGACGATCGTGTTCAGGTCCACGCGCGTGAATTTCTCCACCACGTGCAGCTTCTCGCTGTGAAACGTTCCCACGCCGGCGAGCCACGTCTTGTCGTTGAATCCGGTGACGTCCACGACCAGCGTATCGCCGTCCCAGCGGCCCACGGAATCTCCCATGAAGCTCGGATCCAGATCGTCCGGGTGTTTCCCGTCGATGGGAATCAGCCGGAATTCGTGGAACACCTCGAACAGCATGACGATCAACTTCGGCGTCTGCACGATCTGCATGGGGTAGAGTCCCATGAGCGTGGTCCGCGGCACGCCCGGCGGGTAGCAATGCACCATCGGCTCGTCCACGCCGCGCCGGTTGTACGATTCCTCCACCTTCGCCGCCGCCCACGGCTGATAGGAAGGCCTCGGCTGCGGGCCCTTGATCGCAAACGGCGTGATTGGGGCGTTTCCCGGAGTGAATCCGCCGTCCGGGTTTGCCTCTTCCCATGATCCGATCCGATTGCTGCCGCCCTGCCATACGCCCGAGAGGTCGGGATGGCCGTCGGCCGTGCGCGGAAACTTTGCGCTCGGCGAATCCGTGGAAGGCGCATTTTGAGCGGCGGCGGCAGGCGGGAAAAGCGCCAGCGCCGCAAGCGCCGCGATCACCAGGCCGCTCTTTACCATGGCAGTTCCCTCAGTTCGATGTCGTCGAAGCTGGCGCGGGGGATGGCGCCGGCACCGGAGCCGCGCCGGGCCCCAGAGCTCCGCCGTCGCCCGTTCCCGGCGGCGGGCCGAAGAAAACCTTCGAGCCGCCTCTCAGCGTGATTTCGCGCGCGTGGCCCCACGCGCCGCCCACGCGTGACTGCCATCCGGTCATGGTGATCAGGTCGCCCACTCTCACCGTCTCTTCGCGTTTCCATCCGATCCGGTGCAGGACGCTCGGCGAAAATCCCTCGAATTTCCAGTTCGTGACCTTGCCGTCCTTGTCCTTTACGTCGATGTAAATGAAGCAGTGCGGATTGGTCCACTCGATGCTCGTGACCGTGCCCGTCAGCGACACGGGCTTGTTCACGTCGTACTCCACTCCAAACGAGTGGTGCGCCCGGGCGGGCGCCGCCGCGGCGAGCAGCATTCCAGCGCTCGCTAGAAAAATTGTCAAGAGCCTGAATTTCATTCCCCACCCCCGGGACGGGCAGAGCATAGTCGGGCGGGCGATGCGGGTCAAGCGCGCTACCTTTTCGGCGGGTATTTCTCGGACGATTTTTTCACCATGTCGTCCAGTTTTCCCTGAATCTTCGTCGGGTCGCTTTTTTCCTCGCTGGCGATGGCTCGCCAGACCAACGAACGCGTGGACGGGTTCCGCAAATCGATGACCAGCGTGCCTTCGTTGTAGGGCACCCTCACCACGCGTGTGCCCAGTCCGTACCACCCGGCGGGATAGGACTCCAATTCAGTCTTGCGGGCCGCGCCGAACCGGTAGACCACGTTGAGATCGGCTCGCCCGGACGCTTCGGTCAGGCCCCGCGCGGTCAAATCGCGCTCGATGTCGCCTTCGATCTGCTTCTTCACCAGGTCGCTGTTCAGCGCGGGGTTTTTGCTGTTCAACTGGCCGTCGCGTATCGCGAACGTCTTGTACTGGCTGAAATCGGCGTTGCGGTCGAATTCGACCGTGACCTTCTGCGCCAGCGCCCCTCGCCCTGCAAGCAGCCCGAGCACGAGCACCCCCATCATCTGCGACTTTCGCATCGAGCGGTTCCTCCTCGCGCATCGGTTTCCGCGCAATTGCCGCCAACTCGACGAAGTGTAGCAAGACTGCGGGTTGTCGCAATGCGATCCTGTGCCCATTGTTCTACCGCGCATCGTTTTCCCCGGGCCGGAATCAGCGCGAAGACGACGTCCGCGCTGCGAACCCTCTTGCGGTATCATCCTTCGACCCTCAGCCGATGACGCACACAACGGACCCATCGCCGGGCGCGCGCCCGGCGCACGGCAGCAACGCGCCCGGGCCGGCCATGCCGGCTGGCGCCGTCCCTCTCCGCGCTTTCTGGAAACATTGGTGGCCGGTGACGATGATGCTCGCCTGCTCTCTGCTGAGCTACATGGACCGCCAGATTTTGGCCGTGCTTTCCCCGATGATCCTCGCGGATTTGAAGCTGAACGCGGAAAGGTTTGGCGAAATCGTCAGCGCCTTCAGCGTGGCTTACATGCTGGGGAACCCGACCTGGGGCGTGATTCTCGACCGCGTCGGGCTGCGCCGCGGCATGACGGTCGCGGTCTCGGTGTGGACCATTGCGTGCGGCGCGCACGCGGTTCTCTCGGGTTTCCTGGGCTTCGCGGTGGCGCGCGCCGTCCTTGGATTTGGCGAAGGCGCGACGTTTCCAGGAGGCTTGCGCACCGCGATGGAGTGGCTTCCTCCGAAGCAGCAATCGCGCGGGCTCGCGGTCGCCTATAGCGGCGGCTCGCTCGGCGCGATCATCACGCCATTGATTGTGACGCCCATCGCGCTCGCCTACGGCTGGCGCGCGGCCTTCGTCGTCACCGGCGTGGCGGGGTTTGCCTGGGTGCTGCTGTGGCGAGGGACGGTGGACTTTTCAGCCGTCGCCTCAAGCGCCCAGACCGAACGCATCGCGGTGCCCAATCCCTTCGAGCGGCGATTCTGGAGCCTCGTGGCGGCCTATGCGCTGGGCGCGCTGCCGATCGGCATGATTCTGTATCTCGCGCCGATCTACCTCTCGAAGGTGCTCGGATTCACGCAAGGCGAGCTCGGGCGCGTGCTGTGGATTCCGCCGCTCGGATGGGAGATCGGATATTTCTTCTGGGGATGGGTTACGGACCGGTTCGCGGGAGGCAATGCACGTCCGTCGTGGCTGTTCTTTGCGTTCGCCGCGCTCGGCTTGCCGCTGATCGCCGTGCCGGGATTCCGGAACGCGGCCATCGTGCTGGGACTGATGTTCTGGGCGATGTTTGTGGCCTCGGGATTCGTGGTGGTTTCCTTGCGCACCAGCGCGCTCGCGTATCCGAAGGAGCAGACCGGCCTCGTCGCAGGAATCGGCGCGGGCTCCTGGTCGGCGCTGGTGGCCATGGTGCTGCCGAGCCTAGGACACATGTTCGACGTCCAGCACTACGCGAATGCCTTTCTGTTTTGCGGCGTCGTGCCCGTGGTCGGTACGGTTTGTTGGTGGGCGCTGACGCTACCCAAACCCGGGGCTGTCGATCTCGAAGCGGCGCAATAGCGAGAGCCGGCGGCGCCGGATTGCGTCATCGCGAAGACAGGTGTACATTGGCCACCGTTTGGAAAATCCCGCCGGGATTTCGGCCCAGACGGAGGTGGAGGATATGAAAAAGCCAATTCTCATCGGACTGCTGGCAGCACTGTTCGCGCCCGCCGCCAGCGCGCAGAACAGTTTCAACGGCACGTGGAAGATCGATCTCAAGACGGCGGATATATCCAAGAAGCCGGACGTCTTCCTGCTCAAGGACGGAATGTTCAAGTGCAGCTCGTGCGTCCCGCCGCTCGAAGTCAAGGCCGACGGCCAGGACCAGAAAGTTACCGGGCATCCCTACTACGATGCGGTCAGCGTGAAAATCGTGGACGATCACACGGTGTTCGAAACCGAAAAGAAGGGCGGACGAGTGGTCGGAACCGAAAAAACCACCGTGGCTGCTAACGGGAAGACCGCCACGTTTGAATTCACGGACACGACCGACGAGAACTCGGCGCCTATTACTGGCAAAGGCACTGAGATTCGAGTGGCGTCGCAGCCCCCCGGCTCCCACGCGATTTCCGGCTCCTGGCGCACCACAAGGTACGCGAACATCTCGGACAACGGGCTGGCGTTTACGATGAAGGTGGAAGGCGATACCGTGGTGATGACGAATCCCACCGGGCAATCCTACACGGCGACTCTCGGCGGCCCAGATGCGCCCTACAAGGGCGATCCCGGCGTGACGTCCGTCGCGGTGAAGCGCATCGGCAAGAACACTATCGAGGAAACGGACAAGCGCAATGGCAAGGCGGTGAGTATCGTGCGCATGACGGTCTCCGCCGACGGCAAGACCATGCTCATGGCGATGAACGACGTGGAGCATGGAAGGACAAGCCGATTCACGGCGATCAAGCAGTAGCGGCGAGGTTCGGTCGCGCTCGAACGCGCGATTTGCGAAAAACTTCGCCGGTCAGGGCTTGTGCGCGGCGGCGCGGTGATCCGCGAGCGACCTCGCGACGTCGCTGATCTGCTCGGCATGCCGGCGCGGCCTCCGGGGCCGAGAGGCGTCGCCTCTCGACCGCCGCGGAATAGCCGGCATCGCAGGCGATGAAAAGGCGACGGAAGCCCCTCGGCAGGGTACAATAGGTATGTCCCGATTCGAGGCTCTGCGGGATCAATCGCCAAATTCATCGAAATGATAAAAGGAGCAATCTGAACATGGGATTCGGCAGACGCGACAAACCAGAATCGAAATCGGGACGCGCCGGATTTGTGGAAGCCAGACTCGAAGAGCTGCGGCGTCGTTGGGAGGCCGCGACGGACGAGCGCCAGAAGACGGAGATATCCGAACAAATCCGCGAGTGGCAATCGTTTCGACCGGAGCGATCCTCCTCGGGCGGCGGCGGCCGGCGCTAGGAGCACGCGCAGGCAGCCGCGCTCAGCCATTCGAAGTGAATTACCTCGCAGAGCATTGATCCCACCCCTGCAAGCCGCTGGGAACTGCCGTGCGTTCGCGCGGCGGGCGAGTCCTACGGAGCGTTTGATTGACCCGCTTGGGCCCTCGACGCATCCGCGTTCTGTTTGCAAGCCGCCTGCAACGGGCCGGCGAGCTGGGCGCAGCGGCTGAAAGCGTCCGCGGCTTCGCTCAGGCGATTCAGATTGTGCAAATCAGCGCCCAGGACGAAGAGATCGGTTTGATCGGGCGAGGGATTGTCCTTCGTGGTTTGCGCGAGCTCGCGCTCGGAATCCTGGTAATCGTTGCGGCGGAAATAGACGAGTCCGAGCGCGCTATGCGCTTGTAAGGACCGCTTGGCCTTGGCGGCCACAAACTGCTCCTCGGTCAGGTCCGGCGGCTTGTGGAGCTTGTCGAGAACCTCTATGGCATGCTTCGCGTACGTCTCGGCTTTGTCGAGCTGCTGGCCGGCGTCCGGATCCTTCGGATTGTAAACGTGAGGGATCGTCCAGCCGACCGTGGCGAGGACGTCCACATCGTCCGGATTGAGCGCGAGCGCGGAGTCCGCAAAGCGGTAGCTGTCCTTCCAATCCTGCTGCGCGCGGTAGGCGTTCATCAGGCCGAAATCAACGCGCTCGGCCAGCGGGCTCTTCGGATACTTTTGCAGGAAACTGTTTCCGAGCTTGATCTTCTTGGCGGCGTCCTGTTCCTTGAAGAAGGCGTTGTAGGCGGCGTCCTGGTCGCGCTCGATCTGATGGCCCATCGTTCCGTATTGCAACTGGTCGGTCATCGTGCCGCCCGTTGACCCGATCGCGGTCTGATTGGGGATTCCCGCTCCCGACTGACCGGGCTGGCCCGGCATTTGCGCATTTGCGCTGCGAGCCGAGGCGAAAAAGAAAAAGGCCGTCGCCGCGAGGAATGCAAAGCGCAGCGATTTCTTTCGGAAGGAAGCGTTCATACCATTACTCCCTGTTTCTTTTTTCTGCTTCACTTCTGATTGTTACCATCCGGCTGCGTCGTGGGTCAAGCGCGGCGTGTGGCTCGCGCTTCGACCTTCGATTCTTCGGGTACCCCGTCTTCGGCTTGTAACGGTGGAGCTTTTCGCGGCCTTGCGGCGCCGGAGTTGGGAAACTCGCCTCTATTTTCCCTCCTCGTCCACATCCCGATGCCTGATCTCGGATATAAATTTCAAGATGTCGCCTTCGCGCAGCTTGTGGCAGAGCCGGCTCATCGTCCGTTGTTCGCGCCCTTGCAGCGCGCGCATCAGCGACTTCACCACCTTCGCCTGTTTCGGCAGGACTCGCCCGACGAGCTTCTCGCCCGCCGGCGCGAGGCTCACCACGCTGACCCGCGGCCCCACTCGCGGCTTGCCTCGGTTGGCCTTCGGCAAACGGCTGTCCTTGATCTCGGCCGGTGCATAAGCCATGATCTTTCGCCGGACCCATCCCCATCCCTCCATCCGCGCGATCATGACGTGCATGTTCTGCCGGCTGCACCCGCGCTTTTCGGCAGCGTCCCCGACGCTCATCGGCCCGTCCCGGTAGAGCATCGCGAGCAGCCGGAATTCGTTCATCGTCAGCCCAAACGCGTCGAGCGGCCCTACGAGCTCCCGCCGGATCCAATCCGCCGTATCGACGAGGTCGAGGTACGCCCCGAAGGCCCGCTGCGTCTTCTCTTTTTGTGTCATTCTGCGCGTCATCTGCCGAAACCCTCCCAAGGAACGGCGGGGCTTCAGTCCCGCCTTAAGCCCGGGCCGTGGACGGGCCCCAGCCCCTGAAGCAAGATTTCGCTTTTTCATCACCCTGTTCGCCATCTCTCGAAATCCTACACAAACGCGGCGGCGTGTGAAGGTCCCGCGCCCGTAAAGCCTGCTTAAGTGCGCATGGACCATGACGCCGTTGCGGCTCTAAATTTGGTCTTGCCCTCGTGGCACAGCCGCTCTCTTGTCCCGAGCCTGCGAGGGTGCCCGTGCTCGGATTTTTCGGCCAGGATTGTCATCATCCCGACCTGCGCGAAGTGCCTCGCCCTCGTAGCGGCGGCCTTCAGGCGGGTGCATTTGTTGTTGGATTTGCCTTCGTATCGCCGGCTTCCCGCCGGCGGTTTTGGTTTTCCGGGGTCTTCAAGATTTCAACGTAGCGCCGGGTTCTTCAGCCCGGCACGCCCCTTCCCGATTTTCCGTGTGCCCCATCCTCGCGGCACGCGAGGGTGGGTCTTCTCCCAATTCTGATTTGCCTTCGTAGCGGCCGCCTTCAGGCGGGCGGGTTGTTGTTCGGCCTTGGGTTTGCTTTCGTAGCGCCGGCTTCCCGCCGGCGGTTTTGATTTTTCAATGGTCTTTAAGATTTCAACGTAGCGCCGGGTTCTTCAGCCCGGCACGCCCCTTCCCGATTTTCCGTGTGCCCCATCCTCGCGGCGCGCGAGGGTGGGTCTTCTCCCGATTCTGACTTGCCTTCGTAGCGCCGGCTTCCAGCCGGCGGTTTTGGTTTTCTGGGGTCTTTAAGATTTCAACGTAGCGCCGAGTTCTTCAGCCCGGCACGCCCCTTCCCGATTTTCCGGGTGCCCCATCCTCGCGGCACGCGAGGGCGGGTCCTCTCCCGATTCTGACCTGCCTTCGTAGCGCCGGCCTTCTTGCACTGAGGCCGCCTCAGCGACCGAACGTGGCAGGCGGGCCGGCCCTGATCCGAGTGAAACTGGTGAAGCGGGACTTGCCCGCCGGAGGAGGGCCGCCCGCGGGTCTTCCAAGGAGTCGGACCCCTTCCTGACAGGCGAAGCCCGTCGACCCACTCTCTTTACTAATCTGCCAGTAAACTGCGTAGACGAAACTCTGTGAAATGGCCTAGGAATCGTTTGGATTTGAGATTACTATTGCTCGGCTCATTGGCTGCAGGCCTAGAACCTTCATGCCATGCTTCACGGTGAGGGGTCGAGGAGTCACACAATTGGGAGACGAAACCCCTAATCCGCTCTCGATCTCGCGGATCGAGGTAGATCGCCTCTTCGGGCAATTCACTTACAATCTTCAGAGCGGCGGAGTTGATCTTTCAAAGCTCCTAATCCTGTATGGCGACAATGGGTCAGGCAAGACGACAATACTGAACTGTATCTTTCATCTCCTTTCGCCCGCTGCGAATCGTGGCCATCGAGGCGAGCTCGCAAGAGTTCCATTCGCACGATTCTCCGTGACACTCGGAGATGGTACGACCGTTTCCGCTGAACGGCCCACTGCAGCCCTTGTCGGCAATTTCGACATGAGCCTGCACCGCTCTTCCCGCGAGAAAATCTCTCGAAGTTTCGAGTTCGATGCGGATTTCAAAGCGAAACAGGCGAAGACCGACCAGGCAGGTCCCCGTTTCCTGCCTGCGTTAGCATCCCTCGGTCTAAGGCTTCACCTGCTGTCGGACGAGCGGAAGATCGTTACGGATATGGCCCCTTCCGGCGAATCTGATGAGGGCGACACGCCTCGTCGGTACTTCGTTGCCGGCGGCAATGTTATCTCGTCCAGGCGCGCCCCCAACTACCTGGAACAGGCAATCCAGCGAGCGGTCGAAGGGATTCGAAGGCAGGCGATTGCAGGTTCCGGGGCCGGCGAGATTAACGCCAACACGCTATACGCCGACATTACGAAAAGGATCGTGAGCCCGTTCCATCGCGGCACTGTCCGAGGCGCGCCAAGTCTGACAGAGCTGGTCGACGACTTGAAACGTCAAGCGGAGCGCAGCGTTTCATTCGCTCGCTTTGGCCTGAGCAGCGAACTGCGAGCCGATGACTTCCTTGGAACGCTGCATTCTACAAGGGCACAGGATCAAGCCGAGGTTCTCGAACAAATCCTGAGACCATTCATCGATGGTTTTAAGCTCCGTCTTGACGCCTTGGAGTCATTGCACGACAAGATCAGCACTTTCATAGGTACCCTAAATGCTTTCTACAGAGGTAAGACGGTTTCTTTCCACTTGAGAGAGGGATTCCTTGTCACATCCCAAAACGGGGAATTGCTGCCACCCAACGTGCTATCTTCAGGCGAGAAACAGCTTCTACTCCTCTTTTGCAACATCCTTGCTGTCGGTGAGGAAGCTAGCATATTCATAATCGACGAACCGGAGCTCTCTTTGAACGTGAAGTGGCAGCGGAAGCTCGTCGATGCGCTTCTCGATTGCACGAAAAACACGCGCACGCAATTCATTCTCGCAACGCATTCGATAGAATTGCTGACGCAGCACCAACACAACGTGCTTCAGTTGGCAACGCAAGTTCCAGAGTGAGCCTCCACGCGGCGGTACTGAAAAAGCCTGAAGAGCTAGTCGTGCGGTATCGTCTGGAACCGACCGTTCGAGAAATCTTCGTCGAAGGCAAATCCGACGCCGGCGTCATAACGAGGTTCCTGCGTTCGATCGGTCGTCGGGATGTGACCGTCTATGAGATTTCGTCCGTCCACATTCCAGCGGATTCCGTGATCGCATCGGGGCAGCCCGACAACGTGAGGGGACGTGTCATATACCTTGCATTTCGTTTCCAAGCGGAACTTGCCGCGGGATCGCGGGCGGCCACGTGCGTCGCCGATCGCGATTACGACCTCGTCCTCGGGAGGGAATATCGGTGTCCCTTCTTGCTGTTTATCGACCACTCATGCTTGGAGATGTACGCCTTCAATGCCGAAGCCATCGACCCGCTACTGCAGGCGATAGCCCCTACTCTTGGGAAGAACGGCAACGTGGTCCTCGCAGAGCTTCACTCTCTCTTGCAGCAGTTGTTCGCGATCCGTGCGACCAATATTTTGCTTGGGCTGGGCCTGGAGTGGTTACCGTCGTTCTCTGATAGTTGCACGCTCACCGAGAACTCTGTCGAATTTGATCAGAATGGCTTCATCGAGCGCTACCTCAACAAGAATGGGCTGTTGAAGCACAAGGATGGTTTCCTCCGAGCTCTGGAAGAAATAAGGTCGCGAATGGAAGGAGATCCGCGCCTCTTCATCCGTGGGCACGACTTCGTGCATTGCCTCTCTTGGTACCTGCGTGCCCACGCGAGCAAGAGCTCGCCTCTTCATCGCCCCGAGATCTTGGGGGAACTCTTGCTTGCATACCTTGAACCGTCGCTCCTCTCGGCAACCCGATTTTTCCGTAAGCTCGCCGAACGGATTAACGATACCCACTCGGAACTCTCCTGAGGCAGCTCTTGAATACGCTGGCGTCCGCGAACGCACGGCGGGTACCCCGCTTGCTCTGAGTGTAGTCCAAGGGTTCTCGTGAAGCGGGAGGGCGGGGAAGTCTCAACCCCTCTCATCACGTTCCCGCGCAACACTGGTACAAGAACGAAGGGCGCCGCGGCAGACTGCGCCGCGACGCCCTTTGTTTCTGCTCGACTTCTAACCTCTAACTTCTAGCCTCCGCCTTCTTAGTACATCCCGCCCATGCCGCCACCACCGCCAGGCATACCACCGCCCGCAGCACCCTTCTTTTCGTCTTCCTTGATGTCCGCCACCAGGGCTTCGGTGGTGAGCATCAGGCCGGCGATCGAAGCGGCGTTCTGCAGAGCGAGGCGAGTGACCTTGGCCGGGTCGATGACGCCTGCCTTGACCAGGTCGCCATACTCGGCGGTATCGGCGTTGAAGCCGAAGTTGTCGTCCTTGGATTCGCGGATGCGGCCGACGATCACAGCGCCTTCTTCCCCGGCGTTGAGAGCGATCTGACGCATCGGCTCTTCGAGGGCGCGCTTCACGATGTTGACGCCGATGGCCTCGTCATCCTGAAGCTTGAGCTTTTCGAGAGCCGCGATGCAGCGAACCAGAGCCACGCCGCCGCCGGGAACGATGCCTTCCTCGACCGCCGCGCGTGTGGCGTGCATGGCGTCCTCGACGCGAGCCTTCTTTTCCTTCAGCTCGGTCTCGGTTGCCGCGCCCACCTTGATGACCGCCACGCCGCCGACGAGTTTGGCGAGCCGCTCCTGCAGCTTTTCCTTGTCGTAGTCCGAGGTGGTGTCCTCGACCTGCGTCCGGATCTGCTTTACGCGGCCCTCGATCTCGCTGGCTTTGCCGCCGCCTTCGACGATCGTGGTGTTGTCCTTGTCGATGGTGATCTTCTTGGCGCGGCCGAGGTCCTCGACCTTCACGTTCTCGAGCTTGATGCCGAGGTCTTCGGTGATGGCCTTGCCGCCGGTGAGAGTGGCGATGTCCTCGAGCATGGCCTTGCGGCGGTCGCCGAAGCCGGGAGCCTTGACGGCGGCGCACTGCAAGGTGCCGCGGAGCTTGTTCACCACGAGAGTTGCGAGGGCTTCGCCCTCGACGTCCTCGGCGATGATCAGCAGCGGCTTGCCCATCTTGGCGATCTGCTCGAGCAGGGGAAGCAGGTCCTTCATCGAGCTGATCTTCTTTTCGTGGATCAGGATGCGGACGTCTTCGATGGCGCACTCCATCCGCTCGGGGTCGGTGACGAAGTAGGGCGAGAGGTAGCCGCGGTCGAACTGCATTCCTTCGACCACTTCCAGCGTTGTCTCCATCGTCTTGGATTCCTCGACGGTGATGACGCCGTCCTTGCCGACCTTCTTCATGGCCTCGGCGATGATCGAGCCGATTTGCTTGTCGTTATTGGCGCTGATCGTGCCGACTTGCGCGATCATGTCGCCCTTGACGTCCTTGTGGAATTTGGTGATTTCGCCGACGGCGATTTCGACGGCCCTTTCGATGCCGCGCTTGAGCGCCGTGGGGCTTGCGCCGGCAGCCACCGTCTTCACGCCTTCGCGGAAGATGGCCTGCGCCAGCACGGTCGCCGTGGTGGTGCCGTCGCCCGCCACGTCCGACGTCTTGGAAGCGACTTCACGCACCATCTGCGCGCCCATATTCTCGAGCGGGTCCTGCAGCTCGATTTCCTTCGCTACGGTGACGCCGTCCTTGGTGATGATCGGCGCGCCGAACTTCTTTTCGATCACCGCGTTGCGCCCCTTCGGGCCGAGCGTAATCTTCACGGCGTCCGCGAGTATGTTGACGCCGCGCAGAATCGCCTGGCGCGAATTCTCACCAGTTACGATTTGCTTTGCCATATCTCTGTCTCCTCTTTCAGTTCTGTGGAATTGTTATCCGCGGCGGCTTTCGCGCCCGGAGCTTTTCCCGCCGTGGCCCGCCGGTTCTCCCGGAGGACGCTCGGGGGAGTTACTTTCTGCCGCCGGCCGCCTTGGCCGCGCCGCCGATCTTCGCGAGGATTTCGTCTTCTTTCAGGATCATGTATTCCTCGTCGTCGATCTTGATATCGTTTCCGGAATATTTTCCGAAGAGGATGCGGTCACCCGCTTTGACATCGAGCGGGATGCGGTCGCCCTTCTCGTTCAGTTTGCCGGCGCCTACGGCGATGACTTCACCTTCCTGCGGCTTTTCCTTGGCCGTGTCGGGGATGATGATTCCGCCCTTCACGGTTTCTTTCTCTTCCAGCCGCCGCACGAGCACTCGGTCGTGGAGCGGCGTGATGTTGACTGCCATTTTTGCTGTTCCTCCGATAGTCCCAGTTCCCGAAAAAATTCGTGGCGGCGAACCGGGCTGGTTTGCTGGGTGTAGCCCGATGAGAAGCGCGGTTAGCACTCCTCTCAGGCGAGTGCTAATATAGCATGGATCGATTGACAGTCAAGGACTAATCAGGCATTCCGAAACGGCGTACCCGTTAGGTCCGATCGGTGTAAATAGCATAAAGTGAATAGGATAGGAGCTGTCCGGTATTTCCGACAGTTGGGCATTGCGATTGAAATACGGGTGAGGCTACTATCTGCAAAGCCGAGGCGCTAGGTGGCCTTCCTCTTCTACGCTCGATTGATTGCCCTTACGGTTGGGACGCTCGTCTACCTATTTTTGATCGCTCTCATTCTCGGGCATCGTCGGCCGCGACTGTTTGAGCGGCTGCTTTTCCTGCTGGTGCTCGCGCTGTTTCTCCTTTACGCGGGCGGGCTGCTCCAGATCAACGCAGAAATTCAGTACGGCACGGCGCCAGCGGCGACGCAGATTCTTTACAAGCTGCTGATCGCGCTCGGCGTGGCGTTTGTTTTTCCGCTCGTCATTCAGACGCACATGGAATACGTCCGGCAAGTGCGCGCAGCGTTCGTACCTGCGTGGGCGATGGCAATTGCGTATGCGATCTATTTGCTGCCGATCACGATGCTCGGGATTTCGGTAAACACTGCTCGTTCACATCTGGGTTGGGGGCTTCTTGGAATTCTCGATTTTTTTGTTCGCGAGCCGGCACTCATTGTGGCGTCGGCGATGGCCGCGGCGCTCCTGCAAACGCGAATTGCGATAACGGCGCGGGAGCGAACCGAGCGCGGGCCATTCTGGTGGCTGTTCATTTCGAGTTTGATCATCGTTCTGAGCTGGGTCTTTGGACGCTCCATCGAGGGGATCGAGATCGCCGGCGTGCTGCCGGGGGCCGTGCTCGTTCGCTACTCGTTGCGACGCAATTTTCTAGAATACGGCGCGCAACGGAACATGGTGTACGCGCTGTCGGCGACACTGCTCGCGCTGCTCTACCTTGCGCTCGTGCATCGAATCAGCGGATGGCTGGCGCCCGTTTTTCCGCCCGAGGCGACGGCGAGCGTTCTGCTGTTCGTGCTGATCTTTCTATTCGAGCCGATGGAGCGCGTAATCGGCCCCGCGCTCCACCGCACGTTTCGCGAGCGCATGGATTCGTGGCAGCGCCTGGCGGCCGAGCTGCAGGACGAAGCGCGGCACGGAGAGGTCGCGCGGCTGATGGCGCGGGCGGAGCAACGAATTCGCGAGGAGTTCGGGCTTGCGGCCGTGTGCATCTCGCTGCCGCGGGCGGCCACGCAAAAGGCGCTTGAGTCTCCGGGCGGCCTGGGGCATGTGGTGCAAGTGCCGCTGCGGAGAGGCCGCAAAGAAATCGGAATGCTCGAGGCGGCCTCGAGCGGATCGTACCTGACCGGCGAGACGACAGCGGCGCTCGAATTCCTGGCCGAGCAACTGCCAGCGATGGTCGATCTCGCTCGCCTGATCGAAGAAAAACTGCGGCTCGAGCGCGAACTCGCCGGGCGGGAGCGGCTCGCGCTGCTGGGGCAGATGGCGGCCAGCGTGTCGCACAATCTGCGGAATCCGCTCAGCTCGATGAAGACGGTCCTGCAGGTGCAGCTGGAAAAGCCGGACCTGCCGGCGGGCGTGCGGCACGATTCCGCGCTCGTTCTCGGTGAAATCGACCGGATGAACACGAAGCTCACGCAGCTCCTCCATTTTGCGAAGCCGTCGGTCAACGGTCAGCGCATTGGTGCGGTCGCGCTGGCGAAGCAAACCGCGGAGCTGTTCCGGCATGATGCCGAGCGCCGGCAGGTAATCCTTGATTTCCATGGCCCGGCGGAAGAAGTCTCCGTGCTGGCTTCGGAGGAAGCGCTCGGCGAGGTGCTGTCGAATCTCGTGGTGAACGCGATCGAAGCGCAGCCGAATGGCGGGCGGGTGCGGGTCGAACTCGCGCGAGCGGTCGATCACCTGGAGATTGGGGTTGAGGACGACGGTCCCGGCATCACGCCCGAAGTGCGCGCGAAGATTTTTCAGCCGTTCTTCACGACCAAGGCGACGGGAACAGGGCTGGGGCTAGCGATCGTGGCGCGGCGGGTGGACGAGATGGGCGGAACGATGTCGTGCGAAAGCCCGATCGCGGGAGGGAAGGGAACGCGGTTTCGGGTGAGGCTGCCGGTGGTGGCCGGCGACGAGAGATCTGCGCTTTCGTGAAGTTTCGGAGAAGCAGATCCCTCACACGTTCGCGAACGGCGCGAACGGATTCGGGATCACATGAGTTGGCGTGGGAAGCTGATAAAACGATTGGAACGTGAAGAGAGATCCTTCGACTGTGTCCCGCGCCCGCGAAGAACGCGGGAAAGAAGGAGGGCGCGGGACTTCGCTCAGGATGACGGATCCATGCTAAGTGGAGTTGGGAGGATATGCGGAGCAATCTGATCGTGGATGACGAGGCGGCGGCGCGGGACTTCGCTCAGGATGACGGAACCTTGCTAAGTGGAGTTGGGAGAATATGCGGAGCATTCTGATCGTGGATGACGAGGCGGCGGCACGGTACGGGACGCGGCGGGCGCTCGAAGGCGCGTGCCGCGTGATCGAGGCGGGCTCGGCGAGTGCCGCGCGCGAAGCGATTTCGCGCGAACATCCCGACTTGATCTTGCTCGACCTCATCATGCCGGAAGAAGGCGGCCTGGCGTTTTTGCGCGCGCTGCGCGAAGCGGGGGACGAGACGCCGGTGCTGGTTGTCTCCGCGCTGGATACGGCGCGTACGGCGGTTGAGGCGCTGCAAAGCGGCGCGGCCGATTACATCGTGAAGGGCTTTGACATCGAGGAGCTGCGCAGGCGCGTCGCAAACCTGCTGCGGCTTTCCGAGCTCGGCGCGGAGAACGCGCGGCTTCGCAGGGAACTCGTGGCCGAAGGGCAGTTCGGAAGAATGCTGGGCGGGGCGCCGGCGATGCGGCGCGTTTTCGAGATGGCGGAGCGCGTGGCGCCGACCGACGCCACAGTCTTGATCCTGGGCGAGAGCGGAACGGGCAAAGACCTGCTCGCGCAGGAAATTCACGCGAGGTCGCCGCGGGCGGAGAAACCGTTCGTGGCGGTGAATTGCGCGGCGCTGCCTGAAAACCTGATCGAGTCGGAACTGTTTGGCTACGAGCGCGGCGCATTCACGGGGGCGGCACAACAGCGCAAAGGAAAATTCGAGCTCGCGTCGAGCGGAACGCTGTTTCTCGATGAAATCGGGGACATGAACGCGGTCACGCAGGCCAAGGTGCTGCGCGCGCTGGAGGGCCGGAAAATCGAGCGGCTCGGCGGATCACACTCGATCGAAGTGGACGTGCGGGTGGTGAGCGCGACGCACCGCGACCTCGCCGCCGAAATTGAGGCGGGACGCTTCCGCGAAGATTTGTACTATCGCCTGCGAGTGCTCACGCTCGAGCTTCCGCCGCTGCGCGCCCACAAGGAGGATCTTGCGTTGCTGGCCGAGTCGTTTCTCGCGCAACTGGGATCGCGGCATGGCCATCAAGCGCGGCTGAGCCGCGACGCGATGGAGCGGCTGCGGCGCTACGATTGGCCGGGAAACGTCCGCGAGTTGCGCAACGCTCTCGAACGCGCGCTGGTGCTGAGCAAGGCGACAGAGATCGCGGCGGCAGACCTGCCGGAGGAGGTCCGCGACAATGCGAGTGCGGTGGGCGCGCGGAGAGATGGAGCGGGGGACGCGTTCATGAGCGAAGCCGATTTCCGGGAGGCGAAACGGAAATTCGAGATTGCCTACCTCAAACGCAAGCTCGAAGAACATCGGTGGAATGTTTCGCGGGCGGCGGCCGAGATCGGGCTTCATCGGCAGAGCTTGCAGGAAAAGCTGCGCGAGCTGGGAATTCAGAGGCCGGGAAAAGGCTGAGGCCATAGAACAGCAGATCCCTCGCCACCATCCGCGAACGACGCGGCTGGGCTCGGGATGACAACGTCGCAGATGGGCGGCGCGACGCAAAGCAAGGTTGCCGGGTTACGCAGAAAATCAGATGCACCGATGAGTGTGGAGCGGCAGATCGCGGGGTTTGTACTGGCGGGCGGCGAAAGCTCGCGCATGGGACAGGACAAGGCGCTGCTCGAGCTGGGAGGTGCGCCGCTGGTGGTGCGGACGGCCCGGCTGGTGGAATCCGTGGCGGGTCCAGCGACGGTGATCGGGAACGCGGAATTATTCGCGCCGCTGGGACTGCGCGCGATCAACGACGGCTGGCCGGGCGCGGGCCCGCTCGGCGGGATCGCGACGGCGCTGGGCGCGTCGGCGGCGCCGTGGAGCCTCGTGGTGGCGTGCGATCTGCCCTACCTCACCCGGGAGTGGCTCGCGTACGAGGTCGCGCGAGCGCTCGCGTCGCGCGCCGACGCCGTGCTTCCCATGAATGTGCGCGGCGCGGAACCGCTCTCCGCGATTTACCACGAACGCGCGGCGCCGGCGATTCGCTCGGCGCTCGCCCAAGGGACGAGAAAAATCACAGACGCTCTGGAAAACGTGGCCGTCGAAGTCATCGAACCGGCCGAATGGAAAGCCTTTGATTCCGAAGGCCTCCTGTTCAAGAATATGAACTCGCCCGAGGATTACGAAGAGGCCCGGAAGAGGTTCCGCGAAACACGGAGCAGCGCCGAAAGATGAGCGGCCACTACCTCGAATTTCAAAATATTTCGAAATCGTTCGACGACAACGCGGTGCTGAAGAACGTCAGCTTTTTCGTGGATCAGGGCGAGACGGGAGTCATCATGGGCCGCAGCGGCGTGGGGAAATCGGTTTCCCTGAAACTGCTGCTCGGTTTTCTGGAGCCGGACGCCGGCCGAATCGTGGTGGCCGGGCAGGATGTGACCGGCTGGAGCGAGAAACAGTTTTCGGAGATCCGGCGGCGGGTGACGATGGTTTTTCAGTCGGGCGCGCTTTTCGATTCGCTGACCGTGGCGGAGAACGTTGCGTTTCCGCTGCTGGGCCGGGGCGGCCACGATTCCGACGACCGGGTCGACCAGCGCGTGGAGGAATTGCTGGCGATGCTCGAGGTGACCGAGTACGCGGACCGCTTGCCCGCGGACTTGAGCACGGGCACAAAGCGCGCCGTGGCGATCGCGCGGGCTCTGGCGGAAAGCCCTGATGCCATCCTCTACGACGAGCCGACGACGATGGTGGATCCCCTGATGGCGGCGCACATCAGCGATCTGATCGTGAAACTGAAGAATTCGCTGAAAAAAACCTCGATCGTGGTCACGCACGACACGCATCTTGCGAAGAAACTCGCCGACCGCGTGATTTTTCTGAGCGAGGGGGGCGTCGCGTTCTTCGGCACGTGGCAGGAACTGGAAGCCTCGCGCGATCCGTTTCTTCGAAATTTTCTGATGCAGGATGAGATGATTCCGGCGCTGGACGCGACCGCGTGAGCGAACTCAAGGCATCGGATCCCAAGACGCAGCTTCGCCGGGCCATCGGGCCATGGGATCTGCTGCTCTTTAACGTCGCCTCGGTGCTCGGCCCGCGATGGATCGCCGTGGCGGCGCACAACGGCACATCCTCGATCAGCCTGTGGGCGCTGGCCGCGACGCTCTTTTTCCTGCCTACGACGTTTATTCTGGCGGAACTCTCGACGCGCTTTCCGGAAGAAGGCGGACTCTACGTCTGGACGAAGAAGGCGTTCGGCGAATTTCACGGCTTCGTGGCCGGATGGACTTACTGGGTCTATACGTTCTTCTATTTTCCCGCGCTGCTGACGGCGAGCGTGGCGATGTGCGCCTACGTGGGCGGCAGCGGCGCGGCGTACCTGGCGCAAGACCGGCCGTTCCTGCTGACCGGCGCGTTCCTGCTGCTTTTCGCCGCGGTCGCGCTGAACATCGTGGGCGTCGGCATCGGCAAATGGCTGCAAAACGCGGGCGGACTGGGGACGTACGTTCCGCTGCTGATGCTGATCGGCATGGCCGTGTACCTGTGGCACACCCACGGATCGGTGACGCACTTCACGTGGTCGAACATTTTGCCGAGGTGGAACTGGGACACGCTGAATTTCTGGCCGCAGATTGCGTTCGCGTTCGGAGGGCTCGAACTCGCGTCGTCGATGAGCGAGGAGATTCGCGATCCGCGGCGGGCGTTTCCGCGGGCGATTCTGGGCTCGGGAATCTCGATCGTGCTGATTTACATCGCGGGGACGATGGCTCTGCTGGCGATTCTGCCAGCAGGCGTGGTGGATCCGAAGAGCGGCGTGTTTCAGGCGCTGACTTCGGGTTCGACGATGCTGGGCATCGGCTTTTTCGGAATCATCGCCGCGATTCTGGTGGTGTTTGGAAATGCCGGAGGCGTGGGCGCCACGGTGGCGGGAGTGGCGCGCATTCCGTTTGTGGTCGGAATCGACCGGTATATGCCGGCGGCCTTCGGAAAGATTCATCCGCGATGGAAGACGCCGTGGGTGGCGATGCTAGTGCAGGCGGGAATTTCCTGCGTAATCCTGCTGGTGACGCAGATCAACGAGACGGCGAACAGCGCTTACTACATTCTGGTGAGCGCCACGAACATTCTGTATTTCATACCGTTCGCGTACATCTACGCGGCGGTGATCAAGCTGGCGTACGGTGCGGACCGCGCGAAGAACAAGGACGCGGTGCTGATTCCGGGAGGAAAGTTAGGAGTGTGGGTGGCGGCGTCGCTGGCGCTGGGGATTGTGCTCGCCGCGATTGCGCTGTCGTTCATTCCGCCGGGCGAATCGGTCCATAAATGGATTTTTGAAGCGAAGCTGGTCGGAGGAACGTTCTGCGGAATCGCGCTGGGGCTGGTGCTCTATTACCGCGGTGCGCGCGCAAAACGGCGGGAAGCGGCGCTTTCGGCTGTGAACTAGAGCCAGTCTTACAAACACGGGCATTGCGGACTCTGCGGACCTGAGGGGTTAAAACCAGTGATTCCCTGCGCTTTTTCGGCACGGCTGAAGCCGTGCCCTGGCAAAAACCAATTGTGAGGTGAGTTGGCTCCGTGGGCATCCTCACTCCATTGACACGGCTGTGATCCGGGAACCAAGAGAAAAGCAAAAGCAGATCCCTCGAACTCCGTCCCGCACCTGCGAAACCCGCAGGAAATGCAAAGGCGCGCGGGACTCCGCTCGGGATGACACGGTGTGTGAGATGGGCCAGAGAGGATGTCAACAGAGTCAGATGACTTCTAAAATCCTTCTTCGATCAATTGGCGGACGGTGAGGCGCGTTTTAGCGGGCGTCGCGCGCGCATCGAGCAGGCTTTCCATGTATTTTGCGAGGATGTCACATTCCAGATTTACGGCGTCGCCGGGGGCCATGGCGCGGACGTTCGTGTGCGCGTGGGTGAAAGGAATGATCGCGAAATCGGCGACGCCCTGCTGCCAGCGGGCGACGGTGAGGCTGATGCCGTCAATCGCCATCGAGCCTTTTTCGGCGACGTAACGGCGCAAGTCCTCCGGCACGCGTACGGAAAGCCACCAGCTTTCGCCTTCGGGGACAAGGCGCGTCACGTGGCCGACGCCGTCCACGTGGCCTTGAACGAAATGGCCGCCGAGGCGCGCGTTGGCGGCGAGAGGCCGCTCGAGATTCAGGAGGCTGCCGGGTATTTTTTCGCCGAGCGACGTGCGCTGCAGAGTTTCACCGGAGAGAGCGGCGCAAAAATATTCCGAGCCCAATTCGGAGACAGTCAGGCAGCATCCGTTGACCGAAATGCTGTCGCCCAGCTTCATCTCGGCGGCGATTCCGCGCGCGCCGGCGAGATTGACGCGCAGGCGGGCGCCGGCTTCGCGGCGGTCGAGCGCGTCAATTTTTGCGACGTGTTCGGTGATTCCCGTAAACATTTTGCAAATATCCTTCGACGACGAAGTCGGGGCCGCAGCGATCGACGGCGAGATTCGTGAGCGCGGGCAACCGCGGAAACCGCCCCGATGAGGTGCGCGCCACCGGCACACCCTCCGTTCCCATGATCTTGGGAGCATAGAAGAGAATCATCTTGTCCACAATTCCCGCTTCGAGGGCGGCGCCATTGAGCTCGGCGCCGGCTTCGAGCAAGACATTCAGAATCTCGCGGCGGCCCAGCTCGGCCATCACCGAATCCAAACAGACGTGGCCGCGGCGATTGCGCGGCCGCGTGCGGACACTTTCTACGCCTGCTTTTGCGAGCGCGCGAGCCTTCGGCGATTCCGGCGATTGCGTCGTAAAAACAAGAAGATCGCCGTCGGCTGATTTTACCAGGCGCGATTTCAGAGGCAGGCGCAGCCGCGAATCTACGACAACGCGCAGCAGCCGGCGCGTGCGCGGCATGCCGGTGCGGTCGGTGAGGCGCGGATCGTCAGCGAGAACGGTGCCGATTCCGGTGAGCAACGCGTCGGACTGGTGGCGCAGGCGCTGAACCGCTTCGTGGGAGTTCGCGCTGGTGATCCGCGTGGCGCTTCCGGAGCGCGCGGCGATTCGGCCGTCAAGCGTGAGAGCCGTTTTCAAGGTGACGAACGGGAGACGCGTGCGGATCCATTTCGCGAAGCCCTCGTTGAGTTTCCGCGCGTCCGCTTCGAAAAGTCCGGCCGCGACGCGGACGCCCGCGCGGCGAAGTTGCGCAAGGCCGCGGCCCTCGACGGCAGGATTTGGATCGCGCATCGCGGCGACAACGCGCTTGACGCCGGCGGCGATGATGGCTTCCGTGCACGGTCCGGTGCGGCCGGTAGTGCAGCACGGCTCGAGCGTGACATAGAGGGTCGCGCCACGGGCTTTCGCGCCGGCTTGTCTGAGCGCGACGATTTCGGCATGGGCGCGTTTTTCGTAAACGTGAAAACCTTCGCCGACAACGCGGCCATTCTTGACGAGAACCGCTCCAACGATGGGGTTCGGGTGAGCGAGGGCGACGCCGCGCGCGGCGAGCACGAGGGCGCGCTGCATGAATGCAGCGTCATCGGATGGCGATTTCGGGTCTATTGCCATCGTTAGGTCCGCATCTCGGCGAAGCAGAAGAGAGATTCTTCGACTGCGCGTCCCGACGCGGAGATGGGCGGCGCCGATCTCCGCGAGGAAGATGCCGGCACGCTCCGCTCAGAATGACGAGCCAAGCCGCGCGCGCTAATCGAAGAGCGAGTTGACATAGGTTTGCGCGTCAAAGGGCACGAGATCGTCCACCTGCTCGCCGATGCCGACGAAGCGAATGGGCAGATTCAGCTCGCGGGCGATGGCGACGACGATGCCGCCCTTCGCCGTGCCGTCGAGTTTCGTGAGCACGATTCCAGTGACGCCCGCGTGGCTCCAGAATTCGCGCGCTTGGTTCAGGCCATTCTGACCGGTGGTCGCGTCGAGGACCAGCAGCACGTCGTGGGGCGCGCCGGAGACGATTTTCGAAGCGGTGCGCTTCATCTTTTCCAGCTCGGCCATCAAGTTGGATTTCGTATGCAGTCGGCCGGCGGTATCGACGATCACGACGTCGGCGGCGCGGGTTTGTGCCGCGGAAAGCGCGTCGAAAATTACCGCGGAGGGATCGGCGCCGGATTTCTGCTTGACGATTTCGACTCCGGCGCGGCGCGCCCAGATTTCCAATTGCTCGATCGCGGCGGCGCGAAAGGTGTCCGCGGCGCAGAGCACGACGCTCGCGCCCTCTTTTTTTAGGCGATTCGCGAGCTTGCCGATCGTGGTGGTTTTGCCGGTGCCGTTGACGCCGACCACGAAGAGGACGCGCGGCGCTGGCGCCGGCTGCCCATCGGGACTTGCCGCGGGGGCGGCGAGGATTTTCAAAATCTGCCGTTTCAATTCCTGCTTGAGTTCGGTTGCGTCGTTGATTTTGTTCTCGTTCACCTGCACGCGCAGCGCCGCGAGCACTTCCTTGGTTGTGCGCACGCCGATGTCCGCGCTCAGCAACGCGGATTCGAGCTGTTTCAGCGTCTCGGGGTCGACGGGCCGGTTGCCGGTCATCAACTGCTCGACGCGAGCGGCAAGCTCGGTACGCGTTTTTCCGACCGACTGCTTCAGCCGGTCGAGAAGCGAAGGCTCCGGTTTTCCGAAGAGAGAGATCATGGATTTCTTTGGGCCGCCGCGAAGAAATCCATTCTAACAGAGAGAGCCGTATGCGTTGGGGCCTACTGCCGCGGGATCCGGATGGTCAAGTTCATTTCTATGGAGGCGGATCAGGTCGCCAAAGGTCCTTCATTAGCTCGGCCTTTACCTTTTTCGCTTTCGCAACTCTGAATGATTCGTCTCTTTCCATTGCCAGGACCACCAGCAGCGCGTCAGGATCTCCGCGCGCGCCCTCCTCGAAAGAGCTAAGACTGCGGTCGATTCCGACCAACAGTATCTCCCTGGCGTGTGACGTCCGGCGCACGACTAAATATCTGCGCTCGTCATCGGTTTTCCAAGTCACGTCAGGGTCCGAATTCAATTTGAGAACGGCGTTTCTGACAGTCCAGGTTCCCTTGTCCGTTATAGACAGCGGAGAAATGTCCGACCATTCGCAATAGAGGAACGTGTTGTCAGGAAAGAGATAGAGACGTTCCCCGGAGAGAGTCCCGCCCAGCGTTCTCAACAGCTCCCTGGATGGATTCGCATATTCCCCGGCAAGCTCCGCCGGAACCTCCGTGGCGACGGCCTCAACATTTACCTTCGCGCGCAATCGTGTCAATGGATCGGGGGCCGGAGGGCCGCTTGAAATCTGAGCAAAAAAGGCGACGTACGTAAGCCAGGTCAGCACTTCGGCCAGTATAGTCAATTGCGGTTGCGCCCTCGGTTCCAAACTTTCATTGGCTTGCTGTTGATGCTACTTTTCATGGGCAGGCTAGGTTCTGGCGGGCGGTGTAACTTTGACGAACGCACGATACGTGTTCTCTGATCTCCGCGAGGTGTTCGCCAAGGCGAATGAGGAGAAGTCCGGCGACCAGTTGGCGGGAATCGCGGCGCGGTCGGAGCGCGAACGAGTGGCGGCGAAGCGCCGGCTCGCGGACTTGACCCTTGCGGAAATCGTCGCGCAGCCGCTGATCGATCCGGACAAAGACGAAGTCAGCCGGCTAATACTCGACACGTTCGACCAGCAGGCTTTCCAGCCCATCAAGAGCATGACCGTCGGCGAATTTCGCGAGCACATCCTCGACGACGCGACGGGCGAAACGGAACTGAAGCGAATCCAGCGCGCGATCATTCCCGAAATTGCGGCGGCGCTGGCGAAAATCATGAGCAACAAAGATCTCGTGCTGGCTGCGGCGAAAATCCGGAACGTGACGCGGTGCCGCAACACGATGGGCGAGCGCGGCGTGCTCGGGATTCGCGTCCAACCGAACCATCCGGTGGATGACGTGGGCGGGATTCTGCTCGCCGCGTTCGAAGGGCTGCTATACGGATGCGGCGACGCCGTGATCGGAGTAAATCCGGCGTCGGATTCCGTCGAAACGGTCGTGACAATCCTGCGCGCGCTCGATCGGCTCGTCGAAACCTACAACGTGCCGACGCAGACCTGCTGCCTCGGGCACATCAGCGCGCAGCTTGCGGCGATGGAGCGCGGCGCGCCGGTCGATCTGCTTTTCCAGTCGGTGGCGGGAACAGAAGCGGCGAATCGCAGCTTCGGCATTTCGCTCGCGACGTTGCGCGAAGGCCGCGAGCGGGTGCTCGAACACCATCGGGGGCGCGACGTGACATGGAAAGGTACGCAGGCAATGTATTTCGAGACGGGGCAGGGAAGCGCGCTATCGGCCGAGGCTCACCACGGAGTAGATCAACTGACGCTCGAAGCGCGCGCCTATGGGGTCGCGCGAGTGTTCGATCCGTTTATCGTGAACAGCGTGGTCGGCTTCATCGGACCCGAATATCTCTGCGACGAGCGCCAGATTATTCGCGCGGGCCTGGAAGACCATTTCATGGGCAAGCTTCTGGGTCTGCCGATGGGCTGCGACGTCTGCTACACGAACCATGCCGCGGCCGATCAAAACTCCGCCGACAATCTGCTGCTGCTTCTGGGCGCGGCGGGCTGCAACTACTTCATGGGCGTGCCGTGCGCCGATGACGTGATGCTGAACTATCAGTCCACGAGCTACCACGATGCGCTCGCCGTGCGGCGGCTGTTCCAGCTGAGGCCCGCGCCTGAATTTCTGGCGTGGCTCGAAGCCTCGGGAATCTACCGCGGCGCGGAGCCGGCAATGCTCGATGCGCCGGCGAGAAGGCAACTCATGGCTCGGCTGGAATCGTCGCTGGTTGATCTGTGATGAAGCAGATCCCTCGGCTGATCTCCCAGGCTCGACTAGCCGTCGACCTGAGAGCCCTTTCTGTCCGCAGAAAACGCGGCGGGGTTCCCTTCGGCAGGTTCAGGGCAGGCTCGATGACAGGCCGCGTACGGGGAGCAGAACGTGGCAAGCGATAACTCCGACTTAACGCTGGCAGCGGGGGACCTGCCTGAAATCGTGCGAAAGATTCGGGCGCGCACGCCGGCGCGGATCCTGGCCGGCCGGGCAGGAGCGGCGTATCGCACGAGCACGCAGATGGAGTTGCGCGAGGCTCACGCCGCCGCGCGCGACGCGGTCCGGGAGGAATTCGATATCGAATCGACGCTCGGCGCCGCGTTTGTGCAGAGATGGGAGATTTTCGAGGCAGGCACGCGAGCGACGTCGAAGGACCAGTATTTGCTGCGGCCCGACCTCGGACGGCATTTTGAAGACGCCGCCCCGGCGGAGATCGAATCCCGGTGCTCGCGGGACAACGATCTTCAAATCGCCATTGGCGACGGCCTGTCCGTGCCGGCCGTTGCGGCGCAGGTGCCGCCGCTTTTGCCGCTGCTGCTGGAAGGAGCGAAATCCCGCGGATGGACGATTGGCCGGACATTCGCGATTCGCTACTGCCGGGTGGGAATTCTGAATGAAATCGGCGAACTGCTGAAACCGCGCGTCGCGGTGTTGCTGATCGGCGAACGCCCGGGCCTGGCAACCGCTGAAAGCCTTTCGGCGTACATGGCGTATCGCCCGCGCGCGGGCCACTCCGACGCCAACCGGAACTTGATCTCGAACATTCACGCTCGGGGCTTGCGCGCGCAGGATGCGGCCACGCGCATTTTGAATTTTGCCGCGCTGATGATGAAGGCGGGCACGAGCGGCTTTGCGCTGAGGGAGGACTCGCCCGCGCTCGGGGATTGCTGAGGGAATGCGGGATTGCGGCGACTGTGACTCGAATTGCCAGTCCATGGCGCTACCAGAACATGTACTTGCTGCGGGTGGGGCTGCGCAGCGGTGCGGCGTTGCGCGCCGGCCGGTTTCCGCGCGAGGGGAGAATCAAGGCGCGGGAATCGGGCCGCTCGTCCTCGGAATGGCAGATGAGAGGCGGCTGGCGGTGCGTGCCGCTCGTGTGGCGAGTTGCAGAATCGTCGCATACTCCAATCGGACTTTAGGGGCTAAAGCCCGCTGATTTGAGATGAGCCACGCCGGGGCTGAAGCCCCGGCCTCCTGAGAACCGCGCGACGAACTACTGACTCAGGACACTAGTTGCGGCTAGTTTTTCTTCCTCTTAGCTAAATTCTCCTTCACGCGAAACTTCACGATCCGACGCACCAAAGCGAGCGGGAGTGGCTTGTCCAACGGGAATTGCACCGACCCTTTCGCTGTTTTGTACCGCGACAGCTCCTTCCTAAACGCGGCGACCGCCGCAGCGCGCGGGTAAAATCCGATGTGATTCCGGAATGCCGCGAACCAAACGAGAATGCCGTTCAACGCAAATGAGGGAATTCCGTAACTGATGATTTCGTTCGCACCGGGCGCGGCGTTCCTTATCGCGAGCCGCAGCTGCCGCAAAAGCCGCTGCACGCTGCGCGGATACCGGGCCACGTAATCATCGACACTCTTCGGGGACTTTCTGCTCATCGCCATGCGCAATTATGCGCGCGCTTCTTTCGGAGCGTGGAGGGATTGTGGCGCGAGAGCCGGCGAGGTCGGGAGCGCCGGGCGAAAAGGGAAGGGACCCTAGCCTGCGGTCGGGACGGACGATGCTTGCCGCATCGTCAGACTTCGACGAGCGTGGCGGAGAGGCGGAGGCGTCCGGCGTTGACGGCCGCTTCGAGGGCGGCGACGACTTTCGGGTCGAACCGGGTAACGGCGAGCGAGCGGATGCGCTCGATGGCGTAATCGAGATCCATAGCGGATTGATAGGGGCGGTTGGTGGTGATGGCGTCGAGCGTGTCCGCGACGGCGATGATGCGCGCCATCAAGGGGATCTCCGCGGCGTGCAGGCCGTAGGGATAGCCGCCGCCGTCCATGCGCTCGTGGTGCAGCTCGATGCCCGGAAGCACGTCCTTCAATTGCGCGACGGGGCGCATGATGTTGGCGCCTTTGACGGTGTGCTGTTTCATCAGCTCGAATTCCTCGTCGGTGAGCTTGCCGGGCTTTTTCAGCACGCGGTCGTCTACGCCGATCTTGCCGACGTCGTGCAGGAGCGCGGAGATGCGCAGGCGGTCGAGGTCCTCGGCGTTCAATCCCAGGCCGTCGCCGAGAATCATGGAATATTTGGCCACGCGGCCGGAGTGGCCGCGCGTATAGGGATCCTTTTCGTCGATGGCGGCGGCGAGCATGCGGATGGAGCCCAAAAACAGCTCGCGATTCTCCGAAGCCGCCTGCTTGAGCCGCTCGACGTACTCCTCGATATCGCCGGCCATGTTGTTGAAGGTTTCGGCGAGCTCGCCGATTTCGGCGGCGCCGCTCACGACCACGCGTTCGTGAAATTCAGCGCGGCTGATTGCGCGCGTGGATTCGACAAGTCCGCGAATGGGCCGGGTGATACCTACGGCGAAGAAATATCCGAGAATCAGGGCGACAAAGGTGACGCCCACGACGAAGCGGAGCGCCTCAGCAGTGAGTTCTTTCACGCCCGCGTCAATGCGCGCGTCGTCGAGGCTGCGCTGCGCGATCACGGCCCAGCGCAATTCCGGAATCGTGCTGTACGTGCCGATCATTTCGACGTTGTGGCGGCCGTCGCTGGCGGGCACGAGGAAATTCGTGGTCTGGGTGGCGCGCAGCTCCTGCGGAAGCTCGGTGACCTGCTTGGCGAGCGGCGAAGTGTCGGTGATGTCGCGGCCCGGAACGATGTCGCGCGTGTTCGGGTAGGCGACGATCTGGCCGTGGCCGTCAACGATGAAGACCGTGCGGTCGCGGACGCTCGCGTCGCGCAGCCGGGCACCCAGGCGATCGAGCGAAACGACGGCGCTCAACATTCCCGCAAACTGGCCGTCCGCCAACAGGGGCACGGACATGACCAGCGCGGGGCGATTGCCGCGCCCGAGGGCGAAGGGTTCGCTGATGGAATCGAAGCCCTGAATGCTGGAGGTGAAGGCGCGCTTCCAGGCCGCTTCCACGAACGGATCGCGGTCCGCGCTGACGCTCCCCGCCGAGGGGCCCTTGGCCTGCTTGTTTACGGCCGTCACGTAAAGAATATTCGGATCGTTTTCGACGTAATCCTGGAGGAGCCGGGAGAGTTGCGGCGCATGGCTGGGATCGTCCACATCCTGAATCCAGCCGGTGAGAGCGAGCGTCTCCCTCTGGCTAAGAAGCTGCTGGCGGAGGCTTTGCTCGAATTGCAGTGTCTCGCTGGCGAGCGAGCGAGTGATTTCGCTCTGCTGGACGCGCTCGGTATCCTGCAGCTTTTCCTCGCTCAGCCGCAGCGCCTGGCGATGATAGAGCCACAGCGGCGTCGCGCTGACGAGCAGCAGCGCCCCCAGAACGACCCAGAGGATGCGCAGCCGTCGCGTCGTAAAGTTCTTGAGGGCTCGGATGGGCATCGGAATCCCGCTCGGAAATGCTATCGAATCGCGGGCAGGCGGCACAACGGGACTATGGTACTAGGGTTGCCGTATAAGCCACACCGTCAGTAGCACTTAACGCGGATGCGGCAGAACGACAATGATGCGACGGATGGCGGTTGTAAGCTCCCGGGAGAATTCAGAGGCAGTGCTGCAGGGGTTGGAACGCCCGATCAAGAGACGATTCGTGCGGCGGAGCTATAGAGTCTCCGCGGCAACTGCAAAGGCGAAACTTCAGCGGCTAAAGCCGGTGGGCTTATGGGGAACTTATGTCGCGGCTGAAGCCGCGACCTACAAGGATTCTCGATTTCTCACGCAGACCCTAAAGCTACGACACCCAAAAACGCTCCATTTTTCCGCAGCCGACGATACCGCACGAGGGCCCATCTCATGAAAGGGTAAGCATCCGTTGTGGCCAGTTAAGTTAAGAGGGTGAAACCCCGGATTCGCAACGGCTTTTCGGCAGTGCTGAAGGCGTGCCCTGACGGGAACCATTGATGACATGGATTCTATCGGCCGCGCGGGCCGATGCGAGTTTCGGTGCCGGCAATTAGCCGAGCGATATTGGAGCTGTGCTTGGCGATGATGAGAAGCGAAATCAAAATTGTGCCGAGGCTTACGTAAAGGGACGGAGCGTGCCCCGGCGCATAAAACAGGTAAACAAGCACTGGCATGGCGGCCGCAGCGACAATCGAGCCGAGCGACGAATAGCGCCAGAATCCAACCATGATCAGCCAGACGATCACGGCGGCGGCTACGGCCTCGGGGCAGATCGGCAGGAAGACACCGAGGCCGGTCGCGACTCCCTTGCCGCCCCGAAAACCCAGCCAAGCGGGGAACACGTGGCCGATCACGGCCGCGACGGCCGCAGCCATCATCCAGCGGATATTGCCCCGGACGAAGTGCTCGACGAGCCAAACGGCGAGATAGCCCTTTCCGGCGTCGAGCAGGAGCGTCAGGACGCCCGGTAACATGCCGACGTTGCGCGCCACGTTGGCGGCGCCGATATTGCCGCTGCCGGTCGAGCGCAGGTCAGGCCCGCCTCGCGCCTTCACGATGAGCAGGCCGAACGGAATGGAGCCCAGCAGATACGCGACGGCGACCAGCCAGTAGGGAGTCACGCGGCGTCCTTCACGAAGCGATAGGTTTCGATCTTCTTGTACTCGGCGCCCGAAGGTTTTAAAAGGCTTTCAAACAGGTGGAATTCCCGCTCGCTCGCCGAGCCGAAATCCCGCGTTGAAAACGCGGAGGCCAGGCGGACGAGCTGCGCCGCGCCTTCCGGCGATTTCAATCGAGCGAGGGTCAGGTGCGGCACGAAAGCGCGACCTTCGGGCGGAATGCCGAGCGGCTCGAGGGCGCGCTCGATATCGGCCGCGAGCGGAGCGAGATTTTCAGAGGCTTGCACCCCGCACCAGAGCACGCGGGGGCGGCGCGCATCGGGGAAAAATCCCACTCCGCGAAAATGAAGATCCACGGGGTTGCCGGCGCGCACGGAGGCGAGGGCGGCGCGGGCGGAATCAAGTTTTTCGACCTCCGTCCGGTCGATCGCGTGGCCGATGAATTTCAGAGTCACGTGCATTCCTTCCGGGCGCGCCCATCGCGCCGCACGGCACCGCAGCTTGAGTTGCGCGATGAGTTCGCCGAGCGCCCCGCGCACGGCGTCCGGCAGATCGAGCGCGACAAAGAGCCGCACGGCTAGGCCCGGGCGTGCGGCGGAAACAGAAAGTATCGCCGCACCAGGTCCAAGGCCCTTTGCGTGGAGAACTGGCGGATGCGCTCGCGATCGCCGGGCAGGCGGATCGTGTTTTCGCGCGGCCCGCGTTCGTCGGCGATTGCGATGTGCACGAGGCCCACCGGCTTTTCGGGCGTGGCGCCGCCCGGGCCGGCAATCCCCGTGACTCCGACGCCGAGGGTGGCGCCGCTCCGCTTGCGAATGCCGTCGGCGAGGGCCAGAGCAACCTCCGCGCTGACGGCTCCCTTCGATTCGATCAGTTCGGCGGGCACGCCCACAAGAGACGATTTCAGCTCGTTGCTGTAGCAGACGACGCCACCCATGAAATAGGCGGAACTGCCCGGCAGCCTTGTGAGGCGCTCGGCGAGCAAACCGCCCGTGCAGCTTTCGGCGACGGCAATCGTGGCGCGATTTTCCATCAACAGGCGGCCGACGATTTCCTCGAGCGTCTCCCCCGACGTGGAAAAGACATTTTCACCGAGGGCGAGGGCCATGCGGTCCACCATTTCGCCGAGCACGGCCTCGGCCTTCACCGCATCGCTCGACCAGATGCTCGGATGAAGCTCGATGCCGCCGGGCGTGGCGAGAATGGTCGTTTCCGTCTCAGGATAGGCCGCGTAGAGGGGCGAGACCCGCTGTTCGACGTCGGATTCGAAGAGGCCGCTGATGCGAAGATCGCGGGTGAAGAGGCGCTCCTTGATGCGGAGCTTTTCGAGGCGAGGCTTCACTTCGGCCTCGAAAATAGCGCGCAGCTCGTAAGGCACGCCGGGAAGCAGGACCACGACGTGATCCTGCGCTTCGAGCCAGAGTCCCGGCGCGGTCCCGCGCGGATTCGGCAGGACCGTGGCACCCTCGATCACCGTTGCCTGGCGCGCGTTGATTCCCGGCATGGCGCGGCCGAATCGGCGGAATCTCTCCTGGATTTGGCGAAAAATTTCTTCGTCGCGGTAGAGCTTTCGGCCCAGCAACTCGGCCACGGTTTCCCGCGTGCGGTCGTCGTCGGTCGGGCCAAGCCCCCCGGAAGAGACGACGACGTCGGCGCGGTCGAGGGCGTGACGGAAGGAGGAGCGCATCTCGTCGGGCGTATCGCCGACGACGGCTTTGTGGATCACGCGGACGCCGAGCAAATTCAGCTCGGAGGTGAGATGGAGCGAGTTCGTGTCCAGGCGGTAGGGGGTGAGGAGTTCCGAACCGACCGCGATAATTTCCGCTTTCATGCTTTAGGAGTTTTACTCGATGAAGGCAAAGCAGCGCAAGGGAGACGGACGAGGGAACGAGGGAGAGAGTTGACACGAATGTTCTCGGTCAAGCAAAATCGCGCGGCCTCATCGCCCGGGCAGGCCAAAATCGCAACGGGAGGCTCCAGTGGGCTCGAGCGACAGACCCCATGACGTCGCAATCGTCGGCGCAAGCCTCGCCGGCGCCGCGGCGGCCATCTTTTATTCGCGGCACGGACTGCGCGTGGCGCTGATCGAGCGGAATTCCGATCGCGATGCTTACAAGAGGGTCTGCACGCACTACATTCAATCGAGCGCCACTCCCACGATCGAACGCCTCGGTTTGGCCGGCCCGATCGAGCGCGCCGGAGGAGTTCGCAACGGCGCCGAATTCTGGACGCGCTGGGGCTGGATTCGTCCTCCCGACAGTCCAGAAAATCCGCGGCCGTGGGGCTACAACATCCGCCGGCAGAAGCTGGATCCGCTTCTGCGCGGAATGGCGCTGAACGCGCCGGGCGTTCAATATTTCCCCGGAGAGGCGGCGCGCGCGCTTTTGGAAGAAGGCGGCCGCGTCACCGGAGTCCGACTGGAAGCAAGCGGAGGAGCGAGCCGCGAACTCCGCGCGCGGCTGGTGGTGGGCGCCGATGGCAGGCACTCGGTGATCGGCACGCTTTCGCGGCTGCCGCAGTCAACAAAGCCCAACGACCGGCTCGCTTACTTCGCCTATTTCCGCGACCTATCGCTTCGTTCGGGAAAGATCTCACAAGTGTGGCTACTGGAGCCCGACACCGCGTACGCGTTTCCAAATGACGACGGAATCACCCTGATGGCGTGCATGCCGTACAAGGACCGGCTCGCGGATTTCAAGAACGACCTCGAAGGCAGTTTCTACCGCACCTTCGGCGCTCTTCCGGATGCGCCCGAGTTGACTCGCGCGAAACAGATATCCACGTTCTTCAGCATGTCCGGTCCTGCGAATACGTCGCGGCGCGCGGCTAAGCCGGGACTGGCACTAATCGGAGACGCCGCGCTGGCGAGCGATCCCTTGTGGGGCGTCGGGTGCGGCTGGGCTTTTCAGTCCGCGGAGTGGCTGGTGGACCATACGGCGGAGGCGCTGAAGGATGGTGATCCGGCGCGTCTGGACGGGGCGCTAGAGCGCTATCGCAAGGCCCACCGCAGGGCGCTCGCGGGGCACCAGTTCCTGATTTGCGACTTCTCGGTGCGGAAGAAATTCAACACGCTGGAGCGGCTCTTCTTTTCGGCGGCGGTGCGGGATCCGGTGACCGCGCGACACTTCGAGGCGTTCGGGAGCCGGAGGATCGGAGTTGGGGCCTTCATGCATCCCCGCGCCGTGCTGCGCGCGATGCGCGTCAATCTGGGGCGGCGAAGTTCAAAACCGCCGGCCTGAAGGCCGCCGCTACAAAACCATCGCCCGCCGCGGAAGTGGCTACCCGTTCAAGGGAAGGCCCTCGACGTCCCAATCGAGGGAGAAGAGGGCGTCGTTGGTGGTGATCATGGCGCGGTGCGCGTCAAGCTGGGGCGGCGAAGTTCAAACCCGCCGGCCTGAAGGCCGCCGCTACGAAACCATCGCCCGCCGCGGAAGTGGCTACCCGTTCAAGGGAAGGCCCTCGACGTCCCAATCGAGGGAGAAGAGGGCCTCGTTGGTGGTGATCATGGCGCGGTGCGCGTCAATCTGGGGTGGCGAAGTTCAAACCCGCCGGCCTGAAGGCCGCCGCTACAAAACCATCGCCCGCCGCGGAAGTGGCTACCCGTTCAAGGGAAGGCCCTCGACGTCCCAATCGAGGGAGAAGAGGGCGTTGTTGGTGGTGATCATGGCGCGATGCGTGGGAAGCAGAGCGAGGCCGACGATGTTGCTGCCGCCGAGAACCAGTTCCGGCTCGGCCTGCGGCGTGAGGCGCACAATGCCGCGCTTTCCGCCGAGCGACGCAGCGACGTAGAGATTTCCGCGGCGATCGAACGCAAGTCCCTGCGGGCGTCCCAGGCCGCGGAAAAAGTCGCTTACCTGGCCGGCGGGAGAAATCCGATACACGCGCTCGAAGCTCGAGGTCGTCGGCCCGGTGACGAAAAGCTCGCCCGAAGGGCTGAACGCGAGATGGTACGCGGAGAGAGACGGTTCGAGCGTGGCGAAGACGAAGATTTCGCGGTCGGGGCCGATCTTGAAAATCGTGCCGCTGCGATCGCCGACGTACAGGCTCCCGGCCTTATCGAACGCAAGCCCCGTGGCGATGCCCATGCCTTCGATCCACTGCATCGCGCGGCCGTCGGGCGATACGCGATGAATCGTGCCGTCGTTGCGGCAGGAAACGAAGAGGAAGCCGTCGCGGTCAATGGCGAGGCCGGTCGGGTTCATCAGCTCGGTGATGTAGGGTTTTACGACGTGGTTCGAGGTGATCTTGTAGAGCGAGACGGGAACCTTCTGGCCGCGCTGGCCGCTGAAGGTGACGTACACATTGCCGTCGGAATCCACCGCGGGATTGCCGACCGGATGTAGATTGTCGGCAACCTGCGTCCCGAGCGCGATCGGGAAGGGCGCGCTCTCAATCGTGCCCATCAGGACGCGCAGAGCGCCGCCCGTGGCTCCCTCGGGGACGGCGGCGATCAACTGGTTCTCGGCCGCCAACATTACGTTCCCTTCGGAGCTGCCGAACTGGACGTGGGGCCGCGTGTGGTTGCGCGGACCGAAACCGCTGCCGCGAATGGAGATTTCGCCGCCCGGCAAGGCCGCGCCCGGTTTGACACTTTCGATTTTTGGTGTCCCGGCCATTTTCAAGGGCTGTCGAGAGTCGACAGCTTAGAATTGAGAGTCGAAAGCAATACCCAACTGCTTGCGGAAGAAGTCAGAACCGATGCTTCAGGGGCTCAACCCCCAAAGCATAAAGACGACGGCGGGGCTGAAACCCCGCTCTTCCATTTCGGGCATCTTCCGCCAGCCTCCTACAGGCCCGCCGCGCGGGCGATCCACAGACCGATCGCCGCGTAAACTGCGGCGACCCAGTCGTCCGCCATGATCCCCCAGCCGCCCGGGAGCGATTCGGCCTGCCGCACCGGGAACGGTTTCCAGATGTCGAATACGCGAAAAAGTATAAGACCCAGCAACAAATATTTCCAGTTGAGCGGCGAGTGAAACGAAATGAGGCCAAGTGGGGAATTCCCCCAATCATTTGAGAGCGGCTTCCACCATAAAGGCGTGCCACAGCCGAGGAGGAGCGTCAAGTGCTGGCCGGAGACTTCATCAATCACGACGCGTTGCGGGTCCTTCCGCTGCCAGAAGTGCGCTGCGCGAGTGGAAACCCAGACGCCGATTGCGGCCGTCGCTACCGTGAGCACAGTCTGGACAAGCAGTACGGGGTCAGCAGAATAGTCCCAATCGCCAAACCAACCGACTAACGAAGGAGCTGCTATGAACGCCCAAAATGGAAGCACGGCGAGCAAAAGGCCACCGAGAGAACCAAAAGTGCCTGGAGCGATCGGAATGTTGCCGAGGCCGGCGGCGGTGGCGATGAAGATAGCGAAGCGGGGCTTGCGCGCCGCGGCGGGAGCGTGCGCGGGCTGCGCGGAAGATTCGGACGAAGCTGAGCCCGCGCCGGCGTTCATTCGTCGTCGCCTGCGTCGGAATGCTTCACATCGCGTTCGAGGTCCTCGAACATGGATTCATCGAATGCCGGTTGGCTGATCACGTACTTCTCGCTTGCCCAGTTGCCCAAGTCGAGCAGGCGGCAGCGCCCACTGCAAAACGGAAAGTCCGCGTGCGTCGCAGAGTCGGTAGCCTTCTTGCAGATCGGGCAATTGCGCTTCATGCGAAGAGCATACCGCAAAGAGGCATGGATTGCGCCGCAGCGCCCTCCGCACGCGGATGTCATTTCGAGGAGCCCCGATTCGCGTAGGCGGCGAGGAACCTGTTGTGTCGCCTGGACCTTGCGAGAAGCAGATCCCTCGTCGTCCGCCCGCGAGCCTGGTGGCTTTCTTTAGCTCGCGGAGCTTGGGGAAAAATCGCCGGCAGGATGCCGGCGCTGCGAAGATCGGATTCGAAGGCGCGGAGCGGGGCAGGCTGGGCGCGATGCCGCGCCATCGGGTGGGCATGATTCCGGGTTATGGAGGGAGCTGACTATTTTTTCGGATGGCTTGAAGGCGGAATCGCGCCGCGGTCGATGGTGGAGATGCCGTGGTTGAGGCCAAGGTGGAGAAGCCCGAGGCGCCGCGCGAGCATGTCGTACTGCGCGGAAAGATGGCCGCGGTAGATCGAGGCATCGCGATAGTAGCGCTGCATGCGTTCGCCGTCTTTCGCGGCGCTCGAGCTCGACGTGCGAAACATCATCTCGACGGCTTCCCAGACGAGACGTCCGCCGTGTTCCAGGCTCGCGAGAAGCTCGAGGTCCTCTTCCATGGTGAAAGGCTCGCCACCCTCGAATCCCCTGCGGCAGTAATCCATGTACACATCACCCGCATTCAATACGAGCCGCTTGGCGGCGTTCATCAATCCGAGCGCAAGCCCGAGGTAGCGCTGATAGTCGTGATTCAAGTACCTCGGCTTGATGGGCGGATAGAGGGTGTTCTTGGTGCGAATGATTTGCTCGTACTCGTCGATGGCGGCATAGCCGAGTCCGACCATGATGGAGACAAGCTCGGCGTGGAAAAACGAGAGGCAGCGGCCGGCATACATCGCGTTGTTGTGCAGGTGAGAGCCGAGAGTTCCGCGGGACACGTCGATATTGAGCATGTCCAACGGAACGACATGATGTTTCGGCACGCGCGCGCCTTCGATCGCGATCGAGTTCGAGCCGCTGCCGCGCATGCCGAGAATCGCGCCCCAATCGTCGAGCATCTTCCATTGCGCGCGCGGGACGAGCGCGATTCCGGCGCGAGGCTGTTCCGGGTTCTCCAGGATTAAGACGCTGGGCATGAAATGCGTTGCGTACGGGGCGCCGGAGGCGTAGCCCCACTTGCCTTTCACGAGCCAGCCGCCCTCGATGGGAGTCGCGGTGCCGGACGGTGCGGCCACGGAGGGCGCGGAAAAATCGCCTGTGGGGCCGAATCCGTCCGCCTGTGCCTGCTCGTCGAAAAACGAGCCGAGCATGAGGGCGTGGCCCGCGCCGACAATGAGGCACCACGCCGCCGACGGGTCTCCGCGCGCGAGTTCTATACCCAGCCGGTAGTAGGTCTTGAAATCAAACTCGTAACCTCCGAAGCGTCGCGGCTGGAGACAACGGTAGAAGCCCGCCTTCTGAAACTCGCGATGGATTTCTTCGGAGTGGACGCCGCGGCGCTCGGCCTCGTCCTGCTCCGCACGCAGCCGCGGCTGCAGCGCAGTGGCGCGCGCCACCATTTCGTCCGGAGTCAGATCGGGCTCGGGAACAGGAACAGGCCGCACGCTCACGGTTGAACTCATAGGTTCGCTGTCCAGACTCCACACTTTTCCGAATTCTACATGAGGGTCAGCGCGCGGGCCAAACTTGAATGTAAGGCGGTCTTTCAAGCGGGCTGTATAGAAAGACCCTGTCGAACGGGTGTGGATTCACAGCTAGATCGCGCGTCAGCCATGCGCCGATTTCTGAGAATCCGAACCCCGGAGCGCCATACGGTGTGTTGTGCAGCACCGCCTCGTCATAGTATGCGAGTAGGCAAAACTCGTTGAGCTGTTGTTGTTGCAATTTCAGCTCGTTTTCCCGCTTGGCGTACTTGACGACCTTTCTTCGGATATTATTCAGCAGCGCGTCGCGCATCCAATCAGGCGTGTACGCGCCGCCGTGCGCCCGGAATGTGATCCATTCAGCGCCGAACCCCGGGGCGAAGCGTCGACTCCTAGCATAGACATCCAATCCCTCAAGGTGCCGCACGAGGCAAGGGTAGCCCGAAAAGTCCGTGAACAAGTATCCCTGCGGGTCATCCCATTCCGGGTGACTTGGCCACTCGTTGTCTAACCGACCGACGAGGCCATACAATTCACTACGAAATGTCGCCGCCTGTTGTGGAGTGAGAAGAGTTTTCGGATCAATGAAGATCAGCCCGATGTTCTTTGGCGGCCGTTCATACGAGCTTCGAATCACAATTCGATAAGAGTCCTCCAGCTTAAAGCGCTCCTTGGACTCCGCCATCTGTTGCCCGTTAACCCATTGCACCAGTTCCACACCGACTCGTTTCCCTTCGGCGTCAAGGCAGAGCACATCGGGCGGATCTCCGCCCCAACGAATGCTCACCAGCGGCCTTCCCGCAAAGCTTGGGTTTGCCAGCCTAAAAGCTTCGAAGTTTGCCGATTCGCCCCTCTGCTTGGCGTTCGTTGCCGCCAAATAGTTTTGAACGACCGCTGCCATAGCCGAATTCTACAGCTTCAACCGGAGAGTATCCATCGGAGCGCGACCGAGCGTAGTCGGTCTAATGTTTCCGTCAGTGTCACGCGAGGACGGGAAAGAGATCGCGCGATGAAGCCAGCGACTGTGCGGGGCCGGTCGGCGCAGAGAACTCCACGACACGGCCGATGAGGTCGTAGTCTTTCGTTTGGGTGACTTCGAGGGTCGCGAGCGTGCCCGGCGCGGGGAGGTCCGCGGCGTCGTTCACGCCCTCGAATTCGGTGACGTAAACCTTGCCATCGATTTCGGGGGCCATACCTTCGAGGCGCGCCTCCCAAACGAGGTCCGTGTCTTTGGATGGTCCTTCCAGCATCACTTGCACGCGCTGGCCGACACAGCGGCGCAGTTTGCGGCGCGAGATCGTCTTCTGGAGCGCCATCAGCGCGTGCTTGCGGCGCAGAATCGTCCGCTCCGCGACCTTTTCACCGAGCGCGAAGCTTTTGGCGGCGTCTTCATCCGAGTAGGAGAAGACGCCCATCCAATCGAATTCGGCGGCGCGAACGAAATCGCAAAGCTCGCGAAAGTCCTTTTCCGTCTCGCCGGGAAAGCCGACGATGAACGACGTGCGAATCGAGACGCCGGGAATCGTTTTGCGGATTTTTTCCAATAGTTTCAGAAACGCGCCGGCGTGCGAGCCGCGCTTCATTCGCGCGAGGACGCTGCGGCTGGCGTGCTGCAGAGGGATGTCGAGATATTTCGCAAGGCGCGGATGCGCGGCGATGGTTTCGAGCAGCTTCGGCGTGATGCGATTCGGATAGCAGTAGAGAAAGCGAATCCAATGGAGTGCGTCGATTTGCGCGAGGCGCTCGAGCAGCGTGGGCAGGCCGTCGCGCAGGCCGAGATCTTCGCCGTAGAAAGTCGTGTCCTGGCCGATGAGATTGATTTCGCGGACGCCCGCGGCGGCGAGATTTTCCGCCTCGCGCACAACGGACTCGAAGCGGCGGCTGCGAAATCTGCCGCGCAGCTGCGGAATCACGCAAAAGGTGCAGGGATGGTCGCAGCCCTCGTTGATTTTGATGTAGGCGGTGTGGCGCGGAGTGGCGAGGACGCGCGGCGTGAGGTCGTGGTAAAGATACGTCGGAAGCCCGGCGGCGCCCGCGTCGTCGGGAAAATTTCCGTCGCAGGCCTCGACGATTTTTTCCACCTCGCCCGTGCCGATCACGGCGTCAACTTCGGGAATCTGTGCGCGGATTTCGTTGCGGTAGCGCTCGACCATGCACCCGGCGACGATCAGCCTGCGGGCGCGGCCGAATTTCTTGTACTCCGCCATCTCGAGGATCGCGTTCACCGATTCCTGCTGCGCGGGCGCGATGAAGCTGCAGGTGTTGACGACGAGGACGTCCGCGTCGCCCGCGCGCGGCGTGATTTCGTAGCCGGCGCGCGCGAGCGTGCCCATCATCACCTCGCTATCCACGAGGTTTTTCGGGCATCCAAGGCTTACGAATCCGACCTTTGGCATCTTAGCGCGGTTCCTGGAGTAGTTGCAAAACGCTCAATTCTAGCACGGCGAAGGCGGCGGGCAGGGGCCGGGGGGACGCGTCAGGCGCTTGTCGTTTCGACCGGCGCGCGAAGCCGGAGCATGCGGAGAACCCAGTAGGCGGAGAGTGCCGCGGCGATGTGTTTCAAGATATGGCCGCTGACGATGCCGCCGAGCGAGAAAATCGGACGGTCGGCGGCTTCGAAAACTTTTGCAAGGGCGTAGAGCGCGAGGGCAATTCCCAGGTCATAGGTTCGCGTGTAGCGGGGAGGGAACAGAAGGATGAGCAGGAACAAGACGAGCAGGGAGCCGAATTGAGCGAGGGCGTAAGGACGAAGATCGCCGTGGCCGCGAGCCTGGGCCAGTTCCCAGTAAAGCACGCTGCCGACGCCGGCGGCGACGAGAGGAGCGAGTAGGCCCAGGCCGGCTCTCACGCCGATGCGCTCGGCGACAATGGCGGCGACGAGGGCCATAAACCCGATCGCCATGGGGATGCGGTCCCAGACGAGGGTCGCGTCGTCGGGGCGAAGGTGATACCAGGCCGAGCCAAAAGCCGTGAGCGCGACGCCGAAGAAAAACACGAGGTACGGCCACCTCTCGCGGAAGTCGAGGAATCGGGCGCGTCGAACGAACCCAATCCCCCACAAACCCACGAGAAGGAACAGCGCGTTGGAGACGACGTTTAGAAAGTTCGGAATGCCGAGCATCGCGCGCGCGTCGGCGAAGTTGTGGTACGCCTCGTTCTGGGGAATCGCGGGAAACAGGAACACGACGAAAACGGCGACGAGAATCGCCGCGATCAAAACCTGAAGGCGCCATTTCATCTTCGCGCGAGTTTGAGGGAGCGGAGGCCCCGACGCAAGAGAAAGCAGATCCCTCACCGCCATCCGCAAACGACGCGGCTGGGTTCGGGATGACACTTACGCCTGAGGGTGCGACCGATGGCGGGAACGGAGGCGCTGACGCTGACGCAAGAAAAAGCAGATCCCTCACCACCGTCCGCCAACAGCGCGGCTGGGTTCCCTTCCTGCGTCAGGGCAAGCGGGATGACACCTACGCCTGAGGGTGCGACCGATGGCGCGAGCGAACGCGTTTATGGCGCTGCGACAAGGAGTCGCGGATGGAGCGGAGCAGGGACGACATCTGCTCGATGCGAGCAGGATGATCGCCGAAGCGGGCCGACTGGTACAACTCGGTCAATTGCGCGACGGGCGCGGAAAGATCGACGGCGGGAAGGGCGGAGACGAATTCAAGCGCGGTTTGAGAGGGGTCCTTCCGCCAACCGCGCTTTTCGAGCAGGCGCAGCATTTCCGTGTATTCAAGCGAGGCGAGCGACGCGGTGAGATTGCCTCCGCGGCGGGCGCGAAGACTCCAGCGCGCCACGAAGTAACGAATCATGGAGCGGCCGCGCAGGGTGAAGAGCAGCGCCAGAAGAAAAATGAGCACGCCCGGCAGGAAATAACGCGAACCCTCGACGCGGCGATCGAGCTGGAGAAGCCGGCGGGTCACCAACGCCCGCTTGCGGCGGTAGGAATCGTGAACGCGGTCGGCCCAACTGCGCGAGGACCTCTGCAGATTCTGGCCGAGGGTCAACTGGTGCGTGAAATCGTAGTTGATCACCCATTCGCCCCAGGCAAACTGGAACCAGTCCCAGTAGAGTCCGAGGCGCGCGAACATCCCGCCGGGTTTCGCACTCGCCGGCGGCGTGGGGTCGAACGTTATCCAGCCGTAATTGGGGAAATAGACTTCGACCCAGGAGTGCGCGTCGCTTTCCCGGATGATGTAATCGCCCCCGAGGTCATTGTACTCGCCGGGGAGGAAGCCGGTGGCGTAGCGCGCAGGGACGCCCACGGCACGGAGCATCACCGTCATGGCCGAGGCAAAATACTCGCAGTGGCCGGCGCGGCGGACGAACAGAAAGTAGGCGAGGGGATCGTCGGCGGGCGGGCCGGAAAGATCGAGAGTGTAGCCGTAGTGAGAGTCGAGGTACTGCACGATGCTGACGGCCTTATCGTATTCGTTGCTGGCGCGCGCCGTGGTGTCCTCGGCGAGTTTCACGATTCGCGGATCGAGCGGCGGCAATTGAAGATACGTTTCGCGGATGGCGTCGGGATAGACCGGTGAAACCCTGCGGAGGGCGGCGGGCGCGACCCGGGGCATGCGCGAGGCTCCCTCGTAACGCAACTTCATGGTGCTGTGCGAGGGATTGAAGAACGAGCCGGTGCGGTCAATCAGCAGGCTGCTGCGAACGGCGGACCCGCCGGGACCGGAGCGGGCGACATCCTCTCCAAATCCTCCGCGAAGAGACTCGGCGCGAGGGGCGATAAATATTGCGGAGGTGCCGATCGGCTCCATCAAGACGGTGTAGCGGAGGCGAAAGAATTCGCCGGGCGGAAAACCGGGAGTGCCGAAGCGATATTGGCCGTCGGGGTCGGGCGCGACGGCCACCTGATCCTGTTCGGGAGTAAACCAGCGCTTGCCATCGAAATTCGTGAGGACGATACCGCGCCAGTGAACGTCGGCGGCAGATGAGGGATCGCCGTCGACGGCGATGCGCATCACCACGGTGCTGTTCTTTTTGATTTCGCCGATCTCGCCGAGCATCACGTTGTCGCTGAAGCCGGTCAACAGGCCGGGCTGGAGATTTAGGGCGCTGAGGTAGCCGGTGGTGAAGCGCGGAATGACGAAGAAAAGAGCAAGCCCCGCGACGAGGACCCCCAAGGCCACGAGCGCCGACGTGAGGACCAGCGCGCGATTCAAGCGCCGCGCCATCGGCGAGCCCGGCTCGAGCGGCGGCGAGACGGCTCCGGTCGCGCTCCGGCGGATTTCGAGGGCCACGAACGTTGAGACGGCCAGCACCAGAAAAATCGCGAGGGCGACGAGGAAGCTCGTCTCGACCGTCAGAATCGCCGAGGCCAGCATGGAGGCGACGGCCAGGACCGCGAGGAACGCGTAGTCGCGATTCGTGCGGGCGGAATAGAGACGGACGAGCGTGGCGAAGAGCAAAAGGTGAATCGCCGAGAGCAGCGCCGCGTAAAGCGGCGGGTTAGAGGCGCCCTCCGCCAGGCTGCGCGACAGCACCCACAGGTCAAACGGGAAGAACAGGAAGTAGGCGAGCACGAGCCAGGTGGCGGTGCGGGGAGTGATCTCCGGGCCGCGACCGCGATGGAGACTCACGCCTTTGTAGATCAGTGCCGCGGAGGGAGCGAGGATCGAAAAGAGGTCCAGCTTGCCGGTAGAAACGATCGCCAACATGCCCGTGGAAACGAGCAGGTAGAGCGACACTTCAAAATACCGCTGTACCGCCGGAACGGGCGGCTCGACCGGACGCGCGGCAGAGGCCATTTGAAGATGCTAGCATCCGGCAGGGCGGCTCCGGCGGGCGCGACGCGAAGTGGCTAACGGCGCCATTGAGTCAAAGTTTGTGGCTGGCCTGAATACGGCTGCGAGGATGACCTCGCGGACGAAACAAATACCGCTCGCGCGCACCGCGAGAATTGAGGCGGAAGTATCGGATCGCGGGTGCGGCGGTGTCCCTGCTGTTTATTTCCAGTGAACTGTGATACCTAACGCGCAGTTGATTCGCAACGCTTCGGACAGGGGCGGGCACACTCGAAGTGGAGGAGTCCGCGCGATGGAAGATTGACTGCTTCGGCGTATGGCGTCACAAGGGGGGAACATGAATTTCACCCGCAACCCAGGGAGAGTCGCCGGACTGTGGTACCTGCTGCTTTCCGTGCTGGGCCCGCTCCGCCTGGAATACATTCCCATCAAACTTTTCGTGCATGGGGATGCGGTGGCGACGGTGAACAATATCGCCGCTCACGAGCTGCTGTTCCGGCTAGGGATCGTCGCGGACCTGGCCTGCGGCGTCATTCTGATCTTCCTCGTGCTGGCCTTTTACCGGCTGTTCGAGCGGGTGGACAGAAACCTCGCGGTGTTGGTGGTGATCCTCGGCGGGGTGATGCCGGCACTAATCGACTTCGTCGGGGTGGTGAGCGACGCCGGCGCGCTGATGATCGTGCACGGCGCCGGTTTTCTGTCCGCATTCAACGCGTCTCAACAGGACGCGCTGGCATTCGTGTTCCTGCGCCTGCGCGACTACCAAAACACGGCCGCCGAAATTCTCTGGGGCGCCTGGCTCTTTCCGCTGGCGATGCTTGTGTACCGATCGCGTTTCTTGCCGCGCTTCCTGGGAGTGTGGCTCGCGATCAACGGCTTCGCGTATTTGGCCATGAGCTTGACCGGGATGCTTTTGCCGCGATACGAAAATATGGTGTCCAACATAAGCTTCCCGGCGCTGCTCGGGGAGGTGGCGCTGATGCTGTGGCTCGTGATCAGGGGCGCCAAGGCGCAAGAGTTGGGCGGCGCGGCGCTTTCATCGGCGGCTGGCTAGTCTCGAATACCCGCGTTTGACGATTCCGGCTGCGTTTCCACGACAGCCGCCTGGACTCCCGAAAATCTAGCGACGTAGCGGCGCAGAAGCGGCCGCTGCGGCGAGCTTGTGGGTGGCGCTCGAGACAGGAAGGCGGCGAAGATTTGCGAGCGGAGCGCCGCGTGTGCGCGAGCGCTTCTGGGAGCCGAAATATTTCCAGCCGCCCTGCCGTATAGATTAAGGAAAAGGGAGTGCGTCGTGGCCTCGGCAACTTTGGGACCGCCGACTTCATGGTGAGTCATGACCGCTGACGGGCCTCTGATTCGCAACGTCTCAGACACTGCGCGCTGGATCGCAGCACAGCGGGCGGACGAAACCGAACGTCCCGACGCAGCATTTCGCGATCCCTACGCGCGCAGACTTGCCGGAGAACGGGGCGCGCAAATTGCGCGCGCCATGGCGTTTGGCGGGTCAGACTGGTCCATCGTCGCAAGAACCTGCGACATCGACCGCATTATTGACGAACAGGTCAGCCGGGGAATCAGCAGAGTGGTGAATCTCGCCGCCGGTCTCGATACCAGACCGTACCGAATGAGCTTACCGCCGTCACTTGAGTGGGTCGAAATTGATCTGCCCGGGATACTCGAATACAAAGACGAGATTCTTGAGAACGAAAAGCCCGTCTGCGCGCTCGAACGCATCCGGCTGGATTTGTCCGACGCCACTGCGCGCGGCGAAGCACTCGATCGATTGGGTGGCCAGAGCAAAAGGACGTTGATCCTCACCGAAGGCTTGTTGATTTATCTTCCGGAAAATGAAGTTGCGTCGCTCGCGGCCGACCTGGCTCGAGAGCTCAGCTTCGAGCGTTGGATTTTAGATTTGATGTCGCCGCGGCTGATGAAAATGCTGATGCGCCGGTATGGTTCGCGGCTGGTCGAGGCCGGAGCGCCGTTCAAGTTCGCTCCCAAGGAGGGCACGGAGTTCTTCGCGCGGTTCGGCTGGAAACTTGCCGAGACCCGATCTCCGCTGAAGACGGCCGCGCGCCTCAAGCGTCTTCCGTTTCTATTGCGCTACCTCTCGTGGTTTCCCGAATCGAAAAGTCCCCGCAACTCGCGTCCTTGGTCCGCTATTTGCCTCTTCGAGCGATGACAGCCGCCCCGAAGTCGAGGACGATCACCCACATCTTCGGCAGGCTACTTCGTGAACTGCTTTGAAGAGACCGCTGCGGCGAGCTTGTGGGTGGCGCTCGAGACGGGAAGGCGGCGGAGGTTTGCGAGCGGAACCCCGCGTGTGCGCGAGCGCTTCGGCAAGCGCGGGACGCAGGCGAGGAACGGAAGCAGAGTGATCCGGCGAAAGGTGACGCCGTGGCGCGCGGTGGGCAGCGGCTCGAGGCGGAGCGAGGCCGAGTCGATCCTGAGACTGCTTTTCAGGTGTGCCGCAAGCTCCACGGCAGGATCGCTCGCGACTTCGACAGCAGGGAACTGCCACATGCGGGAGAACAGAGCGCCATCGTGCGCGCCGGGATCGCGGACCAGGAGAGTGCGGCCACGCGGATCGCGAAGAATCGCGGCTGCGATGCGGATGTTCACGGGCGCACGCTTGCGTCGCGGCGCGGGAATCCGGCGCGTCAGATTGCGCGCGCGCGCGCGGCACCAGCGCGAAACCGGGCACGACGCGCAGCGCGGGATTTGCGGCGTGCAAATCGTCTCGCCCAATTCCATCAGCGCCTGATTCCAGTCGCCCGGCGCGCGACGGTCCAGCAGTTGCCGGGAAATTTTTTCAAGTTGACGCCATCGGCGCGGCGCGCGCAGATCGCCGCGGATGGCGCCGAGACGCGCGAGCACGCGGGCGACGTTGCCGTCGAGAACCGCGACCGGAACGTCGTACGCGATGCTGAGGACAGCGGCCGCCGTGTAGCGGCCGATGCCGGGAAGCGCGAGCGCGGACTCCGGGTCGCGCGGAAATTTTCCACTGTGGCGCGCGACGATTTCTTTTGCGGCGCGATGGAGGTTGCGCGCGCGTCTGTAGTAGCCGAGGCCGGACCAAAGCTCGAGGACTTTGCTTTCCCGAGCGCGCGCGAGCGAATCGACGGCCGGCAATCTTTTCAGGAAGCGGCGGTAATAGGGCACGACGGCTGCGATGCGCGTCTGCTGCAACATTACCTCGGCGATCCAGACGCGATAGGGATCGCGGCTCGCGCGCCAGGGAAGCTTGCGCTGGTGCGCGCGAAACCACGCGAGCAGGCGATGCTGAAAAATCTTCAGCGAGCGGGGAGCGAGCAGCGCCTGCATGGCGGCGGTATTGTCGCACGAATCGGAAAAACCACGCCGCGTTACAACTGGTCGATGAAGAGGAAGTACGAGGAGGACCAGAGGGCGGTGGGAATCGAGCGCTGCGGGCGGGAGGTCAGGATGATCTTGAAAATCTCGTGGTCGTCCGCGAGGCCGTCAAGAAAGGTCCCGCCGGTCGCCGAAGTGTCGGGCTGAAGCAACGCCAGCTCGCGCAGCGAGTCGTAAATGATTTCGGCGGCGGGAGCCATGGAAGTGGAAAAGCGGTCGGTGCGAAATTGCATGACGGAGTGAACCTCGTGGAAGTGCCAGGCGATGCAGGCGGCGAGTGAGACGGCGCGCTCGAACCGCTCCGCATGCTCGGCCTCGGCAAGCCGGCCGAGATCTGCGCGGGGCGGCCCGACGTAGGGGTCGAAGATGAGCGCGACGCGGCGCTCGTCCTCGCGCGCGAACTCGCGAACGATAAGGCGGCCCGATTTCGCGGTCACCTTCCAGTCCACGAAGCGGGCGCTGTCGGTGGCGAGATAGTCGCGCAGGGAGTGAAGTTCGTGGCCGCGGCCGCGAAAGTAGCTGGCCATTTCGCCGCTGAGCAGCGGAAGGACCTCGTAGAACTGATCGGTCGGCTCGACGCGGGGATAGACGGTGAGCTGCGTATCCGAATCGATCTGGCGCGTCTTTTCGAAGAAGCCGAACGGGAAACGGGTGCGAATGCCGAAGGCGCCCTGGCGGTAGACTCCTCGCCGCGGAAATCGCAGCTCGACTTTTTGGCGCGTCGAGCCCAACCGCGGAATGTAGGGGAAATAAACGGGCCGCGTGAGAACTTCGGCCGGATTCTTCTTCGTGCCGCCGACGACGCGCAGGGAAAACGACGGCCACATCTGCTTTTCATTGCGCAATTCGAGTTCGGCCAACACGGGCTGCTCGGCAAAAATGTGTTCGGGCACGTCGAACTTCAGATCGACGCCGGTGAGCACGATGCGCGAAAGCACGCCAGAAATCAAAATTCCGGCGAGCATGCAGGCGAGAATCAGGAAGAGAAGGTTGTTGCCGGTGTTCACGGCGGCGAGGACCAGGACGGAGACCGCGGCGAGGTAAATGATGCCGTCGCGCGTCAGACGGTAATCGACCTGATAGGCGATCCAGCGGAGGCTGGTGCGTTTCGCAAGCGCCGGAACGATCGCGACGGCGACCCAGCCGGCAATTCCGAGGGAGATGAGCGTCGAAAGGCCCGCAAGCCAGACGCGGCCCTCCAGTGCCGCAGCGGAGGAAAAGAGGGCGATGACGAGAGCCGCCGAGAGCGCCAGCATGGCAATGCCGAAATTGCGCCAGCCGGGACGGTCGCGGCGCTGCCACCAGTGCGTGACGATCGGGTTTTCGACTTGGGACATGAGGAACCGGCTTCAGGGGCTAAAGCCCGTCAAACACTGCGTTCTTGCGGCGGGGTTAAAACCCCGCCCTCCTAAAGAGAAGCAGATCCCTCACCACCGTCCGCCAACGACGCGGCCGGGTTCGGGATGACACCTAACCGCCGTCCGCCAATGACGCGCCGGGTTCGGGACGACATCCAACGCCGTGCTGGCGCTACAGCGGAACGCGAGTCGTCTCCAGGATTTCGCGGAGAATCGCCTCGGCCTGCTCGGATTTTTTCTGCGTCGAGACGTAGCGCGAGCTGACCACGACGCGATGAGCGAATACGGGAACGATGAGCCGCTTGAAATCGTCGGGCAAGCAATAGTCGCGGCCCTCGAGAAACGCGCGCGCTTGCGCCGCGCGGTGAAGCATCACCGTGCCGCGGGGGCTGACGCCGAGGCTCAACTGTTCGGTCTGGCGCGTGCGCTCGACGATCTCGAGCGCGTAATCGAGCAAGCTCTCCTCCACTTTCACGTGCGAGACGGTTTTCTGCATGGCGACGACATCGGCGGCATCCATCACCGGCGCGAGACGGTCCGCGTTCGAGATGCCTGAATGATTGCGGATGATCTCTTTTTCGCTGGCGCGCGCGGGATAGCCCATGCGGATGCGCATCAGAAAACGGTCGAGCTGCGATTCCGGGAGCGGATACGTGCCGTGATGCTCGATGGGATTCTGCGTCGCGAGGACCAGGAAGGGCTGCGGCAGCGGATGCGTGTGATTGTCCACGGTGATTTGCGACTCGTTCATGGCTTCGAGCAGGGCGGACTGCGTTTTCGGAGTCGTGCGGTTGATTTCGTCGGCGACGATGATATTGGCGAAGATCGGGCCGGGCTTGAATTCAAACTCTTGCGCGGCGGGATTGTAAACGCTGACGCCGATGACATCGCTGGGCAGCATGTCCGAGGTGAACTGGATGCGCTGGAACGAGCAGTGAAAGGAGCGCGCGAGCGCCTGCGCGAGAGTCGTCTTGCCGACGCCGGGCACGTCTTCGATGAGCAAGTGGCCGCGCGCGAGAAGGGTAGTGAGCGCGAGCTGGATGACGTCTTCCTTGCCTTTTACGACGAGCGCAATCGAGCGCTGCAGCTCGGCGAGGCGGGTGCTGGCGGCGGTGGTCGCGGTTTGCAATTCGCTGGACCTTCTGCTACAAAAAGTGAGTCCCGAGTCAGGAGCACAGGCAAGAGTGCCTGTGCCACGTAAAGCGAGCTCGAAGGGCGACTAGCTCAGTGGTTAGAGCGCTCCCCTCACACGGGAGAGGTCCAAGGTTCAAGTCCTTGGTCGCCCACCATGCCCCGTACTGATTCTCCCACCGGTTGCTAGGCTGCCCGAAATGGTGATTTACTGCCATGTGCTCAAGAAGTGGCTGGACTCAGGGTGCGAGATGTCCAGAGTAATTCTGCGAAGCATGGGTGTCGGCATCGCCGTTTTGGTTGGAGGGATTATTCTCGTCGCTGTGATAGGGACTCCCCTAACGTTGCATTATCTATCCTCGTATCCGCCGCCTGCTCCTAATGAGGAGATCGGCTTGGACCTTGTAACTATTGTGCGTGTCCACCCGGCTGCCTCCGTACTGCTTCCTTTGACCTTCTTCGCCGCGGGTTTTCTCTGGGGCTTGCGGCGTTTCTCTCGGGCCACCGGATGAGTTACTCATGGCGATTCCTGCGGGTGTTAGCATTAGGCACGTGGGTGGGCGCGATCATTTATTTCGTCGCGGTGGTGACGCGCGGGGCGTTCGCGGTGCTGCCGAACCGCGACGAGGCCGGCGCGCTGGTTGGATTCACGCTCGGAGGGTTGCACTGGATGGGCGCGATCGCGGCGGTGGTTTTCCTGGCTGCTTCGCTGGCGCTGGGGAAATCGGTGCGGGCGCTGGCGCAGCCCCCAGCACTGGGAGTGATCTTGATGGTGCTGCTGACGCTCACGTCGCAGCGAATCGTGATTCCCCGGATGGCGGAGTTGCGAAGCGCGATGGTTTCGGTGGAGGCGACGCCCGCGAACGATCCGCGGCGGGCGGAGTTCGACACGCTGCACGGAATTTCGGTGGATTTAGAAGGCGCTGTGCTGGTGATCGGTCTGGCGGCGCTGTTCCTGGCGACGAGAGAAAATCGGCGCGTCTGAGCAGATTCCGAGGATAACATAATAATTATGGACTACGGGGCGAAAGCCTGTCAAGTCGTTGAATACATTAGGAAAAGTCGTCTAAGGTAGCGAGCGGTCGGGGCGTCTCGAAGGGGGGTTGCTGGCGGGCGCGACGATAACACAGACAGGGAAAAGACGCCGGCGGGATGCCGGCGCTACGAGATTCGCAGGCGCAGGCGCGCTGCGGCGCTACGAAGGACGTTTGGCCGCGCGTTTCCTGCGGGCGATGCGCGGCTTCTTCGGTTTGGGCTTGGTGATTTTGCGGGCGGCGGGGCCGGCGAGGTGCACGGCTCGCCAGAGGTACCAACTGGCGACGGTGCGATAGGGGCGCCAGCGTTCGCCGAATTCGGCAAGCTCGCGCGGCTTCGGAATCGCTTTCTTACCATAGGTGAGCGCGAAACCCTTCTGCACGCCGTAGTCGTGGATCGGCAGCACGTCCGGGCGGCCGAGACGGAAAATCAAAAACATTTCCACGGTCCACGCGCCGATTCCGCGAACCGAAATCAGGCGGTCAACCAGCTCCTGATCCGACATTTTTTCCGCCTGTTCGAGCGTCGGGACGACGCCGTCAATCGTCTTCTGCGCGAGATCGCGAACGGAGGCGACTTTCGCGCCCGAGAGGCCCGCCCTGCGCAGATGGAGCTTGCGGACGCGGAGCAATTCTTGGGGCGTGGGGCAGCGGCCGTCCGAACCGAGCGCCACGATGCGGGAGAAAATCACCTGCGCGGCTTTTCCCGCGATGCTCTGATGGGTGATGGCTTCCAGGAGCGATTCGTAGACGCTGTCGCACTCGTCGAGCTTGAATTCGAATTTGTTGACGCGCGTGATCAGCCGGGCGAGGCGCTTATCCGCCTGCGCGAGATGAGCGTGCGCCTTCTCGGAATCGAAGGGGAGCGCGAGTTTGCTCGTCGTCGAATTCATGGGCGCCCGAAAGAATAGCGCGTGAATCGCGTGGGCACAAATCGCCCGTGCGAAACCAGGGGTGCGACCTGCCCGAGCTGAGATCGCACGGGATCTCGGAAAACTTCTCAGTTCTTCGAGAGTAGGCTTTTCAGGCGCACCCAGGAATCGGCGCGCGCCTTCCTGTTCGCTTCGCTGGTATCGGGGGCTTCACCGGCGCGCATGAAGCCATGCCCGGCGCCGTCGTAGGTGACCGGCTCGTAGGTCTTGCCGGCCGCTTTCATGTTTTCAGTCGCTTCGGGGATGGTCGCGTCAACACGCGCGTCATTACCCGCGTAAAAGGCGTAGACCGGGGCGTTGATGCGAGCGATGGATTGTTTGTCCGGAGGTCCGCCATAGAAGACGAATGCGGCGGAAAGATCGGGACGATTCGTGGCAAAGCGAAAACTCTGGCCGCCGCCCCAGCAGAAACCGATGACGTACAGCTTGCCGTTCGATGCCGGAAGCTTCTTCGCGTAATCGGCGACCGCCGCGAGGTCCGCGGTCACTTGATTGGGATCGAGATGGCTGACGGCTTCCATTACTTTGCCCTGTTCGAGGGTGTCGCTGCGGCCGCCGTTGGGCCCCATGCCGGAGAGGAGATCGGGCGCTGCGGCAATGTAACCCGCGGCGGCGATCTGGTCGGCGAGGTCCTGGACCCAGTCGGTCATTCCGAAAATCTCATGGATGACCACGACGACGGGCGTCTTGGCTTTCGATTCCGGGTAGGCGACAAATGTTTCCACCGAGCGGCCGTCGTGCTTCACGGTGACCCATTCGCGATGGCGCGGCGATTTCTGAAGAGTGTCCTTCGCCCAGTCCTGCGCGAAGGCCGTGAGCGCGGCGACGAGAACGAGAACCAGCGAAAGATATTTCATGCGAGCCACCTCCGTCTTTTGCAAGCGACGAGATGATATATGGCCTCGGAACCGTGAGGCAAGTGCGGAGCCGTGCTAGTATCGCTCGCCTATGCAAACAGGGATCATCGGGCTGCCTCAGGTGGGCAAAACGAGCCTGTTTCGAATATTGACACGGACGCACGTGGACGCGCGCAGCGCGCCCAACCAGGCGCACGTGGGAATCGCGCGGGTGCCGGATGCGCGCGTGGCGAAGCTGGCGGAGGTTTTCAAGCCGAAAAAGACCACGTACGCGACGATCGAGTACGTGGATATCGGCGGGCTGCAAAAGGATCGCGAAAAGAATTCCGCGTCGCTCGTGCCGCTGCGCGAGGCGGACGCGCTGGCGCACGTTGTCAGGCTGTTTGAGAATCCGGCGGTGCCGCACGAGGCAGGATCCATCGACGCGCTGCGCGACATCGTGAGCGTGGATATCGAGCTGATCCTGAACGACCTCGAACAGGCGGCCAAGCGGATCGAGCGCCTGGAAAAGGATTTGAAGAAAAAGAAAGAGACGTTGCTCGAAGCCGAGTTGCAGCTCCTGACGCGTTGCCGGGTCGCGCTCGAAGCGGAAACGCCGCTCCGCGAACTCGAATTCAAGCCCGAGGAGCAGAAGATGCTCACCGGTTTCATGTTCCTGACGCGCAAGCCGATGCTCTACGTCCTGAATCTGGGCGACGAGGAAGCGCCGGAGATCCACCGCGTGGTGGAGAAACACAAGCTCGAAAAACTCGCCGGCAAGGCGCAAACGGCCGTGGTTCCGTTCTGCGGGAAGATCGAGGCGGAACTCGCGGAACTCGACGACGCGGAAGCCGCCGAAATGATGAAGGCGTACGGGCTCGCCGAGTCGGGACGCGACCGCCTGATCCAGGCGAGCTACCGGCTGCTCGGATTGATCTCGTTCCTCACGTGCGGCGAGCCGGAATGCCGCGCGTGGACGATCGAGCGCGGGATCACGGCGCAGAAGGCGGCCGGCGCGATCCACAGCGACATCGAGAAGAATTTCATCAAAGCGGATGTCGTGAACTGGGAAAACTTGCTGAAGGCGGGCAGCTTTGCGGCGGCGCGCGAGAAGGCACAGGTACGTCTGGAAGGGAAAGAGTACATCGTGCAGGATGGCGACGTGATTTTGTTCCGGCACAGCGCGTAGCCGCAAGCGCGCAATGACAACACGGAGCCGGGCCTCGGCGCTTCAGGGGCTAAAGCCCCTCTTATCTGCGATCTTTGTTGTCGGAGCTGAAGCTCCGACCCCCTAAGAACCGGTTGTGGGTTAGGTCGTAATGGCTTCGCAGGAGACAACTCGGATTCTGCTGGCGCTGCTGCTGGGGATCGTGGCGGCAGGGGCGAACCTGCTGGGCGGCCTGCTGATCGCGCGGAGGCAGTGGTCGCGGCGCTACCTGAAGTATTTCATCGCGCTCGGCGCCGGATTCATGCTTGCGACGGCGATGATCGAGATGATTCCGGAGTCAGTGAGGTTGAATGCCGACACGGCGTCACTGTTCTTCAATAGGACGAACGCGGTTTTCATTTTCGTGCTGGCGGGATATTTCCTGGTCCATTTTTTCGAGCACACGGTGGCGCCGCATTTTCACTTTGGCGAAGAGACGCACCACGAGGAAATTTCCCACGCACACGCGAGCTACGCAGCGCTGCTCGGGTTGGTGATCCACACATTTTTCGACGGCGTGGCGATCGCATCGGGGTTGCTGGTTTCAAACTGGCTCGGCGGCGTGATTTTCGTGGCGATCTTCCTGCACAAGATTCCGGAGGGTTTTACCGTGGCGTCGCTAATGCTCGCGAGCGGGCAGAGCCGAATGGCGGCGTTCGGATCGTCAGCGATCTTGGGAGGCGCGACACTGGCGGGCATGGCGTTGATGTTCGTGTTGCGGAGTGCGGTTGCGGACGCGCTACCGTTCTCAGCGGGCGTCACGCTCTACGTGGCCGCGTCGGACCTGATCCCCGAAGTAAACCGTGAGCCCGGTGTCGGCATGGCGGTCCTGGTGTTCCTCGGCGTGGCGATTCTGGTGGTGCTGAAGGCGGTCTTCCACGTCTGAAGAGGACGCTGCAGGTCAGGAACTCCCCCTGTTAGGTCCCAGAATCGAGAGGGTGTGACCGTCGGGGTCGTCGAAGTTCGCCGCCCAGTCCGATCCTGCGACAATCCGGGGCTCTCGCGCGAATTTCACTCCCTTGGCGAGTAGGGCCTGGTAGGCCGGCATCACATCCGGAACCGAAAAGACGATTTCGGTCGCGCCGGCGCCCTGCGGCTTCGCTTTTGCGAGAGGCTCGCTGAGGGCGAGAGTAACGCCTCCGCCATCGAAGAACGCGAATCCCGGAAACTGAGTCTTGAGCGCGAGATTCAGGACATCGCGATAAAAGCTCACCGCGCGATTTAAATCGCGGACTCCGAGCATCACCACGCTAACATGGTTCAATCCAAAGGGTGCCATCGTCGCCTCACACCATCTAGCAAGCTATAGAAACTAAAGGCCTTGTCGGCACAGCAGCGGCCCGGCGCGCTCGCGCCGGGAGGCCGGCATTGTACTCTTGGGCAAGCCCGCGCGGCGCAACTTTCTGGCAGGGCGCGTGTTAGATAGACTGTGGAGGCTATGGCCCGATCCGACGTCCAATTGATGCTGGACGTGAAGGCAGGGGACGAAGCGTCCTTTGACTTCTTGCTGCAGAAGTATCGCTCGCCGCTGGTGAATTTCCTGAACCGGATGGTGCGGGACACGGCGACGGCGGAGGACCTGGCACAGGACGTATTTCTGCGCGTTTACCGAGCGCGGAAACAGTATACTCCGACCGCAAAGTTCACAACGTGGCTCTTCCGGATTGCAACGAACGTGGCGCTCAACTCGGTCCGCGACAACCGCCACCAGAAGCTGGCCGTACCGCTCGACGCCCCCGTGGGAAACGAAGACTCGGCGCCACGGGAATTGCCCGCGAGTGAGATGCGCATCGACGAGCGCCTGATCGAGCGCGATCGCACGGAAATCATCCGGCGGGCGATTGCGTCGCTGCCCGAGAAGCAGCGCGCGGCGGTCCTGCTGCATAAATATGAAGAGATGGATTACATGGAAATTTCGAGGATTCTGGACTGCTCGGAGGGCGCGCTGAAGTCGTTGCTGTTCCGCGCTTACGAGACGCTGCGCATGCAACTGGCGCCGCTGGTGACGCAGCCGGTCGAACGCCGGGGAGGGGAAGGTAGGCCATCATGAAATGCGAAGAGATTGAAAAGGGAATCATCGCGTATATGGACGGCCGGGCGGATTCCGGCGAGCGGCGCGATGTGGAGGAACATCTCGCCGGCTGCGCCTCTTGCCGGACGCGACTCGAGGAGTTTCGCAAGGTCTGGAGCGCGCTGGATGAGGTGCCGGCGGTCGAGCCGACATTCGGATTCGATGCGCGCGTGCGCCAGCGCGTGTCGGCGGAGCCGCCCCGGCGGTGGTTCGAGCTGCTCGTGCCGCAGCCGAGGCTGGCGTTTTCGGCAGTGCTGCTGCTTGCGCTCACGTTGTGGATCGCGAAACTTCCGCCGAGCCATCCGGGAATGGTTTCGACGGCATCGGCGACCCAGCAGGAGGATTTCAACGCGATCAAGGACCTCGGAGTGCTTGAGAACTACGATGTGTTGACGAAGTTCGACGCGCTGTCGGAGCTGCCCGCGGCCCCCGCGCCGAAACCGACCGATGGAACCAGCAATGACTGACGGAGGCATCTAGGTGCGGCATCGAATTCTCACGGTCGTGTTCTCCTTCGGGCTCCTTGCCGGGCTTGCGGCGCAGCCTGTCTTCGCGCAGCAGGGAGCGCGATGGAAGGCGAGGCAACAGGCTCGCAGGCAGGCCGTCCAGCAACAGAGGAAGCAAGGAAACGGCGGCGCCGCGAAGGGCCAGTTCAACCCGCGCGGGATGGCGGGCCTTCCGCCGAAGTGGGTCGCCAAGCTGCGGGATATGCCGCCGGAAGAGCAGCAGCGGTTCATGCAGAACAACGAGCAGTTCCAGCACCTGCCTCCGGAACGCCAGGAGCAGGTCCGCAGGAACCTCGAGCGGTGGAACAACCTGCCGCCCGAACAGCAGACCAGAATTCGCGCCACCGAGGAGATGCTCGAGCGGGCAACTCTCGAGCAGCGCGAGCATTTTCAGAACGAAATCGTTCCCAAGCTGGAGCAGATGCCGCCGGAACGCCGCCAACGCGTGATCGGGCATTGGCGCCGGCTCCAGGGAATGACTCCCGAGGAACAACAAAGCGCTTTGGGCGACCCCGGATTCATGCGCGGTCTCAGTCCGGACGAGCAGGCGATCGTCCGCGACTTGAATTCCATGGGAAGTCCACCCTCCGAGTAGCCTTTCGAACGCTCTTCACCGCTTCACGGCTCTTTCCGACGGCTTGCGAGAGCAACGCGCGCGGCCGGATTTGTTGACTCTTACAGAACAATTTCGGGATTTGCCGGGCTTCTACCGCTAGCTATCGTAAATTTCGCGGAGCGCTCCACTAGGGCTTGTGGTTTGTCCCGATTCGGGCCGGCCGAAATGATTTTGCGCGAAGAACGCAGCGAGTGAAAAATAGTTTCTAATATTTGGAACATTCCACTTGACAAGAAACAGAAGGTCACTACAATCGGGGCACAAAGTGGGATGAAGTGGGAGACGGTGGCGATGGATGTAGCGCAGTGGGCGAGGCGAACAAGCGCGTGAATCGCGAAGCGGGCGCACCGGCCGACCTTCTGAAGGGCTTTCATGCTACGGGGAAACTATCTAGCGACCGCGGACGAGAAGGGACGCGTGAAAATTCCCGCGGACTTTCTGGCCGAGCTGAAACGTCTGGGCAAGACCTACTACGTGACCAGCGCGACGGGCGATCACGGGCGCATCTATCCAATGAAGGCGTGGGAAGAGATCGAGAGGAAGCTCGCCAAGCGATCCTCCTACAACCCGGCAAGGCAGAAGTTCCTGGCGCGAACCAACTATTACGGGCAGGTGGTGGAGCTGGATGGGCAGGGGCGCATTTTGATTCCATCCATTTTGCGGGAATCGGCGGAGATCAAGGGCGAAGTGGACGTGCAGGGCAATCTGACGTACCTGCAGGTCTGGAATCACGCGCGATTCCTCGAGCAGTTGAATCGCAATCCAGTTTCGGCGGAAGACATCAAGGCGTTTGACGAATTGGGCGCGTAGTTTTGAGCGTTTTGCATGAGCCCGTTCTGGCCGCGGAAGTGATTGAGTGGCTCCGCATACGGCCCGAAGGGACCTATGTGGACGCCACCTGCGGAACCGGCGGGCATGCAATTGAAATCGCCCGGCGGTTGAGCGCGGGACGGCTCGTGGGGATCGACCGCGATCCGCACGCGCTCGAAATCGCGCGGGAACGATTGAAGCCTTTTGGAGAGAGGGTGGTTCTGGTGCAGGCAGAGTTTTCAAGGATCGGCGAAGTGGCGGGGGACTTGAAACTGTCCCCGCTCGACGGAGTGATCGCCGATCTGGGGGTTTCGAGCCTCGAGTTGGACAGCCCGGAACGAGGGTTTTCCTTCCGCTGGGCCGCGCCGCTCGACATGCGCATGAGCCCCGACACCCCGCTGACGGCGGGCGACATTGTGAACCATTGGCCGGAGAAGGAAGTGGCCAACCTCCTCTACCGGAAGGCGGAGGAGCGGGATTCACGCAGAATCGCCAGGGCGATTGTTCGGGCGCGGCCCATTCGCGATACCGAACACCTGGCAACGGTTGTGGCAGGGGCCCGTAAAGCAAGGGGAAGGCAGAAACTGCAGCCCGCGACAAAAACGTTTCTGGCGCTGCGGAATGCGGTGAATCGAGAAGAGGAGGAACTCGAGCAGTTTCTTTCGCGGACCCCTGCCACTTTAGCTCACGGAGGGCGGTGGATCGTCATCGGCTACCACTCGCTCGAGGATCGTCCGGTGAAGCACGCCTTTCAGCGCCTGGCGCGAGAGGGAAGTTTTCGCGTGCTGACCCGGAAGGTAGTCCAGCCCGGCGAAGAGGAAATCAGAAACAATCCGCGCGCGCGCAGCGCAAAAATGCGCGTGGCGGAGAAGATCGCGCCGGCGGAAATCCGCCTGGCCGGGAGCGGGACATGACCGAATATTACACCGTCAAACGAATTGATAATTCGCGGGTGGTGCGCCTCGCGCCTCCGTCGCACATGAGGGATTTCTGGCGCCGTGTGGCGATTGGAGCGGCGATGGCGGCGTGCCTGCTGTTTTACACCTGGCAGCATTTCGAGTGCATCCAGGTGCGCTACCAGATCGAACAGCTCGACGCCGAGCGCGCTCATGCCGCCGAACTCAACCAGCAGTTGCACCTGGAAGTTGCGACGCTGCGCTCTCCCATGCGCGTGGATGCGATCGCGCGGAACCAGCTGGGCTTGACCGTTCCGGTGCCCGGGCAAGTGGCTCCCGTCGAAGAGCCGAGCGACGCGGTGGTGGCCGAAGCGCGCGTGGCGGTGCAGTCACCCCGGCCCTGAGATTCGCTTCCTCTGAAACTGAAATGAGTGCGCGGTCCGCCGCGGCGGACCCATTTCGGCGGCCGGGTCACGATGGCCGCCGGTGTTTTTTCCCGACGGGGTAGGCCGGGGTTCATGGAGCAGCGCAATCCGCGTCTCCGCTGGCTGTTTGTCTGGGTGCTGGCGGTGGTTTGGATGGCGGCCATTCTGGTCCGGCTGAGTTATCTCCAGCTTTTCTGCTACAGCGAGTATCTCGCCAAGGCGCAGCACCAGCAGCAGCGCGTTTTCGAAATCAGCCCCAGGCGCGGCACGATTTACGACCGCAAGGGCCACGAACTGGCCGTCAGCCTGCCGATGGACTCCGTGTTCGGTGATCCCGCCGAAATTAAGGACGTCGATGCGGTCACTCGGCTGCTTTCGGGCGTTCTCGGCGTTCCGGCGGAAGAACTCGCCGACAAAATCCGCGAAGCGAAGACTCCCGTAAGGCTGGCGCGCAAACTCCCCCCCGAAACCGTGCAGCGAATCACGGATATGAATCTGAACGGAGTCTTTTTTCAGAAGGAGAACCGCCGGGTTTATCCGCAAAGGGAGCTTGCCGCCTCCGTGCTCGGCTATGTGGATGTGGATGAGAAGGGCATCGGGGGAATCGAATACTCGCTCGACAAGCAGATTCGCGGGAGGCCCGGGCGAATGATGGTGATGGCCGACGGGCGGCGCCGCTGGTACGACCGCAGCGAATCGGCCGCGGATCCGGGCGCAAGCGTCACGCTGACGATCGACGAAACGATCCAGTACATCGCCGAAAAGGAGCTGGCGCGCGCGATGGAGGAGACGCGCGCGAAGGCCGGCACGGTGGTGGTGCAAGACCCCAATTCGGGCGACCTGCTTGCGGTGGCCAACTCGCCGGCGTTCGATCCGAACGATGCCGGGAAATACCCGGCTGAGGTGCGGATGGATCGCGCGGTCAGCGCGGCCTACGAGCCGGGCTCGACTTTCAAAGTGATCACGCTGACCGGCGCGATCGAAAACCGAGTGGTCAGCCCCGGCGAATTGGTGGATTGCCAGATGGGACAGATCGTCGTGGCCGGGCGGCTGATCCATGACTGGAAGAAATTCGGAGTATTGACTGTGCGCGGAATCCTCGCGAATTCCAGCGACGTCGGCGCGATCAAGGTGGCGTTGCGTCTCGGTGCTCCGAGATTCTATGACACGATTCGCGCCTTCGGCATCGGCGAGGCCACCGGCATCGAATTGCCCGGAGAAAACCGGGGGCTGTTGCGCCCGCTCGAAAGCTGGTCCGCGAGTTCGATCGGCTCGCTGGCGATGGGGCAGGAAGTAAGCGTTACGCCTATCCAGATCGTCTCCGCCATCTCGGCGGTGGCGAACGGCGGTACGCTTTATCGGCCGCAGATCATCCGCGAAATCGACGGCGGCGAACCGGGGACCCTGCGCGCCGCGCCGGGGCCCCAGCAGGCCACCGACGCCAAGACGGCGGCGACGATGCGCGAGATGATGGAAGACGTGATGATCGAAGGCACAGGCAAACTCTCGCAACTCAGCGGATATACGTCGGGAGGAAAATCGGGGACCGCACAGAAGATCGATCCAGCGACGGGGCGCTATTCGGCCACGCAATACAACTCGTCGTTCGTGGGCTTCGCTCCCGTGAACAACCCCGCGATCACGATTCTGGTCGTTCTCGATTCGCCCGTGGGCCAGCATCACGGCGGACAGGTGGGCGGGCCGGTGTTCAAGCGCGTTGCCGAACAGGTGCTGGCGTATCTCGATGTGCCGCACGACGTGCCGGCGCCCTCCGATGTGGAGACAGCGAAGAATTCGGGCTCCACGCCGCGGCCGAAGGCGCCGCCGGCCAACGACGCCGATTCGGCTCAGGCGAGATTTGCGGCGGCTGTTGCGAAGACCGAGGCGCGCGGTGCGCCGACAGTTGCATTCGGGGATCAGAGCGCGATTGCGGTTCCGGACCTCGCCGGCCAGAGCGTGCGCGGGGTGACGGAGGCGTGCTCGCGGCTGGGGTTGGTGCCGTCGCTGATCGGCAGCGGAGTTGCACTGCAACAGTTCCCGGCGGCAGGAGCGCAGGCTGCCCGCGGGAGCCGCCTGACAGTGCGGTTCGGGCGCCCGGGTGAGCTTCAACCGATTTTGGCGCGAGGGGACGGGAATTGAGTCTCGCGGCGAAACAGAAGTCCGCGCCCGGAAGCGCGGCGCGAGGCGCGAAGCCGGAAAAACGCGGAATGAAACTCGAAAAGCTACTGGCGGGTGCGGAAGTCGAAAGAATCGACGGACCGGCCGGCGTGGAAATCCAGTCCGTTGCTTACGACAGCCGAAGCGTGACTCCGGGCGCGATTTTCTTCGGCCTGCGCGGAGAAAAACTGGACGGAGCGAAGTTTGTAGCCGATGCGGTGCAGCGAGGAGCGGCGGCGATTGCGAGCGAAAGCCCTCGCCCGAATGATTCCCCGGCGAACACCGCGTGGGTCAAGCTGCCTCAGGGTTCCGACCGTCGCGGCCTCGCGCGGGTTGCCGCGAATTTCTATGGGCACCCGGCCGATCGCTTGAAACTGGTGGGAGTCACGGGAACCAACGGGAAGACCACCACCACATTTCTCGCGGATTCGATTCTGCGCGCGGCGGGGTTCACCACCGGGCTTGTGGGCACGACCGGATACCGCACGCCGAAGGGAAGCCGCGCGGCAGTGAATACGACGCCGGAATCGCTCGATTTGCAGCAGATGTTCGCGGAGATTCGCGATGCGGGCGGCACGCACGCCGTGCTCGAGGCGAGCTCGCACGCGCTGGCGATGCAGCGCCTGTGGGGCTGCCACTTCGCCGCGGCCGTCTTCACGAACCTCACGCGCGATCACCTCGATTATCACAAGACTTTCGAAGAGTATTTCGCGGCGAAGCGGCATTTGTTCGAGGGCACGGGCGCAGGGGCGCCGGATGTCGCCGTTGTCAACGCCGACGACCCCTACGCGCCGCAGCTCGCCGGACTCGCGAGGCGGACGCTCACCTACGGATTGAAAGGCGCGCCCGATCTGACGGCCAGAAAATATTCACTCAGTTTTCAGGGCCTGGAACTCAACGCGCAAACGCCGGCGGGAAACATCGAGGTGCGATCGCCGCTCGTCGGGCGCATCAACGTTTACAACATACTCGCTGCGATCGGCGCGGGAATCGCGCTCGAGATTCCCGTGCGCCAAATCGAAGAAGGCATCGCGAATCTTGAGCTGGTGCCGGGGCGATTCCAACGGATCGACGAGGGCCAGCCGTTTCTGGTCGTGGTCGACTACGCACACACGGACGATGCGCTGCGCAATCTGATTTCGACAGCGCGGGAACTGGGCCCTTCGGCGCGGATCATCACGGTCTTCGGTGCTGGAGGCGAGCGCGACCGCACCAAGCGCCCGTTGATGGGCGAAGCAGCCGGCTCTCTGAGCGGTCTGGTGATTCTCACCAGCGACAACCCAAGGGGCGAAGACCCGCTGCGGATCATCAACGACGTGGTTGTGGGATTGCAGAAAGTGAATGCGGCTTACAAGGTCGAGCCGGATCGCGAGGCGGCGCTCGCCATCGCGCTCGAAGAGGCGCAGCCGGGAGATATCGTTCTGCTGGCCGGCAAGGGCCACGAGACGTATCAGGTGCTGCGCGACGGGACCGTCGAATTCGACGATCGAGAGAAGGCGCGTGCGATTCTGCGCCGCAAGGGTTATTCGAGGAGATCGGCGGGGAAATAGCGAGAGCGGTGAAGCCCAGCCCATTGGAGACGCGATGCGGTGGACAGCGGTTCAACTGGCCGAAGCTCTGGGCGTCCCTCTTCCCACGGGGCTCGACCCCCTGGCGAGGATGGCCGGCGTCTCGATTGACTCTCGTACTGTGCAGCCCGGAGAACTGTTCCTGGCGATACGCGGACCGCGTCACAATGGACACGATTTTGTGCGCGGCGCGCTCGAGCGCGGTGCCACGGCCGCCGTGGTGGCGCGCGAGCGATTCCTGGAGTACCCGGAGGAAACTCGCGAACAACTCTTCTCCGCGGACGACACACTACGCGCGCTGCAAGAACTGGCGCGAAAGTATTGCGACGCCTGGCGCCAGGCCAAGCCGGGGCGGCGCGTTGCTGCGGTTACAGGCTCCGCGGGCAAAACCACTACGAAAGAGATACTGGCGGCGCTCCTGGGCGCGCGGTATCGGATATTGAAATCGGAGGGAAATCTGAACAACGAGTATGGATTGCCGCTGACGCTTTTCCGTCTTGGCGACGAGCACGATGCAGCCGTGGTGGAACTGGGAATGTCGCACCGCGGGGAACTCGCCAGGCTTGCCGAAATTGCGCGCCCGGATGTGGGAGTGGTGACGAACGTCGCGCCCGTGCACCTGGAGTTTTTTTCTTCTGTGGACGAGATTGCGCTGGCGAAGCGCGAGTTGATCGAAGGACTCGGCGGAAGCGAGCCGGTCGCCGTCTTGAACGCGGACGACCCGCGGGTCGCGCGCTTTGCGGACGCCTTTCGCGGACGTGTGCACTATTTCGGACTCTCGGACAACGCGGAATTCCGCGCCTCAATGATCGAGGAGCGCGGCATGGACGGCTCCACGTTCAATTTCGAAAGCCCGGAGGGACGCGCGCGCCTGCGCCTGCCGCTTGCAGGCCGGCACAACGTGCTCAACGCGCTCGCGGCACTGGCGGCGGCGAGCGAATGGGGAATCGGGGCCACGGACGCGAAAGACGTGTTCCCGCGGCTGCAGCCGGCTTCGATGCGCGGCGAAATCTTGAGATTCGCTTCAGGATTCGCCGTGATCAACGACTGCTATAACTCGAACCCAGTCGCGCTCGAGCGCATGGTCGACCTGCTCTGCTCGGTCGAGGGATACAGCAGACGCATTTTAGTTGCCGGGGAGTGGCGCGAGATCGGGCCGGCGTCCGCAGAGCTTCACCGGGCTGGGGGCCGATATGCGGCGCAGAAGAGAGCGATTGATTGGATTTTCGGCGTCGCCGGAAATGCGCAGGAGTTTGTCCGGGGCGCCGCCGAAGCGGGGCATCCCGTTGATCGCGCGCAATTCTTCAGATCATCGGAGGAGGCGGCGAGTTTTCTTCCCGAATTCGTATCTCCCGGAGATCTGCTGCTGGTGAAGGGTTCGCGGGGAGTCCACATGGAATCGATCGCCAAGGCGCTGCGCGAACGATTTCCGCTGGCCCAGAGCGCCGAAGAGACTGCGGAAGCGGGCCACGAGAGGAAACGCTGAGTGCTCTACTACCTCTTTTTCTTCGCGCTGCGTCGGCACTTCAGCCCGCTAAACGTATTCCGCTACATCACAGTGCGGACGGCCGTGGCCAGCCTGACCGCGCTGGTGCTTTCGCTGGTGCTGGGTCCCTGGATGATCGAGCGCCTGCGCGCAATGCAGGTGAAGCAGTACATCCGGGAGGAAGGGCCGCAGCGCCACCAGGCGAAGGCGGGCACGCCGACGATGGGCGGCGTGCTGATCGTGGCCGCGATCGTGATTCCCACACTGCTGTGGGCCGACCTTCGGAACCCGTATGTGGTGCTCGCGCTTGCGGCCACGCTCGCGTTCGGCACCATCGGTTTCGTCGACGACTACAACAAGGTGGTGCGGAAACACAATCGCGGATTGACGGCGGCGGGCAAATTCACGCTGCAGGTGCTGACGTGCGTATTTGTCGGGGCCGTGCTGATCGGATTGCAGGCCCGCGGCGTCTACTCGACTCAGTTGAGCGTGCCGTTTCTGAAGCGGTTGCATCCCGATCTCGTCTTCGACTCGCTCCTAAATCACCGGTTTGTTTGGCCGATAGCGTACGTGGTATTCGTGGCATTCCTGGTGCTGGTGATCGCGGGCCTATCGAACGGCGTGAACCTCACGGACGGGCTCGACGGGCTGGCGATCGGATGCGTGCTGATTTCGGCGGTGGCGCTGACGGTCATCACCTATCTTTCGAGCAACGCGCGGTTCGCGGAGTATCTGGAGATTCAAAAGATCCCGGCTGCCGCGGAGCTTACGATTTTCTGCGGCTCGCTCGCGGGCGCGTCGCTCGGCTTTCTGTGGTACAACGCGCATCCCGCGGAGATGTTCATGGGCGACGTGGGCTCGCTCGCGCTGGGCGGAGCCATCGGCACCGTCGCGGTGATCCTCAAGCAGGAAATCCTCATGCTATCGATCGGGGGCATCTTCATTCTGGAGCTGCTCTCGGTGATCATCCAGGTCGGCTCGTTCAAGCTGACGGGGAAACGGGTGTTTCGCATGGCGCCGCTGCATCACCACTTTGAGCTGATGGGGTGGAGCGAATCGAAGATCATCGTGCGGTTCTGGATCATGGCGCTCGTGTTTGCGCTCTTTTCGCTGACGACGCTGAAATTGAGGTGAGGCCAAGTGAGACCTGGATGCGATCTCGCGGGGAAGCGCGTGCTCGTGGTGGGACTCGCGCGCACGGGCGTCGTCGTGTCGCTCTTCGCCGCGGGACACGGCGCCGTCGTGACGGCGACGGAGGAAAAACCGGAGAGCGAACTTGCGGAAACGGCTGCGAAGCTGCGCGCGGCCGGCGTGAATCCTGTGTTCGGCGGGCACCCCGCCTCGATCTTTATCGAACAGGAATTGATCGTTGTGAGCCCCGGCGTTCCGGAAAACCTGCCGCAGCTGGTGATCGCCCGCGTGAAGGGCATACCCGTGTGGAGCGAAGTTGAGCTGGCCTGGCGCTTGCTTCGCGGCAAGCTAGTGGCCATCACGGGGTCGAACGGCAAGACGACCACGACTTCGCTCGTAGCGCATATCCTCGAAACGGGCGGGATTGCGACGCTCACAGGCGGCAACATCGGAGTGCCGCTGCTTTCGCTGGTCGAGTCTTCGACCGATTCAAGCGTCACGGTCGCGGAGATCAGCAGCTTTCAGCTTGAGGCCGTGGAGGAGTTTCGGCCGGAGATCGGCGTGCTGCTCAACCTGACGCCCGATCATCTGGATCGCCACGGGTCATTCGAGAAGTACGCCGCGGCGAAGATGCGAATGTTTGAAAAGCAGCTCGAGCACGACGCCGCGGTGCTCAACGCCGACGATCCCGAGGTGACGCGGCGCATGCCTACGCGGCCTCACGTCTTCTGGTTCAGCCGGCGGAAGCACGTGGCCCAGGGCGCGTTCCTCCGCGACGATCAGATTATTTTCCGCGAGGAAGGTTCGGAAGTCGTGCTGGGCCACCGTGCGGACATTTCGCTGCGCGGCGAACACAACGTTGAAAACGTACTGGCGGCGTGCGCGGCGGCGTATCTCGCGGGCGCGACACCGGCTGCGATCGCGAATGGGATAAAGACGTTTCGCGGTGTCGAGCACCGCCTGGAATTCGTGGCCGAAATCGGCGGCGTGCAGTTTTACAACGATTCGAAGGCCACGAACGTGGATGCGGCGCTCAAGGCCATGGAGGCGTTTCCGGGCCCGCTGATCGTCATCCTCGGCGGCAAGGACAAAGGCAGCCCGTACACGCCCCTGCGCGAACCGCTTCACGAACGCGCGGACATGGCGATCCTGATCGGCGGAGCGGCCCAGAAAATCGCCTCGGACCTCACCGACGCGGTCCCGCTGGTCAACGCAGGAACTCTCGGGCGTGCCGTGCAGATGGCGATGGACCGCGCGCGCCCAGGAACTGTGGTTCTACTGGCGCCGGCGTGTTCGAGCTTCGATCAATTCGAGAACTACGAGCATCGAGGGCGCGCGTTCAAAGAACTCGTCGGCAAGCTCGAAAACCGCACGGCCGCGGACGCACCCGCGCGGAAAGGATAGCAGATGCCCCGGAGCCTGCAGCACGACCGCCAGCTATTCGGCGCGACCCTGGCGCTGTGCCTGATCGGCGCCGTGATGGTCTTCAGCGCGTCAGCCATGACGGCGCGCGAAGGGTACGGCAATGCCTACCACTTCCTGCTTCGCCAGCTACTGTGGATTGCGCTCGGCATCGCCGGGATGTTTTGGCTGATGAACACGGACTACCGCAAACTGCGGCAGCCGCGAGTGATCTTCACGGCGATTTCGGTGACGTTCGTGCTGCTGATCGCGGTGTTTTTTCTCGACCGGACGCACGCCACGCACCGGTGGATCAAGCTGGGGCCGTTCGGCGTGCAACCCTCGGAGCTTGCGAAGCTGGCAATGATCTTCTACCTCGCATGGTTTTTGGAGAACCGGCGCGAGCCGCGCGGCGCGGGCATCAACGACGTTACCCACACTCTCGTGCCGGCCGTCGGAACCGTGCTGCTGATGGTCGGACTAGTCTATCTCGAGCCAGACATGGGCACGGCGTGCATGGTGTTCTTTATCGCCGCGGTGATGCTATTCATCGCAGGCCTGTCGTACCGCTACATCGCGGCGGCTGGCGTGGCCGCTCTGCCGCTGATCTACATCGCGATTGCGAGTACGCCCTACCGCATGCAACGTATGGAGGCGTTCCTCTCGCCCGGGGCCGACCCGCAGGGCCATGGCTTTCAACTTGCGCAATCGCTGATTGCGATCGGCTCGGGGGGATTCCGGGGCGTGGGACTGATGGAGAGCCGCCAGAAATTGTTTTTCCTTCCCGAGGCGCACACGGATTTCATCTTCTCGGTAATTTGCGAGGAGATCGGATTTATCGGTGCGGTGATTCTGCTGGCGCTGTTCGCGGTGTACGGATGGCGCGGGTTTGTGGCGGCGATGAAAGCGCCGGACACATTCGGGCGGCTCCTGGGAATCGGCATCACGGCCATGGTCGTCGGGCAGGCGCTGATCAATTTGAGCGTGGTGCTGGGCCTGCTGCCGACGAAGGGGATACCGCTGCCGTTCATCAGCTATGGCGGGTCGAGCCTGATTGGCATGCTTCTGGCCACCGGCGTGCTATTGAACATCAGCCAGCACGCGGAAGCGACGTGAGCGCGGATGCAAACGCCTTATTGATTGCAGGCGGCGGCACGGGCGGGCACGTTTTTCCGGCACTGGCCGTGGCGCGGGAATGGCTGCGGCGAGGGAGCGACGCAACTGCGGCCGGTAGATTGCAAGGGGAGCGGAGTGTCGTGTTTGTGGGAACCGATCGCGGGATGGAGGCGCGGCTTGTGCCGCAGGCGGGACTGCCGCTGGAGACGATTCGCGTCGCCGGGCTGAAGGGCATCGGCGGGGCGAAGTTCCTGCGCAATGCTGCCATGCTTCCCGCGGGCCTCTGGGATTCGGAGAAGGTGCTTCGCCGACACGGTTTTCGCGCAGCGTTTGGCGTCGGCGGGTACGCCTCCGGGCCAATGATGCTGCTGTCGGTGATGCACCGGATTCCGAGCGTGGTTTTCGAGCCGAATGTCGAGCCCGGATTTACGAACCGTGTGCTCGCTGGGCTTGCGACACGCATCGCCGTTGCGAATGCGGAGACGGCGGCGCGCTTTGGCCGCAGGGCCGTCGTGACCGGATGCCCGGTTCGCAGCGAGTTCTTCGCCGCGCCGCCGAAAGAGCACCGCGCGCCCTTCCATCTGCTCATCACCGGCGGTAGCCGCGGCGCACTGCCGATCAACCGGGCGGTGGTTGACTCGCTTGACCGCATGGCGGCGCGAAAAGAGCAGCTTTTCATCGTGCATCAGACCGGCGAACCCGACTATAATGCGGTTCGCGTGGCTTATGCGCGACGCCAATTTCATGCGGAGGTCGTCCCCTTCATCGAAAATATGGCGGAGAGGTTCGCTCAAGCCGACCTGATCGTTTGCAGGTCGGGCGCGATCACTGTCGCGGAGGTATCCGCCTCCGGACGCGCCGCCATCTTCATCCCCTTTGGGGCCTCGACCGACGCGCACCAGACCCGCAACGCGCAGGCCATGCAAGCCACCGGCGCGGCTCGACTGCTTCCGCAATCCGAGCTGACGCCCGAGCGCCTGACAAACGAGATTTTTTCCCTCCTGGACCAGCCCTGGAGAATTCAAGAGATGGAGGATCGCGCGCGGTCGCTTGCCCGCCCGCGCGCTGTCGAGGACATCGTCGACGTGATCGAAGGGGTGGTCCGGCCATGAGCATGACGTTTCGAAATTTTCAGCGCATCCACCTGGTCGGCATCGGGGGCAGCGGGATGAGCGGCATTGCCGAAGTCCTGCTTTCGAGCGGATACGCGGTTTCGGGCTCCGACCTGAAGTCTTCTCCCGTGACCGAGCGCCTGCGCAAGCTCGGTGCGACGGTGCAAGAGAGCCATGAACCCGAAAACGTGCAGGGGGCGCACGTGGTGGTGGTTTCTTCCGCCGTCCCCGCAGACAACGTCGAGATTGTGGAAGCGCATCGTCTGAAAATCCCGGTGATCCCGCGGGCGGAGATGCTGGCCGAATTGATGCGCCTGAAATACGGGATCGCGGTGGCGGGCGCCCACGGCAAAACCACCACGACTTCGCTGGTTGCGGCGGTGCTCGCGGAGGCCGGCCTCGACCCCACGTTCGTGGTCGGCGGGCGAGTGAATCACGCGGGCGCGAACGCGCGCGTGGGCCAGGGCGATTACATCGTCGTGGAAGCCGATGAGAGCGATCGCTCGTTCCTGCTGCTCGCGCCGGTAATTGCCGTGATCACGACCATCGACCGCGAGCACCTCGACCACTACAGCTCGCTCGAAGAAATTCAGGAAACGTTTCTCCAGTTCGCGAACCGCGTGCCCTTCTACGGTTCGGTCGTGTTGTGCCTTGACGAGCCCAACGTGCAAGCCATCCTTCCACGCGTGAAGCGCCCGGTGATCACCTACGGCACTTCGAGCCAGGCCGACCTAGTCATCTCGGACGTGAAACCCAAAAACCTTTCGAGCGATTTTCGGCTCGAGTACCACGGCGAAGATCTGGGCATGTTTCATCTTCCCGCGCCGCCGGGAATCCACAATGTGCGCAACGCGGCGGCGGCCGCGGCGGTCGGTTTGGCGCTCAACGTGCCTGCGGACCTGGTGCGGGGCGGTCTCGCGAAGTTTGCCGGCGTTGGCCGCCGATTCGAGGTCAAGGGCACGTACTCGGGTGTGACGCTGATCGACGACTACGGCCACCATCCGGCGGAAATCCGGGCCACGCTCGAGGCCGCGCGCGGCTGCGGTTACAAGCGGCTGCTGGTGCTTTTTCAGCCTCACCGCTACAGCCGCACGATGCATCTCTGGGAGGATTTCCGGCGCTCATTCAACCACGCCGACGTTTTGGTGATCACCGACATCTACGCGGCGGGCGAGGCGCCGATGGACAACATCACCGGCGAACGCCTCGCGGAAGCCATCAGTTCGGCGGGACACAAAAACGTCGTCCATTCGAGCACGCTGCAGGGCGGCATCGAATTCATGCTGCGAGAAGCGCGCCGCGGAGACGCGGTCCTGACCATCGGCGCGGGCAGCGTGGGCCGCGTGACCGAAGAGTTAGCGCTGCTGCTCGATTCCCGGGTTTCGACTTCGCATGCGGATTGATGGGAAAGCGGCGGCACGGCTGCAAGAGTTCGGAGTGGAGTTGCGCCAGGGAGTATCGCTCGCGGAGGAGACTTCGCTGGGCATCGGCGGCACGACGGACGAAATCATCCTGCGGCGCTACGAGGCGATTCCGGAGGTGATGCGCCTGCTCGCGAACGAGAATATTTCGCACCGTTTTCTGGGCGGCGGTACGAACGTGTTGATCGCCGACGGCGAGTTGCCCTGGGTGATGTTGCACCTTCCCACGGCGCACCCCGGCATGCGCGTGGAAGGCAATGGCGCGCTCGTGGACGCCTCTGCCGATCTCGGCGGCATGGTCACGTTTTGCGCGAAACACGACCTGGGCGGAATGGAAGGATTGATCGGAGTCCCGGGGAGCGTCGGCGGCGCATTGCGAATGAATGCCGGGGCGTATGGCACGCAGATCGGCCCGCATGTGCGCGAGGTGGAGCTTTATCGTGCGGCTTCGGGTGAAATCGAAACGCTGCGCGGCGGCGACTTCCATTTCGATTACCGGCACACTTCATTCGCGCCGGACGACGTGATGCTTCGGGTGAAACTCGAACTCCCGTCGAAGCCCTACAAGGAAATTCTTGACGGCATCAAGGTTTGCAACGAGAAACGACGCTCGAGTCAGCCGCTGAACCAGAAGAGCGCCGGATGCATTTTCAAGAATCCTCCGGGAGGTTCGGCGGGGCGAATGATCGATGAGCTGAAATTGAAGGGTTATCGCGTGGGCGATGCGATGGTAAGCGACCGCCACGCGAACTTTTTCATCAACGCCGGTCGTGCGAGCTGTTGCGACATGCTGAAGCTGATTGACGACGTGCGCGAGCGTGTGCGCACCGCCTACGGGATGGAGCTTGAGAACGAGGTGATTGTCTGGCGAAACTAAAGCTCATCGACGCAGAAACCTATCCGCAGGAAGTCCTCGCGGACGAAGAGCCGAAGTATCTCCGCAGGCAAAGGCCGCTCGAGATCAAGCGCCGAAAATTCGGCCGGAAGGCGTGGAGCACCTATCTGCGGGTGGCCATGTCGACGGCCGTGGGCCTCGCCGGAGCTTGGGTGGCTTACGATTTCGGGAACTTCCTTCTGACCTCGCCGGAAATGGCGCTGATTCACCCCGAGCAGGTGGCCCTCGCCGGAAACCACTACGTGGCGCCGGCGCGCGTGCTCGAAATCTTTGCCGCCGACCGGGGCAAGAGCGTCCTTCGCATCCCGCTCGACCAGCGGCGCCGCGAAATCGAGGCGCTGCCCTGGGTCGAGCAGGCCACCGTACGCCGCGTGATCCCGAACCGCGTCGAGGTCGAAATCGCCGAGCGGGTTCCGGTGGCATTTCTCCGCGAGTCGACCGACATGGCCCTGGTGGACTCGCACGGCGTGATCCTGGAGCGCCCGCTCGAGGGAAACTTTCATTTTCCGGTGGTGACGGGGATCGTGACGGAAATGACGCCCGAAGAGCGCGAAAGACGCATGCAGCTTTTTTCAGGCTTCACGCAGCAGATCGAGTCGGCGCGCTCGGGAGCGATCGATCAGGTGAGTGAAGTCGATCTCGCCGATGCGAGCGACCTCCGCGCCACCCTGACGGGCCTGGGCGGCGCAGCCGATGAGCCGGTGCTGGTCAATTTCGGCGACAGCGATTTTGCGGGCAAGTATCAGACCCTGGTGGCGGACATCGGGCTGTGGCGCGCCAAGGCGGGTCGCGTGCAGTCGGTCGACCTGCGGTTCAGCCGCGAGGCGGTGGTAAACCAGGACGCGCTTGCGGCCGTCCCGCGGCGTCCGCCGAAGAAAGCGGCGGTGCGCAAGGCGAAAAGATCGAGATGATGGCGCAGGTGGAGGGCAAGGAGTCGAGGATTTGACCAAGAAAGAACGGCACATTGTGGCGCTGGACATCGGGAGCACGAAGACTTGTGCGCTGATCGGCGAACTTGATGACGACGGAGGAGTGAACTTCGCCGCCCTCGGCGCCGCTGAATCCAAGGGTTGGCGGAAGGGCCAGATCGTAAATCTCGATCTGGCGGTCAGTTCGATTCGCCGCGCGGTAGAGGAAGCCGAGGCGATCGTCGGAGTGCCGGTGGAGTCGGCGATGATTGGAGTGGCCGGCGGCCACGTGCGCGGCGTGAACAGCCGTGGCGGGATCACCGTGGGAGCGAGGCCGCGCGACATCAGCCGCGACGACGTTCGCCGCGCCATCGAAGCCGCGCGCGGCGTGACGCTGCCGGAGGACCGCGAGGTCCTCCACGTGCTGCCGCAGGAGTTTTTCCTCGACGCGCAGGACAATATTCGCGACGCCATCGGGATGGTGGGCCAGCGGCTCGAGGCCAACGTGCACATCGTCACCGCCTCGGGCACGGCCACGCAGAACATCGTGACGGCGGTGAATCGCGCGGGCGTGCGCGTGGACGATACCGTGCTCGAGCCTTTTGCTTCGGCCGAGGCCTGCCTGACGCAGGACGAGCGCGAGCTGGGCACGTGCCTGCTCGATATCGGCGGCGGAACAACCGAACTGATTGCCTACGTCAGCGGCGTGGTGCGGCACACGGCCGCGATTCCCGTCGGCGGCGATCATTTCACCAACGATCTCGCTGTGGGCCTGCGGACTCCGGTCCCGGAAGCCGAAAAGATCAAGCGCGAGCACGCCCAGGCGTTCCGCGAACTTTTGACGGAAGACTTCCCCATCGAGATTGCGAGCGTGGGGGATCGGCCGCCGCGCACCGTGTTCGCGCGCATGCTCTCCGACATCGTCGGGCCGCGCGCGCAGGAATTGTTGATGCTCATTCGCGACGAATTGCGGCGCGGAGGTCTCGGCTCGCAGATTCCCGCCGGCATCGTCCTGACCGGAGGCGGGGCGCAGCTCCGCGGGCTGCCGGAGCTTGCCGAAAAGGTCTTCAACCTGCCGGTGCGCACGGCTGTGCCTCGAGGTCTCGCGGAAATGAGCGAGGACGTTACCCGGCCCGAGTACTCGACGGCCGTTGGGCTGGTGCTTTACGGGGCGCGGACGCGGCGCCTCGCCGGAGCGCGGCCCGCCGGCTTTATGGGCAAGTTGAAGAGCATGTTTGCAGGGGCGTGACGCATTGCGGGGCGTGATTTGAAAATGACGGGGCGGCGGCGCGCCGGCGGATTTCGCCGGTGTGGCAGCCGCTGAACATTCTTGATGTGCAACATCCTGGGGGAGGAAGCATGGCCAAGGAATCGAACATCCGGGTTTCATTCAGTGAGGAGCTGCAGGACGGCGCCAGAATCAAGGTGATCGGCGTGGGAGGCGGCGGCTCAAACGCCGTCAACCGCATGATCCGCGCCAAGGTTGAGGGCGTGGAATTCATCGCCGCGAATACCGACCTGCAGGCATTGAAGCTGTCGCAGGCGCCGGTGAAGCTGCAGCTCGGCGCGAAGCTGACCAAGGGGCTGGGCGCGGGCGCCAATCCCGAGGTCGGCCGCAAAGCGGCGCTCGAGGACACGGAGAAGATACTCGAGGCGCTCGACGGCGCCGACATGGTGTTCGTTACGTCGGGCCTCGGCGGCGGCACAGGCAGCGGCGCCGCTCCCGTGGTCGCCAATCTTGCGAGCGAGCTGGGCGCGCTCACCGTGGCGGTGGTGACGAAGCCGTTCGTGTTCGAAGGCAAGCGGCGCATGCAGCAGGCCGAGCAGGCGCTCAACGAGCTGGTCGGCTGCGTGGACACCGTGATCGTGATCCCCAACGAGCGGCTGATGGAGTGCGTCGAGCAGGGCACGAGCTTCTTCGAATCGTTTCGGATCGCGGACGACATCCTGCGGCAGGCCGTGCAGGGGATTTCCGATATCATCACGATTCCGGGAATCATCAATCGCGACTTCGCCGACGTGAAGACGATCATGTCCGGCCAGGGCTACGCGGTGATGGGCACCGCGGTCGCCTCGGGCTCGAACCGTGCGATCGACGCCGCGAACCGCGCCATCAACAGCCCGCTGCTCGAGGACAACTGCATCAACGGCGCGCAGGGTATTTTGATCAACGTCACGGGGTCATCGAGCCTCTCGCTGCACGAAATCCACGAAGCGTCGTCCATTATCCAGAAAGCCGCGCATGAGAACGCCAACATTATTTTCGGCGCGGTGCAGGACGACGCTATGAAGGAGTCCGTAAAGATTACCGTGATCGCGGCGGGCTTCCGCGAGGTAGCGGGCAAGAAGACGCATACGCGGCCTTCGTACCTGCCGAAGACGTGGAAGTCGGGACGCGAAGCGACCGTTGCGCCGCCTCAAACGAACGTAGTGCAGCAAGTGGCGCGAAACGTCAGCGACGTGCCGCGCGAGATACCCGCGGACGATCTCGACGTGCCCACGTTCCTCCGCCGCCAGGCCCAAAAGGCGTAGGCCAGAGTACTGCCAAAGGGTGCCTTTGAAGGGTAGGTGAAGAGTATTGTGCGTTCAGCGCGCTATTCAGCCTGCTCTTTATAGGCTCTTAGGAACACGGACTTAAGAAGATCGTGGTGTGATGTGACGTCTCCCTTGTTCACAACCACCCGTAGTCTGCGCCAACGGCCGTCGATGCCGAGTACTTCAAGATCCGTTTGTTGCAGTTCGTCTCGTAGGGCTTCCAAGTCCTCGACGCGGATTTCGATTCTCAGGCGGCGTTTCCGCGCTCTGAAAACTATAATGTTGTTCGGCCGATTTCCTCGCTTTAGCCCGATGTAGTGTTTGTTGTAACTTAGTGTAAAAGACGAGTCTATTTCTTGGAGAATAGCTATGCACTGGTCAGCCAGCTCCATCGATGTTTCAGAACCCTTCTCTATCCAATAAGCACGGTCGGTAACTTCCTTTTCCAATAATTCTTCTTCCTCTACGGCGCCGGGTATGATTTCATCAAGTACCCTAGTGAAGTTTAGAATTAACTTCCCGTCAATCTGACAAGCATTCAGCTGTAGCCCCATCATGGGGATCGCACCGTGAAATAGGGAAATAACATTGAGAAACCGTGACGTAATTTCTTCTGCTACTAGAACAGCGCAATGAGCGAATTGCGGAAGACGCTTTCGCTCAATATCCCAATACTCAATGGTCCGTATGATGTGGCTTTCGTCGACTCGCCCCAGCATTATTTCAACCTCGTACCGTTTAACTGGTTCGGACTCTTGGTCCTCGAACAACAAGTCCAGCCGACCGGCTTTCGGCTGTATCTTCTCAGATTGCTTCCACGCCAATTCCCCTAAGCCCAGAATCGATGAATCCTTTGCAATTATGTCGCGGAGCCATGCTTCGTCGAACTCCGGTCGATCTTTCAGAACGACTTTTGCTGCTTTGACATATTGAAGACTGTTAGTCATGCTTCCTCCGAACTGTAACTCTGGGGAATCATGCATAATTCCGTGCGGATCGCGAAAGATAGCATATTCTGCGTCTTGCTTGAAGAGGTAGCTAAGGTTGTCGACCGCGAAGTTTGCGGGCTGCTCGCGGGGCGCGAGGGCGTGATCACGCACGCATTCCCGGCGGAAAATGTTGCGGCAAACCCGGCAACGGGCTATGAAATTGCTCCGAAAGAGATTTTCCGCATGATGCGAGAGTTTCGCGCCGCGGGGCTTGAGTTCATGGGGATTTATCACTCGCATCCAAAGGGCGACAACGCGCCTTCCCCGCGCGACATCGAGCAAGCGTACTATTCCGAAGAAACGTATTTCATCATCTCGCCGCAACCGGATGCGGCAAAACCCGTTCGCGCATTTTCGATTTGCAACGGACTCGCTACGGAGCTCGAAATCCTCGTCGTCTAGTTGCGAATTTTCAGAACGACGGCGGTGATGTCGTCCTGCTGCTCGCTGCCGCCTTCGGAGAACTCGCGGGCGCCCGCGAAAATCAGACCGAGCGATTCCTCAACCGACTGGCTGCGGCACTGCCGCCATATTTCCGCGAGCTTTTCCCAGGTGAAATCCCGGTCATTGCGGTCTCGAAGTTCGTGGAGGCCGTCCGTGGCGAAGAGCACGGCGTCGCCTGGCGAAAGTTGTACGGAGTGGTTCTCGTAGGTGGCGGCAGGAAGTAGCCCTGACGGCAAGCCTCCCTGGCCGAGTTGTCTGCAGCCGGATTCCGAAACAAGAAGCGGGAGCGGCAATCCGGCGTTGGAGAAGCTCAATATGCGGGAGAGCGGATCGAACACAGCGTAGAGCGTGGCGGAATAGCGGCCCATCACGGGGCGCACCAGAAGGCGCTTGTTCAAGAGGGCGAGCGCCGCGCCGGTTTTCTCACCGGTCTTGTGAATGCCACGCAGCGTCCCCATTACCAGTGCGGCGTACATCGCGGCGGAGAGGCCCTTGCCGACCACGTCGCCCACGTACAGGCCGGCCTGGCCGTTCGGGAGCAGAAAAAAATCCGCGAAGTCCCCGCCGACGCCTGCATAGGGAGAGAACCGATACGCGATCTCGAACGATGGGCCCTGCAGCGTGCCCATAGGCAAAAGAGACTGCTGAATCTGGCGCGCTTCCTCGCGTTCGATTTCGGTGATGGGACCGCCGAGGGGTGCTTGGATCAACGCTTAAGACCTCATCTCCAGGACGCGAGCAGATGCTCCGGCGCACGTGCTGTCGCGGCCGAAAGCGTCATTCCCGGAGCCGCGGCGATTCAGCGCGCCGCTCGGGCGCCCGCGAGGATAGCTTCGGCGGCTTCCAGGCGGCGGGCGTAGAGAGGGAAGCGCGCCGCGAACGCCGCGACCTCGCTGCGAACGCGTTGTTCCGTCGCAGCGTCGCCCAAGTGATCGAGCACCTCGGCGATCCAGCCGGCGATTTTCTCCATTTCCGGCTCGCGCATGCCGCGAGTGGTCACCGCGGGAGTGCCGACCCGGATGCCACCCGCCTTCATCGGCGGGAGCGGGTCGAAGGGGATGGAGTTCTTGTTAATGGTGATGCCGGCGCGATCGAGTGCGGGCTGTACGACGCTGCCCGTGAGCCCGCGCGAATGTACGTCAACCAGGAATAGGTGATTGTCCGTGCCGCCGCTCACGATGCGGAAGCCGCGTCGCGCCACTCCGGCTGCGAGCGCCTTGGCGTTGGCGATCACCTGCCTCTGATATTCGGCGAAGCCCGGCTCCGCGGCCTCTTTCAGGCAAACGGCTTTTGCCGCGATGATGTGCATCAAAGGCCCGCCCTGAATGCCGGGGAAGAGGTTGCGGTCCAGATCGGCGCCGTACTTTTCCTTGCACAAGATCATGCCGCCGCGCGGGCCGCGCAGCGTCTTGTGCGTCGTGGTGGAGACGAAGTCGGCGTGCGGCACAGGGTTCGGATGAAGGCCGGCGGCGATCAGCCCCGCGATGTGCGCCATATCGACGAAGAGCAGCGCGCCGATCGAGCGCGCGATTTCGCCCATGCGCGCGAAGTCGATGGTGCGCGAGTAGGCGCTCGCTCCGACGACCACCATTTTCGGCTTGTGCTCGTGCGCCAATCGGTCCAGTTCGTCGTAGTCGATGGTTTCGGTGTCTTTCCTCACACCGTACTCGATAAATTTGTAGGTCTTGCCGGAAAAATTGAGCGGATGGCCGTGCGTGAGATGGCCGCCGTGCGCGAGGCTCATCCCGAGCACCGTATCCCCCGGCGCGAGGGCAGCCATATATACGGCGATATTCGCCTGCGTGCCGGAGTGCGGCTGCACGTTGGCGTGTTCCGCGCCGAAGAGGGCTTTCGCCCGGTCAATGGCGAGCTGCTCGGCCTGGTTCACGAATTCGCAGCCGCCGTAGTAACGCTTCGTGCCGTAGCCTTCGGCGTACTTGTTGGCCATCACAGAGCCCATGGCCTCGAGCACCGCCTCGGAGACGAAGTTTTCCGAAGGGATCAGTTCGAGACCGGTGGCTTGCCGGCGGACTTCTTCACGCAGGAGATCTGCAATGGCGGGATCGGTCTCGTCGAGCGGGCGGCTCATGCGGCGAAGTTCAGGCGTTTCTTTGATCATGGCTTGGCTGGAGAGGCGAAAGGACTTTTGTCGATTAGCAAGATGGAGGTCACTGATTCTAGGTCGTTTAGTCCCATTTCTAGTCGGCACGATTGACGGTTAGCTTCGCCTGCTTTCGCTCGATGCTGTTTGCGCGGGTGGATGGTTGCTACCCCGCCGCAGCCAAATCGGCACGCTGGGGACTCGATTGCTGGCCGGTATCGCCTAGCAGGCGGTCAGTTTCGCTTCGCCGTTGCGCGAGTGACAGTTCCTTTCCGGGCGGCAATCCTGCCCGAAGTCACCCTAGCACAAAAAGGAACTGATTTGCGAAGAAAGGCCTGTGGAGAAGAGCGGTGGGCGGGAATCCCGCGCCACCGCGGAGAAAAAACCCACCCTCAGACATCGAGGGTGGGGCGCCCGATTGTCTGCTCCACTAGAAGCTGTACTTCAAGCCGAACTGCAGGATGCGTCCCGGGACCGCGCTCGACGTGATCTTTCCAAAAGTGGCGGTGCCGAAGCCGTTGCCGGGCTCATTGAACTGTGAGTGATTGAAGAGATTGTAGAATTCCGCCCGGAACTGAAGGGAGGCGTCTTCCCGCAATCCCCCGACCCTCGTATTCTTGATGATCGCCGTATCGAAGTTAACCTGCGTGCAGCACCTCATGATCCCGATGCTGGAGTTGCCGAAGCCGGTGCCGCATCCAAGGAATTGCGGATTGTTACCCGTGCACACGCCGGTGAACGGCCCTGGGCCTCCGTTCGGACTTCCGCCAAATAGAGGCAGTGAAGTGAATGCGGCCTGATTGATGAATCCCCCGCCAGGAGTTCCGGCGAGCCCGCTGAGCACGCGCTGCGTCATGCTTCCAGAGGTGGCGAGCGGGACTCCCGATTTGCAATTCCCGGTGACTGCATTGCAATCAACCGGCGTCGAAAGTTCGGCCCGGACGTAGGGGCCGGTCGGCGGCACCGAGCCGTACAGAAGCGTGGCTTCGCCGTTGCTGGCGTCCGTGATGGTGAAGGGCAGGCCATCTTGAATCGTGGTTACGCCGGAAACGCTCCACCCGCCGAGTACCTTTTCGTGCCACCCCTCGCTCTTGTAGGGCAGGGCGTAGGTGTAGTTGACGACCAATCGCTGAGGCCGATTGAAGGCCGCGGGACCGTACTGCTGGCGGATGTTGAGCGGGTCGTTGCTTGACGCGCTGCCGGAAAGGACGTTCCCCGGCGTGGCAATGCCGGCGCCGGCTTCGCTGGCATTGACATCGGTCTTGAGACTGCTCCAGGTGTAAGAGGCCTGGAGGGTCAAGCCGTGAGAGAACTGATGCCGAAGTTGGGCCTGTAACGCATTGTAGAGATGACGACCGTCGGTTTTGACCTGCTGCAGATTTCCCGGGTTCACACCCAGGTAGCTTACGCGGCCGAGAAGATTTCCGGTCGTATTCTCGAGAACCTGCGTGGCTGGATTCACGTTGGCGGCATCGTTCATGGGGAATGAACTTGCCGGCCGTTCCAGGTTGATATTGACTTGGTCGGTCGGCGGATTCGGCGCCCCGGCGACAAGATATGCAAGGTTCGGATCGCGGTTCCAATCGTAGAGGTGGATTCCGTGGGTTCCGACGTAGCCTACGTCCGCGATCCAACCGTGCGCAAATTCATACTGGACGTCGAGGTTATACTGCTGAACTTTTGGAGTGCGCATCGCAGGATCGTCGCCCGAATTGAGGAGCCCTGAGGCGTTGCCACCATTGCGGTCCGTAATCAGTACGGTGCCGGTTGCATTGCTCCCCGGAGTCACGTTGAGCGTCCGCGGAATGAATCCGAGGAATGCTTGCGGCACGAATGGATTCTGCAGGGTTTCCGCCGGAGACAGGCCTATGCCGGTCGCGTATGGCGGCATATTGCCAACGATGTTGTCCCCGACGAGGTTGCCGTACACCCGGTCAAAGAACATGCCGTAACCGGCGCGCACAACCAACTTGTCCCTTGCCTGCCACGCCAGGCCGAGGCGCGGAGAGAAGTTGTCTATGGGGGACCGCTGCAACAGCGTCTTGTTCGAGTTTACTAGGATTCCAGTTGATCCAAACTGACCGCTGAGGTTTCCATACAGCGCCTTGTTGTAGTTCGACTGGACGATGTAACCAGCAAGCGTGCCGCCCGGATTGTTCAAAAAGAAAGAGCCTGTGTTCACAAGGCCGGCCGCCTGCGTCGCGAAGTTTGTGAACACGCCCTGATTGTCGCTGGGCCATCCGTCATATTCCCAGCGGACACCGAGGTTCAAAGTGAGATGCCGCATCAATTTGATGTCGTCCTGGGCGAAGGTCGAATATTCGTTGATGCGCCAGTGGTGAGGATTCGTGGTGCCATTCGGCAACAGTCGATAGGTAAGGTTAATGAAGAACGCCCCGCCGGCAAATGGGGTGCCGTCGACGGCTGGGCCGCTGCTGCTCGTCATGAGGTCGGCATTGTTTCCTGCGACGATCCAGCCTCGCTCCCGGTCTGGTTGCGCCCAGTTCCACTGGATGCGCTGGGTCCCGACGCCGGCTCGAATCGAATGTTTGCCGTGGTTCCACGAGATCTGGTCCCCAGTCAAGAAGCTATTCTGGATACTCTTGGTCGCCGAGAAGAAATTCCCACCGGCGCTCCACGATCCCCACGCCGATCCCGGAACGCCCAGTTCTCCGATGACGGGAACAAGGGAGTCCTCGCGATTGTTGGCGGCGACCGATGAGAGGGGACAGGGGACGCCGTTATTGATCGCCGGAAGAATGTTGAGAGTGGTGGTGCCGTCACCGGCGCAGGACTGGACAGTCACGCCGTCCGTGACGTTGAGGTACAAGCGTTGGAACGAACCCCACACCTCGTTCACAAAATTGCTGGTGACAACAGAAGTCAGTCTCACGACAGCGGACTGCGCGCCGTAGCGCCCATCTTCGGGGGCCCCGGGATCGCAGCCGGTCACGATGCAGCTGAAACTCTGAGTTTGCGGGTCGGTGGAGAAGAAATACTTTTCCGTAATCGTATTCCTGGCCGAGAGGACGAAATCGGTATTCATCATGAACTGATCTTCATTGGCGGTGGTGGCCTGCGAGATCGTTGTCGGAGTGGAACAGGCTGGGGCTTTCGACACCAATGGGTCCGCGCAGACGGGTAAATGATTCGCATCGTAGCGCACGCTAGGGATGTAGTAGCCGTTGTTGAAGCCCCCCTTCACCTGGGGAATATTTTCCCTTTGTTGTAAGAGATTGATGAACGTCTGGCTGATGTTGTCTCCGTTGTTGTTCACGGCGACGTTTGTACCCACCGGGGCGCCGAATTTCGGCAAGAAATCGTTCTCCCCGCCAAACGCGCATCCCAGGTACTTCCGATAGGTCGAGGCATCACAGGCGGATCCGATCGCCGCTTTGTTAAAGATGGGGAACGCAGGACTCACGTTAGCGTTAAATGGATTGCTGGTAATGCCGTAGTCGAGCGGGACCGTATAGCCCGCACCTATATCCGACCGCGCGTTGGCGAGCGTGACCGGAAAACCCGGCTCACTTGGCTCGTTGAAAGGAAGCAAGCCCACGGCAGTAATCCCGGTAGCGAATCCGTTGCTTCCAATTCCGTTGCGCTGCCGAGTGCCCTGATAGGAGCCGAAGAAAAAGAATTTTTCTCTAACGACGGGTCCGCCCAGCGTGCCGCCGTACTGGTTCTGCTTTACTTCCGGCGGCTTGTTCGGCAACAACTCGCTTTTCTCGGATTGTTTGAAAAAGAAATCATTGGCGTTGAACAGGTCGTTGCGGTTGAACTCCCAGGCTGCACCGTGGAACTGATTGGTGCCGCCTTTCGTCACGACGTTCACGTTGGCGCCGGGGTTCTGGCCATAAGCAGCATCGTATTGGGAGGTCTGAACTTTGAACTCTTGAATCGAGTCCGGACTGGGAATCGGGATGCCGGCATAACTGCCGGACTGAGCCGCGCCGCCGCTTCCGTAGTTCGTGACCACGACTCCATCCATCAGGTAGGTGTTCTGATCCGACCCAGAGCCGTTTACGTTGATGTCCTGCGTTCCATTTCCGACGGCCGTCGCGGTTGCGACGTTTGCGACCACGCCGGGAGAGAGGTCAATCACCTGCGTGTAGTTGCGGGTACTGAGAGGCAGCCCCGTGACCGTGTCTCCAGCGACGAGACCGCCAACCGTGGCGTTTTCCGTCTGCACCGTCACGGCTGTCTCGGAGACCGTCACCTGCGTGGAGGTTGCGCCAATCGTAAGGCTGCGATTGAGGACGGGTGTCTCGGTGACGTCAATCGTAATCGATGGGACCGTCGCGGTCTGAAAACCCGACGCGGCGAACTTGACGCTGTAGTTGCCGGGCGGAAGCAGGGAAATCTTGTACGATCCGCTGGCGTCCGTCGTCACCGCGCGCGACTGGCCCGTGCCTATGTTTGTCGCCGTGACGGTCGCCCCGGCGATAACTCCCCCGGAAGGATCCGTAACCGTTCCGGTCAGTGCTCCCGTGGTGGCGCTTTGCGCCTGAACCCGGGTTGCAGCGGCAAACAGCAACAGCAGCGCTCCCAGAGCGCAAGTCGAGACACACCTCAACGTGTAAGTGAGATTCCTTGCCATTGCCCCACCCCCTGAGTACTTACTGCAGATTTCAATCACGCCCATCCGGGGCGCTCGGTGCCCGCCACTTAGTACATCGCGAAATTTTCTTTGTCAAGTTGAAAGCGCAATCCGCTCGATTGACTTCGAAACGCGAGTCCCCTAACCTAACTCGCTTACCGCGCTGCATTCTGCGCACATTGACGAGCGTGCCGCCGTACTGCACGGAAAAGAGCGCCAGAACGTATGTCGGACCTGAAGCTGACGACGCGAGCGGAAGATTATTCCGAGTGGTACAACCAGCTCGTGCTGCGGGCGGAGCTGGCGGACTACGCGCCGGTCCGCGGCTGCATGATCGTGCGGCCGTACGGCTGGGCTCTGTGGGAAGGCATCACGGCGGCGCTGGACAAGCGCTTCAAGGCCACCGGTCACGTCAACGCTGCGTTTCCGCTGCTGATTCCGCGCAGCTTCATCGAGAAGGAAAAATCTCACGTCGCTGGATTTTCGCCCGAGCTGGCCGTGGTGACCCACGGCGGCGGCGAAAAGCTGGAAGAACCGCTCGTGATCCGGCCGACCTCGGAAACAATCATCGGCCACGCATACGCGAAATGGATCCAGTCCTACCGCGACCTGCCGATCCTCATCAATCAGTGGAACAGCGTGGTCCGCTGGGAGCTGCGCACGCGACTGTTTCTGCGCACGCTCGAATTTTACTGGCAGGAGGGCCACACGGCTCACGCCACGGCCGAAGAGGCCGAGGCGGAGACGCGCCAGATGGTAGATGTATACACGGACTTTGCCGTGAATGAGGCGGCTGTCCCCGTGATCCCCGGTCGGAAATCCGAGGCGGAGAAATTTGCCGGAGCCGAGGTGACGTACTCGCTCGAAGCGATGATGGGCGACGGCAAGGCGCTGCAATTCTGCACGTCGCACAATCTCGGCCAGAATTTCGCTAAAGCCTTCGAGATTCGCTACCTCGACAAAAGCGGCGTGCTGCAGCACTGCTGGACCACGTCGTGGGGCCTTTCGACGCGGGTTGTCGGTGCGATTATCATGGTTCACGGCGACGATCAGGGGCTAATCCTGCCGCCGCGTCTGGCGCCTTATCAGATCGTGATCGTGCCGATTTTCAAGACGGATGAGGAGAAGGGCAGCGTCATGGAGAATGCCCAGCGGCTCAGGCGCGAACTCGCCGATGCGGGCATCCGCGTGAAGATGGACGATCGCGAGGGAACCAGCCCCGGCTTTAAGTTCAACGACTGGGAGATGCGCGGCGTGCCGCTACGCCTTGAGCTCGGGCCAAAGGACGTCGCCAAGAGTTCGGTCGTACTTGCGCGGCGAGACCGCCCCGGCAAGGAAGGGAAGGCTTTCGTTCCGCAACAGGGTATTGCTGCCGCCGTCGCCGAAATGTTGGAAGAGATTCAGAAGGCGCTTTACAACCGCGCTCTCGAGTTTCGCAAGGCGAACACCGTCGAGCCAACCGCGTACGGGGATTTCAAGGCGGCGGTGGAAAAGGGCTTCGCGCTCTGCTGGTGGTGCGGCGGCAGCCACTGCGAAGAAAAGATCAAGGAAGAAACAAAGGCCACCATGCGCTGCATTCCGCTCGATCAGCCGGGCGGCTCCGGAACGTGCATCCTTTGCAACAAGCCCGCCACACACAAGGCCCTCTTCGCCCGCGCGTATTGAGCCGCCGGCGGATTCGAAAGTTTCCGTTTACTCATCGCGAACAACGGCGCTTCTCCGCATGTTTGCCGGCTTGCCGCCGTGCTAATTTGAAACCAGTGATTCAGGCGACAAATTGGGGAGGGCAGAGCGTTTTCATGATTCGGCAAAACCAGACCCGAGAGCATGGGGGCGCCACCCTGAAGCTCGTGGTGGTGCTCGTTATATTCGCGGCGATGGCGTTCGCGGCGTTCAAGATCATTCCGGTCTACCTCGACAACTATCAGTTTCAGGATGCCGTCGAGACGGAATCCCGCTTTGCCTTGACCGGGTTCCCCAAGAAGAGCATCGAGGATATTCGAGACGACGTCTTCCGGAAGGCGCAGGAATTGGACATCCCCGCGAAAAGAGACGACATTCGCGTCGTCGTGAGCTCCGGCAGCGTTGACATTGCGCTCGACTACTCGGTACCCGTCGACCTGAAGGTCTATCAATTCACCATGCAATTTCATACCCACGCAGACAACCATACGATTTAGAATAAGGTCTCATCTATGTGGGCCACTCAGAGGTTGCCGGGCCGATCCGGCCCCGGCAAGGCCCCGCTTGCCCAGCCATTGCTTCTGGCGCGCCCGAGCGGCCTGCACACGGAGCACCGGAGAAACTGATTGCAGATTCGAATCGCCCGCGGCTTCTGGACATCCCGGCCGGGAATCGTATTTCTCGTTACGGTGCTGGGGGTGTTGGTTGTGGCCACGAGCGTCTTCGCCTACTACTACATACAGTTCGGCCACCTGATTGACCAGCGGCTCACCGGTCAAATTTTTCAGAACACCTCCCGCGTGTACTCTGGTCCTGGCCACATCTACACCGGAGAGACGCTGCGAGCGGCGGACCTTGCGAGTTACCTGCTCCGGGCGGGATATCAAGAAGGCTCGGTGGAGGGTGCGCCCGGACGATTCCGTGTTGCTGGCTCGGCGGTCGAGATCCGGCCTTCCGTGGATTCCTACTTCCAAGGCCACAACGAGCTTCGGGTGGAGTTCTCGGGAACTGAAATCTCGCGCATCTCGCAGCTTTCCGATGGCGCGCAACTGGACTCGGCGGCAATCGAGCCGGAGCTGATCACGAACCTTTTCGACAGTGCGCGGGAAAAGCGGCGCGTCGTCCGCTTCGAGGACCTGCCGCCTGTGCTGGTCCACGCCGTGCTGGCCGCCGAGGACAAGCGCTTCTTCGACCATGGCGCATTGGACATGGTGCGCGTGTTCGGCGCGGCGTTTTACGATGTGTCGCGCGGCCAGAAGGCGCAGGGCGCGAGCACGATCGACATGCAGGTGGCCCGGACGTTTTTCTTCTCCACCAGGCGGGAATGGCGGCGGAAGTTGAAAGAAATCCTCATGGCCGCCGAGATCAATCAGCGTTTCTCCAAGCAACAGATCTTTGAGCTTTACGCCAACGACATTTACCTCGGCAATCGAGGAAGTTTTGCGATTCGCGGCTTCGGCGAAGCGGCCGACGCCTACTTCGGCAAGGACGTCCGCGAGCTGAATGCGGGCGAAGCCGCATTTCTGGCCGGGATCATTCGCGCGCCGAATCGCTATTCGTCCTCCGAACGCCATATGGACCGCGCGGACGAAGCGCGCGATCGCGTTCTCGGGCAGATGGTCGAAGACGGCTACCTCACCGCCGAACAGGAAGCCGTAGCCAAGCGATCGAAACTGAGATTCGTCAACGGCGGCCTAACCAGTAGTTCCGCGCCGTATTTCGTGGATATGGTGAAGGACCACCTGCTTGAAAAATATTCCGAGGGAGACCTTGAGACGGAGAGTTACCGGATTTATACGACACTCGATCCCGATCTGCAGCGCGCTGCGACAGAAGCCGTACAGATCGGAGTGCAGGGAATCGACAAGCTCCTCGCCCATCGCTACGCCACCTGGAAGAAAAAGGGCCAGCCGGTTCCCGAGGCTCAGGTGGCGGTCGTCGTCCTCGATCCGCACACGGGCGAAATCCGGGCGCTCATCGGCGGCCGCGACTACGGCGAGAGCCAGCTGAACCACGCCCTCGCCCGGCGCCAGCCGGGTTCCGCCTTCAAGCCATTCGTGTACGCCGCGGCGTTCAACAATGCCGTTCAGGGTTTTCAGCCGGTCGTGACGCCGGCGACGACCGTGGACGATTCTCCGACGACTTTTCAGTTCGACGGAAAAGACTACACGCCCGACAACTACGGCCAAGAGTACTTTGGAACGGTCACCGTCCGCGACGCGCTGATGCATTCTCTTAACGTCGCCACCGTGAAAGTGGCGGAGTTGATCGGCTTCAGCCGCGTGGTCGATCTCGCGCGCCAGATGGGGCTCGGCTCAAACATTCAGGCCACGCCTGCCGTGGCACTTGGCGCATACGAGATGACGCCGATCGAGGTGGCGGCCGGGTACACCGCGTTTGCGTCCAATGGGGTGCGCGCCGAGCCGCTCTTCATCCACAACGTCCTCGCGGCCGACGGCACGGTTGAGGAGTCGGTGGCGCCCCAGACCCGCGCCGTGATCGACCCGCGCGTCGCCTATCTCGTTACGAGCCTGATGGAAGATGTCATCGACCACGGCACCGGATATCCCGTACGCGCGATGGGCTTCAGTGCGCCCGCCGCGGGCAAGACGGGCACCTCGCGCGACGGTTGGTTCGTGGGATATACGTCGAACCTGCTTTGCGTTGTGTGGGTCGGCTTCGACGACAATCGCGATCTCGGGCTGGCCGGCGGCCAGGCGGCGGCGCCCATCTGGGGCGAGTTCATGAAGCGGGCGGCGATCCTTCCGCTTTATCGCAACATGCAGCCTTTTGATCCACCCCCGGGCATTACCCAGGAAGCGATCGATACGAAGACCGGAGAACTTGCCACGCCCGCTTGCCCGCAGGTGGCGACGGAGTATTTCGTTTCCGGAAGCGAGCCCACGCAGTATTGCCAGCTTCACGGCGGCCAGCTCGCGCAATCGGGCCAGGGTTCTTGGCTCTCGCATCTGTTCGGAAGACCCGGCGACTCGTCTGGATCGCCTCCGCCGGCGGGCACCGCCACTGGCACCGCCGCCAACGCTGCGCCGGGGGCGAATCCGGGGCAAACCTCCGAGCCGCCTGGCCCGCAGCAGACGGAAGAGCCAGAGAAGAAAAAAGGCATCCTCAACCGGATATTTGGTATCTTCGGAGGAAGCAAACAGCCTGCGGACAATTCGAAACCTCAGCAGTGAGCACGGCGCAGAAGCGCTGGTGCCACAAGGAGAAGGGCAATGAGGCATCTGGCCCTCTTCGCCATCCCGCTCGTTCTTGCGGCCGGCGCGGCCCGCGCACAGCAAGTGCCTAACGCGCCAATCGGCACGACCGCGGAAAGCTCCGCAAACCAGCCCGGGCAGCCGCCCGCGATGACGCCGCGCCAGGTCGCCGTAATGCGCGCCGAGATCCTCATGGCCCGCAAGGATTACGCGGAGGCCGTGGGCGCCTACACCACCCTTCTCAGAGACGACCCAAAGAATGCAACCATGCTCAACCAGCTCGGCATCGCCTACCAGCAGCTCCACGAAGACGACCAAGCTGCGCATTTCTACAAGAAAGCGATCCGTACGGACAAAAAATATTCGAGCGCCCTGAACAATCTCGGCACGCTGGAATACGGAAACAATCATTACGGCAAGGCGATCAAATACTACAAGAGGGCGCTTGACACGGGAGAAAACCTCTCGGCAGTCTACAGCAATCTCGGCTACGCCTACTGCGCCATCAAAGAATTTCCCCTGGCGCTCGAGTCGTTCAGAAAGGCGATCGCGCTCGATCCTAATGTCTTCGAGAGCAAGAGCGGCGCGGGAACAGTCCTGCAGCAGCGTTCCACTCCCGATCCGGGAGCGCTCAACTTTCTCCTTGCGAAATCTTACGCGAGAATGGGCGAAGTCGAGCGCACCGCACGCTACTTGAAGATTGCCCGCGATGACGGTTACAAGAACCTGCTTTCCGCCGAAAAGGATCCCGATTTTGCGCGCGTGATCAAGGACCCGCGCGTGCAAGAGGTGTTGCGCGTTCGACCTCCGTTCGCCGATCAGCCGGATAAACCGGTCTCGAACTGAGGTGTGCGGACTCTCGGCGCCCGGGTGCCGCCCCGCAGCCGGGAGTAGCTGATAGAACAGCAAATCAAGAGGCCCGAGTTCGCTGATTCACACCTGCGGTCGAATCTGGCATGATGTAGACTACGGATTCAATTTGTGGGCCCTCGCATAAGGAAGTGAGGTTCACCGGATGGGCGTACCTGTATCCCAGATGTGGACGGTCGCGTCCTACGTCGTCGGTCAGAGGCTGAAAGGGCGGAAGCAGTATCCGCTCGTGCTGATGCTCGAGCCTCTGCTTCGCTGCAACCTCGCGTGCGCCGGCTGCGGAAAGATTCAGTATCCCGCCCACGTTCTGAAGAAGAATATGACTCCGGAGGAGTGTTTCCGGGCGGTGGATGAATGCGGCGCGCCCGTGGTCAGCATCCCGGGTGGCGAACCCCTGATGCATCCCCAGATCGGTGAAATCGTAAAGGGGCTGGTCGCCCGGAAGAAGTACATCTACCTCTGCACCAACGCGCTGCTGCTCGCCGAGCGGCTCGATGAATTCGCACCGAGCAAATACCTTTCGTTTTCGGTCCACATGGACGGCGAGCGCGAGCACCACGATTTTTCGGTCTGCCGCGAAGGCACCTACGATACGGCCGTGAAAGGCATTCGCCTCGCTCTCGAACGCGGCTTCCGCGTGACGACGAATACGACTCTTTTCGAGGGCGCCGACCCGCACAGCGTCCGCCAATTCTTCGACGACATGATGGACCTCGGCGTCGAAGGCATGATGCTTTCGCCCGGATATACCTACGACAAGGCTCCTGACCAGGAGCACTTCCTGACGAGAAAAAAAACGCGCCTTCTCTTCCGCCAGATCTTGAGCAACCGTTCCGAAAAGTGGCGCTTCAATATGAGCCCGCTTTTCCTCGAATATCTTATGGGCAAGCGCCACTACAAGTGCACGCCCTGGGGAATGCCCACCTACAACATCTTCGGCTGGCAGAAGCCCTGTTATCTCCTACAGGACGGTTACGCGGATACCTTCGATGAGTTGATTCGCGAGACGGATTGGGATCGCTACGGCACCGAGAGCGGCAACCCGAAATGCGCGAATTGCATGGTCCACAGCGGTTACGAAGCGAGCGCCGTGAATGATACCTTCGGATCTCTCGGCGGATTCTTGAGCACCGTGCGCGCCACGCTTTTCAACCGCTACAACGATCCCGATCTCATGGACGGCGCATCCGGCGGCGCGGGCAATCGCTCCGGCCGGCTCGTGCAGATCATGACGTCGCCGAAGGCCTAGCGCTTTCGATTCACCATGTCCGAACTCCACAGAAACTCTCCGGCGGAAGGCGACGACGAGCGCCTCGGCACGGTCCACGAAAACCTCGAAGGGTGGATTCCCGCTGTTTCTACGGAAGCGGAAATTCGCGCCGCACTTGAGAAGGCGTTCGACTACCGCGGCGATTTGACCATTACGCTGAAGAACGGCCGCAAGATCGAGGGATACGTCTTCGATCGAAGAATGAAGGGGCCCGCGCTCTCCGAGTGTTTCGTTCGCGTGATGCCCAAGGACAGCGCTGAAAAACTCTCCCTGCCCTATAGCGAGATTGCCGCGCTCACATTCAGCGGACGGGACACGGCCGCCGGAAAAAGCTTTGCCGCCTGGGTGAAGAAGTACAACGAGAAAAAAGCCGCAGGCGAAACGAACGTCGGCATCGAATCGGATCCGCTCGACTGACTCCCTGCCGGCCTTCTCTCCCGCGGCTTCTCGCGCAAAATGAACTTTCGCGCCGCGCTCTCATTCCCTTGGTATACTACCGATCCGAGATGACTTCCCGGTCATTGCGGCGTTTGTTTCTGCTCGCGTGCGTTGTTGTGGGGGCGGCGTTTGGCGTCGCCATCAGCGGCGCACCGCTTGCTTCGCCAGCATCTGATTCGCCTTCCCCGGAAACGGTCGTTCAGCTTCGGATCAACGGCGAAATCGAGCCCGTCCTCGCCGAGTATCTTGTTAACGGCATCAAACAGGCCGGCCGCGAGCACGCGAGCCTGATCCTGATCACGATCAACACCCCGGGAGGCCTCGACACCTCCATGCGCGCGATCATTCAGGCGATCCTTAGCTCGCCGGTCCCGGTGGTCACGTTTGTTACGCCGACGGGTTCCCGGGCGGCTTCGGCCGGATTCTTCATATTGCTCTCGGCGGACATCGCGGCGATGTCGCCGGGAACCGACACGGGCGCGGCCTCGCCAATCATGGAAATGTTCGGCCAGACCGTGCAGATCGACGACACTCTGCGCAAGAAAATTCTCAACGAGGCGACCGCGTATCTCCGCAGCTACGTCAGCAAGCGCGGAAGGAACGTCGACCTCGCGGCCACGGCGGTAACGGAGGCCAAGGCTTTCAGCGAAAAGGAGTCGCTCGACGGAAAGCTCATTGATCTCGTGGCCGCGTCGCCCGAGGACCTGCTCGCCAAGCTCAACGGTCGCACGATCACCCGCTTCGACGGATCGGCCACCGAGCTCGCGCTTTCGCATCCGATCTTGTCGCCGCTCGGGATGACCGCGCGCGAAAAATTTCTCTCCCGGATCGTCGAGCCGGACGTGTTCTTCATCCTCCTGATCGTAGGCGTTTTGGGGCTCTATACCGAATTCACTCATCCGGGAATGTTTGCACCGGGCGTGATCGGAGGGATCGCGATTGTGCTCGCGCTCTTCGCGATGCATATGCTGCCGGTGAATTTGACCGGAATCGTGCTCATTATCCTCGCCCTGGCGCTGTTCGTCCTGGAGGCGAAGTATCCTACGCACGGCGTGCTGGGAGTAGGAGGAGTCGTGGCCATGGTTTTGGGGGCGCTGATTCTGGTTCGCTCGCCGCTGACGGGAATGGGCGTGAGCCTCGGCGCGGCGCTGGGCGTGGCTCTTCCGTTCGCCGTGCTCGCGATTATCCTGACGCGGTTCGTCCTGCGGTCTCGTTCGTGGAAGCAGGCGACGGGCAGGGAAGAGCTTCTCGGAGAAGAGGGAGAGGTCACCGAGGCTCTCAGCTCGGCCCCTGCGGCAGGAATGGTGCGAATCCACGGCGAATTGTGGCGCGCCGCGGCGCCGGCGGGAGCAAGCATTCCGCAGGGCGCGCGCGTGCGCGTGCGGCGCGTGAAGGGACTGACGCTCGAAGTCGAGCCCGTCAATCCACGGCCCTCTTAGCTCATCTGGACCCGGCGGGCGGTTTTTCTCACCGCGGGGAATTTGCTCCGATACAACGAAGGAGGCTCGATGAACCTCGATTTCGTGTCGATCTTGATCATAGCGGGCGTGGTTATTTTTCTGTTTTGGCTCTTCAATTCAATCTACGTCATCAAGGAGTGGGAGCGCGGCGTCGTGTTGCGCCTGGGCCGCATGATGCCGGAGGCCAAGCCGGCGGGGCTCCAGCTCGTCCTCTACCCGATTGACAAGCTGACGCGGATTTCCCTGCGGATCGAGACGCTGGATGTGCCGCCGCAGGACGTCATCACGCGCGACAACGTCTCCGTAAAGGTGAACGCCGTCTGTTACTTTCGCGTAGTGGACGCAAACCTCGCCCTTTCCCAGGTTCAGAACTACCTCTACGCCACCTCACAGCTCGCGCAGACGACTCTCCGCAGCCTCGTCGGCCAATTCGAGCTGGACGCCATCCTCTCGGAGCGCGAAAAGGTAAACTCCAAGCTGCAAACAATCCTTGACCAGGATACGGAGCCTTGGGGTATTAAGGTAACGAAGGTTGAGGTCAAGCAAGTCGATATCCCGGAGTCCATGCAGCGCGCCATCGCCAAGCAGGCGGAGGCCGAGCGCGAACGCCGGGCCAAGATCATTCACGCCGAGGGAGAATTTGAGGCCTCGGCGAAGCTGGCCGACGCGGCCGAGGTGCTGGAAAAACAGCCCGCGGCCATCCAGCTCAGATATTTGCAGACGCTGACGGAGATCGGCGTCGAGAAAAACACGACGATCGTGTTCCCGCTGCCGGTGGACATCATCTCGCAGTGGGTGAAGGCCTTCACGGAGAAGAAGTAAGAGTCAGTGGCCGGAAACGGAAAACGCGGCGGTGGAGACCGGGTGCTCGAAAGCCGTCACCTGGTCGGTTTTTTCCTGGGCGTGGTGCTGCTATGCGGAGTTTTCTTCACTCTCGGCTACGTGATGGGCCACAATCAATACGGCGGATCCGTGCATGCCGCGGAATCGCCCGGAGGCTTGATGTTCCCGCTTCGTGCCGCGCCCAAGCCGAAGGAAACGGACGCCTCTCCCGCCCCTGTTCCGCCCCGCGCGAGCAGCGAGTGGGATTTCTACACCAAGAATAGCGACAACCGCCTCGAGCCCGCCGCGAAGCCTTCCGCGTCGTCGCCGTCGCCGGCCGCGCCAACCGATAGCGCTCCGCGCGCTGCCTCGCCGGTTCCTTCTCCGCCCGCCATAGCCGCCAGAGCCGTACCCGTCTCGGCGCGCTTTCAAGTTCCGAAAATGGGCCGCGGATCGGTGGTGCTTCAAATCTCGGCGCTTTCGCATGAAAGCGACGCGCTCGCGATGGCCGACATCCTGCAGCAAAAGCGTTTTCCTTCCTTCGTCGTAACGCCCTCGACCGACCGTTTTTACCGCGTGCAGGTTGGCCCGTATCCGGACGAGCGCAGCGCCGAATCCGCCAAAAGCGCGCTTGACCGTGCCGGTTTCAAAGCTATCATCAAGCGCTGAATGAGTTTTTCATGGCACATGCGGGTGCTGCTCGCCCTGGCGAGCGGCGCCGCTCTGGCTTTTTCCTTTCCGAATTACAACTTCTCGCTCCTGGCATGGATTTCGGTTGGGCTGCTCGTCCTTGCTTCTTACGGTGCGCGGCCGGCCGTCGCTCCGCTCTATGGATTTCTCCACGCACTCATTTTCTATCCCGTCTCCCTCACGTGGATCGACGTGGTGGTCAGGCAATACGGCAACGTCGGCGTGTGGACCGCGGCGGGCCTGCTGATTCTGATCGGTATCGCGGGCGGAATCATCTGCGCGGTATTTTCCTGGGGCGTGGCCCTTGCATCGCACAGGAGCGTCTTGCTCACCCTGTCGCTTGCGCCCGATCTGTGGGTGGCGCTGGAATTTGCCCGCTCGCACCTCCCGATCATCGCGTTCCCTTGGAATCTCATCGGCTATGCCGTCGGCGGAAATCTGGCGCTGGTGCAGCTGGCTGCGGTCACCGGAATCTACGGATTGAGCTATGTCGTCGCGGCCTTCGGCACGCTTCTGGCCTACGCCATAGTCTCCGGCCGGCAGCGCGCCTGGAAAATCCTGCTCGCCACGACCGGCGTTCTGATTTTCATTGCCCTCGGCGGAGGTTACTTTGTTCCGTCGGCCGCCCCGCGCTACTTCGCGCATCTCGTTCAGACCAACTTCGCGCAATCCTATGAGTATCCGCCCGGCTGGATGACGCTGCACGCGGGCGACATGGACGAACTGGAACGGATCAGCGTGGATGCCGCAAACCGGATTCCAGGTCTCATCGTGTGGCCGGAGGTTCCTGCGCCGTTCAGTCTTCAGGACGCGGCCTTCGGCGGACGCGCCCAGCGCATCGCGCGCGATTCCGGCGGCGATTTTCTCGTCGGCGTCGAGGACTGGAAGCGAGACCCGGCGGGGAAGTGGCTCGCGTCGAACAGCGCCGTGCTTCTCGATGCTTCCGGCCAGCGAATCTTCACCTACGATAAAATTCATCTCGTGCCGTTCGGCGAATATGTTCCGCTGCGCCGCTGGCTTACCTTCGCCGGCAAGCTGACGGCGGATATCGGCGATTTCACGCCGGGCACGTCTTACGCCGTGGGCCGCCTGCGGGATCGCTCTCCGGGCGGAGGAACTTTCGGGGCGTTCATCTGTTATGAAGCGGTGTTTCCGGACGCGGTGCGGCGGTTTACCGCAAATGGCGCAGGGCTGCTGATCAACATCTCGAACGACGGATGGTTCGGACGCTCGGCTGCTCCGGCGCAGCACTTGATGATGGCGCGCGTGCGCGCGGTCGAAAATCGCCGCTGGCTGCTCCGGGATACGAACAACGGCTACACCGTTTCCGTCGATCCCTACGGCCGGATCGCCGCGCAGCTTCCGACCGACGTTCGCGGCCAGCTCGACGCGCCCTACGATTTTCGCAGCGGGCTCACAGTGTACGCGCGCTTCGGCGATTGGTTCGCCTGGCTCTGCGTACTTGCGTCGGTCGTATTCCTCGTACTGGCGATCGCCATGCGGAAGGGCCGGGATTTATCCCGCTAGAGCCTCTCGGCTCTCGCCCTAAACGCCGGCCTTTGTGGAAAGGGTTCAAACTCAAAAGGAAAAAACACCAAACCGGCGTGGTGTTTGCCCGCGGTGCAGTTCCTGTTTTCCATTTTCCGGTTTCCTGTGTAGGATTCTAGAATGGCTGAGCACATCGAAGACCTCCAGCAGCGCTACGCCGAGCTTGTAAAACGCATCGGGCTCGTGCGGAGCTACCTTTGACGCCGAGTCCGCCCGCAAGAAAATCAAGGAGCTCGAAGCAAAAATAAACGCCCCCGATTTCTGGCAAGACCAGGAACGCGCGCAGTCGCTCTTGCAGGAACGCAAACAACTCGAGGACCGCGCCGATGGCGAAGCGGCGCTCGAGAACAAAATGAGCGATCTGGAAACCTACTTCCATCTCGCACGGGAGGAATCGAACAGCGCGCAGCGCGACTCCATCCTCGACGATCTCGCGAAAGAACTCGCCGCCGCGGATTCCTACGTGGGGAGTCTGGAAACGAAAACGCTTTTGGCGGGCGAGAGCGACAGTCTCAACGCCATCGTGACGATCAAGCCCGGTGCGGGCGGTACCGAATCGCAGGACTGGGCCGAGATGCTTCTGCGGATGTATCTCCGCTGGGCGGAGCAGAAGGGTTTTCGAACCAACGTGCTCGACTCCACGCCCGGCGAAGAGGCGGGCATCAAATCCGCGACGGTGCAGATCGAGGGCGAGAACGCCTATGGGATGCTCGCGGGCGAAAGCGGTGTTCACAGGCTGGTGCGCATTTCGCCGTTCGACCAGCAGGCGCGCCGGCACACTTCGTTCGCGTCGGTTTTTGTGATCCCGGAAATCGACGACCGCATCGAAATCGTCGTCAATCCCGAGGACCTGCGGATCGATACCTACCGCTCCGGAGGAAAGGGCGGCCAGAACGTCAACAAAGTCGAGACCGCCATACGCATCACCCACCTGCCGACCGGAATCGTGGTCCAGTGTCAAAGCGAGCGCAGCCAGCACAAGAATCGCGAAACGGCCATGAAGCTTCTCCGCTCGAATCTCTACGAGGCCGAGCTGGAAAAGCGCCGCGAGGAAATGCGCAAGCTCGACGCCTCCAAGCCCGAGATCAGCTTCGGCAGCCAGATCCGTTCTTACGTCATGCAGCCCTACCAGATGATCAAGGATCACCGGACGAAGTTCGAGCGCGGCGACATTCAGAAGGTCCTCGATGGCGACCTCGATCCGTTTATTCGTGCTTATCTGCTCTTCCGTCGCGGCGCGGGCGATGTGAGAGGCAAGTAGCGGATGCGTCGTCGAGCCTTGGGCCGGCCGCGCCGCGGATTCCGGTTCGTGTCTGCGCGATTGATTGCGCTCTTGACCTTAATCGTGCTGGTCCCGGCATTTCATCCCGCTTTGGCGCTGGCGGGCCCGCCGTTTCAAACCGACGATCCCGAACCCGTAGATTTCCGCCACTACGAGTTCTATACGTTTGGAGCCGCGGACGGCACCGCTGTCGCCATGAACACGGCCGCGCCCGCCGTTGAATTCAACTGGGGTGTGGTTCCCAACGTCCAGCTCCATTTGGTCGTCCCGGCTGCCGGGATCTTTCCTTCGAATAATCCCAACCTTGCTCCTTCAGGGACCGGTCCCAACGCGTTTGGCTTGGGTGATATCGAATTGGGGGTCAAGTATCGCTTCATTCAGGAGACTAGGCGCCGGCCCATGGTCGGCAGCTTCACGATGTTTGAGATTCCTTCCGGAAATCCTGCCAAGGGCCTGGGTGCGGGGAAGGGCTGGGCCAAGCTCCCGATTTGGGTGCAGAAGAGCTTTGGCCCCTGGACCACCTACGGCGGCGTGGGCGAGACCATCAACACAGCCGCGGGCAACCGCAATTTCACTTTCGGCGGATGGCTGGTGCAGAGGGACATCGGCAAGAAGCTGACCCTCGGCTCCGAGGTGTTCTCGCACGGCCGCGAGGGGCTGGGCACCGCTCAGACGCGAGCTGCCACGCTGGTGGATCTGGGAGGTTACTACTACTTCCGCAACCCGGGCTTTCAGCTCTTGTTCTGTTACGGTCACACGGCAGTCGGACAGGCAGAGAACTATGCCTACTTAGGACTCTACTGGACCTGGGGCGGCAAAGCAGGCGATTCCGACAAATCAGCTCAGAGTTTTGCCCGCTTGCTGCCCCGTTTCTGAGAGCTCCGGGCGCCTTCACCCTCGCCTTCTCCGGAGCTATTCCATGCGCCGTTTTCCCCTTTCAGCCGCGATTTAAGCCCTCTCGATACCTACGATTGACGCCGCTGGCGGCCCTATGCTAGCGTCGCTAGTTCGACTAACTGCAATAGGCGCAATTGGGCGTGCGAACCGCTGCTCTCTCCGCCGGAGGACACAGTTTTGGCACATTCCGACGATAAGTTCCTGTTTACCTCGGAATCCGTATCCGAGGGCCACCCCGATAAAATCGCGGATCAGATTTCCGACGCCGTACTGGACACGGTGTTGCAGCACGACCCCATGGGGCGAGTGGGCTGCGAAACGCTGCTTACCACCGGCCTGGTTGTGATTGCCGGTGAGATCACCATCAAGAAGGAAGCCCGCGGTGCCCTCGAGTACGAGCGCATCGCCCGCGGCGTCATCAACGACATCGGCTACAACCGCGCCAAGTATGGCTTCGACGCCGATACCTGCGGGATCCTCTCCGCCGTCAAACCGCAGTCTCCGGACATCGCCATGGGTGTGGACACCGGCGGTGCAGGCGACCAGGGCATGATGTTCGGCTATGCCTGCGACGAAACTCCCGAGCTGATGCCCATGCCCATCCAACTCGCCCATCAGCTCATGCAGAAACACGCCGAGGTTCGCAAGAAGGGCGAAGTCGACTTCTTCCGTCCCGACGCCAAGTCTCAAGTCTCGATCGAATACGTTCATGGCCGCCCGGTCCGCGTCGACACGGTCGTCATCTCGACGCAGCACAGCGAAAAGGTTTCCCAGAGCGAGCTCCGCGAAGCGGTAATCGAAAAGGTCATCAGGCCCGTCCTCCCCGCCAGCATGTTCGACAAGACCACCAAGGTCCACGTCAATCCGACAGGGCGCTTCGTTACCGGCGGTCCGATGGGCGACGCCGGCCTCACCGGACGCAAGATTATCGTCGACACCTACGGCGGTTACGGCCGCCACGGCGGCGGCGCATTTTCCGGCAAGGACCCGTCAAAGGTGGACCGCTCGGCCTGTTACATGGCGCGGTACGTCGCGAAAAATATCGTCGCCGCCGGTCTGGCTCGCAAGGTGGAAGTGCAATTCGCCTACGCCATCGGCGTGGCCGAGCCGGTTTCCGTGATGGCCGACACATTTGGCACCGGCAAGATTCCCGATGGGCAGATCACTGAGCTCATCCGCGCGTTCTTCAAGCTGACGCCCAAGGGCATCATCGAGACTCTCGATCTTCGCCGGCCCATCTACCGTGCAACCGCGGCGTACGGCCACTTCGGCCGCACCGGCCCCGGCTTTACCTGGGAGCGCACGGATAAGGCCGACGCCATCCGCAAGGAGGCCGCTTCGCGCGGTCCCGTGGCGGTGTCTCGCGGTTAATTTTCGTCTCCGTTAAAAATCGAAAAGGGAGTTTCTCGTGGAAACAGCGGCCAAGATCAAGGGCGATGTGAAGGACCTTGCCCTCGCGGAAGCGGGGAAGCGCAGGATCGAATGGGCCAATCAGCACATGCCCGTCCTTCAATTGATCCGAAAGCGGTTCATCAAGGAGCAGCCGCTCAAGGGTATTCGCATGGCCGCGTGCCTTCACGTGACCACGGAGACGGCCAACCTCGCTATCACGCTCCGCGATGGCGGCGCCGATCTCGTCGTCTGCGGCTCCAATCCGCTTTCCACCCAGGATGAGACCGCCGCGGCTCTCGTCAAGGATTATGGAATCCCTACTTACGCCATCAAGGGCGAGGACCACGCCACGTACTACGCGCACATCAACGCCGCGCTCGATCACAAGCCTCAGATCACCATGGACGACGGCGCGGACCTCGTTACCCAGTTGCTCACCAAGCGCACCGACCAGATCGCCGACGTGATCGGCGGCACCGAAGAGACGACCACCGGCGTCATTCGCCTCCGCGCGATGGCCAAGGACGGCACGCTCAAGTTCCCCGTGATCGCCGTCAACGACGCCCTCACCAAGCACTTTTTTGACAATCGCTACGGCACCGGCCAGTCCACGCTCGACGGAATCATCCGCGCCACGAATCTTCTGCTGGCCGGCTTGAAGCTGGTCGTCGCAGGATATGGCTGGTGCGGGCGCGGCGTCGCGATGCGCGCCAAGGGCCTGGGCGCCGATGTGATCGTCACCGAAATCGACCCCACGAAAGCCATCGAAGCCGTCATGGACGGTTTCCGCGTGATGCCCATGAACGAAGCCGCCAAGATCGGCGACGTTTTCGTCACCGTCACGGGCAACAAATCCGTACTCAACCATGAACACTTTGAAAAAATGAAGGACGGCGCGGTGATCAGCAATTCCGGCCACTTCAACGTCGAGATTGATATTCCGGCGCTCGAAAAGCTTTCCAGCAGCAAAAAGGAGGCTCGACCGTTCGTCGAGGAGTATTCGCTCAAGGACGGCCGCAGGGTGTATTTGCTCGGCGACGGACGTTTGATCAACCTCGCCGCCGCCGAAGGACACCCCGCCTCCGTCATGGACATGAGCTTCGCGAACCAGGCTCTCTCGGCCGAATACATGGTCAAGAATGCGAAAGAGCTGAAGGCCCAGGTCTATCCCGTTCCCGAGCACCTCGACAAGCAGATCGCCAAGCTGAAGCTCGACTCCATGAACGTTCTGATCGACAAGCTGACCCCGGATCAGGAGCACTACCTCGCTTCGTGGAACGAAGGTACGTAGTCCCAATTTAAGGCATTCTCGGGATTCTCTCTTCGCAAGTGAGAACGGGCGGCCTTGCAGTCGGATTCTTTCCGACGCGCTCGTTTTCCCCGTAGCTCAGGTCTTTAGACCTGGCGTTCCGGCTGATAGAATCCCGGCGTTCATGTTCTCTGGTCTCATCGTCATCGCTCTGGCCTGCGCGCTCGCACTGGGTGCGGTTCCGCGTCAAGCGGGCGGGACCTCCTCTGCCGAACCGAAGCCACCCGCGCAGCCGTCCGCCGTTGGCGATTCCGAAGTCCGCTTCGACGGCGAGGTCCTTCGCGGGCAGTCCTTCGAGCACGACATCGGGCACGGGCTGGTTTTTCGTCTCACCCCCGCAGCAGCGGACGAAGGTGGCGGCTGGGTGATCGAAATCCTGCCGCCCGCTGCGCCGTCGGACGAGCCTGTGGAGTTTTCGGAGATCGCCACACCACCCTATCACTCCTACAACGAGCGGTACGTTGCCGCCGCGTTCGGTTACTCGTCGAAGGAAGCCGTGAAGGTGACGACCCGGACCTTCAATTTCGTGCAGTCCGTCGCCGACGTACACATCGCCAACGAAGTCGTAAACGCAGCGCTTTACCCCAGCACCGTCCCCGAAACGGAAAAAGGCCGCATCGCCTCCGAGGCGGCCCGCCTCAAATTGGGACGCGGCGAACTTCACATTCTTCGGTCGCGCATCACGTCCGGCAAAGGCGGCGATCCCGATACCATCGCCTGGGTGAAATTCGAGGTAACGCTGAACTTTTCTCCGGGCCTCACACTGCAGAAGGTCCTGGCACCGCAGCCGGCTCCCCTTCGCTAGGCGACCACCGCGCTGCTTCAGCGCTCACTCCCGGAGAAAGCCATGACGCGTGCCTGCGGCATCGGAGAAGATCCCCACAATTGCTCCGCTCGCGTTGATGTGGCGCGGAACGGTGCCTATATTGACAGCGGAAAAGGGAAGCTGCGCAGCGCTGGGGTCATCGATCGTGGTGAAGGTGCCACCCGAGTTGCGAAGATAGCCGTGCCGGACCTGGCTCGCGTCCGAGTACGTTCCCACTACTGCTCCGCTAGCATTGATGCCGGCGGCAAGCGAGCCGCTGGGGCCCGCTTTGGGTGGATCGAAGACGGTGTACTTCCCGTCTGCGGCTCGCAGGAAGCTATGGGTTGAAACCACTCCGCCCGAAGCGCCGGTGCGGAACACACCTGCGATTACGCCGCTACTGTTGATGTCCGAAGCTTCCGTTCCGGTGCCGCCCGTCGCGCCCGCGCCCGGGGCATCGAGTGTCGTAATGGCTCCATTCGTGTCACGCAGAAAGCCGTGAAAGACCTGGCTACTGTCGATATAGCTGCCGGCCACCATCCCGCTTGCGTTGATCTGGGTGGGAACTACGATTCGAACCTGGCCCGCGGCAAAGCCGGGGATGTCGAATGTTGTAATCGTGCCGTCGGTGGCGCGCACAAAACCGTGAGCGCCGTTCGCATCGAGAAATCCGCCCGCCGCCACTCCTCCATCGTTGATGCTGACCGCGCCCGAAATCTGGGAGCCTGGCGCGTCGAAGACTGTAAAGGTGCCGTCGGAAGTGCGAATGAAGTTATGCACCGCAGGCGTCTGGTCCACGAAGAACCCGACGATGGTGCCGGAAGCATTGATCCCGGTGGCTTCCGTGCCGAGGCCCTGCGTTGCGATTGCGCCCGGAGCGTCGATCGTTGTCACCATCCCGGCGGAATCTCGTACAAAGCCATGCGCCCCGTGGCTGGCGTCGAAAAAGAAGCCGGTCACTTCGCCGTTCCCGTTGATTGCCTCGGCGAATGTGCCCCCGGGGCCGGCGCCCGGCGCATCGATCGTCGTGAATGTGGGTACAGGCGGCGGGGCCTGCGGCGTACCGCCTCCGGAGCCCCCGCAGCCCGATTGCAGCCAGAGAATTGGGGTCAACAGAAGTAGTATTGCGAAATATCGGCGCATTCTGCTGCTCCTCGTGAGATCGCTCGCCAGTCTAGATGTCTACCGGCGTTCGTATCGCGCCTCGTGGGACACTTTCTCAAGTGTCACAGCAGCCCGTCCGTTTCTGCTCAATTCCAATGCTTGACGCCAGCGCGCTCCGTCGGGGTTCGGTATTGCGATTCTCGCGGGCCACGGTGAGTTGCCAGCATTATGGATAAATGCACTCAACCTTCGAGTTCTCTCGGTTTCGTCCGATCACCATGCGGTCTCTTCATGCAAGCGCCCTCTTGACGCGCGCCTCCCCGTCTCTAAGATGGTTGCCCGGCGATTGTCCTCCGGGATAATATGCCTCCGCTCTTATCGCTGATGGGGAGGGGTGCGTGACGAAAAAGCGATTGTGTCTCAGACCGTTCGTCGTGCTGTGCATGCTGGGACTGTTTCTCGCATGCACCGCCCAAAGCGTAAACGCTCAGGATCATTGGGTGGCCACCTGGGCCGCTTCGCCCCAGTCGCCTCGCTTCTCCTTTCCCAGGCTTCCCGCGCCTCGGCCAGCCGCCCCTGCGCCGCAGGCGGGCCAGCCCAACCAGGGCAGTGCGCCCCCGCCTCCGCTCTTTCCAGCGCCGCCGGCGATCAACAACCAGACCGTGCGCATGGTCGTGCACACCTCCATCGGAGGACACCGCGTCCGCGTCCAGCTCTCCAACGCTTTCGGCACGAGCGCGCTGACCGTGGGAGCGGCTCACATTGCGCTGCGCGAAAAGGAGTCGTCCATCGCTTCCGCTTCTGATCGGCCGCTCACGTTTGCCGGGAGGCCGTCTGTAACGATTCCACCGGCGGCCGAGATCCTCAGCGATCCCGTCGACTTGGAAGTGCCGAAGCTTGGTGACCTGATCATCAGTCTCTATATTCCGGGCGAGGCGGCCACGCCGACGATCCATCTCACCGGGTTGCATACCACGTACGTCTCGAAGCCCGGGGACTTCACCGCTGCGCCTGCCATTGACGACCCAGCCGCCAAAGTGCAGCTGTGGTACTGGATTTCTGCCGTGGATGTGGTCGCGCCGCCGAAGGCGGGCGCCATTGTGGCGTTCGGAGACTCCATCACGGATGGCGCGACGTCCACCCCTGACTCGGACCGCGGTTGGCCGAGTCAATTGGCGCAGCGCTTGTCGGCAAACAAAGCCACGGCGGACTTGGCGGTGGTCAACGAAGGCATCTCCGGCAATCGGCTTCTAAACGACGGCGCCGGGGTCTCCGCCCTCGCGCGCTTCGACCGCGATGTGCTCAGCCAGCCCGGCGTGAAATGGCTGATCGTTCTCGAAGGCATCAACGATATAGGCATCGGCGGACGCCCCGGCGCCACCGCTCCGGATCTTGTCACCGCCGACGATCTAATCGCCGCGCACAAGCAGCTCATCGCGCGCGCCCACATGCACGGAATTAAGGCCATCGGCGCGACGCTGACGCCCTACGTCGGCGCCGCCTACGCCACCGATCAGGGCGAAGAGATTCGCGAGACTGTCAATCAATGGATTCGCACCAGCGGCGCGTACGATGCGGTCATCGACTTCGATAAAGCGGTGCAGGACCCGGCCAATCCGAAACAGATTCTGGCTACCTACAACATCCGCGACCATCTGCACCCCAATGACGCCGGCTACAAAGCCATGGCCGCGGCCGTCGACTTGGCGTTGTTCAAGGCCAAATAGCTCGAGGATTTTTTCATGTCCACAAACCCAGCACAGGCGCTTGCCGCTCCCGCTTCCCTCAACGAGATTTTCGCCATCCTTCGCGGATTCTGGGCCAGCCGCGCCCTCGCCGTCGCCGCCGAACTCGAGCTCGCGGACTTGCTCGCCGATCGGCCTTTATCCGTGGATGCCCTCGCGCAGCGCACCCGAACGCACGCGCCGAGTCTTTTCCGCGTCATCCGCGCGCTCGAAAGCATCGGCGTATTTCGCCAAATCTCCCCTCGCGTCTTCGCCAACACGCCGACGAGCGAACTCCTTCGCAAGGGCGTTCCCGGCTCGCAGTGGGCCTTCGTCCGTATGATCCTTTCTTCGGACATGGGCCAGTTCGACGCCTTCGGCGCGCTCCTGAGCAGCGTACGGACCGGAAAACCTTCCTTCGACGAAGTCCACGGCTGCGGTGGCTGGGACTACTACCGCCGCCAGCCTGAAAAACTCGCCATCTTCAACGAAGCCATGCGTTCGGCGAGCGCCGCGATCTCTCCCGCCGTCGCCGCGGCCTACGACTGGAAAAAGTTTCCGGTGATCGCGGATATCGCCGGCGGCATCGGCTCTCAGTTGGTCGCCATCCTCGATGTGAACCCCTCGATCCGAGGAATCCTGTTCGACCAGCCGCAGGTCGTTGCGAACGCCATCGAACATCCGCGCGTGGAGCGGGTGGCCGGAGATTTTTTCAAGTCTGTTCCTGCGGGCGCGGACGCTTACACGATGCGCTGGATCATTCACGATTGGCCGGACGCCGAATCGATCGCCATCATGACAGTGATCCGCAAGGCGATGAAGCCCGCCGGGCGCCTCATACTTATCGAGGAAATTGTCCCGGAGACCCCCGAGTTGACCTGGGCGAAATGGCTCGATCTTCAGATGCTCGTCGGTCCCGGCGGGCAGGAGCGCACCGAATCCGAGTATCGCGAACTGCTCAGCAAAGCAGGACTCCAGCTCGACCAGATCGTCCCGACACCCGCGGGTTCGAGCCTCCTCATTGCACGGCCCGCCGGCGGCGGATGATCGGCGATGTTCATCGGCCACTTCGCCGTTGGCTTCGCGTCGAAAAAATGGGCGCGCGGACATCTCTCGCTCGTCTGACCGCCGGACCGCTCTTTGTGACCTGCGTTGACGACCATTTCGGTGCCCCACCCGGCAGCATGTCTAAAATGGCCTGGGCCGGCCCGATCACTTCAGTGGATGAACATCAGTCATTGAGTTGCAGCATGCGAGGTCATTGCCAGAGGAAGGCGTGCCGCACGCCGTTCGTGTCGGAGTACAACCCGCCCTATTTACAGGAACGATCCCTTGACACGCGCATCTCCATCCCTAAACTGGTTGCGTGACTATGAGGCACATGTCGGCGGTCGGGCAGGGCAGTGGCGGGCGTCGCGGCGCCGCTGCGGGCCTCCATCTGCGGAGATCGCGCGCCGCGGCCGCTAGTTCGGCTCCGACCTTCGCGATCAGTCAGTCATCAAGAGCCACCAGCCACTTCTCCTCCGTTTCTAGTCGTCAATCGTGCCGATTAGAATTGAAGAGAAGCCTTGCAGAATCATCAACTTGCATTTTTCTAACCGTCAAAACTCTGAGGGGTTCGCGGGGCCAATCATGATGCAAGAATGGGCCAATTCCGCGATTGAGACCGCGAAGCGCCGCGGCGCCTCGTTCGCGGACGTGCGCGTGATGGACATTCGCCATCGCGATATTTCCACCAAAAACGGCGAAGTCGGAACGCTTTCGGAGTCGGAATCGCTCGGCATCGGCATCCGCGTGCTTGCCGGCGGCGCCTGGGGATTCGCTTCTACCGATCGGCTCACCCGCGAGGGCATCCAGGCCTGCGCCGCCGAAGCAGTCGCGATTGCGAAGGCATCGGCGCTGGCGAAGCTCGAGAGCGTCGCGCTCGCGCCAGAGTCTGTGCACGTGGACACCTGGCAAAACCCCTTTCTGAAAGATCCCTTTCGCATTCCCGTCGAGCGGCAGATTGACCTGCTTCTCGCGGCGGACAAGGAGATGCGCCGCGTCAAGGGGGTGACCGTCGCCGAAGGCTCGATGTCGTTTCGCCGCATCGAGCAGCTTTTCGTGTCAAGCGCCGGATCGTCCATTCATCAGATCAAAATGCAGTCCGGCGCCGGAATCGTGGCGACAAGTTTTGCAGGCACCGAGATTCAGAAGCGTTCCTATCCCAATAGCTTCGGTGGCCAGCACATGCTGCGGGGCTACGAGCTGGTCGAGTCGCTCGACCTCGTCGGCAACGCGCCGCGTATCGCCGAAGAGTGCGTCGCGCTGCATTCCGCCGCGCAATGCCCCGAGGGCCAGATGACCATCATTCTCGGCAGCTCCCAACTTGGCTTGCAGATTCACGAATCCATCGGCCACCCGATCGAGCTCGACCGGGTGCTGGGCATGGAGGCCAACTTCGCCGGGATGAGTTTTCTGACCACCGAGAAGCTGCGCAAACTGAAATACGGTTCCGACATCGTCAACGTCGTCGCCGACGCTCGTCTCGATCACGGTCCCGGCCTCGGCACCTTCGCCTACGACGACGAAGGCGTGGCGGCGCAATGCACGCCGATCATCACCGATGGTCTCTTCACCGGCTATCTGAGCAGCCGTGAAACCGCTTCGTCCATCGGCGAGAATCGCTCGGGCGGCACGGTGCGCTGCGAAAGCTGGAATCGCCTGCCGATGATTCGCATGACGAACATCAGCATCAACCCCGGCAGCTGGAAATACGACGATTTGATCGCCGACACCGATGACGCGATCCTGATGGAAACGAATCGCTCATGGTCGATCGACGACAAGCGCTATCACTTCCAGTTTTCCACGGAAATCGGCTGGGAGATCCGGGGCGGCAAGGTCGGGCGCATGATCAAGCATCCGAGTTACAGCGGCATTACCACGGAATTCTGGAACAGCTGCGACGCCATCTGCTCACGCGACCATTGGACGCTCTGGGGCACCCCGAATTGCGGCAAGGGCCAGCCTCAACAGGTGATGGGTACGGGCCACGGAGCTTCGCCCGCGCGATTCCGCAATGTCAAGGTCGGCATCGCCTTCGCGAAATAACCATGTCCAAAGCCGAAAAGAGAGTCGCCGCGGAGCTTGAGCGCATCGCCGAGCGCGTCCTGAAACTGAGCGAGGCGGACGAGACCGAAGTCGATGTCGCCGCCGCCAGCGATGCGCTCACGCGCTTCGCTAACAATACCATTCACCAAAACGTCGCCGAGAAGACTCTCGCCATTTCCGTTCGCGCCGTGGTGGACGGCCGCACCGCGCGTGCCTCGACGAACAAAACGGACGATGAGTCGCTCCGGAAGGCTGCAGCAACCGCGATGAGTCTGGCGCGCAACGAGCCGGAAAACCCCGATCTCTTGCCGATGCTCCGCGCGCAGCACTATCAGAAAGTCGCGCGGTTCTTCCCGGCCACCGCGGCCGCCACGCCGCTGGATCGCGCGCGCGCCGTCACGCGCGTCTGCAAGGTTGCCGGCAAGAACAAGCAGACCGCGGCGGGAATTTTCTCGAGCGGTTCATCGCGCTCCGTGATGGCGAACTCGAGGGGGCTTTTCGCGCACCACGAACAAACTCGTTCCGAATTCTCAGTCACGATCCTCGAGGCAAACTCATCCGGCTGGGCGAAATCGAATTCGCCGGACATCCGCAGGATCGACCCGGAAGCACTCGCCGAGAAAGCGAGCCGCACGGCGGCAGGCTCGCGAGCGCCGCGCGATCTTCCACCAGGCCGCTACACCACGATCCTGGAGCCGTCAGCCGTCCTCGACCTGGTCGGCTTCCTTTTCTACGACTTTGCGGGCACGGCCGTTCTCGACAAGCGCTCCTGCCTGACCGGCCGGCTGGGCAAGAAGATCTTTGGCGAAAACATTACGATTTGGGACGACGCGTACCATCCGCTGCAGTCGGGCCTCCCCTACGACGGGGAAGGCCTGCCGCGGCAGAAGGTTCTTCTGGTGGACCGCGGAGTTCCGAAAAATCTGGTCTACTCGCGCGCGACCGCGAAGAAAATGAAAACAAAGCCGACGGGTCACGGCTTCTCGCTGCCAAATGAATACGGCGAGGCGCCCATGAATCTGGTTTTCGCCGGTGGAGACAAACCCCTCGACGAAATGATCCGCACCACCGGCCGCGGCATTCTGGTTACGCGGCTGTGGTACATCCGCGAGGTTGATCCCTACGAAAAGATCCTGACCGGAATGACCCGCGACGGCACGTTTCTGATCGAGAACGGCCGAGTCGCGGGCGGCATCCGCAATTTCCGCTTCAATCAGAGCGTCATCGAGATGCTCGCGAACGTCGAGATGCTCGGCCCGGCGGTGCGCGCGGCCGGCGAGGAATCGTTCGAGATGGTCGTCCCGCCGATGAAGGTCCGCGACTTCCATTTCAGCGAAGTCACGAAGTTCTAGCGCGGGCTATTGCTCGGTGAACTGCAGGCTTGAGATCGCCCGCGCGATGACGTTTTCCTGGATCTGCACCAGGTCGTTATCGGCGCGGGTCATGCCGAAGATGGTGTAGAGTTTCGCGCCGCGCGGCACGAGCACGACCACGCCGGACCAGTCGTGCTTCTCCACGCTGCCGCGAAAGCGGTGCTCGGTCGCCGCTGTGCCCGAAATCGTGAGATGCGATTCGCCCAGCGGCCGGAAGTTTTCCATCACGTCGCGCAGGCGCCGCTCGGTCGCGTCCATATCGGTCGCAAGCGATTTTCCGGCGGGCTCCTGGCCGATCAAGAGATACGTGGTATCGTCCGCGGTTCCCATCGCGGTGATGGCTCCGGGCAGAACCGCGGGCGCGGCCGCGATCACTTCCCAGTCAGGCGGCTTGTACATGCGGAAGCGATAGGTATCGTTCGTGTACAAGTTGCCGGTCACTTCCTCTCGAATCGGTTCGGGCGCGGGCGGTTTGGGCGGATCGGCGCTCGCAACCGGAACGGACGCGGCTTCAGGCGTGGTTGCGGCGACGGTGGGCGGTGCGGCAGTGACGGGCGCGACATTCTTCAGGGCCGGTGGCGTGGAAGAAGCATCGGAACTCGAGGCGCGCTTCGCGGCGCCCGTCGCCGGAGCGGACTCTTTCGCGGATTCCGTTTTCTGCTTGTCCGACGAAGGGCTCTTCTCCGCCGCTGGCTCGGGCTTCTTCTCCCCAGAGGCCTTGACCGCATCGGCCATGCTGATCGACAACACTTGATCCTTCTGCACCACGGCGAAGCCGTAGCTTGTCTTCACTTTGAAGGAATCGTCTTCGAATCCAACGATCGTGCCGGTAATCTTCGAGCCGTCCTTTAGCTTCAATTCATCGGCCCGCGAGGCTCGTTGCGCGAGCGGGACCGTGGCTGCGAAGAGCGCTCCGACCAGAACGAATCGCGAGAAAAATCGCATGACCTGCCCCATGAACTGGAGTATGGCCCGGGACGGCTCGCCCGGCAAATCTGTGTAGGCGATGGTGTTGCTTTAGTCAGCCTTTGCGCCTCCGAACCGGGCGGGAAGCCTTGCGGCGGCCGGCGGACCGTTTCTTCGCCGGCTTGGAAACCACGTCAAGTGCAAGGAGTTCGCTTCGCAGGCGCCTGAGCTCTTCTTCGAGGGCGCGGAATTCGTTCGCGGCGCTGCCGATGGCGCCGGAGCGGCCGATCGACTGGAGGTTGAGAGCGGCTGCAACCGCTTTGTGTGCGCCGAAGAGTCCCAGCGAGCCTTTCAACGCATGAGCGACGCTCGCGAGCCTTTCGCCGTCGCCTTGCGCGATGGCGCGACGAATCGCGAAGAGTTTTCTGGGAGCGTCCGCAAGAAAACTCTTCACGAGTGCACGGAGAATCTCTTTGTTTCCTCCGGTGGCGCGAAGCAGGTGCGCCGCCAGGCCCTCCGGAAGCGCGCCGGAGGGCGCCGAGTCTGCCGGTTGAGAAGCGGGCGGCTGCGACCGGCGCGAGAGCACCGCGAGCAACGCAAAGAGTTCCGCCATTCGAATCGGTTTTGGGAGGAAGGCGTCCATGCCGGCGGCGAGGCAGCGCTTCTCGTCCTCGTCCGTGGAATTTCCCGAAAGCCCGATGATGACGGGCCGTTTTCCGCCTGAGCGGTTGGACTGGTGAATCGCCCGCGTGGCTTCGAGCCCATTCACGCCGGGCATCTCCTCGTCCATGAAAACGACTTCAAAATTCTGCGCTTCAAGGGCAGCCAGCGCCTCGCGTCCGTCGCGGACGCCCGTGACAGTGTGCCCGCTCTTTTGCAGCAGCACCATCAAGAGCTCTCGACCGGGTTCGTTGTCTTCCGCAATGAGAATGCGCATGGGTATTTGGCCTCGCCGGAGGAAGGGGAGATGCAGCGCGGCGGGCGTTCTTACATAGGATCGGCCCATGGCGCGATCGCCGCAATAATTTTAATGACGCGTGAGTTCGAGGTGTTACCCGCTGGAGAATCAGCGGTCGAGGAACGCGCGGAGGCGGGCGTGACCCGCGCGACTGACGGGGAGCTGGGCGCCGGTGGTCAGCACGGCCACGTGCGTATCCTTGCCGTACGGCTCGATTTTGGCGACGCGTTCGAGATTGACGATGTAGGAGCGGTGAATGCGGAGAAATCGCGAGGGGTCTAGAGCCGCTTCCAGATTGGAGATGGTCTGCTGTTTCAAATGCTTCTTGCCGCCCGATGCGAGCGCGACATAGTCGTCCTGCGCCTCGGCGTAGTCGAGTTTCGCGACGGGAATGATGAAGACGCTCGAGCCGTCGCGCACCGGGATGCGGTCGAGATATTGCGAAGGCGGGCGGGCGGCTGCCGCAAGCTCCATCGCCGGGAGCGGCGCGGAGGGCACACGGCCGGAGAGGCGCTCCTTGGCGCGCTCGAGGGCTGCCTCGAACCGCGTGGCGCCGATGGGTTTCAAGAGGTAGTCCACGGCGTGCACTTCGAAGGCGCGAATGGCAAAGGTATCGTAAGCCGTGACGAAAACAATGGCCCGTCCGCCACCGATCAATTCCAGCACTTCGAAGCCGTCGAGCTTCGGCATTTGAATATCAAGAAACAAGAGATCGGGCTCGAGCTCGGCGGCGCACTTTACGGCCTCAAATCCGTTGGCGCACTCGGCGACGATTTCGATATCCGCGTGGGCCGAAAGGAACTCGCGGAGCACCTGCCGAGCCAGGTCTTCATCGTCCACGATCATCGTGCGGATCTTTTTGTTCGCGTCCGGGGTCACGATTCGCGCTCCTTCGTTTCGATCGGCAGCGAGATTGCGACGCGAAAACAACCCCCCTCGGCACTGGTGGCGAAACTGGCGCGGTTGCCATACCGGGCATCGAGCCGTTGGCGGACGTTGGCAAGTCCCACACCGTTTCTGCGGCGCCGCGGAGCCTCGGGATCAAAGAGATTTTCGACAACGATCGAAAGATTGCCGTCGCGCCGCTCGGCCGCGAGCTTGATCCAGCCGCCTTCGACCAGGTTGGCGATGCCGTGGGACACGGCGTTTTCCACGAGAGGCTGCAGCAGGAGCGGGGGGACCTGCGCGTCCAGCGCATCCTTGTCGATCGCTTCTTCCATCTGAAGGCGCGCGCCGAAGCGGATTTTTTCGACCGCGAGGAAAGCGTGAATCAGAGACAACTCTTCTTCCAGCGGTATTGCGGGCTTCTCTCCGAGGCCCAGGGTGCGGCGCAGAAAGTCGCCGAGCAGGATGCACATTTCGCGAGCCTTTGCCGCGTCCGAAGCGGTGAGGGCGCTGATCGAATTGAGGCTGTTGAAGAGGAAATGCGGATTCACCTGTGCTTTCAGGGCGCGGAGCTCCGCGTCACGCGCCAGCACCCGCGCCTGCATGACGCGCGCCTCGGCTTCGCGGGAAGCCTGCACGGAAATAAGCACGTAGTGCAGGCCCACCGCCAGGAGGTAGAAGAGAATGCCGGTGCCGAAAAGCAGCGGAAAGTTCTTCGTCAGCCGGGCGTCCAGGCCGTGAAACGAAACGAGACCCGCCAGCATCGCGGCGAGCACCTTCGCTGCCGCCACCCAGAGACCGCTCGCTAGAAGGGCGGCGGCGATGTGCGTGCCGAGAAGCCGCGGCAGGCCCGAACTCTCGAGCGGTGTTGCCATGCACGGGTACCACGCCGATAGGCATACAAACGCGTAGATCAGGCACAGCGGAATCGCGACGGTGACCGCCTCGGTCCAGGAAAGCCCGCCGGGAACCGCGAGGAGGTATACGAGCATGCCCTCGAGAGGAATCCAACCGAGGAGGTAAAGGAACAGCCGCCGGAATTGGGCGAGAATGGGATGCATGCAGTGGCTTCAGTTCCCGATGACAATCCCTCCAAAAATAGCCGCACCGGTCACGACCAGCTTCTTGGTCTCGGAAGAGCCGCCGGCGCCGGGCTGCAACGGAGCAGTCGTGCGGTTTTCATACCCGCCGAAGATTCCGACACCTCGGGAAACCACGGTCCAGTTCGGGGGCACGAGGATCTCGCCTCCGCCGAAGACGGAGACGGCATCAATTCTCGCCTGATTGCCCCGCAGATCGGCGTCGCGGAGGTCGAGTCGAAAGCCTCCGAAAATGGTCACGATCTCTCCGCCGGTAAAATCCTTGGAGACGATTCGCCAGCGCGCTCCGCTGAAGATGCGCACGAGATTGACACGCGACTCAGGCGAACTGTGGGCGTCATGATGTCCCCAAGCGTTAGTCCACGATTCGTTCGAAAAGTTCGCCTGGGTGGAGGGAGGAGGCGGCTCGGCGCGTCGCGGCGGATCGGCCTCAAATGTCCGGTTGTCGGAGCGCGGGGGCTGCACACTGGGCCACCAGCTCGAGCGGAAGATCAGCATAACGCCGGCCCAAATAATGAATACCGGCCAGACCGTCTCGATGCGCACGCGCTGGTAGCCAAGCTCCTCGAGCTGCAGGACGCCGCCCAGAAGAATGAGAAATCCGCCCCAGAAGCGGCTGTGGGGGTTGGCGCACGTCAGGCGGTCCACGCCCCACGCGACCACAATCAACGGCCAGAAGCGGAGGATGCGTTCGGCCTCCACGTACCCAAGCTGGTCGAGCAGGAGCGCGACGCCTACCGCCAGGATGATTAGCCCGACGGCAAAGCCTCGATTGGATGAATGCTCTCTCAGCACCGAAGTCTCCGCCCGCTCAATTGCGCGGCGCGGTGGAATCGCCGCGCCCGAATGTCGCCAGCATCGCCAGTCCCGCCGCCACCAGCGCCATCGGCCAGAAAAGGAAGATTTCCCGGAATCCGGACGCGCCCATGTGAGCAGCCAGCAGGTTCCAGGCGGAGTCGACGACCATCATTGCGGGCCACAAATTCTGCGTGTTCAAGTGCCCGTAGCCGAGCATGGCCAATTGAAACACAATTCCGAGGAATATCAACGCGCCAGCTGGCACGACCAGCGTTCCCCGGGCAATCGACCTACCGGAATCGAACCGATATTCTGCGTCTACCATCATGATCGCCTCCTGCTTGAATTCGGCACTGAACATGGCGGCAGATTACCGGGTAGGCGATGAGGCGTCTTGGAGTTTTCGGCGAATGGCGGCGCGTTACCGGCGAATGGCAGGAAATCGGGAGACGGCAGAGCAGGTCCGCAGGGCGGTCGCTATCGAGAAGTGGGCTTTAGCGCGCGGCGCCGGCGCTTACATCGCCATCCCAAACCAGAAGGCCGCCACCAGGACGCCTGCGAGCAGCAACATCAGGCGCAACTGCTTTTTTCGCGCGGCAAACACGATGATCCCCATGGCGGAAACGAGGAAAACCAGCTCTGGCCAGAAGAGCCGCGCGTCGAAGGGGCTCGGGCCGCCAGCCGTGTCGTCGCGAAGCCAGGTGGAAGCGAAGGAAGTAGCCGCAGCCAGCGAGACGGCGATCACGCCGCCCAGGGCCATCCCCTTGGCCCACTCGGGCATGACCCAGCCCCTGCGGGCCTCGCGCCAGTCAAGCCAGGTTTGTACAACGACCACGCCCACCAGAATCAGGACGAACAGCGCCACGTCCCCTCCCAAGCTCGCGCGATTCCGATTCGGGGAACTGCGCGGAGGTTGCTGCTGCCGGTTCAGACCCTCAACGCGGAAGCCGCCAGGGTATCCGGCGGCTCCGCTGCATTGAAGGTCACCTCACCCACCACAAACTTGACTCGCTGGCCTCGCTCGCCCCGCAGCGCCACATTCACGGGGGCGATTGGCGCAGAGTGTGTGGCAATCCGCCTACCAATGCAAGAATTGCGCGCAGAGAATCGACTCGGGCTATGTGCAATAGCCACAATGAGTTCGCGCCTGCGGCTACCTTGCCCGGTCCGGAAATCGCTGAATGCGCCAATTCTGCAGCGCATGAGTTTGCGTAGCTCGGAAATTGGTTTGCTATCAGAGAAGGCGTTTGCATGGCTCCTAAATTTCAACTGGTTGGAGGGGTCGTAGGCGTTGTAGTACTGTGTGCGCGGCGTTGCGTTTCTCACAACCAGCCAGCTGGGCTTGGTCAGGCCCAATCGGGGAATCTGCTACGATGAACGGGAACATGAGAGCACCGTGGATCATCGCTCATCGAGGTGCTTCTGGCCACGCACCGGAGAACACGTTCGCCGCATTCGAGCGGGCAGTCGCGCTGGGCGCGCAGTTCATCGAGACGGACCTGCACCTCACGCGGGACGCGCGGTTCGTCGCGATCCACGACCGGACGCTTGAGCGCACGACGAACGGCCGAGGAGCTGTCCGCGACCATACGCTGGCCGAACTCAGGCAGCTCGACGCCGGGATGTGGTTTGACCGCAGCTTCATGGACCAGCGGATTCCGACGCTCGAGGAAATCCTGCTGTTCGCGCGCCAGCACGATGTGGTGTTTTACCTCGAGATCAAATACGACACCGCCTGGGGCATGCACCACGCGCTCGTTGCCGCGCTGAGCGGCTCGGAAAACGCGGCGCGGACGACCGTAATTTCGTTCGATCCGCCCACGCTCGCGTCGCTGAGGAAGCTGGACGCCTCGGTCATGATGGGGCTGCTGGTGGAGAGCCCCAACCGGGATTCCGTGAAGGAGGCGCTCGACGTGGGCGCCCGGCAATTGTGTCCGCAGTCGGACCTGTTGACTCGCGAGCTGGTGGACCAGGCGCATCGCTCGGACCTGCACGTCGTCACATGGACCGTGAACGATCAGGCCAAGATGCGGTCGGCGATCGAGGCGGGCGTCGACGGGATCATGACGGATTTGCCGGACCGGCTTCGGGCGACGATCGAAGACACGTAGCGCCGCGGGACGAGTCGCGCCTACCGCCCGATTCCAGCGAACAGAGCGGCGAATTTCGCGAGCGAGAGCTGTTCGGCACGGGCGTCCAAGCCCAGGGCGCAAGCGGCGAGCGCTTCGCGGATGCGTTCGTCCGCGGCGGTCCCGCGCAGATTATTCCTCAGCGTTTTTCGTTTCTGACCGAAGCACAACTGCACGAATTCGAGAAAGCGGCCTTCCTGGGATAGTCCGAGAGACGCGCGCTCGCCGGGCAGGGTCATGCACACGAGAGCCGAGGTGACGCGCGGCGGCGGCCGGAACGCTCCCGGAGGTATCCGCAGCACGATTTCTGGCCGCGCGTAGAACTGGCAGGCGGCCGAGAGATAGCCGTAGGCGCGACGCCCGGGGCGGGCCACGATTCGCGCGGCGACTTCGAATTGCATCACCGCATGGATCGAATCGATGCGGTCGGCGCAGGCGAACAAGCGATGAAGAATCGGCGACGTGATGTAGTACGGGAGATTGCCGTAAACCCGAAAGCTTGCGCCGGCGAGTTTCGCGAGATCGAGTTCCAGAACGTCCCCGACGACGACTTCGACGCCGGGCCATGCGTCCGGATGTGCGCGAACCTGTTGCTGCAAATCGCGCGCGAGCCGCGCATCGGCTTCGATGGCGACGACGCGGCGGCCCGGAGCGGCGAGGAGCCGCGTCATTTCGCCGTGACCCGCGCCGATTTCGATCCAGAGGTCATCGGCGCCGCGCGGCAGCGTTTCGAAGATTCGTTTCCTCCAGGCCGGATCGCCGAGGAAGTGCTGTCCCATTCGCTGTCGCGCCATAGGGAGCCCGAGTGTAACAACGCGCGCGAACAGTAACAAACTCCGTGCGGAGGCGGGAGATTGGCTTGACGCATCCGCGTGCATCCGTTACCGTTTTCATTCCGGCCGAAAGCGCATGAAAATTCTTTTCATATCTTCGGAAGGGCTTCCGTACTCAAAGACCGGCGGGCTGGCGGACGTGGTCGAGGCGCTGCCGAAGGCGCTGCACGGCATGGGGCACGAAGTAGCCGTCCTGCTGCCGCGCTACCACGGCAACAAGATCACCTCGACGCTGATCTCCAGCGTGACCGTCGCACTCGGCGATACGTTGCGGTTCCCGGGAATCGGCGAGGGGCCGTCGGTGGAAGGCCTCCGCTACTACTTCGTGGACGATCCCGGGTTTTTCGATCGCGCGCATCTCTACGGCGAGAAGGCCGGCGATTATCCCGACAACGCGGAGCGGTTCGCGGAGTTTTCCCGCGCGGCGATCGAGTTCATGAAGCGCGTCTGGCTGCCGGACGTGGTTCATTGTCACGACTGGCAGTCCGCGCTGGTGCCCGTGCTCTTGCGCACGCAGCATGCGGACGACCCGGCGGTGCGGTCGCTGCCCGTGGTTTTCACGATTCACAACCTCGGATATCAGGGATTGTTTCCGCAAACGACGGTGCGAAAGATCGGGCTTCCCGACAAACTCTTCACGATGGATACGATGGAGTTCTACGGCAAGCTGAACTTTCTGAAAGGCGGCCTCATTTTTGCCGACTACCTGACCACGGTGAGCCGCCGGTACGCCAAAGAGATTCAAACACCCGAGTATGGATGCGGGCTGGAAGGCGTAATCCGCAGTCGCGGCGAACGCCTGGTGGGAATCCTCAACGGCGTCGACTACGGAGTCTGGAGTCCCGAAGCGGACACCCTGATCGCGCAGAACTATTCCGTGCACAATCTCGAAGGAAAGAAAGCGTGCAAGAAGGATCTTCTCGCGGCGTTCCGGCTGCCGGATGAGAATCTCGGCAGGCCCGTACTGGGAATCGTTTCGCGGTTTGCCGATCAGAAGGGGTTCGATTTGATCGCGCAAATTGCCGGCGAGCTGATGAAGGAAAATCTGGCCATCATCGCGCTGGGCACGGGCCAGCCCGAATACGAAAAACTCTTTAAGGGCCTCGCAGAGAAATATTCGGCGCGCGTGGGCGTGAAAATCGGTTACGATAACACCCTCGCGCACAAGATCGAGGCTGGGTCGGACATGTTCCTGATGCCGTCCCGCTACGAGCCTTGCGGGCTGAACCAGATTTACAGCCTGCGCTACGGAACGGTTCCAGTGGTGCGCGCGACCGGGGGGCTCGACGACACGATTCAGAATTTCGTGCCGAAGACGCAACAGGGAACGGGGTTCAAGTTCGAAGAGTATGAGGGCGCGGCGCTGCTCGACTGCATTCGCACCGCCTTAAGAACCTACCGGGACCCGAAGGCGTGGCACGCGGTGCAGGCGAACGGCATGGCGAAGGACTTTTCCTGGAAGGCTTCGGCGGCGGCTTATGTCACGCTTTATGAGGCGGCTAAGCGGTCCCGAATCCCAAAGGTCGCGAAATCATCTAAGGGGTAGCGCGAATACCGGCCACGGCCGGCTGTGGCACAAGGGGGCCTTATGTCAGACGTGATCCAAGCGGTGAGCGACGCGAGCTTTCAGGCCGATGTGATCGAGGCCAGCAAGACCCAGCCCGTGATGGTCGATTTCTGGGCCGACTGGTGCCGTCCCTGCCACATGCTGACGCCAACGGTCGAAGAAATCGCGCGCGAGCAAGCGGGCAAGATCAAGGTGGTAAAGCTCAACGTTGACGACAACATGAACGTACCGGGCAAGTTCAACATCCGGGGAATCCCTACACTCTTGGTCTTCAAGGGAGGCCAGGTGGCCGAGCAGATCGTCGGCGCCGTGCCGAAAGAACAGATCGTCAAAGCCCTCGAACGTCACGTTTGATCAGCGCGTTTCCAATCGAAATTGAAATCAACTTCATCGGCCGTCGCGCGGATGTGCGACCGCCTGCCACGACCCAGGGGTGACCTTCGTGAGTAGCGGCGAGACCGGCGCCCGTTCCCAGCAAGGCGCGCCGAAACAAAAGACGTGCGAGGCTTGCGGCGCGGGCTTCGCGTGCTTTGCCTCCCAAGGGGCGTGCTGGTGCGGCGAAATGAAACTCGGCGCTCCAACACTCGCCCGGCTGCAAACCCGCTTCGCGGACTGCCTTTGCCCAAATTGCCTCGAACGCATGCGAGGAACGAGTCCGCCCGTAAGCCCTCCCCAGAAACCCTGAGCGACAATACGGCCGCGCAGGTTTTCGGATTCTTCAGGTCATTCTCATCCGCTCATCGGTGCGATTTCGCGCCGCTCAAGGCGTCGACGAATACTCATTTTGCGAAAACAGTTGCCGGGTTGCCTCTTGACAACCGGGGATAGAGCAGCCATGTTATTTGACTTTACTCTCCGGCTACGGCGGTCCGGAGAGGCTCACGAAACGGGAGAGCGATTTGAAGGTCCGCGTCTGCTTCCACGACAAGTGCTTCGACGGAGCCTGTTCGGCCGCCATCTTTTCCCGCTTCTACCACGAGCGAATCGACCCGCACGCCGAGTTTTTCTACACCGGAATGACCCACAAGGCTTCGAAACCGTTCGAGGACGGAACGTTTGACGGCGACGAAAACGCCATCGTGGACTACAAGTATTCGAGCTCGCCGCAGCTGACGTGGTGGTTCGATCATCACCAGAGCGCTTTCCTGAAGCCCGAGGACGCCGAGCATTTCCGGCGAGACCGTTCCGGAAAAAAGTTCTACGATCCCAACTACAAGTCCTGCACGAAATTCCTCGCCACGATGGCTTCGGAAAAATTCGGATTCGACGCGAAGCCGCTGGCGGAGCTGATCAAGTGGGGGGACATCATCGACGGCGCGCAATTCGCGTCGCCCGAGGCGGCCGTCGGACTCACCGAGTCCGCCACGCGCCTCGCGCTCGTGATCGAGGCGGCGCCCGAGCCGAATCTGGTGCCGCGGCTGATTCCCGACCTTGCGGAGCTGTCGCTCGACGAGATCGTCGAGCTGCCACTGGTGAAAAAACACCTCGGCCCGCTGCTCGAACGCCACCGGAAGTCGGTGGACATCTTGAGAGAGCGCGCGGATTTCCGGGACGGCGTGATCTATTTCGACGTGAGCGATCTGGAACTCGAAGGCTACAACAAGTTCGTGCCGTACTTCCTGTTTCCAGACGCGCTGTACTCGGTGGGCGTGAGCGCTTCGCCGGCGCGCGCGAAGGTTTCGGTGGGCACAAACCCGTGGAAGGAGGCCGCCGCGGAAGTGAATCTCGCCTCGCTGTGCGAAAAATACGGCGGCGGCGGGCACGCCCGCGTCGCTGCCATCTCGCTGGGTCCGGGCGACCTAGTCCGCGCGCGGCAGGTTGCGAAGGATATTGCCTCCGCGCTGCGCCGCTGATTCCCGCGGGAACCGCAATTCCTGCCTCTTGAACTCGTAATACCAGGCGCCGCGTCTGATCGGAAACAAATTGAGTATATGATCTGCGCCCGGACCGGGCGCGCCAACCGCGCTTCGATCGGAGAAGCGGCTGGTGGGGAAATTTCGCATTTTGCTGGCGTGTTCGAGCTATGAGCGGGTAAAAAGCCGCGATGTCTCGTGTTAAGATCGGGATTTGCTGGGCCGGTAGCTCAATGGTAGAGCAGCTGACTCTTAATCAGCGGGTTGGAGGTTCGAGTCCTCCCCGGCTCACCAATGGTTTTCAACAGGTTAGGCGTACCCCATCTTCGCTGTTAAAAAGAGGGGCCCGCCGCGGCAGAAATCAAACCGTGGTGATTGCAATAACCGGACTTCTCAGATGTTGGTTTGATTTCAGCTATTGACGACGAAACCCCGCGAGACGGCGATAGTTTCGCCGTTTTTTGCACAGCCTGCCGGATACCCCGATTCGACGGAATTCACTCAGTTCTGTTCACGAGTTAGCGAGGTCGAAGGCTATCGAGGAGCAGGGGATTGAGCGGACGGAGCATTCTTCGGGGCCGGTGCCGGCGTCGCGGGCGCTGACGGCGTTGACGGCGGCGGTGCGAGCGTGAATTTGCCATTGACGATGGGATTGCGTTCCTCGCCCTCGCAGTCCTCGTAGACCATGCGGTTGATGTGTTGGACCCGTTCGTAGGTGCGCCTCATGTGCCACGGTTCCGTGAGATTAGTTGGGTCAATGATGGTCATCTGATCCTCCAAGTGGCCCGTATCGATCATTCGCATTCGCTCGATGAAATGCGCCTGCTGACTCAGAACACCGATCGTCAGGAATCCCTCCACGTCTCCGAACGCTGACACGGCGCTGCCCGCGTCCGGGGGGCCATACTCATCTTTGACCGCAATCGTATCCATCACGAGCGTTTGCCCTTCCCAATGGCCGATTGAATCGCCCCAGGGCGTGGCCCAGAGCTCGTCCTTGGGCGTGTGTTGCCGCCCGTCAGTGTAAATGTGACGAATCTCCCGGCTGGAAAAAATCAGCGCCGTTTCCTGCGGCGTGATCAGAACTTCGAACATCAAAGGCGTGTCGAGCATCAGGCCTGGATAGCCGAAGGTGCAAGCCTTAAAGGCGTCCGCCGGATTCTCTCCGCGCGCGACGGCGTCAAGCCTCTTGCGCTCGCCCGCCTGCATCGCGTCCACTTTCGCTTTTGTGGCGGCGTTAAGCGGCGGTGACCACTCCAATTCCTTGAGAACCTGTTCGAGCGTCTGGTTGAATCCGCCTGTCGCGTCCGGCGTCCCGCCAACGTTTTCCCACTGGCCGCTCCAGTCCGGCATCGCGGTCGGCCCATTTGACGCGCCCATCGCCGCGACGCACCCAGCCGCGATCGCCGCCAGTATCAGTTTCTGCCGAATCATCTCGCTTCACCTTCCGCGGAAATTCTAGTTGGGAGCAGTCGCTTGACCAGTCGGCGCGTTTGTCGGCGCAGGCGTGGACCCGAAGGAATGCGTCGGCGGCGGCACAATCGTGTAATGCCCGTTGACGATCGGATTTCGGTCCTCGCCCTCGCAGTCTTCGTAAACCATCCGGTGCACATTTGCCACCCTGCGGTACGTGCGGCTCAAGTGCCAAGGCCCCGCGAGACTTGCGGGATCGATGATCGTGATCCGATCCTCGAGATGGCCCTTATCGGCCATTCGGATTCTTTCGACGAAGCGCGCTTGTGAACTCAGGTTGGCGACAATTCTCATTCTATATCCTGCTGTCCCTCCGCCGCCGAAGGCGATGACGGGCAATAGGTCGGGTGCCGCACCTCTGGCAGCGGATTTGACTGCGATCGTGTCGACTACAAGAGTGTCACCTTCCCAATGGCCAATCGAGTCGCCCCACGGCGTCGCCCAGAGTTCATCCTTCGGCGTGTGTTCCCGCCCGTCCGTGTAAACATGGCGGACCTCCCGGCCTGAAAAGATCAGGACCGTCTCTTCCCGCGTCGGTAGAATCTCGAACATCAAGGGTGAGTCGATCATTACGGCCGGAAATCCCCACGTGCAAGTCGGCCCGTTCGCCGGCGGTATCGCTCCTTGGTCCTGAGCTTCAAAACTTTTCATCATCGCTGCCGCGATCTGGTCGAGTCTGGCTTGGACTTCGGGTTTATTTGGGGGCGACCACTGCATTTCCTTGAGGACTTGCTCGAACGACTCCTGGAGTCCTCCCGATGCGTTCGGCGTCACACCGACAATTTCCCACTGACCGCTCCAATCCGGCATTCGGTTCTGCGCCGGTAGGGTAGGGGCGCAGCAAAGCAAGACGGTGGCGGCGAGCGCGAGTCTCCGCGCCATTACTTGCCTTCACCCGGCGAAGGTTGCGGCGCGCCGATGAGAGGGCCATCCGGCCCGGTCCCGTTGAGGTATTGTCCGCCCTTGATGTTGCCGTCGCGCAAGGGATGAATGTTCAGCGTGATCTTGTCGCCCGGCTTCAAAGTTCCCGGCTTCCACCCAGTACGCACCAGATGCTCCGGGCTGGTCATCTCGATGCTCCACTCTTCTTCGACGCCCTGATCATTCTTCACCATCACCTGAATGAAGACGTGCGGATTCGTCCAGCGGAAATCCTTCACCGTCCCTTGAATCGTAACGGTCTTCGACTGGTCGAACATCGCAAACGAATGGTGCGCAAGCGCCGAACTCGCGGTCAGCATCGCCGCGATGGCGACGAGGATATAACTCAGCACCCTACTCATTTGGTCCTCCAAAGATGCGGAATCCCCTGTCTTGCTCTCTCAGAGAGCGCAGGTTCAGGGGCGTTGAATAAGCTCAAGGCGGTTACCCGCCGGATCGATCGCGATGCCGATAAGGATGCCTGTGTTTCCGAACGCCCGAGGATCGCCGGACATCGAGCCGCCAGCCGCCTTGACGGCGGCGACTGTCGCCGCCATGTCCTTCACGTTCAGGATCACGTGCGCGATCGGGTCCTTCAGGTCGTCGGAATCGCGATGCATGATCACGACCGGTTCACCTTTATTGGCCTTTGCGACGTCGATCGTCGCACCGAAGTTCACGAAGATCTCCGGTCCTCCGGGCGCACTGATCCGATTGACCTCCGACATGCCGAACGCGGCCTCGTAGAACTTCGCCAGTGCAGCAGGGTCTTGCGCGCCGATTCGCACCGAGTTCAGAGTCACCTGCGTGTGTGCGGCGCTCGCGAGAAGCAGCGCGGCGGTCACCGTCATCATCGTTGCGCAAATTCTCTTCATCGAACTCTCCAGCAGCGCCTCGCATTCACGAGGAGAGCGTCACACCGATCCTCCTGCGGATCGTGCGGATGCAAGGTGCCATCGTCTCACAAAATCATGACAAGTGGGCCTGATGCTATCTCTGAAAATGACAGTTTTCAATGGCTAGCCGGCTTAGCCTGCGATGTGTGCTGCATACCAGGCCGATCTGTCTAGAGCGAAAAATCGACCAGTGCCAGACAAAAGCACTCATTGGACGAGTTCTCTCGGACCAGCACTGAACATGTCCGGTAACCCGACGAATCTGGCAAGTGATGGCGTAACTGGTGTGCCGAACTCTATTTCGAAACGAGCGCTTGCATCAATGCCGTTCGCTCCGTCACCACTTCGGTGCGCGCGGCGTTAAGCTTCTGGGGGTCAGGAATCAAGTTTTGTTCCAACTCACCGAGGTTGCGCCTCTTTGATTCTAGGCCATCGAGAAGGGTCTTTGCCTTCTCAGGGGATTCGCGCAACGCTGCCTGCACTGCGAGCATGTATTCTCGGAATGCTTGAATTTCCAGCGTAGTTGGGGGAAAGCCTTTCTTCGGGGCAGGTATTCCCGCCAACGCTTTGAACTCCGCGCGCGGATTTGTCGCGGACCGCCATTTTTCAAGAAACCGCTCTCCTCTTTCATATTCGGCTCGCCACGCCCCTCTCCAGTCGAGGCCATCCTCGGGCAAGTCTCTCACCGCCGCGTACACCTGTTTTATCTGTTCCTCATTCAATTCTCCCTTCTTGCTTTCCTCGGTAAGCACTCGCAAGTTGGGCAACATCAATTGCTTCGCAATTAGCACAGAGATTATCGGTCTCCCATGCGTGACGTCCTGCGAAAAGTGAATCCCCGCAAGCCAGGTATTCACAGCTGTTTGGGAATCGCCGCTCGCCATCTGTCGAATTCCCTCAAGTGTGTTTAATCGTGCTAGTGCTCGTGCTTGCATGTACGCAGCGGTGGCTTTCAGCCCCTCGCTGTACTCGGGGCCCCAGTCGCATTCGGGGAGGTTTGTAGCTTGTTGCATGGTTCGTATCGACTGGGTGTTGGCATCCAAGATGGGTCCGAGCTCTGTCTCGTTCCAGGCCGTTTCACCTGCCAGCGTTTTTCGCAAAAGCTCTTGGGTCGCTTTGTCCGCAGCCGGTTCTTGCATCTCCGCGAAAGCTGTCAGGTAGAGGAGCGCGGCATTCTTGGTTTCTGGAGGATTTTTCGCCTGTGCCCGCGCTCCGCTGGTGCTCGCCAACATCGCCAGGATTGTCGCAAATAATCGGAGTTTCATAGGGGCCAAGATACAATCGAGTATAAGCGGAGAATCATACGGGCCACCGCAAGGCACTAATCACGGACAACTGTTAGTTAACAAGTCTTGTGACTGGCTAATGGCCTAGTGCCCGACAAACGCGCTTACGGGACAAATTCCCTCGGACTAGTACTGAACATGTCCGGTAACCCGACGAATCGAGCGAGTGGAAGTTGACCGCGTTTTGAGTTGAGGGCCGAGCGGCGAGAGGGTTTGCTATTATCATCATTCGTTTTTCGGATTTAACGTCAATGGTGTACTACCGAGAGACGAACCGAACCGAGTCGGAGAAAATTTCCTATAACCGGACTGCACATCCAAGTAGGATGAGGAGACTCAGTTCGCGAGCACCGGCTGTCCGCGGGTTTCCGCGGTTACGGACTGGAAGCGGAATGAAGGGAGCACGGATCCATGACTTTGGCGCGTGTGGCGACGACGGTATCTCTCTTCGTTGGCCTTGTATTTGCTGTTCCGTTCGCGGCGGCTCAGTCGCTCAATTTCGAAGCTTACAAGACGCGCGTCGAACCGATCTTCTTGAAAAAGCGGCCCGGCCACGGGCGCTGCGTGGTGTGCCATGCGGAGAGTTCGACAGCCTTTCGATTGGAGCCGTTATCGCCGGGAAAGACTACATGGACCGAGGAGCAATCGCAGCGAAATTTCGAAATCGTGTCGCGGCTGGTAACTCCGGGCAGTCCGGCGACGAGCCGCTTGTTGATTCATCCACTCGCTCCGGATGCGGGCGGCGACCCTTTTCACGGGGGAGGCCATCAATTCGCTTCGCGGAATGATCCCGATTGGCAGGCGATCGCCGATTGGGTACGCACCGCCCGATAGTCGCGCCGAGGGCCGGTTCGAGCAAATCTAGGGAATCACGACGGTGCCGTTGCGCTTGGGGACTTCGCCTACCGGAATGCGGGCCACTTCTCTTAGAGTTTTTGTGTCAATCGCCGACACAGAATTCGACCCGGAATTTGCAACGTAGATCGTTCTGCCGTCCGGCGTGAAGGTGAGCCAGTCAGGTACCTCTCCCGTCTTGACGTACCCCAAGACCTTCAGATCGGGTAGGGAGTAAACAAACACGGCTCGGGCATACGAGCTGTCGACCCAAAGAGTGTTGCCGTCGGGGGCGACGCCGATGCCGTGCGATGGGGCGCCTCCCTGTGCCGTACCGCCGGCGGGCTCATCGGGGAGCTTGATCCGGGCTACCTCTCTGTGGGAGTTGAAGTCCACCACCGCAAACCCGTGAAAACCGGTGAGCTGTGCGAAAATCCGTCTCGTCGAGCCGTCCGCCGCCCGCTCAAATGCCATCGGGCGCACTCCGAGGTCGAACGGGAGCTCCCACACGGGTTGCAGGGTCTGTTCGTCAATCACGGTCAGGATTTTCCCCACGATTGAGCCCGCGACGACAAACTTGCCATCCGGCGTGACATAGACATTGTGAACGCCGCCCTTCACGGCGATGCTCTTGACGTTTTTCAAGGTGGTCGTATCCACGACGTCAACGGCACCAGGCGAGCTAATGATCCCCACAAAGACTCGTAGCCCGTCCTTCGAAACCGAGATGTTGTTTGGGTGGCCGCTCAGCCACGCCTTGCCCAGAAGCTTTCCGGTCTTTGTCTCCGTGGCCCAGAGCGTATTTTCAGCCTCACAGCTGATGTAGGCTCGCGTTCCGTCCGGAGAAAAGGCAACCCCGTGGGGCACCTCGATGTCTTTCACCCTTAGCACAACCCGATTCGTCGCCGCGTCAATGACGTCTACTTCGTCGCCGGCGCTGTTCGTCTGGTAGATGTGGACCGAGCTCGACGCCGCCGGCAGCGCGAGCAATAGGGACAACCAAGTCAGCGCCCAATACTTTGCAGTGGATGAGATCACGGCGGACAAGTCCTCCCGAGCTACGGCGCGAGCTTAGCAAGAGTAGTGGCGCGAATCAAACCGCGCCGGCGAATTCCACGACCGCGAAACCGGGCACCTGCGCCTGCGACCAGGAGCGAAATTCTCGGCAACCGCGCAGCACATCTTTGCCGGGCCGACTTCGCGACTTGCGGTCAAAGGCCCATGGCAGGCTACAGATGCTTCGCAAACCAATCCGCAGCGGCATCGGCCGCGCTGTCCGCGGCTTTTCCTTCCAGCACGTGCGTGGCGCTTGGAATCTCGACTACGTCCGTAGCGCCCTTGACTTCCTTCGAAGCCGCGATCGCGTTCGTTTCGTTGTTGACCTTCGGGTCGTTCTTGGCAACGACGAATAACATGGCGCAGTTCTTGGGAACCTGGCCTGCGTACCAGAACGGGTGATACTCGGCCAGCGCAACCGTGGTTTCCTTCGCGGACAACGCCGCGGCCGAGGCGGGAACGGAAGGCGCCTGGCCGTCGCGCGCGAGCTGAATCTCATCGCGCACGAAATCAGCGGGCGGCTTGGACGCCGTGGTCGGGACATCATTGCCTTCGATCCGCGGAGTCTGCGCGACCGCCGCCATGATTCGCACATCCGTCGCGGCGACGACGACCACATGCCCGCCAGCCATATCCGCGCCCCAAATCCCGACGCGGGCGCGGTCTACTCCGGGCTCGCCCTGGATATAGGAGACTGCGTTTCGAATATCGAGAACCTGATCGCGCGGAATCAGGCGCTTCCTTCGAATCAGCACCCTGGCGGTGTGTTGCGAGAAGCGCTGGCGGTCGTCCACGCGAATATTTTCGTCAACGTAAACGTAGCCGCCGCTCTTTCCCCACCCGCGATAGTCCATCGCCATGGCGACGAGTCCGCGTCCAGCGATCCGCGCCGCATATTTTTCGACGCTGGGCTCAGTTTCCCCCCAACCCGGCGCTAGTACGACTGCCGCGGCCTTGCTGTCCGGGCTAAAGCCCTTCGGCAGAAAGATCCTGGCGAAGCATTCCACGCCTTCGCTATGGAATCGCGCATCTTTCGTCGTAACGCCTTCGGGCAGGGCGGCGGACATCCCCGCTCGGTGATGAACTTCCGACTTCGTCTGCGCGGAAATGGCGCCCGCAAAAAACGCGGCGCCAAGAATGGCGAAAAAGAATCTCTCAATCCTCTCGATATTCATCGTTGCGAACCGCGCCTCCTCGCGGCACGGCGTGACGGACTGTGCCGCTCAGCGGCGCTTTCCGAGATATTTGACGAACCAGTCGCCAGCCAACGTCGAGTCGACTTCGAACGCCGTGTGGGAATACATTTGGAAATGCGTCATGGCAGGCAGCGTCACCACCTGCCAGGTGCCCTTAAAAGCTTTCGCGGCGGCCGGGGCGGCTGCCGGCGGAATGAGCTCGTCATGCTGGGCGAGTATGGACAGGATCGGGAGTGTCTCCGGAATTCGATCGATGGTCGAGCCGGAGCGCACCTCGCGATCGATTTGACTGCTGTAGAAGTCGATCTTGGTGCGGAAGGAAAAGCCGCCATCCGCTTCGGCGCCCTGTCCCGTGCGAGCGCGCAAGATGGCATCATCGACGAAGGCCGGGGAAATCGGCACGGGTCCCGTGGCCGGATAGGCGCCCGTGCCCATCACCTGTGAGACGACGGCCTTCACCCGGGCGTCCTGCGCGGCCACGGAAATTACGACCCCTCCGGCGTTGCTCGTGCCCCAGATGCCAATGCGCCCGGGGTCCACGCCGGGCTCGCCCTGCAGGAAAGAGACGGCGGCACGATAGTCGTCAATTTCATGAAAATTGTTCAGGTCCGTGCGCTTCATCTGAATTCGCGCAAATTTCTGCCAGACGGGGCGATCGTCGGTGGTCGTGTCGGGTTCGAGCAGGGAGACCTCACCGCCACTGTAGCCGTAGCTCACATAGTCGATCGCCATGGCGACCAAGCCGCGGTCGGCGAATCGCGCGGCGTACTTCTCAATGCCGATCGAGATCGCGTTGATCCCGTGGCCCACGACCACCGCCGGCCATTTACCGGTTTTGGCGAAGCCGCGCGGGAAAAACAGCTTTCCGTACAGAGGAGTGCCGCCGTCCACGTAGAACGTCACCTGACGCGTAGAAACCCCCGGGGGTAACTGATATGCCCAGTCCTGCGGCAATGTCCCGTTCGGGCGCTTAGTATCCGCGCCGGCGCCTTGCTTCTCCAAAGCAGCTAGATTCTGTTCGATGATGTCAGAGTTGATTTGAGCCGACGCCGCGATTGCGGCGGGGCCCAAAGCGCACGCGGTTCCAATCGCAATGCCGAGAACACGCCGGCGAAAAGAATTCATGACTCTTTCCCCTCGTTTGAAAACGGTCCGCGGAAATGCTCGCAAACCCGCCCATGCCTGCGCGCCACGGGACTCGGGCCGATTCTGTTTTCCAAACGGATCTCAAATTGGCCGAGGCGCTCACGCCCGGGACGTTCGGGAGATTATCGGTAGCCGCACAGTAAATCAAGCTGATAGTGACTCTCACAATCTGGCCCATGGTCCAGCTGACGATCTCGGATTCTGCCTCTCCGAATCTCGAAGCGATTACGAATCCTCAAGGCCACTGATCCCAAATCTGCGAACTAAGGGACTTGGTTATTGACGATGCTCAATCCTATGTGTTATTGGCTATCACGATTTTGATGCTGAATCGCCAGGGCCTCGGGGCCGGGCGGAATGGGGTGGGTTTTCGGCGGCACCGTGCCCGCGGGTCCCGATCCCCTCGGCACTCCCAGCGCGTTCCGGAAGCCTTATCTGTCGCGCGAGCTAGCCCGGGGGGCGTTGCAGGCGTTTAGATCCGCTCTCGATTCCAAGGAAGCACTAAGAAGTCTACGAAAGCTGGCCGACCCATGACCGATGCAAAACTCACCACCGAGAAAGCCAACCGCGGGGCCCGGGCTACCGCGACCGTCCCGACGATGCGAGGTCCGGTTGAAGTCTCGAAGCTGGGAGTCACGCTGATGCACGAGCACGTGTTCGTGCTCGACCAAGAAATGCTCCTGAACTACCCCGAGGAATGGGGAGACGAAGAGAAGCGCGTTGCCGACGCGGTCGCGCGGTTGAACGAGCTGAAGTCCCGCGGGGTTGACACGATTGTGGACCTGACGGTGATTGGGTTGGGACGCGACTTGCGGCGCATCAAGAGAGTGGCGGATCAAACCGCCCTCAATATCATCGTCGCGACGGGAATCTACACGTACACCGAAGTCCCATTCTCCCTGCGCCTGCGGGGTCCGGGCACCGCCGTCGGCGGACCTGAATTGATTACCGAGATGTTCGTTCGCGATATCGAGCGCGGAATTGGAAATTCCGGCGTGAAGGCCGCCATTCTCAAATGCGCCACCGACGAACCTGGCGTTACTCCCGGCGTGGAGCGCGTGTTGCGAGCTGTCGCGGCGGCTCACCGGCAGACCGGCACGCCGATCTCGACGCACACTCATGCGGCGACGCGCGTGGGCCTGGACCAGCAGCGAGTCTTCCGCGAAGAGGGTGTGGATCTTTCGCGCGTCGTCATTGGCCATTCCGGGGACACGACGGACTTGAAATACCTGGAGCAGCTGATCGACAACGGTTCCTATATCGGAATGGATCGATTCGGGATTGATACGATTCTGCCGTTTGAGGAACGCGTCGCAACCGTCGCCGCCATGTGCGAGCGCGGCCATGCCGGTAAGATGGTACTGTCGCACGATGCGGCATGCTTCCTGCATTGGCTTCCCGGCGTGCATCAGATGCTTCCGCGATGGAATTACCTGCACATATACAACGACGTGATTCCCGCTCTCAAACGCAAAGGGGTTACCAGCGAACAGCTGCAGACCATGCTGGTTGAAAATCCGCAGAAGATTTTCGCTCGTCCCGCCGCCCAGTGATTTTTTGCAGGCGAGTTTCGCCGCGCAAGAACCTAAGAAACCGCGAAGAATATGGATACCTCGCGCGCCCGAGCGCTAGCGCGCGGACTGGGCCGAAGGCAGCTCGATTCCCAGAAGCTTTGCGGCGTTGCGAAGCAGGATTTTTTGGCGAACCTCGTCCTTGAGCGGCAGCGCCGCGAACTCGGTGAGCCAGCGCTCGGGCGTCATCATGGGGAAATCGGTGCCGAAGAAGGCTTTGTCCTGCACGAGCGTGTTGATGTTGTGCACCGTGGACTCCGGAAAATACTTAGGCGCCCAGCCGGAAAGGTCCATGTAGGTGTTGCCCTTGTGGCGGAGCACGGCGAGCTGATCGTCGTGCCACGGCCATGACGGGTGGGCCATGATGATGCGCATTTCCGGGTACCACGCCGCGAGATTGTCGATGTAGGGGATCGGCTTGCAGTACTCGAGGATGATGCCTTTTCCCCCGGGCGTTCCGGCGGCGACCGCCGTCGTTCCGGTGTGAAAGATGACCGGCAGATTGAGGCGGACGATGGCCTCGTAGATCGGGAAGAAGCGCTCGTCGTTGGGATTGAAGCCCTGGGCCGCCTGCTGGAATTTCATGCCGCGCAGTCCCATGTCGGCGCACCGCTGGACCTCGTTGACGGCGATCATCCCCTTCCAGGGGTCGACGCTGCCGAAGCCGATGAACGTGTCGGGATATTTCCTCATCCATGCGGCGGTTTCCCCGTTGTCGATCTTTGCGCCATTGCGAGTTTCGCCGTCCACGTCGAAGATGACGGCCATCATTTCAAGGCTCTGATACATCTCCGCCATTCCATCGGGATCGGTGGTCCATTTGCCGGTGCTGACGGGCAGTCCGGCTCGCGCCGCGTGACCCCAACCCTGCTTGGCGCGATCGCCCGTCAGGATGTGGACGTGCATGTCGATGGCTTTCAACAAAGTGGAGCCTCCCGGGGAATCAGGCAGTCGCGTGAACCATGTGGAATGCGGCGGGAACGTTCATCTCCCTGCAATCGGCGGCCACGCGCAATGGCGCTTCCGTGTGAGACTGCACGGACTTGAGATCGACGCCGGGAGCCAACTCGCGCAGTAGAAGTCCCTCGGGAGTCACGTCGATCACGGCCATGTCGGTGTAAATGCGCTTCACGCAGCGCGGAGCGGTCAGGGGCAGGGAACACTTATTCAAAATCTTCGGCTTGCCCTTGTTGGTTACGTGGGTCATGGTGACCAGGACATTCGGCACACCGAAAGCCAGGTCCATCGCGCCGCCGACGCCGGGAACTTTGTCGCCGGGAGTTCGCCAATTGGCCATGTCTCCATTGGCAGCGACCTCGAGCGCTCCCAGCACGGCGTGGGTAATGTGCCCGCCGCGAATCATGCTGAACGACGTGGGGTGATCGAACACGCTGGCGCCCGGGAGCAGCGTGACGTACTGCTTTCCGGCATTCACCAGGTCGGCATCTTCGTGGCCTGGTTCGGCCAGAGGTCCCATTCCCAGGATTCCATTTTCACTGTGGAAGAAGACCTCTTTGCCGGCGGAGATATAGCCCGACACCAGGGTCGGGATGCCGATGCCAAGATTCACGTAGCTGCCTTCCGGCAGGTCACACGCTACGCGGTATGCGATGCCATCTCTTGTCAGCGGCATTTCTATCTCCCCGAGCTAGTCATTTCCAGGTATTTGGGATGACGCGCGATTTGGACGACATGGTTCACGAAAATTCCGGGCGTATGAATATCCTCGGGGTCAATGGCTCCAACGGGAACGAGTTCGTCGACCTCGGCCACCACGAATTTCGCCGCCGTCGCCATGGGCACGTTGAAGTTGCGCATCGCCAGGCGATAGTTCAAATTGCCCAGGCGGTCGGCCTGGTGGGCGCGGATGAAGGCGAAATCGGCGTAGAGCGGCTTCTCGAAAACGTAGTCGCGCCCGTCGATGACGCGCGTCTCTTTCCCCTTAGCCAGCTCCGTTCCCGCCGCGGTTGGAGTGAAGAAACCGCCAAGCCCGGCCCCCGCCGCGCGAATCCGTTCGGCGAGTGTTCCCTGAGGGACCAATTCGAGCTCGATCTTCCCCTTCAGGTAAAGATCCTGGAACGCGGTATTTCCGGGGTTGTTGGGGAACGACGCCGTGAGTTTGCGAACGCGGCCGTCCCCGATCAGCCCGCCCAGGGCGTGATCGCCGGCGCCCGAACCGTTGTGGACCACGGCAAGATTCTTAGCGCCCTGCTCGCGCAAGGCCTCGAGTAACTGGCCCGGCAGGCCGGGATCGCCGAATCCGCCGAGCAGAATCGTTGCACCGTCGAAGACGCCGGCCACCGCTTCCTTGCACGTCGCTAGAGTTTTATCAACCACTTCGCACCATTCACTGAGGACTACGCAAGCAATTTAGCATGCGGCAAGCCGGCGAATCAATTCGGCGGCTCGCCGGCCAGAGTCCGCGCCACGTCGCGCTTGAGAAACTGCGCTGCTACGATGAAAATGGCTCCGCCGACGAAAGTGGTGACCGCGGCTGTCGCCATCGAGTAGCGAATCACATTCACGCCCAGCCGGTGCGCGAAGTGGTCGTTGAAAGCGCCAATGAAATAGGGACCAAGGCCAAGTCCGATCAGCTCCGATATGAGGTACAGGACAGAGGTTGAAAACGCCCGCATTCCCACTTTCACGACCGAGTGGGATACTGCGACGATCGGACCCACATGGACGGGGCTCATCGCGGATATCAGGGCGAAGCCCGCCAGGGCAATCACCGGGCTCGGGGAAAACAGAAAAACCAGCACTGCCGGCCCAGCGAGCATCGAGCAGATCGCGGACACGTAGATTCTCCAGCGCGGGTCCCTGTGGCCCGCCCAGTCTGATAAATATCCGCCAATCAGCGTGCCCACAAGCCCGGCGACCCCGCGCACGGTACCGAGGTACGTGCCGATTTGTGCGGAGTTGAGATGCCGGATTCTGCCCAGGAACGGAGCCGTCCACGTCCCAAACCCGAATTGCGTGAAGGTCGTAAAACAGAACCCAAGGAGCAACAGCATGTAACTCTTCTGGCCCATCATGAATCGGAGCGTCCGACCCACAGGTTCCTGGCCGGTATCCACCTTCTGCGATTCCGACCGGCCCCGCATGGGCTCCTTCACGGTGAAATAAAACAGCAGTGCGACCAACAACCCGGGCACGCCGGCGACGAGGAAAGCGTCGTGCCATCCAAAGTATTGATTGATCCAACCGCCGATGAACGCCCCCAGGAATCCGCCGAATACCGGACCCAGTTGGTAGATCGACATTGCCGACGCCCTTTTGTCGCCGGGGAAGAGGTCGGAAATCATGGAAGTCGAGGGCGCGGTACCCGCTGCCTCGCCGATACCGACGCCAAATCGCGCCAGCGTAAGTTGAACGGCATTGCGGGCGACGCCGGCAAGCGCGGTCATTCCGCTCCACAGAACAAATCCGATGGTGAGAATTGTCCGGCGGTTGCTGCGGTCGGCCCATCGCGCGACAGGCGCGGCGAGAATTGAATACATGAGCACGAAGCCGAAGCCGGAGATGAACCCCATGGACTTGTCGGAGAGGTGGTAGTCGCGCTTGATCGGGTCGATGAGAATCGTGATGACGGTGCGATCGAGGAAGTTCAAGGAATAGATGATCGTCAGCATCGCCAGCACATACCCCGGCGAAGCGATCATCTTCCTGAGTCCAGCGCCCTCGCGCTGCCTCGTCGCAAACTCGGAGTCCGGCATTTTTCCCTCGGTCCGGCGCGCAGGGTTCGCGGGCACGATACGCCTGCCCAGACGAGCAGGGGCGAGACTATGATGCGCCCGCGAGTACGTCAACCTCGAGATGAGCAATTCGCAGATCGAAGGCCGGCGATCGCGACGATCAGAATTCAGGCCGGCAGAGCCGCGCTACATTCGGTTGACACCGAGGGTGTTCAGAGATTAGAACACCCCTTGGGTTTCGAGCTGCCGGGATGGAGGGCCGCATGGTCATCGATGTACACGCGCATTTGACGGCGCCGGATGCGTTGTACGTTTATAAGGCAAACGTGCTGTCGCATCGGGGATCGCACGGCCGGGGAAAAGTGGAAATCAGCGACGACGAGATGATCGCATTTCTCAACGCTCCCACTTTCGGCACCGGCAAGTCGCATTTTGGGCTGCTCAAAGAGGTCGGCACGGACATTCAACTCATCTCCCCTCGCCCGTACCAGATGATGATGGCGGAACAGCCTGCGAAGGTGTCCCAGTGGTTCATCGAAGAGTGCAACAACATGATCGCGCAGCAGTGCCGGCTGTTCCCCAACGTTTTCCGGGGAGTTTGCGGCCTGCCACAGTCGCCGGGCGTGAGTCCGAAGCAGTGCATACCTGAGCTCGAGCGCTGCGTGAGGGAATTTGGATTTGTCGGCTGCTTGATCAATCCCGATCCGAGCGAAGCCACGAATTACGACACACCGGCAATGGGTGATGAGTATTGGTATCCGCTCTACGAAAAACTCGTGGAGCTTGATGTCCCCGGCTACATTCACGGAGCCGGATGCCGCTCGATTCGGCACAGTTATTCGACACATTTTATCAACGAGGAGACCATCTCGGTGGTCTCCCTTGTGAACTCGCGCGTGTTCCAGGATTTCCCGCAGTTGAAAATCGTATGTTCGCACGGCGGCGGCGCCGTTCCGTATCATTCGGGACGTTTTCTCGCACCGACTCTCCGGCGGGGAGGACCGAACAACTTTCTGGAGAATCTACGGAAGCTGCACTACGACACCGTGTTGTACACGCCGCTAGCATGTGAACTGCTGATCAAGACGGTGGGCGCGGATCGTTGCGTGTTTGGGACGGAGCGACCCGGCGTGGGCACCGCGAAGGACCCCAAGACAGGGAAATGGTTGGACGACGTCAAAGTCTACATCGACGGCTTCAGCTGGCTCGGCGACGCGGAGAAGAAGTTGATCTTTGAAGATAACGCGAGAAAACTCTTCCGGCTGCACGTGGGCGCAAAAACCGCAGGCGAAACCCGATCGTGACCGGCTTGAACTCCAACTAGAAGAGGCCAACCCACCCATGCCGTTGCCATACCGAGCCGACCATATCGGTAGTTTTCTGCGCCCTCCGGAGCTTGTGGAGGCGCGGCAGAACAGCCCGTCGGACGCCGAAGGCCGGCGGACTCTCGAGGATCGTTCGATTCTGCGGGCGCTGGCCAAGCAGAAGGAATTGGGACTGGAAATCTTCACCGACGGCGAGTTCCGGCGGTCGAATTTCATGGGGGATTTCACCGAAGCCATCGAGGGGTTCGACTTTGCCGATGGTTTGGCGAGGAATTGGAAGACGGCCGCCGTGGGTGCGCCGGCCCTGGGTAACGGCAGGGTGGCGGGCGTGGTGGTGAAGAAACTCCGCACCGTAAGGCCGCTGACGGGCCACGAGCTTCCGTTCTTGAAGGAACACAGTCCCGGCCCGATCAAGATGACACTGCCGAGCGCGACGCAGTTCCCGGCGATTTCCTACAAGCGGGGCCGATCCGAGCACGCCTACCCGACTTACTCAGCATTTCTTTGGGACATCGTAGAGATCATGAAAAAAGAGGTCGCGCGGCTGGCCGCGGAAGGCGTGCAATACATTCAGATTGACGCGCCACGCTACAGCTACTTCATGGACCCGAAATGGCGCGAGTGGATCCGCACAGAGATGCAAGTGGAGCCGGACGCGTGGCTAGAAGAATCTGTTCGCGCGGACAACGCGTGTTTCGAGGCGGCGCGGCGCCCGGGCGTGACGCTCGCGATTCACCTTTGCCGCGGCAATAGCCGCAGTCACTGGTACGCCGAGGGCGGCTACGACGCCATCGCCGAGAAATTGTTCGGAACACTGGCCGTGGACCGCTTCCTGCTGGAGTACGACGACTCGCGGTCAGGAACGTTCGAGCCGCTGCGCTTCGTTCCCCGGAACAAGATCGTGGTGCTCGGGTTGATCAGTTCCAAACTGCCGCAATTGGAGAACAGCGACGAAGTGGTGCGGCGGATTGACGAGGCGGCGAAGTATGTGCCGATCGAGAACCTCACACTGAGCCCCCAGTGCGGCTTTGCGTCGACATTCGAGGGAAATCTGCTTACCGAAGAAGAGCAGTGGGCGAAGCTGCGGCTCGTCGTAGAGACGGCTCGCCGCGTGTGGGGCTGAGGGCTTTCGGTCCCGGCAGGGAAATCGGAGGAAATAGTCATGGCCAAGGTTGTGCTCGGCATCGGTTCATCCCACGGACCGATGCTTTCAACGCCACCGGACATGTGGCATCTGCGTGCAGACGCGGACCGCAAGAACCCGAAACATTTCTTTCGCGGCGAGGCATTCGATTTTCCCAGACTCTTGGCGGCGCGCCAGCCGGGATTCGCGGGCGAGGTCACTCTGCCGGAGCGCCAGAAGCGTTATGACGCCTGCCAGCGCGCCCTCGATAAATTGGCGGCGAAGTTTGCCGAGGTGAAACCGGACGCGGTGGTGATCGTCGGAAACGACCAGCGCGAACTCTTCACGGACGAAAACACTCCGGCGTTCCTGGTCTACGCGGGAAGCAAGATTGAAAACATACCGGAGACGGAAGAGGCCAAGGCTAAATTCCCGCCGGGAATCGCGATCGCCGAGATCGGTCACTGCCCGCCCGGCGGCGCCGTCTATCCCGGGGCCACCGAGCTGGCGGTTCATCTGGTGGATGCGCTCATGGAGCAGGAGTTCGACGTCTCGGAGTCGTCGCGATTGCCGAAGGTGAACGGGCACGACCACGGAATCCCGCACGCATTCGGCTTCCTCTACCGCCGCATCATGGCGGATAAACCACCCGTCAGCGTACCGATGTTTCTGAACGCGGGAATTCCGGACAATCGCCCGAAAATCGGGCGGTGCGTCAAGTTTGGGCGAGCGCTGATGAAGGCGATCGAGAGTTGGAAGGAAGACGCCAAAGTGGCCGTGTTCTGTTCGGGCGGCCTGACCCATTTTGTGATCGACGAGGATCTCGACAGGCGTGTTTTGAAAGCGATGCAGGAGCGCGATGAGGCTGCCCTTGCGGCAATCCCTGAAAGCCATTTGCTGGGCAACACTTGCGAGATCCGGAACTGGATTCCCGTATCCACAGGCATGAACGCCCTCGGCAAGAAGATGGCCCTGGTAGACTACGTGCCGTGCTACCGGACCGAGGCGGGAACGGGCAACGCAATGGGATTCGTTTACTGGCAATAGAAATTGTGACGGAGAGGGAATGGGCGCAGGCGCAGCAGCGAGCGATTTTGTCGAGCGGCTCAAGCGACTCGATTGCTGCGCCGTCTCGGACGCGCTCGACAAACTCCATCTGAAAGGGGCGGTGACAGGGATTGCGCAATTGGCGACGTCGCGCCGCATTGCGGGCCGCATCCTTACAGTCAAACTGGGTGTCGGTCAGTCTCCTCGGGGGAAACCGCGCCACGTGAGCACGACCGCAATCGAAGCGGCGCAGCCTGGAGACATCATCGTGGTCGAGCAGCACAGCGGAGTGAACGCCGCCAGTTGGGGCGGCATCCTCACGCTCGGGGCGAAGTTGCGCGGCGTCGCGGGCGTGATTTCCGATGGGCCTGTCAGGGACATCGACGAGTCGCGCCAGCAGGATTTTCCGGTGTTTGGACGCGGCGTAACGACGCTTACGGCCCGGGGGCGCATCGTAGAGCTCGCCACCAACGAGCCGATCGCGGTGGGGGAGATCGAGGTCAAGCCCGGCGACTACGCGATCGCCGACGGCAGTGGTGTCGTCTTCATCTCGGCGGAGAACATCGAAAGGGTCGTCGCTGCGGCGGAAGGCATCTCCGCGCGGGAAGCGGCGATGGCAAAGGCACTGCGCGAAGGCAGACCCATCACCGAAGTCATGGGCGCGAACTACGAAGACATGCTGAAGGGCTGAGGAACCCTCCTTGCCGACCCAGGACCCATCCGTCGAGCGAGCGAGTAAGCTCGACACCGCAACGATCAGCGACGCGCTCGACAGGCTCGCCATTGCCGGACAATGCCTGAATATCAAGCCGCGCGATCCCCGTTTCCGAGTCACGGGGCGCGCGTTTACGATGCTGTATGGCCCCGCGGGAAAGCCCGCAGGCACCGTGGGCGAATTCATTGATGACGTCGCGCCGGGCTCGGTGGTCGCCATTGACAACGGCGGACGCGAAAATGCCACAGTCTGGGGCGACATCTTGACCGAAATCGCGCACCGCCGAGGAATCGCCGGCACGGTGATTGATGGCGCCTGCCGAGACACAGCGCTTTGCTTGGAGCTCGGCTATCCAGTCTTCAGCCGAAGCTACTCGATGCGCACTGGAAAGGATCGTGTTCAGCTGGACGCGACCGAGACTACGGTCAAAATCGGCGACGCGCGGGTTTCACCGGGCGACATTCTGCGGGGCGACGCGGATGGTGTTGTGGTGATTCCGCGCCAGCACGAGGCGGAACTGCTGAACGTGGCCGAGGGCATCGCGGCGGCGGAAGATGCCATTCGGAAGAGCGTGCGCGGAGGAAAACGCCTCGACGAGGCGCGGAGGCAATTCGGTTACCACCAGTTGCAATCCAAGCGGACCTAGCTTCAAGCCGGCATCGAGTCCCGGCTCCCCAATCTCCAGGCGTTTCAAATCTTCCCTTGCCGTGCGCTCACCCCTTACATCTCAGGCCGGGCCCTAAAAGACCAACTCATTCCCCAGGAGTAGAAAGCCAGGATAATCAAAACATCCACGGGCAAGCCGAAGACGATGTAAAGCACGGGCATGAAAAGCACGGATTTTTCCAGCACGGCCGCTTGCAAGAGGATCTGCAAGGGAAGGAACACAGCGAGATGCGCCATCGTCATGGCCGTGAGCGCCATTTTACGGAGCACGCCGAAGTCGAATATGTAATAGGTAAGGCCGAACAGAAGCGGGACGAACGAAATCAGCGCGATGGCATATCCCATCAGTCCTTCCATGTAACTGTCGGGCGAGTGTGGAAATAACGCCGGCGCCAGAAGGAAAAACAGTAGCGCGGTAACCTGAATGAAAAGGATCGCGCGCAGAAGATACGTGATCGGAATGAGCCTCTTGGGAAAAAAGAAGCTGGCGGCGAAGAGCACTCCGACGATTGCCGCGGTGGACCACCACGTCGCGGCATCGGGCGCGATGCCCTCCATACGGGGAAAGGGAATCGAGAAGCGAATGTAGGGGGTGACTTGGTGTTCGGTGAGGCCAAGTTGCGTGCGCAGCGCCAGAATTCTCATTCCGACCGCGAGGATGTATTGCCAGAACCGGCAGAGCCAAGGCAGGCAGGCAATCCAAACGAAAGTGAAGAGAAGAACGAGCAACGCGACGGTGATGAGGTCCGAACGCCCGAGAACGAAATGCGCGAGCGCGCGGTGCATGGTGATGACGCCGCCGCGGTACCCGCGGAATCGGCTGCGGTCGGCAAATCGCGGCGAGTAGGGCGAGCGGCGATCAGAACTCTTTGAAGAGTCCAAAGCTGCCACCACCTCGCTGGTAGAAAGGGCTGTGGTAATAATCCGCCACGAGATTGAATCCCCAATTCTTGCCGGTCCATTGGCGCCACGTGATGGTCATGTTCTGGCTTTCGAACCGGGCGAGAACGGCCGAGGGCCCGACGAGCTGATACGCTTCTTCTCCAAACCCGGCATTCACGGTGACGTAATGGTGTTTGTTGCTCCCCTCCGTCACGGCGACGAAGCCGGCCGGTGAGAAAACGACGCCGGGATTGCTGACGTTGAACCGGATGCCGTCCTCGATGATCCATGGTTTTTGGAAATAGTACGTGGTGCCGAGGAAGACGCTTTGATCGCGGTGAACGTCTTTGGAGGCGTAGTAACCGTAACCCAGCGTGGTGATGAACTGCTTCCGCGCGCTCCATTTGCGATTGACGAAGGCATCGGCGCGGAATCGGGGCCAGAAGAAACCGCCCACGCTCGAACCGAGCGTGAGCGCACCATACCAATCCGAATTGAAGTTGTAGGTGTCGCCGGCGGCCATATAGACGCCGGCATCGCCGAATTCGTGCTGGCCGTTGATTTCCGCGTTCCAGATATTGTTTCCGGTCGTCAGCACGCCGCGAGCGTAACCGCCGCTCCAATCGCCGAAGTTGTTGGAGAGCTGGCGATAGCTAGCGCCGACCTCGACAAAGTCCGTGAGGATTTTCTCGGGTACTGGCGCGGCGGGAGTATTTTCTGCCGGCTGCTGGGGAGAAGTCGCCGGCGGATCGGCGGGCGTGGGCTCTTGCTGGGCATGCGCCTGCAGGGCGAGCGCGGAGGTCAGAGTCAGAAGGGCGACGGCCTTCTGAAGAAGACGGCGAATCGTCATCGGCCGGATATCCTGGATTCCACAGAAAGCTGATTGCCCTCACCCGCAACCACCAGCCAATCATTGGAGTCATGAAGGATGGTCGCCGAGCCATGGGCGACGCGCGGTTCAGCGAACTTGTCCGCCGGGAATTTCCAAGTCTCATGGGCGAGCGTTTGAGGATCAGCGGCCTTGAGAGTCGCAAGACCATCGCGTTCGGTCAGGGTCCACTGAACTTTCTTGCGCGCGTTCATGAACGTAGCCATCTGAACCATTGTGTACCAACGAAAACGTCCCTGTGCCTTAAGCTGCGCCGTTTTTTCCAACCAGTTATCGACTTCCTTCCGGAAGGAAAGTATCCCCGGCGGGTGGAAATACACGAGCCGCACCTGCTGATGGGTCGCGGTGAAGTTGGTGACTGCTTCGAGCCACTGCTGGACGGCGTCGGGGGAAATCTTTTCAATGCGCATTTCCTCGAAGGACGCGGCCCTGTCCATCTGAACGAAAGGGAAGGCCCAGATGTTTTCCGCTACTCGGCGTCCCTCGCGATATACCTGCGTCGGGCCCAACCCCGTGTCGCCGGTGAAGTAATAGGCGACGAAACCGTGCGATTCGAGCCACCGAGTTACCCATTCGGGTTGATCGCCGTTCGGCGCGGAGTATTCGACAACAGGTTTCCCTGTCACCTGCTCAACGGCCGCACTATTGAGTTGCAAAAGCACCGCCATCTTTTGCGGGTCGTCCGTCTCGATATGTGCCGCGAAGTAGTTGTGAATCCATCCTCCGTGACTCCCGATTTCATAGCCGAGGCCCACATACTTACGAACGAGAGCCCCACTGACCGGATTGTGGAGTAGATCGAAGCCCTTGCCGTCGCCAACTGCGTATGTGTCGGGTCCAGCCGTGATGTCGATCGAATATGGACCCTGTCTCAAAATCGTCCATGTGTTCAGCGTCTGAAGCGCCTGGATGGCGGCGTTGGAGTCCACATGCCAATCGAGTACGAGACCCCCGACGCCGTCCGGGGCGGCCAACAAATACGGCAACGACAGCTCCTGCACTGCAAAGTAGTTCAGGAAACTGTGCAGCAGCACCCCGTCCGTCTGACCTGCGAGATATCCCAGAGGCAGATTCACGAACAGCGCGGAACCTTTTCCAAACGCATGGCGTCCAGCAGCTACCCCCGCGGCCGAGCGCAATAAGACCTGACCGGAGTAGTGTCCCGAAGTTACAAAGCTGCCGTATTCGAGATTGCCGTATTCGTACCGCCGAAGCTGCGTTTGCGCGTCTCTGTTGCCGGCTGCATCCGACTTTTTCGGTTTCGGCGGCAAGAAAGGGTAGTACTTGCCGGGGGGCACGCCGAGTTCGTCCATGACCGGGATTGTGCCGCTCACATCGCTCGAACGAATCATGTTTCCGCCCAGGCTTTGATACAGGCTGTAGTCGGTGCCTGCGAGATCGGACAAGCGGGAACGATCGCGCGGGTAAAACCCATTGAGGTATTGCGTCGCGGCATCGTAGACGAGCATCAGGTGGCCGCCGGCGGCTACGTACTCACGTACGGCGCTGACCAGCAGATCGCTCGCACGGACGTGGATCGAGTCCGGGAGAATCACTCCCGCGCACCGCGGCTTCGGGAACAAGGGCCGGATGAATGAGGAATCGTGCATGGGGACCACATGCAAGCCTTCCTCACTTGCGGCGTCGAGCCAGACCGTGATCCGCGGATCGGAGAACCTGGCTCCATCAGGCACGAGCAGAATCAAACGGTCGGCCTCGGAATTGATGCGCCTGAAGTGTTCCCAGACAATCCCCGCCCCGAGAACGAGCAAACACACGACTGCGGCAACGATGACACCGGCTCGGTTATTCATACCCTCGGGACCACGCGGCCTTCGTTTCGTGCCCACAACGTGCCGAAAACCTGAGCGCCCTCCTCGATCTCGATGGTAGGTGCACTGACTGTGGTTGGGAAGTGTGCGGCTCCGCACTCGGTCCCCGACTCGACCACCATTCCGTGCTCAGCAAGGACCGGGCCGCCGATACGGCAGCCGGGTCCCACGTGCATGGTGGTGCCGCTGATGAGACTGCCCGCCACGAACACGCCCGCCTCCACGACCATCTCTTCATGACTCTTCACGCTGCCCAGAAGTCGGGCGCCAGCGCGGATCCGCAGCTTGCCGCGCGTCACGATGTTCTCCGTAACGAGTTCGCCGGGTTGAATCTCCAGATCCTCGTTGACCAGCCGCCGACGGCTCGCCGCGGCATAATCATCGGGGGAATCGGACACGCTTGAAGAGTGTGGTCCGGTTGCGGCACTCAAAGCTTCCAGGGAGATGAGAGGGGCGTTTAGCCTCTGGAAGACGCAGCCGGATTGGAGTTGAATTTCGCGATCGGAGGAAATGCGACCATACAAATCGCAATCGTGTTCTGCGCGAAGCGTTTCCGCAGCGTGCGCCCAGCGGATCACTTTGCTGGCGCGCCGGAGGAGAATTGCTTTTTCGCCGAGGATCGCCCGATATGAATTGCGCTCTCCCCCGGAAAAATCGCTCGCCGCATAGATCTCTTTCGAAAATGTGAGTCCGTCCGGAACAGCCAAGTGCGTACCCGCGACAACCACGAACGGGCACGCCCCTTGCTTTTCGGCGACGGAGTCAAAGAACTCTTGATCTGGGCTTCCGAGCAGGACGTATTCGTCTCCTCCCGGCAAGACGCCTCGCACCGTTGTCCGGGATGCGACGCACTGCTTCAGCGGGCCTTGAAATGCGGCCACATACGCGTGAAAGCCGTGGGCGAAGTGCCGGATTTCTCCACCATATTGTTGAATGACGTTGAGAGGTTGCGCGTCGCGCTTGAGACGCAGTTCCGCAATGGCAGGCACAATCGGAAGCACGAGAAGCGCACTCGCCAGCACGATCAATGACAGCATTGCGAGGAGGGCATTCACGGCGTGGCCCGGAAGCGCTCAGTCTTGTCCCAGTGAAATTGTGCTCCCGTGAGGGGGGCCATCAGCTGGGATACGACGGCGCGGGAGACGGAAAAGATGCTGACCGCAAAACCGAGAATCAGAAACGGGAGCAGGCAGATGCGCTGGCGGGTGTAATCGAGCCGGGCGGCTGCGGCGATTTCAAAGAAGGCCGCAAAGTTCCCCGTGGCGGCGTAGGCGGTGAAGCACAACAGCGCGATCACTCCGTGAAGGGGTGCCACTCCCTCATAGAACACCGCCAGTGCCAGGAGCCATCCGATCAGGGTAATCGGGGCCATCGCGTAGACGCCGAGGAGCAGAAAGCCGTCGAGACGCTCCCGGCGAGTGGCGCGGTGCTTCCCGAGCAGGAGGTGGAGTCCGTAAGCAGCGAGCGCCTGATTGTGTCCCTTGGCCCAGCGCATGATTTGCTTGATGCGCACGGGCCACGTCTCCGGAACTTCCTCATAGCATTCCGAGCGGTTCTGATAAACCGTCTGCCAGCCGTTGAGCAGGAGGCGAAACGTGAGATCGGTGTCTTCGGTGAGAGAGTTGTCATTCCAGCCGCCGATTTCGCGCAAAGCGCTGAGCCTCACGCCCGCGACTGTCCCTCCGTGCTGGGGGACGAGGCGAAGATTCATCCGCGCCTGCTGGTCGACCTGATATCCGCCGGATCGTTCGAGGTCGAGGAGCCGCGTAAGCAAGTTGGTTCCGACGTTCAGCGGAACGACGCGCCCCATAACTCCGCCCACCTCAGGGTCGAAAAACGGCGCCACGAGCTGCCTGATCAGCCCGCTCCCGGGTATGTAGTCTGCGTCGAAGATGAGGATCACTTCGGTTTCGACAAGTTCCATGGCGTCTTTCAGGGCGGCGGCTTTGCCTCCCTTTCCGCTCTGGCGATGGAATGGGCGGATGCGGCCGGGGTGCTCCCGTACAAAGCGGTCGATGATTTCACGGGTGCGATCTGTCGAGCGGTCGTTGACCGGCACAACCAACATTTTGTCTTCCGGGTAATTGACTCCCATCAGTGCCGCGAGGATATTCGCGATGACTTTTTCTTCGTTGTGCGCCGCAACGAGAATCGTTACCCGGGGCCAGTTCGCCGTATCGGTATCGATATAGGGGTGACGCTGAAAGCCGAAGAGGCGGTTCAGCGTGAACCAGTAGTGGCGCGCGGTGTAAATGGAGATGACAACGACAATGCTGGCGAGAAGATAGATCATCTTATGCGATCGTACGCTACGACCGGACCTTACTGCGGGCCGCTTCCGCCGCCTGTTCTACAAAATCGGTCTTGCGGCGACGCAACTGGGGTTTGGGCGGAAGTTTGAACTCCTTTTCCGGCGCCAGCAGCGGCGTCTTTCCCTGGTGCCATCGCGTGATGGCTTCGACGATCCTCTCCGAAGCCTTGCCGTCGCCGTACGGATTCTCGCCGGCCGACATTTCCTGATACGCCTCCGAATCGGTCAGTAGACGCTCTGCCTCGCTAACGATACCTTCGCGAGACATCCCGATGATCTTGGCCATGCCGAACTGTGAAGCTTCGGGACGCTCCGTTACCCGGCGCAGGACCAACACGGGCTTGCGGAAAGTGGGAGCCTCCTCCTGAATTCCGCCCGAATCGGTAAGAACCATAAAGCAGCTGCGCAGCAGACTGACGAACGTGATGTAGTCGAGCGGTTCGGTCAGATGGATTCGTTCGCTCCCGCCCAATAGCGTGTTGACAGTGGCGCGCACATTGGGATTCATGTGGACGGGATAGATCACGCGAATGTCTAGATGGCGTTTCACCAGATCCTTCAGCGCGAGACACATGTTCTCCTGGTCTTTTCCCAGCGACTCCCGGCGGTGGGAGGTGACCAGCACAAGGCGGCTGTTGTCCGTGGGGATGTCCGCAAGCGGCGTGTCTTCCCAGGAATGCGGCAGTTGGCTCAACCCCCGCAGCGCGTCGACGACTGTGTTTCCGGTGACCACGATTTTCGCGGCGGGAACGCCCTCGGCCAGCAGGGCGTCGCGGGAAAGGGCCGTGGGTGCGAAGTGAATCTCCGTCATCACGGAAACGAGGCGGCGGTTCGCTTCCTCGGGAAATGGATTGTAGATATCGTAGCTTCGGAGCCCTGCCTCGATGTGTCCCACGGGTATCTTGCAATAGTAGGCGGCAAGCGCCGAGCCGAAGGCCGTTGTCGTATCGCCCTGGACCAGCACCATGTTGGGGTTGAACCGATTGCAAGCGTTTTCAACCGTATCGAGGACTCGGCCGGTGAGAGAGCTCAGCGACTGGTTCGGACGCATCACGTCCAAATCGAAGTCGGGTTTGATTTTGAAGAGCCGGAGCGCGTGATCCAGCATGCTGCGATGCTGTCCCGTGTACACGACGGCGGTTTCGAATTCGCTCGACCGCTGGCGCAGCTCGTGGATCACCAAGGCGAGCTTGATGGCCTCCGGTCGTGTGCCGAGGACTGCGATGATCCGGCAAGGCTTGCTCAAATGCTCTTACTCCCCGGGGGAGGGGTCGAGTATCGAATGCAGCGAGCCTGAGCCGTCACCTTCGTGGTACCTCCGAAGGTGAATCCCCCGGTTCGGACAGACTCGGGCCTGGGTCCCGCAAACTATTTTCCCACGCCTCGTTATCGACGGAGGGCCTGACAACGAGAGAGTTCTGAAATGTGCTGAATCATCCAATGAGGGGGTTCACGCTTACAGTACCGAGCAGGACTTGCCGACCGTGCCGGGCTCGTTCCGATTTGGGATTTTGCATTGGGACCGAACCACCTCGCGTCGGCGTCTGAGCTTTGCAAATCCCAATTTGGTCGCCGGCAACCCCCGTTTTGTCCGCCGTTTCAAGCATTTACGTCTGAAGCGCCGGGTTGTAACCGATGGCTCTTATCGTGCAGCCCAAACGGAAGGCGGCCGTAGCGTACTCGAGTCGGCGCTCGTGTATTCCGCGCACGCATCGCACTAGCGCACGGTCTGACGGGCCTCACAGGAGCGCTTGTGAATTGGCGTAGATCATCCAGACCGCAAGTCGAGCACGGGCCTGTGCAGGACGGCGTGTCTTCCAAATTCAGCCGAATTGAGAGGAGGGAGTGGTGGCTGTGGGCGTCGGCGATCGCTGTCACCCTGCTCTTGACGGCCGGGCTGAGCTCATTGATCGTGCCGCACCTCTGGAACGAGGACGACACCTTCTCGCGATTCACTCTTCCGCAGGCCGTACGCGGCCTGGTCGGTCTGGTTCTGATATTTGATGTCTACACGATTTTCCAGCAGCTTCAAATTCATCGAATCCGGCGCCAACTAGTCGAGCGAGAGGAGATGTTCCGCCTGATCAGCGAGAACGCGGCGGACATGCTCGCGGTCGTGGACATGGAGGGACGCCGACTTTTCAACAGCCTGGCCTATCAGAAAATTCTGGGCTACTCGACCGAAGAGCTCAAAGGCTCGTCCTCGCTCGAGCAGGTCCACCCCGAGGATCGAGCCCGTGTGCAGGAGGCGGCGGACCAGGCGCGCCGCACCGGGGTCGGCGCAAGCCTGCGCTACCGGATCCGCCACAAGGACGGAACCTGGCGGGTTCTGGAATCAACCTCAAGCGTGATCCAAAACGAGCACGGAGAGCCGGAGAAGTTCGTCATCGTGAACCGCGACGTGACCGAACGAGAACGGGCGTCGGAAGCCTTGCGGTTGTCAGAAGCCGGGTTTCGGTCGGTGATTGAAAACGCCCCGTACGGGATCTATCGAGCGAGCACTTCGGGGAAGCTTCTCCACGCCAACCCGGCGCTGCAAAGAATGCTCGGATATGAATCGGAGGGCGAGCTGTTGCAGAAGAATCTGGCCGCTGACCTCTATTGCGATTCGAAGGCGCATCAGCGGATCGTCGACCTGCTTGCCAGCCAGAAGGGTTTCAAGGATGTGGAGATTGAATGGAAGCGCAAGGACGGGGAGCTGGTGAAGGCGCGCTGCAGCGGGCGCCTCGTGGAGGACCAGGGGCGGCAGACGGGGTCCTTCGAAGTGTTCGCCGAAGACGTGACCGAAAAGCGGCTGCTCGAACGCCAACTCCAGCTCGCCCAGAAGATGGAAGCCATCGGAAGGCTCTCCGGAGGGATCGCCCACGACTTCAACAACCTGCTCGGCGTGATCATCGGCTACAGCCAGGTCCTGAAGCAAAAGCTGGGAGCCGGAAGCGCGCTCCTGGAGCACGCGGAGGAAATCGAGAAGGCCGGGCAGCGCGCCGCCTCGCTTACGCGCCAGCTACTTGCGTTCAGCCGCCAGCAAGTGCTGGCACCCGCCGTCCTGAATCTGAATTCTCTAATGGCCGATATGGGGAAGATGCTGCCGCGCCTCATCGGCGAGGATATTGAACTGGTGCTGAAGCTCGACCCCGGAATCGGGCGAGTGAAGGCGGACCAGAGCCAGATCGAACAGGTCGTGATGAATCTCGCGGTGAACGCGCGCGACGCCATGCCCCAGGGTGGCGAGCTTGTGATCGCGACCGCCGACGTGACCCTCGACCTGGCCTACACGCGCCAGCACCCGGGGTCGAGAGAGGGGCGCTACGTGATGCTGTCCGTGGCGGACACCGGGGTCGGAATGAACGCGGAAATACTCACTCACCTTTTCGAGCCATTTTTTACGACGAAGGAACGCGGCAAGGGCACGGGCCTCGGCCTCGCCACCGTCTACGGCGTGGTCAAACAAAGCGGCGGGTATATCTGGGTGGAAAGCGAGTTGGGAAAGGGAAGCGCTTTTCAGGTGTATCTGCCTCGGATTGAGGAACCCGTGAGTCAATCGGCGCCTCCTGTCTCCCCGGCGGCGTCCTACTGCGGCTCGGAAACGATTCTGCTGGTGGAAGACGCCGACTCGCTGAGAAAACTGGCGCACGCGCTGCTGGAACAGAACGGTTACCGGGTGCTCGAAGCGGCGAACGGAGCCGAAGCGCTAAAAGTGGTGGAGCAACAGCGCAAGAGGATTCATCTCCTGCTTACCGACGTAATCATGCCCGGAATGAACGGCCGCGTGCTCGCGGAGCGTCTGGCCCCGATGCAGGCGGGGCTGCGGGTGTTGTATATGTCCGGCTACACGGACAGCGCCATCGCGGACCACGGGGTTCTCGAGGCTGGGACCTTTCTGCTTCACAAACCCTTCACGGAGGAAACATTGGTTCGGAAGGTGCGCGAGGTGCTGGACGCGGACACACGCGGTGTGTCTCTTGCCCCTGTAGCGTCTGTGCTCGCGGGAAACGAAGCCGGCCCAAGAAGCTAGAAGGAGAACCGGGTGTGAGAAGACTTTTGATCGTGGATGATGACGCGGCGATCCGAAAGTTATTTCGAATCAACCTCGCCGACGACTACGAAATCGTTGACACCGAAGACCCCGAACAGGCGCTCGCCCTCGCCATGAAACACAGGCCGGACGCGATTTTGCTGGATCTACGGATGCCCAAATTCTCGGGATTCGATTTGTGCCGGACCTTTAACTCATACAGCCAGACCCAGCTCGTTCCGATATTCGTGGTCAGCGGCGAATCGGGAGCGGAGATGAAGGAATCGTGCGAGGCGCTGGGCGCCGCCGCGTTCTTTGAAAAGCCGATCGACTTCGAGGCTCTCAAGGCCCGTTTAGCCACAGTGAAAAGGCATAAGGCCGTGCCGCGAAGTGAAATCCGCGTTCAGTTGCGCGTTCCGCTGAGACTTCGCGGGTCGGATATCGACGGAAAAATCTTTGAGGAGATGGCCTCGACGGAAAACGCCAGCCTGAACGGCTTCCTCTGCGCCTGCCCGGTCAGATTGAACAAGGAGTCCGTCGTGGAAGTCTTCCTGGGCAAGGATGTCCGGGAACCCGTAGGGACTGCCCGGTGCATCACTGCGGAATCCCACGAAGGGTCCCCGCCCAAGTACGGCTTTCGGTTCATTCAGAAAACGGGAGCGTGGATCCTGCAGTAGGCGAGCCGGACGCAAGAGCCGGTTCCGGAGCGGCGACTATTGGGGGCGCGCGCCGATCGCCAGATAATCGCTGATCGCTTTGGCGGCGTTGCGGCCTTCCGCGATTGCCCACACCACCAGAGACTGACCGCGGCGTGTGTCGCCCGCGGCAAAAACGCCGGGCACGGAACTCTCGTAGTTCCCTTTTGTGGAGACATTTCCGCGCGGATCGATCTCAACGCCCAGCTCTTCGAGCATGCCCTTTTGAACGGGTCCGGTGAAACCCAGGGCGAGCAGCACGAGATCCACCTCGATCGTAAACTCGGTGCCAGTTACGAGCTCAAACTTGGGTGGGGGGCCAACGCGAACGGCATGCAGCAGTTTCACGTTGCCGTCGTCGTCGCCGGTAAACTTCGTGGTGCCCACCGCCCAATCGCGCACACCGCCTTCTTCGTGCGCGCTTTCCGTGCGTAACTGGAGCGGCCACAGCGGCCACGGCGTGCTCGGGGCGCGCTCGGCGGGGGGCATCGGCATAATCTCGAATTGGAGTACGGATTTCGCGTTTTGCCGGTGGCACGTGCCCAGGCAGTCTGCTCCCGTGTCGCCGCCGCCAATGATCACGACGCGTTTGCCCGTGGCAAGGATTTGTCTCGGGACCCTATCGCCTGCGATCCGCTTGTTCTGTTGCGGGAGATACTCCATGGCGAAATGAATTCCCTTAAGATCGCGCCCGGGAACCTTCAAATCTCGCGGATTCTCCGCTCCGCCCGCCAGCAAAATCGCGTCGAACTCTTTCCGAAGATCTTCCGCGGGCACGTTGCGGCCCACGTGGGCATTAGTCTTGAAAATGACTCCTTCTGCAATCATCTGTTCGAGCCGACGGTCCAGAACGCGCTTTTCCATCTTGAAATCAGGAATACCATAGCGAAGCAGGCCGCCCATGCGGTCCGCCTTCTCGAACAGAGTCACCCAATGACCGGCTCGATTCAATTCCTGAGCGGCCGCCAGCCCGGCGGGTCCCGAGCCGACAACGGCGACGCGTTTTCCGGTGCGTGTCTCGGGCGGCTCGGGTTTGATCCAGCCCTCCTTCCACGCGCGGTCCACGATCGTTTTTTCGATCACTTTTATAGTGACCGGAGGCTCATTGATTCCGAGTACACAGGCCGCCTCGCAGGGCGCGGGACAGATCCGCCCGGTGAACTCCGGGAAGTTGTTCGTGGAGTGCAGCACGCGGATGGCTTCCTTCCACTCGTCGCGATAGGCGAGGTCGTTCCAATCCGGAATGATGTTGTTCACCGGACAGCCGGTGTGGCAAAAGGGAATTCCGCAATCCATGCAGCGCGCCGCTTGCGTGCGCACATGATCGTCCGGGAAGGGGAGGTAGACCTCGAAATAATCTTTCACGCGCTCTTCCACCGGGCGGCGGGCGGGAGTTTCGCGCGCGTATTCCTTGAAGCCGGTGACTTTACCCACGGATCACCTGCCCGCCCGGATGCTTTCCGGCCTGCGCGGCAAGCACTCCCCCGGAGATTCTTGGTATCCCGAGGACCCGCTTGAATTCGTGGGGAAATACTTTGACGAAATTCGGCAGCGTGGACTCCCAGTTCTCCACGATCCATCGGGCCTGAGGGCTGCCGGTCAACTCGCTGTGGCGAGCGATCAGCTGGTAGAGGGTTTCGGAATCCTTCGGATTCGTGACCGGCTCGAGATCCACCTCGGCGCGATTGCACTTGACCGAACGGAAGTCGCCGAACTGGTCCAAGACGTAGGCGATTCCCCCGGTCATGCCGGCCGCAAAATTCCGTCCCGTTCGTCCGAGTACCACAACCAAGCCGTTGGTCATGTATTCGCAGCCGTGATCGCCGACACCTTCTATGACGGCAGTGGCGCCAGAATTGCGCACGGCAAATCTCTCGCCGGCCATGCCGCCGAAGAAGGCTTCGCCGCCGGTGGCGCCGTAGAGGCAGACGTTACCGATCAGAATATTCTCTTCGGGCACGAACTCGGACTGCCGAGGATGGTAAATGATCAGTCTTCCGCCGGAGAGTCCCTTACCGACATAATCGTTGGCGTCGCCTTCCAGAGTAAGCGTCACTCCCTTGGCCAGGAACGCGCCGAAGCTCTGTCCGGCGCAGCCCGTGAACTGCACTTGAATGGTATCTTCCGGCAGGCCGGCGGAACCGAATCGCCGGGCAATCTCACCGCTCAGCATGGTCCCGACCGTGCGGTGAATATTGCGGATGGGCATGCTGAGCGAGACCGGAGAGCGATTCTCGAGTGCCTCGTTCGCCATTTCAATCAGCTTGTAGTCGAGCGCCTTCTCGAGGCCGTGATCCTGCGCGATCAGGCAGCGTCGCCCGATATGACTCGGCATCGGAGGATTGTAGAGAATCGCGGAAAGGTCGATCCCCTTGGCTTTCCAGTGGTCCACATCCTGCCGCTGCGCAAGGCAATCCACCCGGCCCACCATCTCGTTGACGGTCCGGAAGCCCAGCTCCGCCATGATTCGCCGCAGATCCTCCGCCACGTAGAAAAAGAAATTGATCACGTGCTCGGGCTGGCCCTGGAATTTCTTGCGGAGCTCGGGGTCCTGCGTGGCCACGCCGACCGGGCAGGTATTCAAATGGCATTTGCGCATCATGATGCAGCCCATGGAGATCAGCGGAGCGGTGGAGAACCCAAACTCCTCGGCGCCGAGCAGCGCCGCGATGGCCACGTCCCGGCCGGTCTGCAATTTGCCGTCAACCTGGACGCGCACGCGGCTGCGAAGATCGTTGAGCACCAGGACCTGCTGGGTTTCTGAGAGTCCGAGTTCCCACGGAACTCCGGCGTGGCGGATCGAGCTGATGGGAGAAGCGCCGGTGCCGCCGTCGTAGCCACTGATGAGAATGACGTCCGCGTGAGCCTTGGCGACGCCAGCCGCCACGGTACCCACGCCTGCTTCGGCGACGAGTTTGACCGAAATGCGCGCCCGCGGATTTGCGTTCTTGAGGTCATGGATGAGCTGCGCCAGGTCCTCGATGGAATAAATATCGTGGTGCGGAGGAGGCGAGATCAGTCCCACTCCCGGAATCGAGTGGCGCACGCGCGCAATGATCTCGTCGACTTTGTGGCCGGGCAATTGCCCGCCTTCACCCGGCTTGGCGCCCTGGGAAATTTTGATCTGCAAATCGTCGGCGTTTACGAGGTAGTTCGTGGTGACGCCGAAGCGGGCGGAAGCGACCTGCTTGATCGCGCTGCGTCGCAGGTCTCCGTTCGCATCGCGCTGGAATCGCGCTTCATCCTCGCCGCCCTCGCCGGTATTGGAGCGGCCGCCCATGCGGTTCATGGCGATTGCCAGCGTCTCGTGCGCTTCCTTGCTGATCGAGCCGAACGACATCGCGCCCGTCGCAAAGCGTTTCACAATCTCAGAGGCAGGCTCAACATCATCGAGCCGGACCTGCGATCCCGCAGGCTTGAAATCGAACATGCCGCGCAGCATGAGCAGATCGCGGTTCTGCTGGTTCACTACGTTTGCGAATTCCTCGAAGCCCTCGAACTTCGACTGTCGCACGGCGTGCTGGAGCTTGCTGACCGTCAGGGGATTCAGAAGGTGCCGCTCTCCACGCACGCGAAACTGATACTCGCCGCCCACTCGAAGTTCCGTCTCGGATTCGCTGGGAGGCTGCATGGCGAAGGCGTGTTTCATGAGCGCCTCGCGGGCGAGCACTTCGATACCCACACCCTCGATTCGCGAGGGCGTGCCGGTGAAGTAACGCTCGACCACCGACCGGTTCAAGCCGATGGCCTCGAAAATCTGCGCGCCCTGATAGCTCTGCAGGGTTGAGATGCCCATCTTAGAAAAGGTCTTCAGCAGGCCCTTGTCGGTGGCCTTCATGTAGCTCTTGAAAACTTTGTCCCATGTTTCGCCCGAAGGAAAGCCGCCGTCCCGGTAGATGTCCTCGAGGGTCTCGATAGCGAGGTAGGGATTCACTGCGCTTGCGCCGTAGCCGAGGAGAAGGGCGAAGTGCATCACCTCGCGAGGTTCGCCGGATTCGACAATGAGCGCGACCTGATTGCGCGTCTTCTCGCGAATGAGATGGTTATGGACAGCTGAGAGCGCGAGCAAGCTGGGAATTGGCGCATGGCGGCGATCGACGCCGCGATCCGAGAGTATCAACAGCGTATAGCCGGACTTGACCGCCTCCGAAGCGCGCACACACAGATCTTCGACGGCCTTTTCGAGTTCGTTCTCGCTCCCATTCACGCCGAAGAGCGCCGACAAGGTGGTGGCGAGGAAGTCGCCCCACTTGACGCTGCGCAACTTCTCTAGTCGCCAGTTGGAAATGATCGGGTGGCGAAGCTTGAGCGTATGGCACTGCTTCGGCGTCTCATCGAGGAGATTGCCCTCGCGGCCGACGTAAGTGTTCAGCGACATCACTAGGTCTTCGCGGATCGAATCAATCGCGGGATTGGTGACCTGAGCGAACGTCTGCTTGAAGTAGTTGAACAAGAGCTGGGGCTTGTCCGAAAGGCAGGCGAGCGGCGTATCGATGCCCATCGAGCCAACCGGCTCTTCGCCCTTCGACGCCGAGGGATGTAGGATCGTTTTCAGGTCCTCGTCCGTGTAGCCAAAGGCGCGCTGGCGCAGCAGGATCGTGTCATGGTCCGTCGGTTGCACATGCGTAGGACTCGGCAGATGATCGAGCGTGATCCGGTTTTCATTCAGCCAGTCGGCATAAGGCTGTCTGGCGGCAAGTTTCTTTTTCACTTCGTCGTCCGAGATCAGGCGCTTCTGCTCGGTGTCCACCAGCAGCATGCGGCCCGGAGCGAGGCGGCCCTTCATGCGCACGTCTTCCGGCTTGATCGGTAGGACGCCTGCTTCCGAGGCCATGATCACCAGGCCGTCCGCCGTCACGAGGAAACGGCCCGGTCGCAATCCGTTGCGATCGAGTTTGGCTCCGATGACGCGTCCGTCGGTGAACGCAACGGCGGCAGGGCCGTCCCACGGCTCCATTAACGACGCGTGGTATTCGTAGAACGCCTTGACGTCCGGGGGCATCTCGGGATCGTTGTCCCACGCTTCGGGAATCAGCATTGTCATGACGTGCGGAAGCGTGCGGCCGCCGAGCGCAAGCAGTTCCACGGCGTTATCGAGCATGGCGGAATCGCTGCCGCCCGGCGTGATAATCGGGAGCAGTTTTTCCATGTCTTTACCGAAGAGGGGAGACGCCAAGACGGACTGGCGTGCGTACATCCAGTTCGAGTTCCCGCGCAGCGTATTGATCTCGCCGTTATGGCAAACGTAGCGGTAGGGATGCGCCAGCTGCCAGCTCGGAAACGTGTTGGTGGAGAAGCGCTGGTGGACGAGGCAAAGAGCACTCATCACGTCGGGATCCGAAAGTTCCTGGTAAAAATTGGTGATCTGCGGCGCGAGCAGCAAGCCTTTGTAGACGATCGTGCGCGAGGAAAGAGAGGGAAGGTAGAAGAACTCCTTCTCCTTCAGGCCGGACTCGGAGACAGCGGCCTCCGCCGCCTTTCGCAAGACGTAGAGCTTGCGCTCGAGCGCGTCCTGGTCCATACCCGGCGCGTGGCGGATGAAAATCTGCTCAATGTAAGGCTGCGTGTTGCGCGCCACGCGTCCAATCATGTCGCCGTTGATGGGCGTGTCGCGCCACCCGAGAACGGTAAGCCCCAGCTCGCGCGCGGTTTTCTCGAGGATGCCCTCGCAGAGGAATCGCTCCTGCGGGTCTACGGGCAGAAACACCATTCCGACGCCATATTCCCCCGGTGCAGGAAGGGTGAAACCAAGGCGCGCGCATTCGCGCTCGAAAAACGCGTGCGGAATCTGGATCAATATGCCCGCACCGTCGCCGGTCTCCGGATCGCAGCCGCAAGCGCCGCGATGCGTGAGGTTGATCAAAATCTGGATGCCCTTCAGCACGATGTCGTGGGATTTCTGGCCGTTGATATTCGCGACGAAGCCGATGCCGCAGGCGTCGTGTTCATTGCGCGGATGGTACATGCCCTGCGCTTCGGGCAAGCCGGAAAGTGGGTATTTGGATTTCATCTGCGCCGTCATATCGTGCTGCGATGGAACCTCGGGCAATATACATCTTAGCATTTTTGGCTCGCGGGGTTAGCGGGAACTCGACGCTCCAAACTTCCGAAACTTTCTTCGATTGAACCCATCAGGATTACAAATCGGTGCAAGTTCGCAGGGATGCATCGCGGAAATTATGCGACCCCGTGGTCCTGGACCGCCCAGAACGCGGCGCCGCGCTTGTGAAGCTGAATATTCTCCGCTGACCGCTATTCCGGCTGGAGATGCGGCTGAGGGACGCCGCTGATGATGCCGGCCACGATCGTGAAGCCCGCGCCGAGCATCAAGGCGATGCTGGACCCGTGGAGCGTGACTCCGCCGTGGGCGGAAAGACTGAAGATTACGGCCACGAACGAGACGCCGATCGATTGCCCCAGCAACCGGGACATCGTGCTGATGCCGCCGGCGCCGCCGCTTCGCTCTTTGGGGGCGCTCGCCACCATCGCCCGGTTGTTCGGCGCCCCAAAGAAGCCAAACCCCGCGCCACCGACCGCGGCGCGCCACGCGATTTGAAAGACGGTTGGATGTGCCCCGACGAGGCTGAGCAGCAGCAGTCCAGTCGTCATTCCCGCCATGCCAACCGTGCCGAGGACGCGTATCGGGATGCGATCAGCCAGGCGCCCCGAAATATGGGACATGATTCCGGCGGCAATCGGCCACGGACTAAGGAGCAGACCGGCCATCACCTGCGAAAAACCCATCACATCGATGAAGTAGAAAGGCAAGACAACAACCGCGAGGCCTTGCGCCATAAACGCGCACAGCGACGCCGAAGACGAGAGCGCGAAAATGGGCCGCTCGAATAAGTCGATCGCCAGCATCGGGACAGTCAGCCGACTTTGCCGGCGCACCAGGACGGCGCCCGCAACAAGCGAGCCAAGCAGTTCCGCGCCAACCGCCGCGCCACCCTTGCCGTCGCCGATGCGGTCGATGCCCGTGATCAACAAAGTCACGGTGACGGCGTTCAAGACGGCGCTCCAAAAATCCCAGCGATGGCGCGTGCCTTCGGCGGGCGCCAAGCCGCGTTCGGAGAGGCTCAGGGCCAGCAGCCCGAAGGGGATGTTGATGGCGAAGAGCCAATGCCAGGTGGTGATCGCGAGGATTCCCGAGGCCACGCTTGGGCCGGCGGCCGCCGACGTGAAGACCACGAAGCCGCCGAGCCCGATCCCGCGGCCCAGCAGCGCGCGCGGATACGTGTAGCGCATGACAGCCGCCGACACGCTCCATATGCACGAGGCTCCGATTCCCTGCACGACGCGCGCGAGAACCAGCGTGTTCAGAGAGTGCGGAAGCGAACAGCCCGCCGACGCCAACGTGAAAATCACCAGACCGCCCTGGTAAACGCGTTTGTACCCGATGATGTCGACGAGCGATGAGAGCGGAACCACGCAAATGCCAACCGTCAGCAGGAAGGCGTTGACCACCCAGATCGAGGCCGCCGGACTCGCGTGAAGCTGCGTCGCGATTTTAGGCAAGGCCGTGTTGGCGATATTGCCGTCGAGCACGGACATCGCGAGTCCGACCAGATAGCTGAGCATGGCCCAGCGTCGCCGGGCCGTAGGGAGGCCGTCGGTGAAGCCCATATCGCCGGGAACCGCAATCGTTACCTCAGACATTTCGCCTGCTTGCGACTCACAGATTCTCGAAAGGATGTAGCGGCGCGGCGGGGGGTCACGTTCGCCGGGCGCGAATCAAGCGGATGGCGTCGGGAAGGGCCGAGTCTCTCGCGCCGTTGGAATCCAACTCTGCGTCGGCATCCTGCGGCTCTTCGGCTGGCGTATCGCCTTCACCGGGTGCGAGGAAGAGGTTCGTTTCGATGCCGTACTGCTTGGTGTAGAGATCGTAGTAGCGTCCTCCGGCGGCGTAGAGCGACGCGTGGTTGCCGCGCTCGATGATGCGCCCCGCTTCGACCACGAGAATCTGATCGGCGCGGCGGATGGTGGACAGGCGATGCGCGATCACGAATGTCGTTCGTCCTTCCATCAGGAAGCGCAGGCCCTCCTGGATCAGCGCCTCGGATTCGGAATCGAGGCTCGAAGTGGCTTCGTCGAGAATCAGAATGCGGGGGTCGGCGAGAATCGCGCGGGCGATCGACACGCGCTGCTTCTGGCCACCGGAAAGTTTCACGCCCCGCTCGCCGACCACCGTTTCATATTTCTTCTCGAACGATTCGGCGAACTCGTCGACGCGCGCAATGCGGGCCGCCGCGAGGATTTCCTGTTCGCTGGCATCGGGGCGGGCGAAGGCCACATTCTCGCGAATCGTGCCGTCGAATAGAAACGTCTCCTGCAGCACTACGCCGAGCTGCGTACGATAGGATCCGAGGCGCACGTGGGCGAGATCGACGCCGTCAACCAGGACGCGGCCCGCCGTGGGAACATAGAACGCGGCGATTAAGCCGATGATGGTGGATTTTCCTGCGCCCGATGGACCGACCAGCGCCGTGGACGTCCCCGGGGCGGATTCGAAGCTGATCTCGCGGAGGACGGGTTTTCCGGGATCGTACGCGAAGTCCACGTTCTCAAAGACGACCCGGCCTTCGAGGCGATCCAGTCGCTCGGTCCGCTGAGGGTCTTGATCCTCGGGTTTCTCGCTTAGGACTTCGCGCGTTCGCTCGAGCCCCGCCAGAGCCTCGGTGATCTGCGGCCCGATCGAGGCAATCTGCGCGACGGGCGCAATCAGGAAAGCGAGGAACGCCATGTACTGCACGAGAGTCCCGACCGACATGGCTCCGGAAAGAATATTTCGCGCGCCCAGAAACATCATGGACGCGGTAACAATTCCCATCAGGGCAGTCGCGGAAAAACTCATGAGCGAAGTGGCCGTGAGCGTTTGCAGCACGTTGTCGAGCAGCTTCTTCACGCCGCCCTGAAAAACCTTTTCCTCGCGCTCCTCGGCGCGGTAGCCCTTTACGACGCGCACCCCGCCGAGCGACTCCGTGAGTCTTCCGGTCACTTCGGCGTTGAGTTTCGGCCGGGCGCGATACATCGGGCGAATCGTCTTGAACGCCTTGCTCAGCCCGAGGCCGAAGATCAAAACGGCCGCGAAAGCCGCCGCGGTCATTGAGACACTTACGCTCAAGAGATAGCCCAAGGCGAGGATCGCCGTCACAATTCCGCCGGCGAAGTCCACTAGGCCTGTGCCGATCAGATTTCGCACGCCTTCCACGTCGCTCATGATCCGCGAGACCAGCACGCCGGTCTTGTTTGCGTCGTAGAACGAGACCGGCAGGCGCCCCACATGCGCTTGCACGGCGATGCGCAGTTCGGTGATCATTCGTTGCGAAGATTTCGACAGCAGCTGCGTGAGCGAATACGAAGTTAATCCCTGCAGGATCGTCGCGCCAATCACCGCGAGAATGACCCGCGGCAACAGATAAGCTTGATGCCGCCCAATCACGTTGTCGAACAGATACTTGAGTGTTCCCGGAGCCACCAGCCCCGAGACGCGGTTGACGATCATTAGGCCAAACCCCAGAGCGAGAATGCCCCGCCGGGGCCGGATCAGAGTCCAGACGTGGGGCAGCATTTTCCAGAATGGCCGCTTCGCGGTGCTCGCCTGGTCGGTAGTTGAAGATCGCCCGGAGCGTTCGGCTCGTCGTACCTCCGTGCCCGCGCGCGTGGATGGGAAGGCCGGCATTCTAGTAGTTCACGTCCATGGAAAGTGGGTTCGTCCGCGACATTTTGCGCGCGGTTGAGATTATAGCGGAACCGCTGTTCGAGCGCGACGATTGAGCTGCGGAGCAGCCGCACAATTGTATGGATATCGTTCGGAACGAAATCGCGTGCGACGATCGAGCGCAGCCGAAAGGCGGTTCACGATTCCGCGCTCATGTTGCTCGAGATGCCGCCGGCGGCGGGAACGTAGCACTTCAGCGTGTAGTCCATCACCATCCGATCCGCATTGAATCGCCAGCCGAGGGTCCGAATCGTGCGCTTCATGCGCTTGATCCAGCCGCGCGGTAAGCCGTCTCGGTCGCGCTGGTAGTAGAGCGGGATAACTTCTTCGCGAAGGGTACGGTAGAGATTCTCTCCGTCGCGCGTGTCGTGAACGCTCATATTAGAGTGGGTCCGGCCCGTACCAATCGCGAATCCGTTCAGGCCGTCGTAGGCTTCTGCCCACCAGCCGTCGAGTACGGAGAGGTTCAAGCCCCCGTTGAGGACGACTTTCTGGCCGCTCGTGCCGGAGGCCTCCAACGGCCGCCGCGGATTGTTGAGCCACACGTCGACACCCTGGACGAAATGACGTCCGACGTTGATGTCGTAGTCTTCAACGAACACGAATTTGTCCGCGAACTGCGGATCGCGCATCAGCTGCGCGATCTGCTGCAGCACGCGCTTGCCGGGGTCGTCGCGCGGATGGGACTTGCCGGCGAAAACGAACTGCACGGGGCGTTTCGCGTCGTTCACCATCGAGGCCAGTTTCTCGATATCGGCGAGGATCAGATTGGCTCTCTTGTAGGTCGCAAATCGGCGGGCGAATCCGATGGTCAGGGCGTCCGGGCTGAGCAGGCTGCTCAGTTTGTGCAGGACTTCCGGTTCCTCGCCGCGGCGCTCGGCCTGGCTCACCGCGCGGCGGCGCACGAACTCCAGAAGCCGCGATTTCAAGCTGAGGTGCGTTTCCCACAGCTCTCCATCGTCGACACTCTCGATGCCTTCCCAGATTTTGGCCTCGCTGCTGTGTTCGTGCCAGCCGGTTCCCAAGTGCCGGTCGTAGAGGCGAAACATTTGTGGCGCCAGCCACGTGGGCACGTGAACTCCGTTGGTAATGTGGCCGATGGGAACGGCATCTTCCGGCTTGCCGGGAAAAAGCCCGGTCCACATCGCCCGAGACACCTCGCCGTGCAGCGCTGAGACGGCGTTGGCCCGCCGAGCGAGTCTCAGACCGAGCACCGTCATACAGAATTCCTCTTCGCGGTTGACAGGATTTTCGCGGCCGAGCGCCATAAGCTTGTCGTGAGAAAGCCCCAGCAGGTCACCGAGCGGTCCCAAATGCTCCTCGATGAGGCCTTCGTTGAAGCGGTCGTGGCCGGCAGGAACCGGCGTGTGGGTCGTAAAGACGACCTCCCGCGAAACGCGATGAACGGCCTCGTCGAATCCCAGGCCTTCGTCCTCCATTCGGCTGCGGACCGCCTCGAGCACGGCGAATCCGCTATGCCCCTCGTTCAAGTGGAGTACGCCTGGCGTAATGCCCATCGCTTTAAGTGTGCGGAACCCTCCTATGCCCAGAAGCAACTCCTGCCGTATTCTGACGCGCCCGTCTCCACCGTACAGGCGCGAAGTGAGTTCGCGGTCTTCCGGAGCGTTGCCCTCCACGTTGGAATCGAGGAGTAGCAGGTCGCAGCGACCGACCTTGACGCGCCAAACCTTAGCCCGGATCGATCCCCCACGAGTCTCGATCTGGACCGCAATGGGTTCGCCGTTCGCCCCGATGGCCAGTTCCATGGGCAGCTGGTTGACGTCGGTCTGCAAGTATTCTTCCTGCTGCCAGCCGCTGCGATCGAGCCACTGCCGGAAATATCCCTGGCCGTAGAGCAGGCCGATGCCGACGAGCGGAATCCCCAGATCGGACGCACTCTTGATGTGATCGCCGGCCAGGACGCCGAGGCCCCCGGAGTACTCGGGAATGGACTCGTGCAATCCGAATTCAGCCGAAAAGTAGGCCACCGGGCGCGGTCGCAGAACGCCCGCATGTCTTGCACCCCAGGTTCGATCGCGCGCGAGGTATTCGACCTGACGGCGATACGCGTAGTTGATGCGGCTGTGCAACACCAATTCCTCCGCGCGGCGCTCGATTTCGGCGAGCGGGAGTTCTGCCAACATCGAAACGGGATTGTGATTGAGTTGCCTCCAGCGCGCCGGGTCGAGGTCGCGGAACAGGCTCGCCGCATCGTGGTCCCAACTCCACCACAAGTTTCGCGCCAATGACCACAGCCGCTCCTGAGACGGGGCAACGAAGCGATCCAGCGTACGAGCCTCGCTCACCACCGGGGCCACCTGGGCGGCGGCCTCCGCCAGCATCTGAATTTCGCGCTCCTGAAAGGACCGCGCCTCCGTGGTCTGAACGACAAGAACGCCCTGCAGAACTCTTCGATCAATCAAGGGGACGCCAAGGAATGATTGGTAGGCATCTTCTCCGGCTTCATGAAAATACTTGAAACGCGGATGGTTTTTCGCTTCCTCAACGGCAACGGGACGCACCTGCTCGGCAACGAGGCCCGCCAGGCCCTCATGAATGCCCATGCGCAGAGTACCGACGCATTGGCGGCGAAGTCCGACGGTTGCGGCCAAGACTAGATTCGCTCGATCGGGTTCCAGCAGATAGGCCGAGCAGACGTCCGTCTTGAAGCGCTTGGCGATCAAGCCGACGACGTTCATGAGAGTTTCGGCGGGCTTGCCACCCTGTTGGGCGAGGTTGCCGATCTCCTCAAGCGTCAGGACGTAGCCGTTATCACTCATCTGAGCGCTCTGACTCATATTAGCAATTCCATATCCCCGTTTTTCCCGCCGGACGTTCCGATGCGCCGTCGCGCTCACCTACTTTATCTCACGGAGAGACGATCGGGATGCTGCCGGGTCGCCGCCGTCGCGCACATGGTAACCCCGGTGGATTCCGCCGAAGTGGGATTGAGTGCGAGCTGCGCGGCGTTGCGAAGGGTTTGCGGCCGTCCCCGAGAAAACTTTAGATGCGGGGCGCTCGCGAAGTCCAATCGAAATTGTGGATCGAGGAGAGAAGAAGAGCAGCCCGGTTGACCAAGAGAGTGCTCGGGCCGTGCGTTTCGAGGTGCGCCCGATTTCGGGTGAGCGGGCTCCTAATCGGACGAGCGCGAGAGCCGAAATACGAGGCTGACATCCCTTTCAGATTCGACGGGCTTTCCGTCGAGCAGGGTCGGAGAGAATCGCCACTGGCGGACGGCGCTCTTGGCTGCCTCCGTCAACAATTGCGGGCCGCTGATGAGTGCGACGCTGCGAACCGCGCCGTCGTCACCGACCGTAACGTGGAGCTTCACTGTGCCTTCGATTCGTTGTTGCTGCGCGAGCGCAGGGTATATCGGGCTAACGCGATTAATCAGCTCACCCTGTTTCAGAACTTCGATCCGTGGCTGCTCCTGCTGCGCCGGCGGCGGGGGCGGCATGGCGCTGTGGGAATCAAATAACTGGCCGGCAGGCGCCTCGGCGGCTATGTCTGGTGCACTCAAGCGATTGGATTCGCTCAAATCGGAGGTTGCCCGCACGTGTTGGGGTGGAGAAAGCACCCAAGTCTGAAAGGCGATCCGAGATTTGCGGGCCTGCGGTACGGCCCTTGGGGACGATGGCGCGCGCGAACTCTCCACCGAAGCGCCCAACGCGCCGTCAAACGGTATCGCCCACCGCACGTTGTTTGCGTCCACGATTCCGATTTCCGAGACTAGAGCGGCGGAGCCGGACTGCTGCGGAGGAGTGTCCGGTACGACCGCCGTGCCGAGGCCCGGCCGGGCCACCTCGCGCACTCTCTCGAAGATCCTGTCGAACGCACCCTGCCCAGCCGCCCATCCAGCCACCAGCGAGCCAAATGCCAGTGGCACTGCGACGGCAATAACGAGGCCCCGGTTGGTGCGTGGTTCCCTCGCGCTGTCAGCGAGAGGAGCGAGCAGGCTTGGCGCAGCGGCTGCCACCCTTGTCGGCTTCGAAGCCGGCACTTTGGGTGAAAGTGGCGCGGCGTCCGCTGGCAGCGGTAAGGTAGAGGCCACAAGCCGAGCTCTTTCGCCCGGCTGAGGCTCGGACGCCTCCGAAGGAGTCGCAATCTCGACGGGAAACCCGGCAGGCGGAGCCTCCCGCGACAGCAACTCCCTAATCTGACCGCGTGCCTGCTCAGGCAGATCAACGAATCTGAGGCCCGCGACCTTCCGCGAACGGCCCGTCCACGTGATCCTCGCCTTGGTTTCAAGCCATTCGTGGGCTTGCGACAGCTGAAAGCGTACCGCGGGAAGCTGTTCGTCCATCAGGCTCGTAACCGCCTGGACCGCCAAACCACCCTCGCTAATGTTCAGGATGATGCCGCCATTGCCTTCATCGAGCACGACGTAGGAGAGCGACTTGAGGGGCAGCCGGGAGTGCGCCCGGCGGTCGGATGGCGGCAGAGGGTTTTCCACAAGTGCGAGAGCGTTAGCCATTGCAGTTCCGGCTTCCTTGCCTTTTGCGGAGTGGCGTTCCGCAATAAACCCTCAGTGGCGCAGATTATACGTTGAGAATCTAGGCAATTCAAGGGCCGTACCTTGTCTTGGGCTGTTGCTTGGCGTAGGTTCGCCGCTCGAGCGGCGAAACGCACATCATCGGTCCTGTTCGGCGCCGGTGGAATTCGGTTGAAGCTCCGGAGAGATTACCGGGAGTTCGATCTGGTATCGGCTTTTCTGATCGAATATCACGAACCCTTGCACGCCCGTGAGCTGGATGTTCACGAACTGCCGGAATTGGACGGCTGCCGCATCGTCCTTCTGCGCAGGCCACGAGAAGGGGCGGTTCATCGTAAGTGCAATCCGCGCCCGGTTTCCAGCGGGCACAAATACGGCGGTCTCGAGGCCGACCTGCAGGTCTGAGCTTAAGCTGCCGGTGGGTCTCAGGTGGCACATGATGACGACGTTGGGTCCGCTCGCCAGCCGGTAATCCGTGTCGGTCTTGTTGTCGAGGTCGTAGAACAAGACGATGTTCGCGCGGTTGGAATCGATTTCCCGCACCTGGACCCCTGCGAACGATGTCTGAATGGCCGAGGCATTCCACGGACGCGCCCGCGACGCCCAAAACCTGACCTGAGGGAACTTCCAGAACGTCGTAAGCAGGAGGGCAAGAAGGACGCAAGCACCAATGACGAGCCGGCCTGCTTTCTTCCCCCCAGTCATGAACGGCGAATCTACCACATCGGAGGTTTGCTGTGGGCGGAGTACTGCAGTGGCGGGACTGATGACTCTCGTGCCCAACCGGGACGCTCACTGACGCTCCGCGGCGGCTCGGCGCATCAATTGGCTCCGGCCGCGCGCCGCGTGTTATAAGCTAACCGTATGAACGAAAAAATTCGCAGAGACGATTCGGAGTGGCAGTCCAAGCTGACCGAGGAGCAGTACCGTGTCACGCGACGCAAGGGAACTGAGCCGCCGTTCACCGGCGAGTACGCCGACACCGAGACGGAGGGCATGTACGTGTGCGTTTGTTGCGGACAACCCCTCTTCGCATCAGAAGCAAAGTATCATTCCGGGTCGGGGTGGCCCAGCTACTGGCAACCGATCAAGGCGGAGAACGTGGAGATGGAGCGCGACGTCACTCACGGAATGGTCCGAACTGAAGTGCTATGCAGCCGCTGCGACGCCCACCTTGGACACGTGTTTGAAGACGGTCCCGAGCCCACCGGGCTTCGCTTTTGCATCAATTCTGCCGCGTTGCGTTTGATCGAAAGGGATTCCAGCAAGAAGAGCTGAAACATCATCCGGCCGGCGAAGCTCTGCATCGGCCACGCGAAACGGCGGCTAATGGTCGAGAAGTATCAATTCCGGATGCTGGTCCGTCGTGTCCGTTGAAATCAAGCGTATGCTCCCCGGCGAAACGATGTAAAAGACTGAACTGGCCGGGAAGCCCGCTGGGACCGGAGCGGTAGTCGCGAGAGTGCCGCGGCCGGCCGGAGCCGGACTCGTAAATGTGGTCGCTAGGCTCTGGTCCAGAGTGGGAGACGATCCCGGCGGATCGATTTCGTCCACAACGCCTCCGAGATTTCCGTTGCCGTCGGCGGTTACCTGCCCCAGGACATTCTTTACCCTGGCCTCCCCGACGAACAACGTGCTGAGGGTGTAGCCGTCCAACACGGATGGCTCTGCAAATGGCCCCGCTGACTGGTGTTCGAGCTGACCGCTCGACACCTCTGCATCGCCGCCGAGAAGGAATCCCTGGCCTGGCCCGGTCAAGTAGGCCGCGGCAATTCGCAGAGAGGGCGCCGGGTTTCCATTTCCTGTTAACGCGAAATTCACGCGGCCATTCGAGGTGATTGTGCACGTGCCGGAAAAGGAGGGCGTCGCAAGAGTTCCACCGCTGTTTTCATCGGAGGTCAGGGTGAGAGCCGTCTGGCCGTCGCAGACGGGCGCCGTCATCAGGCCTGCAAACACGCTGGCGTTGCCGTTGCTATTGATGCCCGTTCCCGTTGCGACGCTCACGCCCGGCAGCGCGTTCTGGTTGAATCGGATCGTTGGTTGTTGAAGAATCATTTCGCCGGCGAGTTGAAAATTTGTCGGCTTCGTCGTCGTGGTCGAGCTGTCGGATTCAATGAAAATAAGATCCGATGAGGAGATAAAGGCGAAGACGAAATTCAGGGTGACTTGAGGCGAGGATGCCGAGGGCGCAAAAGTAATCGCCATCGTGCCTCGATTACTACCGAGGACCGTGAAGTCTCCCGAGAGATTGAACGGTTGAGATGTAGGCGAAGGCCCACCGTCGAACGTGCCCGCGTCGTTGAAGTCCCCCGTACCGGGTGTAAGTGACTGATCGGTCCCATTCGCGGTGATCACACCCGCCAACGCGGCTGGCTTGCCCGCTAAATCGTACCCCGAGAACTCGAACGCGTAGTTCCCGCTGAAGCTCGTATTTGCAAAGCTCGACCCGACCAGCGGCCGGAGGATGCCTTCCCCGTGCGTATGTTTCGGGTCAGGGTTGGTGGAATTCTGCTGAAAGAATCGGGCATTGCCGTTTCCATCGAGAACAAGATCGTAGTCGTTAATGAGCGGTGTGCGTCCGGCGAACGCCACAGTGAGTTCCATTTTGCCGCGGCCATCCCCGGTTGAGTCGATTGTGTAGTTGCCGGCGGTTACTGTCGCCCCGAGTGCGACGGAGGAAACACGGTTGCTGTCCTCTAGGCCGGTGGTGATATTCCCCGCGCCGTCGGCGACAATGGTTCCGGAGATCGCGACTGTCCCGTCATCGTCAAAGCCGCGGAATAGAAAAACGTACGGGCCCTTCAGGAGCGTGTTGTTGTTGGCCCCCGCCGCGACGTTGATCGTGAAAGCCTGCTGCGCCGTCATCGGTTTCGGGTTTCCGGTCGCAGGGTCAACCTCCGAATCAGCGACTTTAACGGTGAAGGTCGACGTGTTTACCAGCACTGGGATGCCGGAAATGCTGCCGGTGCCGTCGTTGGCGGTCGAGAGAGTCAGCCCGGCGGGCAATTGCCCTTGTATCAAGCTCCAGGTGTAGGGCTGGACGCCGCCCGTGGCTCTGAGCGATGCGTTATATCCCGACGCCGTTTGGCCGGTGGGGAGCGGGGGTTGGGTTGTTATGGAAAGCGGCTGCGGTTTCTGGATCGTGATGGAAAGCAGCAGCGGTGTCGCGGGCTGCTTTTGACCGGGAGCAGGCAACGAGGAATCTTCTACCTGCACGGTAAAGGAATATGTCGCGGGATAGGTCACCGGAATCGGCGCGTTCGACTGGTCCGTGGCGATTCCCGTAATCTGTCCATTCGCGGCGCTTGCCGACAATCCCGGCGGCAATCCGACGATGTCCCCGGCGGGAAGACTGCCTGCGGGGGTAGGTTTGAAGTCCCAGGTAAGGGGAGGGACTCCGCCCTGCGTCGCAACTTTCGCGGTATACGGGATGTCGAGGAAGCCGGACGGAAGGGAGGTGGTCGTCACCGAGAGCGGCGGCGCCGCAGCCAGCGTAATTGAAAATGCCTGCGAGATGAGAGGCGCTCCGCCGGTGTCCGTAACGTTCACGGTGAAACTTGCGGTCTGCGCCGTGGTGTTGCAGGGCTTCCCGCTGACGCTCGCCGACGTACTTGACGTGCTCGAAGTAAGTGCCAGGCAGTCAGGAAGCCCCGGCGAACCGTTCGAAGTCGCGGCCCACGTGTAGGGCGCGACGCCGCCGGTAATCGAAATCGCCTGAGTGTAGGGAACCCCATTCTGTCCACTCGCCAGTACGCACGGAAGAACACCGGGCGGGTTGCAAATCGTGGTTGAAAACGTCGGCGGGACAACCACGGAGATCGTGGCGGTTTGCGTGGTCTTGGTGTCCGCGATCGACTTGGCTGTGAGCGTCACGCTGACCGTCGCCGTAAGATTGCTCGGCGGCGTATACGTGACCGCGAAGGGGCCGCTGTTCGTAAGCGTTCCGCACTGGCCGGAGCCCGTTCCCGTGCCGGAACAGCCTGATTGCTTGTCCAGTTCCCAGGTGACGCCCTGATTCTTGGTGTCGCCACCCACTGCGGCGATGAAACTAAGCGTGGGAAAGAACGGCGGCATCGCGTTGGGCTCGCTCTCGTCCACCGACAATTTGCCATTGCCGGTAGTAAGCGTGATCGAGATCATCGAACTGCTGCCGCCACCACCGCATCCGGCCAGAAGTAGCGCGCCCAGCGGCGCCAGAATCAGCGCCCCGGTGAACAAGATTTTCTTCATGCAGCCACCAGAATTCGGGTCATCGGATTTCTTCTCCCCGCTCGTAACCGCCATTCATTCGGGCATACACCTTCGACATCATCCCATCGCCTCTTGATGTCTCTTCGGATACGCCCAGTCCGGAGCGGGATACCCTCAGTGCAACTCCCGGCGCCAGCAGCGAAACGTGTTGAATAACAAAACGGCCCGGGAGTGTCAACGCACATCTCCGGCGCGACCCTCTCCCGACGACCCACAACTGGTACGCGAGATCTCAAGACTCATGGAAACGGCAGAACGCGCGGTATCACCCAGGCATATCGATGCGCCTGGCTCCGCGCCCGTTGCCTGCCCGAGCCGCCGGCCGGCGGGCGGAACGGGCATCCCCACTTGGCAACATTTCCGCTTGCTTCCGGCATCGTCTCCCTTGTGGGCGCTATTTGACGGGTGAGCTTTCTGAATTGAGCATTTTCATTTTCGATCCTTTTTTTGGTATAACATAATGTTCGGCGGCGCCCGTAATTCTCATATTCCTCTTTTTCTTATCACTGATTCGGGGGAATGCATTGATTGAAGTTCAGGATTTGACCAAGGCCTACGGCCCAGTTACGGCCGTGGACCACGTTTCCTTCACCGTCAACGAAGGCGAAATCCTCGGGTTTCTCGGCCCAAACGGCGCCGGGAAAACCACGACGATGCGCATTCTGACCGGGTTCATACCTGCCACGTCGGGAACCGCGACAGTCGCCGGCTTCGACGTATTCAACGACTCGCTGGAGGTGCGCCGCCACATCGGCTACTTGCCCGAAGTGCCGCCTCTCTATCCGGATATGACGGTCGAGGGCTTTCTCGACTTTGTGCTGCGGATCAAGAACGTTTCGGCGGACCGGCGGCGCCAGCGCATTTCGGATGCGCTTGAGAAGACCAGTCTCGGCGACAAGCGCACGGAACTCATCAAGCGCCTCTCCCGCGGCTATAAGCAGCGCGTGGGCCTGGCGCAGGCGCTCGTGCACGATCCCACGGTGATCGTTCTCGACGAGCCGACGGTCGGACTCGACCCCAAACAGATCATCGAGGTGCGCCATCTGATCAAAGGTCTAGCAGGAACGCACACGATCATTCTTTCCACCCACATCCTGCCCGAGGTTAGCATGACGTGCGATCGCGTGGTGATCATCAACAAGGGAAAAATCGCGGCCGTGGACACGCCTCAAAACCTCACCGCGCAGTTGAAACGCGGACAAAAGATTCACCTGGATGTCCAGGCGCCTGAAAAGGGGCTCCGCGAACTGCTCGCTCAGATTCCGGGCGCAAATCGCGTCGAGGTGACCCCGGGGCGCGCGGACGGCCGCTTGACGGCGATCGTGGAAACCGCCTCCGACAAGGACATCCGCAGCCAGATGGCCGCCAAGATCGTGGGGCAGGGATGGGCGCTCTACGAACTGCGCGGCATCAGCCTGAGTCTGGAAGACATTTTCCTCGAACTGACCACCGACGACGCGGCGCACGCGCAGCCGTCCAATTAACTGGAGAAAGAGATGCGGAGCCTCTACGCCATTTATCGCAAGGAGATTGGCCACTATTTCGTGTCGCCTGTGGCCTATGTCTTTGTCAGCCTGTTTCTCTTTATCAGTGCGTTCATTTTCAGTGTTTACCTGGCGGAAGCCATGCGGCAGTCGTTCGGCATGTCGGGCGATTTCGACGCTCCGAATCAACTTTTACGCGCCTTTCTTAGTCTGCTCATTTTCGAAATCCTGTTCTTCATGCCGATGATTACAATGGGCGTGTTTGCAGAGGAGCGCAAACGGGGCACGATGGAGTTGCTGATGACTTCGCCGATCCGCGAGATCGATATCGTGCTGGGAAAGTTCTTCGCCTCGCTGACCGTATTTGCCGCCATGCTGCTACCTACCGCCAGCTTCGTTGTCGTGATCTGGCTTCGCACTGATCCCGCGCCTCCGCTCCGTATCGTGTTCGCTGGGTATCTGGGCGTGTTGCTATTCGGAAGCTGCCTGCTAGCGCTGGGCTCATTTCTGTCGTCACTCACAGAAAACGCGATCATCGCGGCTGCCCTGACTTATGGCGCGTTTCTGATGCTGTGGGTGATCGACTTTGGTTCGCGCGGGGCTGGAACCACCGTCGGGCAGGTCGTGGAGTATCTCTCGGTCACAAATCATTTTGAAGATTTCACTCGAGGAGTCATCGATACGTCGGGCGTGGTGTATTACCTGAGTTTCATCGTTTTGTTTCTTTTCTTGACGGTGCGCTCGGTCGATTCCATGCGATGGAGGCGGGCGTAACGCGGATTCCCGCATCGCGGAGGCATTCGTAGAATGGCCTGGAACCGGAACGAATGGGCAGAGACTATTGGCAGTGTCGGCGTCGCAGCCGCCATTGCCGGATATGTCAGCTACTCCTATCAGGAAGAGATGCGCTGGCCCAGCGAGGCGCTGCTGATCGGAGGCGGCGTTCTGGTTTTAGCCGCCATCGTGCTGGGCTTCGGCGCCATCGTGAAGTTTTTCTCGCGGCGTTCTTCGCAGCTGGGTACAAATACCACGATCCTTGCTCTCGCCGTCGTCGCGATTCTGGGCGTCCTGAATTTTCTCAGCTATCGGCACCATAAGCGCTTCGATTTGACGAGCGAGAAGCTTTTTACGCTTTCCGATCAAACGAAAAAGATTGTCGGCGGGCTGACCGCGGATGTGAGCGTGGTCCGGTTCGCCAAAGTGACGAATCTTCAGCTCTCCGACTTGATGACCGAATATCGAAACCTCAGTAAGCATTTCAAGTTCGAGAACGTGGATCCCGTCGAAAAGCCCGAGATCGCCAAGGAGTATGGAGCGACACGGATGGGCGACGTCATCGTCGCGTCCGGCTCCCGCAAGGAGCACCTGGAACCCGGCGAAGAGGGAGAATATTCGGAAAGCGACATTACCAGCGCGATCCTGAAGGTGACCCGCAACACAGTAAAGACAGTCTGTTTCGTCACCGGCCACGACGAGAAATCGCTCACCGATCAGGGAGCGGAGGGCTACGGATTGATCGATCAGGGGCTGAAGAAGGAAGGGTTCAACACCAACTCGATAAATCTGGTTTCTGAAAACGGAATTCCGTCCACCTGCGATGTCGCGGTGATTGCCGGTCCCAAGCAAGGCTTTTTCTCGCAGGAGGCCGCGATGGTCGGCAAGTATCTGGACGCCGGGGGGAAGGCGCTGATCGAAGTTGATCCGGACACTGACCCGAAACTCGACAGCGTTTTTCAGCAGTGGAACGTGAACGTCGGCAAGAATATCGTCGTGGATGCGAGCGGCGTCGGCCGCCTGTTCGGGACCGGCCCCGAAACTCCGCTGGTGCTCGACTATGGCAGCGGCCCCGTAACGAAGAATCTACAGGGCGGAATGACGTTTTTCCCGCTCGCGCGCACGGTTTCCATTCTGAACAGCGCCCAGAGCGATCCGCAGAGTATCGAGCTGCTTAAGACTTCGCCGCGAAGTTTTACGATCCCGAAACTTGAAAAAGAAGTTCGATTCGATCCCAAGACCGCCGGGCCGCTTTCGCTGGGCGTGGCGGCCAGCCGCAAGTCGGGCGACAAAAGTGCGCGGCTGGTGGTGATCGGCGACTCAGACTTTGCCAGCGATCAGTGGGTCGGTTTGCAGCATAACGGCGACCTATTCATCAATGCCATCGATTGGCTTTCTGAGGACGAGAACTTGATTTCCATTCGCCCAAAGCCCGTCACGAATCGCCGCATCGCGCTCACCGAAAGCCAGGCGGCTGGTCTCCGATGGGTCGATCTCTTCTTTCTTCCGGGGATCGTAATACTTCTGGGAGTCGCTATCTGGTGGAAGCGCCGGTAGCGGCGCCAGGCGACAGGCATGATCAAGAAAACGACACTGGTCGCGCTCCTTTGCGCCATTGCACTCGGAGCCGCGGTCTACTACTTCGACTGGAGAAAGGGAAGCGCGGAGAAGCCTGCTGCCGACACTACCAAGCCTGCCTTCTCCGTCCAGGCGTCCGACATTACCTCCTTCACGATCGCGCACCCCGCGCAGACCGCGGCTCCCTCCGTCCGGTTTTACAGACAGAACGGAATGTGGCGGATCGTGCAGCCGATCGACACCGATGCGGATCAGTCGGTGGCCGACGGCATCGCGGACCAGATTGCCGGCGCACGAATTGACCACACCGAACCGGGCAGCGCCGACCGGCTTAAGGTCTACGGCCTAAGCCCGCCCCAGGCCTCGATCGAGTTCCAGGTCCGGAGCGGCGCGAAGCACAATCTCCTCATCGGCGACAAGGATTTTACGGGCGACTCCGTCTACACCATCGTGGACGGCGGCCAGAGTGTATCGCTCCTGCCCGAATCCCTCTCGACCAGCACCGCCAAGTCTCTCGATGATCTGCGGGACCGCGCCGTGCTGCATATTGAAACCCAGAGCGTGGCCTCGTTCCATCTGAAGAATTCGTCCGGCGAGCTGGACGCGACTAAAGAGAAGGACGAATGGAAGTTTACCAAGCCCGGCGGCGCGCTCGCGGGCACGGATGCCGTGGATACCCTTCTCGGCGCCTTGTCTACCGCGAAAATGGTTTCGGTCGCGAGCGAAAAGCCGGACAACCTCGCGAAGTACGATCTGGCGAGCCCTCCTATCACGTTTACCGCAAAGGATGACAAGGGAGTGAAATCCACGCTGACCGTTGGGAAGAAAGTGGGCGAGGGCTACTACGCGCGCGACACCTCGAGGCCGACGATCTTCAAGGTCAATGAGGACATCTACAAAAAGCTTTCCGAGCGATTCAGCGATCTGCGCGACAAAAGGGTTCTCCGCACCGAAGCCGATGCCATCCAGCAGCTGCAGATTCACGGCGCCAACGGCACGATCGTCATGAGCCGCAAGAAAGACGACCCGTATGCCTGGACCTTCGATGCACCGGACGCAGAGAAGGGAAAATCCGCGGCGGCCTGGAAGATCCTCGACTCAATCAGCGGTCTGCGAGCCGAGGAAGTGATTGACGCGCCGGGGGCCGGCCTGCTCGCCCAGCTGGCTAAACCCGATGTGAGCGCGGTCTTAACCGACAACAACGGGAAAGCGCTGACATTTCGGGTCTCGAAACCGTCGGGCAATTTCGTTTACGCGCAGGCGAGCGACAGCTCGGCGCTTTACAAGTTGAAGAAGCAGATTCTGGATGATTTGAATCTGAAACCTGCGGACCTTGCTCTCGGAGCCTCGTCTTCGAATTGAATCGCCGTCAGGCGGCCGCGCCCGCGCCCGGCGGCACACCTCTGTTTGTCCACGTCGCGATCAGCAGGATGGTGCCTTTCACCGGTGAGACGTGGATGTAATACGTGACCGCGCCGTTTTCGACTTCATAGAAGCCGCTGCGCTTAGGATCGGGAGTGATCTTTGCGCCGCCGGCCAAAAGTTCCCTCAGAGTCAGAACGGTTTCCTCCGGATGATTTCCCAGGTCTTCGATATGGAGTGTGCTGTCGATCGTGCCGATCATATCCCGCTCCCTTGCCCCACATCTATACTACGCATGCGGGGCGGGAAAAGTTGCCGGGCGGCGCCGCATGGTTTCCAACTGATGATTTAGATGCTGCGGCAGCGTAAACGACTCTCGTAATTGCTAAATAGTAGGAAGGTTAACCGTCTTCTTGCTACTTGCGCGCCTTGGCCAAACTTGCCATAGTCACGAGCCTCGAGGGGCGACCCATAGTGAAAAAAACAAAGGCAAGAAAGTCGAGCCGGTTTCAACGGGACCGCCGGCGCAAACACCGCCACTGGCAGGTCACCGTGTATTACCACGATGGCGAACGGTTCGCTCGCGTCTATATCGATCGCGAGCGCGCCGAGCGGTTCGCCGAGCGCCAGAAAAAATCGCCGGTCGTGAAGGCAACTCGAATCTTGGAAGTCGACTAGGCTGAGAGCAGTTTTCTGGCGGCCACCTCAGGCGGCTGCTTCGTTTCCAAATCACTTCAACATGTTTCCTTCCGAAATTTGGGCGGCATCGAAGTCTTGTCCGCGCGGAAGGGGCGTGCTATAAAGATTTGTAGTCGGTTCGAAGTTGTTTTGTGCGCGGGATTCGTATAGTGGTAGTACGCGACCTTGCCAAGGTCGAGGCGAGGGTTCGATTCCCTTATCCCGCTCCATTTTTCCGGGTCGATCGTGTCTCCCGCGGATCCCAGTGGCCAGTTCTCGCTCAGCGTGGTAGAGTCTCGCTCGCCCGACCCTCATGCTTGCCTATCTCTGCGGTCCGATCGACCTCGCCCAGGAAGGCGAAAACTTGTGGCGGCGCAAGCTCGCGCCCTTTCTGCGCGAGCAACTCGGCCATCGAGTTTACGATCCGGCGGAAGATTCGAAGAAGTGCCTCCTGGACGACGAGATCGCAAACTTCCGCCGCTGGCAGACGACCGATCTGGAGCGGTTCCGCCGCGTCGTCCGCAAGATCATCGCTTTCAACATCGATCTGATCGAGAACAAAGCCGACTACCTCATCTGTTACTGGGAGGGGGCGGTGGCTCAGAACGGAGGGACGCCCGCAAGCTTGACTGCGGCGTATGGCAAGGGAATTCCCGTCTATCTCGTGGCGCCGCTGCCCGTCGAACAGATCGACGCGTGGGTGTTGGGATGCTCCGACCACGTGTTTGCCTCCATTGAAGATCTGAAGGATTTTCTCGTCTCCCGCTTCGCAGGCGCAAAACAGACCCAGCTGTGGAAGAGCTGAGAGGTTCGCAATTGTCGCCGGACACCCGCGTTGTGGCGGTTGGCAGCACGCGCCGGCCGAAACTCGAAGCTGTCCGGGACGCGCTGGCTGCGATGTCGCCGCGGCTGGGCGAAGGCGCCACATTTGAAGTCGAAAGCGTGGAAGTGCCGAGCGGCGTCGGTCACACACCGCTTTCGCGCGAAGAAATAATGACCGGCGCGCGACAACGCTCCGAGGCGCTGCGCCGAATCGCTCACGAGAACAACAAAGCCTGGAATTACTTTGTGGGTCTCGAAGGCGGAATCGACGTGGTCCATCACCACGGCGAGCGCTGGGTTTTTCTGGAAAACTGGGCCTACGTCACCGACCGGACCGGTCGAGGAGCATTCGGCCAGTCCGGCGCCATCCTGCTTCCGGCGCCGCTTGTATCGCGTGTGCTGGACGGCGGTGTGGAGTTGGCGGAGGCAATTGACGCCTTCGCGGGAGCCCGCGGAATCCGCGATGCGCAGGGAGCTTGGGGGATCCTCACCGAGAACATCATCACGAGGCGAGATGCGTTTCGCATCGCCGTCATCAATGCCTTCGCGCCGTTCTTCAAGAGAAGACTTGCGTGACGCGATTTGCCGGGAACCTCTGAATTTGGATTCCCGGTAAGTGACTGTTCACCCGGGGCTGAAAAGGCTTACAATGTGGGCTAGCGGTAACCCGTAATGGACGTACGGTTCACGCTCGTGCTTGCCGCCGCGCTGGCCTTGGGCGCGGATGTTACGGATTTGGCCCCGTTTCGCTCCGCGCCCCCGAGTATCAGGGGCGCAAGCGCACTCGCAGCTGCGATGGCCCGTTCCGACCGCTCTGCCGGCGATACCGAAGTACAGAGCACTGTTCATTCTTCAAAACTCCTGAAGCCGACGTCGCGCCTCCTGCTGATTCGCTACGTGGATGGCGAGTTCGCAAAGGCTGTGCAATCGTTGCCCGGCGGCAGGAAGGGCCTCAAGGTATCGGTCGGCAAGCCGATGGATATGCAGGGTCTGAGCGACTCTCTCAGGCTTTATGGCATCGCCGCGACCCAGGGCGATACCGTGCAGATTACCGGGATGGAGATCCGCTCGCAGCAGATCGTGTTGCAGATCAACGGCGGGGGCAAAAAGCATTTCCACCTGCGCCAGCATATCCAGATCGGAATCGGCAACATGTCCACGCCGCCGCCGCCCGTTTCCGGTCCCCCCGAGATTTCCGGCGCGACGATCGTCCTCGACTACGGACACCCGGTTCCGGACATGAGCCCGGACGATTTGAAGCGTGATCTTTCAGTGCTGCTGGATTTTTCCAAGCAGCATTCGGCCACGATCAACTGGGTCGAATCGCTGCCGCCGCAATTCCAGCAGGCGATTCGCGACCGCCATGCCATCGTGGGCATGAATCAGGATATGGTGATTGCGGCGATGGGCCGGCCGGACCACAAAGTCCGCGAGCGCGATGCCGAAGGCAACGAGACCGAAGACTGGATCTACGGCACGCCGCCGGCCCGCACGACGTTCGTCACGTTTTCGGGCGACAGCGTGATCCGGGTGAAGGATTTCGAGTGAGCGGCGCGCCTCCGCGCCTGCGTTGACTTTTTCTCTGTCGCAACCTAGCATCGGAACTTCCATGGAAATCCTGCATTCCCTTCTCGCAGGCATTTAATCCCTGGCAATCTTCAGGAGGCAGCATGGCAGTGAAAGTGGGGATCAACGGGTTCGGACGTATCGGCCGCAATATCTTTCGGGCGGCTTTGAGTGATCCCGCAATCGAAATCGTTGCCGTCAACGACATCACGGATTCGAAGACCTTGGCGCATCTGCTAAAATACGATTCGATTCTCGGAAACCTATCGAATCAGGTCGCGCACACAGACGACGCAATCTCGGTCGACGGCAAGAGTTTCAAAGTCTTCCGCACGAAAGATCCCGCCCAGCTTGACTGGGCTGCGGTCGGCGCGACGATCGTAGTCGAATCGACCGGTCTTTTCACCGCCGGCGCCGAAGCGCGCAAGCACATCCGCGGGCCGGTGAAGAAGGTAATCATCTCTGCCCCTGCCACCGATCCGGACGCGACTTTCGTCCTCGGCGTGAACGACAAGACGTATGATCCCGCCAGGCACCATGTGGTATCGAATGCGTCCTGCACGACGAATTGCCTGGCGCCGGTTGCAAAAGTGATCCACGAATCCTTTGGAATCAACGTTGGGACGATGACCACGATTCACTCCTATACGAACGACCAGCGGCTGCTCGACCTGCCCCATAAAGACCTGCGCCGCTCCCGCGCCGCCGCGCTCTCGATGATTCCGACTTCTACGGGCGCGGCTAAGGCCCTACATCTGGTGATTCCCGAGCTGAAAGGCAAGCTCGACGGCTATTCGCTTCGGGTGCCGACGCCCAACGTAAGCGTCGTCGACTTGACGGTGATGACCCAGAAGCCCGCCACGGTGGCGAGCGTCAACGCGGCACTTAAGCGCGCGGCCGATGAATCGTTGAAGGGAATTCTCGCGTACACGGAGGAAGAGCTGGTGTCGGCCGATTTCCGGGGCAACCCGCACTCCTCGATCGTCGACGCCGGCTACACGCGCGTGGTGGGAGAGAACTGCGTCAAGGTCCTGGCGTGGTACGACAATGAATGGGGCTACTCGTGCCGCTGCCGAGACCTGATTAAGATATTGGCCGCGCGCTTGTAGACGCACCTCCCGGACCGGGCTGAGCGCTCCCACGGCGACGATGAACAAGCTCTCCATTCGCAGTCTCGAAATGTCCGGCCGGCGGGTATTCATTCGCGTGGATTTCAATGTGCCGCTCGAAGCCGGTCGCGTAACGGACGACACGCGCATCCGCGAAACCTTGCCCACGCTGCGCCTGGCCATCGAACGCGGCGCCCGGCTGGTGCTCGCCTCGCATTTGGGCCGTCCGAAGGGAAAGGTCGATCCGAAATTCAGCCTCCAGCCCGTGGCGACAAGGCTGGGCGAGATGCTCGGCAAGCAGGTTGCGTTTTCCCCCGATTGCGTCGGCGCCGATGCAGAGGCAATGACCAAGGCGCTTCGCAACGGGGAAGTGCTCCTTCTCGAAAACGTCCGCTATCATCCGCAGGAGGAAGCGAACGATCCGGAGTTTTCGAAGCAGCTTGCTGCGCTCTGCGATCAACTATTCGTCTGCGACGCCTTCGGCTCCGCGCATCGTGCCCACGCCTCCGTCGTCGGCATCACGAAATATGTCCGCCAGGCGGCGGCGGGCCTGCTGATGGAAAAGGAGCTGACCTATCTCGGCAAGGCGATTTCAAATCCCGAGCGGCCGTTCGTGGCGATCTTGGGCGGCGCAAAAGTGTCCGACAAGATCGAAGTGGTGCAGAACCTGATGAAACTTGCCGACGCGATGCTGATCGGCGGCGCCATGGCCTATACGTTTCTGAAATCGCAGGGCCTGCCGGTGGGGAAGTCGCTAGTCGAAAATGACAAGCTCGATCTCGCCCGCGGCCTGCTTGAAGAGGCGAGGACACGCAAATTCCGGCTGCTCTTGCCGGTCGATCACGTCCTCGCGGAATCGGTGGATGCGACCGCTGCCGCGAAAACCACCGACATCGTCAGCACGCCGGAAAATCTGATGGGCCTCGACGTCGGCCCGAAAACGATCGCGCAGTTCAGCGCGGAGATTTCGAAAGCTCGGACGATCGTCTGGAACGGTCCGCTGGGCATGTTCGAAAAGCCGGCCTTCGCGCTGGGCACTCTGGCGATGGCGCGTGCCGTCGCGTCCGCCACGGTCGCCGGTGCGGTATCGATCGTCGGCGGAGGCGATTCCGTCGCCGCCGTCGAGCAGTCCGGCGTCGCCAAACAAATCTCCCACATCTCCACGGGCGGCGGCGCCTCGCTCGAATTTCTCGCCGGCGAAAAACTTCCCGGCGTGGAAGCGCTCAGCGACAAGCCCTGACCTTGTCGCTGCGAAAGGAGGCGATCTTCCTTGAGTACCAACGAGGCCAATCGGCGCACCGCCGAAGAGTTTCATCGAGCACTCAATGACGGCGACCTGGACGCGGCAGTGAATTGTTTTTCGGAAGGCTGCCAAAACCACGGGCGACGAGTGGGACGCGCCGGCCTGCTTATGGTGCTGCGAGAGATCAAAACTGTTTTCCCGGACGTCCGTCTGACCGTTCTGAACTCGGTGGCCGAGGGTGAGTGGGTGGTCGTCCGGTGCACCTACAGAGGCACGCACCGTGGGATGGGTCGATTGCCCGTTGATGGCGGGCTGCTGGTTGGCGTGCAACCGACGGAGCACTCCTTCGAGGTTCAGCACATTCACATGTATCGCATTTTGGATGGCAAAATTGCCGAGCACTATGCGAATCGGGACGACGTGGGAATGGCGCGGCAACTCGGTGTACTGCCCCCGGTCCCGGCGGCGCCTGGTTCATAGAGTGCGGTTCGATCTGTTAGAGATGACCAAGGAGGCGTGATTGCGTCGTCCGGTAATCGCTGGGAATTGGAAGATGTACAAAACGCAAGCGGAAACGCGCGCGTTTTTCGAGGCGTTTCGGCCGCTCGTCGCACGATCACGGCATTGCGACATCGTCGTCGCGCCGCCCTACACGTCGTTGATCGCCGCCGCGGAGGCAGCGCGCGGAAGCGCCATCATGATCGCCGCCCAAAACGTCCACGGTCGTCCGGACGGCGCCTTCACCGGAGAAATCTCCGCGCGAATGCTGGTCGAGGCTGGTTGCAGCGGCGTCATTATCGGACACTCCGAGCGGCGGCAGTATTTCAACGATACGGATGAGACGGTTCATCGCAAGACGAAGACCGCGCTGGAAGCCGGGCTCACCCCGATTGTGTGCGTCGGAGAAATACTCAGTGAGCGCGAAGGGAATCTTACCGAAAGCGTCCTCAAGCGCCAGTTTGAAGGCGGCTTGGGCGCGTTGACCCGTGCGGAGTTCTCGCGTATTCTGCTGGCGTACGAGCCGGTGTGGGCAATCGGCACCGGGCGCACGGCGACTCCGGAAATCGCGGCGGGCGCACATCGCTACCTTCGCGAGCTTGCCGCGGCCCGGTTCTCGTTCGAAGAGGCATCCGCGCTCCGAATTCTCTACGGTGGCAGCGTCAAGCCCGAAAATATCAAGGGGTTGATGGCGCAGGTGGAGATTGACGGCGCGCTCGTAGGCGGAGCGAGCCTGGACCCGCAGTCGTTCGCATCCATCGTGAATTTTTAGGCGCCCTGGACGGAAGGAACCGTCCCGGCGCGAAGCGGGAGTAGGTAATGCCGTCGTGGGCAAAATGGGCTGTCTCGTTAATGGTGGCCGTCGGCCTGATTTGGGTCGGCTGGCGCGTCTCCGCCGTACTGGTGACTCTGCACATCGTCGTATGTTTTGTGCTGGTCATCGTAATCATGCTGCAAAGCGGGAGCGCCGCGGATCTCGCGGGCGCCTTCGGCGGAGCGGGGAGCCAGACGGCGTTCGGCCCCCGTGGCGCCGCCACTTTCCTTTCTCGCGCCACCACGTGGTGCGCCATCGTTTTCATGATGACTTCGCTTACTCTTTCGTTCAAGCGCGCTCCGAATGAGGTTAGTACCGGTTCGATACTAGAACAGACTTCTACCCCGGGTTCGGCCCCCGCGAAGCAGCCGGCTGCGCCGCCCATACAGCTACCGGTTCAGCCCGCTCCGCAGGCGCCATCGCCTGCCCTGCCGACGACCCAGCCGACGCCGGGCGGCCAGGCTCCTGCGCAACAGCAGCCCGCCACTCCGGCCCCGGGCGCGCCGGCACCGGCGCCGCAACCCACTCCTAAGAAATAGCGGCCTCTGTTACGATCTCGCGGATTGCCCTGAAAATGCGGCGATGGCGGAACTGGCCGGCGCACCAGCTTGCCTAGCCGGGGAGAATCTATCGGCCGGATACATCGCGGGAGAGCCGTGCGTGGAGGCCTTCGATGAGCGAACGCACCAGAAGCTCAAACTCCGCTTCGTGGTCGTGACGCGCGTCGAACATAAGGCGTGCATTGGGCAACCAGGAGAGCGACGCGTCGCTGGGGCGTACCATTCCCCGAAAGATCGCCTCCTCCTCGACGAGACCTACGATCGCCATGCTGCTCGTGGTCGCCGCCACGAGCGCCTTCTCCAGCGGCAGTCCGCTTTGCTGCCACAAGCTAAGCCAGCGCTCGGTCATGCGCAGGGTTGCTGCCGTCCAGACTTTGTACGCTCTGCGAATCTGGGCGACGCTCGGATGAGCCAGTGTATTCTGCCGCATCCAATTCGCCATTGCCCAGAGGTCGTGCTGCCAGACTCCCGAAGGTGGCGGCAATGGCTGCGCGCTAATGGCCGCATCGACCAGAAGGGCCGCTAGCGCCGCCTTGTTCTTCACGTGGTGGTAAAGCGCCATGGGGGTCACTCGAAGAGCGCCCGCAACTGCGCGCATGGTAAAACCGGAAGAACCGCGCTTATCGACCACCGCAAGGGCGGCCGCCGCGATGCGGCCGAGATCTAGCTCCGCCATGGGTTCTTGTTCCCAGCCTCCGCCTACGCGACGACGACCCGCACCCGGCCCAGGTTCTGGACTCGAGCATATGGCGTTGTTGCGTCGCCTTGGCGCTGCGACGTGGCCCGGAGCGCGGGGAAGTACGTTCCCTTTGCCGAGAACGCGTAGCTGGTTCTGACGGTCGCACTCGACGGGGATGCGCTCGCGTGTTCCATCACTCCTGCGACGGGATAGTCGCCTGCGCCTTCAAAGTCCCACTCCGCAGCCACTAACGTCCCGGTTTCCGGCGGAACATCGATGAGGGCGGTGAATTGAACTTTTTCGCCAACTATCACCTCGGCGCGGGCGGCACCATTCGCTGTCAGAGTGACCACCGGTTGAATTCCTTTGCGCGCTGCGGCCGACGACGGTACCACGATTTGACCGTCGCGTACTTCGTAGGCTGTGCTCTCCGGCGGGGCTACACCCTTCTCGACCCAAGCCGCGAGGTCGCGCAGTGCCTGCTGCAAAACGCCTTGGTAGCTGATCACGCGCGTCGTCGCGACCGGGCGCGGATCGTTAGGACCGGCGACCTGCGTCGTGTGCATCGTGTTGTCCACATACCAGAGCCGATAACGGTCCTCGAATTCCGGTCCCAGCGCGGCCTTGACGCGCGTGCGATACCAGTCCGCGCTCCATGGGTAGGCAGCCTCGTCCCAAAGGGCCTGCATTACGATAACCTTGCCGTGGAACCGCCCGCTTTGCGTGGCGCCGCCGGATTGAACCTCCTGGCCGGGAAGCAGCGGGCGCTGTGGATATAGCGGCTTGCCGTCCGCACCCTTGTACTGGTTCCAGACGTAGTATTCGGGTGCCGGAATCTGATGACGGTGATAGGTCTGCGTGGCGAGGTAGATCGAGTTGTCAATCTGGATTTCGTCACCGGCCCTGAGAGCCGCCATGGCTTCGAAGTGGCCGGCGCCGAAGCCGATCATCACCAAATCGCGCACGACACCGGCGATATACAGAGTGTGGCCCTTCGCGCCGCCGCTTTTCACGATGATGGACGCGCCCTGCAGATTTCCCTGCGGCGGATCGGCAATCCTGAGCGCAGCCGGAAAATTCACTCCGCTTTGCGTTTGCGCCGCAGGCATCGTGAGCGGCAACCCCATCTTGCGCGCCTCGTCCGGCATCACCAGCGCTGCGATTTTCGTCGGATGCTGAAAACGCGGCTGCTTCAGAGATTCCGGAGAATTGAAACCGAGATAACCGGGCTTGGACCAGAAATCCTGGAAATACGTCGGATCGCCGTCAACGATGCGGTCAACGAGGGTAGTGAACACGCCCGTATAGCCGAAGGCTATCTTCTGAAAGTTGAACCAGGCGCGCGGTGGAAAGCCGAACCGCGTGACCTCGCGCAGCGCATCGCGTTCCTCTTCATTGAGGCCGGCATACATGTCGCCGCTGCCGCCGGGATCGAGCGCGTCGACGATCTGCGGAAATTTTGGCCCCAGAATACGCATCGCGTGCGCCTGCACGGTGAAGAAGTAGGGAATACTGACAGGTGTTCCGTGCACAAACGGGATGCTGCCATCCCACACGCCGGAAGTATTCTCAACACAGCCGAGCGTTTTGAACGCTCCGCCGCTGCCGCCATAGACGTAGCCAAAGGGGCGGTGCTTGCCGTACATGTCAGCCGCGAGCTCACGCGAATATTCCGCCACCGCCGCGTTGGCCTCGGCGCTGCCGCCGAACATATTACGGCTGCCTTGATTGGATTCGACGAGATAGCCGCCGCTCGCCAGCGCGAAGCCCACGCCGCCCGCCTGATACATCGCCATCGGCGCCATGTTCTCATTGCCCGAGACGGCTTGCAGCGGCTGGAAGAAGCGCCCCTGATAGTGCTCCTTCGGCGGGAAGTAGAATGAGTAAAGTAGCTCGGTGCCTTTGAAACCGCCATGCACGTAGCGATGGCGCACGGGCGCATCGCGCCATTCGTCGAAGTCTATAAACGGATCGGTGTAGATTCCCTTTTTCACGATCTGCTTCTCCTCCGCTGAGGTTTCATCCGCGACGGAGCCGGCGAGCATTCCCGTAAGGGCTGCGCCTGCGCCCAGGAACGTGCGGCGATTGATGATGGCCATCTCTCCTCCTTGTGACCGTTCTCAGATCTCCCATCGTCGCGTCTTCGCATTCGGTGTCTATACATAGTATAGGCAGAGCATAACGACGTCAAGTATCGTTCGCCGCTGAGATTTGGCCTCGACCGGATCATCAGATTGCGGCCTTGGCTGTCGTGCATGCTCAAGGCGTGCTCGTGCCACCTTCGAGCGCCGCCAGTTGTTGCCCAGCCTCGGAACCCGGCTCCCATGAGCTAGCCGCTTCTGTTACAATTCCGTCGTTCACCTCATGAATGCGGTCGTGGCGGAACTGGCAGACGCACCAGCTTGAGGGGCTGGCGCTCGCAAGAGCGTGGTGGTTCGAATCCACTCGACCGCACCAAATCTCTTTGTCTCCCATCAGATTAGGTGGGTTCTTTGCAGCTGGAAAATGCGCAGCGGCGGATCGGGCCGCGCACGCTCGCTTGACCGACACTCGCAGCTCGGCGCTATCGAAAAGTGTGTTTGCGCGTGGCTTACGGATTCTGTTGCGCCGGCGGCGAGGAAGGCGCCGGCAGATGAACGGGCGCGTAATACGGCTTACCGTTAAGCTTCAGAACTTCCTTGACAAATGTTGTTCCGTAATCGCGTTCAGGGTCCGTCGAGAAGAGATACGCCTGGCGCTTATAGTTCCAGTTGTTCGGAGCCAGCCGCTGCGACTCCTTGAAGTGCGGAATCGACTCCTGCCCGTGCCCCTGCTGATAGATATATTCCGCAAGTGAAAACTCCGCATCGGCCATCAGCCGATCGGGGCTCGCGGGTGCGAGCTGCTCCTTGAGGTTGTCGTCGCTCATCACGTAAATGCTCCGTTCGCCGTTCGCGACCCAGTCGCGGATCGCGTTCAGGTAGGGTGCCGGATCGATTCCCGTGAGAGAGCGATAGCGTTCATCGACGTAAGCCACCTCTGGCGGACGCACGATCTTCCCCTGCTCGTTAATCCAGACCCCGGTGGGAACGTTAACCAGCCCGTACGTCTTCGTGACGATTTGTTCCTGGTCGATCAGGGCGGTGAATTCGGGGTTCGCGCGCGCGATCCAAGGACCCGCGTCCCGTATGCCGCCCGTATCCTGAGCCACGGAGATGATCTCGAAATTCTTGCCTTTGAGTTCGTGGTAGAAGACTTGCCAGCCTGGCAAGTCGAATCTGCACCCTCACCAGGACGCCCAGGTGATGAGCAGCACCTTCTTCCCGCGGAAGTCCGAAAGCGAATGGAGTTTTCCGGTCGAGTCGGGCAGCGTGAAGTTCGGCGCATCGAGAGAGGAAAGAAAGGCGTTCTGCGTGTCCTGCCGAGGGCCGAAGTACCACGTGTCGAATTGCGCGTCGCGGGCGACGGCCTGATGCAACATCCGCGCAAACGCGCTCAGATTGAACCACTCGACGGAGTCTCGCTTCACCAGGAAATCGCTCCTCGTCTTCTTCGGAAGCGGAAAACACAGCTCCTTGCGGCAGACTCCCTGCGGCTTCAGCACATAGCCGGTCGCGCGCGTCAAATCCTGCAGCGTAACCCACAGATCCGCCGATTGAGCGAACGGAGAAGCCGAGGCTAGCTCGGTCGGCGTGCCCTCATAGATCACCACGGGATGATGTGTCTCAATCGCCATGCTAACAGCTGGGCAGAGCAGGAATGCCAGTCCGGCTCCCAGCATTGCAATTCGGTGAAAATGAATTCTCATTCACAGGTCTCCGCCGCTCAAGGGTGCCCCGCGCCGCGACTTCGCCTTCCGTGCCAACCGGCAGTGTACGACCGGCTGCCTTCGCTTGCAATAGCCCGGCGAACTCTTGCGTGCGGTTCCGTGGTGTCCCGTCCTTTGCTGGTCGCCGGGGCCCGGCGCCGCTGCCGCACGGATGAACCTGAAACCCTAACTTCTTTGAAATACCGCACCGCTTTTGTATGATGACGTGTTTTCCAAGACCATGCGATCGTCTCGCGCGTTTTTCGCTGGCGCAATCGGGCAGGAACGATCGGCGCGCACGACAAACCGCGCCCGCGGCTCGGCCGCCGCGGCGTTCCTCCTCGCGCTGCTTTTGGTGCTGCTGGTCGCCGGGACACTTTTCGTTTTTCTTGCTCGCCTCTATCCTGCGCCGCCGCCCATTACTTCAACCGCCGTTTTGATCGACCGGCAGTACGATTTGACGCTGTACGTCGCCGGCGCGGTCTTCGTCCTCGTGCAGCTCGGCCTGGCGTTTGCCGTGGTTCGATTTCGCGAGCGCGGCCAGCGCGTCCGCTTCACGCGCGGCAATCTTGCGCTGGAGTTCTCTTGGGCGGCCCTCACGCTGCTCGCTTTTCTGTGTCTGGGAATCCTGGGGCGCAAGGCGTGGGCGGAGGTTCGTTACACGACGCTAGCGCCGGACGCGATTCGAGTCGAAGTGACCACCAACCAGTTCGTCTACACCTTCCGATATCCGGGGCCGGATGGAAAGTTCGGCAGGCTCGATCCCAATCTGATCAACGCGCCCGCCGGAAACCCGCTGGGTTTGGACCCGAACGACCCTGCCGGCGCCGACGACATGGTCGTTCCGGAATTGACCGTCCCCGTGAATCGTCCCGTCGAGTTGCTTCTTCGCTCGCAGGACGTGGTCCACAATTTCTTCGTCCGGGAGTTGCGGCTTCAGCAGGATGCGGTGCCCGGAATGTTGATTCCCATCCACTTCACGTCGAACCGGGTCGGGCGCTACGAAATCGTTTGCACGCAGTTGTGTGGCCTGGGGCACTACAAGATGCGCAGCCTGTTGAACGTCGTCTCGGAGTCCGACTACCAACGCTTTCTGAAGAATTCGGCGGCGAGCCAGTGAGTTTTTCACCGGCGGGTCTGCGACGAGGAGGAGGCGCGTGAACTCGCAGGCGCGTTTCGGGCGTATCGTCCCTCGCAGCGCAGGGGAAGCGCCCCGGGGCTTGATTCGCCGCTACGTTTTCAGCACGGATCACAAGGTGGTCGGCCTACAGTATTTCTTCCTCTCGCTCGCGGCCGTAACCGTGGGAATCGTCCTTTCGCTTTTGATGCGTTTTCATCTCGTCTGGCCGGATGCGCATCTTCCGCTGGTGGGCGGCGGGATGATGACGCCGGAGCAGTATCTCGCGCTCGTCACCATGCACGGCACGATCATGATTTTCTTCGTGCTCACCATCGCTCCGCAAAGCGCGTTCGGAAATTACTTCCTGCCGATTCAGATCGGGGCGCCGGAGATGGCGTTCCCCGGCGTCAACATGCTTTCGTTTTGGCTGACTTTTGTTGCCTTCGTCTCGATGCTCGCCGCATTCTTCGTTCCCGGCGGCGCCCCGATCAGCGGGTGGACGGCCTATCCGCCGCTCAGCGGTCTGGGTGAAGTGACGGGTCCTGGGGAGGGAATCGGGCAGACGATCTGGATCGTGAGCATTTTGATTTTTTGTCTCGCGTCGCTTTTGGGCGCGGTCAATTTCATCGCCACGACAATTGATATGCGTGCGCCGGGAATGACCCTGATGCGCATGCCTCTGACGGTTTGGGCATGGTTCGTCACTGCAATTCTGAGTCTGCTGGCCTTTGCAGTCCTCCTCGCCGGGGGAGTATTACTGTTGCTCGATCGCGCCGGCGGCACAAGCTTCTTCCTTCCGGCCGGCCTGGTGGTGAATGGGCAGGTTCAGGGCCACAGCGGAGGCTCGCCTCTGCTGTGGCAGCATCTGTTCTGGTTCTTCGGTCACCCCGAGGTATACATCGCGATTCTGCCCGGCATGGGCGTGGTATCTCACGTTCTCGCAAATTTCTCCCGCAAGCCGGTGTTTGGTTATCGCGTCATGGCACTGGCTCTCTGCGCGATCGGTTTTCTGGGTTTCCTGGTCTGGGGCCATCATATGTTCGTGAGCGGGATGAATCCGTATTCGGGGCTGACGTTTTCGCTGCTGACGATGTCGATCGGGGTGCCGTCCGCGATCAAAACCTTCAACTGGCTCGGGACGCTCTGGGGCGGGAGAATTCATTTCGCGCCGCCGATGCTCTTTGCGATCGGCTTCGTGTCGTTCTTCGTGACCGGGGGACTCTCGGGAATCTTTCTCGCGCAGCCTGCGGTGGATACGATGTTGCACGCCACCTATTACGTCGTGGGACATTTTCACATCGTCATGGGCGTGGCCGCGATTTTCGGTATTTTTTCGGCGACCTACTACTGGTTTCCAAAAATGTTCGGCCGGATGATGAACCCGACGCTCGGAAAGATCCATTTCTGGCTGACGTTTGCCGGCGTCTATTGCATCTTCATGCCGATGCACTTCGTTGGAATCGCCGGTGGAATCCGGCGCTACCCGGACTCGTCCGGGGCAACCTATCTAGCGGCGCTCCAACCTCTGCACCGCTTTATGACCATCGCGGCTTTCGCCACGGCCGCTGCGCAAGTCATTTTCTTCTACAACTTCATCCGCAGTCTGAGGACCGGCGAGCGAGCCTCCGCCAATCCGTGGAGTGCCACGACGCTGGAATGGGCCACGGCTTCGCCGCCCCCCTTCGACAACTTCGCGGGCGCCTATCCGACGGTCTATCGCGAACCGTACGAATATAGTGTTCCGGGCGCGAAGCAGGACTTTTTGCCGCAGAATCTTGTGCCCGAAGAAATCACGGGCGTAGATGAGGTGCCGCAACATGGCGGATAGCGCCGGGACACACGCGCTGGAGCTGACCGGAGGCGGCCGCGGAAGCGATGGCGGAGTTCCGTTCGGAAACGCCGAAGAGCGAGGCGGGCCAGGCGGCCGGCCCGGAACCCCGCAACGGACGTACGCCACTGGAATGGCCGTTGCACTCAGCGCCATCCTCATGTTCTTCGTGGCGCTCGTAAGCGCCGAGATTGTCCGAAGGGGTTTTCCAAACGATGACTGGCAGCCGCTCGATCTGCCTTGGCGCATTGTCTCGCTGAATACGCTGATTCTGCTGGCCAGCAGCGTAACGCTCGCGAGTTCGCGGCGGCTCCTTCACGCGCGCGACGAGGAGGGGTTTCGTCACTGGTGGGGTGTCACGGCCATTCTGGGACTGTTTTTCGTGGCGGGTCAGGTGATCGCCTGGAGGCAACTCGCGGCCGCCGGCGCCTTCCTTGTCACCAATCCAAGCAGCAGCTTTTTCTACGTCTTCACCGCCGCCCACGGCCTGCATCTGCTCGGAGGAATTGCGGGACTGCTCGCCGTCGCTTTTCGGCCGGTGCGCCGCCTGACGCTCGAGTCGGCCACGGGCGTCGTCGCCATGTACTGGCATTTCCTGGATGGGCTTTGGCTGTTTCTGTTCCTGTTTTTCCTGGTGGCAAAGTGAAGACGAGTAGATCGAATGGCGGAGTCGGTGGCGGGGGGTTGTTTGTTCGGCGCCGGAGGGCGGTTTTGTGTGCGGCGATACTGCTTTTCGTTGGATTGGTGGCATCACTTGGTCTAATGGCCCCTCAGGCCGCCGCCCAGGGCTGCGCCATGTGTTCCCAGACCGCGTCCGCATCGGGCTCGCAGGGGCAGGCGGCTCTGCGCCACGGAATTCTGATCCTTCTCCTTCCGGCCTTCAGCGTTTTCATTGGCGTTTTCGCGGCAATCTACCGCCGGCGCAATGTGTCTCGTTAGCGCGTGGTCACGGGCGGGCGGGTGCCACTATCGTCCGCGCGCAGTTGCTCCGTCTAGCGCGGCGATATGATTCTTTGGCGAATGCCGGGCTTACGCTATTATTTTTGGTACGACGCCGCATCGTTTTCTGAGCCACCGGTCGTTCTCGCGCTCGTATGGCGTTGATTGCAAAATGAGTTAGCTTCGGCGGCACCTCCAACGATTCTTGGTACGGCACGTGCTCCACTTTAATCATCCAGTTCTCTGGCTTGGTGCATTTTCAGGCGCGCTTGGGGTGAGTCGCAATTCGTAAGGATAGTTGCAATTGACGCCGGTCGTGATATAACCGCGCGAACAATCGCGCATCATCAAAATTGGGGAGGAGTCAACGATGCGAATCCTGAGGGTTATCTCGGCGGTTCTTTTGGCAATGCTCGTCATTCCATCCGTCGCGAGAGCGCAAAGCGTTGCTTCTGTCGTAGGAACGGTAACTGATAAGACCGGCGCTGCGGTCCCCGGAGCGGATATCAAGCTGGTCGATTCGCGCACGAACACGGCCTACTTCGGAAGGTCTGCCGGCGACGGCAGCTATCGGATTTCCGACCTCCCGCCTGGACCCGGCTACGTGATGACTGTCAAGAAGGACGGGTTTCAGGTTTTCGTCATCAGCGACCTCTACCTGGCGGTGGCGACGACGAGCACGCAGGACGTCAAGTTGGCGCTCGGCACCCTCGACCAGACGGTTTCGGTGACCGCTCAAGGCTCCGTCACCCTCGACACGACCGACGTCATGATCGGCAACAACATCGACGAACACGCCCTCCAGAGCTTGCCGACCGAGTTTCGGGACAACCCCGCCAATCTTTTGCGGCTTGAGCCCGGTGTTGTCAGCGCGATCACTCCAGCCGGGGGCCCGACCTCGGGCACCGGAGCGATTGACCCGAATTTGACTCGCGACGGCGCGGTGGCAGGCTCGCGAACGGACCAGGGCAACATCATCGTGGACGGACTCGATCAATCGAATATTTCCAGCGGATTTTCGTTTGAATCACAGGCTCCCGTTCCGATTGACGCCATTCAGGAATTCAATACGATCATCGGGAATCCGCTGCCTCAATACGGCGGCCGCAGCGGCGCCCAGACACTCATCACGACTCAGAGCGGATCGAATACATGGCATGGCAAGGCCTGGGATTACAATCGCACGGCCGCCACCGAAGCCGACACATTCTTCAACAACCTTTCGGGTGTACCGCGCACGGCCTTGATCAGGAATCAATTCGGCGGCAACGTCGGCGGTCCTGCCTGGAAAGATAAAGCATTCTTCTTTTTCGAGTACGACGGACGGCGGGACAACGAGTCGGCAAGTGTGGAGCAAACGGTCCCGATGCCGCACGTAAAGCTCGGCAAGCTGGCGTATCTAAATACCAATTTCGATCCGAACAATCCTTCCGCATGTCCCAAACGCTTGACCGCCGCGAACGAAGCCGTTGGTAGTAACTGCATCACCATTCTTCCCGCAACCGCCCTGCCGGGAAATCCAAGCGTGCAGAGCCTCGATCCCTGCTCTCAGGCCGGCGCTTGCACTACGAACGCCGATCCCACGCTCTCAAGTCCGCAGGGATTTGTATCCCCCGGTGTGGCGCCCGCTCTTCTGAGTCTCTTCAACTCTCGCTATCCGACTCCCAACGATTTTGGCGGGGGAGATGGCCTCAACACCGCCGGGTTTCGCTTCAATACTCCGAATCCCTTGATTGAGAACGACTACCTGGCGCGAGCGGATTACAACGTCAATTCGAAAAACAAGCTGTTTGCCCGGTTTAACTTCGAGAACGTCAAGGAACTTTCGCAGTTTAATGCCTTCCCCGGGGATCCCACGACGTCGCCGGATCTTAGGAAGGATCGTGCATGGGTTCTGAGCGACACGTGGACGGCCAATCCAAACCTGGTCAACGTGTTTACCTACGGTGAAAGCCGACAAAATAGGGCTTTGCCGATTCTGTTTAATCCCGGTGGAAGCCTCTTCGAATTGAGCTTTGACAGTGGAGCTGTTTCGAATCCCTTCGTTCGCCAGACTTCTTTTCTGAATATAGCTCCCGAGCCCACCTTCCGCGATGATCTAACCTGGGTTCATGGAAACCACACGTATTCGTTTGGAGGTGCGTGGAATCCCATCCTGTTCAAGGACGGAATCACCAACGACTTTACGTTCATTCAACAGGGACTCGGAGGCAACATCCCTAGCCTTGATGCCAGTGAGACCCCGGCCAACATTTTTCCTGGCGAAATTCCCAATTGGAATGCGACCTTCGTAGGGGCGGTCGGCTCCATATTCAACGTTCAGGCTGCATTTAATTTTACCGGCAAAGGCGTGCCACTCGCGCAGGGATCGCCCGTGGCCCACGATTATCGCGTGAATGCCTTGGCGGGCTACTTCAACGATTCGTGGAGAATTCGCCCAACTCTTACGATTACGCTTGGCGTGCGATATCAATTCGAGTCCGTTCCCTATGAGACCCGCGGAGTGCAGGCGAGCTTCCTGAACACCAACTTCAAATCCATCGTAAAGACGCGCATTCAGAACGGATTGGCCGGCATTTCTGGACCGAATGTCACTCCTGAACTCACCTATTCCCTCACCGGAAAAGTCAATCACGCGCCTTCGATTTACAGTCCCGACTACCATGATTTCTCTCCCAGAATTGGACTGGCATGGAATCCTTCCGCCCGAGACGGCATCCTGGGTAAGCTCTTGGGCGATCGGAAAACCTCGATTCGCGTCGGCGGATCGCTAATCTTCGACGACACGGTTGTTAACAACATCGTTGCCCTCCAGAATCAGGGAGACTACACATTCGGAGGCTCATTCGCTGAAAATTTCGGCGATTCGAGCGCTAGCGCTACGCCCACCGAAAACTTGAAGTTGGAACCGCGGTTTAATTCCATCACGACGGTGCCGTTTGCCGTTCCGCCGCCGCCGTTTGTAACTCCGATCACGCCGGTCGCAATCTTCAACTACGATGTCGATAACCAGTTCAGAACACCCTACGCAATTATCGCGTCGTTCGGTCTCCAGCGAGAACTGCCGGGCGGACTGCAATTTGAGGCCGACTACTATGGCCGATTCAATCGCAAACTCTTCGTGTTATCCGACGCCGGGCAAACCATGGACTTCACGTCTGCCGGGCAGAAGATGTCAGTCGCCTTTACGAATTTGGAATTGGACGCGGAGCAAAATGTCGCTACAGCTAGCGTTCAGACCCAGCCGTTTTTCGAGAATGTATTCTTTCCGGGAGCCACGAAGGCAATCTACAACATCTTTAAAGGGACTGGAGGACCCCTCGCCGAGGGCAACACGGGGCTCATGGTCCTCTTGCTCGGCTTGCGGCCGTCCAATATAGGCCTTACGCCGCAGTTTTTCGTGAATGCCTTGGCCACGAACCAGGCGTCCTCCTCTTATAACTCGCTATTCACGATTTTGCGCAAGCGCCTTTCCAACAATCTCCAGTTCGATTTCGACTACACCTATGCTCACGCGATTGACAACAACTCAACGGTGCCCCACGCAAACGGAAACTTCGAACCGGGCGTTACCACGATCTTGTGCGACGCAACCAACCCGCGTGCGTGCCGCGGCAATTCGGAGTTCGACGTGAAGCACCAGGTCACAGCCTACTTTGTCTACGACCTGCCCTTCGGACGGGGCCAGCGTTATGCTGGAAGCGCGGGGAAACTCCTGAATGAGGCCATTGGTGGATGGGAAATCTCGGGGATTGAATCGTGGCACTCAGGATATGCATTGACTGCGGACTCTGGCATATCGAGTACCACGAGCCTTGCGGCCGATGCCGGACAGGATTTTATCGGGCCGCGTTCCGCCCTCGCGTCCAATATCCACATCGACAGATCGAGCGGCACGCCTGTTGTCCAGTTTTTCAAGAATCCAGTGGCGGTTGCAAATGCGTACACCCCGGCCCTTGGTTTGACGGTCGGCACGCGCGACAATCTGCGGGGCCCGCACTTCTCCAATACTGATCTCGCGGTTTCCAAGAATTTTCCGCTTTGGTCCGAGAGATATCATCTTCAATTTCGAGCCGAAGCGTACAACCTCTTCAATCACACGAATTTCGCGCTGTATGATCCTACGCTCACCTCCCCAACTACTCTTGGCGTGATTACGAGCGAGGCGGGAATTGAACCGTCTCGGGTGATGCAGTTCGCTCTTCGATTCGAATTCTAAGCTCGTAGGGGAAATCAGCTTTCGGGCGGGCCTCGCACCACGGGGCCCGCTTTTTTCATGCGGCCCCTTTGAGCAGGGAAGAAAACTATACGCGCTCGAGCTGGGTCAGCCGGAAGGGATCGCCCGTTTTCTCGTGCAGCTCGCGCCAGACTCGCTCGGGCTGCGCAAGAAACACCTGGACGACGCGGGGATCGAACTGTTTGCCCGAAAATCGCTGGATTTCTTCGCGGGCGGCTGAAATCGGCAGCGCCTTGCGATACGGCCGGTCGGAGATCATGGCGTCGAGAGTGTCCGCCACGGCGAATATTCTGGCCCCGATGGGAATTTGTTCGCCCTTCAATCCGCGCGGATATCCTGAGCCGTCGTAGCACTCCTGGTGCGAAAGCACGATTTCCGCGGCCTCTTTAAGAAACGGAATCCGTTCGAGCACGGCATAGCCGATGTCGCAATGCCGGCGCATGATGTCGCGTTCCTCCTGCGTGAGCGGGCCGGGCTTGCGCAAGATGCTGTCGGGAACGCCCATTTTGCCGATGTCGTGGAGAAACGCGCCGCGGGCAATCTGGCGCATGAGTCCTTTGTCGACCCCCATCGCTTTCGCGATCGTGATCGTAAATGCCGTGACGCGCTGGCAGTGGCCCTCGGTTTCCGCGTCCTTGGCGTCAAGCGCGCCGCCCAGCGCCTCGAGGGTGTAGTCGTAAGACTGCTCGAGGTCCTGGAGGGCGATCGAAAGCTGCTGGGTGCGCTCGGCTACAAGCTGTTCGAGATCGCTCTGATACGTCCTGTTTTCCAGCACCAGCCGACGATGCTCGAGCGCGCGGCGCACGCTGACGTAGAGCTGATCTTTTTCAAACGGTTTTAAGATGTAGTCGTAGGCTCCCGAGCGGATCGCCTCGAGCGCGATGGAGATATCGTGCATGGCCGTGACCATGATCACGGGAACGTCCGGGTCATCCAGCCGAAGCTCCCCCAGCAGCTTCAGACCGTCCATTTCCGGCATCACGATGTCGCTGAGGACGAGGTCGAACGAGTCTTTCCGGAAACTCTCAAGTCCGAGGCGCCCGTTCGAGCAGGTGGTGCACTGAAAACCCTGCGCGTCGAGCAGAGTCGAAATCACCTCGCGAATCGCCTCTTCGTCGTCCACGACGAGAATTTTCTCTTTGTCCATCGTCGCTCCGCACGACAAGCCATTATAAGGCACGGCACACAGCGCGAGCGTGTCAGTTGCCGTATTTTGTAACCGTGTGCTAGGTTTTGTAATGGCTCCCTGATATCCCTGAAATCACCGACTGATCGGATCGCACGGTGGCCTGGTGTCGCCCCAATCCGCATCGATGACATTTGCCTCCAACCCGGGATTCCTGGCAGTCGCCTTCATGGAAGGCTCCGCCGCTTTCATACTTCTCGTGCTCTATTGGCTGCTCGTCCCCGGCTTTTCCGCGCGGTTTTTCAAGTTTTGGATGGCGGGCTGGACGGTCTACGTGGGCTTGGAGAGCCTGCGAATTTTCTCCCTCTGGCGCGGCGGACCCGACGTCCCGCGATTCGGCTGGGCGCTATCGCTGGTCGTGGCGGCGCTCTTCCTCGCCGCCGTTTTGGAGTGCCGAGGGCTTCGGCAGCCGCTAAAATACCTCTGGCCCCTGGCCGCAATGGCGGGGTGCGGACTGGTCGCCCTGGGTTCAATCGCCAAGCGTCCCCACGCGGAACTCTGGGCGCAATCGCTCTTTGAGTGCCTGCTGTATCTCTTGGCCGGCTGGATCTTTTGGCGGTCCAACGCACAGCACCGGGGAGTCGGCTGGAAACTGCTGGCCGGAGGGCTCCTGCTGCGAGGCCTCCACGGATTGGACCGGCCTGAGTGGTCCATGCAATCGGTTGGACTGTTCCGGGTTTCCTTTCAAGGTTTGTTTGGAATCATGATAGGAATCGCGATGGCCGTCCTCGTTCTCGAGGCAGGCCGCGCTCGCACCGAGGATCTCAACGAAAAACTTCGCCGCCTGGCGCTAATTACTGCGGAGGCCACCCAATCGTCGCGGGTCGAGGACGCGCTCGCCGGTGTGTTGCGCCACCTGGTGGAAAGCCTCGGGGCGAGCCACGGATTGGTCTTTCTACTCGACGATCCCGCCCAGCCGGGTGCGCTGGTGGCCCGCGCGTCCGTCGGTTTCAGCGATCGATTTCGGAAGCAAGCCGCGCGAATCCTGCGCGACGAACCATGGGTACAACAGGTGTTACAGCAGGACACGCCCTTCGCGTCCTATCGCGAAACGGGAGACTCCGCGGTACGGCGGTGGATGGAGGCGGAGAGGTTAGCGGCGATCGTGCTGGTTCGCGTCCCCGGAAAAGAGGGGCCGTTGGGATTGCTCGGAATCGGTTGCTCGGCGCCGCGGAAGTTTGAGGCCGAAGAAGAGCACTATCTCGTGAACGTTGCCAACCTGCTGGGCCTGACCGTCCAAAATGTGGCGCTCTTCGAGAGTGCCGCCGCCTCGCGGAGACAATGGCTCGACACATTCGATTCGATTGACGACCTGATTTTGGTCCACTCGCTCGATGGGCGCATCATTCGCGCTAATCGCGCGCTGGCGGCACGGATCGAAGCGGAGCCCGGGGCTCTCGTCGGGCGCTTTGTTCGCGAGGTCCTTCGTCAGGGCAGGACGTCATGGGTCCGTTGCCCGTACTGTGAGGCTGCGGCCGGAAGGCCAGAGGACATCGACCCCTCGTTCGGTGCCTATTTTCTCGCCACCGACTCCGCTTTCCACGACTCCGAAGGCGGGCGTCTCGGAACGATTCACGTCCTGAAAGATTTTACGAGCCGCCGCCAGGCCGAAAACAAGTTCCGCACGCTGTTTGAGAAGGTTCAGGAGGGCGTCTTCATTTCCACTCCGGAAGGCCGCTTCCTGGATTTCAACGACGCTTTCATGCGCATTCTGGGTTACGAAAGCCACGACGATCTGCTCCAGGCCGATATCCCGGCTCATCTCTACGTGGACGAAGCCGATCGCAATCGCCGCCAGAGCTTGCTTCAGGAGTACGGCGAGGTGATCGACTTCGAGTTTCAGTTCCGCCGGCGCGACGGTGAGGTTCGCACGGCCCACGAATCGAGTTTCGCGACGCGGGATGAATCGGGCGCCGTCGTCGCCTATCAGGGCTTTTTGCTCGACGTTACGGAACAGAAGTTGGCGGAGATCGACATCCGCCGGCGCAACCGCGCGCTGCTCGCCTTAAACGAAATTGGAGGGCTGTTGGGACAGGCCGCGGGACTCGAGGAGGGTCTTACGGCTGCACTGTTGAAGGTAACCGAGCTTTTCGCCGTGGACGCCGCTTCGGTTTACTTTCTCGACGAAGCCACGCGAGTGCTAAAGCGCGGCGCAGCCGTTGGCTATCGATCCGGATACGCGCGCGCCACGGCGCCCGTGCAGCTGTCCGCAGGTCTGTTCGAGCAGATGCGTCAGGCGCGGGCTACCCTCCTTTCGGGAGCCCTCCCGGCCTTGCCGCAGGAAATCCGCGAATTGCATCAGGCCGAAGGCATTGAAGTCTCCCAGGTGGTCGTTCTCTGGGCGAAGGATCGCATCATGGGTGTTCTATTCGTCGGATGCCGCGAAATGCGGGCATTCTCCACCGCCGAATTGAATCTGCTCTCCGCCGTTGGAAACCAGATCGCCACGACCATCGACAAATCGCTGCTGCTCGAAAAAACTCGGGAGGCGTATGACGGTCTGCGGCGCGCCCAGGAACAGCTCCTGCAGAGCGAAAAGATGGCGGCGGTGGGGCAGCTGATTTCCGGCGTGGCTCACGAACTCAATAATCCGCTCACCGCGATTCTTGGGTATAGCCAGCTTTTGAAATCAGAGGAATTCGTCCAGCCACGCGGCGCGGATTATCTTGACAAGCTCTACAAGCAGGCGCAACGCACGCACCACATCGTTCAGAATTTGCTCAGTTTTGCCCGGCAGCACAAGCCCCAGCGCGCGCCCATTCAGCTCAATAAAATTCTCGAGGATACCCTCGTCCTTCGGGAATTCGATATGAAGCTCAACAATATCGTGATTCGGCGCGAGTTCGACCCGCACCTGCCGATGACGACCGGCGACTTCCATCAGCTCGAGCAGGTTTTTCTCAATATCCTCAACAACGCGGTGGATGCCATTCAGGAAAAAGGAGGGCCCGGCGAAATCTGGATTCGCACCGAAGCGGCGGGCGAAAAACTGCGCGTCGAATTCACCGACAGCGGCGCGGGCGTCACCAATCCCCATCGCATCTTCGATCCCTTCTATACGACAAAGTCGGTCGGCAAGGGCACGGGTCTCGGACTCAGCATCTGTTACGGAATCTTGAAGGAGCACGGCGGCGAGATTCAGGTGCGGAACTCGCCACCGCGTGGCGCCACCTTCAGCGTCGTACTGCCGCTAGTGGCCGCCGCCGCTCCCTCAGGCGAGCCCACCCGGCGCCGAGCAAATCGGACAGCGGGCACCGTTCTCCTGGTCGACCGCGAGGAAGCCCTATTGCAGCTCGAGCAGGAGGTCCTGGTTTCCAGCGGCGCCTCCGTCCGAGTGGCGCGCAGCGTCGATGAAGCGATCGAGGCCCTCGAACGCGATTCGGTCGATGCCGTCGTCGCGGATCTGAACATTCCCGGCGAGACTTCGACGGCCGGACTCTACCGCTGGATTGAGGCGAATCGCCCGGAACTCGCCGCCCGCGTCGTTTTTACAGCGTCGAATGTGGATGAAGCCGCCAGCGATGCCCTTAGGGACACCGGATGCCCCATTATCGCGAAACCCTTTCCTGTCGAAGAGTTTTGCGACACCGTACAAAGCGTCCTCGCCGCACAAGTTCCCAGCGCTTCTAAGTCATGACGACCGGCCGGTCCGCGCCCGCTTCAGGACGAATCGCTCGCAACCGCGCCCGCCGCGCGGTTGACACCCGCTCGCCTACTCTCTATCTTTGCATGGCCTGGCTACTCTGGGCTGAGGCTCACGAATGAACAGCGCAAACCATCTCGCAGTCAGCGGCCGTCGCAGCTTTCTGTGCCGCCCAGTCGTCCGCATGAAAACGAATGGCCCGGTGGTCGCCTGTTGCGCGCTTCTCGGCATGCTGTCTATTCCTCTCCTGACGTTCGGCCAGCAAGCGAGCGCCGACGCCGGGAAAAATCTCTATGCAACTTCTTGCGCCTTCTGTCACGGCGCGGACGCCGACGGCTCTGCTGCCGGGCCCAGTCTTCGCAAGAACACGCTCGCCGCCGCCGCGGTTACATCTATCATCTCCGACGGAAAGCCCGGCACGACCATGCAGCCTTTCAAAGGCACATACACTCAGGGACAAATCGCGGATCTCACCGCGTACGTGCTTTCGCTCTCCTTCGCCGGCGCCGGCGCGCGCGGCGTCGAAGCGCCCGCTTCCGCCGAGTCCGGCGCAGGCCTGTACGCGAGCAAGTGCGCCGGATGTCACGAGTCCGGCGAGCTGCCCTTTCTGAACCACTTTGCTCTGAAGGCCGCCGCCCCGGAATATATCGTGTACATGCTCACGGCCGGCGCGATGCACGTCCAGGGCGCCGCGCTCACTGCCGGCCAGCGCGCCGCCGTCGCCGAATACATCACCGGCAAACGTCTTGCCGCTCCGTCGCATGAGGCGTTTTGCGCCGCCGCGCCGCCCGCGACTTTCTCGGGCCCGCAATGGAACGGCTGGGGAGTGGACCTCGAAAACAGCCGCTTCCAGCCCGCCGATCAAGCCGGCCTCGCCGCGGCGCAGGTCCCAAAGCTTAAATTGAGGTGGGCGTTTGGCTATCCCGGTGGGTTCGCGGCCTATTCCCAGCCCGTGGTCGCGGGTGGCGGAGTCTTTACCAGCGATCCGTTGGGCGGCGTGTATTCGCTCGATTCCGCAACGGGCTGCACGCGCTGGAAATTCAATGCAGATGCAGCGGTCCGAACTGCGCTTGTGATCGGCCCGGACCATCTCGCCTATTTCGGAGATCTTCGCGCGAATGTCTACGCCGTGGACGCGTCCACTGGAAAACTGATCTGGAAGACTCGCGTCAGCCCCCATCCCTACGCCCGCGTAACGGGAACTCCGCGGCTCTATCAAGGCCGATTGTATGTTCCTGTATCGTCCCGCGAAGAATGGATGGCCGCCGATCCCCACTATCAATGCTGTACTTTCCGGGGGATCCTCGCCGCCCTAGACGCCGCTACCGGAAAGGAAATCTGGCGGCTGTATGCGATTCCCAACCCGCCCCGCCCCACGCGTAAGGCCGCCAACGGTACGCAGCTTTGGGGGCCCTCCGGCGGAGGTCTTTGGTCATCGCCGGCTGTTGACGAAGCGCGCCAGCTCCTCTATGTCGGCGTCGGAGACAACTACTCCGACCCGCCTACATCCCTGAGCGACTCCATCCTCGCCGTCGACATCAAAACCGGCAAGATCGTATGGTCGAACCAGGTGACCCCCGGCGACACTTTTAACGCCGGCTGCATTCGCCACGACACAAGTACTTGCCCCGCCAAGACCGGCCCCGACTTCGATTTTGGGTCCGCGCCCATCCTGCGGGACCTGCCCGGCGGGCTTCGCGTTCTGGTCGTCGCCCAGAAGTCCGGCATCGTCTTCGGCCTCGATCCCGACAAGAAGGGCGCGGTGCTCTGGCAGGTCACCCTGGGGCACGGCGGCATGCTGGGCGGAGTTGAGTGGGGAATCGCTGCGGATTCCCAGGCCGCCTACGTGGCCCTCTCCGACGTGGGATTTGCCGGAGGCCCTCAGGGAGCAGTGCAGGACCCCAAGGCGGGCGGCGGGCTGTTCGCGTTGAATCTTGCCACGGGTCAGAAAATCTGGGCTGCCGCGCCGGTCGCCGGATGTTCCGTGTCGGGCTGCAGTCCCGCGCAATCCGCTGCTATCACCGCGATTTCTGGGGCCGTGTTTTCCGGTTCGGATGACGGCCACCTCCGCGCCTATTCGACGCAGGACGGCAGCGTTCTTTGGGACTTCGATACCGTGCGCCAATTCAACACCGTCAATAAGTCCTTCGCCCACGGCGGCTCGATCGACGGCGGAGGTCCCGCGATCGCCGGCGGCATGGTTTTCGTGAACTCCGGGTTCGGCTCGCTCTTCGGAATACCTGGCAATATCCTGCTCGCCTTCGGCTCGCCGTAGCGATCGCATATTGACTGAAACGGCATTTTCCGTCGTCGGGAGCCTGCTCCTGATCCGCCGTGAAAGCAGCGGGAAACCTGCTATCCTGCATTCGTACTTCCACCCGAGGCAGGGATGAGACGACTGGTGATCCTGGCTGTTCTCCTCGCGTTTGGATTTGGCGCGGCAGCTCGCCAGTCCTCGCCAACCGCCGGGCCCGCCGTGCCGCCGGCAGCTGCGCCTCCCCCGCCGGCCACAGCCCCTCCGAACCCGGATTTCCTGCGCGCCGCCGACGAAGTCCTCACCCAGATGAGCGAGATCCTTCATCTACCGATCAAACAACCGCTCAAGAAGACTCTTCGCTCGAAGCAGGAGATTCGCGCCTACCTGATCCGCGAGGAAAAAGAAGACAAGGACGACGCGCAGCGCTATGCCGACGACAAGTCCCTCGAAGCCTTCGGCTTGATCCCCAAGGACTTTCCGCTCGATTCCTTCATGCTCGACGTTCTGACCGATCAGGTCGCGGGTTTGTACGATCCGAAAGCGAAAGAGTTCTACATCGCCGACTGGATTCCGGTAGAGGAGCAGCGCGAAGTGATGTCGCACGAACTTACGCACGCCCTCGAGGACCAGTCCTTCGACGTTGATCCGTGGATCAAGGCGGCCCGCCCGAACGACGACGCCGAGCTCGCGCGCGACACCGTCAGCGAAGGTACCGCGCTCGCCGCCATGGTGGATTACGCGCTGCGCGATGAGCACATCGGCGTCCGGGACATCGGTGACGTGACCGCTCTGATCCGCCCGAGCGCCACCAAGGAGATGGACAAGGACCCCAACCTCTCCAAAGCTCCCATCGTCATCCGCGATAGCTTGCTGTTCCCCTATCTTGCCGGCACGGCCTTCTCCCAGCAGTTTCTCAAAGCTCACAAGGGCTGGTCCGACCTCCATTTGCTTTTCGAGCATCCCCCGGTCTCGACCCAGCAGATTCTGCATCCTGACTTTTATTTGAAGGACGTCGGTCCCGCCAAAGTGACGCTACCCCAATGGAAAGGAGTCGTCCCCCCGGAATGGAGGCTGCTCGAAGAAAACGTTATGGGGGAATTCGGCTTGGAAGAGATCTTGAAACAGTTTCTCGGCCCGGATCGCGCCGATGCCCTCTCGCCCTCCTGGGACGGCGACCGCTACGCGCTATTTGAAGATGCGAAAACGAAAGAGACACGGCTGGTTTTCCTACTCGCCCTGGAAACGGAGGAGGATGCCGCGCGTTTCTTCGGCCAGTACAGTGAAGCTCTCGAAATGAAATACCAGACGCGGACCCAACTCTACCGCCGTCCGAACTTTTTCCAGTTTCAGACTGATATGGGAGGCGTCTTCTTGCGTTGTATCGGGCTTCAGTGCGTCACCGTCGAGGGCGCTGCGCGCGAGACCTTCGACGCGATCGACCGCAACATCGGTTGGCCGCCCGCGCCGGGTCCCGTTGAGACGCGTCCTTCGGTCGCGCAGTTTCCCGTTGCTCCGGCCCCCGCCGTCCGCTAGGGTTTTCCCTATGTCGTTTCTCGATCTGCCGCGCGTTCCTGAACCCGAGGTCATGGACGATTCCGGCGAGGTGGCGGCCTATTCCTCCGCCGCCGCGCAGGTTCATCTCGATGCGATTGACGCCACGTTCGTCGAGCACGCCCTCCGGCTGCTGGCCGGGCGCGAGCGCGGGCGCGCGCTCGATATCGGCACCGGCCCCGGCCAGATCGTCCTCAAGCTCGCCCGGCGCCTCACCCTCTGGAAGTTCGTGGGCGTGGACCGCTCGCCCGGTATGATCGCCCGGGCGAAGGCGGATCTAGCGTCGGCAGTCGGCGTGTTTGCCGGTCGAGTCGATTTTCAGGTGGCGGATGGGAACCGGCTCGACCTTCCGGAAAGAAGCTTCGATTTCGTGATGTGCAATTCAGTCCTTCACCATCTCGCGAATCCTCAAAATCTCTTGGCGGAGATGGCGCGTCTGGTGAGGCCGGCGGGGGCCATCCTGCTCCGGGATCTGCGCCGGCCAGGCCGCCTCGCCTGTCGCCTACACCTCGGGTGGCACGGGCGCAATTATTCCGGCGTGATGCGAAAGCTCTATGGCGATTCGGTGCGCTCGGCATACACGGTGCCGGAATTGCGCGGCCTGCTCGATGCCTCGCCGCTCACCGGCGTGCGCGTATTCGAGCACCACTCCACCCACATCGGCCTCGAACGGCCGATGGGCGCGTGACCGGGGGCGCTCAGTCGTTGAACGCAGCCGCGGTGGCGCCGACTCTCTGAATCACCATCAAGGTTTGATCGTCGGCCTGGCGGGCGCCGGCGGCGTGCGTTTCCACGTTCTTCAGGCATGCCGAGACCAGCTCCTCGGGAGCGCAGCCGTACCGCTCACCCGCTGCGAGCGATAGGCCGCCGACTCCGTACTCTTTGCCGGAGGGGCTGTTCGCCTCGGAAATGCCGTCGGTATAGAGAAGCAGGCTGTCGTCCAGATCGAGATGCGCGCGGCGGATTGCGTAGCTGCTGGATGCAAACATTCCCAGCGGAAGCCCCGTCGCCGCGATCTGGCTTACGCCGTCCTTCGCCACCAGCAGGGCGGGGAAGTGTCCCGCGCTGGCGATTTCTACTTCCCCGGATTGTCCGACCTGCCCGGCAATGAGCGTGGCGTATTGACCGGCGATGGTGCTTTCACAAAAGACTCGATTGGCCGTTTCCAGCATTTTATCGAGCGCGAGGCCTACGCCCGCCAGGCTTCGAAACATCGCGTGGAGATGCGTCATCAGGAGCGACGCCGCCACCCCCTTTCCGGTGACGTCTCCGAGAAGGAAGATCAGCTTGCCGTCGCTCGCGGCCGGTGGAATTACGTCGCAGTAGTCGCCGCTGACGAGTCCTGCGGGCTTGTAGCGATAGTGAATCCGCCAGTCGCGAAAACGCACGTCCGCTTGCGGCAGCAGGCCGCGCTGGATCCTTGAAGCGAGTTCGAGGTCGCGTTCGAGCGCCCGCTGCTCTTCGTTTGTCAGGCATCCGAGGCAAAGCTGAACCAGCGGATCGGCAATTAAGCGTTCTTTTTCGACCTCTCCACGGCAGGAGTTGCACACGCCGTAGGTTCCTTGATCCATGCGCTGCACCGCGAAGTCCACTTCGTGGAGAAGATCGAGGTATGGAGCTGCGGCCTGCGACTCGCCCGGCGGAATGACCGCGATGGTTGTTTTCAGCTCGTCGCGTCGTTTTTCGAGCTGCTCGCGCAGGTAGGGATCCGTAATTCCTGTCATGGCCTTGTTCTCCGGCACAAAGACTCTCGCGGTCTGGGCCGCCGTGCTATCCGATTCGGGCATGGAACTCTCCCTTCCTTTGATCTTCAATTCGATTCATTCGGCGATGACTTGGATTCCGCATCCAGCGCGAGCAGCAGGTCCCGCCCTGCCTTGCGTTCCAGGCGCGCCAGGCGCCGTTCAAACTGTTCCCTTTGCCGCCTGTACGCAACAGGCGCGATCGTGCCGAGCCGATTTGCCTTGCGCAGTTCGGCGAGCGCCTTGCGCGAAAGCTCGGCTGCGCGATGCGGCACGCCCGCGCGGTGTTCGAAGTAGATTGCCAATTGCTCGTAAGCCTCGAACCCCTCGCGCGAATTCCCGGCCAATCCTTCCCAGAGCGCACGGGCGAGATCGAAATCGCCGTCGCGTTTCGCCAGGCGCGCGAGCGACCGGCGCGCCGCGCGGCCCGTCTCCGGAGGCAGATCCGCCGCGATCGAACGCTGGTACAGTTTTTTCGCGCGGACGGCTTCACCCCGGCGTTCGCAAATGCGCGACACGCCGTACAGCTCGAGCGCATCCCGTCCCTGCGACTCTGGATTCGCGAGCAGCGAAAGGATGCGGGTCGCCAGGCCCACGAGCCCCCGGAGGTCCATCTGGTTGTGGTGAAAGACGGGGACCAGCGGCTCGGGCGGACCGCCGCGAAGATAATTGAAGTAGATCTGCGGAATGAGCTCGGACATCACGTCCGCGCCCCGATTCCATCCGAGGACGTGGCGTTCGAGTTCCGCCAGGCGCACCGATCCCAGCCTCAGCCGCCAAAGATTTCGGGCGGGATGGAGAAAATCGAGATGCGCGCGCGGCGCGGGCGGTTGGATAGTTCGTGTCATTCTGTAGCGCGTTTCGAGCAGCGGCCAATCGAATGATTTCCCGTTGAATGTGACCAGCACGCGCCTCTCGGCCATACGCTCGGCCAGCGCCACCAGCAGAGAGTGTTCTTCGCTTTGTTCGCGCATGAAGAATTGCTCGACTTCCAGCCCGCCTGCGTCCCACCACGCGATGCCGACGAGAAACGGATACGTCCCCGTGCCCCCGGCAAGGCCGGTTGTCTCCGTGTCCAGAAAGAGCCACTGCCGCGAATCCTCCGCTTCTATTGGCGCACCGGGAGCGAACAGCCTCAGCCCCGCGGGCTCGAAATCGCCCCCGGCCGCCTCGCCGCCGACGGCTTCCGGAAACCAGCGCCGCAGCGCGAGATGCTCGCCGAACCGGTTTCGCGCCGTGGCGGCGCCCAGAAGCGCCTCGAGTCTTTCGGCGCCATAGGGCATATCCGGCGCGATTCCCCGCGACGGCTCGTCCGGCGAAACGAGGCCCTTTCGCGCGGGCCGTAGCGCCGCGAGTCGCGCAAACCGGTCGTGGACCGTATTGCTCATCCGCAGAGTCGATTCAGGATTGCGAGCGCGGCTTCCTTCGTCCGCTCGCTTCTCACGCCCGCCGGGCCGACGCAGGAAGGGCACCCATTGTCGCAGGGGCACGCTTGAATCAATTCGCGGGTCTTTTGCAGCAATATGTCGTGAACCCGGTAAAGCGGCTCGCTAAAGCCGATTCCGCCCGGATAAGCGTCGTAGAGGTACAAATTAGGCTCGAAAAACGTTACCACTTCCGACGGAGCGGTTGCTTCGTACTCGGCCCATTTCGTGTCGACTCCCGCGCTCGCCGGCCGCTCTCCCACCGCCGTGCCCAGGTCGCGGCGGTCGCACATCAGCAGAAGCGTGGCCATCGATTCGAGCGCATGCAGCAGCCCGAAAATGCCGCTCTGTCTGTCGGATAGCGCGAAAGGCAGCCCCTCCAGGAGCGGGCGCTCGAGTGTGATCCAGAAGGCCGTGGTGTGCATCTCGTTTTCCGGAAGCTCCAGCTTTCCGTCGCCGACATTTTCATTCGTAAAGAATTTGATCTTCTTGAAACCAACCACCTGCGACCGAACAAGCACGTCTCCGTGCGCCCTTTCCGCCGCTCCCGCGATGCGTCCTTCCTCCGCGATCTCGAGCACGCGCACCTGCGTATAGCGAACCGCGTCCGTGTAGTAGTCCACGTTCACACGCCGGACAAACGCCTTGCGCTCGCTAAAATCGAGGCGATCGACGTGATACTGCTGGCCCTGGTGCAGATAGATGGCCTTGGGATGGACGGTGGTGAGCGCCGAGGAAAAATCCACTTCTCCGATCACTTCCGGAGTTCCTTTTCTCGCGCCGCTCGAATCGCCGTCGTCTTCGGCGGAGGATTCGATGATCACGAAATTGTCCGACGTCACCGAGCGCAGGCTCACGGCGTCCGCGGGATACGCCTCCTGCACCCAGTGCCAGTTTCCGCCGCTGCGGTGGAGAAATCCGGCCTCGGCCATTCGCTCGCAAAGCCCCGGCACATCCGCCTCGCCGAATTTCTCATCCGGCGCAATGGGCAGCTCGAACGCGGCGCATTTCAAATGGTTCACGAGAATTTCCAGATTGTCCGGCTGGACATAGGCGTGCTCGGGCGAGCGCCCGAAAAAATAGTCCGGATGCTGCACAATGAATTGATCCATGGGCGCCGAAGACGCCACAAGCACTGCGCAGGAGGTGCCGCTGCGGCGCCCCGCGCGCCCCGCTCGCTGCCAGGTGGACGCGATCGAACCTGCATATCCCGCCATCACGCACGCGTCGAGCGAGCCGATATCGATGCCAAGTTCGAGCGCATTCGTGGCCACCACACCGCGCACGCGCCCTTCGCGCAGGCCGCGCTCGATCTCGCGCCGCTCGCCCGGCAGATAGCCGCCACGATAACCGCGGATGGGTTCGGCACCACCCGGCTGCGGCGGATTCGCCTTTTGCAGATAGGTGAGCAGCACCTCGGTGTGCAGGCGGCTATTCGCGAAGACGATGGTCTGAAGCCTTCGTGCCAGCAATTCTTTGGCGACGCGCGTGGTTTCCGCAAGGTAGCTGCGGCGGATGCCCAGATTGCGGTTGACCATCGGCGGGTTGTAGAAGACGAACAGCTTTTCCGCGGCGGGCGCGCCGTTTTCCTCCACGGTTTCCACCTTGCGCTCGATCAGCATCCCGGCCAGCTCACCGGGATTCGCGATGGTGGCGGAGCAGCAAATAAACTGCGGCCGGGAACCATAGAATCGCGCGATCCGCGCGATCCTGCGCAGGACGTTCGCAAGATGGCTTCCGAAGACGCCGCGGTAAGTGTGTAGCTCATCGAGCACGATGTAGCGCAGATTCTCGAACAGGCGAGTCCACTTCGTGTGGTGCGGCAGGATGCCCGTGTGCAGCATGTCCGGGTTGGTCAGGATCACGTGGCCGCGTTCGCGGATGGCCTTACGGGCATCGCCGGGGGTATCGCCGTCGTAGGTGAACACGCCGAAGGCGTCATCCAGCCGCGTGGCGAGATCGTGCAGCTCGGCGAGCTGGTCCTGGGCAAGCGCCTTGGTGGGGAAGAGGTAGAGAGCGCGCGTGTCCGTGTTTTCGAGCGCGGCGTTCAACACGGGTAGGTTGTAGCAGAGCGTTTTCCCGGAAGCCGTGGGCGTAACGACGACGAAGTCTTTTCCCGCCCGGGCGAGCTCCGCCGCCGCAGCCTGGTGAGAATAGAGCTGCTCGATACCCTTGGCGCGATAGGCGGCCACTAGGTCCGGGCGCACCCATTCGGGCATCGTCCGGAACTGCGCCTCCCGCGCCGGGATATGTCTTACGGCGGTGAGAACCTCCTCCGCGCGAGATCGCGCCGCCAGGGCGCCTAGGGCCTCCTGCACGGTATGGAGCGTGGATCGCGCCCTGACAGCCAAACCTTGCGTGGATGCCGCCATGCTGCCTCCGATGCGAATCGGGCTGAATTCGCAGGCTTTCGCCCGGGATCTGCATTTCGCCTTTTGTTCGCTTACACTAACACGGCGCGGCGGGACGCGCAATGGGGAAACTTAGCGCGTCGTGGCGGTGGGTGTTCGCGTTGATGTCCGGCAGAGAAGAGCGCCCGGGTGAATGGCGAGTCGGGCCTGGGAGATCAGTCGTCGCGCCCGTCCGGTTCACCGCTGCGTCATAGGCCGCGGCCGGGGCGACATTTGGAAGCCTTGAGGCTCAAGGCCGCCGACTGACCGGACCGAGTTTTTGTACCCAGTGGGAAGGAGAGAGTTTACATCACAGCCTCCGGCCGTGAAACCGTGTTCGCTGCAATCAGGGGGCTGCAGGTCAGCCGCCCACCCAAAGGGTTCAGTTGAGGCGCAAGGAAGGCTGCGTGCGGACGAGCGTGCTAGCCATTCGTTCTGAACCTGTCGTCGATGAGTGGCCCACCCGTCCGGCAGTGCATCTATTCGGCTCGTTAAAGTGTGTCTTTTGATAACGCTTTCAAGCTCATCGACGGCCACCCATTTTGAAACCGAGCGAGAGGTCGTCACCATAGTCCAAACGTGGAGGCACGAGGAAACGTATGAAAAAAAGGAATACCGTGATAGCAGGAAAATATCCGATGAACATCCATAGAAGCCACCAGATTCCTCTTGCTCCTAGGGCGTACGCGACGAGCCCAAGAATTAAACCGCTGCCCGCCACCCCGCACAGACTATATGACGCCGGTACGCGAATACTTTTCTCGCAGTTTGGGCAGGGAAAGGAGCGATCGAAACGTATTTTTTCCCACATAACGGGATTCGAGCACGCAGGGCAGCGGATCCGGTTCGATAGTTGTTCTACGTATGACATGGCGTTAAATCCGCACTGGTCCCCCGCCCATTTAGACAGTCGGGGCCTCGTTCTTAGGTCAACTTTCTAAACCTACCATTGCTTTAGTATGCCGCAGCACATTATACAATCGCGGCACTTCATTCGAGGGTTCTCCGTTGTGGGAGCTGTTCGGAGCGGTATAGCCCATCGGGTTCGGCGCCGCGCCGTAGGTGTAGGCGTTCGTGAACGTCGTGCCCGAAAGGAACGAGTACTGCGCCGTCGTCCCTGCCAGTCGCCGCATGTCGTCGTAGTCGAAGCGGCCCGAGGTGATGCCGGGCAGCGTCGAAGTCTGCCGTGTGCGGTTGCCGACCGGGTCGTAAGTGTACGAGATCGTCCCGTTGACCGCGCTCGGATCGCCGCCAACTGTCGCGGCAGCTAGCCGGTAGCTGTTGTCGTACGGGTAGTTCACTGTACGACCGCTCTGCTCGGTCACCGACGTGCGATGCCTGGCGTTGTCGAACGTGCACGAATAGTTGAAGTTCGCCGGGTTGGCGCCCGAGCCGCGCTGCCCAAGCTCTCCGGTAAAGTCTACGGACCGCGACGCTTCCAATCGCGGCGAAATACGTACGCCCCGCGGGTGAAAGCACCGGTCGCCAAAAACGCTGTAAAGACATCAAAGGCGTGAAAAGAGACACTCTCGAGGAGGGTTTTCGGAGAGCCCCAGACAACCACGAAGTTCTCTGGCCCGCTAAATTAGGTCAGTGCGTCAATTTGGCGGGACAAGCGTCACTGTCAGGTCGAACAGCGAGCCGGGAGATTCCTTGTAATAATCGCAGTCAACAATAAGACCCAGTCGGGGGTATTGATACGTGGTGCGCGACCATTCCATTCCAGGCTCTTGATCAAAGTGTTTTGTGCTTTCCGGTCCCAACAGGCGTAGGCGCAAGCTGTCCGAGTAATGTTCAAAGAATTGGTATGTGCCCCCGACGAAACTTCTGCTGAGGCGATTTCTTCTGACCACTGTATCCGCGCCTACGGGAGTCACCTCGATCGCGATGCCTTCCACCCGGTTGTCCTTGCTAAAGTGTATTTCGATGCCCCTGTAGAGCCTGTAGGGCTTTCCCTGGGAGTAAAGATCGCACAGGGACGCAGTGGAACAGGCCGTGTCATGGGCCGCGTCAACATTCTCAAATGTGAGCTTCTGGTCGTTAGCGTGGGAAAACGCCTCCGCCCGAGTCATACCGAGGCGAAAGCCAAGGACGCTCACCTGAGAACTAGTCCAGCCCTTGTAGCTGAACAAGTCATCTTGGGGCAGCTCAATAGTCCGGCCCGTCGGCGCGGGACGATTCTGTGCTCTTGTGGCCGCCGTCAAAAGTCCACTGGCGGCTGCGACGAAGACAAAACTCAGGAAGTAATACCTGCTAGTTCGTCTCATTCGCGAATGGCCGAAGGTTTCAGATTTCTAAACATGCCGTTGCTTCGGAATGCCGCAGCACATGATACCATCGCGACACTTCACTTGAGAGTACGTCGTTGCGGGTGGTTTCCGGCGCTGTGAACCCCGTTCGGCTCGGCATCGCGCCGTAGGTGTAGTCGTTCGCAAACGTCGTGCCCGAAAGGAACCACGGCTACAGGCGCGCGGTCTTAGGGTCGTGGAGGCGGAAGTGGGCGACCCGGATGCGCGTGAACCTTTCGTTCTCGATCGTGTAGATGCACCAGTTCGTGGTGATGTAGACGTCCCCCGCATTCATGGAGCGGCCGGAGAAATTGGCGTAGTCCTTGAAGAAATGAAACTCCGTGTACATTTCCGCCGCCATTCTGTTTCCGTCGAGCAGGAAATCGCCAACCTCAAGGGCCTCGCGGCAATGCTGGTGCAGATTGACGTACTGTTCGAGGAATCCCGCGCGACCCCTGCGCGTGACAGGAGGCGCCTGCGGGTTGGCCAGCATCGTGGGGTACTCGAACACCACTTCAGGATCGTAGAACTTCATCACTTCCTCATAGCGCTTGTGATTGAAGTGGTCGATGTACTGGAGGAATTTCTGTTTGTCCATGCGCGCCTCCATGTGTGCTTTCCGGATGCGATTCCTGCCCCGGCTGTCTCGAGCCAACCGGCTCCTCGAAGGCTTCTTTCCTCGGCCCAGTCGATGAGAGATTCTTCGACTTCGCGTCCCGACCGAGATCGCTGAACTCCATCTCGGAGAGGAAAAGGCGTCGGAATGCTCCGCTCAGAATGACAGAATCACCCTCGCGCTATCAAATGAAGGGATGCCGCCGCGATCCATGGGAATCATTTTTGCGGCATATTCTATTTGTGGGAGCGGTAGAGGATTACGCGGACCTTGGGACAGAGACGGCAATTGCGAACGTGAACGGCTTCGCCGTCTATACGGTGACGCTCGCGTCCTACGATCTGATACCAACCTACAAGCGGCGCTCCGAGTTCGGCAGAACGTCACGACTCCGACCAGCGTGACTGTGTACGCGAACACCGACACGATGATGCTGAACTCGGGGCCGATCGCGATCGGTAGCGTGTTGCGATTCAGAGGGTTGATCTTCAACGACAACGGCACGCTTCGCATGGATTGCGCGAAAATTCTCGATGGCATCGCCGAGTAACTTCGTGGCGCTTCGATAGTTCGCCAAGGGCTTCTGTCCGCTCCAGAAGTGAGGCTTGACAGGCGAACGCTTGGGCCGCTATAGAAGATGTATGGCTCAGTCGATACTGATTTTTGATTTCGGCACGAACGAGGAGGCCGCGCAGCAAGCCCGCCATAAAATCGAGGCCTGGAAACAGGGCTTTCGTCTCGGCAATAAAATGCTGTTGAAATTCGACCGAGGCGATTCAGCGGAAAAGAACGACGGCGAGAGCGACGCGCCCGCGAAGCCAGCCGCCGGAGAAAAGAAGCCTGCGGGGAAGAAATCGGCCGGGAAAGAGAATCAAGGGGCCGAGACCGCGGCGCGGGTCCGCCTGCTTCTGCGTCTGGATTTCTCGGACCACGAAAAGCTTTCGCACCAACGGTGGCTTGACCGCATTCCGGGGGAGGAGCCTTTCAAATCCGCGAAGGCCGAAACAATCCGATCCGGCGATCCCGCCCACTCGAAGACCGCAGAGCTATTTGATTCCCTCGATTGACGCCGGCGCGCCCTCCGCGGGAGCCGCCTTTCTTGGGTTCACGAGTCAATGCCCACACTCGCCGCTCACCATTTCCGTCGATTGTGGATATAATGGGCCGAACGTGGTACGGGCAGCGTATCCTTCCGGCGGAGGCAGCGCGCGTGGCCTCTCAGATCAGAGTCAAGACATCCCGATTTGATGCGTCGAAGTACCACGGCCTCGACCGCGATGCGCTCGTACGAATCTACCGCACGATGTTTCTTTCGCGGCGCCTCGACGACCGCGAAATCCAGCTAAAGCGCCAGAATAAAACCTTTTTTCAGGTCAGCGGCGCGGGCCACGAAGCGATTTTGGTGGCTGCGGGGCTGCTGCTCAAGCCCGGATACGATTGGTTTTTCCCTTATTATCGGGACCGCGCGCTCGCACTGACGCTGGGCGTGACGCCCTACGAAATGCTGCTTCAAGCCGTGGGGGCGAAGGACGATCCTTCCTCCGGCGGGCGCCAGATGCCCTCGCACTGGGGCAGCCGGCGATTGAACATCGTCCCGAGCGCTTCTTCGACCGGAATGCAGTGGCTGCACGCGGTGGGTGCGGCGGAGGCGTCGCTCTACTACGACCGATTCCCAAAGGCCCTGGATCAGGCCCGGCGCTCGCCGCTCGGCGATTCGCTGAGCCATCATCGAGACGACATCGTCTATGTCTCCGGTGGCGACGGCTCCACGAGCGAGGGGGAATTCTACGAGGCCATGAACGCAGCGAGTCTTCGCCGCGTTCCGGTTCTCTTTCTCGTGGAAGACAATGGCTATGCCATCTCGGTGCCTGTCGAGGCGCAAACGGCGGGCGGCAGCATCTCGAAGCTGGTTTCCAATTTCCCGAATTTCACGATTGAAGAATGCGACGGCACCGATCCGCTAGTGAGCCATGCGGCGCTCGGCCGGGCAATCGCCCATTGCCGCGCGCGCCGGGGACCCGCTCTGGTTCACGCGCACGTTACGCGGCCGTATTCCCATTCGCTGTCCGACGACGAAAGACTCTACAAGACGCCGGAGGACCGAGACGCGGAAGCGCGCCGCGATCCGGTGCCCAATTTCGGACTTTTCCTGGTGCGCGAAGGGATACTTGAAGAAACGGAGATGGAAGCGCTCGAGGCGGACGTCGAGCGGGAAATCCTGGAAGCGACCGACCGCGCTCTCGCGGCACACCCGGCGCCGGCGGACTCCGTTTATGCCTTCGTTTATTCTCCGGACATTGATCCGACCGGGAGCCAGTTTGAGTCCGCGCCGAAGTTCGTCGGCCAGACCGGAACTCCGGCCGTAGCAAAATCGAAGACGATGGTCGAAATCATCTCGGCGACGCTCGCGGACGAAATGGCGCGCGATGAGCGAATCGTGGTCTTCGGCGAAGACGTGGCCGACTGCACGCACGAGGAAAACCTCGGCAGCGTAAAAGGAAAGGGAGGAGTTTTCAAAGCGACGGCGGGATTGCAGCGCCGCTACAGCGCGGCGCGAGTCTTCAACACTCCCATTGCGGAGGCGGGCATCGTCGGACGGGCGCTGGGCATGGCGATTCGTGGCATGAAGCCGGTGGCGGAGATTCAATTCTTCGATTACATCTGGCCGGCCATGATGCAGTTCCGCAACGAGCTCTCGAACCTTCGCTGGCGCTCGGCCGGCCATTTCAAATGTCCAGCGGTGGTGCGCGTGGCGATCGGCGGGTATCTCACGGGCGGGGCCATCTATCACAGCCAGTGCGGAGAGGTCATATTCACGCACATTCCCGGCCTGCGCGTGGTGATGCCGTCGACGGCGCTCGACTTATGCGGCCTGCTGCGTACGGCGATCCGCGCGGATGATCCCGTAATGATTCTGGAACACAAACACCTCTACCGCCAGCCGTACAACCGCTCGGCGTATCCCGGCGTGGATTTCACGATTCCGTTCGGTAAGGCGCGGGTGGTGCGAGAGGGAACGGATGTGAGCATCATCACGTATGGCGCGGTGGTGCACCGTGCCGAAGTTGCCGCGGCGGAACTGGCCCGCGAAGGAGTTTCCGCAGAAATTGTGGATCTCCGGTCGCTCAGCCCCTACGACTGGGAAGGCATTGCGGCCAGTGTCAGCAAAACGAACCGTGTGATCGTTGCTTATGAAGACATGCGCTCGTGGGGCTACGGCGCCGAAATCGCGGCGCGGATTGCCGATGAGCTCTTCGGCGAGCTGGATGCTCCGGTGCGGCGAATCGCCGCGACCGATACGTTTTGCGCCTATCACCCGACGCTGGAGGACGCGATCCTGCCGCAGACCGGAGACATTGTCCGCGCGGTTCGCGATCTCGCATCGTATTGACCGCCGCCGTCGAACTTCTCGGGGGCTGGGCTCGTATAACAGGATAAGCGCGGGAGGGACGTTCCGGCAACGGGAGGTTCGGGTCATGACCTGCAGTCACTGCCAGAGAGAACTCGCGGATTACTCGAATTTTTGCTACTTCTGCGGCGCGCGACAGCATGTCGTGCCGGAGGGCCCGCCGCGCGCGTCGAGGCGACTGATGCGTTCTGCGGTCGATTACAAAATCGCCGGTGTTTGCGGCGGCATGGCAGAGTATCTGGAGATCGATTCGACGCTCGTCCGGCTGATCTGGGTGCTGCTGGTGCTCATGCCGGTGCCGCTGGTCCCTGCATTCGTGGGCTACTTTGTGGCGTGGCTGGTGATGCCGCGTGCGCCGTATCCCACGACTGCACCCGCGCCGTCTGCAGCAGCGCCCAGTTCGACGCAGACTGCGTAGCGCTAGAGTTCCCCTCGGCGAAGCTCACGCCCTGCTCTTGGGTTTTCGGCCGAAGGAGCCGCCCTCGCGGAAGATCGCCTGGTCAAACGAAATGACGCCCGGGCCTAGTGTGGCCAGCGCAAACGCCCCCACGGCGAGCATTAGGGGAAATTCGTAGTTGTGTACGGAGAGGGGATTGGAAATCAGGTTGTGCACCCTCCAGAGCGCCACGGCCATTTCACCGGCCAGCAGCAGCCCTGCGATTCTGGTGAAGAGTCCCACGACAAGCACGCACCCGCCAAAGAATTCGATCACGCCCGAAATGTAAGCGAAGTATCCCGGGAAACCCATGTGCACGAAGCCCTGAACGGCTTCCCGAGTGTGCCCGAACAATTTTGGGTAGCCGTGATAGATGAAAATCACGCCGACGGCTAAGCGTAGGAGCAGCAGCGCGAGCGGTTTCAGTCTTTCGAGACTCTGCATCCGGATTCTCCTGGCCAGCGGAACTGGCGAGACTGCGGCGGCCGTGCGGGATTGTAGCAGAACAGGGCCGGCACGCATCTTTTCAGGCACATCGAGCGTTTTTTCCCGCACCTTCCCGGAGATGGGAGCGTGCGATGGTGTAAAATCAGTGTTTACGGTGAGATTGGCGTTCGAGTATCGATCCTGATGCGAAAGCTGCTGCTGGGCTTCGGGCTCGTCTTGGTGATCTGTTTCGCCCTCTACTTGCGGTTTCATCACACGAAACGGCCGCTCGAAGTCGCCTACGTCGGCAGCCGGCAGGTGATTTTGTGGAACACGAGCGCGGAGATCCGCGAACCCATCGCCACGTTGAACTATGGCGATCGGCTCGATGTGCTTGGTCATCTTCAGCAGCAGATACGAGTCCGCACGGCGAAGGGCGAGACCGGTTGGATGACCCAGGGGGACCTGCTTTCGGCGGACCTGTGGCAAAAGGTTCAGGAGCTCGATTCGCGAACGAAGGAATTGCCCATTGAAGCGCACGGACACACGCGGGTGATCAGCAATCTTCACGTTGAACCCAGCCGCAATGCGCCGCGAGTCCGACAGCTGGGCAAGGGCGTAGCCGTGGATCTTTTCGAGCGGCAGGCTGTCGAGGTGCCGGTCGTGCAGCCTGCGGCGGTTGAGAATGCCGCGACGGCTGCTCCGGCGGAGCCAAGGAAAGAAGATTGGTGGTTCGTGCGCGCGCATTCGGCCGATCAAACGACGGTCGCGGGCTGGATCCTCGGCCGGTTTGTGGATCTCGACGTTCCCGCGCCGTTGCCTGATTACGCGAGTTCGGCGGGGTTGCACATCGTGGCATGGTTCGAGCTCAATCGCGCCGCAGACTCGTCGGGCAACGCAAAGCCGCAATACCTTTTGCTGGGGACCCGAGGGCCCGAAGGACAACCGTGCGATTTTACGCTGATGCGCGTCTACACGTGGGGCAGGCAGAGGCAGCGATACGAGACGGCCTTCGTCGAAAGCGACGTCTGCGGCAAGCTGCCGATCAAACTGGCGCCGCCGGGGCCTGGCGGCGATGTAACCTTCGCGTTTGAAGACTGGAAAAGCGGGGTACGGGTTGAGCGGAGCTATCAAATGCACCAAACGGTGGTGCGAAGGGTGCGCCAACCGGGTGCGGCACAGCAGGATAGGCGGAACCATGGGGCGGATTAAGCCGGCCGCATCGGCTCGGATGCGCACTCGGCGCGGAATCACCGAGGCTGCCGGCGTGCTCGCGCTTTGCTGTTCGCTGGGAGGGTGCTCGCAAGCCGATATCCACGCTCAGGCGGCGTCTTCGACGCTGTCGGTTGCCTATATTGGTGCCTGGGGCGTGAAGGGAGACGGTCCCGGCCAGTTGGACGAGCCGACCTGCATCGCGACCGATTCGCTGGGCAATGTTTACCTCGCCGACGCCGGAAGCCGCTTTGTCGACAAATTCAGCTGGGAAGGCAGGCCGCTGCTTTCGTTTCAGGAACCCGTATTGAAGCACCCGCAGTCGATCGCCGTGGACAGCGGAGGGGCCATCTACGTCACGGACTCCGGCCGCAGCAGCACGTTCATTTTCTTTCCCGGCGGCGATCGGTATCACGAGCTGCGACTGAGGACGCGGCCCAACCCCGAAAACAACCTGAGCGTGGCGGTGGGCGAAGACGGACTCATTCATATTCTCGACGCGAACGCCGGACACGTGTTCACTTTCACTCCGCGCATGAGACTGCTGAGAAACTGGCAGCCCGCAGCAAGCGTGCCGAATGCAACGATCAAACCCCGGGCGGAAGGGATCGCCGTCGGCCCGGACGGATACTTGTACGTCGACGATACGGCCGGGAACCGCATCCTGCGCTTCACCGAGGACGGGCATTTTGAGACCTCCGTCGACGCGAGCGGAGCGGGAGAAGACCGAAGGCTAAGCGACGAATTCGCCGTTGCCCGCGGCTACATCCTCGCGATGGACGCCGACGGGCGCATGCTGCATGTTTGGTCGGTGGACGGCAGCTCGAAGCTCGACGTCGATCTCGCCTCCGAACTTGGCCAGGCAAACCGCTCGGCGCCGGACATCGCCGTGAGCCCTCGGAAAGAGCTGTTGGTTTTGGATGCGCCGGAAGCGCGCGTGCTTCGCTATCGCCTCAACTTTTGATACTTTCCTTTTGCGCGCTTTTTCTCCGTTAAGACGAGGTTAATCCAATGCCCCTGCTGCTGACCGAAGCAGATGTAAAAGCAATTCTGACAATGCCGCTGGCGCTTCAACTGGTGGAGGAATCGTTCCGCCGGCTCGCCGACGGCACGGGCGTCTGCCAATCGCGCCAGAGGCTGCGCATGGCGGGAAAGGGTTACATGCACTACATGGCCGCGTCGGATGCGGCCGGCGGATACATGGGCCTGAAGATTTACACGGTATCGCCGAACGGAGCGCGATTTCTCGTGCCGCTATTCGATGCGCGATCGGGCGAACTTTTGGCGCTGATCGAGGCGGACTATCTCGGGCAGATGCGCACCGGAGCCGCAAGCGGAGTCGCGACGCGGCTGATGGCTCGCGAAGATGCGCGCACCGCGGGGATCGTCGGCACGGGCTTGCAGGCGCGCACGCAACTCGAGGCGGTTGCGCGCGCCCGAAAGCTCAAGGTCATCCGCGCGTATGGCCGCAGTGTGGATCGGCGCGAACAGTTCGCAATAGACATGACCGCGCGCCTCGGCGTTTCGGTGACGCCGGTTCCTACTGCCGAGCAGGCCGTGCGCGGCGCCCACATCGTGATCACTTCGACGACGTCCGTAAATCCGGTGGTGGAGGGCCGGTGGCTTGAGCGCGGCGCTCATATCAACGCGATTGGAGTAAATTTCGCCGAAAAGCGCGAGCTCGACGCCGAGGCGATCGGCCGCTGCGAAGTCATCGCGGCGGATTCCGTGGAGCAATCGAAAATCGAAGCCGGAGACCTGATTCAGGCTTTCGGTGCGGATTCCTCGCGGTGGGCGAGTGTTCGCGAACTGGCGGACATCGTTTCCGGCAATTCCGCCGGCCGCACGAGCCCAGGCCAGATTACGCTATTCAAATCGAATGGAATCGCCATCGAGGACATCGTGGTTGGAGGCAAGATTTACGAAATTGCGCGGGATCGAGGTGTGGGGCGGGACGTGGCGATGTGGGTGAAGTAAGTCCGGTCGGCCGAGGGACGAAAGGGCTAGGCGCGGGCGCGGCGAAGATGCTTGGCGAGGGCTTCGTGCAGCCGCTGGCGGGTCGTCTGGGGAAGAGGCGCGGGCTCCGAGTTGCAGAAAATCTCGATCGTTTGTTTGGTCGTGTCTACGACGACGCGGCAGTCCTTGCACTTGCCGAGGTGTTCTTCAATCGAGGCGCGCAAAATCGGATCAAGCGCCTCGTCCAGATAGTCCGCGAGTTCGCTGATGATCGCTTTACACTTCACGGATTTCCCCCTCGCCGAAAGTATTGGTTCAGTTTTTGGCGCAATTTGAGGCGCGCCCGCAGCAGCCGCGATTTTACTGCCGGTACGGAAAGCCCCAGGGCGTCCGCCGTCTCCTCGGTAGACAATTCTTCGATGTCCCGCAACTGGAAAACGACTCGGAACGGCGGGTCGAGCTCTGCGATGACCTTGGAAAGGATTCCGGAGAGTTCCGTCTGCGCGAAACGGTCGGCCGGAGAAGGGCCCCAGTCTTCCACCTCGCGCGGCATCATGTCCTCGCCCGTGTCCACGTCTTCGTCGAGCGAGACCAGATTCGGACGGCGCCTGCGGAGTTTCATCAGCGCCTGATTCACGGCGATGCGCACCAGCCAGGTATAAAAGCGGGAATTACCTTCGAATCCCTGGAGATGCTCGAATGCTTTCAAGAACGCCTCCTGCATGGCGTCTTCGGCATCCTCCTTATTCTGAGTGATGTTTTGCGTGAGGCGGAAAATCTTGCGTTCGTAGCGGCCCACCAGCGCTTCGAAGGCAGAGATATCGCCGGCCTTCGCGGCGGCGACCAGGATGGGCTCGTCGTCCTTGACCACGTGGGAAGGAAGCGGACGGCGCTCTATGGAATCCAGTTTCGGAGAGTTCATCGAGAGTTTTTCCACGGGAAAGGGTAGCACAGCTTTCGCGGCTGTGCTGCCGCGAATGTATTATGATACCGGGCGAACCGGCCCGGAGAGTTCAAGCAATTCGATGCGGACATTGCCCGATTATCTGCGCAAAGGGATGAAAATGATCCTGGTCGGCGCCAATCCGGGGGACCGCTCCGCGCGCGTGGGCCACTACTATGCGGGGCGCAACAACCAGTTTTGGCCGATTCTGTACGAGTCTGGAGTGATCCCGGAGCCGCTCGGGTACGAGGACGACCGCCGGTTGGTCGAATTCGGAATCGGCATGACCGACTTGGTGAAACGCCCGACACGCGGAGTGGAAGAAATCGAGCGGCGGGAATTCGCCGAGGGCCGGGTTCTGCTGGCGCAGAAGCTCGAGGAGTTGCACCCGCGCGTAATTGCCTTCAACGGAAAGATGGTCTATGAGAAGTTCACGGGGCGCCCCTGCAAGCTCGGCCTTCAGAAGGAGCGGCTCTATGGAGCGCACGTGTTTGTCCTGCCTTCCACGAGCGGGCAGAACGCCGGAACCAGCGTCAGCGTGAAGAAGCGATACTTCAAGAAGTTGGCCGCGCTTTTGAAGAGCTTGAGAGACTAGGGAGCCTCCGGGAAAACGATTGGAGTAACAAGTGGTGGTGAGCGTAACCCGACAAACCGCGGCTTCGCTGGTGCTCGAGGAGCGCTCGGGCTCGGTGATGACCCTGCGCCTCAACCGGCCGACGAAGCTGAACGCACTCAATCTGGAATTGTCCCGCGCGCTGGTGGATTCGCTGCTTCGAGCAGGCGAAGACCGATCCGTGCGCGCGGTCGTGCTCACGGGCGCGGGGCGCGGTTTCTGTGCGGGCGGCGATGTCGGCTTCCTGCGCGACGCAAGGACGCGCGGCGCGGTCGGCGATTTTGAGGCGCTGTTGAAGAGCGGCAAGGAAATCTGCCTGGCCATCGCGTCGATGCCCAAGGTGGTAATCGCGGCAGTGAACGGGCCCGCGGCCGGCGGAGGGATGAGTCTCGCGCTCGCTTGCGACCTGAGGATCGCATCTGATCAGGCCATGTTTAAGCAGGCGTTTGCGCAGCTCGGGCTTTATCCCGATCTGGGGGCGACGTTTTTCCTGCCGCGGCTTGTGGGGCTGTCGCGCGCCTCGGAGCTGTTCTACACCTCTGAGCCGCTAACCGCCGAAGAAGCATGCAGGATCGGAATCGTGTTTCGTGTCTACGCACATGACCAGTTCGATGTGGAGGTCGGGAAATTCGCGGCGAGCATGGCGGCGGCGCCGCCTCTGGCGTTCCGCGACGTAAAACGCACCATGATCGGCGACGCGCAAAAGGAGCTGGCAATGGTGATCGAAGAAGAGAACCGCTTGCAGCTTCACTGTTTCCATTCCGAAGACTTCGCCGAGGGAGTGGCAGCGTTCTTCGAAAAGCGTCCGCCGAATTTCCGCGGGCATTGAGACACACGCCGCCGACCACCGGACCCGAGGCCGATCGCGCCGATGGCAGACGATCTGTTCGCGAACATTGAAATTGCGCCGCGGGACGTGGAAGAGCTTGCGGCTCGCGGGGAGGGATTTCTGCTGGTGGACGTGCGCGAGAGATGGGAGCACCGGACCGCGCGCATTGAGGGAGCGGTGCTGATCCCGCTGCGCGAGATTCCGGCCAAACTTTCGAGCCTGGCGGGAGCGAGCGAGATCGTGCTGTTCTGCCATCATGGGATGCGGAGTCTCGATGCGGCTGCGTGGTTGCGGTCGCAGGGAGTGAAAGGCGCGAGGTCGATGTCCGGCGGGATTGACCGCTGGGCGGTGGAAGTGGATCCGCTCGTGCCGAGATACTAAGAGGGAGAAGGAATGCCGGCAACGACGAGAAAAAATGCGAAAAGGCCGCGGAGGGCTGGAAAGTAGGCTCAGTTCCTGCATAAACCTACCTGCACCACGTGCCGGAAAGCGCGGAAGTTCATGGAGAAGCGGGGATTCCAGCTCTATTTTCGTGACCTGGCCAAGGAACGGCTCAGTGCAGCGGAGCTTGAGAAGCTGATCGGCAATCGCGACTACACCGAATTCCTCAATAGCCGCAACAAGCTCTTCCGGCGGAAGAAAATGAGAGAAAGTCCGCCTTCGCGACGCGAGGCAATCCGGATGATGGCGAAGGAGCCGAACTTGATTCGCCGGCCGGTGGTCGTGGCCGGAGGGCGAGTTGTGGTGGGATTCGACGAGGACGGCATCGCACGGTTATAGGCGGCACAGGCGGCGCACAAGCAGGCGTTGTCACCAACGCTCAGGAGACGACTCCTTCGATGAACCTCGATGAGCGGATCGAAATCCGCCAGGGTGACCTCACCGAAATGGATGTGGACGCCATCGTGAATGCTGCCAACAACGATCTCCAGCTTGGTGGCGGTGTGGCGGGAGCGATTCGCCGCAAGGGCGGCCCGCGGATTCAGGCCGAGTGCGACAAAATTGGGACCGTTCCGGTGGGCGGCGCCGCGATCACATCGGGCGGAAGCCTGAAGGCGCGCCACGTGATTCACGCGGCCAGCATGCAGCTGGGCGGGCCCACGTCCGCGCAGTCGCTGCGCAGCTCGACGGCGCACGCGCTTCGAATTGCCGCGCAAAATGGACTGAAGACGATTGCGTTTCCCGCCGTGGGTACGGGCATCGCCGGGTTTCCCATGCGGGAGTGCGCCGAAATCATGCTAAGGGAGACGGCGAAACACTTCGAGGGCCCAACTTCAATCCAGAAAGTCTGTTTCGTACTGTTTGATAGAGAGGCTCTCGGCGTTTTTGAAAAGGCGTTCGCCGAGATCCGCGCAATAGACACCGCCTAGCTCATTTCCCTGGCGCATCGGATACTAGTTGCTGTCGGTGCGTCTCTTGAGCACCGGCTGTTTGTCAGACGGGGGATTGCTCGCCGGCGGGGCAGCCTGAGCGGGATTGCCGCTGCCGGTTGCAGTGGGAGTAGGAGCGGGGTTTTCGGGGTTGTAAGGTTTTTGCATGTAGCGCGCGGCTTCGGCTTGCGCGCCGGCGGTATCGTCCTTGCTGTGCTGGGCAAGGTTGTACTCGTTCACGGCACGCTCGCGCTGTCCCAGGACGTCGTAAATCTTCCCGATGTAAATGTGCGACCACACCTCGATCCATTTGGGATCGAGATCGCCGCCGATGGCGGCGCGAAACGCGTTGGCGGCGGCCTGGTAGTTCTTCTGATAGAACATCGCCTCGCCCATGCGGAAGTGCGCGAGGGAATTCGTCGGCTGAACGTCTAGGGCGTGCTGGTATTCCTGAATCGCCTCGTAATATTTCCCGAGTGTGGCCAGCGATTCTCCCCGCGCAATCGTGGCGCGGACGCGCAGGCGCGGGCTCGACTTGAGGAGATTGTTATTGGGATCGATCGTAATGCCGTTCGGCTTTGGCCTCCCGAAGGTGTCCAGATCGAATTCCGATGTGGTGCCGGTTACGAGGATTTTCTTGAATTCAGGGTTGCCCTCGGTATCGACCTTGACTTCGACGGGCATGCGGAACGTATCGAGGTCCTGGTGAATCTTCCCGATAATTTGAAATCCCTTGGGCGTGCGATAGACGATGTACTGCAGAGTGAATTCCGGGACGCCCGTCGAATCCAGCCATTGCGAAAAGAACGAAACGAGATTAAGCGGGGGATCGCCCGGTTTGGGGATTGGGGCGCGCGCTCCCGTGGCCTTCTCGAAATCGTCGATGGTCGCCGTCTTTCCAGCATGTTGTTTGTAGAAGTCGCGCAGGAGGGCGGTGAAGGCGTCGTCGCCCAATTGTGCGCGAAGCATATGAAAAACCATGGCACCCTTGTCGTCGACGATGGAGCGGTACTGGTCCGAATATGCTCCGAGGCGGTCGGCCTGAGCGATCGGCGTCGACTCTTCGAACATCAGAGCGCCGACGGCGAAGTCGTCAAGCGCCCGATTTAGGGCGGCAACACCGCCGGATTGTTCGGCGTACATGGCCTCCGCGTAGCGCGAAAGGCCGTCGGTGATCCAAACGTCCGCAGCGGAGGCCGGCAGAACCTGATAACCCCACCACTGGCCAGCCGCAAGCTGCGAAAGAATGCGGTCGTTTGCCTTCGGGGTCCATTGGCGGGAACTGATCAGTAGCAGGCCCGGCGCCGAGTATCCTGCGACGGTGCCATCGGGAAGCTGCGCGACAGTCCAATTCGGCGCAGATCCGAGGGCGCCGAACGTGTCGGAGAAATAGGTGGCGATCTGCCCGAGCGAGTTTCCGTAGCCTGCCGCGGTCGCGGCTTGAGGGGGCGGCGTGTAAACGGAAAACTGATAGCCCTCCGCGGAAACCGGCGACAGCTGCAGGTTGCCGGCCACAAACGATCCGACCGGCCCAGGCTGTTCGCAGTGGAAAACATACGACGCCTGACCCTGCGCGCCCACACCGATTCCGGGCCGCATGTTCGGAGCCTCCGATTTGCCGGTACCGACGACAATCATATTGTTCGGGACGATGAGATTAAACGTGCCCGTGTAGCGGTTAGAAGGATAGTCGGTCAAAGGAAACCAGCGGGCGGGCAACAGGAGATAGGCGGACGATTTGTCGATTGAAGCAAGGCGCAGCCCCTTCGTCGGGCTATCCTCTTCGCTCGAAACCGGACCGCTGTATTCGAATGTGAGCGTGACCTGTTTTCCCGGCGTGGAAGCGCCCGGAAGAGCGACGCTGAGCAGCAGAGGCGAGTTACTGTCGCGCGCGAAAGTCAGTGGCGGTCCTCCGGCCATCTTGACCGAACTAACCCGCAGGTCCGGGTGCAATTCGACAAGCAGCGTTTTCGCCACCTCTTCAGTGACGAAATCTACTTTGGCCTGGGCCTGTATCGTCTGATTCTCAGGGTGGAGAATCGCTTCTACGTCGTAGTTCGTGGCGCGGAATGGGAACGTGTGCGGCGCTTGCGCCGCTGCGGAGACTGCGGTCAGAAGGCAAACGGCTATGGCCGCTGGCAATCGATTGATCTTGAGCAAGCAAAAATCCTCTCGAAAAGGGGAGATTATCTTCCGCTTAGTTAAGATACCAGATAAACCCCTGCAGTTGCCCATGCTAAGAGGCCGGAAGCATCGCGGCGAATACCTCGGCTGCCCGCTCGATTGCGCCTCCGGAGCCAAGCCGAGCGCGTACGTCCGCAAGGCCGGTTTTCATCTCGTCGCGGGCTGCACTCGACTCGAGAAGTCGGCGTAACTCGGATGCGACGGCGGAAGGCGTGAAGCCCTCTTGAATCAACTCGGGGACCACGCGCCTTCCCGCCACCAGATTCACCATGCTGAAAAAAGGTGTGTGCACCATTCGCCGGAGGATGTACGCCGTGAGCGGTGCGACGCGATAGACTACAACCATCGGCGTTCCCAGCAGGGCGGCTTCGACCGTGGCTGTGCCGCTCGCCACGATCGCGCAATCCGCGGCTGCGATCGCGTCGTAAGCAGCCCCCTCAACCCGCTTCACGGCGAGGCCAAAGCCCCGGCCTCCGCGGGGGAGCGGCACATCTCCGACGCCCGGCGCCGCGGCCAGGACAAACTGCGCACCCGAGTTCGGCCCGATCTCCCGTGCGAGCTGCGCGCACGACGCGAGGACCAGCGGATAGTTCCGGGCGAGTTCGCTTCGGCGGCTGCCGGGCAACAGCGCGACGATAGGCCGGTCGGGCGCAAGCCCGTGCTTCGCCGCGAACTCCAAACGAGTTATCGTGGGCCGCACGACGTCCACCAGCGGATGCCCGACGAAATTCACCGGTACGCCTGCATCGCGGTAGATCTTCTCCTCGAACGGAAAAATCACGACCATGCGCTTCACTCGGCGCTTGACGATCCGCAAGCGGCCCGCGCGCCAGGCCCAGACCTGCGGCCCGATGAAATAGCCGACCGGAATTCCGGCAGACTTCAGGCGCCGCGCGACGCCGAGGTGGGTGCCGGGCGAATCGACGAGTATCGCGAGCGGCGCCCGCCGCCGGACCGCTTCGCGCGCCAGGCGCCGCTGGACCCGGACCACGGAAGGAATCATGTGCAACACCTCGGCGATGCCAACAACGGCAACCTCGTGGTAATCCGCGACCAGTTCGACGCCAGCCTCGGCCATGCGCGGCCCGCCCATTCCGAAAAATTTCGCGCCCGTGCGTTGGCGCAGTGCAATGGCGAGGCGAGCGGCGTACATGTCGCTGGAGGCCTCGCCCGCGGAGAGCAGGATTTCAGGTGGAGTCATTGGCTCCGGCCGGGAATGCGCGGCAGCGAGGATAGCAGGACCGGAGAAGGTTGAGAAACCGGATCGCGCGCAGGCGGCGCCGCCTCAATCATCCGCGGGCAGCGGCTGCGAGAATCCGGGCAGCGCCGCGCCGGGGAGGGAAACGGCGACTTCCTGCTCCTTGTACTGAAGCTGGTAGAGGCGATAGTAAATCCCCCGGAGGACCAGGAGTTCCTGGTGCGAGCCTTGTTCCCGGAGGCGCCCCTTGTGGAAGACGAGGATTCGATGCGCGTGCTGAATCGTACTCAGCCGGTGGGCGATCACGACGGCGGTGCGCCCCAGGAGCAAGCGATCGAGCGCTTCTCGAATCAGCAGTTCGGTCTTGGTATCGACGCTGGAAGTCGCTTCATCCAGTATCAGGAATTTCGGATTGTGCGCCAGGGCGCGCGCGAAGCTCACCAACTGCCGCTGTCCGACCGAGAGGGTTCCGCCGCGCTCATTGACGGGCGTTTCGACGCCCAGTGGCATCGAATCCAGGAACGAGCCGAGCCCGACTTCGCGCAGGGCGCGGTCCGTGGCGGCGCGATCAATCCTTTCCGTGCCGAGCTTGACGTTTGATTCGAGAGTTCCGGTGAAGAGGAACGGATCCTGAAGCACGATTCCGAACAGGCGCCGCAGATCGTGCAAATCCATTTCGCGGATATTCAGGCCGTCAAGGAGTATCTCGCCGCGCTGAATGTCGTAGAACCGCAGGAGAAGCTGGATGATCGTCGTCTTGCCCGCGCCGGTATGCCCGACGATAGCGAGCGTCTGGCCTGGCTCGACGCGGAAGGAAACGTCGCGCAGCACCCAATCCTCGTCCTTCGGCGTTAGGCCGCCGCGATAGGCAAACCAGACATTGCGGAATTCGATCTCGCCGCGCGGAATCGCAAGTTCGCGGGTGCGCGCGGGTGAAACGACAGCCAGAGGCTCGTCCAACAACTTGAAAATACGTTCGGAGGCGGCCATCGCCGTCTGCAGGATGTTGAATTTTTCGCTCAGATCCTGGATCGGCCGGAAAAAACTCTGAGCATATATCATGAACGAGATCAGGATGCCGACCGCAATCGTGCCGCCGATCACGCGCACGCCCGCGACCCAGAAGAGCAGGGCGATGCCGCCCATGCTGAGAAACTCGACCCCGGGAAAGAAGAAAGAGAAGGCGTCAATCGCGTCCTTATAAGCCTCCATGTGGACGCGATTCAGCTCGGCGAACTGCACACGCGCCTTCCGCTCGCGATTGAAGAGCTGTACGACCGCCATCCCGCTGATGTGCTCTTGAAGGAAGCCGTTGATACGGGCGATGGCCGTCCGGATACCCCGATTGGCGTCGCGGACGCGATTCCGAAAGAAATAGGTGAGCACGACCATTAGGGGAAGCGGAGAGAGCGTGGCGAGGCCGAGCAGCGGATGCCACGCGACCAAGAATATCGCCAAGCCAAACAGCTGCACGAAATCGTTCAGCATGGCTACAACACCGGAGGCAAAAAGATCATTGAGGGCGTCAACGTCGGTGGTCGCGCGAGTCACGAGACGGCCGATCGGACTGCGGTCGAAAAAGCTCATCGGCAGGCGCTGCAAGTGCTCGAAAATCTCTTTGCGCATGTCGTACATGGTTTTCTGGCCGACGGACTGCATGATGCGCACCTGTGCGTACTGCAAGCCGAAGTTGGCCAGCAGTGAGCCGAGGTAAGCCAGCACGAGCCAGGCGATTCCCATGACGGCGGCGTGCCGCGAGATCAAACCGTTCATGCCCGGGACGATGTAATGGTCTACAGCGGGATGGAAGAGGTAGGGTCCCACGCTGCCCATGAAGGCGACGCCGAGAGTCATCGACAGGGCGGTCACGACCTGCCAGCGATACGGCCAGAGATACTTCACCAGGCGCCGCGTGAGCTGAGTGTCGTAGAACTTCCCGAGCTTCTCTTCTTCTCGGAAATCGCTCATTCGCGCTCCAACTCTTCCTCAAGCAACTGCTTCTGGTAAAGGTCGGCGTAGTAGCCGCCGAGAGCGAGCAGCTCCTCGTGCGTGCCGCCCTCGATCATCCGCCCCTCGCGCATGACGACGATTTGGTCGGCGTTCTTCACGGTGGAAACGCGGTGGGCGATGAGAATCGTGGTGCGCTGGCGCATAACCTCCCGCAGCCTGCCGAGGATGCGCTCTTCGGTATCCGTATCCACGCTCGAAAGGGAATCGTCGAGCACCAGAATTCGGGGGCGGCGCAGTACCGCGCGAGCAAGCGACGTGCGCTGCTTCTGGCCTCCCGACAGCGTGATGCCGCGTTCACCCACCATGGTGTCGTAGCGGTGCGGGAACGCCTGGATCTCAGCCGAAATGCTCGCGATCTCGGCGGCCTCCAGGATTCGCTCTTCGACCGAGGCCTCGACGCCAAAGGCGATGTTCTCGCGCAAGGTTTCGCTAAAGAGGAAGGTGTCCTGGGGGACATAGCCGATGGAGCGGCGCAGATTCTCAAGCGAATGGTCGCGAATCGGGCGACCGTCTATAAGCAGCGTTCCCTCCGGAGCTTCCCAAAGTCGCGCCACGAGCGCCGCCAGAGTGGATTTTCCGCTCCCGGTCGGTCCGACGATGGCGAGGGTTGATCCGGCGGGAATATGGAGGTTGATGTCGCGCAGAACCGCCGGGCCCGGGACTCCATCCGGCCCGGTGGGGTAGGCGAATGTAAGATGCCGGAATTCGATCTCTCCGCGAATCGCAGAATCGGAGTCGAGGCGCTCTTCGCGAGCCTGCCGGTGGGGGCGGCCGTTTTCTCCCGCTCCGCTCGCCGGCACTTCGGCGCGCGAAACGGAGGCATCCTGGATCTTCGGGCGGGCGTTCAAGACATAATTCAAGCGGCCCATCGAGGCCGCCCCGCGCTGGAAAATATTGGTCACAAAGCCGATCGCGATCATGGGAAACACGAGCTGAATCAAGAACGAATAGAACGCCAGAAACGTTCCCAGGAAAAACCGGTGATCGACGACTTGAAGGCCGCCCTTGCCGAGCAAGATCACGATCGTCAGGCCAATGAGCGCCGAAAGAGCAGGGAAGAAGAGGCTCCAGGAGCCGATGAGCTTGATATTGAGGTCCACGTAGTCGCGGTTGGCGCGATCGAACGATTCGATTTCAGGCTTCTCCTGCGCATATGCCCGGATCACTCGAATGCCCGTGAGATTCTCCTGTGCGCGCGTAGAGAGGACGCCGAGTGCAGCCTGGATCTGTTCGGAAAGGCGGTGAATCACCTGGCCGAAATACCACACCGAAACCGCGACAAGGGGAACCGGCAACAAGACCCAGAGAGTAAGCCCAGCCGAAAGTTTGGCCATGAAATAGACCGCCAGAACGCTCGTGGCTACGGTGTTCGCGGTGTACATGATGCCCGGCCCGAGTACCATGCGCACGGCGTTCAAATCATTCGTGACCCGTGACATCAAGTCACCCGTGCGGTTCCGAGCGTAGAACTCCGGATCGAGTGTGAGGAGACGGGCGAGCAAGTCGTTTCGCAAGTCGTACTCGATCTCCCGGGATACGCCAATGAGAATCCATCTCGACCAGAATGAAAAGAATCCTTTCACGAGCATTACGACAATCAGGATGATGCAGTAGAGTCCCAGCGCGTGACGGCTCACCGGAGAGTAGAGCACGAACAAAGGATGGAGCACGGCCCGCGCCGCTCCCGAAAGGGTCGCCAGCGGTCGCGGAGCAGCCTGAAGGCAGTCCGTGATCACGCCGATGATCAGCTGCGGCAGAGCGCCGGTCAATACCATCATCGCCAACGCCAGCATTCCGATGGCGACCATGCGTTTATAGCGATAGACGTACGGCAGGAGTCCCTTGAGTTGTTCCCAACCGGAAGGTCGGCGCGCAGCCCGTGGGGCAGTTGCAGTAACAGTCTGGGCGATGGCGCTCATCGGCAGGTATTAGACGCGGGTACCGCGGTTTCGACTCCGTTTGCAGCGCAGCGCACAGAAATGGCAGGTATGCTTCGCAAAACTTTCAACCCCACCCGATTCAACCTGGAGGTCTATAATTCTATCGCTTCACGCAGGCTGGCGAAAGACCTGTTCCGGGCTAGCGTGCCCCCACGATTGCTTCGAGGCGCGCCTCAAAATCCGCTTCGCCCTCCGACCACAACTGCACTCGCTCGAGCGGCAAACCTGCTTCGACCCGACGGACCCAGTCTAAAAGCTTCCGGATATTTTCGCGCGTTTTTTCCTGATACTTTTCCAGGTTTTCGGGCCACGCCATGGCCTCGAGAAAGCGCGCTTCTTCGGGACTCTGCGGAAGGGTCTTCGGACCGAGCCCGATGCCCAGCAGGCCCGCGTGGCCGGTGAACAGGTGCTCGAATCCGAAGTCCACTTCGAGGTGCCCAGCCTCGCGCCACAAACCGCCCTCGTAGTCCTCGCCCCGGCAAAAGACTTCGAGCGCGTGCGGCTCGATTTTTGACTTTCCGTCCGTGGCATCGAACGTGACAAGGTCCCAGAAGCATCGAACCTCGTACGAACAATCGGAATGCAGCTGCTCGGCCGCGATCTCGACTATGCTTCCCGCGTCCAGCGGCGCCCCGCGCAGGTCCTGCTCCAGGACTGGCGGCTCGGAAGCATCCACCGCGCGAATGGTGAAGTGAGTGAATCCGGTTCGTGCGGCGGAAAAGGGAACCGTTTCGAGAAACGCGCGGAAGCGCCCGAGAATTTGTTCCTCACGAAATTCCTTGTACCAGAGACTCCAATATGACCGATTCGCCATGCGGCCATTATATCGGGCTCTGGGGCGGAATCAGAAATGTCCGCGGGAGGCCGCAGACGAGAACAGAAGACAGGCGATTGCGATGGATTCGGCGACGAAAGGCCGCTATTTCTTCTTTGGGGGATCTTCGTCGTCACCCTCGGCGCTGAAATTGGTGGAAATGCCGAGCAGCCGGTCCTTCAGGGTGTCTCCCATGCCGGCCAAAACTCCGGCGATGCTCTCTCGCATGCGCTTCTCGGCCGCCTTCGCGAGCGTATCGAGAACGGCCTGAGAGTGCTGTCCGAGCGTGGTGGCCGACGCGAGCAGCCAGGAATTGGAAGCGTTTTCCAGGCGCGCTTTGTATTGCTCGATGGACTCGTCGGTAGATTTCTTGAGCTGCTCCATCCATTCCTGGTGTTGCATCCGGCGGCTCGTTTCGAGCGCTTCCAGCATCGGGCCGAACTGCGATTGCAGGTGGATCTGCGCCTGCTCAATGCTCTGCAGCATTTTTTCTTCGAGGCGCTTTTGAAATTCGGTGAGCGAGCCTTCCCGGTTGTACTCCATATCGGAGCGCGCCTTTTCCAGAGCCTGGCGCGAAGCGTCTTCGAAGCGGCGAAGCGATTCACCCGTCACCTGATGCACGCGGTCGGCAAAGCCCGCCTGCGCCGTTTCGGCATTCTCGACGAGCTTCGATCGCTCACGGTCCACGACGTCTTTCGCGGCATCTTCGATCTCGGCCCGGCTGTGATCCACGTAGGAACGCCGGTAGTGATCGAGTTCCGACGCCACCAGGCTCGAAATCTCAGCGGCGCGGTTGCGCAACGTTGAGGTCGACTGTTCGACGCTTTTCTCGAGAGCCGATTGCATCGTAGTCTGCGCCTTCTTCTGATACCAGTCGGACGCCTTCGAGAGCGCTTCGTAGGTTTCATGCTTTGCGTCCGTGCTCTTCTGCTCGAATTCCTCCTCGACCTTCGAGAGAACCGCGCGAGCTGACTCCTCCACCTCGGCCGGGAGCTTCGCGGTCTCGCGTCTCAGTTGGGAGATCGAATCCTGAACCGCCTGCTGCGAGGCCTGCTGCACCTGCTCGCGGACAGCCGTCTGCATCTGCGCAGTCTGCTCGGCGATTCTCCGGGCGTGTTCACGGACCTCCGCTTCGATCTGCGCGGCCTGGTCGGAGGCTTGCTCGACTCTCTCCTGGATGGCGCGCTGCATTTTGGCGGCTTGTTCGCCGGCACGGGCGAGTTCTGATGCGGTCCTTTGCGCCTCGTCGAGCTTCGGCGCGAGCTTTTGGTCGAGTTCACCGGAGAGCCGCTCGATGATCTTCTGCGCCGAATCGCGAAGGGCGGGTTCCAGATGCTGGGCGCGCTCGGCGATGGCCCGGTCCGCTTTTCGCCCCAACTCCTCGCTCTGCTCGAAAACCATCGCGTCGAGGCGGCGCTGAGTTTCTTCGAGAGTCTGGCGGGCGGTCTCCTCGATCCGGGTTTTTGCCACCTCCGTCCGCGCGCGCTCCTGCTCGAGTCCGGCGCCGAGAGACTGAATCGTGGCCTGTGCGTCCGTGATGGCCTCGTCGAGCGAGGCACGCACGCCCGATTGGCGTTCGGCGATGTCTTGTTCGGCCTTGGCGAGCGCCGCCCGCGCCGCGTCACTGAGCTTTTCGCCGAGGTTCTGGGAGGCGCCCGTCACGGCAGCTTCGAATTCGATGTTCCAGCGTTGTTTTACCGAATGAGCATCCGCCTGCGCCTCGTCGATCGTCCTGTTCCGGACGCTCTGCGCGGTCTCTTCCAGATCCTTTTTCCACTTGTCGAGGTGCTGCTGCGCCGCCTCCGGAGAAGCGAGAATTCCGAGCGACGGCGACGAAGCCTCGCGCTGCGAGACGACCCGATCCACGGCTTCCTCGACGGCCTGCTTTAGATTGTGCGCGGCCGCCTGCTCCGCTGCCTTCTGCGCAGCCTGCTCCGCCGCGTGGCTCACCGCCTGCTGAACAGCCTCGCGAACTTTAGCGTCCAGATTTGCCGCGGTGGAGTCGCTTGCCTTGCGTGCCTCTTCGACGATGGCGGCCGTGCGGTCCGCCGCTTGCTGGACGACTCGCTTTACGGTCGATTCGGAGACGCGCTCCATGGAAAGCTTGATGGCCCGCTCGACGGCCTCGTGGAGCTGGGCGTCGAGCTGCTGGCGGACGATCGTCATCTCCTCGTTGATCGCCGATTGCGCGCCCTTCTGAATGGTCTTGTCGAGAGCTTCCTTTGCGTCCGAGACCATCTTCGCCATCTGGCGAGCGGTCGCAAGCGCGTCAGGTGCCGGTGCGTGGCCGGGCACGACGTGAATCTTGGCGTCGCCGGAAGGCGCAGCAGGCGCTGGCGGAGGAGCGGCCGCGCCAGAAACGGGCGCCGGAGTCTCGGCTTTCCTTTCGGGCAGCTCAAACTCGAGCGCGAGGGTTACGTCCGAGACGGTCTCGCTGGCCGCCACCTCGTCTCCCGGGTACGGAAACCAGTCTTCGGGGGGGAACGCGATTCCCCATACGTTGCCGGCGATCTCGAATTCCAATCCGATCTGAAAGAGTTCGCGCACAGCGCGGGGTCGCTGGACCCAGATGACGCGGCCGGTCACGGTGCGCGCCGGAAGGGAAGGCTCGGTGCGAGGAATATCGATCTTGATCGTTGAATTCTTCGGGACGTAGTGTTTCGACTGGTACTTGCATCCGTGACAGTTGATCATCACGGTCGTGGTGCGTTCCTTGAACGGCTGGCCGAGCGCATCCACGCCCGCGACAGTGACCGGCACCGCCTGCACGATCCGCGTGCTGCGGCGCTTCTGTTCTACCACGTCACCCGATGGCACGGACTCGACCAAGTTCTTCTCCAGAGGGTAAGCTCCAAGGGTAGCACCTGCACTTTAGCTCGGATGAAGGCCCTGGAACCGCTGTGCGAAAGGGTAACTTCAATCCGCAAAAAATGGGGCCTCCGATGCGGGTCCGTCGGCCTCGCTCATGCGCCGTCCGGGCGTCATTGGGCCGCACCAGGGAGCGCTATGGCGCGGAGGTCGAGCGGTGCGAGGTCCGAAACAGCGCGTCCTTGATTTCTTTGGCGATCCATATCGGTCCAACGAGGAAATAGATCACGCCCTGAAAGAATGCGGGCTTGTTGCCTTCAATGCGGTGACCCGCGAAGAGGAGGATCCATCCCGCGACGAAGAGCGCGAGCCCGGTGCGCCAGAACGTCAGAAGCGCCAGGACGACTCCCACGATAATGATGGGGATTCCGATGCCGTGTAGCACTTTGTTCCACGGGTTCGCGTGTTCGTGATCGTACTGAGCCATGTAACCGTCGAGTGAAGGCATAAAGTACCTCCGCCAGTCCGTGAGTTTTGTATACGCCCTTCGGAGGAAGCAAACAAGTGGGGCGAGTGAGAATGAGCTGCACTACACGTCGCGACGCCCCTCCATCGCTTTCATCATGGTGACCTCATCCGCATATTCAAGGTCCGAGCCAACCGGAATCCCCATGGCGATGCGCGTGACGCGGACTCCGAGCGGCCGGATAAGCTTCGAGAGATAGACCGACGTAGCTTCGCCTTCAGCGGTTGGATTCGTGGCTACGATGATTTCCTCAACGACGCCGCCTTTGAGCCGCTCGATGAGGCTCTTGATCTTCAACTGGTCCGGTCCAATGCCCTGCAACGGCGAGAGAGCGCCGCCGAGAACATGATAGAGGCCGTTGAACTGCCGCGTTTTCTCGACGGCCTGGATGTTGGTTGCCTCTTCCACCACACAGATCGTGTTCCTGCTTCGGGTGGCGCTGGAGCAGAACAGGCACGGATCGGCATCGGTAATGTTGTTGCAGATCGAGCATTCGCGGACCTTGTCCTTGGCTTCGCGGATCGCGTCGGAAAGCGCCAGGGCCTGTCCCCGGTCCACGCGCAGAAGATAGAACGCGAGCCGCTGCGCCGTCTTTTGCCCGATACCGGGCAGGCGCTTCAGCTCGTCGATCAGTCTCGTAACGGAAGGTGCGAAATCAGGCATGCCCGCTCATTATTGCAGAGTCCCGTTCGTTTTCGCCATACGTGAAACGCAAAGGGCCAGCGCGCCGTCCCACATTCGGATGTTTTATTGCGCGCGCAACTCCGCGGGAGTTACAATCGTGCGCTTTCTGACGAGGTTTCGGGGAACCGTCTTCGGAATTCTTCCGGGGCGGAAAAGGGAGGAAAGACGGAATGCGAATGAGAATTGAGAGACCGCTCTCGATCGTGACGCTTTTGCTGGCAGCCGCCGCAGCTCCGGCTCTGGCGCAACAAGGCCCTCCAGGCGGCCGACCGCCCGGAGGCGGACCGCCGCCCGCTCCACTTCAGCTGTCGAGTTCGGTGTTCACCGACGGGGCGATGATTCCGGAAAAATACACTTGCGCAGCGGGAATTTCAAAGATGGTCTCGCCGCCGCTCCAGTGGGTTAACGCGCCAAAGACCGCGGAGAGTTTCGTGCTGCTATTGCACGATCCGGATGCGCACGCACGAAAATCGATCGACGACATTACGCACTGGATGATCTTCAATATACCGGCGGACGCGACCTCTCTTCCCGAGGGCGTGAAGGCGGACTCGACCGTAGGAGTGCAGGCGAACAACATCGCGGGCCAGCCCGCATTTTTCGGGCCGTGCGCGCCTCCGGGACCGGTGCACCACTACACATTTGAACTATTCGCGCTGGACACGAAGCTCGATCTGCAGAAGGGAGCTAGCCGCGATGATGTGCTGAAGGCCATGGACGGCCACGTACTCACCGGCACGGTGCTCATCGGGCTGTTCCACCGTACCGCGGGAGGCCCGCCACCACAGTAGTTCTTTCGACGGATACGACAAGGGGCGGGACCGCTGCGCACGCTCCGGCGGGGAGCCCGCCTCTTTTTTTTGCTTTGCGGCGCGGTAGGAGGATGTCGAACGAGACAAGAAGGAAACGGAAAGCGCCACCGCGAAGGCATTGCAACTCCGACTGAGCTAGAACAGACCGGGGATCTTGAGGCCCATGATTCCCGGCACACTACCCGTCAAGTCTTTCACTTGTTTCGAAAGCTCCTCGTCCACGCGCCGGGTGGCTTCGTTGACGGCGGCGAGCACAAGCTCCTGCAGCATCTCCTGATCCTTGGTTTTGAAAACGTCCGGCTCGATGCGCACTTCGGTGAGCTGCTTTTGGCCGTTCATTTTCACTGAGACCATGCCGCCTCCGGCCGACGCGTCGACGCTGAGCTCGCCAATGCGCTTTTCGAGCGTCTCCTGCACTTGCCGGAACTGCGCGAGCATTTGTTGCAGTGCTTTCACTTCCATGGGTCATTCCTCGCCCGGGCGTTTGACCTTTGAAATCTGGCCGCCGAATCTATCCAGCATCGCCCTAACGATCGGATCTTGCTCAAACCGGGCGCGCAATTCCTGACCGCGACCAATTCCTGCCCGCCCAGAGTCGAGTTTAACACAGACACGAAGCGGACGGCCCAGCACTTCCTGCAGGATTGTGCGCAAACGCTCCATCGGATCGCGAGCCTGCAACATCTCGGCAAGCGCGCGACTTTCGGACAGAAAGAAAAGCCGCAGTTCGCTTCCCTCGATCTCCCAGCGCGTGGCGTGCTCGACCATCGACCAAAGAAACTTCTGGCCCTGCAGCGCGGCCTTAATCGCGTCCAATTGCGCCGAAGCGAGTCCGCTCGAGGCATCTTCCGCAGCGCGCGCAACCACGCGGGGCGGCGACGCGGGAAGTGGCCCCTGAGCGACGGGCGAAGCCGATGGCACGCGCGGAGAGGTTGCGGCGGATACGGGCGCCATCCGCGCGGCAGCTGCTGCGGAGGAAGAACCGGATACGGGTTGTCCCGGCGCAACCGCGCGCGGCGCGGCGCCCGGCAGCTGCGACGCGGACTGAGCCGAGCGGGAGTTTGCCTGAGGTGCGCCGTCGCGTTCGCCCCGAAGGTCGGCAAGGAGTTCTTCGAGAGGCGCGAGCCGCTGGGCGTTGATGAGTCTCAACAGGCCGAGCTCGAGGTGCAGCCGGGGGTCGGGTTTGCGCCGCAGATCATCGTCTGTCTCGACCAGGATGTTGAAAAAACGGGTTAGGTCCTCTTCATGGAACGAGTTTGCGTGTTCGGCTAGACGCCGGCGCTCCTCCGCGGGCGCGGCCACGATATCGGAATCGGCACCGCAGACGCGCGCCACGAGCAGATTGCGGAAGTGACGGATCGCTTCGCGGCAGAAGTGCTGCAGATTTTGTCCGTCGGCGATGAGCCGGTGAACCAGCCCGAGGGCGCGCTCGGCGGACTGCGCGGCAATCGCTGCCACGAGGTCGTCCAGCACGCTTTCCGCGACGACGCCGAGGAGTTCCCGCACCTGTGCGTCCGAGATCGAATCTCCCGCATAGGCCATCGCCTGCTCGAGCAGCGAAAGGCCGTCACGAAGGCTGCCCTCGGCCGCCCGCGCGAGCACGGCGACGGCGCCTGAATCGATCCGGAGATTTTCGGACTTGGCGATTCGCGCGATCTGCCCGGATATCTCCTGAAAGGTGAGCGAGCGAAATTGAAAAAGCTGCGCGCGCGACTTGATCGTTTCAACCAGATCCTCGGCGCGCGTGGTGGCGAGGATAAAAACAACGCGCTCGGGCGGCTCCTCGAGCGTCTTCAGAAGTGCGTTCGATGCTTCATCGGTGAGCTGGTGCGCCTCATCGAGAATGACGACCTTGTAGCGGCTCGAGGCGGGCGCGTAGCGCACCATCTCGCGCAACTCGCGAATTTGATCGATGCCTCGGTTCGACGCTGCGTCGATCTCGAGAACGTCGAGCGACGTTCCGGCGGAAATTTCCCGGCAGGAATCGCACGTACCGTCGGGCTCGGCCGCAGGGCCCTTGGCGCAATTCAGTGCCTTCGCCAGGATGCGGGCTACGGTGGTTTTACCGACGCCACGCACGCCAGAGAAAATGTAGGCGTGCGCCACGCGATTCGACTCGATGGCGTTCGCGAGCGTCCTCGTGACGTGCTGCTGTCCCACGATCTCGCCGAACAATTGCGGCCGATATTTTCTCGCGATGACTTTGTAGCTCATTCGACGATCTTCCTGGCCTTTCGCACCAGTCCGGCCGCGGTGAGAGGAACTTCGGGTGATCCGCGGCACACGAAGCTGACCCGCTACCGTTGCTCCCTTCCGGGCCTGGCGGGGTTTGCGGGGAATCGTCGCACAGAGCCCGAAGTTCCACCGACCGGCGGTCCGCGCCGCATTTTTTCGTGCGGCACGGCCGCTTCGCGGAGTCTAGCACACCGGTCTGCACCGAGAAAGACGGTGGTCCAGGCGTGAATTTTGTTCGAGACAGCGCCGGGCGCTTGCGCATTGCCGACGCCCGCATTAGTCTTGCAAACGTCATGGGCCCCGATTTCATCGCACTCGGCGCGATCTGGTACATCGTGTTCCTTTTTTCGACGACGTGCCACGAAGGAGCGCACGCGCTCGTCGCCCACGTCGGAGGCGATTCCACGGCGTTCCACGGCGGCCAGGCGAGCCTGAATCCGATTCCGCACATTCGCCGCTCCACCTTCGGGATGGTGGTCGTGCCAATTCTCACGTATATTCTCCCGCCGCACTGGATGATCGGCTGGGCCAGCGCGCCGTACGACCCAGCCTGGCAACGCCGCTATCCCCGCCGCGCGGCGTGGATGGCGCTGGCGGGGCCAGCGGCAAATTTCACACTGGTAATATTAGCTGCGGTGGCTATTCACGTCGGTATCTTGCTCGGCTACTTTCGAATGCCATCTTCCGTCGGTTTCACGCATGTCACCGAGGCCGCGGTCCCCGGCGTGGCGGAATTCGCAGCGACGTTCCTGAGCATACTCTTTGTCCTGAACGTGCTTCTCGGCACTTTCAACCTATTGCCTATTCCTCCGCTCGACGGTCACACCGGCGTCACGCTGCTGATGAGCGAGCCCACGGCGCTAAAATTTCTCGACTGGACTCAAAATCAAGGCTTCGGAATGATGGGAATCGTGCTCGCCTGGGCGCTATACGACAAGATCTTCGATTTCATATTTACAATTTCGCTCGCCGCCCTATACCCGGGCTCGCATTGGGGATGATTCCCATCCCGGCCACAAGTCGCGCGCCCGACCCTCTTTGAAACTGCAGTTCCGGTTCGGAACGGCGCGCGCTCCACCCGGACACTGATCGCAGTATTGCGCCACTCCGCTTGCGTCCAATGTTTCCTCGGAATCTGAATTAAGGGCCACAAATCAGAAGTGTTACGCCCTCGCAATGGTGCAAATTCTATACGCCGGTCATTCGATTCCAACTTTCGCTGCGCGAGTTTGCACACTGGCATGTACCGTGCCTGAACCTGGCTCCGGGAGCCGCATGGGAAACTCAGTAGTCACAAGCATTCGGGCGAACTTGCCAGTCCGTGTCGTCGACAGGCATCCCGACGATCTGGAACGGGCGATCGGCGAGCTGCAGAAGTATGGTTTCCAGGTCATCGGCACGGCCGATCCGCGACAGGCTCTGCGGGATGTCGCGCACGGAGACTGCCGCGTAGTATTGGCCGATTTCGAAACGTTGGGGATCGACGGTCTTACGTTTCTTGACAAGGTGCTCGAGTACGATCCCGGAGTGTGCGTGATCCTGATCGGCGGACCCTGCGCAAGCGATTCCGCGATCGCGGCGATCAAGCGCGGCGCGTACGACTGCGTATGTAAACCGCTCGACGTCGCTCGTGTGGCCACGACGCTGGATGATTTGGCCGGCGTCTACGCCCAACGATCGGAGGTTCGGGCCCTGCAAGAAAAGCTCTTTGACAATATGCACTGCGAAGGAATCTTGGGAAAAAGCCCGGCCATGATCGACGTTTTCGACATGGTCAGAAGGGTTTCGCGGCACTACACGAACGTATTGATTACCGGTCCGGCCGGCGCCGGCAAAGGGACCGTCGCGCGGGCACTGCACCAGCTGAGTCCCGTGGCTCAGGAGCGATTCGCTGTCTGCAATTGTTCCGCATCCTCCGATGCGCTGCTCGAGCTCCAGACCTTCGGACACGCCGGAGATTCCGCGGGTGTCACCGAGAGCACGGCGGGATGGTCTGAGTTCGCGAAGAGCGGCACGATTTTCCTCGATGAAGTCGGCGAAGCATCGCCGGCGACGCAGGGGAAACTGCTACGAGCGGTCCAGAATCGTGAAATCCGGCGAGTCGGCGCTTGGGAGGTGGAAAAGGCGGACGTGCGGATCGTCGCGGCAACCCATCGCGATCTTCGCGCGGACGTTCTCGCCGGCCGCTTTCTCGAGAATCTTTACGATGAGCTCAGCGGGATCGAAATACGAGTCCCCGGGCTGAGCGAGCGCCGCGACGACATCCCCGTCCTTATTCAGCATTTCTTGAAAAGGTGCAATCGAGACTACGGGACGCGATTGCAGGGCCTCACGCGGCGTGCGCAGATCGCGTTGACCGAATACGACTGGCCCGGCAATGTGCGAGAACTTGAGAATGTAATCGCCGGTGCCGCCTTCAGCGCCAGAGCCGACTTCATTGATGAGAGCGACCTGCCCGCGCGTTTACGGAAGCCACATGCTTCTGCGGCGGGCCCGCCACGCGAGTGGCAGCCATTGCCCCTCAATGAAGTGCGCCGGGTCCACATCCAGCGAGTTCTCGAGACGTGCAACGGCAATCGGGTGCGCGCCGCTCAACTGTTGGGCATCGGCCGCACCAGCCTCTACCGCTTCTTGAAGCGCTCGACCAAGCAGACGGCTACTGCCAGAGGCAGCGCCTAACGCTCGGCCGCCAGCGTTCAGTCGCCTCGGCGCGTGTAAGCGGCGTTGTGCAACAGGGCCGGCGGAAGCGAGATTGTCGAATCCATGCGCACGAGCATTCCCGTCTGCGCCGGCAGTTCGACTTCTTTTCCCTTTTTCGCCGCGATATAGGCGCCGCTGCCGACCAGGCCGAACACCGTCCCTCGCACGACGTGGCTGAAGATCAGGCCAGCGGTCGAACCGCCTGCGGTTCCGATGGCGACAGCTTCGACATCACCTTTTACGCCGTGATTCTCCTGGACCACCTCGCCTTCAATCGTTTTCAGGTCTTTGCGCCGCTTAACCGTGTCCGCTCCGCCGCTGTAGATGGAAAGGATGCTCATCTTTGCGGGGAAGATCCGGCTCTCTACTTCGATGGATGTGAACGCCAAATTCATCGACGCGCCGCCCCGAAACATCGAGAACATCCTCGGGCGCTCGACGCCGCGAATCGTGCCGTGGACTTTCGCTCCGGCCGGCAGTATCACCTCGCTGCCCGAGAAGACGGGTTCCGCGACGATCGCGGTGAACGGATCGCCGTCGTGCGCCACGCTCGTGCTCAACCCGTTCAGCAAGGTCAACCGAACCTGCGTGCCAGGCACGATCTGGTTCGACTGGGCTAAGAGTGCCGGGGTCACCCCGAGTGCAAGTGCGGCCACGGCGCAAAAAGCGAGAAGACGCTTCATTGGTTCCTCCTGTGTCCCGCGTGAAAGCCCGACGGCTTCCGTGGGAGATGGGCCTTGGGCGATTGAGAGAATTTCACCATCGCAAAAGGTGATGTGTCGGATGAACGCCGAAGAATTTACTGCGACGTCGACTCCGGATGCCCCGTTTCGTACGGGGTGCCGCTGGCGCAGCGGGTCGGATGCGGAGGATGCATCCATGTTTACGATACACCAAAAGCCAACTCGATGAATCGAAAAAATGGGCACTGGGGTTCGGAAACGTCCAACAAGATCGCGCCGTGCGGTCGAACTGCAATTCTGGGTGACACGAGTCGCCGCCGCCGGGACTCGACCGGCGGCGGGTGGCGCGCAAGAGTCATTGGCGCTTTCGTGCAGGTACTAGGACTTCGTGGCGTGCGTGGCGACAAACTCAGCTACTCTGGAAGTCATGCGGGATCGAAAGATGGCCTGGTTTAAGGCGGCCCTGCTGACATTCTTACCGGTTTCCATGGTATTTCCGGTGCTCGCTGCGGCACGCTTCGGGCCGACCGGCCCGGTGAGCGCGTGGCCGATTTTGATCTACGCGCCACTTGCCATGTGGATGCAGACGCGCGCCCTATCTGCGCTGCTCGACCTCTACAGACATCGCAGGGACCCTGTGCTTCTTGCGATTCTTCCTCTCGGATTGGTTTCGCTTGGTACCTATGCTCTTAGCGGCGTCCTTTTTGTATTCTCTCTGCCCGCACTTCTGGAAAAGTTTCCGTTGAGCTAAGGCGAAGCTCGCGACCCCTCGTAGCCAGTGGAAGTGACGACTTAAAATTACTTGACAGCGCGCCGCGCGGGGACTAGTCTCCGCGCACAAGACTCGCCTCTTTTCGGGATTTTCGGCGTAGGGGAGCTGTTCGCCTTTGAAACGACTGGTTCCTATCACGAAGCGACCGGCTTCGGCTCCAGATTTTGAGACTTTGCTACGTCGGGCCTCGGAGTGTCTCAAAGCCGGCCGACCACGCCTGGTAACGAACGGGCAGTCCGCGCCGAGAAAACCCGCATCCGCCGCGTAGCCGCTTCAATAGTACAAACTTTCGTTTCCCCGCCGGCCAGACCAGCATGCCAAACTAGGGACTTGAGGTCGGCCCCACCTCCGGTGCCGGGCGTGGGTTATCGGCTAGGTCGCACGGCGGACGACGGCGACGCGTAAGCTGCAGCCGACGACTCCGCGCCGGGTGCCACCTTCGGCCCATCCGTCGCTGCGCGAGGGTCGCCGACCCATAAGACGGTTTTCCGGTCGGTCCAGGCGTTCACCTTGAGAGACTGGAAAACCCACGCGCCATTGCGCTTGACGCAGAAGTTGTCCCACGTTCCGATGCCGAAGACGAAATTCGTGCGGTACTCGACGTTGTACTGCAGAATCGAGAAGAAGGCTTTCACACGGGCTCCGTCGCCTTCGCGCTCGATGAGAAAGTGATTGGCGAGGTGCTGGCGGCCGATCCACCAGCTCGGCCGGTCGTACCACAACTCTTCGAAAGCCCGGCGAATCTTTTCGTGCCCTTGGAGTTTTCCTTGCCACAGATGGTCGAGATAGCCATCCTCCGCGAAACATCGCAAGACGCCTTCGGCGTCGCCCGAGTCGATTGCCCACGCGTACCTGGCAAACAGCTCCATGATGTCGAGCCGGTCTTCTACGGACAGCTTGGCACTGGAATCCGACATGATTGCGTCCCCTTTATCGACCTCGGCGCTTAGTCCATTAGGCGCGAATCCTCCGTGCCCGGCCGCGATGGTATGCGCACGGCGCGACGATTGCAACGCGGTCGCGTCCGCTGGGGCGTCCCACGAAGGTGGAATCGTGAGGTCAGTGGCTCCGGGGCCTGGACTCGAACCAGGATAACCAGCTCCAAAGGCTGGCGTGCTACCGATTGCACTACCCCGGAGTAGCCCGGGAAAGTGTAGCAGACATTATCTTGATTTGATCTCTGCAGCGCGCCCGGCGAATGCCGCTGTTTGCCGGCCTTCCGCCAATTTGTTAGGCTTCTGAACGCCCGCCAGCACGGAGAGGTGTCCGAGCGGTTTAAGGAGCACGCTTGGAAAGCGTGTGTTGGGGAAACTCAACCGTGGGTTCGAATCCCACCCTCTCCGCCATACATTCGACTGGTTACTCGCGCGGATTCGGACAAATGGCCTGGGTTTCGCATCGTCGGTTTCTTCGACAGTTCCCGAATCACACCACAGTCCGAGACTGGCGCAGCGGGCTACTGGCCGCCGAAGTTGAAATCGGCGGTCGTGGCTTGGCCCGCGCGGACGCTTACCTGACGCTCCTGGGTGCCAAACGTCGCGGTCCAGATCGCCAGCGTGTAATCGCCAGGGGGAACTCCTCGAATTAGAAAGCTGCCGTCGTCACCCGTCACCGCAAAATATGGATTCGTCACGACTCCGATATAAGCTTGCATCCATGGATGAACGTTGCAACGCACCGATACCATGATCTCGGGCTGCGAAAATCTCGTGGTCACTGGATCTGAGCCCGGCTGCTGGCTTACGTTCCAGTCGCGCCCTTTTTTCGGCGACACGTGAATGTTATGGGTCGTCGGGTCTTCGGATTGGACCGTGAGCCGCTGACCCACGTCGATCCCCAAAACATGCGGCTCGTAGCGGCATCCTTTTTGCATCATCGTCACGGTGGCACTGGGAGCGGCCGCAGAAAGATTTCCGCTGCCCTTCGAGATATATACGAACGCGTCCGGCAGCGTGCTGTTCGCGTTGACGCGCCCGTCCTCGGGCAGGACCGTGCCCGACTGCTCGGATGCGCACACGGGGTCCTTGTCCATCAAGATCGGCCGCAGCTGAGGCGGCTTTCCGTGAAAAAAGACCTTACCCGCGATGTCACCCTTGTCGGAGGCCGTTGCGGCAGCCTGCTGGGCGACCGCGCCGGCTTTCGAGTTTACGCCGCCGCCAACGCCAGCCAGCATCAGCGCCACCCCCATGCCCAAACATGCCGCGTTGAGTTTCGTCATCAGCCCTGCTCCTTTTGCAAAGTCTGCGATCGATTCGTAGCACTCCGGTTAGCTTTTCCTCGCACCGATGCTGCAGGAACCCGGCGCATCAGAAAACGAAACGGGCGAGAATGTATGTCGTGTTGTTGTCGGAGGCGTTTCGCCCCGAGCCGTCGTAGTTCAACGAGCGGCCGTTAAACGTAAAGTAGCCAGTATACTGCGCGGCGAGATCGATGTTCTGCGTGGGCCACCACGACAGGTTGAAAATGTAGCCGCTGTTCCTGGGGCTTCCGTTCGCACTGCCGTTGATCGCGCCCGGCGCGAAAAGCGTGGTGTCCCTGGTCCCGGTCGTATTGAACCAGCCGAACGTTCCGGTGTAGCGGTCGCCGAAATGGTATTCGACGTTCGCCTTGAGAGTATTGAGATGGTGCGGCACGAGCCCTGCCAATCCGAGAGTCTGGCTGGCGCTTGCGTGCAACGCCGAGTTCTCGTGGATGAAAATGCCGCGGAGCGAAACGATGTCGTTGTGGTATTTCGGAATCGTACGATCATACTGAAAATCCGCGGCCACATCCGTGTAGTCGTCCTTGAGCGTACCTGTCGTTGCCGCAGGCGGGCCCACGACGCTGTTCGGGGTCGACTTCAAGAACATTCCGTAGCTGCCGACTTCCAAATAGCTATTCGTCCACGTCTGTTGCCACGCCACACGCCAGTAGGGCGCGAGGCCGTGGATGTTGAACGCGGCGCCACCGGCATCGCTCCCCGAATTCGGCTGGCTATGGCCGATGTGCTCGGAGCGATACATCGTGCTGGCAAAATACAGGTGATCGTTCCACAGTCCATACGCTCCGAGTCCGGCGACGTCCTGTGCAAGTGTGCCATCGACGACGGTGGAGGCTGCTGGTGTGGGGGCCTGGTCATCCGCAATGAATGGATAGCCCCATGCCGGTGTGGTATGCCAGAGATCCTCAACCCCCGGGGTGTTATTCAACGTGACGCCGTACACCAAGCTCTTGCCGGCCAGTTTTCTCGAGTTGGCGTAACGAATGTCGGTCTGATCCCAGCTGAAGTGGTCTGCTTGGGTGCTGTAGGTGAACTGCACGAAGCTGCCCACGTGCGCGGACCACGCACCGGCGACGAACAGAGACACGTCCTGCGGAAATTCAAAGCTGCCATTCTGAGTGGTAGGCTGGACCTTGTTGGTCTGCGTATAGGACGTGTCGAAGAAGACCGAGAGCGGCAGGGTCTGCAGCAGAGTCAGTCCGGCCTCTCGGGACGTTTTCTCCGCCTTCGTCACCGGCATTCCGGTAATCGTGTAGCCATTGAGCTTGAAGGCCCGCCCGAGAGGCGTGAGTTCCGGCGGCGTGACATGGCAGGACCGGCACGGGAACCCCGTCTGTCGCGAGTAGCTGGGCACCGCCGGCGCGCTGGGTACATAAATCGATCCCGCGAATACGCACAGAAACGCAACGCCGAGCGCGACACTGATGCCGAAGAATGGCCTTCGATTGTCCTTGCTCATCAGATCCTCCTCCGAATTTCGGCAGGTCCCGCCGAGCTCCTGCGATTCAAAGTGTCGTTTTTCTTAACCACCCAATTAGCCCCCCGATTCCTCCGAGCCGACTCTTGAACGTCGGAGGCAGCGGCGGGCGATGAACTACCTCACACCTGGTGAGGCGGGCGTGGCGAAACACCCAGACGCCTCGCTTGCGCTTCGCTCCTCGCCGTTGCCTCCGATCGATCGACAGAACGCTGGGCCCGCTCCGTGCATCTACTGCTCGTTTTTACCCTAATGGTTGGGAGAATAATGTGACTTACGTCACAAGTGTGCGTATCGTGCACCACAGGGCCGGATACCTGGAAGTCTGCGACAATGAAGCCGTGATTTCGACGAGGCCTGACGGAAGGTGAACAACCCGCAAACATCGGTTCGGCCAGAGCCGGCTCCCGTCGCGACTCTCGCGCGGCCCACCGGGCGCACTGCCAGAATCTAGCCCCCTCCGGGATTAAGCTGCAAAGGAGTCGCTCGGACGATGAAACGAACTCCTCCGGCTGCACCAGTCCGCCCGCCTTCTGCGGCTCGATCACATGCAGCAAGCTGAGTCGCGCCTGCAGCCCAACAGCAAATGAGATGGCGCGGCTAACCGCCGCCTGCGATTCCGGGCTGAAGTCTGTCGCGTACAAGACCTCGGCCAACGGGTTCTTTCCATCCCCGGTCTCCTGGGAGTGCGGGCCTACGGTCAACACAGGGCACGAAGAGCGGCGAAAGATCTCCTCCGCCTGAAATCCAAGCAGAACCTTGGCCGTTCCGGTTCGACCTCGCGTGCCGACAACTATGAGGTCAATGCCGGTTTTTGCGACCATCGAATCGACTACTTGCCACGCGGTTCCTTCCTCGGTTCTGAATTCCACACCGATTCCCGATATCGAGTTCAAGATCGACTTCTTCAGCTCCTCCATTTGGAACGCGTCAGCATCGTCCTTGATTCGCCAGGTTTCCGGTGGAAACGCAGAATTCGGCGCTTCTTTAGCGTGAATCACGACCAGCTTGGCCGTGAACCGTGTCGCCAAACGGGTCGCGTACGCCTGCGCTCGTCCCGCGGAGGGCGAGAAATCAGTGGCGAAGAGGATCGTTTTCAGTCTCTCCGCAGTCGGTCTTGCGCCGGCTTTCATGGGGCTGGTCACTGCGAGAGATTGGGCGAATTGTGGCCTTCGATGCAGTGACGCGCGTCACCCTCGATCGTTCCTCCTCCTTCAGGTCGCAACTCGGCGAAACACGGGGCGCGTCACGCGCTGCGAAGTGCTGCCGAGGTTAATTTGAGGCTTTCGCACTTCAGGTCGGCACCGACTGTTAGGGCAGGTCCACGGGCCCGAAAACGACACAGATAATCGGCCTCTGTAATGAATGAAGCTACAGGTCGGCGTCAACGCTCGCTTGAGTGGGCTCGCTTCTCGAGTGCACGAGTCCGGCGAACTCAGTCGAGGCGGGAGATGCAGGCGGAGCTTGAGACGAGCCGCATCGGCCCATTAGCTCACTTTCGGCGGTGCTTTTCGGCGAATTCCACCACCTGGCGTCCGACAGCGACCAACTGGTCGGCAACCTTTGGATTCGTGCACACTCCAGCCGCGTCGAAGTTTCCCTCGGTCGTATTGAGCGTCGCGCCGAAGGGCGTGGGCCAGCCGCGCAGCGCGTGCACGATCGAGCGAAGTGCTGCCAGAGTGCTTACGCAGGCCTGCCAGCCGGCAGCGGTGGCGATGCAGCCGACCGCCCGCCCATCGAGATAGCATCGCTCGTCTTCGCTTAGATCGTCTAAGAGGTCTAAGCCGTTTTTCACGAGCCCGGAGACGCCTCCGTGATAACCGGGGCTTGCGACAATCAGGCCATCCGCCTTCCGAACCGTGTCAACTAGTTGGCGCTGCTCTTTGGTGCGCTCGCAATTCTCCGGGGCAAAATGGGGGAGCCGCGATAGAAATTCACCGTCGAAAAGGAGTGTCTGCGCGCCGGCCTCTTCCGCGGCCTGCAAGGCGATGCGGAGGGCGCGATCGGTAGACGACGGCTTTCGTGTGGTACCCCCGATGCCTACAACGAGGGATTTGACCCCGGACGCGTCATCGCTGTTGCCGTTCATCGCTGTTTCTGTTTATGCTCAACCCCTCATCGAGTCAAGTGCATTCCCGGGCCTTGCCACGCCTGGCATCCATCCTTCGGCTCCCTGGTTCGAAGTTTGACGAAACGCGGATGACTGGGAAAGAGGGCGAGTGAATTCAGGCGCCCCGCATGGCCCTCATGCCCAGGCTCTCGAGCAGCCGGTGGTCCGCGTCCGCGCCCGGATTCGGTGTCGTGAGAAGTTTTTCGCCTGTGAAAATGGAATTCGCGCCCGCGAGAAAACAAAGCGTCACGGCCTCCTGAGACAGGCCCCGCCGCCCGGCCGCCAGCCGGACCCTGGCCTCCGGCATCAGAATCCGCGCCGCGGCGATCGCACGTACCATGATCAGAGGATCGAGCTCTTTCGCGCCACCCAGAGGCGTTCCGTCGTTGGGGACGAGCATGTTGATGGGCACGCTTTCAGGATGCGGATCGAGATGTGCAAGCTGGTGGAGTAGGCCGATGCGATCTTCGTCCGATTCGCCCATTCCCAGAATCCCTCCGCAGCAAACCGTGACACCCGCTTTTCGGACGTGCGCGATCGTCTGCAAACGGTCTTCGTAGACTCGTGTAGTGATGATTTCCCCGTAGAATTCGGGCGACGTATCGAGATTGTGGTTGTACGCGGTAAGCCCCGCTTCCTTCAACCGCAGCGCTTGCGATTCAGTGAGCATCCCTAGTGTGCAGCAGACCTCCATATTCAGTGCTGCGACGCCGCGCACCATCTCGAGCACGCGCTCGAACTCCCGGCCGTCTGTTACCTGACGCCAGGCGGCGCCCATGCAGAATCGCGTCGCACCCTCAGCCTTGGCCTGCTTAGCAGCCTCCAGCACCTCCGGGGGATTCATTAGTTCCTGGCGGACCACGCTGGTCTTGTAGTGGGCGCTTTGCGAGCAGTAGGCGCAGTCCTCGGGACACCCACCAGTCTTGATCGATAGCAGGCGGCATAGTTGTACTTCCTCAGGCCGGTGGAACTGGCGGTGGGCCAGCTGCGCCTGAAAAACAAGCTCCGGGAGAGGAAGCCGGTAAATCTCCCGGATTTCCTCGCGTGTCCAGTTATGGCGGATCGGCATAGGTCGATAGCTCCGTGTCCGTTTGCCAAGATAGCAAAACCGAAACCGAATGAGGTGAGAAAAGTGGTTCGGGAGCAATGCGGGAATTGCGAGCGAAATTATTCGAGCTTCACCGCTGGCACGAAGCGGGTTTCGGGCGCAGGCGCTCCACGACGGCCCTGCGGTCCGCCTATCGGGCGGTCACACCGACTGGCTTGCGCAAACCGCGAGCCTTTTCGACGTCCGCGAGCCCTTCGAGCAAGTCTTCCACGAGATCCTCTGCGTTTTCGCATCCCGGCGAGAGGCGAAGCAGCGCATCCGAAAGGCCCAATTCTGCGCGGGCCTCGGGCGGAATCGAAGCGTGCGTCATTGTGGCAGGATGGCAGATCAAGGCCTTCACTCCGCCCAGGCTCTCGCCCAGAGTGAAGTAGCGCCGCCCCGAGGCGAACGCGACGACCTCGTCGTTCGATCCCTTCAACTCGAACGACACCATCCCTCCAAATCCGGTCATCTGGCGCCGCGCGATGTCGTGGCCGGGATGGCTCGAGAGGCCCGGGAAATAAACGCAGCGGACGAGCGCGTGGCCGTTCAGCGCGTTCGCGATCGCGGTTGCGTTCTCCTCGTGGCGTTCCATTCTCAGCTCGAGTGTTTTCAACCCGCGCATGGTAAGCCAACAGTCGAACGGAGAAGGAACGGCTCCGGTCGCGTTTTGCAGAAACTTGATGGGTTCAAAAACCGCGGGATCTCTGGCCAGCGCTGCGCCCTGGACCGTGTCGGAATGACCGGCGAGATACTTCGTCACGCTGTGTACGACGATGTCGGCGCCGAGCTGAAACGGCTGCTGAAAACACGGAGTTGCGAATGTATTGTCCACGACCACCAACGAACTGCGAGCGTGAGCCAGCTTGCTGATGGCGGCGATGTCCGTGATCAGAAGCCTCGGATTGGTGGGGGTCTCTATCCAGACAAAACGTGTGCGCGGAGAAAGCGCGGCCTCGACCGCCTTGAGGTCGCCCGTGTCAATCTGCTTGGTAACCACTCCGATCGGCTGGTAGACCTTGTTTAGAATGCGGTAGGTGCCGCCGTAAACGTCGAGCGGGATGATGATTTCGTCGCCTGGGCGCAGGTAAGCCTGCAGAACTGCATTTTCCGCCGCCAGCCCTGAGGCAAACGCCGCCGCATGCTGTACGCCTTCCAGCTCCGCCAGCACGCCTTCGAGCCGCTGGCGCGTGGGATTATTCGTGCGGGAATACGAGAATCCCTTGTCGTGACCCGGGGCCTCCTGCTCGTATGTCGAGGTCTGAAAAATCGGCGCAACAAGGGCGCCCGTCTCCGGTTCCGAAGGCTGGCCCGCGTGAATCGTCTTGGTTGCGAATTTCATTGTGTCGCTCCCTTGGCGCTCCGTAGGTTGGGAACCTTGCGGGTGCAGCAAGGCCGTCGCCCAAGCTCGACGCGCTCAGTTAGACAAGCGCATGGCGTCCCCGAGGGGCGTACCTGCGCCGCCTTGGAATACAGTTTGGGAGTTGAATCTTCAATCGACCCCGAAGAATCGGCGTCAGTTGAGGATCTTATCTCTCCCCACTGGGCAGGAATTAGCACCTTGGTTCTTGGACCAGGTTGCTGTGGCTTCCTAGGGCCTGTCCCCTCAGCCACTCTGGATAAGCGCTGCTGGTCAAGCAGCTCGAAAATCCTAACAAACGCAACGCGCTCAAGTCAATGGGGTGTACTCGTCCACATGATTAGTGACACTCGGCTTTCTTTGGTTGAGATCTCCAGCGGTCCAGGAATTCGCGCGGGGTGAGATAACCCAGCGCCTGATGGGGACGCACGGTGTTGTAGATATGCTCCCAGCGGCGCAGTTG
>DATEHV010000035.1:0-2154 GCA_035279445.1 Candidatus Acidiferrales bacterium | reverse complement strand
TCCTGATCCTTGCTCTTGAAGATCTCCGGGTCGATGTCCACGTGGATGAGCTGTTTTTGGCCGTTCATTTTGACGGTGACCATTCCGCCGCCCGCCGACGCCTCCACGGCAATCTCGCCGATCTGCTTCTCGAGTTTCTCTTGCACCTGCCGGAATTGTGAGAGCATCTGCTGCAGTGCTTTGACTTCCATTTGTTTTATTCCTCGCCCGGGCGCTTGACCTTTGAAATCCGTCCGCCGAATTTCTCGAGCATCGCCCTAACGATGGGGTCTTCTTCAAACCGGGAGCGCAGCTCTGAACTTCGTCCCATCTCGGCTGCCCTCGCGGCCACGTCAAGTTTAACACAGACGCGGAGAGGCCGGCCTACCACTTGATTCAAGACAGTGCTCAATCGTTCCATCGGGTCGCGCGCCTGCAGCATTTCCGCGAGCGATCTGCTCTCGGTGGGGAAAAAAAGCCGCAGTTCGCCAGCCTCGATCTCCCATCGTGTCGCGTGTTCGACCATCGACCAGAGAAATTTCTGGTTCTGCAAGGCAGCCTTGATCGCATCCACTTGCGCGGAAGCCAATCCGTTCGGCGAACCTTCCGCGGCGCGCGACACGATTCGTGGCGGCGAGGCTGGAATGGGCGCTGCCGTTGCCGGGCGCGAAAATGCCGTGGTTGCTTCTGGCGCATCAGCGGCCGGTGGATTTGGATTTGCTAGCGCACGTGATGGCGCTGGATCCGGCGCCATTTGTGCCGCCGCGCCCGCCGCGGAGGATGATGGAGAGACGGATTTCCCTGCCAGCATCCCACGTTGCGGCGTGGCCGGTGGTTTCGCCGCGGTCCGCGGCGCTTCGCGAGCCTCGCTCTGAAGTTCCGCCAGGAGTTCCTCGAGCGGCGCCAGTCTCCGTGCGTTGATGAGCTTCAGCAGCCCGAGCTCGAGGTGTAGCCGCGGATCGGGCTTGCGCCGCAGATCGTCGTCGGTCGCCAGCAGAATGCTAAAAAATCGCGTGAGGTCCTCCTCGTCGAAATGCGCAGCCTGTTCCGCTAGCCGGGCGCGCTCCTCCGCGGGCGCCGCAATCAGGTCCGAATTCGCGCCGCATACCCGCGCCACGAGCAGATTGCGAAAATGGCGGATCGCTTCGCGGCAGAAATGCTGCAAATTCTGCCCGTCGAGGATCAGCCGGTGAATCAAGGCGAGCGCTTGCTCGGCCGATTGCGCCGAGATCGCCTCGACCATGTCGTCGAGCACGCTTTCCGCCACGACGCCAAGCAGTTCGCGAACCGCCTGGTCGGTGACCGCGTCGCCAGAGTAAGCGATCGCCTGTTCGAGCAGAGAAAGGCCGTCGCGCAGGCTGCCTTCCGCCGCGCGCGCGAGGACGGCCACGGCTCCCGGTTCGATGGTCAGGTTCTCGGCCCTCGCGATCCGCTCGATTTCACCGGCGATTTCCCGGAACGTAAGCGAGCGAAACTGGAAAAGCTGCGCCCGCGACTTTATTGTCTCTGCCAGATCCTCCGATCGGGTGGTGGCCAGTATGAAGACCACTCGTTCGGGTGGTTCTTCGAGGGTTTTCAGCAGCGCATTCGACGCTTCGTCGGTCAATTGGTGCGCTTCGTCGAGAATAACCACCTTGTAGCGGCTCGCCGCCGGCGCGTATCGCACCATCTCCCGAAGTTCGCGGATCTGATCGATGCCGCGATTCGAGGCGGCGTCGATTTCAAGGACGTCGAGCGACGTGCCCGCGGAAATTTCCCGGCAGGAATCGCAGGTGTTATCCGGCTCGGTCGTGGGGCCTTTCGCGCAGTTCAGCGCCTTGGCGAGAATGCGTGCCGTCGTCGTTTTCCCTACGCCGCGGACACCCGAGAAAATGTACGCATGGGCCACGCGATTCGAGCGAATAGCATTCTCGAGCGTCTGGGTGGCGTACTGCTGCCCCACAATTTCGCCGAAAGTCTGCGGCCTGTATTTTCGAGCGATAACTTTATAGGTCATGGAGAGGAGCCGCGGTCCATCCTTTAGTCGGGCCGGTTGCGATAAGAGGAACTTCGGGTACTCCGCGGCGCACGAGACTGTCCCGTTACCGTTGCTCCCTTCCGGGCCTGGCGGGGTTCGCGGGGAATCGTCGCACGGAGCCCGAAGTTCCACCGATCGGCGGCCTCGCCCGCAAAAGT
>DATEHV010000034.1:0-34474 GCA_035279445.1 Candidatus Acidiferrales bacterium | reverse complement strand
GCTTCGCCTCGAGTTCGATCGTTCCGCCTTCCGGCGTGAACTTGATGGCGTTGCCGATCAAATTCATCAGGATTTGTTTCAGGCGGGTCGCGTCCGCGCGCACGGTCAGTTCCGTCGCTGGACGCTTCACCAACTTTTGCGACTTCTGGTTGGCGAGAGGCTGCAAGGAATCGAAGGCCTCGGCAAAGGCCGTATCGATACGGACCGTCTCAGGCGCGAGCTGAAGTCGTCCTGCCTCGATCTTGGAAAGATCCAGAATGTCGTTAATGAGCCTGAGGAGATGCTTGCCCCCGGTGTGAATGTGATTGATGTAGCGGCGCTGGCGGTCGTTCAAGGGACCGTAGCGCTCCTCGGTGAGCAAGTCGGAGAACCCCAGAACCGCATTCAGCGGCGTGCGCAATTCGTGGCTCATCGTCGAGAGAAACTGGTCCTTGAACTTGCTGGCGCGTTCGGCTTCCTCTTTCGCCTGCAGCACGGTCTGAGAAAAAGCTTCCACCTCATCTTTGGCGGCCTGGAGTTCCGCCGTGCGCTCGCGGACGCGTTGCTCAAGCCCGGCGTGCGCCTCCCGCAATTCCCTTTCGCTCTTGTCGATTTGCGCGAGCATCTCGTTGAAGGCATCGATCAGGATGGTTATTTCGCCGCCGCCACGAAGCGCGGTGGCGCGGACGGCATAGTTCTTATCGTGAGAAATTGCCTTCGCGATCTGCGCGAGATGCACGATCGGGTTAGCGACGGCCCTTCTGAATATCGACGACACCAGCAGCGCCGCCATCAGCGAGACCAGCAGAACGATTCCCGCGATTCCGGCGTACCGTTCCAAGCGCCGATTCAATTCTTTCAAATCCGACCGGATGTAAACGCTCCCGGTGAGCTTTCCCTGGAAGACGATCGAGCGGACCAGCACAATCTCCGTGCTCTTGAGCCAGTGCGCTTCCATTTGACCCGAGGAAATGGAGGGCGGCGGCGGGATCTTTTCATTTCGATCCCGCGAATAGGAGGCGAGGGTCTGTCCGTCGGGCGCGTAAATTACGGCGGACAGAATGTTGGGCGAGGCATTGAGTGCCGACAACGTGTTTTCGGCAGCCTTGGGATCGTTGAATAGAAGAGCGGAGGCGCTGTTTGACGCGATGATTTGAGCCTGGGTGGAGAGATTGCGCACCAGGATCTCCTGGAAGGTAACCATGTCATACGCAATGAACGCCGCGCAGGCCAGCAGTAGCGCCGCACCGCTGACGAACATGTTCATCCACGTCAGCTTTTTGCCGATGGAAGTGTCTTTGGAGTTGGGCATACGTCACAAGCCTCCCGGCTAGGAACCTTTCCTGACGTTGGTCGCCACTTTGAGTAGCTCGGAGCTCAGCGTCAAACCAACGCCCTGTGCGCTTGCGAGATTGACGTCGAAGCGTACGCGGTTCCCATCCAAGACGAACCCGATCATTCCGCCCCGTTGCGAAAAGCGCGGAATGTCGCTTACAGTGAGCACACTGCTCCTATCGAGCGCCGCAAAAATCTCCTTGAGATGGCTTTCCTCCGAAGAACTTATGAACAGGATGCGGCAATTATTCACTTCCTGCGGTTTCGAGATGCGCTTCGCCGCCACGCTCTGCCCCCCGATGGTTTCGCCCGCCAGCGTCGAATCCAGCGCCGGCCCGAACGGGTCCGCACCAAGGACACAGATTTCAAACGGCGATTCCCTTCCCGCAGCGCTTTGACCGGGCCATTCGACAAATCGTCCGAAGTTGTAGAGGTAGGCGGCCTTTACTTCGAACTCGGTGGCTTTCGGCTGTTGGGCGCGCACGCGCGGCACTCCCAGGAACAGGCCCAATGAGATCGCCGCGAGTCCAAGAACGACAGCGGGATGAAACCAGAGGGCGCGAATCGGGGATGCGCCCAAGGCGATCATCGTCTCTGGCCTTTCGTTCCTTGGGAGCTTGGGCGTCACTTTCTCCACGTCACTTTCGTGTAGAAGCCTCTCCGGATACCCACGAGCGGGCCATCGTCACCGCCGAACTCGGGGTGATGAGGTTGCAGCAGATCTTGACCGGCGATGGATACCTCAACGCCTTCGGTGGGATGCCAGCCGAATCGCACATCCATCGTTGAATACGCGCCGACGGTTGTGCCCGGCGGCGTAGACGTCTGGGCCGGCAGAGCCGAAACGAAACGGAAAGAAGTATCGAACTCGAGTTCCTTCGGTAGATTAAAGAGGGAATGCAGCTCGACCTGGTGGTGAGGACTCGAGCCGTTGTCAGCCGTCGTGGCCTGGGAGTTGAACGAGCCTGCGACACCCTTCTTGTCATGCACGAAGAGATGCAGATAGGAGTACGAACCTTTCAGTTGCCACCAGTCCGTCGGTTTCCATTCGGGCGCTATTTCGACTCCATCGGTGTCACCCGCCGTTGCGTTGGCTACCGGGACCTGCAAGACAAAGTGGGCCGGCGCGGGCAACAGCTCCAAAAACGTCGTGCCATTGCCATACCCGTACAGGTCGTTGTAGGTGTTGTGGAAAAACGTGGTACCCACAAACAGCCGGTGGGCCACGAGGGTCCGATATCCGACTTCAGTGCCGAGAAACTGCTCTGACTTGAAAGTCGTGCTGCCGACAACTCGAAGGAATATGGGCGGAGTCGCCACCAAGAAATCGGTGAGCTGCAGATTTTGATCGAGGCGCGAAGGCGTGCGCACCGCTCGTGTAATCGCCACCCAGATCGATTGGTGATCTGTTGGCGCCCAAAGGAGCCGTGCATTCGGCTGGACCTCGAAGCCGCTATAGTTGTTGTGTTCGAACTTCGAGCCCAAAGTCAAAAAGAGTTGCCTGGGAACAAGCGAAATCTGGTCCTGAAGAAACCAGCTGTAGATGCTGTCCGTTTCCTGGTGGGGTTCAAAATCGAGAGTGGCAAACTTCTGGGTGATGTTGTCCGGACTCCATCTCGCGCCGGCGCCCAACAACACGTCCTGTCGTCCGTTTAGCTCGAGATGGTACTGGAAATCGATGTCGAGGGTGTTTCGGACCTCGTCGAGCTGCGGGCTGAGACGCGAGGTACGGTCGTAGTAGCTCTGAAATTCGAAATCGGAATTAGGGCTGACCTCGTGGCGCCATCGCCCTTGCAGATTCCCACCGGCGACGTTGTGAGGCTCATTGAAGAGCTGCGCGGAGGGAGGCGAATAGGACGATACGGACACCCGTTCTCCGTCGTAGCCCTTGTACATATCGCCCTGAAGCGCGAGCGTATCCCGATTGCCCAGCTGCCAATCCGTCCGGAAGCCGCCCTGGCCCGTTTGCCACTCATCGAACGGGCTGTGATCGGGATGGAATTCGGCCGCGCGGCCAAACGCCATTCCGTAGACTCGAAAATCAAGGTTCTTGCCGTTGCCGCCTCCGAAGCGGAAGGCGCCCATGCCCTGATCCACATTTCCGCCGCTAACCGATGACAGCGTTCCGTGAGTATCCTTGGCGCTCTTCGTGATGATGTTGATGACGCCATTGAATGCGTTGGCGCCCCAAATGGTACCGCCGGGTCCACGGATCACTTCGATTCGCTCGACATCCTCGAGCATCACATTCTGGACGTTCCAATAAACTCCCGAGAATAGCGGGCTGTAAACGCTTCGGCCGTCGATGAGAACCAAGACTGACTTTGAGAATTGACTCCCGAAACCTCGAATGCCCACCGACCAGTGATCCGAGTCGACGCGAGCCACCTCCACACCCGGAACCCATCGCAAAAGCTCCGGAATGCTCGTGGCACCGGATCGGCGAATGTCTTCTTGAGTGAGGACGTAGATTGCCGCCGGGGTCTTCCAGACCTGCTCAGGCTCCTTGGCAGCAGTCGTCACCTCGACGTTACCAAGCTGTTCCAGGCTCAACTGTCTCAAAACTTCAGGAGTTTTCTTGTCGGTCGGCGTGGCGTCCGCCTGGCTTCTCTGCATGGGTCCCGCAATCAAGAGCAGCAGGAGAGACGCGTTTAGGGTTACTCTGCGCCAAATGGATGTTCCGAAAGTGCAGTCGGAATGGAATGCTGTGCGTCTTCTTATCACAAAGCATTGAAAGCTCATGCCTCGTCCCTCCCCCTGCCAGGGACGGCTTCGCCCCGATCACTAGAGGTGTGCTCGGACTGCGATTCCCCTCGAGGGATGCCGGACTGACCCGCGACCTCGCGAGAGACTGCCTACTCAATTGTAGTAAGACGGCGCACGGGCTCAGGGGTTTTTGCAATCTATTGCCACAACTAGCCAATACCTACCGGGTACCCGCGAACGGCCACGTAAACTGGCCCGCCAGGGATGTGGCGCGCGGCGATACAACTCCGGTAGAATGCCCGAGGAGACATCCCATGCCTTCCTTTTCCGGGGTCGATTTTCTCGACTTCGATTCGCTTCTAAGCGCGGAGGAGAAACTGGCACGCCAAACCGCGCGCCGATTTGTGGACGAGCAGGTATTGCCGGTGATCGTAGAGCACAACCGCGAGGGGACGTTTCCGATGCCGCTCGTGCCGGTCATGGGTGAACTCGGATTCTTCGGCGCGACGCTTTCGGGGTATGGATGCGCGGGGATGTCGGCTGTCGAGTACGGCCTCGTGATGCAGGAGCTCGAGCGGGGCGACTCGGGCGTGCGCAGTTTCGCATCCGTGCAGTCCTCGCTGGTGATGTATCCGATTCACGCGTACGGAACGGATGCGCAAAAGGAAAAATGGCTTCCGCTTCTCCAACAGGGGAAGGCGATCGGATGCTTCGGGCTGACCGAGCCGCAATTCGGGTCGAATCCTGGCGGGATGCTTACCCGCGCGGTGAAGAAAGGCGACGCTTACCTCCTCAATGGCGAAAAGATGTGGATCACGAACGGGTCGATCGCGGACGTGGCGCTCGTATGGGCAAAAGGCGACGACGAGAAGATCCACGGCTTTCTGATAGAGAAGGGCACGCCGGGATTCAAATCCTGGGCGATCCACGGGAAGCATTCGCTGCGTGCGTCGGTGACGGCCGGCCTGGCGATGACCGACTGCAAAATTCCCGCCGGGAATGTGCTGCCGGGCGTGCAAGGGCTTCGAGGCCCGCTATCTTGCCTCGATCAGGCGAGGTTCGGCATCGGCTGGGGAGCCATTGGCGCGGCGATGGCGTGCTACGACACGGCACTGAGTTACGCGAAACAGCGGAAGCAGTTCAACGACCGGCCGATCGCATCGCACCAGCTGGTGCAGGAAAAGCTGGCCTGGATGATCACGGAGATCACGAAGGCGCAGTTTCTCGCATTGCAGACGGGCCGCCTAAAGGACCAGGGGCGCACGCACCCTTCGCATATCTCGATGCTGAAGATGAACAGCGTGTGGATGGCGCGTGAAACCGCGCGAATGGCCCGGGAAATCCTGGGCGCGAATGGAATCGTGGACGACTACTGCATCATGCGCCACATGAACAACCTCGAGTCGGTTTACACCTACGAGGGAACGCACGACATCCACAAGCTTGTCATCGGCGAGCGCATCACCGGAATTTCCGCGTTCCTCTGATTCGCGCGACGCCAACCTCAGCGGCACCAAAAATCAATCTGCGCTTCGGGGAATTGGACTATGATAGCGCACCGGGCAGCGGTTTCCGGCCCGCACTTGCCTCACATACCAAGGAGCGTCCGTGGAGAAAGAACTGAGCCTTGAATTCTTGCGCGTGGTGGAGCGAGCTGCCATCGCATCGGCGCGAACGATGGGCCGGGGAGACCGCCACGGTTCGGACCAAGCCGCGGTCCAGGCGATGCGCTCCGAGATGGATTCGGTGAGCATGGAGGGCACGATCGTGATCGGCGAAGGCGAGCGCGACGAGGCGCCGATGCTCTTCATTGGCGAGAAAGTCGGTGCGGCCGCCCGCGACAAATCGCGCAAGTACCCTTCCGTGGACATCGCCGTCGATCCACTCGAGGGCACGAATCTTTGCGCCACAGGCGAGGCGAACGCCATCGTCGTGTTGGCCGCGAGCGAACATGGCGGATTGCTGCACGCGCCGGATCTCTACATGGAGAAGATCATCGTGGGCCCGGCATGCAAGGGCGCCGTGGAGCTGGACGCGCCGGTGCAGCACAATCTTCGCGCGATCGCCAAACGCCTTGACCGCGAGGTGGAAGACCTGGTTGTGATCGTGCTCGACCGGCCGCGCCACGAGAAACTGATCCAGGACATCCGCAAGACCGGAGCGCGTATCCGGCTGATCACCGATGGCGACCTCTCCGCCGGAATCACGGCCGCAGTCTCAAACACCGGCGTACACGCCGTGATGGGGACGGGAGGCGCGCCCGAGGGCGTATTGACCGCGGCGGCGCTGCGCTGCCTAAACGGCCAAATCCTCGGCCGCCTCGTGGCTTCAAAGCCCGAACATCACGAACGCCTCGCCGAAATGGGAATCAAAGACGCAACGCGAGTTTACGATACGAAGGATCTGGCACCCGGGAACAACATGATATTTGCATGCACGGGAGTTACGGGCGGGAACCTGTTGCGCGGCGTGCGGTTCTTCGGCGACGGCACGCGCACCCAGTCACTGATCATGACGCTGCACGACCGTCAGGTCCGATTCATTGACTCCGTGCATCTCGAACCGGGAGCGGACGTCAGCGTGCGGTTCTATTAGCGCCGACGATATCGGCGGCGCGGGCGCGCCGGAGTGCGCGCCCGTTCGCGGACTTCTGTGATCTCTGCCGTCGTCTCAGCGATGAAAGGAAGCCGTGGCGTGCCCCCCGCCTTGACTTTGTCGGCGAGGCACGTGGGGTATCCGTTCAGCTGGTTGCGGCGGCAACGGGCGCACATGCTGGCTGGTGCTGACGTGCTCGCTGATCGCTTGCAACCGTTTCAGGATGCCTTGCCACTGAGTCCAATCGAGCTGTCGCAAAAACGGCCGCAGACCCTGAATGAAGGGGTCCTCGAGGACCGTCTCTCCGTTTGTCTCCGGAACAAAGAAGCGATTCAGACCAACTCCAAGGGCCTCGGCGATCTTCTCGAGCGTGCCGAGGCTTGGGGTCATCTGTCCGCTTTCGATACGGGACAAATACGAGCGAGACACGCGAGAGCGTGCCTGTAACTGGCTCTGCGTCATGCCGCGTGACTCCCGCAACTGCCGGATACGCTGGCCGATGTTCTCTACAGTTTCGCGATTCGGCCAGTTCTCAAACAGCTGGCGGTCGTCCCCCGGCAAGTCTTGAGGCGACGGCGTCGGAATGACAAACGTCACCTTCGGCGGCAGCAGACGCAAACAGCGTCGGCAGTTGCCTGTGCGTGTACGGTACTGGACTAATCCGCAAACCTGACAGCGGATTACTTCCCGATCGAGTTCCATATGGGCCGCTATGCCATCTTTTTCCGCCACCGGTCTCCTCGCAGACTATTCCCGGCGATGCGAAAGGGGAGGAACGTCACTACTGGGGAAGGCAGGAACTGGCGCGCGAGACATTCTCCATAGGGTGCCAATTCTTGTCAAGCCTTTTCTGACTCCTCCGGAAAAGCCATTGTAGCGCCCGAGCCAGGGCATTACAAACTAAACGGTTGGTACGGAGGAGGGATTGGGAATTGCAGTCCGAGAGGCAGCAGACGAGATCTGTCCACATCGAAGTAGGCCTTGCGGACATATTTTGCGTCTTATCTCAGTGTGCTATGATGACATTCCGTCCTCGTTAAACTCGATCGTCACAGGGGGAATTTGTTGATTCGAAAATACGGCGCGGCGTTGCTCGGTTTGTTCGCGGCAGTTTCGCTCGGCTCCGCACCCGTCCCGGTGGCGCGCGGACAAAATCACCCGACTTGGACGATGGAGCGGGTTCTCGCACAGCTTGACGCGGAGGCCAAAGATTTCCACAGCCTCGCGGCCGACGTAGAACGCACCAAGGTCACCGTGGTGGTCAACGACCACTCGACCGAAATAGGAAGCATTCTGGTCCGCGGCGACAAAATGTTGCTGGACCTGAAAACACCCGATCCGCGCACGATTCTTCGCACGGGAGACAATCTTTACGTTTACACGCCGGGATTGAAACGAGTCGAGGAATACAACCTGGGGAAGGACCGCACGCTCGTCGACCAGTTCCTCCTGCTCGGATTCGGCACGGAAGGCAAGGAGCTGCAGAGAGGTTATCTGGTCACACTATTGCGGGAGGACAAGCTCGATGATAAAAGGACGATCGAGCTCGAATTGACGCCAAAAGCGGACGCCGTCCGCCGACAAATTGCCAAGATTCAAATTTGGCTGGATGAATCGAGCTGGCTCCCGGTGCAGCAGCAGTTTTACGAGGCGGGATCCGGCGACTACTCGATCGTGCACTATTCTAAAATCGTCAGGAACCCGGGAATTTCAGAGGCGCAGTTCAAACCCCACTGGCCCAAAGGCACCCAAAAGATCAAACCGCAAGGCTAAGCTCCGAATCTAGGCTTTCCGCGCTTTCGAGTGCAGCGAGGCTTCCTCCTGCTCAAGTAAGGCGCGTTTGCGATTAACGCCCCAGCGGTACCCCGCGAGGTTTCCATCCTCACGCACGACCCGGTGGCAAGGCACAACCACAGAAACGGGATTCGTCGCGCAGGCTCGAGCCACGGCGCGAATCGCCGACGGCCGGCCGATCGCACGAGCTACTTCGGTGTATGTTCGCGTGGCGCCGTAGGGGATCCTACGCAGTTCTTCCCAGACGCGCCGTTGGAACGCAGTGGCCTGGACGTCGGTCGGCAAGTCGAGGTGCGGCTCTCGGCCGCGCAGGTGCGCGAGGATTTCGTCCACCCAGTGTTCAAGGCCGATCCGGCCCCGGCCGGCGCGCTCGTGATTCTCAAGCAGAAGTTCCGCGCGGGGATACTCCTTCCGGAGCGCCGCGTGGAGGTTTTTGTCAGATTCGCCCAGGTAGAGGGCGCTGATTCCGCGATCCGTGGCGCCGACGAGGAGACGCCCCAGAGGCGAATCGAGAATCGCGTAGCGGATCCTCATTCCCGCCCCGCCCCGGCCATAGGCCGCAGGCGTCATGCCCAAGTGGGCGGCGGAACGTTCGTATAGGCGGCTCGGCGAACCGTATCCTGCTTCATAGAGTGCGGTAGTCACGTTGTCTCCCTTCTTCAATCGCATTTTCAACAGGCGCATTCGTCGCGAGTCGGCATACTGCCTCGGCGTGATGCCCATCGCGCTTCTAAATGCGCGGTCGAGCTGATGGGGGCTCATGCCTACGGGCGCGCTTAGAGCCGCGAGCGTGAGACGAGAATGGTTTGCGGCGTCGAAACCCCCGTCGGCGGAAATGCGCGCCTCGATATCGCGGCAGACGCGCGCGACCGTTTCGACTTTGGCATCCCGCAACCGCGCCGTGCAAGGGCGGCAGCGCCTGCATTCGCGAAAGCCATGCTGTTCGGCTGCCGCCGGCAGCGCAAAGAACAGCACCTGCTCGCGGCGAGGTTTGCGTGCCGGGCACGAGGGCCGGCAATAGATGCCGGTGGATCGCACGGCATAGACGAAGGCGCCGTCTGCGCTGCGGTCGCGCGCCTGCACCGCCTGCCAGCGCGTCGTGCTTGGGGCGTGTCGTTCTGCGCTCTGCGTTCGCCTGCCGTTTCGCTGCATCTTTTCAACTCTCCGTTCGAATCCTGCTAACGAGATCACAATATCTGACATCAACCAGGCGGGCTATCCGATTCTTGCGTCCAAATCCGGCCGGCGAGCGGCAACCGCCGCCTGGGTGAATTCAACGGGTTACATCATACGGCAACTTGCCTTGCTGGCTGGTTGACGCACCGACCAGCCGCGCGCATATTCGGACAACCTGACGGGGGTCATCAATCGGCAGGACTTGGGGGATGTGTCATGGGAGCTGTCCCGGATCGTGATGGGCGGCGGGGCGAACCTTCGCCGAAGCATGAGTTCGAAAGCCGTACGGAAACCATTACAGCGATATCAGGAAAACCAGGACCGCGGCGCTTTACGCGCGTTCCCACGCACATCATCGGTGTCGCCGCGGAGCGCCGGCGCTACCCGCGGGCTTTGCTCTGCCTGCCCCTGCGACTGACGCGCATCGGCGACGTTGTCGAGCCGGTTCCCGTGACTCTGGTCACGAAGAACATCAGCTCCAGCGGCGTCTATTTTCTCGCGCCCCGTGAGATCAAACCCGGCATGGCCATCGAGTTGGAAGTCGCACTGATTGACCGGCCGCTCGGCTACGGCAGGGTGCAGATGTGCACCGCAGCCCACATCGTGCGGGCGGAAGACACGGACACGCCGGGCTGGAGGGCTTACGCAGCGAGCTTCGACGACTTTGCCCTGCAGCGGGACGACGTGCTTCCCATGCGCTATCTCACGGCTTAGGCTTCGCCGAAACGAATTCTTCCCAACCGAATCCCCGCTCGACGCCGCCATGCGCCGGGTTTTGATACCATTCGCGTAACGTGAACCGCCCTGCCTTCCTCGCGCGCACCGTGTTGCTGGATTGGGACGGCACGCTGCTCAATTCATACGCGGCCGACGCAAATGCCTACCTGGCGATGTTCCGGGCTTTGGGAATTGCCTGGGGAGCTCGCGAACTGAAGCGCCACTATTCGCCCGATTGGTACCGAGTCTACCGCGCCGCGCGGATCCCGCGTTCTCTGTGGGCGCGTGCCGACCGCCTGTGGCGTGCCGCATACGAATCCGAACGCCCGCAGTTGCTCTCCGGCGCGCGAACCGCACTGCGGATCCTCGAGAGGCGTTTCCAGCTCGGACTTGTGACGGCGGGAAGCCGCGGGCGAGTCCGCGGCCAATTGCGCGAGTTCGGCCTGACGGATTACTTTTCGGTGCGCGTTTTCAGCGAGGACACAACTCTCAAGAAGCCTCATCCCGCTCCATTGAACCTGGCGCTCGATCGACTCCAGGCCGCGCCTGACGATTGCGTCTATGTGGGCGACGCTCCACAGGACGTGGAGATGGCGCGGCGCGCGGGAATCCGTGTGATCGGCGTGCTCGGGCCATTCCCTACAGCCGACCGCATTCGCGCCGCGCGGCCGGATCTGCTGCTGAGTTCGATTCGCGACCTTCCCCGCCATTTGCGCACGCGCGATTAGGCCAGTCCCTTGGTTCATTGCCCGAGCGGGATGCTACGGCGAAGCGTTATCTGGGCTGCGGCAATTCACGAATGGGCGGTGCAGGCGCAGGGGATTGCGCGGCAGGCGAGAGACTCGGCGCGGAGGCAGGCGCAGCCGCCGGCGCCGAATTGAGCTTGAAATTCGTGGCACGGACGACCAGGCGCAAGTGAATCTGATCCGCTCCCGCCGTATCGATATAGTCGTCGGAACTCGTGTACGTAGGCAGCCAGTACTTGTCGTGAAAATTCTCCCGGTAGGTTTCGAATAAGCTGAAGGGCAGTTTCGTTCCCGTGTCAACGAGCTCGCTGACGAACTTTCCGTAGGTCTCGACGATGGCGAGATCGTGGTCATCCACGAAGATCACCCCCTGAAAGAAACGCTGCGCCCGGCTCAGCGTTTTAGGCTTCACCTGAAAAACATAGGTATTCAGCTCGTCCAGTTTTTGCTGGCCGGCATACAGAAAATCGTAGTTCGGAATCTGGTCGGTCGTGAGGAAAAAGCGCGGGAGACTCACGATCGTGCGGACGTCTTCCAGCGAGTAGTTCATCAGCTTCAAATTGGACTCGGGCTGCTTGACGACGCGCCAGTATCGCTGGCCATCGGGGCGCGTATACTCTTCACCGGTAACCGTGAATTTTCCGCCCGGATCGGTCAGCTCCTCCAGGCGGATCGTCTCGGTGAAACTGTAAGTGTCGAAGACTTTCTTGGCTGCGTCTTCCGCCGCCGCGAATCTGCGGATGATCTCCTCTTGCGGTATCGGCGGCGGCCCGGGATGCGGGACCGAAGGAATGCGTTTCACTTCGAACTTGGGCGGCGGAGCCATCGGCCCCTGGGCGTCCTGCGCGCGAACCTGCGGCACCGCTCCGATGAAGAGCGCTGCCGCAAGACCGATCATCAGCGCGAGCCATTTGTTGGTTGAGCTCATTTGAAACATTAGATGCGCGACGCGCCGCGTGCGTTGGGGCTGGAAGGGTGAGCCGCACGCGAAAAATAACACACCTGTTGAACACCTGTGCGCAAAAAGACGGATTCGCATCGGCCGCGGCTCTGATAGAATCGCGCGTTTGCAGGCTCAGGGCCGAGCCGATCGTGCAGGAAGAGAACACCAGCAAGCGCTACTACGTCAGTGGAACGGTTCAAGGCGTAGGATACCGTTATTTCGTGGAACGCGTGGGCCGACACTTGCAGCTCGGCGGATACGTGAGAAACCTCAGCGATGGCCGCGTGGAGGTCTACGCGATCGGCCCGGCGTCGTCGCTGGCTGTGTTGCGCGAGGAACTCGAACGCGGGCCCAGCGCCGCAGACGTCGCAACCGTGATCGAGGAGGAAGTCGCAATCGACCCGGGCTGTGCCGGTGAGTTTTCAATCGAATACGACGGCTGAAATCAAGGGGAGACGATGGACGACCTGAAGAAATTGATTCGCGAGATTCCGGATTATCCGAAACCGGGAATTCTGTTTTACGACCTGACCACGCTGCTCCAGGACCGGCGTGGGTTCCATTCGCTGGTGGACAACCTCTGCGAGCACTACAACGGAAACAAAGTGGACGTCGTCGCGGGAATCGAAGCGAGGGGATTTATTTTCGGCCCGGCGCTCGCCTATCGTTTGGGCGCAGGCTTCGTTCCCATTCGAAAGCCGAAGAAACTGCCTTGGAAGACGGCGTCGGTGACCTACCAGCTCGAATACGGAAGCGATCAGCTCGAAATTCATCAGGACGCGGTGCGCCCGGGACAGCACGTACTGGTCTGCGATGACCTCCTCGCGACCGGCGGAACCGCCGCGGCCGCTATCGAGCTGGTGCGCAAGCTGAAGGGTGAAGTGGTCGGCGCCGCATTTGCCGTGGAGCTGAACTTTCTTCGCGGCCGCACGAAACTTCCGGGCGTCGATGTGTTTTCGCTTTTGAAATACGACAGCTGAAAGCTGAGAATCGATAGTTAAGAGTTGAGAATGCGCCGCTGGCGGATGACTTCGAAGAGTATAACTCCGGTGGCGACGGACACGTTCAGAGAGCGCACGGGACCGGTAGTCGGAATCGAGACAAGAAAATCGCAGTGCTTGCGTGTGAGCTCGTGCAAGCCCTCGCCCTCCCTGCCCAGAACGATTCCAACCGAGCCTCTCAAATCCACATCGGTGTGGCGTTTTTCCGCGCGCTCGTCGAGTCCGACGAGCCAGTAGCCTGCTTCCTTGATCACCTCCATCGCGCGCACCAGATTCTTCACACGCGCGACGGGCAAGTGGGCCAGCGCGCCCGCGGATGCACGCTCGACGGTGTCGCTCAGGCCGGCCGCGCGACGCTCGGGGACCACCACGCCCTGGGCCCCAGCGGCGAGCGATGTGCGCACGATCGCGCCCAGGTTGTGCGGGTCCTCGATGCCGTCCAGGAGGACGAGCAAGCCGTGCGCGCCTTTCGCGCCAAGCAAGTCCTCAAGCTCGACGGCGGGCTTGGCGGCTGCCAGAGCCGCGATGCCCTGGTGCTCGCGCGTTCCGGAGACCCGATCGACCTGCTGGCGGTCCTCGAAACGCACCGGAACTCCGCGCGCCTTCGCAAGCCGGACCACGGCCTCAACGCGCTCGCCGTGGCGCCCTTTCGCGATCACGATGCGATCGAGCGGCCGCGCGGCAGCCAGGGCCTCCTCGACCGCATGAAACCCCGTCATCCAGTTCATGATCCCTCTAAATTCCGTCTCGCTTTTGGTCGAGAGGTCTTTTCAATCGAACGCCGCGCAGAACTCCAGCATGCGCTGGCGCGTCCCTTTCACGGACACGGCGAAACGCAGATTCGCGGCGGAGTCAAGCAGCAAAATCACGCGGTCGAGTTCCCGTTCGCCGGCGCGGCCTGCGAGCGCCAGACGAATCGGATGGAACATGGCGCGGCTGCGATACGGCACGGCGGCCTTCATCTGTTCCACGGTCTCCTTGAAACCGTCGGAATCGAGGCTGCCGCGGTCCAGAATTCGATTCGCGAGTTCGCGGATTACCTCGCGCGCTCCCTCGCGCGCGAGCACGGATTGATTCGCATCCAGCCGCAGCGCGGCGGCCGCGTCGTAGTGAAATACCAGCGCAAGCAGCTCGGCGAGCGTGGAGCGATCCGGGGCGTGTGGGCCGAGCAATTCCCCGGCGCGATCACACCACGCATTTAGTGCGGGATCGGCGTCATGCTCCATGACGGAATCGAGCCAGCCGCGCTCGCGCAGAATCGCGGCGACGTCCGCCCGGGCGAAGGAATTCACGAGCGCGAGCGGCGAATTCGTCGATGCGTCGGGCGTCATGCGGAGGAATTCTAACGCAGTTGCGGGCGATGGCGAGCCGTTAGTGCAGCCGAACGGTGACGATCGCGTGGGCAGCAATCGCTTCGCCGCGGCCGATGGCGTCCACACCCTCGTTGGTTTTCGCCTTCAGGTTGATCTGGCCAGCCGTGATGCCCAGCGATTTCGCGAGCGCCGCCTGCATGGCGGGAAAGTGCGGGCCGAGCTTGGGGCGTTCGCAGACGACAATGGCGTCAATGTGAACGATGCGGATGCGGCGATCCGCGAGGAGCTTGCGGACATGCTCGAGGAAAACCAGACTCGACGCACCTTTCCATTTCGGGTCCGTATCCGGAAAATGCGTGCCGATATCACCCAGGCTCGCGGCGCCCAGCAGCGCGTCACAGAGCGCATGGCTCAACACATCGCCATCGGAATGGCCCTGCGAGCCCTTCTCGAACGGGATTTCGATCCCGCCGATCACGAGCTTGCGGCCCTCGACGAGACGATGCAAATCGTAGCCGATTCCGGAACGCTCCATTTCCTGCCTTTCAGGCTCCCGGGGTAGACGGCGGCCGCTTTCGGATGGCCCGGCGCAGATAAAACCAAAAACCGGCAATGAAGATCACCATGAACATCATCGGAAGCAGATTTAAGAAAAGCTCTCGTAGGTCCGTGCCCGTCTTGAACTTCGTGGGCACATTGGCCTTTCGGAGGCCGGCGGTCAGGTCCGGAATCAGTTCTTTCGCAATTCTGACGTTAACCCGCTCGCCCGAATCCTTCAGAACGGCGCGTAGGTCGGCCGTCGACTCGTTTATATAGAATGTTGCCCTACGAATGTTGTCCGTTTCGATCTGCGACTCGAATTCATTGTAGGTCAGGGACTTGCTTTTGCGGTCCGGTGACGTTGCGATTCGCCAAAACGCGACTGCCAGGAGAACTATCACCGTTGAATACAGAACCGTCCGAACGACGGGTGACATGCCAATGCGCGGAGATTGGTTGGGTACGAAGGTCACGGCTTCACCGCACCGCGTTCTTGCTCGAGATAGAAACGGGCCAGACCCATGTCGGAAGGCCGCGTGATTTTAATATTGCGCTCCGAGCCGAGGACTACAAACACGTCGTGGCCAAAGCGTTCAACGAGCGCGGCTTCATCGGAAGCAGTCGCGTCATCCTCCTGCGCCTTGCGAAAGGCATCGCGCAAGAGCGCGTATTGAAAGGACTGCGGCGTCTGCGCGAGAACGATGCGCTCGCGCGGAATCGTCGCCGAAATCAGAGCGACGTCTTCGGGCAGGCTTGCACGCTTCACTTCCTTGACCGTGTCGATCGCCGGAATGCCGAGAATCGCGGCGCCGCGCGTGCGCGTTTCGGCGATCAGGCGTTCAATCTGCTCGACGGTGACAAAGGGCCGCACGGCATCGTGGACGAGAACGATCTCCGTCGCCGGGTCCACCTGCGCAAGGGCGTTCGCCACCGATTGCTGGCGGGTGTCGCCGCCGTGCACGACCCGCGCCGGGCGGCCCAAGCCCGCCTTGGCAACCCGGTCCTGAAGAAACATTACGTCTTCGGTGCGAGCGGCGATGAAAAAATCCGTGATGGCGGGGCAAGCGGCCAGCCGCCGCAGCGTGAAAATGATCAGCGGCAGCCCGTCAAGCTCGAGGAACTGCTTGGGCTGATTGGCGCCCATGCGGGTGCCGAGGCCTGCGGCCGGGACGATGGCAGCGATTCGGCTCATGGAAGGGTTAGAAGTCTATCGCAATCGAGACGCCCCGAGGGAGAGAAAGGCGCTCCGCGCGGGTCGTCAAGATCGACCGGATTCGGGATAAAGCGGGCGGGGCGGACGGTCGCCGCCCGGGGCGCCTCCGGCCCCTTCGACACCGCGTGGTCCCGCCGCCGAGTCCGATGACGGGACGGGGCGCGGAGCCTGCTCGCCACGCTCGTCGTAGCGGCCGAAGATCATCTTGCCGGCCGTGGTTTGATGAACGGACGTGACGCTGATGTCCACCGTCTTGTTGATCATCTTCCGCGCGCCGTCGACGACAACCATCGTGCCGTCGTCGAGATACGCTACGCCCTGGTTGTACTCTTTTCCCTCGCGCAGGATGAAAACACGCATGATTTCGCCTGGCAGGACGACGGGCTTCAGCGCGTTCGCAAGCAGATTGACGTTCATGATCTCAATGCCCTGCAGCGTGGCGACCTTGTTGAGGTTGAAATCGTTCGTCACGACTTTTGCGTCGTAACGCTTGGCCAGTTCGATGAGTTTCATGTCCACATCGGCGATGTGGGTGAAATCGTCTTCGGCGATCTGGACATCCAGATGCGGCATTTTCTGGATGCGCTGCAGCACTTCGAGTCCGCGCCGGCCACGCTGCCGCTTCAGCGGATCCGCCGAATCGGCCACGAGCTGGAGCTCACGGAGCACGAAGTGGGGAATGATTACCGTGCCGTCAAGAAACAGAGCGTCGGCAATGTCCGCCACGCGGCCGTCGATGATGACACTCGTATCCAGCACCTTGAAGGAGTGGCTCAGATTACGCTCACTGCCAAAAACGCCGCCGAACGCCTGCAGGTTGAGCATGTCGCCCTTGTTTGCGCCCAGGACGATGCCGATGTAGGTCATCACCAGGAAAACAGCGAGGCTAAAGAACGACCGCGTGCTCTCCGGCATGGTGGTGTGCGTAAAGATGAGCGAGGTTAGATATGCGCCCAGAATTCCCAGGATCGATCCCGAGGCGGCGCCGATCAGCCGGCGAAGACTGATCCGCTGCAGCCGGGTCTCGAAGAAGATGACGGCGACGGCGAAGGCCAGCCCAGCCAGCGCTCCGGCCCAGTCGGAAATACTGAACGGGCGGAAGTGATAGCCCACCACGATGCAAACCGCCGTGAACACGATCTTGAATACGAGCATGTCCCAGAATGACCCGGGTCTTTCGAGCGGAGATCGCGCGACCGTGGGCGGCGTGGCGGGGGAAGTCTCTGGGGCCGTGCCGGCGGGAGAACGCCTCGGCACGTTAGAAGACCTTTGCATCGTGGCACCTCATATAACGTATGAAAGTATGAGTCACGTTCACCTATCAAGCGTTTCGGCCGGCTGTATCAAGAGTATCGAGCGAAGCCGGATATGAGTCGAGGCCGCTTAGAAATCAAGAACGCTATTATGGAGGCCAGTATATCACCGCGGACAAATCGGGAGTCAACGTCCGTTTGCGGAAGGCGAACTTCAGAGGTAGTAGCGCGGCACGCGCCGCCCGAGGGCGCACAGCAGATCGGAAGTAACGGTTCCGATCTCAGCGGCTACATCGGAGACCTTGATTTCGGCGCTGCCATCACGACCGTAGATCGTGATGATGTCGCCGAGGGCGGCGTCGGCCACATCGGTAACGTCGAGGGTCGTCAGGTCCATCGAGATCGTGCCCACCAGCGGCACGCGCCGCCCTCGAAGGAGCGCGCATCCCCGATTCGTCCGCTGGCGCAGGATACCGTCGGCGTACCCGGCGTTGATCACGGCGATGCGCGTCGGCCGCTCGGTGACGAACCGCGCGCCGTAGCCCACGGGTTGCCCGGGCGGAAGGTCGCGCAGCGTGATGATACGCGCGCGAAGCGAGAGGCTCGGCTCGACCGGCAAGCGATCTCTGATCTCCTGACCCTTCTGGGGGGGATCGAACGACTGGTAGTAGCCGTAAAGAATTGCGCCGGGCCTGACCATATCCGCCCAGGTGCTCGGGCGCGCGCAGATCGCGCCGCTATTGGCCATGTGCACGATTCCCGGGGGAACTTTCAGCGCGCGCAGGCGATCGAGACACTTTCGAAAAACCTCTTCCTGCTCGTCCGTTTGGCGGGCGCTGAAATCCTCGGCCGAGGCGAAATGAGTGAATGTGCCCTCAAGCTCGATATGCCTGCAATCGGCCAGCGCGCTCGCGAACGCTTCGATCTCCGAGGGCCCCAATCCCAGGCGGTTCATTCCCGTATTGATTTTCAGATGAAAGCGCAGGCGCGATTTCCCGCGCGCCGACTTTGCCGCGCGTTCGAGAAGACGAACGTCTTCCAGACGAGTGACGCTCGGCGTCAGGCGATTTTCGATGAAGCGCTTCTCTTCCCCGGGCCAAAATCCGGTGAGGACCAGAATCGGCTTGCGGATGCCCGCCTCGCGCAACTCGATGCCCTCATTACCGCACGTCACGCCGAACCGGTCCGCGCCAGCCTTCTGGAGGGCCTTCGCGACCGGCACCGCGCCGAGTCCGTAGCCGTTCGACTTGACGACCGCGAGAATCTCGGGCTTCGGCCCGATCTGGCGGCGGACAACGCCGAGATTTCGCGCGATGGCCTTGAGCGAAACCTCCGCCCAAAGCGGGCGCCCCTCCATGTGAATCGACTTCGTCATCGTCTTTTAGAATGCCAGACTCTACCTCAGCGGCGCGAAACTATTCACAGCCGTAAGTCGGCCCGCACCGTTTGGGTAAACATCGCGGCTGGAAGGGATGCAGACTACGGGCCGTTCGCCCTTGTTAAGGAACAAAGGTGTGAAAACGTCGGAAAACGCAGAGGTTACCGGAACGTGCCGGAAGGGAACACGCAAAACGCGCCTGGAAGCTCGCGCGGGTAATGCGACACAGCCGTGGCAACCGGACGACGCTGTGAGCGATCCTACTCGTCGGGCCCGGTCGACCACGTGTCCGGCGCGGCTTCCTCGAAGCGCGTGTGGCGGCTCAGGAACACGAAATTGAGGCTGCCAGTGGGGCCGTTGCGCTGCTTGGCGATGATCAGCTCGGCCTTCGCGCGCTCTTCCTCAGGAATGTCCGTCTTGTAGAAGTTCGGCCGGTTGATGAATAGGACCACGTCCGCATCCTGCTCGATCGCACCCGACTCACGCAGGTCGGCGAGTTGCGGCTTGCGCTCTTCGCGTTCAGGGGCGCGGGTAAGCTGGCTGAGCACCACGACGGGCACTTTCAATTCCTTCGCGAGGCCCTTCAGCGCCCGGGATATGCTCGAAACTTCCTCCTGACGGTTGCTGTTCCGGCGGTTCGTGGTGGGCACAACAAGCTGAATGTAATCGACGATCATCAGCGAAAGGCCGCGATCGCGCTTCAGTCGGCGCGCCTTCGCGCCCATCTCGAGCACTGTGGAGGAGGCGGAATCGTCGATCCACATGGGCGCCTCGCCCAGCTCCGCAAGAGACGCGGTGACCTTGGTCCAGTCGTCGCGATTCATGTGGCCAGTGCGGAACTTGTGCGCGTCCACGCGAGCGTGGGATGCGAGAAGGCGCAACAACAGCGACTCCTTGGACATTTCCAGGCTGAAGATAGCCACCGGCTCGCGCCGTCGCAGCGCGACGTTTTCGGCGATGTTGAGAGCGAGCGCCGTCTTCCCCATCGAAGGGCGCGCCGCAAGAATGATCAGCTCGGAGGGCTGCAAGCCGGCGGTTTCGTTGTCGAGGCCGGCATAGCCGGTAGCGAGGCCGGTGATCCTGCGGCCTTCGCTGAAAATCTTTTCGAGCCGCTCGTAACCTTCCTTGACGAGATCCTTGACGCCGATCAGGCCGGCTTTCACGCGATCTTCGGCAATCTGGAAAATCGTGGACTCGGCGCGGTCGAGAATGACGTCGGCGTCATCGCCGGCGGCCAGGGCCTGCTCCTGAATCACGGACGCGGAGTAGATCAGGCTCCGCAGAATCGCCTTTTCCTTGACGATGCGGGCGTAGTGGTCAACGTTGGTGACGCGCGGCAGACCGTCGGCAAGCTGCGAGAGATACGCGACTCCGCCCGAAGCTTCGAGCTCGCCGCTGCGGGCGAGGTCCTCCATCAGCGTGATCGTGTCGATGGCCTGCTGCTTCTCTCCCAGCTGCACCATGCGCTCGAAAATGTGGCGATGCTGCGGCAGGAAGAAATCCTCGGTGCGCAGGCGCTCAACCGCGGCGTTCAGCGCGTGATTATCGAGCAGGACGGCGCCGAGGATGCTGCGCTCGGCTTCGAGATTGTGGGGGAGCGGACGTTCAAGAGTTGTGTCGCTGGCCATGAGTATTTCGCTTTAGTTTCGCCTAAGATTCGCTGCCGCGCAAGAGCCTATTTCCTATTCTCTTCGGTTGCGCGGCGACGCGTACATCGCGCGTCTCGTGGAACGCGCAACATTCTGACATCGCGCGGGCGGACGTCAACCAGATGCGCCTGTGGACGTCTGTTGAAGCGGTGGAAAAAAGTGCGGCACCCAATTTGAAATTTGATCAACAAGAACTAGCGGAGAGGTGTTGCGAAGCGTCGCTACCGGTGTCGCAAAAAGAGGATGAGCCCGTACAAGCCGCCCAAAACCAGCGCGCCCGCAAGAAACCAGCGCGCTTCCGGCAGCGCAAGCAAGCCAATCATCAATATTCCCGCCGCAACGAGCAGCCCCGCTGGATGTGACGTGTATTGGCCAGCAGCGCCGTGTCCAAACGGAACGACCTGCCCTATCTCAAGGTCGGCGTGTTTCCTCTTCAAGTACTTTCGCATTTAACGACAGTATACCATCATCCAAAAATGGCGTCGCAGGCGACTACGCTTCTTTTTTCACGGCGAGCTTCACGGTCGCGGTAATTTCGCGATGAAGCTTGATGGGGATCTCGAATTCGCCGACGATTTTGATTGGTTCGGCGAGCGTGACTTTCCTCTTGTCCACGGTGAAACCCTTGGCGGCGAGCGCATCGGAAATGTCGGCGGACGTGACGGAACCGAAGAGCTGATCGTTTTCTCCCGACTTTCGAACCAGCTCGAGAGAAACGCCAGCGAGAAGTTCGGCGAGCTTTTGCGCGGCGTCTTTTTCGGTGGCTTCCTTCTTCGCGAACGTGGCGCGCATTCTTTCCAGGCGCTTCATGTTTCCGGCGCTGGCTTCGAGCGCGAGCTTCCGCGGCAGAAGAAAATTGCGGGCGTAACCCTCGGCCACTTCGACGACCTGGCCGCGGGTGCCGAGTTTTTCGACATCTTCCTGCAGAATGATTTGCATGGTTGTTACCCTCAATTCCTCAAAGTGTCGTTGTGCGCCGCGGCAAATCCGAAGAGAGATCCTTCGACTCCGTTCGACGCCGCGCGGAAACCGTGCGAAGCAGAATCGCGCCGAGCTTCGCTCGGGATGACGCGGAAAGTCCGCGTCAGAGTTCCGCGGCGAACGGCAGCAGGGCGATATTCTGCGCGCGCTTGATCGCGACGGCGAGCCAGCGCTGGTGCCGCGCGCACGTGCCCGTCATACGGCGCGGCAGGATCTTCCCGCGCTCCTGCAGAAACGGCGCAAGGATTTCGGCCTTCTTGTAATCGATGAAGTCGGCCTTGTCCACGCAAAAGCGGCAGACCTTTTTCTTGCGGATGAAGCTCCGCTTGCCGCGCTTCATCGGTCCGCCGGGACGCCCGCCTTGCGGCCGGGGACCGCCCGGCCCGCCGGGCCCCGAGCGTCCTTGATAGCCGCCGGATGGCGGCCCGGAATGTCCCGAAGGCGCCGACGGTGCTGCGGGCGGCGCCTGAGGCTGGGGTGCGTTTTCGTCTGCCATTCGATTTCTCCCTGAAATCCGTGGAAACTTGTCCCTGATCTACGGTGTCGCCGCGGCGCGCTCGCTGCTTCCCGCCGCTGTCGGAGATGCCGCCGGAGCTGTCTTGCGCGGGCGGCGAGCGGCGCGGCGTTCGCGATGTCTCTTGAGCTTTTCCTGCCGCTTCAATTCTTCGTCCACGCGAACGGTCAGGTATTTCATCACCGCGTCGGCCACCTTCAGCCGCCGCTCAAGCTCCTTCACTACTTCTCCGTGCGTCGAGCGAACGACCATATAGACGTAAAATCCCTCGCGGAGTCTTTGCACGCGGTAGGCCATACGCTTACGGCCCCATTTCTCTGTCTTCTCGATCTTGCCGCCCTTTTCGGCGGCCGCGTGCTCGAGCGTCGCGATCACCTTGTCAACGTCCGCCTCGGGCGTATCCGGCCGGCAGATAAAAATCAGATCGTACTGGCGTTCTTCCATGTGTCCTCTCGATTCCTGGGTGTCCACCGCCGGTCTGTGACCGCGGGATAGGTCCCGTCGTACCGTCGGATCCTTATTCCAAAATCTCTTCCGGAGGTGTCGCCTTGCGATTGAATCGCGACATCGCCCTGGCCACTCCTTCGGTCAAAATCAATTCCACGGCCCCCGCGGCCTCCACCACCATGTCCTGTGCGATTCGGCGCTCTTCGCGGCCCATGGTGCAGAGGACGTAGTCCCTGCGATCGCCCCACATCTGCTCCGGCTGGACGCCCATTCGAACGCGTGTGAACTCGTCCGTCCCGATCGCCCCGATAACCGATTTCAACCCGTTGTGAGTGCTATTGAGCCCCCGGTCCCGGATTCGTAGCATGCCCCAGGGCAGGTCGGTCTCATCGATCAGCACGATCAGGTCCGCCGGCAAACATTCGTAGCGCTCGAGCAACATCCGCACGGCAACGCCGCTCAGATTCATCATGGTTTGCGGCTTGGCCAGGACCACCTGCTCTCCCGCCAACCTTCCGAACCCGACCAGCGACTTCGCTTCCGGCCGCGTGACTCGAATCCCGGACCGCTGCGCCAGCGCATCGACGGCGAGGAAGCCCAAATTGTGCGGCGTCCACTCGTAATCGGGACCGGGGTTGCCGAGGCCGACAATCAATTTCATGTGTCGCGCTCCGCGGGGCGCATGGGCGCGCTCGAATTCGCCGCCATTTCAAGACGCGGCGGCTACTTCTCCTTGCCCTTCTTTTCGGGCTTCTCGGACTTTTCCGTTTTCGGCGCGGCCTCCGCCTCGGCTTCGGCTTCGCCCTCTTCTTCCTTCTTGCCTTTCTTGATGACCTCGGGTTCGGCCGGAGCGGTCTCCGTGGCCACGGCCGCTTCCGCCACGGGCTCTTCCTCTTTCTTGAGCGTCACGACGTGGGCCAGCACGCGCTGCGGATCCGTGACCAGCTTGATCTTCTGCGGGTCGATGGGTAAGTCGCCGGCACGAAGCTGTTTGCCGATCAGCAGCTCGCTCACGTCCACTCGGAACTCTTCCGGAATGTCGCCGGGCAAGCACTCGAGCTCGACTTCGCGCGTGACCATTTCGAAGATGCCGCCCTGCATTTTCACGCCCTGCGGTTCGCCGAACGTGTGGACCGGCACGCGGACGCGCATGCGCACGTCCATCGCGATGCGGATTAGGTCCACGTGCAAAAGCGATCCGCTGACCGGATCGACTTGCCAGTCTTTCAACATCGCCCTTTCGGCTTTGCCACCGGCCACCTGCACGCTGAAGATCGTGTTGTGGCCGGTCTCCGAACGTAGGATGCGCGCCACCTGTTTCGCGTTCACCGCCAGCGAGACGGAATCCTTGCGGTCGCCATAGAGAACCGCGGGAACCATTCCGGTCAGGCGCGTGCGCCGCGCCGGGCCTTTTCCCCGCCCTTCCCGAATCTTTCCTTCCACCGTAAACGTTTCCATTTGCCCTTCCCTCGATCTTGTAAGCTCAGAACTCGTTACGCCGGTGACCGACTCATCGGCACGAGGAATCCAGTTTCCCATTCCCGCGCGCGCCGCTAAATAAACAGCTCGCTGATCGAAGTCTCCTCGTGAATCGATTGAATTCCCCGCGCCAGCAGCGGCGCAACGCTAAGCACTTTGATCTTCGGCAGTTTTCGCGCCGCTTCATTCAGCGGAACCGAATCGGTGACGATCACTTCCTCGATCGCGGATTCCATCAGGCGCCCAACGGCCGGCCCGGAAAGCACGGGATGGGTGCAGGCCGCGAATACCTTCGTGGCGCCGTTTTCCAGCAGCGCCTCGGCCGTCTTCACCAGCGTCCCGGCGGTATCAATAATGTCGTCGATGATCAAGGCGGGCCGGCCCGAGACGTCGCCGATCAGGTGCATCACTTCGCTCACGTTCACGTCGATTCGCCGCTTGTCCACGATCGCCAAGGGCGCGTCGATCCTCTTGGCGAACAGCCGCGCGCGCTCCACGCCGCCCGCATCGGGCGAAACCACGGTCATCGATCCAAGCTTCTTTTTCTCGAAGTATTCCACCATGACGGGCGCGGCGTACAAGTGGTCCACCGGGATATTGAAATAACCCTGTATCTGCGGCGCGTGCAGGTCGAGCGAGAGCACGCGGCTCGCCCCCGCCGTTTCCAATAGGTCCGCCACCAATTTCGCCGAAATCGCCACGCGCGGACGGTCCTTGCGGTCCTGCCGCGCGTACGGGTAATAGGGAATCACCGGCGTAATCCGCCAGGCCGACGCGCGCTTGAATGCGTCGATCATCAACAGCAACTGCATCAGGTGGTGGTTCACCGGGCTGCTGCAGGGCTGCACGACAAAAACGTCCGCGCCGCGCACGTTCTCGCGAATCTGATAGCGCGTTTCGCCGTCGGAAAACTCTCCGTGCTCGGCCTGGCCTCGAACCACGCCCAGATAGTTGCAGATCGACTCCGCCAGGGCGGGATTTGCCGTTCCGCAAAAGACCTTGCACCTGTCGGTCAACACGGTTCTTCCCTCAGCCGCCGGCACGCCAACCCAGTGCCCGGCCATACCTTTCCCTGGAAAGAGTTTCTACGGCGAAAACCGAATCTTCCGGAAACGCCCGAGCGGCTCGGCGCGCCTGCGCTGGGTTTCGGAATACTCCAAACACCGCCGACCCGCTACCCGCCAGCGCGGCATTCGCGGCTCCTCGCTCGAGCAATCCGTCCCGTATTTCCCGGAGTCTCGGATGGCGGCTGAAGACAGGCCCCTCGAAATCGTTCGAGAGCGTCTCCTGCCGGCTCCAGCACAGAGCGCAGAACTTCCAAATTCTATTGGGTTTAGAGAGTCTTGTCAATTCCGGTGACAGCCATTCATACGCCTCTTTCGTGTTGACTCCAATGCCCTCTGGCGAAACAACGACGATCGTGCGGCGAGGCGCGTCCTCGAGCGGATAGATTTCGTCCCCGCGATTCACGGCGAGTGCGCGTCCGCCGAAAAGAAAGAAGGGGACATCAGCGCCTAGGCTCGCCGCGATTTCCATCAGACGCCGCAGAGGGATTTCGGCCCTGGTGAGGCGCAACATGCCGATAAGGGCCGCTGCAGCGTCGCTCGATCCGCCGCCCAGGCCACGCGCGACAGGCACTTTCTTCTCCAAATGCACCGACACGCTACCCTTAAATCCGATCTCGGGGACGAGGGCTTGGATCGCCCGCAACACCAGATTTTCGTGGCTTGCGAGTGCAGGGTCGCTACAACTTATGAACATTTCAAGCCCGGATCCGGGCGTGATCGAGAGATCAAGGGTGTCGCGCAAGGAAATCGCCTGAAAAACGGTGCGAAGCTCGTGATAGCCGTCGGGCCGCTTGCCCATCACGTGCAGGCAAAGATTCACTTTCGCGAACGCAGGGATGGTGAGTTTTCGTTTCTTGCCCGAAGACATGGGGAGGAGCTTACTGCGGTTTCGCGGTATCCGGAGAGGATTTCTGCGCGAGGCGGCGCTTCAAAGTTTTCAGTTGGGCCTCGACCTCGTTCGCCTTTTCGGCTTCGTAATCCGCGGGCAGAGCCTTTTGCCATTCGGCGAGGGAACGCTCGAAGAGCGCGGCGGCGCGCTCGTTTTGTCCCAACTTCAGATACACATCGGCGAGGTGGCTGAGGATCGTCGGATCGTGGCCCTCCCGATCGACGGCCTTGCGAAGGTATTCCTCCGCCTCGGCGAGCTTATTCTGCTTGTAGTAGGCCCATCCGAGACTGTCGAGGTAGGCGCCGTTATTGGGCTCCTGCTTCAGGGCGCGCTGGATCAGCGAAGTCGCCTCGTCCACGCGGAGGCCGCGGTCTGCCAGCATGTAACCGTAATAGTTCAGCACGGCGGCGTTGTTGGGATTCACGTCCAGCACCCTGCGAAATTGCTGTTCGGCCTGATCGAATTTCTTCTGGCGTTCGTAGATGGCTCCCAGCATGAACCATGCCGATTCCCTGTCGGAAGGCTCGCGGGCCATTTGCTCGGCCTTCTGCGCCGATTGCTCCGCGTCCGCGAATTTCCGTCCGCGCGACTCGACCTGCGCGATATCGATATAAATCGCCTGATCGGCATCGTTTCCGTGCAACAGCCCCAGCAGGAGTTGCGTCGCCGCCGACGTCTCGGACTTCTCGCTGTAGAGCATTGCGAGCGTGACGGTTAGCTCCGGCGCGTCCGGAGACTCCGCAAGGGCCTTCTTTGTTTCCGCGATGGCGCGGTCTATGTCGCGGCTCTCGCGGTACGTGTCGATGATCAGCATGCGTGCGCGCTTCTGCGAATCGGGGCTGAGCTTCCCCATCGTTTCGTACGCATCGATCGCCGCGGAATAGTTCTGCTGGCCGCGATACGCGCGGCCGAGCTGCTCGTACAGGATCCCAAGCGCGCTGGGGCTGCTCGTGGCTCCGGACTGGCTTTTGATTCCGGCGATGGCGTCGGTGAGCACCTTGACGGCGTCGTCGTAGTGCCCCTGGTCCTCGTAGAGCAGCGCCTCGTTGAAGAGAATCTCGAGGCTGCCGGGAGCTAGCTGCTTCGCGCGCAGCAAGCTCGACTGGGCATGATCGTACTGCCCCAGCCGGCGGTACAACTCCGCCGCACGCAAGTAGTTCTCCGACGTGCCGGGCTCAAGCTCCGCGAGTTTCTTATACTGCTCGAGCGCTTCGGCATATTTCTCCTGTGCAAGAAGCGCCTGGGCGAGTCCGTGTCGGTGGCCGGGGTCATCCGGGTCTCCGTCGACGGCCTTGCGATAGGCTTCCGTTGCCTTGACGAAGTCCTTGGACTGGGAATAAGCGTCGCCTAGCAGATCGTAGAGGTCGGGTGAAGCGAAGTCGCCGGCCGCGTGGGTTAGCAGGTCGATGGCCTCCTGCGACCGGCTTTCGTCGATGAGGAGCTGGCTGAGCTGTTCGAGCGCCGGCGCATTATCAGGCTCCTGCTGCAGGATGCGGCGGAGCATCTTCTCGGCTTCGGCGTGCTGGTTTTCGAAGCGATAGAGCCTCGCGAGCCATAACTCGGAATAGGTATCGTCGGGTTCGGTTTTCAGGATGGCGCGAAACTGTTCGACGGCCTTGGCGAGATTTTCCTGCTGCACTTCTCCCGCATTCAGATCGCCGAGCGTGCGCACGTAAATGCGCGCGAGCAGCCGATGCGCGTCCGCGTTGTTCGGATCGATCTTCAACGCAGCCTGCGCCTGAATCACGGCATCGCGGATCCGCTGCGACTTGGCATAAATCTCGGCAAGACGCTCGAGGATCACCGTGGAACCGGGTTCGAGTTCAAGCGCCTTTTTGTAGAATTCGACCGATTCGCTCGCCGCGTCCGCGCTATTCGTGATCTCGTACTCCTGCTCGCGGAGGTGGCCCATCGTGAAGTTGTAATACGCGTCCGCAGGCGAGGATTCGCTCGCCGGCGCGGAACTCGCAGGCAACGGCGCTGGACCGGGAGCCTGCGCTTGAGCGACCGGCGCGCCCGCAAGAATTGCCGAGATGGCGGCGCTAAGAATGGGTTTCATGAGTGGACGGCAAGATTTCATTATGGAGCACACAGGGCAATGCGTCAAAGGATTCCCCAGCGGTGTGTGCCTCTCTGTAGCTCACATAACTATGACGTAATTGAAGATTTTCCGGTTGTGTTTAATATGCTTTCGGGCGAACATCGGCGGCCCGGGGGAGGGTTCATGACGCGCAGTACCATTCGCGGCGCCGTACTTTCGGGGACTTGCGCGATTTTCTTGCTCGCAGGCCTGGCCGTGGACACGCGCGCGCAGCAGCCGACCGGCGCGGGTACAACATCGGCGCCTCCGGCCGCGCAAGCCCCGGCACCCGCACCGGCTGCCAAAGCGACCCTCGCCGACTTCGGATGGCTCGTAGGGCGGTGGCAAGGGTCATGGGGGCCGCGGGTTGCGCAGCAGGTGTGGATGCCGCCAAAGGCGGGTGTCATGCTGGGTACATTTCAGCTCACCGAAGATGACAAAACGTTGGTGCTCGAAGTGATGACTCTGGTGGAACAGGCGGACGGCATTGAGCTACGCCTGCGCCACTTTACACCGTCGCTCTTCCCGTGGGAGAAGCCCGGCCCGATCGTTCTGAGATTCGCTAGCTCCGATTCAAAGGGGGCCGTATTTCAGAATCCGGTTGATGGCCAGCCTAAGCGCGAAGTCCTCACCCGGATTGACGCGGATACGTATGTGATGCGCTCGGAGGTCGTTCCAGAGAAGGGCGAAATCCAGGTCACCGAAATCACCTACCGCCGCCAGAGCGAAGCTGCGCCCTCTCGAAAGAAATCGCGCGCGTCAAACACGCCTTAACGGCTGGGATTGCGCACCTCTGCGCAACCCGGAAGGTTCTCTGAAGTGCTCCAAAGGTTTGTCAGGAATAGGTCAGCCGACCGGCTGCGGTTGAGCCTTGCGAGCTTCTTTCTCGACGTATAGAGCGTGGTCCGCGCGTTGCAGCAACTGCTCAGATGTTTCGCCTTTTCGGAAGTCCGTCCAACCAGCCGAGAAACGGAAAGAGACTTTCTGCTTTTCAACGTCGATCTCGAGCGCGTCGAGGCGATTCAGCACATGCTGAACCTCTCCCAGCGGACACTCGGGCAACAATACGACGAACTCGTCTCCGCCGATTCGCACCGCGAGATCGGAGCCGCGGATTGCGCTGGTCAGGCGTTCGCCAAATGTCTTTAACGCCAAATCGCCCGCGGCATGACCGTGCCTGTCGTTGAGTCGCTTGAAGTCATCCAGGTCTATCATCAGGACCGTTAGCGAGCTTTGCAGCCGTTGCGCCCGCGATATCTCCGCCTCGAGACGTTCTTGTGCGTATCGCCTGTTGTGCAGGCCTGTCAGCGGGTCGAGCATGGCCAGCTTGAGATACTCCTCTGCCAGGACTTGCCGCCGCGCTGAGATCTCGACCTGTTCGGCGAGCCGCTGGCGCGTCCGCTTGAGCAGGAACTGCTGGTAGAGAGTGTAAACGCTGAACAGGGCGACGAGACCCACCAGGGCGCGAACGGACTGGCTGATATGGAATTGATAGAACGGGTCGCGCGGGTCGGAAATCACCTGAAGTGACAGCGTCGTCACCACGACCGTCAGAGCGAGAATCACGATGACGGCAAGTCCCCAGAAGGACCAGTTGTGCCGCCCGAGTTTCCTCAGATCGCGGCGGATCGCTTCGCTTCGCTGCTCTGCTCCGAATTCCGGAAGGGTAGGTTGGTTTGTGCTCATGTTTGCGGGCACGAGAATTGCGGCGGGATTCCGCCGCTGCTCAATCCAATGTTCGTCTTGCACGTCCGCGGAGGTCAAATCTTTGCGGGTTGGCGTTTCCATTTCGGGTACTCCTCCGGCACTCGCGCCGGCCGGCAAGCCGTTCCGTCAGCGGACAATCGACGTGTTCAAATCTGCTAGAATCGTTTTCGCGGGGCTGTAGCTCAGATGGATAGAGCAGCAGTTTCCTAAACTGCGTGTCGGGAGTTCGACTCTCCCCAGCCCCACCATTCGCCCTCGCTCGCGCTCGGACTTCAATCAAAGGATTTGATCGCCGCGACTCGCGCAGAATCGTTGACACCGTCCCGCACCACCGTATAATCATGTGCTTGGCCCAGCCGGTTCACTCGAACCCCAAGCAGCTCCAGTCGAAGGTAGAATCAACTTGATGCCGGCATACAACCTGGCTTTGCTGATTGCCTTCGGAGGCGATCGGCTGTCGGGCTATTGGCAGCACCTGGTGGACCCGACGTTCCGCGGGCTCTACCAAGCCAACGTATTCGACCTCGCCATCATGCTGCCTTATTTCTTCGTGATGGTGATTTTGGCGATGTACGGCGTCCACCGCTACTCGCTCGTCTACAATTTCTTCAAGAATCGCAAGAATGTTCCGAGCGCGCCGCCGGAACTCGCCCAGTGGCCCAAGGTAACCGTCCAGCTACCGATCTACAATGAGCGCTACGTGATCGAGCGGCTCATCGAGACGGTCGCGCAGTTCGATTACCCGCGCGATCTGCTCGACATCCAGGTGCTCGATGATTCGACCGACCAGACGCAGCAGGTGGCGAGGGACTGCGTCGAACGGCACCAGGCCCTCGGCGTGCCCATCTCGTACATCCACCGCGACAATCGCGAGGGATTCAAGGCTGGCGCCCTCCAGGAAGGGCTGAAAACCGCGAGCGGAGAATTCGTGGCGATCTTCGACGCCGATTTCATTCCGCCTGCGGATTTTCTGCGGCGTACCGTACCGTATTTCGCGTCTCCGAAGATCGCGATGGTCCAGACCCGCTGGAGCTACGTGAATCGCAGCTACTCCACGCTGACCGAAGTGGAAGCGATTCTGCTCGACGGGCATTTCGCGATCGAGCACTCCTCGCGCTTCCGCACCGGTCTCTTTTTCAATTTCAATGGCACCGCCGGAATCTGGCGGCGCGCCGCGATTGAAGATTCCGGGGGCTGGCAGCACGACACGCTTACGGAAGACACAGACCTCTCCTACCGCGCGCAAATTCGCGGATGGCGATTCCTTTACCTGCCTGAAATCGATTGCCCCTCGGAATTGCCGGTGGAGATGAACGCCTTCAAGACGCAGCAGGCGCGATGGGCCAAGGGGCTGATGCAGACGGCGAAAAAAATTCTGCCGCAGGTGATGCGCTCCGATGTCCCGGCCGCGACAAAAGCGGAGGCGTTTTTCCATCTGACGGCGAACATCAGCTACCCGCTAATGGTGTTTCTTTCGATCATCCTGCTGCCGGCGATGATCGTGCGGTTCTATCAGGGATGGTTTCAGGTGCTCTTGATCGACCTGCCGCTCTTCCTCGCATCCACGTGCTCGATTTCGTCGTTCTATCTGGCGGCGGAACGCACGTTCTACCCCAAGACGTGGATGCGGACGTTCCTCTACCTTCCGTTCGTCATGGCCGTGGGCATCGGCCTTTCGGTGCGCAATGCTCTCGCGGTAATTGAGGCGATCCTTGGAGTGAAATCGGAATTCGTGCGCACGCCGAAATACAGAGTCGAAGCCGGAGCAAAACGCTCGGGCGAATGGGTCAAGAAAAAGTATCACAAGCGCGCGGGGCTGATGCCGTTCGCCGAGGTCCTGCTCGGCGTTTATTTTGCCGGAGCGGTGGTGTACGCCATTCAAAATGAAAACTACGCGACGGTTCCCTTCCTTCTCCTGTTCGTCTGGGGCTACCTCTATACCGGCATGATGTCTCTCGGGCAGACCTACGTGGACCGGCTTCGTTTCGGCGCGAAGGATGCTCCGGTGCCGTCCGAAGTCCGGCCAGCCTCGACGGAAGTCTCGAGTGTCTAGTTGATGTTGCGAAGCGCTGGCACAGTACCGGCAACCTGAGCCGACCTACCTGTAACGCCCTTGCAGCTCCCAGAGTCTTATCTCGGCTTCCATGGAGAAGACCTCCGGACGGGACAGGGCGAATCGCGCTTCCGATTTGAACGCGTGCTCCTCGAGAGGGATCGCGATCCACAGACCCGATTTCACAAACCCACGAACATACATATCGACGTAGTGGTCGACTCCCAGCAGCGCAAATTGCGCCGCGTGGACGAGTCCGTGAAACAACGTCCGGGGCGCGATCTGTTCGTGGAACACAATCACGTCGATATAGGTAAACGAAGACAGGTGTTTGAACTCGGGAAAACTGGTGAAGCCCAGCGCCTTCACGTCATCGAAGAATGGCGGATTGCCAATGCGTGCGCCTTTGAGGGTCAGCAACCGTACGGCGTCAAGAAGCGCGCCGGAAAAGTACGATTGAACGAGCTCCTTCTGGCTCTGCGTCAGCGGGATGCTCGACGGGAGATAGTGCTCTCGCTCCCGCCGAAAGTACGCGCTCACTCGAACAATGATCTCGCGTATCTTTTCCTCCGGGAGTTCCATTGAACCCTCCTGATCGCGCCGTTCATTGTTCGAATGCGCACAATGTACTGCCAGGTCTGGAACGGGTCAATCGCGGCTCCCGATCGCAGCGAGAATTGTGTTGCGGCCGCCTACGCCAGGAATTTCGCGAGCGGCTCCCAGTAGCGCGTATGCCAGCCCGAGTCGAGGTGGCCGAAATCGCCCTCATGAAAACCGGCGTGATCGAGAACCACTGTGGTTTGCGAACCCTTTTCCTTGAGCTGAAACTTCACAATCGAATAGTCGCCGGGATCCCAGTTGGCGGGGCGCCAGGCCTGGACGATCCGTTGGTCTGGAACCAACTCGATGTTTCGCCCTTCGATCAATCCGCCGAACATGGTGAATGCTCCGCCCGGTTCGCGGCTGATGTTGGCGGGCAGGCCGGTGAACGCCGCGAATTGCTTCGAATCCAGAAGAATTTCGTAGATGCGATGCGGACTCGCCTTGAAATCGACTTCCTGGTGGAGAAATGTGCGGGCCTTGTCCGCGCCCGTACTCTGCGTTTCCGGCATGGCCCGCTGAGTCTCGGCGCTTGCAGAACCCACGGCCAGGCCGGCCAATGCGAAGGCGCCCGTTGCGATTGCTTGCCGCCGCGTGGGCGCTGCGCTCTGGTCTCGCGTCTTCCCTCCCTTGCTCATATTCCCCTCCCGGTGTCCGTCTCGCGATTGTCCGGCTAGGCTCGCCTGCCTCATGGAAGCACGGCGTGAAACCAGGTTCAACATAATGTTTTTTGCCCGCCGGCGCCGCACCCGCCCTTCGTGTCGTTTTGCAAACGCGCTTTCCGGTATGATGGAGTGAGCGACATGAAATCGACATCCGTTCGGACGCCGCGCGGTGCACGATTTGTGTGGCTCGTGCTCGCAGTTGTGTGCGTGTGCTGGGCGGCAGAGGCTCGTTTCCGCCAGCCGAATGAAGAGTACGCAGCGCGGCGCGCCAAATTGCGAGCCGTCGTTGATGCACCGATCGTAATATTCGGCTACACGGGACACGAGGAAGCGTCCGAAGTCCACGTCTTCGTTCAGGAGCCGAACTTTTACTACCTGACCGGAAGCAACGAGCCCGGCGCGGCCGTCGTGATTTTGCCTGGACCACCACAGCCAGAAATCGCTGACGCTGTGACTTCGTCCACGGTGTTGTATCTCCCTCCGCGCGATCCCGCCCAGGAAAAATGGGAAGGACCCAAACTGGGCCCGGACGATCCGGGCGTCTCCGAGAAAACGGGCTTTGGCACGGTCGAACCGATCGGCAGCCTCAAGGGCGATCTGGCCAAGCTTGCAAGGACGTATAAGACTTTCTACACGTTGATGCCACCGGATCAAGAGGAGGGCTATCCGCACTTTACGAACTCGGTCGCGCAGCTTCGCGAGGCCGTCCCCCACGCGAAACTCAAGGACATCACGCCGGAACTCGGCGCGATGCGCCAGGTGAAATCCCCGGGCGAACTGGCGCTGATGCGGAAGGCCGTCGACGCATCGATCGACGCGCAGCTGGACGCGATGAAGTCGATGCGCCCCGGGCTATTCGAATATCAGGTGGCTGCACGGATGAAGGAGATTCACGAGATGGGAGGCTGCTCGCGGGAAGCGTACGCGCCTATCGTCGGCGCGGGATTCAATTCAACCGTGCTGCACTACAGCGCCCTCGACGATGAAATCAGGGACGGCGACGTCGTGGTGATCGACGTGGGAGGCGAATACGGCGGCTATGCCGCAGACATTACGCGCACACTGCCGGCGAACGCCAAATTCTCGCCGCGCCAACGCGAGATTTACGACATCGTGCTCGGCGCGCAGAACGCGGCGCTCGCGGCGCTGAAGCCCGGGGCAGTGCTCTTCGGTGGGAAGGACAGCCTGCAACAAATCGTCACGGACTACATCAACACGCGCGGACACGATAAAGAGGGGCGCACGCTCGGCCGCTACTACACACACGGTATCAGCCATCATATTGGTCTTGACGTCCACGATCCCGGGGACCGCAACCGCCCTCTGGAGCCGGGGATGGTCGTGTCGGTCGAGCCGGGGATTTACATTCCGGAAGAAAACCTGGGCGTGCGGATCGAGGATGACGTGCTGGTCACCAAAGACGGATATGAGCTACTGACGGCGCGCCTCCCGCGCACCGCCGACGAAATCGAAAAAATCATGGCGGCGGGCCGAGCGCAAGCAGGGGAGCATCCTGTTCTCGTTCAGAATGATTGGTGACACTCGGTAGAGTGTCGCCATGCAAATACGAAGGGGGAAGATACCCAAAGCGCGAGAGCTCTCGCGCTTTGGGTGCGAGTTGAGCCGCGCCGGCCAGCTCCACTTGCTCTGGATC
>DATEHV010000033.1:0-141724 GCA_035279445.1 Candidatus Acidiferrales bacterium | reverse complement strand
GCAGGTGAAAGCGGCGTTCCGCCCGTAGCGCAAGTAGTGAGTGATCCAGAGCAAGTGGAGCTGGCCGGCGCGGCTCAACTCGCACCCAAAGCGCGAGAGCTCTCGCGCTTTGGGTATCTTCCCCCTTCGTATTTGCATGGCGACACTCTACCGAGTGTCACCAATCATTCTGAACGAGAACAAGGCATAGAAACCTAGCGGTCAAAGGTTCAAACACAGAGACCGCAGGGACAGCACGCACGTCATTGCGAATGACGCTTTTGCAACCAATTCCGCGCCGTGCTACTGAGGAGGCGAAGGCGGCGGCATGATCGTGCCGCCGAAGCCGGGAGGAGGGCCGGGCGCATTGGCGCCCGGAGCGATAGACTGGCCGGGCTGGCCCGGCTGCGGGACCTGCGGCGAGAGGCCCTGCTGTACGGCGCGCAACTGGTCCTCAACCGGGTTCCAGATGAACTCCCACTGCTTGTACGTTTTTCCACCCCTGTAAACCTTGATCGAAGCCTTATCGACATTGCTGGCGACGCCGGTTAGAAAGCCGCCAACGACGGGGCCATCGACAGGCCCAGTGGGCTGCAATTGGGCGAGCGGGTTGGTGGCCTGACCGGGGCCGAGCCCCGAGGACGGATTCTGCGATCCGCCGGAGGAATTATCGCCCGTTGCGCCCGGGGGCGTTTGTCCCGAACTGGAGCCGCCCTGCTGAGTGCCCTGCGGGTTTTGGTTGCTCGTATCACCGGTGCCCGAAGAGCCGCCTGGCTGAGAACCCTGCCCGTTCTGGTTGTTCGTATCGGTTGTGCCCGAAGACATGCCGGGAAGCGCGCCCTGCTGCCCCACGGGGTACTGACCTCCGTTTGCATCGAGGACGGCCATCTGCTGGAGGGTGGCGTAGCGCACACTGCCGAAGATCCGCCCCGAGGCGTCGACATAGATCAAGCGCCACTCGCCGTCGTCGGTGTTCATAGGATCTTTGTACGCGGCGAGGCGCAGGAAATGGAGATCGGGGAGTCCTGTCTTCAGATCGTCGAGCGTTTGCGGGTAGTGTCCGGTCTTGCGGTAGAACATCCGGATGGCGCGGGTATATTGATTGCCACGCCAAATCAACTCTTCTTCGCGCTGGCGCCGGCCCTGCGTGAGAAGGTTTTGGAGGACAGCCTCCGAACCGACCACCATGACCACGACCATGAAAAGCGCGATCAGATAGATCGAGCCGGACTCCGTGGAGCGGCGGTGCATCCGCGATCCGACAGCCGAGGCGCGCAAGCGTGGGCGTCCCGACCAACGCGGCGTGAAGGCGGGCGTACCTCCGCGGATCATTTTGTCCGTCATGGGTTTCCGCCCGAGCCTTGATCCGGCGGCTGCACCATCGGAATCGTGGCATGGCGGCCGCTGGATATTTCCTCGACGTCGGCGGAATCATTGCCGATGTGGACAAGCCGGTAGTTATTCAGAAACGTGTCCCCTTCGGCGACGACGAACACGTCTTCGCCGCTGATGAAGAAACCGACGCGATGCCCCGTATCGGGATGAGCGGCAAATCCAAAAAACTGCGCCGGAATTTGCAGCGGCGGAGGTGGAGGAGGAACCACGGGACCGACGAACGGGCGCACGGGAACCGCGGCCGCGCCTACCGTCTTCGGGACCGGAGGCGGCGCGGCGACGAATATGTTCCGGTGCGAGCCGGAGTATTCGAGCTTGCGAAGCTTTTCAAGTTCATCGAGCCTGAGCTGAGGCTCGTGAACATCAAGCGGCTCGAACTTCGTGTCCGAGGCCAGGACGCCGGTCAGGCCGGGAACGCGGCTCCTGCCGAAGGGGAAATAGACATAGAGCACGATGGCCAGCGCGACCCCGAGTACAACGAGAAGATAGATTTTCGCGCGCTGTGACATCGCTCAGGTCCTGAAATAGGTGTGCAGCTCGAGGTCCAGGCGAATTCCTCCCGTCGTCGCCGAAGCGAGATGGAGGCTGTCCAAGAGGTAGAAGTTCTTCGAGCGCTCGAGACCGTTGATGAAGCGGATCACCGAGGGATAGTCGGCGTCCACGTTGGTGCTGATCGATATTTCCGTGACTCCCCGGCCCTTGACGTCACTCTGCTTGAACGAAAAGCCGGACGTCTTTACTCCGGACTGCCTGGCAATCACGTCCAGGTCCGCTTCGATGCGGGAGTAGCCCGTTGCTGTATCGAGAAAAGTGTCGCGATAAAAGTCGTCGCATTCCTTCCCGGCCTGCGGAAGGGACGCGCGAATTTTTTCGCCGCGATCCACGTCGTTCCTGAGCAGCTTCGCACGGACCGCAAGGAGATCCCGCTGCCCGCGCATGGCCTGCGGTTCCTGGCGGGAAGACTGCCAGAGAAACGCGACGAGGCCGAGATCGGCCAACAGCACGAGCGCGAGCGCGCCGCCGAGAATTGCCTTCCAGGTTTGCCACGAGCCTTTCATCGTCATGTGGTCGAGTACCAGACGGTGAGGCTGAGGACGATCCTGTCGCCCGATGTGGCCAGCTCAGGATGCCGCTCTTCCTTCACCACCATGCCGGTAAACGCCTTCGATTTCTCGATCGCTTCGAGGAACTGTATCTTGCCTTCGTCGCTGGTGGCGCCGATCTCGAGCGTGACTTCGGCGCGCCCGTTGACCAGACGCGGCGAGATGCTGACGACGCGCACGCCGGGCGGCAGGGTCTGCTCGAGGTCCATGAAAATCTTGGTCCACGGAAAGCTGCGCTCGGCGATCAAAGAATTCAGGAAGGAGGAGCGGTCGAGCGTTTGCTGCGCACTCGACCCGCGAAAATATGCCGCGAGGTCCTGCTGCCTTTGCTGATCGGCCCGGATTTGCGCCTCCCAGCGGGCGGTGTCCGCGCGAAGAGCGCGGCTCGAGAGCCACGACCGATAGGCCGCGTGAAACAGCAGCACGAGCGCGAGCAGTCCCAGGGTGCCCGTCAGGACCGCACCCGCAAGAAATGGCCGGTTATTCGCCTGCGGCGCGGTCGCGAGATTGAGTTCGAGTTTCATGGTCGGTTCAACAAAACGCCGGCGGCGAACTCAGGAACTGCGCTTCGACGCCCAGCCCGCGAGACCGTCCAGGCCGTGGCGAACGAGATCCCTGGCAGGCCCATCGAGGCCGCGTGCGCCTTCCGCATCGGCCATCGCGCCGACAGTGGTGTTCAGTTCCCCGGCCAGGGCGGCGCCGAAGATCGCCTGCCTTTCGCCGAAGCCCGCGAGCCGGGCACTTTCGATCGAAGCGCCCCAGGTGTCCTGAAAATACGCGACGGCGGGAAAAATCTCGTCGAGCACCGCCTGCGGCTCGAGCGCGCCGATGTCAGCGGCCATCTCCGTCGAGCGGTAAACGCAGAGGTTCATGCCGCGAATGATAGCTGTCGTAAGCGTCTTCCCGCAAAGGCGGGCCAGCAGCGTGGCTGCGCGACCTTCGAGAAGCGAGAGCGCCGCCAGCGTGGAGCTAACAACGACGCCAGCGTGCGCGCCCAGGAACTCGACGATCTCCTCATACTCACGGACGATCTGCCTCCGCGCGACGGCGGCAACCACTTCGAGGTTGCCGTCGCGTCCGGCCTGACGCGTCCAGGAGACCACGGTCTCTTCCACGTCGAACGGCACGCTCTTCTTCAGGCGCCAACGCAGGAGGGGCAAGGCCTCGCTCGAGCGGCGCGGAAGAGTATCGAACGGCAATATGAAAACGCGCACCACGGGGTCCGGAATAAGCAGTGCCACCGGCGCACCGCGGTCGGGAACGCGATTCAGGACGTGACGCAGAGCGGAGCGTACCGTCTCGGGCTGCGTCACGTTGACTTCCACTGCCGAGGGCATGACCGCGCCGCCCGGCAGCGACTGAGCAGCGACGTCGTCAAGATGGCCGCGCCCGTTCGCGCGGGCGGCGGCCACGTGACCCGCGGCAATCTCCACCGCGACCGACGGATGCGGCATGGCGTGCAGCCAGCGATCGATGCGGCGTACGAAACCGGTCTGATCGAACTGGGCGGTTGCCGTGGTGGGACCGGCGAGGCTACTCAAGGAAAGTCACCTTATTGATTTCGCGGAGCGTCGTGATCGCGGCGCGGACCTTTCGGAGGCCCGACTCGCGGAGAAACGTCATGCCTTCTTCGCGGGCGGCGCGCTTGATTTCCGAGGTTGGGCGCCGATCGATGATCATTTCGCGGATGCGATCGGAGAGGTCCAGCAGCTCGGTGATGGCCGTGCGCCCTCGAAAGCCGCTGCCCGAGCATTCCAGGCAACCGGCGCCCTCGTAGAAGGCCACCTGCCCCCAATCGGCTGAGTCGAGCCCGGATTCCTTGAGCACAGCGGGCGGATGCGAAACGCGCTTCTTGCAATTGTCGCAGACCACGCGAACCAGGCGCTGAGCCAGGATGCAGTTGAGCGCCGAGACGAAATTGTAAGGCTCGACGCCCATGTTGATGAAGCGGCCGATCACGTCGGTCACGTTGTTGGCGTGGACCGTGGTGAAGACAAGGTGGCCGGTGAGCGCGGAATTGATGGCGATCTGCGCGGTTTCCTGATCGCGAATTTCTCCGACCATGATCTTGTCGGGATCGTGGCGCAGGATGGAGCGCAGGCCGCGGGCAAACGTGAGGCCCTTCTTCTCATTGACGGGAATCTGCGTGATTCCGCGGACCTGGTATTCTACGGGGTCCTCGATGGTGATGATCTTGTCCTCGTCGTTCTTGATCTCATTGATGGCGGCGTAGAGAGTGGTCGTCTTGCCGGAGCCGGTGGGGCCGGTGACGAGCACCATTCCGTAAGGCTCGTGAATATAGCGGCGAAAGCGGGCGACCTCTTCCCGGTCGAAGCCCACCACGTCGAGGGTAAGGTTGCGGAATTTTTCGCTGAGCGTTTCCTTGTCCAGCACGCGGAGCACGGCGTCTTCCCCGTGAACCGAAGGCATGATGGAAACGCGGAAATCCACGTCGCGGCCCTTGTAACGAACGCGGAAACGCCCGTCCTGAGGGACGCGCCGCTCGGCAATGTCGAGCTCGCTCATGACCTTGATGCGCGAAAGAATGGTGGCGTGCCATTCCTTATCGAGGGGCTTCATGGCGAACTGCAGCACGCCGTCAATGCGGTACTTGACGACCACCTCGGAATTGCGCGTTTCCACGTGGATGTCGCTCGCGCGGCGCTCGAGCGCGGTGAAAATCACGGTATTGACCAGCCGGACGACGGGGCTCGCGCCGGTATCGCGCGTGAGCTTGTCCATCGAGATGTTTTCTTCGCTGTCTTCCTCTTCGCTGACCACCTGAAGGGTAAAACCCTCGGTGGCCTGGTCCAAAACTCGCTGCGATTGCTCGGTGCGCTTCAGCAGATCTCCGATCTGCGAGGCGGTGGCCACCTTGATCTGCAGGCGCTTATCGAGCAAAAGGGACAACTCATCGTTGAGCTGCAACTGGCTCGGATCCGCCATGGCGACGACGAGCGTGGAATCGTGGGACGCGAGAGGGACGAAGTTGTAGCGGAACATCATCTCCGCCGGAATGCTGCGGAAAAGCTCGGGATCGATGCGCTGCTCGGTAAGATCGATAAAGGGGCAGCGATAGCGTTCAGCGAGGCGGCGAGCCTGATCGCGTTCGGCGGTGTCGTTGACGACGCCGGAGGGAACCGGATTGTTGTCCGTGGTAGCCATCGAGTTCTAGCCCCCTGCCGAACCGATCTGAAGGGAGAACATGGGCAGGTAAAGCGATATCAAAATGAAGCCTACCACAACGGCCATGACGCCCAAAATCACGATCGGAATCCAGGTGAGCGTGCGCTCAAGGCTGGTGTCGACCTCGCTCTCGTAGAACTCCGCGACGCTGGTGAGCATCGCCGTAAGCGCGCCCGAGGCCTCGCCGACCTCGATCATTTCGACCGCCAGATCGGGAATCTGGCGTGTCTCGGCGAGGCTCGCATGGAGAGCCTGACCTTGCCTTACCCGCTCGGCTGCCTGCAAGACAGTGGTACAGAAAAGGGCGCTGCCGATGGCGGCTGCCGACGTGTTCAGCGCGGGTACGAGCGGAGTGCCGCCTCCCAACAGAGTCGAGAGCGTGCGCAGGAATTGAGCGATTTGCGTCTTGACCCAGATCTCGCCGAACAGCGGCATGCGGGGTTTCGCGCGATCCACCGCGAGCGCTCCCCGATCCGACCGGGTCCACAAGAAAATGGCGAACGCGCCGAGCAAGATCGTCCCCATGAGCAGCACGAAATAATTGCGCAAGGGCAGGGCGATCGACAGAAGGATTCGCGTACTTGCCGGGAGCGGAACGTTTAACTGCTGGTAGAGGTCCGCGAATTGCGGCAAGGCGTAAGTGGCCAGATAGGTGACGATAATCAGCGCAACGACAACCAGAACCGTCGGATAGATGAGCGCGGAAATCAGCCGGGTGCGAAAGCCCGTGCTCACGCGAAGATAGGCGATGTACTGGTCGAGGACGCCCGTAAGGCTGCCGCTGCGCTCACCCGCCGTAATTACGGTGACGTAAACCGGCGGGAATGAACCCTGCGCTGCCAGCGCCTCGGAAAGGAGCGCGCCCTCACGGACTCGCTGGCGCACATCGGCGAGGATGGGACGCAGCCGGGGCGCCGCGGCGCGCTCGGCGAGCAGGTCGAGCGCCCTCAATATCGGGAGCCCCGCCTTGATCAGCGTATTGAACTGCTGATTGAATACGATGAAGTCCTTGGGCCGGATCTTGCGTTCGCGGCTAGCCGAGCTGAATTGCGCCAGCAGGTTGAAATGGTTGCGAACGTGGAAGACGTAAAAGCCGCGGTCGGCCAGCTTCTGTCTGGCTTCGTCCTCCGACTGTGCCGTTTCGACCTGCTGGAAGATGCGGCCCGAGGCATCCCCCACTTTGCAAATGTAGTCAGCCATCGTGGTTTAGCGGCGCGCCATCCGCCGAAAGTTTTCACACAGAGGTTAGCATAACCCTTTCAAGTCCCGCCTGAGGGCGGGAAAACGGCCGATGAATAGGATGTGACAACCGGGAAAAGGGGTGTGCCGAGCCGGAAGCGAGTATTTCACAGATGCCCGGCCCAAGAAGCAGCTATGGTAAAGTCGCGGCGACACTGAAATCGCCGGGAGTTGCGGGAAATCCATGGAGCCGATCTCACACTTCTTCTATTCCGACCGCTTGAAACTCCAGTTCTGGGATTACGGGCAGGACGCGAAGCCCTCGCTCGTATTGGTGCACGGCGGACTCGATCATGCGCGAAGCTGGGACTGGGTGGCGAAGGGGCTGCGCGACGATTACCACGTGTACGCGCTCGATCTGCGCGGGCACGGGAATAGCGCCTGGGCGCCGGGAGCGACCTACAGCCTCGCCGAACACATCCTCGATCTATCGGTGTTGCTCGACATCATCAACGACTTCCCCATCCGATTAGTCGGTCACTCGCTGGGCGGCATGATCGTGCTGCACTACTCGGGGATTTATCCCGAGCGAGTTCGCAAGGCTGTTTCGATCGAAGGACTGGGGGCGCCCGCCAAGAGCCGCATTCATGGGCGCCCGTCGGATCAGATTCGCTACTGGCTCGAAGCCGTGCGCAAGCTCGAAAAGCGCCAACGGAAAAGTTATCCCAACCTCGGCGCCGCGATGGCGCGCATGAAGGAAGCGAACCCGAGGCTCTCGGACGAAGTCGCGCGCCATCTGACGTTGCACGGCACCAACTGGGACCCGGACGGATCGCTAGTGTGGAAGTTCGACAACTACGTGCGCGTATTCCCACCCTACGGTCACCGAATCGAGGACATGGCCGAGCTGTACGGAAAGATCACGGCGCCGACCCTGATGTTCTGGGGCACGCAGAGTTTTCTGCCCGTCCCGGAAGACGATCCGAGGGTAAAGGCGATTCACGAATGCCGGCTTGTGAAAGTTCCCGACGCTGGGCACTGGGTCCACCACGATCAGATTGATCTATTCTTGCGCGAAACCACGGCGTTTCTTCCGGACTGACCCAGCACGTTTTACACACGGATACTTGGGCGCGCGATCGCCGTCGCGCGCGGCATTCAATGGATCTCGCCTGCGAGCTCCTCTTCGTCCACTACGGCGACGCCGGGCGGAGGCTGGAAATGAAACTTCGCCTCTGGAATGGTGATGTTCTCCTCCCAGTCTCCGAATCGGAATTCCGTTTCGACGCGCGCCGCCTCGCGGATGACCACGCGCACCAGATTCGCATGCGCATCGGTCTCGAGGAGCACCTCTTGTGTGGGGTTCGCGGCGTCGGTATCGCGGGGAACGCATAGCAGAAGCGCGTCGCCCGGCGACGGCGGCTTCTCTTCGAATTGGCTTCCCTGCTTCGCGGCGTCTGCGCCAGCCAGCCGAACGCTGCGGCAGAGTTTCGAGAGATCCGCTTTCCCCGCGAGCAGCGCAAGCGGCGTCCGCCAATCAGAGCTTTCTTTCATCTTCGCGCGGCTGGCCGTGCGATCGGCAGCGATGTAGAACCAGACGTTGGTGCCGTCGACGAGAAAAAGCTTTTGCTCCGGCGACTCGTATTCCCACCGCATGCGGCCCGGGCGCGAGAAGTAGACCGTGCCGGATTCCGCTGAGACGCCACCGCTGCCGTCCGTATAGCGCTCAAAGAATGCTGCGCGCAAGGTTCGAGCGTTGCGGTAACGCGCCTCAAGGGCTGCCCGAACAGAATTCGCCGTGGTCGCTCCAGCGGGGGATACCGCCAACAGAACTCCGAGAAGAATCGCGAACACGAGTGAAAGTCTAACAGGAAACGACGGTGCGGTGAGTGACGGCCTCTCGATTCAGGCGCGCGACAACGATGTGTGAAAGTACAAAGACGCGGGAAGGCTATGCCATTCTTTCCGGAACTGGCTTCTACAACTGAAGTTATTCGATGGGAAGGCTGGCAGCCGTCGCTGCGGCGCAGCCGGCGCTGGGATTGAAGCGGATAATGCCGGAGTTATCCGTGAAGAAGGTCCGGTGTCCGGTTCCGTCGCAAAGAACGGGGTTGGCATTCTCCGACCAGCTCGCTGCGCCATCAACGCAACCAGCAGGAACGTTCGCTGCCGGATCGCCGTTTGGCAGCGTTGCAAATGCCGGGAAGGTGTAGCCGCTCTTCGTGCCCGAAGCGAGAACGTTGTCGATCAGATTGGCATTGGCGCAGCTGTTCAGCGCGCCGCCCGGTCCGAGAGCCACTTTCGTAAGCGCATAGCCGATGCCGTACATCGAGGAATACGCGGACTGGGCCGTGTGAAGAGTTCGCAGGGAGCCCACCGCAGAGGACTCGTTCGCCGCCATGCGGGAGCGCAGCAAGTTCGGAATCGCAATCGCGGCGATGATCAAGATAATCGCGACCACGATCAGAAGTTCGATGAGTGAAAACCCCTTCTCTTTCCTGTCCACCGTCGTTCTCCTGGAACTCGCGTTTCCAAGACTCTCGCAAACCGCCTGAAGAGTGGGCATCGATCAACTGATCTATGAGGGCCGCTTCAGAGACTCGTTGCGCCACTTTTCGGACAGCCTGACTCTGGCCCGTACCAACCGTTTCCGCGACTTCGGGTCGCCTTTGAAACCGAAGGGAGAAGGCCAAGCCTTCTCCCCTGGTTCCAAATACGAGTTACTGCAGCGGGAGGCTCGCGACCGTCGCTGCCACGCAGCCGGGCTGAACTTCGTGGCGGATGACGCCGGAGTTATCCACGAAGAACGTGCTGTGTCCCGTCTGATCGCAGACGTTCGGGTTCGAGTTCTCTGACCAGGTTGCCGCGCCGTCGACGCAACCAGCAGGAACGTTCGCCGCTGGGTCATTGTTCGGCGTTGTTGCAAACGCGGGGAAGGTGTACCCGCTCTTGATGCCGTTCATCAAAACGTTGTCGATGAGGTTCGCGTTGGTGCAGGTGTTCAGAGCACCGCCAGGACCGAGGGCAACCTTCGTGAGGGCGTAACCGATCCCGTACATCGAAGAATACGTGCCCTGAGCCGTGGTGATCGTGCGCAGAGAGCCGACCGCCGAGGATTCGTTGGCTGCCATGCGCGCGCGAAGCAGGTTCGGAATTGCGATCGCCGCGATGATCAAAATGATCGCGACGACGATCAGCAACTCGATTAGTGAAAAGCCCTTCTGTTTCTTATTCATTCGTTTCTCCTAGGAGCCTTGCTCCAAGATCTCTGTGAGTACGCCCTGGCGGGGTACGCCGCTAAGACTTGCAAGGACCATACCAAGCTGGGGGCAGGCGGTATCTCTTGCGACACAAACAATTATACGCCATCGATTCAATGAGATGCACCGTCTCGAAAGGCCCGTTGCCCGTGAACCAAGCTGCAACCTCAATTGAGAGCTGAGAATAGTGACAGTTTTTGACGCTCGAGAATGACATCTGGCGCGATCCGCGATACGCTTCCGGAGCGGTATCAAGTTTGGTTCGCCGCGACAGGCATTTCGCTGCGTGGCGACACAACGGCGTCTCCGAGACGATGGTCTGCTCCGTTCGTCGCATCGGCAGCATGATCAAGCTTCGCCTGTCGGAGGCTTGTGAGCACGACGGTCGCTGCCGCAAGCGCCCAGGGGACGACTGGCGAAGTCCAGAAAAGGCTCGCCCCGTAGCGGAGCGTGATCAGCCATGCGAGCGTAACCACAAGTCCAAAGAAGAATGCGGCGAGACGTTTGGAATCTCTCCACGAAATCGGATAGGCGCAGGCAGCCTGAATCATCAGCGCAAAGGGAAACGCAACGATCAGGTCTACGAACCAATGTTCGCCGGTCCCTAGGGTTGCGAACACCGTAAACGCCAAGAAGCAGAAGGCGATCAAACGCTCCAGCCAAGAAAGCCCGCGCGAGTACCACCAGGCCAGCAAAACCCACGCCATGTGGAGGGAGGGTATGGCGTTGCGTGCGCCCACGATCGCCATAGGCTCCAACAGAAGCCGAGGCGCCTGGTCCATCGGGAAGGGGCGGAACGGGAAGCCTTGTTGAAAAAGGGCGCGCGGGCCGCAGGCCGGAAACAAATTGTAAAAAAGGATTCCGACGGGACCCGTAATCAGGAAAGCCAGCATGGACGGAAACGATTTTTCCTTAAAGCGGATCAGGCGCCCGGCATAGACGAGCGAGATCGGAATCGCGAGGCCAACGTAGACCAGCAAACTCGTGATGTGCAGCCAGCTATAGAGCGCGAACATTCGCCCGGCAATAAACACCAACTCGACACGCAAGCTGTAATCAAACGAGAGCAGGTAAAGATCGAGCGTCCTGGGATGAGCGGCGGCCGTCCACTGCAGCATTGTCGAAGCGAAATAGTCGGACGCGACGAAGAGAGCCGCCGGGACCCACGCGTAAATCAGCATGTTGCGCCGAGTGCGATCGTCCGTCCACAGCGCCCGAATTGCCATGATCAGGAAACTGCTCACGCCAGCGAACGAGAACCACGCCATGATCTTGGCGGAGTAGTGAAGTACCCGGAAATCGATGGTCGCGAGTGAGACGGTCCCGGCGAGAACCAGGAAAACGTCCGACCATTCCGGCCGAACTCTTAAATGGAGAATCACCACGCTCGCGAGGGCCAGAGCAAAAACCGCGTCGACCAACGCCTCGGTGTAGAGACTTGCGCTAAAGGTGAACGCAGCGGCGCACCCAATCACGAGGAGCGTGATGATAGCCCTTAGAATGCGATTCATTGGGATTGCCATTGGCGTTTGCATCTATGTTCGCCGCCGGAGCGCGTCCGAGCATGAATGCATTTTGATTGTGGCATCAAGAAACGCTGGGGCGCAGGCACAACCGGCGGGCGGGGTGTCTAAAAAGAGAATGCGCCCGCAACCCACCGAACTCTGCACGCCTTGCCGAAGCTAGACGCCGTACTTTTTGGCGTAGTGGCGGAACGAGCGATAGGACATTCTCAGGAGGCCGGCGGCTTGGGTGCGGACGCCTCCGGAACGCTCGAGAGCGGCAAGCAGATACGCCCGCTCGATCTGCTGGATATGCTCCTCGAGGTTCAGACCCTCGGCGGGCAGCGAAGAGCCGTTCCCGTTCTCTGCGACGAGGGGAACCGACTCCCGAAAGTGGTTACGGACGCGGTCGGGCAGCGATTCCGCCGAGATGCGATTGCGGTTTTCGAGAGCAACCGCGCGCTCGACGGTATTCTCAAGTTCGCGGACGTTTCCGGGCCAATCGTACACTTCCAACAGCCGCATTGCTTCGGGCTCGATGCCATCGATCTTTTTCGTCATGGAATGGGCGAAGCGCCCGAGAAATTCACGGGCCAGAAGCGGGATATCCTCGGCGCGCTCCCGGAGCGGCGGAAGGTGAATGGGAATCACACTCAAGCGGTAATACAGATCTTCCCTGAACCGCCCTTCGGCGATCTCTTTGGCGAGGTCTTTATTCGTCGCGGCGATCACGCGGACGTCCACTTCGGACTCCTCGGTGCTGCCGATGGGGCGGACTTTGGCTTCCTGAAGTACGCGATAGAGCTTCACTTGCATGGTGACGCTCATGTTGCCGATCTCGTCCATGAAAAGCGTTCCGCCATGGGCGGCATGAAACAGTCCCCGCCGGTTTTCGTTTGCGCCGGTAAACGCGCCCTTCATGTAGCCGAAGAGTTCGGATTCGAGAAGCGTTTCCGGGAAAGCGCCGCAATTGATGGTGATGAACGGTTGTTTCGCGCGGGCGCTGTTTTCATGAATGGCACGCGCGACCAGCTCTTTTCCGGTGCCACTTTCGCCCGTAATCAAGACCCGGCTCGGCTGAGGAGCGATGTTGCCGATTAATTCGAACACAGCGCGCATCTTCGGGCTGGTGCCGATCATGTTGTCGAGCCCGGTCAGGCGGCGAAGTTCCCGGCGCAGGTATCCGGCTTCCTTTTTCAAGGCGAGATTTTCGGCGACCTGCTGGACTGCCGGGCGGAGCTCGTCCAGCAGACGATCGCCCTTGATGACGTAGCGGTCGGCGCCGAAATTGACGGCCGCGATCGCCGTGTCGATCGTGGGGACGCCGGTGATTAGGATGAAGATCGTGGCGGGCGATATCTCCCTGCAGTGGCGCAGCAACTCCACGCCGTCCATATCCGGCATGCAGATGTCGGAGACCACAATGTCGAATATTCGAGATGCGAGCAGGCGCTTGGCCGCTTCACCGCTTGTGGCCACCTCCACCTTGTGGCCCTCCTTCCGAAAGCTGATCTCGAGCAATTCGCAGATGGAGCGCTCGTCGTCGACGATCAATAGATGGGCCATCGGCGACCTATCCCTTCCCCGCCATCTGCTCCGCCTCGCGAACCGGCCCAGAAGCGGCGTGCGCTTCCGGGCGGCCCGCCGGGCGAGCCCGCATGGCGCGCGGAAGCTCAACGACGAACTCTGCACCGTGGCCCGGCTTTGCATCGACGCGAATCCGGCCGCCGTGCGCCTGCAGAATTTGATAGACAATCGCCAGACCGAGCCCCGTGCCCCCGGCGAAGCCGGACTGAAAAGGCTCAAAAATCCGGGCCGACGCGTGCGGGTCAAAACCGACTCCGGTATCGCGAATCGAGATGCGGGCCCATTCGGGGTCGGCTTCCAGTTCCACCGAAAGAACTCCCCCTTCCGGCATCGCGCGCAGGGCGTTGTTGCAGAGGTTCCAAAGAACCTGTTTGATCGCATCGCGGTCCGCGTGGGCCCGGATCTTTCGCGGCGGAAGCTTCCGTTCGATGCGGACCTTGCCGGAGGCCTCGGCGTGACGTTCGAGCAGCAGCAGGGTTTCTTCGATCACGGCGCTCAGGTCCACATCGGCAAACGCGTAGGACCTCTCGCGGGAATAGTCCAGAAATTCCGTGATGATGTGATTCAATCGCTGCGATTCGCGGCTGACGATTTGAACGAGTTTTTTGTCATCGTCGTCCAGGGGGGCCAATCGCGCAAGTTCCTTCAACGCGCCGGTCATGGCCGTCAGCGGCTGGCGGATTTCGTGAGCAATCCCCGCGGACAGCCGGCCCAGCGCCGCCATGCGCTCTTTGGTGACGATTTCGCGCTCGAGCCGCTTCAACTCCGTCAGGTCCTGAAAGTTGAAAACGAAGCCGGCGGTTTCGTTTTCGCCGGTGCGCAATGGCGAGATGGAAATGCCCAGGAAGCGGTTCGCTCCGGCGGGCGTGCGAAACTCGATTTCCTTGCGCAGCGCGAGGGGATTCCCCTGCTGGTCGGTGTCAACAGGCCAGAAGCCCGGAAACACGTTCTCGACGCGTTCGCCGCGGAGCAATCCGAATCCCTGGCCCGTAATCTCTGCGCCCGCGCGGTTGACCAGGAGAATGCGACCTTCGCGGTCGGTGGTCAGCAGGCCGCCGCGCATGGACTCAATGATGTCGCGGTTGAACGCCTGCAGGTCCTTGAGCTCCTCGCTCTTTTCTTTGAGCTCCACACCTTTGACGTGAATGGTCGCGGCCAGAAGGCTCCCGAGGTAGGCCACGGCAAGGAACGCGAAGAGGTTGCTCGCCAGCCATGATTCTAGTGCTCGCGGACCCGGCGAAGAAGTCGCCGTCTGGGGAATGATTCCGTAATAGATCAGTTCGACCACACAGGCAAGCAGGATGAAACTAAATCCCGCCACCAAGAAGGCGCCGCGGCGAGTAAACAGGATGCTTCCCATCAAAATGGCCAGCAGGTAGAGCGAGATGAAGTAACTATCCTGGGCGCCGCTGGAATATACGACGCCTGTGGTGATGGCCAGGTCGAGAGCGATCTGAACAGGGGCGTGCCAACGGGTGACGGGCGCCCGGCGCTGCAGGAGCACGTCGACGACGGCGACGGCGTACCACGCCGCGGCAAGTGCGAACAGCGTCCACACGGGAACCTGGATGGGAGTTAATTGATGGATCCCGACCACGACGGCCAGGAGGAACGTGATGACGAGAAAGCGGACGCGGCCCAGCCAGGGCAGCCACTCGCTCACGCTGGGTGTATAGCTCATTTCGGACACGCCGATGGTTGTCTGCTTCCGCACGAAATCCGCGTCCTTCGGCAAGGCCGATTCTGCAAGAGGGGCCGCCAGCCGGAGCGGACATTCCCGCTTCGCTACCAGCTGCAGCGCGCTGAATCTAGTGTCCGCCGGACAGCTTGCTGATCAACGAGAACAGCGGCAGGTACATGGAAATTACGACGCCGCCAACAACCACGCCCAGGACCACAATCATGATCGGCTCGATCGCCGTCAGCAGGTCTTTCACGGCCGCGTCCACCTCGTCCTCGTAAAAGTCGGCGATCTTCTGGAGCATCGCGTCCATCGCACCGGTTTGCTCGCCGACCCCGATCATCTGCGTCACCATCCCCGGAAAGACGTCGGTTTCCTTCAGCGGTTCAACGAGCGACCGCCCAGCTTCGACCGCCTTGCGCGTCTGGGAGATGGCTTTTTCCACGACAGCGTTCCCCGAGGTTCGAGCTGTAATATCCAGGCCTTCGAGAATGGGAACGCCGCTCGAGATCAGCGTTCCAAGTGTCCGCGTGAATCGCGCCACGGCAATCTTGCGCAAGACGAGGCCGATGACCGGAATTCTCAACATAAAACTGTCGATCATCATTCGGCCAGCCGGCGTGCCATACCAGACTTTGATCCCGATCGCGGCGGCCACAAAGAACACCACGATCATGAAGCCATACACGCTTCCGACGAAATTACTCAGCCCGATGACGATGCGCGTAGGCAGCGGCAAGGTCGCGTCCAGACCGTTAAAAAGCGTGACGAAAATCGGAACGACCTTCCAAAGCAGCAGGATGATCACGCCCGCCGCGATGCTCAAAACTGCCACCGGATAGATCAGCGCAGACCTCACGGCGCGTTTCAACTTCACGTTCTTTTCGATATAGGTCGAGAGGCGTTGCAGAATCGTGTCGAGAATACCGCCCGTCTCACCGGCTTCGACCATGTTGTAGTACAGGGGGTCGAAAACCTTCTCGTGCTGCTTCATGGAGGCCGAAAGCGTGGCGCCCCCTTCCACGGAACCTCGCACGGCATTGAGGATCTTCTGGAACGTCTTGTTCTCCTGCTGCCCGGCCAAAATCTCGAGGCACTGGACAAGAGGCAATCCGGCGTCGATCATCACCGAAAACTGGCGCGTAAAGATGGCCAGCTCTTTCGAGTCGACTCCCGTTCCGAACGTGGGGATGTTGAATTCTTTCCCCTTCTCGGAGAGCTTGCTGACGTTGATCTGCTCGCGGCGCAGCATCAGGGCGAGCTGGGCTTTATTCTCGGCGGTGCGCTCCCCGGTGATGGTGGCGCCCGCACGGTTGACTCCGCGATACGTAAATACCGGCATAAACTGTTACCTCCCTCTTCTGTTACCGCCGGACAGGAACCCGGCCGCCAGGCGGCGGCGAGGTCACCCCACGGTTAATTAAATCCTGTAATTCATCCGGATTCGAGGATCTCGCGAGCGCCGTTTCCAAAGTGATTAACTTCTGGAAATAGGAGTTCGCCAGACTCTGGTTGAACGTCTGCATCCCGGTGGTACCGGTTCCGGTCTGCATGGCCGAATAGATCTGGTGAATTTTGTCCTCGCGGATCAAGTTGCGGATAGCTGCGTTGGGGATCAGGACCTCCATCACCATCGCCCGGCCCCGGCCGTCGATGCGAGGCAGCAACGCTTGGCAAAGAATTCCTTCCAGCACCATGGAGAGCTGCGCACGCACCTGAGGCTGCTGGTGGGCCGGAAAAACGTCCACGACGCGGTTGATCGTCGAAACCGCGGAGTTTGTGTGCAGCGTGGCAAAGGTCAAGTGGCCAGTCTCCGCGATGCGCAGCGCGGATTCGATCGTCTCGAGGTCGCGCATTTCGCCGATGAGTACGACGTCGGGATCTTCGCGCAGGGCGGCGCGAAGCGAATTCGCAAACGAGTGCGTGTCCGAGTGAACCTCACGCTGGTTGACCAGGCACTTTTTGTGGTTGTGGAGAAACTCGATCGGATCCTCGATCGTAATCATGTGCTCTTCGCGCTCGTTATTGATCTTGTCCAGCATGGCGGCGAGTGTGGTGGACTTGCCGGAGCCGGTCGGTCCGGTCACGAGCACGAGTCCGCGCGGCTTGTCGCAAAGGCTGCGCACGATCGTCGGCAGACCCAGCGCGTCGAAACCCTTGATCTCCCACGGAATCGTCCGGAAAACGGCGGCGACGGCGCCGCGCTGATGAAAGATGTTGCCGCGAAAGCGCGCCAGACTCTTCAAGCCGAACGAGAAGTCAAGCTCCAGGTTTTCTTCCAGGCGGTGCTTCTGCACGTCGGTGAGGACGCTGTAGGCAAGAGCCTTCGTGTCCGCCGCCGTCAGAGGCGGCATGTCGAGCGGGCGCAGCTTTCCATGGACGCGGACGCGCGGAGCGCTGTTGGTCGAGAGGTGCAAATCGCTTCCCGACATCTCCAGCATTTTCTTCAACAGTTCGCTCAGTGTGATGCCAGCCATTTTCTTCTCCTCTTACAGTACGGTCTCGCGCAAGACCTCTTCCATCGTCGTGAGCCCCGCAGCTACCTTTTGCAGCCCGCTCCGCCGCAGCGTGATCATTCCCTGTTCCAGCGCCTTTTTCTTCAGCTCCAGCGCCGAGGCTCCGACGAGAATCAGCTCGCGCAGCTCGTCGTTGATCTCCATCACTTCGTAGAGGCCGACCCGCCCCTTGTAACCCGTGTTGTTGCAGGTGGCGCATCCCTTGCCGTGCTGGACAATCGTCTTCGCCGCTTCGTCGGGCGAAAATCCCGCTTCGATCAGCGCCGCCGATTGGATCTGGAGCGGCTCCTTGCATTGTGGGCAGACGCGCCGAACGAGCCGCTGGGCGCAAATCAGGTTGACGGAGGTGGCCACGAGAAAGGGCTCGATTCCCATGTTCATCAAGCGGCTGACGGTCGAGGGGGCGTCGTTGGTGTGCAGCGTGGAGAGCACCAGGTGGCCCGTGAGCGCGGCCTTGACGGCAATCTCCGCCGTCTCAAAGTCTCGAATCTCGCCCACCAGAATGATGTTCGGATCCTGGCGCAGAAAGGCGCGGAGAGCGGAAGCAAAGTTCAGCCCGATCTGCTCTTTCATCTGGACCTGGTTGATTCCGGGAAGCTGGAATTCGACCGGATCCTCGGCGGTCATGATGTTGGTTTCCGGCGTGTTCAAGCGGGCGACGGAGGAATAGAGCGTGTTCGTTTTGCCCGAACCGGTGGGTCCGGTGACCAGCACCATGCCGTAGGGTTTTAGGATCTGGCGCTCGAATTTTTGCAGAGCCTCGGGTTCGAAGCCGAGCTTAGTCATATCCAAGCGCAGGTTTTCCTTGTCGAGGAGGCGGAGCACGATTTTTTCGCCGAACAGAGTGGGGACCGTCGAAACGCGGAAGTCGAGCTCCTTCTTTTTCCCGTCCTTCAGGTACTTGATCATGATGCGGCCGTCCTGCGGGAGCCGCTTTTCGCTGATGTCGAGCTTGGACATGATTTTCAGGCGGCTGGTCATCGCGTCCTTCAACTTCAAGGGCGGGGCCATGACGTTTTGCAGCACGCCGTCGATTCGGAACCGCACGCGAAATTCCTTTTCGTACGGCTCGACATGAATGTCGCTCGCGCCGCGCTTCACAGCGTCGGTGAGGATCAAATTGCACAGCTTGATGATGGGAGCTTCCTCGGCCGCCTTCGAGAGGCTGGCCAAGTCCATCTCGGTTTCTTCGGCGGCGAGCTCGAGGGCGTCCGCTTCCTCGCCCGTCAAGTCCTTCATCACCTTGTCGAGTTCTTCGACGCTCTCGACTTCACCGTAGAATTTATGGATGGCCTCGCTGATGGCCGTTTCGGAGGCGACCACCGGCTCGACGTTGAATCCGGTCATGAACTTGATGTCGTCCATCGCAAAGACGTTCGTCGGATCGGTCATCGCGATGGTGAGGGTCGAGCCTACACGCGAAAGCGGGACGATCTGGTAACGGACCGCGGTCTCCTGCGGGACAAGTTTGATGACGGCCGGGTCCACTTCGTAGAACCTGAGGTTGATCGAGGGGACGCCGTATTGCCGGGAAAGGACTGCGGTGATGTCGTCGTCGCTTACGAGGCCCAGCTTGACCAGGCACGTGCCCAAACGGCCGCCGTTTTTCTTCTGGTAGTCGAGTGCCTGCTTCAACTGATCTGCCGAGATCAGGCTATCCTTTACGAGGATTTCGCCGAGCCGTGAAGACATGGGTGTGCGCCCGCGGTACTAGAACCGCTGGAGTTTGCAGAGTAGCATGCGCCCGCTCCGGAAATGAGGGCCCGGTGCGCCGTTCGTAGTGAATCAGCTAACATCCGATCGGCCGCACCCGGAACTGTACGGCCGGACAGGCGTTTTTTGCTCCTGTCCGCCGGGACAGGCCGCCCTAAAACGGCAATCGAGACGCAGCAGCGCCCCATCAATATCATCGGAAAGTTAGCGCTGAACTTCAGGAAAGGCGAAAGTCGCTTGACGATTTACGGCGCCTGAAAATCCGGCGGGCGATCGGAGCGTTTCGGCGCTAGCCTCGAGCGTCCGGGTTCTGCTACGATGATGCGCGGGGCGGTTAGCTCAGCGGTTAGAGCATCCGGTTTACACCCGGAAGGTCCTCCGTTCGAATCGGAGATCGCCCACCATCTGGTGAGCAACCGCGGGGACGTAGTTCAGTTGGTTAGAACGCTGCCCTGTCACGGCAGAGGTCGCGAGTTCGAGTCTCGTCGTCCCCGCCATTTTCCTGCGGCCAGGCACAGATCCACTGAAGGCGCCGCAACCCAAGCCCTGCGGAGGATACGAGCGTCAAGCTCGGGGCGGAGCCGCCGCCAGGCGTGCGGCGCTCTTTTGACTGCGGGCGCTGGGTTCGGCCGCGCGAGGCGCCGCGTTCTGCGCTTCGAAGAGCTGCCGTTCCGCTTCGAGCCAGTCTTCCACCTCGTGGCCCTCTTCGCGGCCTCGCGCGACGTAAAGTTCATACGCTCGCACTTCAATTGCTTCGCGCTTCGGGAAATCTGCCATGGTCGTTTCTCCATTGACTCGGGTGGGAACTCTTTGCCGGTGATCCGACTTGCGGTGTTTCGCGCCGCGTGTGCGTGACGGGGAGTTACCGAAGAGCGGATTACGATTTCAGCAGGACCCGCTTCTCAGCTTCGTGCATTGCGTCATAAATTTGGTCGAAGTCCTCGATGGCGAAAAGCAGTTTGTGGATGCGGTCCACCTTCACGGGGGTTGCAAGGACTTCGTCGAGGCTGAAGTCCCGGACCTCGCAGCCGCCCTCCAGTACATTCGAGCATTCGCTTTGCGAGCTGATGACGCCGCTTCCGTAAACCTTCGTCTCACCATCCTGGCGGATCAGCCCGAATTCCACCGTGTACCAAAAAAGGCGGCCGAGGCGTTCGAGCACGTCGGCGTCCTTGATTCTGGCGCACACGCTGCCGTAGTGCTGGAGAAAATCCGCGAATACGGGATGCGCGTGCATCGGGACGTGGCCAAACACGTCGTGAAAAATGTCGGGTTCGGGAGTGTAGGCGAGCGAGTCGCGACTTCGCAGCCAGGTGGTCGTCGGAAACTTGCGCGCGTCGAGCATTTCGAAAAACGCTTCGCTCGGCAAAAAACCGCTTACGGGCGTCGCGCTCCACCCGGTCCGGGGATTGAGGCGCGCAGAGATGGCGCAGAGGTTGGGCAGGCGGTCGTCCTCGAGGCCGATGATTTCGTAGCCTTCCAAGTATTCGCGGCAGGCGTGCGCCTCGAGCTGCGGGCGCCGCCGGCGCACGAGCTCGGCCCACACGGCATGCTGGTCAAACGTATAGTCCTGATACTTTTGCTCGATCAAATACGAAGCTGAGGCCACGAGTGCCATGGTCAGATGTTGAGGTCCCGATATCTCTCGGCCACTGCGGAGTCCGCGTGGCGGGAATTCTTCCGCCGAGTCTCCCCGGCCGGGTTCGCCCACCGTCCGGGAATCGCCAGGCCGCAGTGCGGGCAGCACCCATCGCGAAGGCGATTCTCCTGCACGTCGTGCCACGAACGGCGGATCAAAAGAGTTCCGCAGGACGGGCAGGATGTGTGCGCGCCGTCGCTATAGATATTGCCCTCGTAAACGTAGTGCAATCCCACCTCCAGCGCCGCGGCACGGGCGGCATGAAGCGTCTCGGGCGGCGTGCGCGGCTTGTCGCGCAACTTGAAATCCGGATGGAACGCGGTGAAGTGCAGGGGGACGTCGGGTCCAAGATGCTCGAGGACCCATTCGGCGAGCGCGCGAGTTTCCGAGGGAGCGTCATTGAGAGTGGGAATGATGAGGTTTGTGATCTCGAACCAGACGCCGGTTTCGTTTTTCAGCCACTCCAGAGTTTCGAGAACGGGCTGCAGATGCGTGAGCGTAATGCGGCCGTAAAAATTCTCGGTGAAGCCCTTCAGGTCGATATTCGCCGCGTCGATATGGTCGTAGATGTCGTGAAAGGCTTCGCGGGTGACGTAACCGTTGGAAACCATGACGGTTTTGATGCCAGATTCGCTCGCGGCGTGGCATATGTCGATGACGTATTCGCCCCAGATCGTCGGCTCGTTGTACGTGAAAGCGATCGAGGGGCAGTTATTTTGAATGGCGAGCCGGACCACATCCTCGGGAGGAACGTAAGTCGAATTCACCTGATCGGCTCGAGACTTCGAGATGTCCCAGTTCTGGCAGAAGAAGCAGCCCATGTTGCAACCCGCCGTGCCCATGGAAAAAACGCGTGTGCCGGGCAGAAAATGATTCAGCGGCTTTTTCTCGATGGGATCAATCTGCAGGGCAGCGGGGTGCGCGTAGCCGAGGCTGTAGAGTGTGCCGCCCTCATTTGCGCGAATGAAACAGAATCCGGCCTGACCCTCGCCGATGTGGCAGTGCCGCGGGCACAGGAAGCAGTGGACCTTGCCGTTCGGCTCCGGTTCCCACCAGCGCGCTTCGTGAAACAAGGCGGCCGCCTGGAAAGTCTTCGTATAAGCCATTTAATTTTACCGCTCAACCTGATTATACGCCTGTTCCGAGGGCGTCCATCCAATCCGCCGAACGATCCAGGGCGAAGGGGTAGACTGGATGCCGCGAAAACGTCCAAGTTCAACGAATTCCGAGCCCCTGGAGAACAGCATGCCAGCGAAGATTGACGTAGCGAAGATCGGGGAGGGCGACTTTCAGGTGCGCGTGATCGAGGCCAAGAGCGAGACCCTGCACCGCGTAACGCTCAAGGCGGCGGACTACGACCGGATTTCAGACGGCAAGGTTGAACCGGCGGAGCTCGTCAGGCGGTCGTTTGAATTTCTTCTCGAAAACGAATCGAAAGAGTCGATCCTCTCGCGCTTCGATCTGATGATCATCGGACGCTATTTTCCGGACTTCGAGCGAGAGATGAAACGCAGGCTGGCTTAAGCGTTAAATCGCGCGCTCACAAGTAACACTGCGCGGAGAAACCTGGGCTTGTGGGCGCGCCGCCCGGACCGCGATGATGGCGACTCGGCTCGCCGCTAAGATTCTCCGCCGTGCTCGTACTCGGTAGGAAAATCGTCCTCCGGCACCTCGCGCGACTCTACCTCCGCCTCATCCGGATCCCGCGCACCCTCGACGCCCTCGATTACCTCCGCCTCAAAACTCTGCCCTTCCTCGGCTAGCTCTTCCACGCTCTCTGAGTCGGCGAACGCCCTGCCGGAGAGTCCCTCGATGTCGCCCGACTGGCCTCCGGCGCGCGACCCTAGACCCTTGTGCTCGAACGCGATCGGATTTTCGACCTGGCGTTTGCCACGGCGCGAGCCCGGCTTGCGGGTCCGTTTCTTTTTCTTCAGCAACTTCGGGCGAGTTCGGCGCTTCGCTCGAGGCGCTCTTTTCTTGCTCAAGCGGCTTCGCATTTGCGGCGACATGGCGAGAGTCTAGCACTGATAGGCTACCCGGGCCATTCCTTGGAAGGACCACGACCGGGGGCGTGCACGTGGCGCTGTGAAGGCCTGCGCAGAAGGATTTTGAATAGATCCCTCAGCACCAGACGCAGCGCTCGCGAACACTGGACGCTCAGAGACGTGATTCGACAAAATGGACTAGGAGGAGTTCAAGCGCTCGAGCGGTCCCTGAATTCGGCCCGGACGCGGAACGGGAATCTGGTGCGCTAGATGGGCGGCCGTGGGGTGCTTCACCTTGGAGGGCCTTCCCAGCGTCAGCAGGCGCTGATGCGCATCAATCCACGACGGAATCTCGCCGCTCTCTTGGTGCCAATGCGCGACCGATGCCTCATCGCACCAGTCGAGCAGACGGGGCATGACGCCACCGTGCGCGCCGCGAATTCGAAAGGCGCTCATCGCCGCCCCTTCTTGCCAGGCAGTCAGCGTCCAAAACACGTTCCCGGCTTCGCGCATCAGCTTGCCCCCGACGAAACCCGGCGCGCGCTGCGCCTGCCGGGTCGCCTGAAACGTGTGCCAGACAAATTGCGGCAGATATACGAACGACCGAATTCGCAGCCGGGTTACCGATATCAATGGCATGGTCCATTCCCCTGGCGCGGTCCAATAGTTTACAGTAACGACGCGGCTATTCGGAAAGCGCGGGGCGTTCACCGCGTAGTCGCAAGCCAGCGCCGAATCCGTCGCGAGTTGTTACCACCCCGCCAAGGGTTGAGTTACAGGACCACTGACTAGACGTACTAGGAACTTCTTTGCACACTTAGGGCATTCCATTGCAACGGTCGATTGGCAGCCCGCAACTTCCTGATAATTAGGCGGCAATCCCCTCCGGTCATCTCCTACTCTGACCACGTATCCTGCGTTGAATTGCAATTTCTTTTCCACCTTTGAACAGTCCGCATAGCGCGGCGGTGCAACATCTTGCCTCGCCGACAAGATCACCTCCCGCGCCGTTGGCACGGAGATCTATCCGGCTGTTTCTGAATGATTTACAGGCAGCCGGGCAACACATCCTCCCGGCTTTCGGAGCCGGTTTTCCACAGTTCTGGACTAGCTTGTCGTGACTGGGCTCGCAACCTTCAAAGATGCTCACCGTATCGGCCTTGGAGCACCGAGGCCGCGCTGCGGGCGGACGTGGGTCGTTTCGACCGCGATTCGATTCGGTACACCTTTGGTATTCCCTTTGCTATTGAGCAACTTAACGTCAATCTTGGGGGTGCGTACGTGACGGAGACCCAGCAACATGCGGCCTGCTTGCCGGGCTGCCATACCCCTGTACCAGCGGAACTCGAGTCCGAGCACCTTTGCGTGCATCACTTTATGGAGAGCGTCGAACGGTCGTGTGCCGGAATGCGCCGCGAAACGGTGGTCGGAGGATCCAGCGCGGCGCGCCAAACCGAAATTGGAACCTACGTGAAGGCAACCGCCGAAAGACTTTCGCGCGTCGCTGTCGTTAGCCCGCCGTTGTCGGACGAAATGAAGAAGCGCGTCCTTACAACCTTCCTGACGCTTATGAATCTACAGGAGAGTCTCGACCGTGCTTCCCAGCGCAACGCGCCGGGCCCGATTTCCGTGCGGCCCAGCGCAGCGCACCCACTCGCAAGACCCGCAATCGCGCACGGCTAGGCGGGAATCGGAGACCGATGCCAGCATACGTGCTGAAGTGTGAGGCTTGCGGCAGCTTTCAACCGTTCCGCGTCCACGAGGACGAACTCCCTCAAAAACCCAGGTCGGAGCCCATTCAGAGGTACTGCCGCACCTGCCGCAAGAATCGAAACTGGAACATTTCTTCCCCGGAACGCCGCGGGGGACGCGATCGCCGGATCAGTTCAGAGCGGCGCGCCAGCGAAACTCGAAGGTAAACCGGCCATCTGTTCGCCGAAATCCCCTTGCCTACAGCGGCCTAGCACCCTAGCAAGCCGACTTTAGCGACCCGCTCGGAAACCCGCTGCCGCAAAAAACCGGCAAACGGGAGGAATCCAGGGCGGCCAGCGAAGTTCGCCGGCGCGGGTTCTCGCTCAGAGACGATCGCTTCGCCCGCAGATGGAGTACGACGTTGGTCTGCTGGCCGGGCGCGACCCAAACATTTTGGCGCCATTCCGATACGCGGCCCTGCGAATACGCGCGGACGCCGTATTGCCCTTCGGGTAGTGATGCGAACCAGAACCGCCCCTGCTCGTTTGTTTCCGCGGTCTCGACACGATGGCCTTCCGCGGCCTGAAGAGTGACGCGCGCACCGACAACAGGTTTTCCATCCAATCCCAAGACCTGGCCGCCCACAGTGCCAAGTCCGCCGGGACGCGGTGCCGCGACAGTGCTCACCGCCAGGACCGCCAACATCCATCCCACGACAAGTGAGTAGAGCCGCATCGAAGTGCCCTCTATAAACCCTACTCCGATTTCTATGGACGGGATTGTTCTTGGATCGCGCAGTTGCCCGAAGCGCAAACGCCAGCGCAGGGCGGCGACAATCATTGCACTACCACATTAATGGTGGCGGTGGTGCGACTTAAGGCGTTGGTGGCCTAGAGCGTATAAGTGGTCGCTTGCTGCGAAGAGACGTTCACGCTCGAGCCCCGGACGGCTCCGATTCCCGACAACACGGCGGATTTCGGTGGGCGGACCCCAAAATTCTCACGATTCCTAGGCGGGCTGGCTCTATTGATTCAGCAGAAGGATATCGGCCGCAGGCTTCGGCAGCGGAAAAGTTTTCAGATAGGCGTAGATGTCCGCGAGATCCTGATCGGAGACGACTTTGGATGTGTACGGCGGCATTTGTCCAGTCGGGGCGCGAACGTAGCGCATGACGGCGGCGAGAGTCAGAGCCGTCGCGGCGATGCGGGGGGCCGTGGCCGCGCCCGCCCCCTGATGGCCGTGACATTGGTAGCAACCGTAGCTTTCAAACAGCTTTTTTCCATTCTCAGCGTTGCCGGGCGCCGATTCCGCGGTGGACGGCGCAGGCGCGACGGACGTCAGGAAAGCAAAGATATCGCCGAGCTGCTGGTCGGAGGCTGTCGAAGCCGTGACCGGCGGCATCTTGCCCGTGGGCCGGCGCACGTAGCTAATCAACGCGGGCAAATCGAAAGGAGGCGGCGCGATCTGCGGCGCGAGCGGCGTCCCCTGCCCCTGCGACCCGTGACACGCGAAACATCCCGCGCTCGAAAAGGCGCGCTTGCCCGCCTCGACGCTCCTCGCCGAGGCGCTGCCCGACTTCGCGGCCGGCGCCTGTCCGGGGGCGCGGGAACAAGAAAGCATCACCGCGAGAGCGATCGCAAGAAATCTCAGCGCGCGAAGAGAATCCACCACGAATCCACTCCTTTGCAAAAAAGCCGCGCGGCGCACACCAAGCGCGTCGCGGCTGCCGGCTAGCGCGGCTGCGTGAGAACATCCACAAGCGCCGGCTCGCCGCTTTTGACAACCTGGATGGCGCGCCGGATCGCCGGTCCGAGATCCTTGGGATCGCTGATGGGCCCTTCCCCGTGCATGCCCATACTTTGCGCGAGTTTCGAATAATCGATCGGCGGATCGACGAGCGTATTGCCGATCGACGCGCGCGTGATGCCGCGATTGTGCCGGTCGGCCATCGTCTGAATCTGCATGAGCTCCTGATGGTACGCACGGTTGTTGTGCATCAGGATCAGCAGAGGGATTCGGTGGTGGGCGGCAGTCCAGAGCACGCCCGGCGCGAACATCAAATCCCCATCGTTCTGAATGCTGACGGTGAGGCGGCCGTGCTTGCGGTTGGCCAGCGCCGCGCCGACCGACGCCGGCGCGCCGTAACCTACGCCGTATCCGCCCTCGCCGCCGATGTAGTGGTAATGTTTTTTGAAATCCCACAGCCGCAGAGGCCAGCGGCTCTGAAACTGGCAATTCGAGACGAGCGACCAGTCCTCATCCTTGATTTGGGCCCACAGCTCGGCGGACATCCGCGCGGTGCTGATGGGGCTCGCGTCCCAGCCCGACGCGGCGGTGTCGCGCGTCTGCTGCATCACCTGCTGATGGGCGGCGGCAAGTTTCGCGCCGCGATCGGCGAAGGTCCGCTTGCGATCGTCGTTGATCTGGCGTTTGACGGCCTCCATGAGCGACGGCAGAGTCGCCTCGGCGTCGGCGGCGATCGCGATGTCCGCGGGCGCGTACCGCTGGAAATCCTGGTAATTGCTCTTGAGGAAAAGATCGTTCGCCGTGATGCTGATGAGCTTCGCGCCGGGCCTGGTCGCGGGGCTCCACGTGGGAGTCAACTGTCCGTGCACGGAATTCACGCTACTCCAGAAGTCGGTCAGCTCGAGGCCCGCGAAGACGTCCGCGGAGGAGATGACGGCGGCGGCGCGCTCGGTGTGATTGAGCGGATGGCGCGTGGGGAAATTCATCCGGCCGTTGCGGTCAACCACGGGCGCCTGCAACGCCTCGGCAAGTTCGATGATGCCCGTAAGGCCGGCCGGTGTCCGCGCGACGCGGTCAACGACGAGTACCGGACTTTCGGCCGCGACGAGCAGACGCGCCACTTCGGCTACCGCGGCGGAGTCGCCGGCAGGCGGCGAAGTCATCGTCAGTTTGGGCACGGGCAAGCTCGCGGCGTCCGGGGCGGGATCCTCCTGCAATTCGTGACCGGCGACCAGCGCGACAGGCATCGTCGGCGGCGTGGTCGCAATCTTGTACGCCCGCGCGGCGGATTCGCCGAACGCTTCGAGCGAAAGCGGCTGGTCGTCCCATTTCACGTAGTCGCGAATCATCGCGGCGGGGTCCTGCGCGCTGTGGGTCCAGTCCACCTGCCCGAAGCGGAAAGCGGCATCGGAAAAGTTGCCAAGGACGATGTAGACGGGCACGCGGTCGCAGAAGGCGTCGTAAATGGCCATGGACGCGTGCTGCAATCCCACCGTGCCGTGAACACAGACGAGCAGCGGCTTGCCTTCGATTTTCGCGTACCCATGACCCATGCCGACGGCGGATTCTTCGTGGCAGCAGGTGATGAATTCGGGCTGCCGATTGCCGCCGTAGTTGATGAACGACTCGTGCAGGCTGCGGAAGGAGTTGCCGGGATTGGCGCACAGATATTCGAAGTTCATCGACTTGAGGACATCCACCATGTAGTCGGAGCCGGGGCGATCAACGGTTACGACTTCCACGTGCGCGGGCGCGGCTGCATCGAGGGCTTTCAATAGCGGCGGCGCAGCGGGACCACGGGGAGGTGCTGGCCGCGCGGCTCGTGCCGTGACAGGATTCGCTACCAGTGCGGCGGTGCCCGCCGCCGCGGCCCTCAGGAAATCCCGACGGTTGACCGAACTCTTTTTTGACTTGCCCACGGCTGTCTCCTGACGTTCGTCCGAGAGATTACTCCCTTCCGGACTTCTTCGCAGCATTCACTTCGAAGGCCGCGAGGCCGCTCGCTGCTCGGCGACCCAATCGAGGAAGCGCTCCATGCGCTCGCGTTCACGCCACATCAGCCCAAAGAACTTGCGTGCGTCCAGGCCGGCAGCCTCGTGGCCGAAAAACGTTTCCAGGCGCCACTGAATGTAAGGGGATTTCCACGGGCGCAGGCGATAGCCCCTAGAGATGATCCAGTAGTAGCGCAGGGCGTTCAGCATCGAGCGTCGCGCAAGCGTATCACGGCCGGCTCGTCGGGAGTTGCCGGCGACGAATCACAGGTACTTGTTCACTGAAGGCGGCGAACCCAGAGGCGCTCGGTCGAGGGTTTTCCCAAATGAATCCGCGCGGAGCCGTGTCCCGCGACGCTGAGCGCCATCGTCTCATCGTATTCGCGCTCGAGAATGCGAATGCGGGCGGAGGGGCGAAGGTGGCGCTGGTCGAGAAACTCGAGAAAGGCCGGATCTTTTTCGTACACGCGCAGCACTTCGTAGGAGTGCCCCACTTCGACCTCGGAGAGGCGCTGAGCGCCGTGTTTACGGCGAAGCCGCGACAACCCCCCGAAGAGCGGCACTCCGTGAGGGCAGCGGCTATCGCGCCCAAAGCGGGCGAGGAGAAGCCGCGCGACCTCGGGCGAGATGCCGTGTTCGAGGCGTTCGGCCTCCTCGTGTGCGCGCGACCATTCGAGGCCGATCACGTCGGTGAGAAGTTTTTCGGCGAGGCGGTGGCGCAGGACGAGATGTTGGGCGACTCCCTTCCCCTTGGATGAAAGCGAAATGCGGCCGTCGCGCTGGACGCGAAGATAGCCGCTGCGCGCCATGCGCTTGAGCGCGGCGGTGACGGCGGGAGGAGTCACTCCGAGGTCCTCGGCCAGCCGCGCGCTGATCGGCACCTGCTCCTCTTGGACGATCTCCCAGATGGCTTTCAGATAATCTTCCTGGGAGACGCTGGTCGTTTCGCGGCGCATGGCGTCCTATTGTACTTCGATTCCAAGCTCACATCGGCAGGGGCGGTTTATGGGAGAAATCCATCGGCGCGCTTTTGGCCACCGACGGCGATGCTTACCGGGTCATCACGGAACCCGCAGCACGACTTTGCCGAACTGCTCGCGATTCTCGAGGCGCTTGTGGGCCTCCGCCGCCCGTTCAAGCGGCAGAACGCAATCAACCACCGGCTTCAGCAGGCCGCGCCTGAACAGCTCGAGTGCGGAGTAAAGCTCCGCCTTGCTGCCCATGAACGATCCGAGAATCGAGAGCTGGCGGGCGAAGAGATAACCGAGATTGACCTTGCCATCGAATCCTGTGGTTGCGCCGCAAGTTACGAGCCGGCCCCCGGTAGTGAGACTGTAGATGCTCTGCTCCCAGGTGGCCTGGCCGACGTGCTCGACCACAATATCCACGCCGCGCCCGTTGGTCAGGCGCTTCACTTCGCGAGCAAATTCACCGGCGTGCAGCACCGTGTCGTCGGCTCCAAGCTCTCTCGCCTTCGCAAGCTTCGCCTCGGATCCGGCCGTCGCGATCACGCGCGCGCCCGCGGCCTTGGCAATCTGGATCGCGGCGCTCCCCACACCGCTGCCGGCCGCGAGCACGAGGACGTGCTCGGCAGGGCGCAGCTGCGCGCGGGTGAAAAGCATGTGCCAGGCGGTGAGGAAGACGAGCGGCACGGCGGCGGCTTCCTCAAACGTGAGATTGCCGGGAATCGGAATCACGTTAACGTCGGGAGACTTCACGAACTCGGCGTATCCGCCGTGCACGCCGGCGCCGAACAGCGTGTATTCCTTGCAGAAGCTGTCGCGGCCCGCCACGCAAGGTTCGCACTGGCCGCAGGAAAGCCCCGGCGCAAGCAGCACGCGGTCTCCCGGGCGGACGTTCGTGACGCCTTCGCCGACCGTGAAAACTTCTCCGGAGATGTCGCTGCCGGGAATATGAGGCAGCGCAATCGTTCTGCCCGCAAGGCCGCGGCGAACCCATAGGTCGAGATGATTGAGCGCGCAGGCGCGCACGCGCACGAGAACCTCGCGCGCGCCGATCGCCGGCTCGGGCACGTCGGTGTAACGCAAGACCTCCGGGCCGCCGTGTTCGGACAGGATCACTGCCTTCATGAGTGCCTCCGGATCGATCGAGAGCGGGATAAAGTAGCATCGCGTTTGCATCGTGTCCAGCCGGCTTCCACTGCGCCGAACGAGTGTGCGCGGGAGCAGGACAATGAATTGACAGAGGCGGGCGGGCCAAAGTACGCTCGTCAGAACTACATGGACCTATTTGAAGAGATCGTGCGTATGCGAAAGGCCGGCGAGCGTGGGGCGCTCGCGACGATTGTCCACACGAACGGCTCGATCCCCAGCTACGAAAGCTCGCGGATGCTGGTGCGCGAGGACGGCTCGATCGCCGGAACGATCGGCGGCGGCTGCGTCGAGGCGGAGGTGTGGGCCGCTGCGAAGGAAGTGATCCAGATCGAGCAGCCGCGGAAGATGACGTTCAACTTGAATCACGAGGCGGCCTACGACGCCGGCTTGATCTGCGGCGGCACGCTGGAAGTGTTCGTGGAGCCGATTTTGCCGCAGCCGACGCTCTACATTTTCGGCGGAGGGCACGTGTCGTCCGCGGTTGCGCGCGTCGCGAGCACTGCGGGATTTTCCATCGGGATCGCGGATGACCGCGAAGCATTTGCGAACGCGGAGCGTTTTCCGATGGCCGGCGAGATCTACAGCAGGTATGAGGATGCATTCGAGACGATCAAGCCGAGCGCTTCAAGCTACCTCTTGATCGTTACGCGAGGGCACAAGGACGACATGCGCGTGCTCGCGTGGGCCGTCCGAACCGAAGCGCGGTACATCGGCATGATCGGCAGCAAGCGCAAGGTGCTTTCCGTGTACAAGGCGCTCGAGCGCGAAGGCTATTCCGCGGGAGCGTTCGAGCGTGTTCACGCGCCCGTGGGGCTGGATATCGGAGCGCTCTCGCCCGAAGAAATCGCCGTCAGCATCGCAGCGGAATTGATCGCGGTGCGCCGCAACGCGCAAAACCTGCCGCACAAGGCCGTCAAACTTTCGCAGGCCGCAAGCGTTCAACACGACTGACCGGAAAATGACCGCCGCGGTCGCCTCCCAAAGGCCGCTTGCCGCAGCCATCCTCGCCGCCGGCGAATCCCGCCGAATGGGCGCTCCGAAGGCGCTGCTTCCCTTCCGCGGCACGACATTTCTCGAGCATCTTCTCGAAGCGACCCGCCACCCGCGCGTCGGAGTGACGCGCATCGTGGTGGGCGCCCACGCCGAGGAAATCCGGACGGCGCTGCCCGCGCGCGCGGCGTCGATCGTCGTGAATGCGGAATGGGCCAAGGGCCAGCTCTCGTCGATTCAAGCCGCGATTCGGAGTCTTCCGGAACGCGGCACCGCCGGAGTCCTGGTCTGCCCCGTGGATCATCCCATGATTTCCACGGAATTGATCGCCCGATTGATCGACGAATTTGATTCGAGCGGGAAACCGATCGTGCTTCCGACTCATCAAGGGCGGCGTGGACATCCCCTGATTTTTCGCGCAAGCCTGTATCAAGAACTCTTGAATGCTTCCATGGAAGTGGGAGCGAGAGAGGTCGTTTGGGCGCACGCACAGGAGATTCGCGAAGTCGCGACCGACGAAGAAGGCGTGGTCCTGAATCTCAACGATCCAGAAACGATGCGCCGGGCCCTTGGTAAGACCCCGCGGTAGATCCGCCGTTCGCAGAAGGCGGTGGCTCGGAGCACTCGGCGCCGCGTCAGGTCAGCTTCAGAAGAACGGCGGCGACGGCGTCGGTGCAGAGTTGCGCGGCGTGGAGAGTGGCGGGAGGGAGTCCGCCAAGGGCGTCAGAGATATGCTGCGGACGAATGCCGCGCGCCTCGGCGGGCGTTTTCCCGTCCAGCAAGCCGGTGAGGACGGAGCTCGATGCGATGGCCGCGACGCAGCCCTGGGTCTTGAAGCGAGCGGCCGCGATGCGCCCTGCGTCAAGGCGAACGGACAGGCGCAACACGTCGCCGCAGACGGGATTCGTGACTTCGGCGACGGCGCTGGCATCGGGAAGCTCTCCGGCATTGCGGGGATTCCGAAAGTGATCGAGAACGGCTTCGGAGTACATCGCCGATAGTATACGGCAGCGCAGCTCCCTGAGGAGCACAGGTCCCGGATGCCCGATTCGGGGAGCGGCTTCCGCCAGGCTAGTCGCAACCTTTCGCCGATTCTTTGAATCTTATTGACAGGAGAAGGCTTAGGGCGATAACTTTGCTGATCCTAGCCTATGTCCTCTCGTCAGGGCGCGAGGGGCATCACTTAATCCGCCTACATATTTCCTGAGGAGATACACAAATGCGACGACTCGTATGCCTTTTCACCCTCGCGATGGCCATCGCCCTAACCGCGACTACCGGCTTCGCGCAGGATGGAAAACTGAAGGTCAAGGTCACCCCAAAGCATGCTTATGTCTTCGTGGACGGAAAGGCGATTCGTGACGGAAGTGAGACGATTCCCCTCGCCGCCGGAAAACACACCGTGGTCGTGGTGAACTACGGCTACAAGATTTCAACGCAGGACGTCAATATCGACGCCGGGAAAACCACGCCGCTGACGGTCACGCTTGAGTCGTCCGGCGGACCGGTCAACGGCCCGTTTGGACAGATCGAAGTCAAGGGCGACGGCCACTCAGCCGTGCTGCTGAATGGGACGACGCCCCCCTACTTTGTCGGGCACGTCGGTGCAATGAACCACGACTGGTGGTGGCATCGGAATCTGTTCGTGCCGCCCGGGACGTACCACGCTACCGTAACGCGCAACGGTAAGGACGTCTGGTCCGGCGACGTGATGGTGGTCGCGAATCAGAAGATCAGCATCGACACAACCAAGAACGGCGCACAGAAGATGAAGAACAAGCCCGACCTCGCCAAGCGCTCCAACCTGCCACGCTATAAGGGCGGCTGGATCAGCGATACGCTCGCGGTGGCGGGCGTGACGGGCAGCTTCGCTTCATCCACAGCAAATATCAACTGCGGTCAGTCCTCGACGTTGAGCTGGCAAACCGCCGAAACGGCGGACGCGAACATCGGCGGCGTCGGACCCGTGGCCACGAGCGGCAGCCAGTCCGTCTCGCCGCACGCGACTACAACGTATGACTTCACCGCGAACGGCCCCGGCGGGACCGTCAAGGGAACGAGCACGGTCAACGTCAACACGAAGGTGGACGCCAGCCTGACGATAAATCCGGCGGAGGCGCACTACCGCAAAATCGGCGACAAGGTGATTACGCAGGATTCCGCTACGCTCACGTGGCAGACGTCGAATGCCGACAGCGTGAATCTCGACCCCGGAGGCAAAGTGGACCCGAGCGGCAGCCAGTCGGTGAAGGCGGAACCAGCGGATACGTCGCAGGTTCCGGACGGACAGCCGGCTCGCACGATCGACGAAACGAAGAACTTCACCCTCAATGCCACGAACGTCTGCGGCGGATCCTCAACGCAGACCGCAGGACTGCACGTTACCGGCTCGGTTGAACCGATTCCCGCGGTCACACTGCAGAGCGTCTTCTACCCGACAGACTATCCCGATAAGCGGCATCCGCAGCTCGGACTGGTCCGCAGCCAGCAACTCGCGCTTGCAACCCTCGCCGACGGGTTCAAGAAGTACCTCGAATACGATCCGGACGCGAAGCTGTCCGTGGAAGCCTACGCGGATGACCGCGGCTCGAAGGAGTTCAATCAGGACCTCAGCGAACGCCGCGTGGAGCGAATTAAACAGTACCTGGTCGATCAGGGCATCGCGGCGAATAAAGTAGAAACTGCGGCGTACGGCAAAGAACGCCCGCTCGATAGGGCCGCCGTCAAGGCCCTCGAAAGCACCAACCCGAACATCGCACCGAAGGCGCGGCTCAGAGACGTGCGCTCCGATTGGCTCGCGTACAACCGGCGGGCGGACATCGTACTTCTGCCGGCCGGCAAGAAGTCGGCTCAGTTTTTCCCGCACAGTGCCGACGATTCGAAGCTAATCTGGCAAGTGCCGAAGCCTTCGCTCGCCAAGGTGCAGGCGGACCAGTAGCCGAATCGGAAAGAGCGAACGCGCCGGAGAGTCGGCACTCCCCGGCGCGTTTTTGTTTTTGTGCTACCTTGCCGCCTAAGCGGAAGCAACCAGGGAGCGATACCCCGACCCGCGTGCCTTCCGCGCGGCTTCGATATACTCGGCCCCGGTGAGGAGCGGAGTCGTCTTGACGTTTCTGCATGCCCCGCCTGCGGAGATCGCCAGGGCGATTGCGGCGGCGGACACGTTATCGGGCATTTCGAGAATGGCGACGGCGTCGTAGTCGCCAAATGACAGGAACACGTTGTGAATCTTTCCGCCCAGTTTCTCGATCGGCGGTTGTAGCGCGATTGTGCGGTCCTGCGGGTCACGGAGCAAAGCTTGGACCGCGTCGGTGGTGTAGGCAGCCTGAAGTAAGAAATGAGGCATACGTTCTCCTTTCCAACAGAGGGTGGGGCCTTGGGCGCATCGTCACACGGCGAACATCGAAGGTCAAGCGCGGCGGGCAATTTCAACGACCGTCCCGAAAAGACCGCGCCGTTCTGACCGTTGTCGCCGCCCTGATTCAGTCCGATGGCAAGTTGCTGGTTTGCCAGCGGCGGCGCGGATCGAGATTTGAGCTGATGTGGGAATTCCCGGGAGGCAAGCGCGAAGACGGCGAATCGCTCGAACGCGCGCTCGCGCGGGAGTTGCGGGAGGAACTGGGCGTCGCGGCGCGCATCGGCCCGGAAATATACCGCCTGCGCCACAAATACGGCGAGACCGGCGTCCCCTTCGAGCTGGTCTTCTTTGCGGCGAGCGCGGCGCGGCGCGACATTCAGAATCTAGAGTTCGAGCGGATCGAGTGGCGCGAGCCGAAGTCACTCCGGGAGCTGGATTTTCTCGAGGCCGACCGCGATTTGATCGAAAAACTGGCGAGCGGCGAGATCCGTCTGCTGGGCGGCCGCTAGAGTATCACGCGGACTTCGCGCCGAAAATCTTTCGCACGATCATGGTGAGCGGGTCGTAGAATTCGTCCACCACCCGCTCTTTCAGTGGAATGATCGCGTTGTCGGTGATGTGGATTTCCTCGGGGCAGACTTCGGTGCAGCATTTGGTGATGTTGCAAAAACCGACGCCGAGCTGCTCCTTCAGAATGCGCGTGCGATCCGCGCCGTCGAGCGGGTGCATCTCCAGTCCCGCCGTTCGCACGAAAAAGCGCGGGCCTCCGAATTGCTCCTTTTTGTCGTGGTCGCGGAGGACGTGGCAGACGTTCTGGCAAAGGAAGCACTCGATGCACTTTCGGAACTCCTGCACGCGGTCCACGTCGCGCTGGTCCATTTTCCATTCCACGCCCGGCCGCGGCTGGAACGGCGGAATCTTCTTGTTGACCTTGTAGTTCCAGGAAACGTCGGTGACCAGATCCTTGATCACCGGAAACGCTTTCATCGGCGAGACGGTGATCGGCTGGTCGGCAGGCAGCGAATCCATGCGCGTTTTGCACATCAGCCGGGGCCTACCGTTTACTTCGGCCGAACACGAACCGCATTTCGCGGCTTTGCAATTCCAGCGGACGGCGAGCTCGGGAGACTGATTCGCCTGGATCGAGTGGATGGCGTCGAGCACGACCATGCCCTCGGTCAGCGGCACCTTGTAGTCCACCGCCTTCCCACCTTCCCGGTCACCCCGGAACACGCGCAAGATTGCGTCCGCCATCGAGTGTCTCCGCTCTTCCCTACTTGTCTTCCGCCAGAATCTGCTGCAATTCCTGAGGCATCTCGGTGCGCGGCGCATCAAACAGCGCCATTGCGCCGCCCTTCTTCACGATCACGTGATTCTTCTTGCCCCACGCGTCTTCGGTCTTCGGATAATCGAGACGGCTGTGCGCCCCCCGGCTCTCTTTTCGCGCCAGAGCGGCGTGCGTGCAGGCCTCGGAAACGGTCAGCATGCATTGCAGGTCGCGCGAAAGATGCCAGCCCGGATTGTAAAGCCGCGAGCCTTCCACGCGAACGTTCTTAGCCCGCTCTTTCAGCTTTTCCAGCTCACCGAGCGCTTGCCGGAGATCTTCGTCGGTGCGGAAAATTCCGACGAGCCGCTGCATCACGTCCTGCAAATCGTGATGAATCGTGTACGGGTTTTCGCCGTCGGAGCGCTCGAACGGCGCCAGCAGCTGGCGTTCGGCTTCGTCGATCTGCGCGCCGTCGAGCGACGGCGCCGCCGCCTTCTTTGCGTGTGCCGCGGCGGCCAGCCCGGCGCGCCGCCCGAATACGACCAGATCCGAGAGTGAATTCCCGCCGAGGCGGTTTGCTCCATGGAGTCCGCCCGCCGCTTCTCCGGCGGCAAAAAGCCCCGGCACGGACGACTGTGCCATTTCCGCGTCCACCCGAATTCCGCCCATCATGTAGTGGCAGGTCGGCCCCACTTCCATCGGCCCCTTGGTGATGTCCACATCCGCGAGTTCCTTAAACTGGTGGTACATGCTGGGCAGCTTGCGTTTCACGTACTCCGCGGGCTTGTGCGAGATATCAAGAAACGCGCCGCCGTGCGGGCTGCCGCGCCCTTCCTTGACTTCGGTGTAGATGGAACGCGCCACCACATCTCGCGTGGAAAGCTCCATGCGCTTCGGATCGTACCTTTCCATGAAGCGTTCGCCGCTCTTGTTTCGGAGAATGCCGCCCTCGCCGCGCACCGCTTCCGTGACCAAAATCCCTTGCACTCCCGGCGGCCAGACCATGCCGGTCGGGTGGAATTGAACGAACTCCATGTCCAGAAGTTCGGCGCCTGCCTCATAGGCGAGCGCCATCCCGTCGCCGGTGCATTCCCAGGAGTTCGAAGTGATCTTCCAGGATTTCCCGATCCCGCCCGTCGCGATCACCACGGACTTCGCCTGGAATGTCACGAAGCGGCCCGACTCGCGCCAGTAGCCGAATGCGCCGCAGACGCGGTCGCCGTCCTTCAGCAGCCGGGTGATCGTGCATTCCATGAAGACGTCGAAGCCCATTTGCACGCCGCGGTCCTGCAGGGTGCGGATCATTTCGAGGCCGGTGCGGTCGCCGACGTGGCAGAGCCGCTTGAAGGTGTGTCCGCCGAAAGCGCGTTGCAGGATGTCCCCGCTCTCGGTGCGATCAAAAAGCGCGCCCCACTGTTCGAGCTCCCGCACGCGGTCCGGCGATTCCAGGGCGTGGAGCTGCGCCATGCGCCAGTTGTTGAGGCGCTTCCCTCCGTTCATCGTGTCGCGGAAATGCGTCCGCCAGTCGTCGGCCTTGTCCACGTTGGCCATGGCCGCGGCAAGACCGCCCTCCGCCATCACCGTATGCGCCTTACCCAGCAGCGACTTGCACACGACGCCTACCTTCGCACCCTGCGCCAGAGCTTCGATCGCCGCCCTAAGCCCGGCGCCGCCGGCGCCAACCACGAGCACGTCGAGTTCGTGGGTTTCGTACTTGGAGGTCGCGGTCACAGCAGTCGAATGTCCCTTATCACGCCCGCCGCCACGAGACGGATATACAAGTCCGTGAGAGCGACGGAAATCATGCTGACCCATGCCCAGAACATGTGATGTTCGTTTAGTTTCGTGATTCCGCGCCAGGCGGTGTGGCGCGGCGGGCCGAACGTGGTGCAGGAAAAGCAGTCAAGCTTTCCCCCGATTAGATGACGCAAGGAGTGGCAGGACAGGCTATAAGTCGTCAGCAAAAGGACGTCCACCAGCATGACGAGGGTGCCGACGCCGATTCCAAATCCGTCGGCGAACTTGAATGCGACGACCGTGTCGTACCAGAGAAACGCAAGAATGACGGTCACGATGTAGAAGAAATAGCGGTGAACGTTTTGAAGAATGAATGGAAACGCGGTCTCGCCGCGGTACTTCCTGCCGCTGCCCTCGCCCACTGCGCAGGCCGGCGGGTCCTGAAAGAAGCCCCGATAGTACGCTTTGCGGTAGTAATAGCACGTCAGCCGGAATCCGCCCGGCCCTCCGAAAATCAGGAACGCGGGAGAGAACCACTGCGGCAACCAGTGGTGCTGCGGATCGATCAGCGGCGAGTAGAACGGCGAGAGGTACGGGTCGGTCCAATAGAACTTGTCCTCGATCGCGCGCCACGTGGCATAGATAAGGAAAGCGCCAAATACGATCAGAAACGGCAGGTTTTCTAGCCACCATGCGTCGCGGCGCTGGGTGCTGCCGAAACGAGTCAAGCCCTTGAGAGTCGACGAATCCGCCACCCGGTTGTACACCCTCCGAACAGAAATAGAATATTCGAGAAAACTGTTTTTGCAAATAACATTCGCGCTGCTCGGCCACGCGTGATCGCTGCGTCCGCGCCGGTTCGCTCCGAAGACAATTTGTCTTTCTCCGGCCCAGCGCGATCTTCCTTGCGGAACTTCAAATAGCATTCCCAATGGGTAGAATCGCTCGTCGCTGAATCCGATTCACGCGGCCGGGGAGTTCTGGGAATGTCTCTGCTCGAATCAGATTGGGATGCCGTCTGCGCCGTAGTTCTGGAAGGAAACGTCGTGCGGCTTGAGCCGCTGCGGCGCGAGCACGAGTCGGCTCTTTGGGATGCGACAAAGAACGACGCCGAGGAGATTTTTCGCTGGATTTCGTACCGGATACACACGCGCGAAGATCTTCACCGGGTGATCGAGACTGCGCTCCGCGAAGTGCAGCGAAAAGAGTCCGTCCCATTCGCCACCATCGAGCGCGCGTCCGGGCGCGTCGTTGGCAGCACGCGGTTCATGAATATCGCCGCCGCACATCGCCGGGTGGAAATCGGCTCCACGTGGATCGCGCCGGCCTGGCAGCGGACCGCGGTCAACACGGAGGCGAAGTACCTCATGCTCCGCCATGCGTTTGAACGCTGGGATTGCCTGCGCGTGGAATTGAAGACCGACGGGCTGAATCAGAAATCGCGCAACGCGATCGCGCGGATCGGCGCCAAACAGGAAGGCATTCTCCGAAAACACATGGTGACCTGGAGCGGCCGCGTGCGGGACGACGTCTATTTCAGCATCCTTGATGACGAATGGACCGCAGTGAAAACCGATCTGGAAAGAAAACTCGCGCCCCGCGCGACCTGACCTACGCTGCTTCGCCGTGACGCACGCAACCTGCTCCAAGGGACAGGTGTGGGCCGCGAAACGCCGCGCCGTAGCTTGCTTGACCCCTCGACTGTCGCCCGATACCGTTGCGTTATTGCCATTGCTGAGACTGGAGCTTCCGATGAAAAGCCACCCGCTGTGCCTTCCGCACTCGATTGCCATGGCCAAGAATTTCTTTCGCCGGCCGAGACTCGCCCTGCTGCCCGTCATACTCGTCGCTCTCTGGCCCGCGCACGCAGCGCGGGGACAATCGCAATCGGCGCCGCCCGCCCAGTCTGAAAATCAAACCCAGCCTCCGGCGCAGCCGCAGAGCCAGACGACGGCGCAAACGGCCTCGAGCGGCCAGCCTCAATCGCTCGCCGACGCCGCGCGTAAGGCCAACGCGCAAAAGAGCAAGACCAAAGCCAAGCGCGTCTACACCCAGGACGACCTTTCGAGCATTCGCGGTACGATTTCGGTGGTCGGAAATGGATCTTCCGGCGGCTCTGCCGACAACGACAATTCAGATCAGGGCACCGCTGGAGACGCTTCTTCCGCCGGCAACAGCGGCGAAGTTTACTGGCGCGGAAGGGCGCGCGCGATCAAGGACCAGATTGCATCGGTCGATCAACAGATCGCCGGCGTGAAAGCCGAGATCGCCAAGCAGGGTCCCACATCGTTCGATCCTTCGACCGGACTTTCCCAGAACGTCATCATCGTCCACGACCGGAATGCTCAGCTGAAACAGCTCGAGGACAAGAAGCAGAGTCTCGAGAAGCAGCTGGACGACCTCGCCGATGAAATCCGCAAGGCGGGTGGGGATTCCGGCTGGGCCCGCTGACAAACTCCGCAGCGAGGCAACGAACGCCGCCGTCGCCCGGACTAATCGCGACGCACCGTAGCTGGCGAAAAAGCGGGCAGGCAGACGGCGATGTACTCCGCGCCCTCGGGCGTTGAATATTGGACCCATTCCCCCCGATGCGCGATCACGGCCTGCCCGGCGCGAACATCCAGGCTTCCGCTTTTGTGCGTCACGCGCAACGCGCCTTTCAAAACGATCGTGTACTCGTCGAACTCCGGCGTCTGCCCCGGCTCGATCCAGCCCGCCGGACTCCTCATTTGCGCAACGCTGACCGCCTCCGTGTTCGAGTTCACCAGGCCGATGAACTCTTCTATGATTTTAGGCTTCGTGCCGGCAGCCTCGATTCGAGTTGGTTTTGCGATCAGTGTTGGCATAATGTTCCTGGATTCTGAGAATCTCCCTCGGGTTAAACGAGGGCGCGGCCGCCGTCTACAACGATCACTTGACCGGTGACGAAGTCCGCGGTCGCCAGGTAGGCCACCGCGCCCGCGATGTCGTCGCCCGTGCCCGTGCGATGCAGCGGAACCCGGCGGATGTATTCCTCATCCGGGGGCTCCCCGGGAAACTGAATCGTGCCGGGCGCGACGCTGTTCACCAGAATCTCGGGCCCGAGCGCGCGAGCGAGGCAGCGCGTCAGCATGATCGAACCCGCCTTCGACACGCAATAGTGCGTGTAGCCCGGCCAGGCGAGCAGCCCGCCGAGCGACGATAGATTGATGATTCGCCCTCGGCCCTGCCGCCTCATGATCACAGCAGCCGCCTGCGCGCAGAGGAACTGCGATTTCAGGTTCGTGTCCATGATGCGGTCCCACTGCGCGTCGGTGAGCTCCTCGAAATTCGCGCGAAAGAACGTGCCGGCGTTATTGACGAGGACGTCGAGGCGGCCGAACTCTCTCTCAACACCGGCGATCATTTTCCCCACCTCTACGCGCCTGGATACATCCGCCTGGACGGCGATCGCCCTGGTTCCTCCCGCGGCAATTTCGCGCACCACGGATTCGGCATCCGCTTTCGACGTCGCGTAGTTCACGGCCACGTGGGCGCCGTCCGCTGCGAGACGCAGCGCGACACTCCGCCCGATGCGCTTTGCCGCGCCGGTCACCAGCGCCACCTGCCCTTCGAGCGGTTTTCCTGCCATGCGCCAAGTCCCTCCCCGTGCAGACGCTCACATTAGCACTAGCCGCGTCTCGCGCAACACCCCGGGTTTGCTTGGCGGCCCTGGGTCGTCCATAATCGGGCCGCGTATCGCGTGGCAAGCGTGACGAAATCGGCGCCTAAGCACTCCGCGAGAGACATTCCCTCGCCGGAGCCAGACCTTACTCCCACGGAAATCATTCGCCGTGCCGAAGTGATGCGCCCGCTCCTGCGCGAGCGCCAGACCTCGTGTGAGGAAGCGGGCCGGGTCTCGGAGGATACGAACGCCAGGTTCATCAAGGCCGGTTTCTACCGCATCCTTCAGCCTCGTTGCTTCGGCGGCTACGAGTTTGACCTCACGACGTTCTTAAAGGTGATGATCGCGGTCTCGCGCGGCTGCTCGGATAGCGGCTGGGTACTCGCTCTCACCGCGGGTCACGCGTTTCTGATCGCGTCGTTTCCGGAGGCTGGCCAACGCGAGGCCTTCGGCGAAAAGGGCGAGTTTCGCGCGCCGAGCGTGGCGCTACCGGGCGGAAAAGCGGCTCCGGTCGCCGGCGGATACCGTGTCCAAGGGAGCTGGGACTACACGTCGGGCTGCGAACTCGCGACTCACTTTATCGGCGCCTGTCTCGTGCAAGGCTCCGAGCCGGCGCTATTCGGTGGTGGCGCCTTCATTCTCTTCGACCGCGATCAATACCGTATCGAGGACAACTGGCACGTGATCGGCATGCAGGGCACGAGTTCGCGCCGCGTGATCGTCGACGAGATTTTCGTTCCGGAGCATCGCTTCCTCGCGCTGACCGACGCTCGCGGCCAGTACATTCATCCGCGCCCCGGAAGTTTGCTGCACCGCAACCCCCTCTACCGCGGAAGGATCACTTCGCTGCTGGTTTCTGAGGTGGGCGCAGTCTCGGTCGGTATCGGGCGCGGGGCGCTCGACATCTACGAAGAAATCCTGCGAAACAAGACGACCAGTTTCCCGCCCTTTCACTCACGCTTCCAGGAACCGGAATTCCAGCGCCACTTTGGCGAGGCGCAGTCTTTGGTGGATACCGCCGAGGCGGCTTTACTGAAGATGGCGGCTGACTACATGGAGTGCGCGCGCCGCGACGCCGAAGAAGGCATTCCCTTCTCCGACGAGGACGACCGCAGGTTCCTGCAGATCGAGCAGCAGTGCGTGCGCCTCTGCTGGGACGCGGTCGATCTGATGCTTCGCACGAGCGGTACCTCCGCGGCGTCCAAGACAGCGCCGCTCGGGCGCTATTTTCGCAACCTGGCGGTGATTCGAACTCACATCACCCTGCAGTTCAACCATACTGCGGCCAATTCCGCGCGCCTGCACTTCGGCATGGCGCCGCTCAGCCGCCTGTAACCGGCGCGCGGCTTCGACGCCAGCGGCGCCCGCAGCTTCTTGCAACTTTGATCGTGTAGAATCACCGGGCGCAAGGCGGAGGCCGAATGAAACTCGATCTGCTGGCAATTGCGCCGCACCCGGACGACGTTGAGCTCACCTGCGGCGGGACGATGATCAAAATGGCGCAGGCGGGATACCGCACCGGCATACTCGACCTCACGCGCGGCGAGACGGGAACACGCGGTACTCCCGAAACCCGCGTGAAGGAAGCGCAGCGCGCGGGAAAAATCCTCGGCGCAACCGTGCGGCGGAATCTTGGTCTGCCCGACGCGCACCTGAAGGTGACCGACGACTACAAGGCCTCAATCGCCGAGGTGATTCGCGAATTCGAGCCGCGTACCGTGATCCTGCCCTACTGGGAGGGCCGCCATCCGGACCACTACACGGCCGCGACGCTGGGCTACGAAGCGTGCTTCGTCGCCGGGCTGAAAAACTATCCCCTTGCCGGCGAGCCGTTTCGCCCGTTCAAAATTCTGTACGCGGCGGCGTACGCGGATGTGCGGCCCACGATCGCTGTGGACATCACCCGGCAGTACGACCGGCGTCGCCGCGCGATCCTCGCGTATGCCTCGCAATTCCGCCCGCCGAAGCCGAAGCGGCGTTCGAGGGTCGCCCTGCCGCTCGACGAACTCGAAGAGCGCATGGGCCTTCAGGCCCGTTACTACGGCCGCCTGATCGGAGTGAAATACGCGGAAGGCTTCGTGGTCAAGGAAGTCCTCGCCACCGAAGACGTCGTGCGAATGCCAGTGCGGTCACTTTAGCGAAATACGAGAAACCGGCGCGCCATAAAGCAATCATAAACAGAATCCGCGAAAATCCGGCTCGTCCCCATTCAAAAATACTATCGAAGCGATGGAAAGATGCGTTGGAGAAGTGGCCTCGCCGGGCTTGACGCGGCGGGAAGCGCTGAGGTACCTTCTGCGTCTTAAATTCGCTGGCCGCACTCGACTGCGGGGGAGGACGGATGGACCCGAAAAGTGTTCTTGAATATGCCTCGAAGCATGGCGCCAAGATCCTCGATCTGCGCTTTATCGACGTGCCCGGCGTATGGCAGCACGTCAGTTACCCCATCAAGGAGCTCACCACCGAGTCGTTCCAGGAAGGCTTCGGAATGGACGCGAGCTCGATCCGCGGTTGGGCGCAGATTCATGAATCCGACATGCTGCTGATCCCCGATCCGAACACCGCCTTTATGGATCCCTTCCGCGATACTCCCACGCTCGTCATGATTTGCGACGCGCAGGATCCACCGACGCGCAAGCCCTATAGCCGCGACGTAAGGAACCTGGCGCACCGCGCCGAAGACTTTCTGCAGAAGAGCGGCATCGCTGATCAGGCGTTTTTCGGCGCTGAGGCCGAGTTTTTCATTCTCGATAGCGTGCGCTTCGATTCCCGCGAGAACCACAGCTATTACTACGTCGACTCCGACGAAGGCCGCTGGAATACCGGGCGCGCCGAGCACAACCTGGGCTTCCGGCCGCGGTACAAGGAAGGCTACTTCCCCGTCCCGCCCACCGACCATTACCAGGACTTGCGCAGCGACATGGTGCTGAAGCTTCAGGAGGTGGGGATCGAAGTCGAGTGCCATCACCACGAGGTCGCGACCGCCGGCCAGTGCGAAATCGATTTCAAATTCGACACGCTCATCAAAGCCGCGGACAACATGTGCAAGTACAAATACGTCCTGCGGAACACGGCCTATCAATACGGCAAGACGGTCACCTTCATGCCCAAGCCCATCTATTCCGACAACGGCTCGGGCATGCACACGCACCAATCTCTTTGGAGCAAAGGAAAGCCGCTCTTTGCCGGCGACGGCTATGCAGGATTGAGTCAAACCGCGATGTGGTATATCGGTGGCCTGCTGAAGCACGCGCCCGCAATTGTGGCGTTTGCCGCGCCTTCGACGAATTCCTACAAGCGCCTCGTGCCCGGATTTGAAGCGCCGGTGAACCTGGCGTACTCGAAGCGCAATCGCTCGGCCGCCGTGCGCATTCCCGTGTACTCGGAGAATCCCAAGGCGAAGCGGCTGGAGTTCCGCCCGCCCGATGCGTCGTGCAATCCGTATCTCGCCTACTCCGCCATGTTGATGGCGGGGCTTGACGGCATCGAGAACAAGATCGATCCCGGCGGCCCGCTCGACAAGGACATCTTCGAACTCTCAAAGGAAGAATTGTCCCACGTGCCGTCCGTGCCGGGCTCGCTCGAAGAATCCCTCAAGGCGCTCGAAAAGGACCACACCTTCCTCACCAAGGGCGGCGTGTTCACGAAGGAATTCATCGACCTGTGGATCGACTACAAGATGTCGAAGGAAGTGAACCCCATGCGGATGCGCCCGCACCCGTATGAGTTTCACCTGTACTACGATATTTAACGATCCGACCAGCAACGGCTCCCGGCTCGCCCGTAAGGCGAGCCGGGGAGATCGGATCGTCATCCTGAAGGCGGCGCTCTTGCTTTCCCCCACCTGAAGGATCTCTCTTCTAGATCGTTCGCGGCGCTGCTTTGCGGCGAACGCGCCCGAGGAAAACAAAAAACGCCCCGGCCGTTTTCGGGGCGCTTTCTTCTTCACCTTCCGGCTGTTCTACGACAGCATCAATCGCTAGCGCGGCTCCGCTTCGACTCGAATCTGATAAACTGTTCCTATTGAGGGCCTCGCATTCCCAATGAACCTCTTTGGTCGCAAGGGAGCGGCAGGCGGCCACTTCCGCGCCGGACAGGCCGACGGCAACGGAGATTCTCCGTCCGTTTCGCACCGCCTCACGCTCGATCTGACGCGCGCGGAAACTTTCGCCACGATGCTGGCGCGCAGCCGCGCCTCCAGCGTCGTCGAAATCACGGACCTGCTCGCGGGAATGTACATCTGCAATTGGGACCGGCTCTCGCGCTACTGGGAGGAGCACGACCGCGAGGAGGTCGAAAGCATGCTGCGGGGAATCTGCCGGATCAGTCCGCAGCGGTGGCACTCCTGGATGGAATTCTACGAGTGCGAGCGCGGCGAATCGGGGGGCGGTCGCGGCTGGCACTGGCTGCGCAGGCAGAAACCCGAGCAGCCGGGCGAAAAGCCGCTTCAGCCGTCTTCTGCGCTCGCCGACGTGCTGAAGCAGGCCGAGGGGATCGCGCCCTCCCGCGACAGATTCGAAGACCGGACGATTCCCATCCTGACGAGCGAATGCGTTCTGCTGTGCATCTTTCGCAATTACGGATCGGAAGTCAGCCGGCGGCTGGCCGAGACTGGCCTCGATGCGAAAAAGCTCGAGCGCGATGCGCTCTTTCCGCGCCGCAGCCCTCGGAAATGATCCCCCAAATCAATCGCCAGGAATCGATCGTGTCTCCGTGAGCGCTGTGCCTTCTCTGTGATCTCTGTGGTTCATTCGCTGCGTATCGAAGAGAGATCCTTCAGGCGGCCGAATACCAGAACGCCGCTTTCAGGATGATGATCCTGGTCGGATCATCATATAATCATCTTGAAGCGCGGCCAGAGCACGGAGAGCGGCGCAATCGGTTTGCGGCAGACATATACCGGGACGCTTTGCTCGTTGGGCATCGCGTGAGGGTTCTTGATCGTCGCAGCCAATCGGACGTCGCCGAAGAGTTTCACAAATTCTTCCGAGCGCTCTCCGAACACGATCACGCATGCTCCCGAATAATTTCGCGGTCCCCAGTCATAGTAGCTGTTGTGCCCGCCGATGGCTTTCGGCAGGCCGAGCGCGGGTCCGTAGTAATCGATCGCGCCGGATTCGCCGTAGTTCCCTCCCAGGATGGCGCAGTCCGCGCGATCTCCGGCGGGCAGCTCGCGATAGACCCGTGCAACGGTCGCGGCCATGTTGTCCCATCCAAACATGTCCGCGTAGAGCTGGGGAAGCTCGGCATACACCGCATCGCGCTCCGTCTTCGCCAGGTTCGCATACGGAATCGCCTGCGAGTAGCGCAGGAACGCGTCCACCGGCAATACGGGAACGCCGAACGGAACTGCCGCAAGCCCCCCGAGAACAAGCAGCGCGGGGAATGCAATCCTCAGCAAGCGCCGCTCGCGCGATTGGGCGAACTCTTCGAAAGCGGCTCCGCCCGCCGCCATCAGCATCGGATAGGCCGGCAACGGGTAGTAGGATTTCCCTCCGAGAAAGATGAACACGGCGAGAATGATCAAGTATGTCCAGCCGAGGAAACGGAATCGTTTGCCTTTGGCGGCGAAGAAGACCCATAGCAGACCGCCCAGCCAAACCGGGAAGATGAACGGATGCAGGAACGCAACCTGGTCACCGAGGAATTGCAGCGGCGAAACGGCGATGTTCTTGTAGAGTTGGGCGTTGCGCACCACTTCGATTTGCGGCCAGCCGTGCCGCGCTTCCCAAAAAAGGTTCGGAAGGAAAAGCGCGAGCGCAAGAAGGCCGCCGAGCCACACCCATTTTCTTTGAAATAGGCGCCATTCGCCTGAAAGCACGAGCCCCGCGACCATCGCAAAGCCGAAGACCAGCATCGTGTGCTTGTTCTCGAGTCCGAGGCCCGCGACGCCCCCAAACGCGAGCCACAGCCGCGGCGAGGAGCCTTGCACGATGCGCACCGCAAACCAGGCGCAGAGGAGCCAGAAAAGCGGCTCGAACGCGTTCATGGAAAGAAAACTGTCGAAAGCGAGATACGCGGGAGCAAACAGACTTGCCGCCGCCGCAAGGAACTGCGCGACGCGCCCGCCGCCGAGTTCCCGCGCGAGCGCGCCCGTAAGATACACGACCGCGGCCCCCGCCAGCGCCGGCAGCAAACGGACGGCGATGAGCGAACTTCCGAATACGTGGCGCACGAGCCAGGCCACGCCCGCGATCAGCGGAGGCTGGTCCACGTAACCCCATGCCAGATGCTCTCCGCAGGCCAGGTAATAAAGCTCGTCGCGAAATATTCCGTAGTGGCGGACGCCGGCCAATTGCAGCAGCAGCTTCGCCGCCGCGAGGCCGGCGAGAATAGAAGTTCCGCCCAGGGCCATCGCTCGTAGGCGAGCCGCAACGGCGGGGTGTTCGTCGAATTCGGCGACTCGGGTCTCGCTCATGCGAACTGCAACTCGCCGGTCAGACACACGCGCGGCTGTCTCGCAAATTCCGCAGTCGCAAACTACAGAATCGCCGCGGTCTTGATGCTGTCGATATTGGGAAAATTCTTGTCGAGATACGCCTTGCCCAAGGCCGTAATCGAGTGCTGGTCGGGACGCTCGCCATAGCCGCTGTAAAGGCTCTGCACCACATCCATGCCCGAGGTCACCTGGCCGAACGGCGCAAAGCCCTGGCTATCGAGAAACGCGTTCGCGCCGAAATTGATGAACAGTTGCGTGGTGCGCGTGTTCGGTCCGGCCGTGGCGAACGTGAGAAATCCCGGCCGGTTGCTCTGCGTGACGGGATCATCCTTGATGCTCGCGGCGTGCCAGACTCGATTGACCGCCGGATCCGCGCTCAAGCCGAACTGTACGATGAATCCTGGCACGTTGCGGAAAAAGGCGGCGTCGGTAAAGAAGCCGTTCTTCACCAGGTTATAAAAGCGGTCCGCGCCCAGTGGCGCCCACGCGCGCGTAACTTTGACTTTGAAATTGCCCTTTGTGGTCGTGAATTCCGCTTCGAAGACATCCGGGCATTTCTCCGTCAGTGAAGCCGGTTGCAACAATGCTGGATTGGTCGTCATATAGACTGTCCCTCGCGACCCCGTCTCAGGCGCCCGCTGGTGAACTCCGGATTACCCTGGCACCTCCGCATCTCGTGTGCTTGCTCTCCACTCGAACCAAATCCTCGGCCTGCCGCGCTAGGGCTTGGGTGTCGCATCAGTCGCCACGGGTGCGACGATGACCGCAGACTTGATGCTGTCGATGTTGGGAAAATTCTTATCCAGATACGCTTTGCCTTGCTCGGTGATCGCACCTTGATCGGGGCGCTCGCCGTAGCCGCTGTACAGCTTCTGAACCACGTCCATGCCGGACGTCACTTTCCCAAACGGCATGAAACCCTGGCCGGAATGGTCAAGGCCGGGGTTATTGCCGAGATTGATGAAGAGCTGGGTGGTGCGGGAATTCGGCGTCCCCGTCTGCGCGAACGTGATCGTGCCCGCGCTGTTGCTTTGCGTCACCCGATCGTCCTTGATGTTCGCGTTGTCCCACGCTTTATTCACCGCCGGGTCCGCGCTCAGCCCGAATTGAATGATGAATCCCGGGACCACGCGAAAGAAAGCCGCGTCAGTGAAGAAACCGTGCTTCACGAGATTGTAAAAACGGTCGGCGCCCAGTGGCGCCCACGCCCGAGTCACATCCACGACGAAATCCCCCTTCGTCGTCGTGAACTTCACCGTATAGGCGTCGGGAGCCTTGGCGTTCAGCGCCGCGGGATGCAGCAGCTCGGGATCGATCTTCGAGTGCGTGGCCCGCGGATGGGCCGCGGCCGAGCCGGAGTGCGTGGCGGCATTCGGCGGAGGCGGGGTCTGTCCGGCAATCGCGGCCGGCGCGAGAAATGCGATAGTGCAAATCGAAAACCAGAAGCTGTGACGTTTCATGCGGTCCTTCCCCTCCTTCATTTTGCGGCGGACTCCACATCCTGCATCAATCGCAGCATATTGCCGCCGAGAATTTTCTCGATCGCCGCTTCGGAATAGCCTCGCTCCAACAAAGCCTCTGTGATGCTAGGCAACCGCGAGGCGTCTTCCATCCCGTACGGCATCTCGGCACCGTCGAAATCGGAGCCGAGGCCGACATGGTCCGCGCCGGCAACCTTCACGGCATGGTCGATGTGATCCACGATCCTGGGCCACTCGACGCGAGGCAGTTTGCCTTCCTCCACCATCGCGCGAACGATTCTATCCGATTCGAGCAGCTTGCACGCTTCATTTTCGCCGCAACGGTCTTTCGCCGCCTCGGCGATCTGCTTCTCCAGCTCCGGGTGCGCTTTTTCCGCCGCGCGAAACTCCCGGCTGAGGAATCCCATGTGGAAATTGATTTGCATCACCCCGCCCTTCGCCGCAAGCGCAGCGATCATCTCGTCGGTCAGGTTGCGAGGCGTTTCGCACAGCGCCCGGCAAGACGAATGCGACGCGAGAATCGGCGCCCGGCTCACCGAAAGAGCGTCGCGGAAAGTCGCGTCCGACGCATGCGAGACATCCACGATCATGCCGAGTGCATTCATTTCGCCGATCACCTGCTTGCCGAATTCGCTGAGGCCGTTGTGCACGGCCTTATCGGTCGAGGCGTCGGCCCAGTCGGTGCTGCGGGTGTGCGTGAGCGTCATATAGCTGACGCCGAGCGAGGCGAATTGGCGAAGCACGCCGAGGTTGTGGTTCACCATGTGCCCGCCTTCGACGCCCATCAGTACGGCAATTTGTCCCGCGCTGTGCGCGCGGCGAATCTCTTCCGCGCTTCTTGCGAGCGCCAACTCCGCCCGATGCAAAGCCACCTGCCGCCGGATCGCTTCGATTTGCTCGTGAGCGCGCCGCACCGCTTCGGTCCCCGTGACCGTGCCCCGCACCCAGATCGCGAAAAAGATTGCGCCGAGGCCGCCCTCGCGCATCCGCGGAATGTCGATCGAGCCGTCCGCGTGGCGCTCGCCCAAATCATAATCGTCGAACACGAGGCGCTGCGTGGTGTCGGCGTGCGTATCAATCACGATCGAACGGAAATGCAGATCGCGGGCTGCGGCTGATATATCGAGCGGCGACGAAGATGCGACCAAAGACGGTGCGCCTCAGTGTGCGACGGAATCCCGGCACCCCCGCGCGGGTTGCGAGCCCGCCTGCGGCTTTGCCGTTTTCCGCGCCCGAAAAGTCTACCAGAAGATGGTTTCCGCAACCGCCTGCCGCCCGGATCGGGCCCCGAAAGGTGTTGACGTTCGCGAAATTCTATCCCCGGCGCGCGTCGCGCAAATTCTCGCCGGAGGTTATGCTGTGTTAGACTGCGCGTCCGCAAAAACCGCGCGACCATGGCCAGCGAACACATCGGCGACTTGAAAAAATGGGTGAGCGAACTTGCTCGCAAGGGCAACGAGGGCGAAATCGTCCGCCTGAATCGCGCCGTCGAGCTGATCAGCAAGAATTTCGGCGTGCACACCCACGAGGTCGCCATTCTGGGTTTGACCTCCGACGAGCGCTCCCTGCGTTTCCTCGCTCCGGATAACCTGCGGACGGTCGGACAGATTCCGCTTTCGAGCGCGAACGCCCTGGCGTCGCGAACCGTGCGCGAAAAGCGCGCCGAACTGATCAACCACTTCACCGTGATTCCGCACGCTTCCGTTTTCGAGGCGGTGCCGATCAACGAGGAATTGCGGGGCGATCCGATTCAGAAAATCATGAGCTCGCCGATTCTGCTCGGCGGCCAGGTGATTGGCGTCGTTCAGGTGTCCCGAAAGGGAAAGGCCCTCGCCGACGCCGGGCCCGATTTCACGCATCCCCAGCTTCGCGAACTGAAAACCATCTCCGACGCTCTCGCGCCCTGCATTCTTCTCTGCAACAGGGAGTGAACTCTCGCCGCCGCATCGCGCCGCGATGTTCGCCGCAGGAAATCGAATCCCACAACTCCGTGAAATGAGTTGACATCACTCCGCCTGCTTGTTAATTTTCAATCGCCGAACTTTCCGATTCACACTACGGGAGGCACCGCAACCCGGCACCACACATGGCGTTCCTCGCGAAGAACATTTTCCTTACCAAGGGAGTCGGAAAACACCGCGAGCGCCTGTCGAGCTTTGAGCTCGCCCTGCGCAACGCCGGAATCGCAGCCTGCAACATCGTCCGCGTTTCGTCCATCTTTCCGCCGTATTGCAAACTCATTTCGCGCAGCGAAGGGCTGAAGCATTTGAAGCCCGGGCAGGTGGCCTTTACGGTTATCAGCGAAAATCAAACGCGCGAGCCTCACCGCTTGATCGCCGCGGGCGTCGGCCTCGCGCTCCCGGCCGATAAATCCATGTACGGATACCTCTCCGAGCATCACTCGTTCGGCGAAAGCGAAGAGATTGCCGGCGAATACACCGAGGAGCTGGCCGCGGAAATGCTCGCGACCACTCTCAACGTGGAATTCGATCCGGATCTTTCCTGGGACGAAAAAAAAGAGGTCTACCGCATCTCCAACAAGATCGTTCGCACGATGAACATCACGCAGTCGGCCGTCGGCGACAAGCGCGGATTGTGGACCACTGTCCTCGCCGCGGCCATTTTGCTCGGCGAAGACGACTAGCCAGCGTTTGGCGATCGCCGCGTTCCCCGAATCTTTCCGGCATTTCTTCCACCTTTGGAGGCCTTAGATGAAAATCCCGGGCAAGGTCGCCGTCGTCACCGGCGCAGGCGGAGGCGGACAGGGCCGCGCCTTCTCGCAGCGTCTGGCGCGCGAGGGTGCGTCCGTGATCGTGTCCGACGTCGACGAGCGTGGCGGCCTCGAAACGGTCCGCCTGATCCAGTCGCAGGTCGGTAGGGCGGCCTTCTTCCGCGCCGACGCCGGCGTCGAAAGCGACATCCGCGCGCTGATTGCCTTCGGCGAGAAGGTGTACGGCGGCGTGGACATCGTCGTGAACAACGCCGGGCCTTACTTCCCCGACGCGCCGCTCGAAAAATGGGTCGAAACGATTCAGGTCAATCTGATGGGCACCGTGTACGGCACACTCTTCGGCATCGAGGCCATGCGGCGGCGGGGCGGCGGAGCGATCGTAAACCTTGGGTCGACTTCCGCGGTCGGCCACGGTTTCAAGCATTCCCCGGCTCCTGCTTACGACGTTGCGAAGGCCGCGGTGGCGCGCCTTACCACCACGCTCGCATGGCTTCGAGAGAAAGAAAACATCCGCGTGAATTGCATCGTCCCGGACTGGGTCGCCACCGACGAAGTGAAGGCCTACGTGGACACACTCACTCCTGAGCAGTGCAAGGAGCAGGGCGTGCCCCTGCCGCTCACCACGCTCGAGGAGGCGGCGGACGCGGTGATGGAACTGATCCGGAATGACAACCTCGCCGGCCGTGTGATGGTTTGGTGGACGGGACAGAAGCGGGGATTGATTCCCGTCGGCGACCCGGGTTACACCCGGCTGGAATAGTCCGCCGCCTCGTGTCGGATGCGAATCGGCCTGCCCTTATTCTTTTGCCATTCATCCCCCTCCTAGGTAACGTAAAAAGTGCCGGTGCCGCCGAGGGCGCTCGCTCTTCTCCGTCGTTCGGAATTTGGAGCGGTGGACGACGAATCGAATCCTCACAAGGACGCATGAACCCGCGATGAGCCGATATACGCCTGTGCCGCCAGACAACTTCGGCGGAATCCCCGAAGAGCACTCGTTGTACGAGTCCTCGCGCGCCGTCATTTTCCCTGTGCCGCTCGAGCGCTCGACTTCTCGCTCGCAGGGCGCGCGAAACGGCCCGGCCGCTATCCTGGAGGCGAGCCGCGGCCTGGAGCTTTACGACGAAGAGCTCGAGTCGGAGCCTTACAAAGAGATCGGCATCCACACTCTGCCGCCCATTGACACCATGGACGGCGGGCTCGGCGAAGTGATCACCGAACTCTTCACCGCCGAAGTGGGCCTCCTCGACGACGACAAGTTTCCGGTCGCCCTCGGAGGAGAACACGCCCTGACGCCCCCTCTGGTTTCCGCCGTGGTGAAAAAGTACAAGAACTTGAACGTGCTCCATATCGGCGCGCACGCGGAACTGCGCGACGAATATCAGGGCTATCCGGCGAGCCCGGCATGCGCCATGCGCCGCGTCGTCGAGCTTTGCCCCGCCGTGCAGGTGGGTATCCGTTCGATCTCCGGGGAAGAGGCCAAGGCGATCCCGCATTTGCGAACAAAAGTCTACTGGGCCAAGGACATCGCTCGAACTCCGCTGAAGAGCTGGATCGCGAAGGCTCTCGGAGATCTCGGTGCTCATATCTATCTGACGATCGATCTCGGCGGCTTCGATCCCTCCATCATGCCCGCCACGGGAACTCCCGAACCCGGCGGCCTCGACTGGCACCAGGTCACATCGCTCTTGCGCGCCGTCGCGGACCATAAGAAGATCGTGGGGATGGACGTGGTCGGGCTGTTGCCCCATCCGGGCGACCACGCGTCGGATCTTCTTGCGGCGAAGCTGGTTTACAAGTGCCTCGGCTACGCCTTCTGCAAGGCCTGACGCAGAAAGGCATCCTCCTCATGACCGGTTTCCTTGCGGCAATCCTTGCCGTTTCCAATTCCATTTTTGTCGGGGTGCGCACGCAGGGCTTTCTTGCGTGGATCGTCATCGGTCTGCTGGCGGGGTGGATCGCGGGTCACATCACGCGCGGGCGTGGGTTCGGCTGCGTCGTGGATATTATTTTGGGTCTCATCGGCGCGGTGATTGGCGGCTGGATTTTCACGCGTCTCGGAATCGCGGCCTGGGGATTCTGGGGGAGCCTCGCGGCGGCCACCGTCGGCGCCGTAGTGCTTGTGGCCATCGCGCGCTTGTTTGCGGGCGGCCCTTCGAAATAGCCCCCTAGCGCGCGGCGAGCCACTGCCACGCAACCCAGACCACCGGGCTCGCGAGGATCAGGCTGTCGATGCGGTCGAGCATTCCGCCGTGTCCGGGCAAAAGCGAGCTTGAGTCCTTCACGCCCGCGCCGCGCTTGTAAGCCGATTCGATCAAATCTCCCATCTGCCCTGCGGCGTTCGCGAGTCCCGCGATCAGGAGCAGGCTGAGCGTGTCCGTCTGCATCCAGCGCGCGAAAAGAATCGCCACAAGAAGAGACCCGACCATATTCGCAAAGGCGCCTTCCCAGGTTTTCTTGGGACTGAGAGCCGGAGCCATCGGCAGGCGCCCGATCGAGCGGCCAACAAAATACGCCAGCGTGTCGCCCGCCCAGATCAGGCAGAGAGTGAAGAGCACAAGCTCGCGGCTGGCGCGCCCGATTTCGTTCACGCGCACCAGATAACTGAACGGCAATGCGATGAAGAGCTGCCCCGCCGCGCTGATCGAGATCGCCGGCAGCACGTCTTGCAGCGGGCGCCGCGTGGCGAGTCCGATGGCCACGCAGCCGAAAAGAAAAATCAGGAAAACGCTCACGACGGACACCGCCAGCCCAACCGCATTTTGCCGGATCATCAGAAACGCGCCGAAGTCGTGCGTCTCCATCATGCCCGACGAGTACTGCGCGTAGAAGAGCCCCGCTGCGCAGACCATCGACCACAAGCGGAACGCCCGCAATCCCACTCGCTCGCCCAGCGCCAAAAACTCGTGCAGCGCCACGATCGCCGCTGCCGCCGCGACCGCCGCCAGCAGCGCCGCCGGTCCCCACCACACCAGCGCGACGACTATCGCAATCAGAACCGTCCCGGTTGCCACCCGAACGAGCATCGTGCGCTTAGCCTCTCCTCGTGCGCGCGGCCTGCGATGCCCGCCCGTTGCGCGCCGAACCCAGCCCGCCGTAGCGGCGCTCCCGCCGCTGAAAATCCAAAAACGCCTCGAGCAGCCGCGCGCGCGAGAAATCCGGCCACAGCTCTTCAGTGACGTAGATTTCCGCGTAGGCAATCTGCCAGAGCAGGAAATTGCTCACGCGCATTTCGCCGCTCGTGCGGATCAGCAGGTCGGGATCGGGCAGTCCGGCCGTGTACAGATGATCGGAAATCGCCTGCTCGTCCGCTTGAAAAGCGGAAAGGCCGTTCGCGCGCACGTGATCCAGCATGGCGTTGAAGGCGTCCGCCAGCTCCGCGCGGCCGCCGTAGTTGAGCGCGACCACCAGTTTCATGCCCGTGTTGCGCGAGGTCTGCTGCATCGCGTCGGCAATATCCTTGCGAACTCCTTCGGGAAGCTGCGCCGAGCGTCCGATCACCAGCAGGCGAATATTGTTCTTGTGAATCGTGGGCAGCTCGCGCTTCAGATATTCGCGCAGCAGGCGCATCAGGAAATCCACTTCGGCCTGCGGGCGGCGCCAGTTCTCGAGCGAGAATGCGTAAAGCGTAAGGCAGCGAAGATGCAAGCGGGCGCACGTCTCAATCACTTCCCGCGCGGCCTTCACGCCGGCGCGATGGCCCGCGATGCGCGGCAGGTGGCGCCGCTCGGCCCAGCGCCCGTTGCCGTCCATGATTACGGCGAGATGGTTCGGCAGCCGCTTGGGATCGAGCTTTTCGAGAAGCTTCGCTTCCTCGCGGTTGGCGGGCTTCAGAAGATCGCTGGTTTTCACTCTGGTTTCGCAGCGGCCGCGTCTTTTGCCCTGAACGAAGCGAAGGGCCGGCGGGCGCAGTGTAATTTCACGGGGAATTTCTCAACGAATGTCCGCGAGCGAAATTAGCACACCGAGTTGGCATCCGCAACCGCCCCGCCGTGCGTGCGATAATGCGCGGACGCGAAAACCGCAGGGAGCGCGCGTGGCGAGAATTCTGGATAATGTGGTGCCGTGGGGCCGGTCGCTCGGCGAATACGCTGTGATGTTCGACCTCTCGCCTGCGGACATGAAAACGAAAATACTCGACTGCGGCGGCGGGCCCGCGAGCTTCACCGCCGAGATCCACGGCCGCGGCGGTCATGCGGTTGCTTGCGATCCGAGCTACGCGTTTCCCGCCGGCGACATCCGCCGCAGAGTCGGCGAAGTTTACGAAACGATGGTGAAGTCCGCCGAGCTGCATCGCGAACGGTTTGTGTGGAAGGAAATCGAATCGCCGGAGCATTTGGGGCGCCTTCGCATGGACGCGATGAACCGGTTTCTCGATGATTTTCCTGCCGGAATTTCCGAAGGGCGCTATCGCGTCGCCGAGTTGCCGTCGCTTCCCTTTCCCGACCGCGAATTCGATCTCGCGGTCTGCTCCCATTTCCTTTTCACCTACTCCGATCTGTTCCCGCTCGAATTCCACGTCGAGTGCGTTCGCGAATTATGCCGCGTGGCGCACGAGGCGCGCATCTTCCCGCTCCTCCCGAACTTCGGCACGGAGCATTCGCCGCATCTTTCTGCGCTGACGCGCTTACTCGCCGCGGAAGGCTATCGCTGCGAGGTCGTCCGCGTGCCCCACGAGTTTCAAAAGGGTGGCAACGAGATGCTCCGCGTGGCTGGCCCGAAATAGCGCGCGCTCGTCGCAGCTCCTGCGAACGTCGAGGTCCCGCCCGCCGAGGCTCTGCAAGCGCAGCAGGGTTGACCTTGATTTTGTAGCGGCCGCCTTTCAGGCGGGCCGTTTTCGCAGTTCGCTGCGGCTGCGACCTCCGCGAAAGCCCGCGGCAGCAAGGTAGTCGCGCGACCGCCTCGGTTGCGTTCACCCTGATTACTACCGCCGTAATCCATTCGTCATGTCACTGTGCAGCGGATACATACGAGCCGCCAGACTGCGGTAACGTAAATGGAGTCGTCCTAGGCTTCTTGAGTTCGAAAAAGAACAGTGCGGGTCGGACGGCCGCGCAGCCGCACGCCCGACGCCCCATCGCACCGATTTATGTTAAGCGCCCGCAATCGCGTTGGCACAACAAGAGACGCGCCCCCTACGCGTCGCCGGCCCACCGCCCGGCACATCGCCGCCGCGGCTCTGATTGCCTCGGCTTTGGTGACGCTGTACGAATTCGTGAAAACGCTTCTTCTTCCGTCCTTCGCTCTCGGGGAATCGCGCTTCCTCACGATGGCCGTGAGCAGCACAATCGCCGCCGTCGCCGCCCTGTTCCTCCTCCGGCTTGACGTGAGGCTGCGCCAGAATGCCGAATCGTACCGCGGGCTGGTCGAGCAGTCCCCGGATTCCGTACTGGTTCATCGACAAGGGAAGATTGTATTTGCAAACAACGCCTGCGCCGAACTTCTTGGTGCGTTCTCCGCCGATCAGCTCATCGGAATGCAACTGTTCGAATTGGTGCATCCGGAGGAACGAGCCTGGGTCGAACAATTGGCGGCGCGACGGGAGGGCGACCTCAGCGCTCCCCTACTGCGGACGGAAAGGAGATACATCCGCCTGGATCACAGGGAAATACAGCTCGACTCTCTGGTGAAGCCCGTACTTTACCAGGGCCAGCCGTCGACCCAGGTGGCGTTTCGCGATATCTCGGAGCGGAAGCGAGCCGAAGAGAAACTGCAGCAAAGCGAGGAGAGGTTTTACAAGGCGTTCAATGTCAACCCCGAGCCGCTCATCATCAATACGCTTTCCGAGGGCCGCTACGTTGACGTGAACGACAGCTTTCTGCGCGTCACCGGCTATCGCCGCGAGGAAGTGATTGGACGCACGGCACGGGAAATGAATCTGTGGAAACGGCACGAGGATCGCGCCCGGTACCTCGAAACGCTCAGCGGAAAACGCTCGGTTCGCGACCTGGAAATCATTTTTCAGACCAAGGCGGGCGCGCAACGCACCGGGCTGATTTCGGCGGAGTTCATTGATATCGGAGGCGAGAAATGCGCCATCGCCGTGATCCGGGACGTCACGGAGCGGAACGTCCTGGAGCTGCAACTTCGCCAGGCCCAGAAGATGGAAGCCATCGGACAGCTGACCGGAGGAATCGCGCATGATTTCAACAACCTTCTCGGCGTCATCATCGGTTACGGCGATACTCTCGAAGCACAGCTCGACCAGGGCAGCAAATTGCAAAAGAGCGCCGTGCAGATCCAGAAGGCTGCGCAGCGTGCCGCTTCCCTGACCCGTCAACTCCTCGCATTCAGCCGCCAGCAAATGTTGGAACCGGCGGTATTGGGCCTGAACACGATCGTTGTGGATTTGCAAAAAATGCTCAAGCGCCTGATCGGCGAGAATATCGAGTTGACAGCCGTCTTGGACCCCGAGCTGGGGCGGGTCAAGGCGGATCAGGGACAGATCGAGCAAGTCCTCATCAATCTCGTCGTGAACGCGCGGGACGCCATGCCGCACGGCGGAACCCTTCGGATCGAAACGGCCAACCTCGACGCGGACGGAAAGTACGTTCGCCAGTACCCTCCCATGTCCCCGGGCTCGTTCATCATGCTCGCCGTGACGGATACGGGCGTGGGGATGGATCCGGAAACGCAGGCTCACATTTTTGAGCCGTTTTTTACAACCAAGGAGCGGGGCAAGGGCACGGGGCTGGGCCTGGCGACAGTTTACGGTGTGGTGAAGCAGAGCGGCGGATTCATCTGGGTCCGCAGTGAACCAGGCCACGGCACTACGTTCACGGTACTTCTGCCGCGAGTTGAAGAACCGGTCACGACGGTGGCCGCGGAGACAAGTTCGACGGACTCCTGGAGAGGATCCGAAACGATTTTGCTCGCGGAGGACGAAGAGTCGCTCCGAAAGCTCATCGTCAACATGCTCAGCGACAACGGCTACTCCGTCCTCGAGGCGGCGAATGCCGGCGAGGCTGTGGAGATGGCTCGCAAGGTTCGCGGGAAGATCGACCTGCTTCTGACCGACGTCGTAATGCCGGGAATGAGCGGCCCGGAGCTGGCCAACGAATTGGTCTCGCTTTACCCGGGGATCAAGGTCCTTTACATGTCCGGCTACGCGGAGTTTGGCTCGCGACAGAATCGAGCTTCTCGGCAGGACCATCCCCTGCTCCAAAAGCCGTTTACGCAACAGACTCTGGCGCGAAAAGTTCGCGAGGTATTGAAAAGCAGCCGCGCGCCGGTGCTCTCCTCGCGTTGATTCGCGCTCCCATCCGGATGCTCATTCCAACTCCAAGCTGAGCAAAAGTAGCTTGCCCCGCTCGGCAAGTAGCGCGCCTGCCGCCATGCCCGCCGAAGCTCTGCGAGCGCGGGCGGGTTGGCCTTGCCTTTGTAGCGGCCGCCTTTCAGGCGGGTGCCTTGAAGTTCGCCGGCCTGCCCTGCGACCATCCCTAAATCCCCGGAGCGGTGGAACGAAAGACTCGCGCGATGGGCGCCGTCAATTGGGCACCAGGCGCACTCGCGAACTGAATTCCCGATAGCTGACGAACTGACCGCGACACCAATAGACCCTCGCCTTGTAAGCGGACTGTGTAGCGAATGTGACGGGTACCAGACGAGGAACCTCGCCCGCCAGTTTCAGCCAGCCGTAGGTCACCACGTCGTGCCACACTTTCCAGTTGCCGGAACGTTCGCAATGCCGCGAAATGCGTAGAATATTGGTATTTTCATCTGTCCAGACTTCGCCGTAGGAGGGAAGTGTTTGGAGTTTGTCTATGGAGAAAGCAAAGAAGTAGTAAATGTTGAGGATTTCGCATTGGGTATCCTCGCTGCTTGACTGATATTGGAATACTTTCACGCGGCGGTCGTTGACAACCACATCAGGTTCCTGACGAATCCTCAGGCCAAGTTTCGATCCCACCAATTCTGGCATAGTCGACCACAACGAGCCGGCGGATAGGCCGGATGGCGTATCGGGCATCGGTACGGAGCGTCGCTCCTTCTTTCCGTCGGGATACTCTCGGTATTGTTGGAAACCGTCAACAACACGTATCTCATATGCCTCTGCTGCGAAGGGTCGGTTGTTTGCTGACCCTGATCCCCAGATATAGGTCTGCACGGCGATATAGTTACGCATACTGTCTACCAAGAGTTGGGCCTTAATCCGTAACAGCTTGACCTCGTCAGAATCTTCAGATCGGCGCTGTACCTCGGCGGAACGGTCAGGTGACAATTTCGGGTAGAAGTCCGGCGACACCGCGGGAACCTCCGCGGTGATTGGGAAGACGGCCTGCGCCAGCCAGGGCTGCACCTTGTCGACAAAATCGATTAATGACTGCACTGGAACAGCCAGAACGGTTTCTCGATCGGCCTTCGCGTTCAAAACGCCGACAATCTGGTGCGTATTGCTGTCGACCACGATTCCCCCGCTGGCGCCCGGCCGAATCTGTCTATCGCCCGAAGGTTCGTACTTAAAGACAAGCACGCCCGCCATCGTTTCACCCCTGAACGAACCGTGAAACCTTTGGAGAGTACGGAAGGGATTGATGACTCCCTTGGGGTAGGCATAAATGTCGACTTCCTGTCCGGGTAAGAGTTCGTCGCGATCAAAGGCCATGCCGTGGTAGCCACGCAGGGGGCGGCTTAATTGAAAGATGGCCAGGTCGCGACTAAGAGCGAACTTCAGGGGCGGTCCAAAGGACTGCTCGTTCAGCGTCGCGCCTTCATCGCTCGGCCCGGTAGCAAGGTATCGCTGAATAACTCTGTCTCCCCTGATTCGCCGAGGCTTGAATTCGACCGCGACGTGATAGTTCGTTGCGATGAATTCACACTCGGGATCGACGCAGAAGCCCGTTCCGAAATCTTCCTCCAAGCCTACTGCCGGATACAGGCTGCGAATCTTCAGGGACGTGAGAGGGAGAACCGTCCGACGGAAGTCCTGCGCACCTACATCAGAGGATTCAGTTGGAATCGGAGGCAGGTCAAGTGTGACTTGCTGGGCAGCTAAACCGGGCGATAGGTAGGAAAGTGCAACCACGGTCAATATAGCGATTCGCGGAGTCATCAGTGGTCCGTCCGAAATCAATCGGACCAAGACTCACGATTTGCATGTGCCTCTCCACTGCGCCCCCGCTGTCAACAAAGGGTTTGGTCACCCACGGAAAAACCATTGGCCCAAAACGGACCAGATGCTCGAAACCATTCCATAATTGGTGCCAATACCGGGAATCCAGGCGCCGCGTGTCTCTAGGCCGGAGGCACATGCCTTCGCTCACTTAAGGTGAGTCTGCCGCTACCACCGGCTCAGGTTTCGGGCCAACTTTCGCGCCGTGCGCTCGTTTGCCTACGGCGTCCCCAGCAACAAACCTAATTCCAACCTCACCGCTACACTTCCCCTGGCCACTTGAGGCCACACGAACTATCTCTCCCTGCCACCACCACTTTGGGGTGGGTACTCCCATGACTCCTTCGGGTATTTTCAAGAGAATCTCTACTGTTTCTCCGACGCACAACAGCGAATAGGTGAACAAACGAATTCCCAGCGGCGAGACGTCCAAAACTTCCCCAAAGTCCTCCAATCCGGACCGCTTCAACGCTCGGAAGGTCAGCGGAAACTTGATGACATATCGCTGCGCGTGGCGACGCTCCGTCCCTTCCAGTGGACGCTTTCCTTCCAGTGCCAACATGTACAGTCTCCCAGTCTCCGAAAAGCAATTCGAATTGCTGCGGTCCGCTCTAGGTAGCAGCGCCGAATGGACCCGGATGCACGAGAGCTAGACCGCGTCGCATCTATGGCACGATGAAACGCGACACCACATTCGTGCCCACCGGCTCCAAGCCGCAATCTAAACGACTCGCCGGCGAGTTGCAAGATAACGAAAGTCCCTAGTCTGGTGAGAACGAACGACACCATATAGGGAGTCCTGGTTATACCTGCGCCAGATCGGGCCGGTGACTCGCGAGCGAGATGCAGGATGACAAATGTTCCTAGTCCAATGGGGACGAACGTCACCATATATGGAGTCCTGGTTGTACCTACGAAGGTGACGAACGTACCTAGTCTCGTGAGGGCGCACGTCACCATATAGGGAGTCCTGGTTGTACCTACGCCAGATCGGGGTCGTATATACTCATGCGATTTCCCTAAGATGGCGATTCGGCGCGAACCTGGATAGAAATGGACCAACGCTCCCCGACGTTTTCCGGGCAGCAAAAAGTGACCGAAATCATAAGCGTAGGACGGAGATGCCCGCCTGACCGCAGCCGCTACGAAGGCAAAAGCTCGGCCGCGAGCAATAAGGACGAATCAAATGCTGAGTTCCTTCGTATCGGAGCGAGCAGTGCAATCTGAGAGCCCGTCCACGGTGGCGACGGTTTCGTAGCGGCTGCCTTTTAGGCGGGCGCCGTTTCTGGGGCGAGGCTTCCCTCGCCACGCGCCCTGGCGGAACCTCCGCGCAGGCAAGCGGGCTTCGGAGGGGATGCACGTTCGCTTTTGGTTCGCCACCGTAATTCCCGAGCGCGGAGACGCTGAGGGTGCCGACAAGGGACCACAAAACGCCATTTAAGCCTGCTTAAGTGAGCATGGACCATGCTGCCTTTGCGACCACTTTCCGCAAGAACGCAACCGCGTGAGGCGTAAGCCAGCCGATCCGGTGAGACGCGGGCGCTTCGATAATCCACGGCGAGCCTCCAACGTTCGCGGATCCCGGCTGGCGCAGCACGGGCTAATGGAACGGCGAAATCAGCGCGCCGGAAAGGCCCGCGGCGGAAGGCTCGAAGATCGCGACGTACACAAGCACGAGCGTAAGGATGATCATCACGATGCTCGAGGCCCAGGCGATCACGTTAAAGGCCCAGGTGTTCACATGCTCGCCCATCAGGTCCCGGCGGTTGATCAGCAGCAGGATGAAAATCAGTACCACCGGCAGCCACATGCCGTTCGCCACCTGCGAGAGAACCAGGATTTTCAGCAGCGGCGCTTTCGGAATCAGAATGATGCCGGCGCCGACGACGATCAGCAGCGTGTAGAGCGAGTAAAACGTCGGAGCCTCCCTCAACTTCCGGTCGAGCCCCGCTTCGAAGCCGAGGCCCTCGCAGATCACGTGCGCGGTCGAGAGCGGAAGGATGGAGGCGGCGAAGAGTGACGCGTTCAGCAGCCCGAACGCGAACAGCAGGCCGGCCCATTTTCCGGCGAGGGGAATGAGCGCCGCCGCGGCCTGCCCGGCGTCGGTGATGTTGGTCATGCCGTGGGCGTGCAGCGTCGCCGCGCAGCTGACGATGATGAAAAAGACGATGACCATGCACGAGATGCTGCCGACAAGCACGTCGGTGCGCGCATGTTTGTACTGGCGCGGCCCCACGCGCTTTTCCACGAAGCCCGCCTGCAAATAGAAAAATTGCCAGGGCGCGATCGTGGTCCCGACGAGCCCGATCAGCATCAGCAAATAGGGCGCGGTTATGTGGACCGATGGAAGGACGGTTTGCTTGGCGGCGAAGAGCCAATCGGGCTTCGCGAGAAATGCGGAAATGGCGTAGGAAAGATAAAAGCCGCAGGCCACCAGAAATATTTTCTCCACCTGGCGGTAGGTGCCGCGCAAAACCAGAACCCAGACGGCAATGGCCGCGAGCGGCACGGAAACGTATTTGCTGACATGAAAAATCTGCATCGAGGCGGCCACGCCGGCGAACTCGGCGACGGTGTTGCTCAGGTCCACCAGGAACGCCGCGATCATCACGAAGAACGTGGAGCGGAATCCGAACTCCTCGCGGATCAGGTCGGATAGCCCCTTGCCGGTGACCACGCCCATCCGCGCGCACATCTCCTCGCTGACGTAGAGAGCAATGGTCATCGGAATCAGGGACCACAACAGCGCGTAGCCGAATTGCGCGCCGGATGTGGTGTACACCGCGATTCCGCCCGCGTCGTTGTCCACGTTCGAAGTGATGAGGCCCGGTCCGACGACCGCCAGAAACACGGCGAGGCGCCTGCGCAGCGCGCGCGTGCGGCGGCCGAAGTCCTTGCTGCGCCCGGCCAGCCGGGAGAAAGTGTCCGAAAGTGTGATCCAGGTGTTCATGGAATTGAAAAAACCAAATTGAGCGCTTCAGGGGTTAAAGCCCCTGAGGGTTCCGCGGCTCGGCGCCGGATTGAAAGTTCCGACCTCCCGGAAACCGCGCAACCCCGGTCCGACATGAGACATTAGAGTTTGGCGCGCATGCGGCTCACCACGTCGTCCACCGTGATCGCGCCGATCGGGCAACTCGCCTCATCCACCACCGTCAGGCTGCGCAAATTGTATTTGTCGAAAAGCTCGAAGACGTCCTTGTCGCGCGCGTCCGCCTTCACCGAAAGCAGCGGCTCGAAGATGAGTTCGGCCATGCGCTGCTCGCTATCGGCGAGAATCAACCGGACCACCGGGACGGTTCCCGCGAGCGCGGCGTCCCGGTTGATCAGGACGACGTTGTCGAGCTGATCGAGCGGGACGTCGTGGAAGCGGACGTAATCGACCACCTCGCCGCGCGTGGCATCCTCTCCGACGACCACGATTTCGGTGGTCATCATGCCGCCGGCGGTGTTCTCACCGAAGCTCATCAGCCCCTTCACCTCGTCCGCTTCACGGTGCTGCATCTCCTTGAGAAGTTCTTTGGAGGTTTCCGGCTCGAGGCTCTGGATTAGGTCGGCAGCCTCATCCGGATTCATTTCCTCGATGATGTCGGCGGCCTTCTCGGGATCGAGTTTTTCGACGACCTGCGTTTGCAGGCGTTTATCGAGTTCGGCGATCGTTTCCGCCGCCGTTTCTTCATCGAGTGAATCGAAGATGGCCTGGCGCTCGGCCGGCGAAATCTCTTCCATGATGTCGGCGAGATCGGCCGGGTGGAGCTTCGCGAGCTTTTCGCTGGACATGCGCAGTTTGACGCGGCGCAAAGGGTCCGGCTCGATGAGGTTGACGAATTCCCAAAGAATCGTCCGCCGGGGAAGCTTGCTCTGGAGGCGCCGGATGCCCATCGGCGGAACGAGCCCCTGCAGCAGGCGGCGGACGGCGCCCGGAAGGCCGACATCGACCTGGGTGAGACGAAGCTCGGTGTTGCCGTCGACGCGATTGTCGGCCAAATCGACGTCGTTGACGCGGACAACTTTGCGGCCGTTTGTGTCGATGATCTGCTGGTCGAGCAAGTCTTTCCGCACCGCGAGCCAGGCCTCGTTCGGACGGTAAAGCTCGAGTGCGGACTCATCGGTCGCGAGTTTGACCTGACCGGGCGCCACCGAAGCGATCTGGTCGAAGCGCGCCACCAGCGGGCGGTACTGCCCGCGGCCGATCAGGAGCCGCGAGATGCGGTTCGGCTGCTCGTCGGGCACCACGAACATTTCGTTGACGCGCCCCACGAAATTGCCGAACGAGTCGTAGGTTGCGGCGCCGAGGACTTCCGTCGCGTGAAGCATTGGTTTCTCCTAGAACGGCTTCGTGACCGGGCAAAAAAAATGCCCGGGACCGGCGCTGCATCCGGCCACGGGCAGAAAAGAAAACCGCCCCTGGATCAGTTCAGGCCGGGCCTCGCCTCCCTGTTCCCGTTAACCCAATCGGCCCGGAAGCCGAACGCCCCAGGCGCCAACCGGGAGCAGCGGTCGAAAACGAGCGCAAAAGCAGCCGATTCCTGCCGGGCGGACGTTGCTCGCCCGGCGGAAAGATTGCCTTCAGGCTCCGGATTGGACGAACGCTCTTGCATGACGATGCGTTTATCCCCGATTCGACTAGTAAGGGCAGACGCAAAATTTGTCAAGCAAAGAGTGCGGGATTCATCGATTTTTCACGCGGAAAAGGCCATATTTCGCGGAATTTGACCGCGCCGGCGGCATTCGGCGGCGTAGAGGTCCCAATAGGTGCTCCGAACGTAGTCTCGCGGTGAGAATCCGAGGGCGCGGGCGACGCGGTCGATGGCGCGGGGAGCCCCTTCCAATTCGAGAAAAGTCCCCACGGGCGTCTCATCCAGTTCTACATGCAGGCCGGAGAGACGGAACGACGTCCGGTATTTTTCGTAGCGGAATCCGGGCCGGAACCCGAGCGAGCGCAGATTCGCCTCCGAGCGCCGCGCCGAGCGCAGGACCACTTCCCTTTCGAGCTTTTCCTTGTAGCGCGAGCGAGGAGACGGCGGAACTGGGGCCTTCGACGTGAGCACCGCGCGTGGCGCGCCTCCAGGAACTCCCGCCGAAGGAGTGGACGTCTCAACCCTGAGGCGGAGGAGACACCCGCGGCGCCGGAAGTCCGAATCTGGGGTATCGAAAACGACGTTTCGCTCGAGCACCCTGCCGCTACATCGCGCGCCCAGACGCCTCAGCCTTCCCATCAGCTCAGCGAGGTCCCTGACACGAAGCTTGATTTCGATTTCGCGAATGGTGCGGCGGAGCGCGGGCACGCCTGAGTATAACCGAGGCGCGGAAACCGGGAGCCGGCGCGGGAAGGAACTATGTTGCCAACGCGTGAGCGAGCCAGCATAATCACTTCCCTGCCGGGGGATCGCTTGCGTCCATGACTGAGCCCACAACTCCATTGATGCAGCAGTATCACGCCGTTAAGAGGCAGCATCCGGGGACGCTCCTGCTTTTCCGGCTGGGAGATTTCTACGAGCTTTTCTACGACGATGCCGTGGTCGCATCGCGCATACTGCAAATCACTCTCACGGCGCGGAACAGGGAAAAGGGGCAGCCGATTCCGATGTGCGGGGTTCCCTACCACGCCGCCGAAAACTACATCGCGCGGTTGATACGAGCCGGGCACCGGATCGCCGTCTGCGAGCAGATGGAAGAGCCCGGTCCGGGGAAAAAGCTGGTGCGGCGCGAAGTGATTCGGGTGCTCACGCCTGGAACGGCGATGGGCGCAGCCGTGGTGGATCCGAAGGAGAACAGTTTTCTGGCGGCGGTGGCGAGGAGCGCCGCGGTGAAGGCCGCGGCGGCGGGAACGTCATGCACCACAAGCCGGCAAACGGAAACAAGAATCGGTCTCGCGTACGTGGATCTCTCGACCGGCGAATTTCGGGCGACGGAATTCGCGGGAGAGAAAGCCGAAGCGAGGCTGCGGGACGAGCTCGAGATTCTGAAGCCGCGGGAGATTCTGCTTCCGCGGCCCGTCAGCCTTTTTCCTGAGGCTGCGCCAGCGAGGGCGAACGAATTCGGCGCTGTCGAGACTCGTCTCGACGACTGGATTTTCGAGAGCGATTACGCGGCGCGGCAGCTCCAGGCCCACTTCCGCGTAGAGTCGCTCGAAGGATATGGGCTGAGCGGGCACGCGCAGGCGGCCGCGGCGGCCGGAGCCATCGTCCACTATCTGCGCGAGACCTCCGCGATTGGCGCGCGAAAATCGGAGGACGCCGCCGCAGTCCCCGGCCTGCGCCCGGCCGGAACCGGACTCGAGCATCTGGACCGTGTCGGATATTACGAACAGCAGGACGCCATGATTCTCGACCAGGTGACGGCGCGAAACCTGGAGCTGGTGCAGCCGGCGTCCGGAGACGATGCGTCGGCCACACTGGTGGCAGCGATTGACCAGACTGCGACGGGCATGGGGGCCCGGCTGTTGCGCTCGTGGATCCTGCGTCCCGAAATTTCATTGCCCGAGATCGAAGCGCGGCTCGACGCCGTAGGGCAACTGAAATCGCGGGCCATCGCCCGCGAGGAGATTCGCGCCGAGCTCGAAGGCATACTCGACTTGGAGCGGCTTACGAGCCGCGTGACGCTCGGCATCGCCACGCCGCGGGACTTGCTCGCGCTGCGCGCGTCGCTCGACAGGATTCCGCGCGTGAGGCAACTCCTCGGAAATGAAAAGGAGATCGAGGAAGCGCAGGGACGGCTCGCGGAGCTGCGGAGTCAGATGGACGAATTGCCTGACGTGCGCGAGACGGTCGCGCGCGGGATCGCCGACGACCCCCCGGCCACGGCCGGCGAGCCGGGCGTGATCCGCCGTGGGTTCAATCCGGAACTCGACGAACTCCGCGAGATTCTGACCAAGGGCCGGCAGACGATCGCCGCGATGGAAGAGCGCGAGCGCAAGCGGACGGGAATCGGTTCGCTGAAGATCCGCTTCAACCAGGTTTTCGGCTACTACATCGAAGTTTCCAAGCCAAATCTTTCGCTCGTGCCCGCGGACTATCAACGCAAGCAGACGCTTGTGAACGCAGAACGGTTCACGTCGAGCGAGCTTGGCGAATACGAACGCAAGGTGCTTTCGGCAGAAGAGCGAGTGAGCGAAATCGAGCGGCGTCTCTACGGCGAAATCCGCGAATCCATCGCGCGGGAGGCGGGGCGGCTGCGCCGGGCATCGGCAGCGATCGCGCAGGCGGATGTGCTGGTAAGTTTCGCGCGGCTCGCGGCGGCGAGGAACTATTCGCGGCCGGAATTCACCGAGCGCGAAGTGGCGAAGAAGGGCGGTCGCGGCGACGTGATGGTCGCCGGCGGGCGCCACCCCGTGATCGAGAAACTCCTCGAAGAGCGCGGCGAGCGCTTCGTGCCGAACGATCTTTACCTCAGCGACGACTCGCCGTTTCTCCTGATCATCACCGGTCCGAACATGGGCGGGAAATCCACCTATTTGCGGCAGGCCGCGATGATTTGCATTCTCGCCCAGATCGGGTCGTTCGTGCCGGCGGCGCGCGCGAGACTGCCGCTCGTGGACAGGATCTTCACGCGAATCGGCGCCTCGGACAACCTGGCGCGGGGGCGGTCCACGTTTCTGGTGGAGATGAGCGAAGTTGCGGCGATTCTGAACACGGCGACGCCAGCGAGCCTGGTGCTGCTCGATGAAGTGGGGCGCGGCACGGCGACGTTTGACGGGCTCTCAATCGCCTGGGCGGTGGTCGAGTCGCTGCATTCAGGGGCGCGGCCGAGGACGCTCTTCGCCACGCACTATCACGAGCTCACCGAGCTCGAACAGCTTTTGCCGGGCGCCAAGAACGTGCACGTATCGGTCGAGGAGGCCGGGAGCGAGATCGTCTTTCTCCGGCGCGTGGAGCCGGGCAGCGCGGACAAGAGTTACGGAATCGAGGTCGCACGGCTCGCCGGGCTGCCCAACGACGTGATCGTGCGCGCGCGCGAAATCCTGCGCCGGCACGAGCGCAGCGAAGAGAAATTGACGCAGGAGCTCTCCCCGGCCGGGACGTCGGGATCGAGCGAGCTGGTCCCGCGACAGACGAGTTTTGCCGCGATCGACGAATCGGTGGTCGAGGCGCTGCGGGGCGCCGATCTCAACAAGCTGACGCCTCTCGAGGCCCTGAACTTACTCGCGGCGCTGCAGAAGCAGTTGCAGTGACCGGCGGGGGATGAGGGGTCGTGTGATGCGCGTGATCGGAATCATGTCGGGAACGTCGGCGGACGGGATTGACGTCGCGCTCGCACGCATAACCGGGGAGCCGCCCGCACTCGCGGCTCAGTTCGAGGCCCACCACCATGTTCCCTTCCCCGACTACGTGCGGGAGCGAATCCTGCGGCTGGCGAACGGCGCGGCGACGACCACCGCGGAGATCAGCGAGCTGAATTTCCTGGTCGGCGAAGAGCTGGCGCGGGCGGCCATCGCCGCGTGCCGGAAATGGCGCGTGCCGATGAAAGAGATCTCGTTGATCGGCTCGCACGGCCAGACGGTTTTCCATCTGGGGGCGCCCGGGCGCATTCAGGGGAAGGTGCGTGCGGCGTCCACGCTGCAGATCGGGGAGACGAGCGTGATCGCCGAGCGCACGGGCGTCTCGACGATCGGGAATTTTCGCACGGCGGACATGGCGGCCGGCGGGCAGGGCGCGCCGCTCGTCCCTTTCGTCGATTATCTGCTCTATCGGGACGCGCTGCGCGGCCGCGTGGCGCTGAATATCGGGGGAATTGCGAACGTGACCGCGATTCCGGCCGGGGCTCTGCCTGAGAATGTGTTCGCCTTCGACACCGGGCCGGGGAATATGATCGTGGATGCGCTCTCCGAGCGCATCACCCACGGGAAGTCCGGGTTTGACCGCGACGCGCGCATCGCGTTGGGCGGGCGGACCATACCGGAGCTGCTGGTGAGGCTGATGCGCGAGCCCTACCTGCGAAAAAAGCCGCCCAAATCGGCCGGGCGCGAACAGTTCGGGCAGGCGTACACGCAAGGCTTGATTGCCTGGGGACAGCAGCACCACGTGGGGCTGGCGGACGTGCTTCGCACGGCCGCGGTTTTTACCTCCCTTGCGATTGCCGATGCTTTCCGGAGATTCATCGTTCCGCGAACGAAGGTGGCCGAATTGATTGTCGCCGGAGGCGGCGCAAAAAACCCATTGATGATGGCGCAACTCGCGGCTTCGCTGCCGGGAATCGAGATCGTGCCGACCAGCCGGTTCGGAGTGCCTGCCGAAGCCAAGGAGGCCTTCGCGTTCGCGTTGCTTGCCTACGAGACCTATCATGGCCGCCCGTCGAATTTGCCGACGGCCACCGGCGCGAAGCACCCGGCCGTTCTGGGAACGATCGCGCACGCGGGGCAGAGCCAGACGCGGGGACGCCGTTGATCCTTGCGGGTCGCACGCGAAGCGCACATCGAGCCGGTCTGGCATGCACGTTGATTACAGCGGCGATATTCGCGGGATGCGCGAGTCCGCGAGACGCAAGCGATGCGGGTACGCTCAACTTCCTGATCGAGTCGGCTCCGATCAATCTTGACCCGCGAATCGGCACGGACGCGCAGTCCGAGGATCTCGACGGCCTGATGTTCGACGGCCTGCTCGCCCGCGACGCGCAGATGAACCCGATTCCCGACCTGGCCGAGAGCTGGGAGACTCCCGATCCGCAGACGTACGTGTTTCATCTGCGTCGCGGCGTGAAATTTCACGATGGGCGGGCGTTCACGTCGGCGGACGTGAAGTTCACCTTCGACTCGATTCTTTCAGGCGCAGTGCAAACTCCCAAGCGAGGGGCGTATCAGCTGGTGGATTCGGTCAAGACGCCCGATGACGCGACCGTGGTGTTTCATTTGCGCGAGGCGTACGCGTCATTTATCTGGAACCTCACGCGGCTGGCCATCGGGATCGTTCCGAAAGACGCGGGTGCGGAAGCGGCGCAGCACCCGATCGGCACCGGTCCATTTCGATTTGTCAGCATGGAGCCGGACGACGAAGTCGTGCTCGAGCGGAATCCGGACTATTTCGGGCCGGCGCCGCGCATCGAGCGCGTCCGATTCCGTATCGTACCGGAGGCGATTGTCCGCGCGCTCGAGCTGCGCAAGGGAACGGCAGACGTCGGCGGCGTCAATTCGCTGACGCCGGACATGGTGCTTTCGCTCGCGAAGCAGCCGGGAATCGTTGTGGACGATCAGCCGGGCACACAGCTGGCGTACATCGCGTTCAACTTCGACGATCCGATGCTGGCGCATCGCGAAGTGCGGCAGGCGCTTGCGTATGCGACGGACCGCGCGAGCCTGATCAAGTATCTGTTGCGCGGTCAGGCGCGGCCGGCGTCGAGTTTGCTGCCGCCGAACCATTGGGCGTACGAGCCGAACGTACAGGTGTACGACTACGATCCGGCGCGCGCCGAAACGTTGCTCGACGCCGCAGGATTCCCGCGGGGCTCCGACGGCGTCCGGCTGCGTGTGGCGCTGAAGACCTCGACGGAGGAATCGGCGCGACTGCTTGGCGAGGCGCTTGCGGATCAGTGGAAGCGCGTGGGCGTGGCGCTCGAGCTGCGGCCGCTGGAAAGCGCGACGCTGCTGGCCGATATCGGGCGAGGAAACTTTCAGCTCTGCACGCTGCGCTGGCTCGGTGCCAATAACGACCCGGACATTTTTGATTACGTGTTCAACTCGAAGCGAATGCCGCCCGCGGGCGCGAACCGGGGCCACTACCACAATCCGACTCTCGATGCCCTGCTCGATCAGCAGCGCGTGGAAATGAACGGCGACAAAAGAAAAGTGATCCTTTCGAAAATTCAGAAAATGGTTTCCGAAGACGAGCCGTACATCAATCTGTGGTTTGTCGACAATGTCTGCGTGCACCGGCACAGAGTGACCGGAATCGTGCTTCCGCCCGGGGGAGATTACAATTTCCTGGATACTGCGGCGCTGCAGTGAAGCGATGAGAGATCCGAAGCCGAGGCCGTTGACCGGCTACGAATCGAATGCCTTGTAGATTTCGGAATCGGGAATGGCGCCCTCGCGAGCGATCGACCAGTTGTCTCCATCCACGCGAACGATCGTCGAGGCCAGAGTGCCGCCGGTGTCGCCGCCGTCGAGGATGAGCGGCACGCGGTCGCCGAGCTGCTCGACGATCTCGGTGACATTCGAGCAGGAGGGATGACCCGAGAGATTCGCGCTCGTGCCGGTGACGGGACCGCCGGCCGCTTCGATCAGCGCAGTCGCGATCCGCGAGTCGGCCCAGCGCAGCGCCACGCGGCCGGTGTTTCCGGTGACCTTGAGCGGGAGGCGATGGGTCGCCTCGACCACCAGCGTGAGCGCGCCGGGCCAGAACCTGTTTGCCAGCGTCAAGAATATGTCGGGAACTTCGCGGACAAGCGTCACCGCCTGTTCGACCGAATTGACCAGGATCGGCAGCGCGCGCGTCTCGGGGCGCCCCTTGACCTGAAAAAGGCGTTCGATTGCGAAGAGATTGAAGGGGTCGGCGCAAAGGCCGTAAAAGGTGTCGGTCGGAATACTGACGATGCGACCGCGCTGGATGAAGCTGGCGGCGTAGTCGATGACGTGCCGTTCGGGCGCTGCCGATGAGATTCTGAGGATTTCGGCGGACAATGTTCGCTCGCGGCGGGCTGCGCCGTGATTCTGTTGCAAAGTAGCACAGCCGCCGCGGGAGATGCAAGATGAACGCAGGCAAGGCGTTAGGTGGATAGAGAGCTGGCTCGGGGCCTGCGGCGCCCCTGGAAGTGGAGTTTGCCAGTGCCGCAGCAACTGGTTTAGCCTATGAGCGAGAGATGCCGCCAAGCGCCACAATCACGAGTCGCGACAACAAGTGGCTGAAAATGTTTCGTGCCGCGCTGCGCGGAACCGGTCCGCGCGACGGCGAGCCGATCGGAGTCGAGGGACCGAAGCTGGTCGAGGAGGCGTTGCGCTGCGGGCTGGAAGCGGAGGCGCTGCTGGTGAGCGAGGCGGGCGAGCGCGCCGCCGCCCCGATCCTGCGCGCGGCCGGGGAGAGCGACGCGGGCATTCCGCGATCGCGGGTTCTACGGACGACGAACAAATTATTTGAGGGAGTCGCGGGGACGGAGGCGACGCAGGGAGTGGCGGCGCTTTTCCGGCAGCGCGCCTGGGGATTCGACGATGTCCTGCGCGGCGCCGGCGCGATGCGCGAGAGCTCGCCGCTGGTGGTGGTGCTCGCGGCCGTGCAGGACCCGGGAAATGTGGGAACGATTCTGAGGTCGGCAGAGGCGTTTGGCGCGACCGGCGCAGTGGCAGCGCGCGGGACGGCGGACCCGTGGTCGCCGAAAGCGCTGCGCGCTTCGGCGGGATCGGCGCTGCGGTTGCCGGTGCTGCGCGGGATGGCGATTCCGGTGCTGCTCGCGCAACTGAAGATTGCGCGCGTGAGGATCTATGCCGCGAGCTCCCGGCGTGGAAATGGAGAGGGCCATGCGGATCTTCGCGATGGGGCCGCGATTTTTGTAGGCAACGAGGGCAGCGGCGTGCCCGAAGAAGTGCGGCGCGCCGCCGACGGCGTCATCTCGATTCCGATGGCGGAATCGGTCGAATCCCTGAACGCCGGAGTGGCGGCGTCGCTCGTCTTATATGAAGCCGCGAGGCAAAGGCAATGAGCCAGCGGTGACCTGCAGAACGTAGAGGTCGCGAAGAAACCGATGGGACTCTTTCGGGCCATCGAGCCGGAACAGGAACCGCAGGCCGGAAGGCCGCTTGCGGACAGGATGCGTCCGCAGATGCTGGATGAGTTTGTCGGCCAGGAGGAGCTGCTCGGACTTGGAAAACCGCTGCGAACGCAGATCGAGCGCGACGAGCTCGGCTCGATGCTTCTCTGGGGCCCGCCGGGATGCGGCAAGACAACACTCGCGCGGATTATCGCCGGGCGCACGCGCAGCGAGTTCCTTCGCTTCAGCGCCGTGCTCGCCGGGATCAAAGAGATCAAGGACGTAATGGCGAAGGCGGAGGGCGCCCGCCGCTACGGGCGCCGGACCATCGTGTTTGTGGACGAGATGCACCGATTCAATCGCGCGCAGCAGGACGCATTTTTGCCGCACGTGGAGGCGGGAAATATTCTGCTGATCGGCGCGACAACGGAAAATCCGTCGTTCGAGGTGATTGCGCCGCTGCTTTCGCGGATGAAGGTGTACGTGCTGAAAGCGCTCGAGCAGGAGCAGATCGTCACGCTGCTGCGCCGGGCCATGGAAGATCCCGCGCGGGGCCTCGGCAAGGAATCGATCGAAGCGAGCGACAAACTCATCGAACGCATCGCCGTCCTTGCGAACGGCGACGCGCGCGCGGCTTTCAACACACTCGAAGCGCTTGTGCTCGGGACGGAGGCGGGGCCAGACGGCCGGAAGCTGCTCTCGGAAGCGCGACTCGAGGATGTTCTGCAGAAAAAACTCCTGCCATACGACAAGGCCGGCGAAGAGCATTTCAACCTGATCTCCGCGCTGCACAAGTCCGTGCGGAATTCGGATGCCGACGCGGCGCTCTACTGGCTGGCACGAATGCTGGAGTCGGGAGAAGACCCTCTCTACATCGCGCGCCGAATGGTGCGGATGGCGAGCGAAGATATCGGCCTCGCCGAGCCGGGGGCGCTCGCGGTGACGCTCGCGGCGAAAGAGGCGTTTGATTTCATCGGGCCACCGGAGGGATACCTGGCGCTCGCGCAGGCGGCCGTGTATCTTTCGCTCGCGCCGAAATCGAACGCGCTGTACACCGGATACGCAGCCGTCCATCGGGATCTGCAAGCGACGATTGCGGAGCCCGTACCGCTGCATCTAAGGAACGCCGTGACCGGACTGATGGGTCACCTGGGATACGGCAAGGGATATCAGTACGCCCACGATTCGGACCAGAAGGTGACGGACATGACCTGCCTGCCCGAAAGCCTGCTCGGCCGCACGTACTACAAACCGACCGACCAGGGATTCGAGGCGCGCGTCCGGCAAAGACTCGAGGAAATCCGGCGAATACAGGGCAAGGCACGAGGAACCGGGGGAGAGCGGTGAAGCTGATGGCCAGAAGCAGGCGGCCCGGACGAGGCCTTCACCTCGCTTTCCGGCTCGCCATCGCGACGTGTGCGGCGCTTCTGGGTCATGCCGCGGCCCTGCGCGCGCAGGACGTTCCCAAAATGGTGATCGACGAGGATTGCCAGGCGTTCGATATCGCGCCGAACAACTCCATCGTCTTCGCCGTGCCGCATTTCAAACGGGTCAAGCGACTCTTCATCGAGCGCGACGACATCTCGATCGCTGCAGGTCCCGGGAGGATTCGAAAAATCGTGGAAGCCGACAAGTTCATGCCCATTCCGCCGCCGGGGGGATACGCGGTCGATTCGCTCGCGTGGGCTCCCGATGGCCACCACATCGCGGTGAACATGACGCTGCAGCTGCCGCCGCAGGGCTGGGACGACAAGAACGCCAAGAAAAAGGGCAACCTCGACGACTCGGAAGACGATACCCCTGTGCGCGGGGTAGGAGGCGGGAAGGCGCTCGCGCTGCTCGATGAAGACGGCCGCGAAATCAAAGTTGCCGGATCAAAGACGCGTTTCATCGAGGGCGTCGTGGACGGCGCATGGCTCGCCGACGGAGCCACGGCCGTCTATTTGAGCGGCGGCGGACCCTACACGATCTCGCGGGTGAAGCCGGCGGACGGCAAGACGGACAAACTGTTCGAAGGGCACAGTTTCGATTCGGTGGTATGGGATGCCCGCAACAACCGGGCGTTCGCGGTGGGAAGCAGCCTGAGCCTGCGGGGAAAGCTGGCTCTCGTGCAGCTCGACCTTGTGAATGAGACCGTAAGAGAGGTTGCAGAGCTCGACGGGTTTCAAGGATCGCTGAGCCTGTCACCCTCCGGCGCGAAGATTGGATTTTTCGAGGACGGCGACACGATCGACGTAATCGATGTCGCGCACCCGTCGAAGCCTCTGCGCGTGCGGACGGGATTCGGGCGGTTTGGCTGGAGCCGCGACGAGCGGCGCATCCTGCTGAAGCGCGGGCCTCCCGAACGGTCCAACATTCTCTTGTGGGTCGGGCTCTACGACGGGACATTTGCTTCCGCGCTGCACGACCTGGAGTATCACGATTTCGAGATTGCGCCGGGCGGAGAAACCATCGCAGTGACCGAGCCGGGGAAGCGAGTGCTGAAGATCTTTCCGCTTCGATGAAAGAGGCCGCTAAGAGTCAAGAATTGAGAGCGGCCTAACGTAAGCACGACCCGTTGATTGTTTGCGATTGCAATGCCATTCCTCAATTTGGAGTTCCTTCCAGCGGCTTTTCGACCCAACACACTTGGCCGGCAACAGCGTCAAACGGGAGCGACGCAGCTCGAACGGCGTCAACCTCGTCGTAGTGACCTGCGACGATTGCTTGCGCAGGACATTGCGACCGCGGGTCCGGCTCAAGGGATTTCAGTGCGTCATGGCATAGGCGACGTAGTTGACCCCAATCCGGAAACCGAGATCGGAAAAACGCTCGGGGTAAACCGCCCGATTTGACCATTCCCATGAGTCACCTACATCGGAATTGAATGAGATGGCGACCATGATGCGGCCCCTGTCGTCGTAAATGGCGCGCCAGTGCGCCCCCTTTCCATCGTCCGGCCCCTCCGAGTAATCCGGCACTTTGTAGCCCATTCCCAAATGCTCGGCGCCGGGAATTTGATAGCGGTCGTCGAGATCGTAGATGGTGTGGAATATCGGATCGTTATTGGGGATATCGACGATGGGACGATCCGGAAAAACCATCCGGATGCGCTTCAGAAACATTTGCCATTCGTAAGCGCCGTGAAAATCATCCGCCATGAAAAAGCCGCCGCGCAAAAGATAGTCACGCAGGACATCCGCCTGGTGCTGGGTGATTCCCCACTCGCCGACCTGCACGGCATAGAGCCACGGCCAGTTGTAGACCTCGTCGCCATCGTCGAGATTCACGTCTTGTTCCACCGAACGCGCGTCAATGCGCGTGAGGCGCCGGACCGCTGCGGCAAGGGAGCGATCGGCGGGCGGACTATCCTGGGTCCACAGCGACAAGCCTTGGCGCCAGTCGCCATCGAAGCGCCCGCGGTAACCATCATTGGGGCCGGGCGGGTACATGAGCCGCGCGAATGCCCATTCGCCCGGCCGTTGCCAGTCAGGCGGCAGCGGTACGGACTCGCCGTATTCGACGGAGGGGTATTCCCGGAACGGGCGTTGTCCAAACATCGCACCGACAAGGCCGAGAAGCAGACAAGCCGGCGCCATTCCTTTCATCAGGCCTCGACGGGACGCTTTCATACCGCTCTCTGCTCCTCTCGACACTCGGATGCGGTGTAGGAGGTTCGTCGCCCCAATTCTAAGCTAAGTCTACAGCAAGGCCTTGGCTAACCTGATTCGGGGATATGCCGGAGTCGATCGGCGGTTGATGCCCTCGGGGGATGGTCGCGCACTGCGAGCGCGCCGCTCGCGGATTTTCAGTGCAAACGGAAACGCTTGATGTGTTCCTTCAGAATGCATGCGTTCATGATGACGAAGAGGCCTGCGCTGCGGGCGCGCTCGGCGGCTTCGGCATGGATTACACCTTCCTGCATCCAAACGCCGCGAGCACCAATGCGAATGGCGGACTCGACGATTTCGGGGACATATTCCGAGCGGCGGAAGATGTCGACAATATCCACGCGCTCGGGAATATCTTCGAGGCGAGCGTAGCACTTCTCACCGAGGACTTCGGTTTCGGTTGGGTTCACGGGAATGATCCGGTATCCGACCGACTGGAGGTATTCGGCCACGCCGTAGCTGGGGCGATGACGTCGGCTGGAGAGGCCGACTACGGCGATCGTGCGGCTGGCCTTGAGAATTTCGCTGGTGGGATCGCCGGCGGAAATCGCCGGCGGATGACTCGCCCCGGGGTTTAAATCCTCGCCTGGTTTGTTCATTCCGATCCTTTCCTGTGCGTTACGAGTGTGACCGTCGCAAAAGCAGCCTGCAAACACGCGCGGCGCGGAAAGACTTGCGGCCCTTTCGCGCGTGGGCCCCCGCGGCGCCTCGAGCGCTCGAAAAAAAAGCCGAGCGCACCACGCGTGCGTCTGCTCCGAAATCTTCGCCCTAGGCGAGTTCTGGGAATGTCCCCCTGCCGTGCGCGTATCATATCCAATTTCGGAGGAAAGAAAAGAGCGATTAGCGCGGGGAACGTACCGAACTTCGCGGGGTCTTGCGCCGCGCGGGTCGTTTCTGTACAGGGCCGCCCGCGAGAGCGCGCTTGAGTGCGGCAACCTCGGCGGGCGAGAGCGGGCGATGTTGTCCCGGAGGCAACGAATCGAGTTCCAGGCACGCGAATTGCACGCGTTTCATTTTTTCGACCGGGTGACCGGTCTGGAAGAGCCTGCTGCGCAAGGCGTCCCGGCGCGCCTCGGAAAGAGTGACGACATACCACGGCGCGTCCTTGCCGCGAAGGCGCGAGATGCGCGCGCCGGTCGATTGGCCGAGCCGCTCGATTTCCGCAAATGTGAGAAGAGTCTTGAGTTTCACGTGGTAGGTCTGCGGCAAGCGGCGGGACTGCAACATGCGGTTCGCGACGTCGCCGTCGTTGGTAAGGAACACGAGCCCCGAGGAGTGATACTCGAGCCGGCCGACCGGAAAAACGCGCTCGGGTACGCCCTGCAGGAAATCGCGCAGCGAGGGGCGGCCCTCGGGATCACTCAGCGTCGAGACGACCTCGGGCGGTTTGTGGAGAAGCAGATAAATGCGCTGCGATTCCGGCCGAAGCAGCTTTCCTGCAACCTTGATGTGGTCGCGCGATTCGTCGGCCTTCGTGCCCAATTCGGTGACCGTACGGCCGTTCACGGTGACCAGGCCGGAGGCCATCATCTCTTCCGCACGGCGCCGCGACGCGATGCCCGCGCGCGCAATGATTTTCTGTAGGCGTTCTTCCATGGAGGTTGCGGCACGCTCGCCGCCACGGTATCAGCTTAACGGAAATCGCGGCGACGGCGAAGAATAATGGCCGCGGCTATGGCTGCTGGCAGTGGCAGAGCTTCCAGACGTAATCGAAAAAGGGAGTTGCGCTGGCATCCACGGGCAGGTTGCCGGAGTAACCCGGCGCCTCGCCGGTCATTTCCACAATTGCCGTGGCGCCCGCGGGGCTGTGGAACTCAAAAGCCACTTTTGGCGCCGTCCTGGAGTCGGCGTCGTTCGACACGAGCGTGCCCGCCTGACAGTGATACTTTACGGCAACGACTTTCTCAAAAAAGGCGGGCGCGGCCAACTCAATGCCGAGGTCGCCATGATAGGACAGCATGCCGCTCCTCCAGTCGAGCACGCTTGACTTGTCGGCAGTGGTCTTAAACGTCATGCTCGACATCACCGTTTGTGGATGCGCTGCAGCCGCCGCGGCGGGAGGGACGGCCGAGGCGGGGGCAGAAGCCCTCGCTGAAGGATCGCCCGGGACCGTGGGTGCAGGCAGGCCACCGTAGCGCTGCGGATGCGCGGGAACGTCGATGGCACCGATTTCGCCTGAGGGCACATCGAGCACTGCAAAGCGCAGGCGCTGGTTTTCCGGTTTGGCAACATAGTCGAAAAGATCCCGCATGCCGTGCGTCTTCCACGATTCGTAAACCGGCTCAGTGACCGTTCGTGAAAGGTCGCGCGTGAAGAGATGAAACGAGTCACCCTTCGGAGTGTACTCGCAGATCGCCAACCGGATATTCAACGAACGCAGGCCGCCGAATGGATTAAGACTCAAGCTGTCGACGGGGATGTTCAGGATGTAGCGCGTCTCGTCCGGTTGCGAGGTCGTTTTGTCCGGACCAACGGCTTGCGCCGTGAAGGCGATGGCAGTGCCTGGCAGCGCGTCGCGGCACGACTGTTTCAGAAGATCGTCCGGTTTTGCTTTCTGCGCGAGAGCGGCGGCGTCGGTGGCAAAGTAACCGCGGCGATAGGAGAGCTTCACACCCTTCTGCGGCGTCTTGACCGTAATCTTATGGAATCGGCCGTCCCATTTGGCGTTTTCGGGATAGTAGGCCAGTTCGTAGTACGCGGAGCTTTGATTGAGCGCACCCTTGACACAGCCGGCGAGATCGTTCGTATTCTTGCAGGTGATACCGCCCGTGTCCTGGGCAACTTCATCCATCGTCGCTTGAGAATCGATGCGCAAGCTGTCTTCCCGGCGCAGGGCGCCGGCAAAGCCAGGTCCGCCCAGCGTCTGCCGATTGAAGGGATTCGATGCGGAAAAGGCGCTGGGACCCTCCAGCGCGCGGGCGTCAACGGGATAGACGGCGACGCGCGCATCGGTGAGGGCGTAGGCCGCCTCCCGCACTTTTCCTGAATAGCTGGTCGAGCCCATGAACGGATCGCTGCCGAAGTCCGTGGTAGGTTCGATCCAGATCGGAAAGGACTCAGAAAACCAGATCAGATTCTTGCGACCGGTATAGCCGCCAAGAAACTTCGCGATGGCTTGCATCGCGTCGGCGGTCTCCTTCACGCGCTCATCCAACAACATTTCGTATTCTTCTTTTTCGAAATCCTCGATCGACGCGATCACCGATTCGGGGGTGTTCGTACCGAAGTTCTGCATCGAGTTCGACACGTTGTCCGCGTCATCCTGGGGCATGGGCACGATACCGGACACGCCGGAGCGGCCGGATTGGTTCACGGCGGCGAGTAACAGCGACGGGTCAGTGGTGAAGTTCTGCACGATGTGGAGTGTATGACCCAGAAGGAAAACCGCAACGGGAGTATCGGGCGGTAATGTCTTCACAAACAGAATCATGTCGCGCCGGACCTGCATTTGCTTGACGATGTCGGTGTTCAGAGCGTCCATCAAGATGACGGTCGGCGGCAGTGTCATCGGTACGGACTGCACGTTTGAAAACATGTATGGCGGCAATCTCGGAGGTGCGGCTCCGGCAGCCTTCGCGTTCGCAAGAGTGTCGATAAACTCGAAGCGCACGAGCTTCTGCTGCCCGCTACGCTGATCGAAGACCTGGAGGTCATCTCGCGTGAGGCCGCAAATCGTGTTTCCGTGTGAGTCGGTTGCGATAACGTCTATAGTGATTAGTCGCGTTGACGTTTTGATCGGCGCTGTGGAGGCGAACGCGGGCTGAGTTGCGGCAGGAGAAGTTTGCGGCGGTGTGCCGGCGGAGGGCGCCGGAGGGGATGACGTCGGATTCTGTTGCGGCCCGGGAGGGGCTTGCGCTGGCGCGGAGGTGCAGAACAACGCAAGAACGAGAAAGAATCTCGCCGCGCGCATGGAACACCCGTTCATACCCTTCGCCTCGGGCCAGCCGTTACCCGCGAGGCACATTCTACATGAATTACCTCATGAACGACCGGGGAAGGGTTCGCGGGAGAGCGATTGCCGTACTAAGAAGCTTCGGACTTGCCGGCGGCCGCGGTTCGCGCACGCTCGGCCGATTCCGTGGCGTCCTCACCAAGTTCGGCAAGCTCGTTGCTTTCGCCGGACTCGCGAATCCGGGCAGCCTCCGCCGGCTCGGGTGACGCGGCGGCGATCACCTCGGGTTCACTGGGCGCGATGCCGGAATCGGACCCGAGCGCGGCCTGCGCAAGCTGCTCGAACTCCTTCAAGCTTGGAAGCTCGTCGAGATCGGAGAGGCCGAACCTCATCATGAACTGCTTCGAGGTGCGGTAGAGAATCGGCCGGCCAATCACTTCCTTGCGGCCCGACGTGGTGATCAGCCGCTTTTCGAGCAGCGTCTTGATGACGCCTCCGACGTTGACGCCCCGGATTTCGTTGATTTCCGGCGCTGTGACGGGCTGCTTGTAGGCGATCACCGCGAGCGTCTCGAGAGCCGGCATGGTGAGGCGCAGCGGCGGCTGCAGGCTCTTGATGAATTTTCGCACCACATCGTGGTGCTGCGGCTTGGTATAGAATTTCCAGCCGCCAGCGACCTTGCGGACTTCGATGCCGCGCTCGTCCGTCTGATGCGCGGCGACGAGGAGATCGAGCGCCGCGCGGGCGAGAGATTTCTCGACGCCGAGAGCGTTCGCGATCTGCTCGAGCGTGGCGGGCTCGTCCGCGGCGTAGACGATGGCTTCGATGGAGGCTTTGATTTCTTCGGGCGTCGTTGTCACAGATACTGTTCCTCGATTTTCGACATGGCGTCGGGGCCGGCGAATACCGCGTCGAACATCTTATGCTTCCGCAAACCGATGTCAGCGAACAATTCCGACTGCACCAGGATGACGGCCTGCATGCGCACCATTTCGAGCACGGCGAGGAGCGCGACGATCATGGCATTGCGCGTTTCGCAAGCGTCGAAGAATTCGATCAGAGAGACGGGGTCGTCCGTCGCGACCAGGCGCTGCCGGAGACGGTCCATCATCTGCGCGATGGTCACCGATTCGTGGCGCAGTTCGAATCGGGTCACGGCCCTGCGCCGCTCGAGCACCTGCTGGAACGTCTTGATCAAGTCAACCAGCGAGACGACCATCTCCCCCTCGATCGCGTCGCCGCTGTAGAGCGCGCGATCCGGGCGGGACCAGACGTGCGCCTCGACCTGCTGCTTTTGATAGAGAAGCTGCGCGGCGTTCTTGAACTTTTCGTGCTCAAGCAGCCGGTGGACCAGCTCGTCGCGGGGGTCCTGCTCCTCGGGGCCGGCCAGGGGATCGGCGGGGAGCAGCATCTTGGATTTGATGTGGATGAGAGTTGCGGCCATGTAAATGAAATCGGCGGAGACGTCGATATCCAATTTTTCGAGCTGGTGGAGGTAGTCGAGATACTGCTCGGTGATCTTGGCGATGGGAATGTTGTGGATGTCCATCTCCTGCTTGCGAATCAGATCGAGCAGGAGATCGAGCGGGCCCTCGTAGACCGGCAAATTGATGCGATAGGGTGATGGTGAAGCCAATTCGTCTTATACCTCAGGGGCTGAAGCCCCTTTTACTCGCGCTTCCGTTGCGGCAGGGCTAAAGCCGCGCCGTGACGAAAACCAAATGCGCCCGCATCGCGGAGGCCGCTACGAAACGCCGGCCGCCTTTCGCGAGGTCTTGCGCGCTTCGTCCCACTTGAAGATCGCGTTCCGCACGCGCTTCATCGTTCGCCGGGCGGCCGCGTGCGCCTTTTTCCCGCCGGCGTCGAGGATACTCCAAACTTTTTCCGGATGCGCCTCGAATTCTCGGCGGCGTTCCTGAATCGGCTCGATCCAGGTGACGAGATTTTCGGCCATCAGCTTCTTGCAGTCCACGCAGCCAATGGCTGCCGTGCGGCAGTCCTGGTCCACCTTGCCGACCGTCAGGGCCGATGAGAAGAGTTTGTGCCACGCGAACACAGGACACACTTCCGGACGGCCGGGATCGGTTCGCCGGACCCGCTGGGGGTCCGTCATCATATTGCGGACCTTGGCGCGAACCTCGTCGGGCGGATCGCTGAGCCAGATCGCGTTGCCGTAAGACTTCGCCATACGCCGGCCGTCCGTACCCGGCAGGCGCGGAGTTTCCGTCAGCAGATGGTCCGGCTCGTGGAGCACCGGTTTGTAGGAAACAAACCGCTTGAAGCGGTTGTGCTGTTCCACGAAATTCGTGTAACCCGCTTCCAGCACCAGCCGCTTGATCGCGGACGTCCATCCAGCTTTCAGCTCGAGATCGAATCGTTCGCCCGGAGCAGGCAATCTCAGATCCGTCTGCTTGAGGGGCAATTGGCTCAGCAGACCCGAGTGTTCTTCGTCGAAAAGCTTATCGCGAACCTCAAAGCCGAACTGCAGGTCGAATCTCCGCACCACCTCGCGTGTCAGCTCGACATGGGGGACCTGATCTTCGCCCACGGGAACAAAATCGGCGTCGTAGATGACGATATCGGCCGCTTGCAGCAGCGGATAGCCCAGAAAGCCGTACGTGCCGAGGTCGCGGTCCTTGAGATTCTCGATCTGCTCCTTGTAGGTCGGGACGCGCTCCAGCCATGAAAGTGGCGTCACCATCGAAAGCAGCAAGTGCAGCTCGGCGTGTTCCAGGATGCTCGACTGGACGAACAGCGTGGACTTCGCAGGATCGATGCCGACCGAAAGCCAGTCCATCGCCACCTGGAGCGTGTTTTCGGCGACGGATGAGGTGTCTTCGTAGTGCGTCGTGAGGGCGTGCCAATCAGCGACAAAAAAGAAGCAATCGTATTCCTGCTGAAGCTTCAGCCAGTTCTGGAGAGCGCCGAAATAATGGCCCAGGTGGAGGCGTCCGGTGGGCCGCATGCCGCTCAAGACTCGTTTGCGCTTCGCCACTCGGGAGAGGGTCTCCTCAATCGAAAAACAAAGGGAGAAATGGTAAAGGCGATGCTAGCACAGAAGTTCAGAGTTGCGGATTGAGACTTGCGACTCGAGCGCAAGAGCGCGCCATTCGAGATGCCGCAGGGCGCGCCAATCGCAGATTCCGACACCATTCGCCACTAATCAGCGATCCTGGACCAAAGCTACTTGCCCTTGATCGAGAGCAGCTCCACCTCGAATATAAGCGTAGCTTCGGGTCCGATGACGCCGCCCCGTCCGCTGGGCCCGTAGGCGAGGTTCGGAGGAATGAAGAGCTGCCACTTCGATCCAACGGGCATGAGCTGAAGGGCCTCGGTCCAGCCTTTGATCACTCCGCTGACCGGAAAGGACGCGGGCTGCCCGCGCTTGTACGAGCTGTCGAACTCCGTGCCGTTGACAAGCGTGCCGCGATAATTGCAGACCACGGTATCGCTCGCCGAGGGTTTGGGTCCGCTGCCGGCAGTCAAGATTTTGTACTGCAAACCGCTGGGCAGCGTGACGACGCCATCCTTCGTTTTGTTGTCTGCCAGGAAAGCTACGCCTTCTTTCATATTGGCCTCCCCCTGCAATTCCGCGAGCGCGGCTTGCACCTCGTCGTCCGTCAGCAGAGTCTTGCCGCCGCCGAGGCCGTCTCGCAATCCGCGCTCGAGCATGGCGGCGTCAATGTCCAATTGCTGCCGGCTGAGGCCCTTTCCGATGTTCATCCCCAGGGCGTAACTGGACTTCTCTTTCTGAGTCTTGAGCACCGTGGAAGCCTGGCTCGGCGCCGCAGTTGTTTTCGCGGATTTGGATCCAGTCGTTTTTTGCGCACTTGAGGCCGGCGCTTTCGGCGGGCTTGCCGCGGGAGTCTGTTGGGCGCGCGCCGGTCCGGAAAGCGCGAGGCCAACTGCGGCAAGCATTGCCACGATCACGAGTAATTTTTTCATGGGCGTATTGTCACACGATCTCGGAGTTGCGCAAATATGCGGTTGCCTGAATAGCAACGCAAGGGTCACGGCCGGCGCCGCTAGAGTTTCAAGAGCTCGCGGAGCCGCTTCGTTTGGGCGCGGGAAACGGGGATTTCACTCGCGCGTTTGTCGTTCATTTTCAGCATATAGCTCGATTTGAACCATGGCACCACTTCCTTGATGTGGTTGATGTTGACAAGGTAGGACCGGTGCGGACGCCAGAAGACGCCCGGGTCAAGCGCCTCCATCAGTTCCTCGACCGTCCTGTAGTTCGAGATGCCTTCGGTGTCGCGCGAGAAAATCGTGATCGAGCCGTCCTGGATCGCGGCGTAGATCATGTCGTCGGCGTCGATCAGAATCATGCGCGCCTGCGATCGCACCAGCAGCTTGACGGGATGCGCGGGCCGCTTCTTGGGCGCATCGGCGCCGAGCTGCTCAACCAGCGTCTCGAGCCGCTGCGCCGGAGACGTATTGGCCTCCACCATTTTCTTCGCGCGGTCGATCGCGCGGGCGATGCGGGACTTGTCGAATGGTTTCAAGACGTAGTCCACGGCGCTCACTTCAAACGCCTGCACCGCGTAGTGATCGTAGGCGGTGGCGAAGACGATCTGCGGGAGGCGCAGTTTTCGCTCGACCAGTTTCTTGATTACGCCAAAGCCGTCGAGACCCGGCATCTGCACGTCGAGAAACACGAGGTCGGGAACGTGCTCCTTGATCAGCGCGACGGCCTCGAGGCCGTTCTTGCCCTGCGCGATGACGTTGATTTCGGGAAACCCCTTGAGCAGGAACGCGAGCTCGTCGCGTGCGGGGCGCTCGTCGTCGACGATAAGCGTGTTGATCGGCATCGATTCGCCTGACCGAAGTATAAAGGAGCCGGACGATGTAGCGGAAACAAACGAGGCGCGAGGGACGGGCGGCGCGGGCATGAGGTAGAATCGCCGGTGCCGACAGGGGAATGGACCACGAATGAAGAGGCGCAAGGGTATGAAATCGGGCAGGGCCAGGGTGCTGAGCAGTCGGGCGATCTTTCAGGGGCGCGTCTTCGCGGTCCGGCGCGAGCGCGTGTCCGAGCCGGGCGGAATCAAGGCGACTCGCGAAATCGTGGTGCATCCCGGCTCCGTGGTCGTCTTGCCGGTTTTTCCGGACGGGCGGATCCTGGTCATCCGGCAATACCGCCACGCCGCGGGACAGTATCTTTGGGAGTTGGTCGCAGGTCACAAGGAGCCGAACGAGAGCGCCCTCACTGGCGCGCGGCGCGAGTTGCAGGAGGAGACAGGCTACACGGCATCGAAGGTTCGAAAGCTTTTGGAGATCTTCCCTTCCCCGGGCCTGCTCAGCGAGCGCATGGACATATTCGTGGCGGAGGGCCTGGCCAAAGGTGCCGCCCGGCCGGAAGACGACGAAAAGATCACGCAGCGGATTCTCACGTTGCGCCAGGCCGCAAAGTGGATTCGCTCGGGGAAGATTCGCGATTCGAAGTCGGTGGCGGGAATTCTGTATTACGCGCGGTTTGTGGCGCGCCGAGACTAGAGACAAAAGCCGGAGAACGAGCGATGGAAAACAGAGACGTCGCGAAAATACTGCGCGAGACCGCGCAATTGCTCGAAATTGACGGCGCGATCATCGGCCGTTACCGCAGCTACGAAAAAGTCGCCGAGCTGCTGGAGGGTCTGCCCGAGCGGATCGAAGAGCTGGCGACCGACGACAAGAAGTTGAAAGCGCTGCCGGGCGTGGGCGACGGAATGGCCGAGCACATCCGCGAAGTCCTCAAGACCGGTGACTACGGCCTGCGAAAGAAACTGCTCAAGAAGTATCCTCCCGCGATTTTGGACTTGCTCGAGCTGCAGTCACTCGGACCCAAGAAAGTTGCGTTCCTCTGGAGCCATTTCAAGGTTGCGACCGTCGAGGGAGTGCAAAAGCTGGCAAAGGAAGGCAAGCTGCGCGACCTGCCCGGATTCGGCGAAAAGAGCGAGCAAAACATCCTGAAGGCCGCCGAGCAGTTTAAGCATTTGTCCGGTTCCGGACGAGTTCGCCTGAACGTCGCCGACGAAGAGGCGCAGAAGCTGGTCGGCTATATGGCGAAGGCAGGCGAGGCGGTCGAGTCCGTTACGCCGGCAGGCTCCCTGCGGCGAGGGCGCGAAACCATCGGGGACCTCGACTTGCTGGTCACCATGCGTCCGGGCCGCGACAAACAGAAGGATATCGACGCCGTCGCCGGGCACATTTTGAAATACCCGGGAATCGGGCAGAAGCTCGCGCACGGTGAAAACAAAGTCAGCTTCCTGCTCGGGAGCGGGATCCAGGTAGATGTGCGGCTGCTCGAAAAGAAGAGTTTCGGCGCGGCGCTGCTGTATTTCACCGGATCGAAGGCGCACAACGTCGCCTTGCGCGGCCGCGCCAACGAGATGGGCTGGACGCTCAACGAGTACGCGCTGACTACGCTGAAGGGCGGCAAGGTGGTGGCAAGCAGGACCGAAGAGGAAATCTACGCGAAGCTTAAACTCCCCTACATCGAGCCTGAGTTGCGTGAAATGACCGGAGAAATCGAAGCTGCGGAACAGGGCAAGCTGCCCAAACTTGTAACGCTCGCGGACATCCGCGGCGACCTGCAGATGCACACGACCGCTTCCGACGGCAAGAATTCAATCGCGGAGATGGGCGAAGCGGCGCGCGCCCTTGGATACGAATACATCGCGCTGACCGACCATTCGCAGGCCGTGACGGTTGCCAACGGCCTGGACGAAAAGCGCACGCTCGAACAGATCAGGAAAATTCATTCCGCCAGGGTTCCCGGCATCCGGCTGCTGGCCGGGAGCGAGGTGGACATCAAGAAAGACGGCTCGCTCGATCTCGAGGACGACGTGCTGGCGGAGCTGGACGTCGTGGTCGCGTCGGTGCACTCCTATATGAACATGGAGCGCGCGGAGATGACCGAGCGGCTGCTCGCCGCCGTCGAGAACCCCTACACCCAGATCATCGCCCATCCGACGGGGAGGCTGGTGCTGCGGCGCGAGCCGTTTGAATACGACATGGAAAGGGTGCTCGATGCGTGCGCCGAGCGCGGCATCGCCATGGAGTGCAACGCGTTTCCGGAACGGCTCGACCTGCGCGATGTCCACCTGCGAATGGCGAAGCAGCGCGGCGTGAAGATCGTGATTTCGACGGACTCGCACTCGACGATGCACCTGCCGTTCATGAAATACGGCGTGGAGACGGCGCGGCGAGGATGGATTGAAAAGAAGGACGTAGTCAACACGCTGCCGCTGGAAGAATTCCTCGCGGCCCTGCGGCCCAAGCCGCACGCGGCGAAGGCCAGGGCCGCGAAAAGAAAATCAGCGTAGCGCCGACGCTAGACCGAATAGGAAACGCTGTCGTCGTCCACCGGTCCGATGTGCTTGGCCTTGGTGGTGACGCTCGGAGATTTTGCGCCGCGGCGCATGGCTACAACGCCGGTGCGCACCACTTCGAGCAATCCGAAGGGGCTCAGCAATTCCAGCAGGCGGTCGACCTTCTCTTCGCCCCCGGTCAATTCCACGGTGATCGAATCGGAAGCGATATCGAGCACGCGCGCGCCGAACACCTCGGCAAGTTCGAGCACTTGCGAACGCGATTCGCGCGTCGCCGAGACCTTGACGATGGCGAGGTCGCGCAGGAGAGCGGTTTGGCCGGTCAGATCGTCCACGAAAAGCACGTTCACTAGCTTGTAGACGTTCGCGACGATGCGGCGGGCCTGGTCCTCGTCCGCCTCCGTGACGATGGTCATGCGCGACACTTCGGGTCTTTCGGTCCGGCCCACCGTCAGCGAGTCGATGTTGAAGGCGCGGCGGCGGAATAGCGACACGACGCGCGACAAAACGCCCGGCTTGTTTTCGACGTAGACGACGATCGTATGTAGCATGGCGTTCCTATTCGTCCTCCGCGGTCTCGACCAGCGGATTGGGCCGCCGGATCATGTCGTGAAGCGCTGCTCCTGCCGCCACCATCGGGTAGACGGTATCTTCCTGCTCAACCTTGAAATCGATCAGCACCGGCCCTTCGTGGGCGTGCGCGGCCCGCACCGCGGGGATCACTTCGGAGCGGTGCTTCACCACGATGCTGCGGATTCCGTAGGCCTCGCCGAGCTTCGAGAACTCCGGGTTCAGCAGCGGAGTCGCCTCGTAATTCCGGTCATAGAAAAACTCCTGCCACTGGCGCACCATGCCGAGATAGCCGTTGTTGATGATGGCGATGTTCACCTTCAGCTTCTCCTGCACGATGGTGGCGAGCTCCGCCATGGTCATCTGAAAACCGCCGTCTCCGGCCACCACCCACACGTCCGCGTCCGGGCGCGCCACTTTTGCGCCCACGCCAGCGGGAAGCGAAAAGCCCATCGTGCCGAGTCCGCCGGAGGTGATCAGAGAGCGCGGATTCTCGTGTTTGTAATATTGGGCTTCCCACATCTGGTGCTGGCCCACGTCGGTCACGATGATCGCATCCCGCTCGCGCGTTTCGTGCCACAAATCGTTGATCACGTGCGCGGCGTAGAGATGACCGTTGTCCGGAAGATTCTGGATGTCGCGCACCGCCGTATCGCCCTTGAGGCTGTGGATGTGCTCGATCCAATCGCTGTGATTGGCGGGCTCCACGCGCGGGAGCAGTTCCTGCAGGATTTTTCTCAGGTCGCCGACCAGCGCGACGTCCACTTTGACGTTTTTATTGATTTCCGCCGGATCAATGTCGATGTGAATCTTCTTCGCGTTGATCGCGTAAGTTTTCAGGCTGCCGGTCACGCGGTCATCGAAGCGCATTCCGAACGCAAGCAGGAGATCGGCGTCCTGGATCGTCTTGTTCACCCACGCCTCGCCATGCATGCCCATCATCCCGAGGTTCAAGACGTGCGACGCGGGAAGGTGCCCGAGTCCCAGCAGCGTCATCGCCACCGGGATGCAGGTTCGCTCGGCGAACGCCTGGACTTCGTGCTCGGCGCCGGAAACGGAAATCCCATGGCCTGCCAGAATCAGGGGCCGCTTCGCCGTGCCGATAAGTTCCAGGGCCTTTGCGTATTCGTGCTTGGCCGGCGAGAGATCGGGCCGGTATCCGCGCATTTTGGGGGCCGCGCCATCCCAGTCGAATTCGCAGGAGCTCTGCTGCGCGTCCTTGGTGATGTCGATCAGCACGGGTCCCGGGCGCCCGGACTTCGCCACGTACATCGCTTCGCGGACGGCATGGGCAATGTCTTCGGCGCGCGTCACAAGATAGTTGTGTTTCGTGATCGGCAGCGTGACGCCGGTGATGTCGGTCTCCTGAAACGCATCGGAGCCAAGGAGCTTGCTGCCCACCTGCCCGGTGATGCACACGATGGGCGAGGAGTCCATCATGGCCGTGGCGATGCCGGTGACCATGTTTGTCGCTCCAGGCCCCGAGGTGGCCACCGCCACACCCACGCGGCCTGTCGCTCGCGCGTAGCCATCCGCCATGTGCGTGGCGCCCTGCTCGTGGCGCACCAGGATGTGGCGAATGGAGCTGTGCCGCAGCGCGTCGTACGCAGGCAGGATCGCCCCACCAGGATAGCCGAAGACGGTGGTGACCCCCTCGCGCTCCAGACACTCCCAAAGAATTCTGGCCCCGGTCAGTGTTTCCTGATTGCCGCCCATTTTCGCCTCTCTTCACCGCCTAAAAAAGTAAAACCCACCTTGCCAGCGTCTCTGGCGGGTGGGTTTTGTGAGCCTTTCAGATCCTGTTACTCAGCTCAGTCATGCCCTCCAGGCCGAGACGCGCGGACGAGTCGTACTACTACGATTTCAAGGGGAAGCAGGTTCACGTTTCGGTCTCGGTTCATTCGATCTTAGCCGCAGGACTCAGCGCGCCTGATGCGCAAGGCCGCTCAAGGAAGATACGTTACCCCCCGGTAGAGCGATCTGTCAAGGTAGTCTTCTGCGTGGTGATTCTTCCGCGGGAACCGCGCCTGCGCTCCCGTGTGCGGCTGGAACGTAGTACCCCCGTTCTATTGGCGCGCGCAGGGCCCGCCGCTAGACTCAAGCTCGAAACGGATATGAGCTCCAATCGGAGAGTCAACATGGGTATCGGAGGCTGGACGGCTCTTAAACCCGCAGCGGCGCCCTCGCGAAAGGTGTCTATAGATGCCCGAAAGCGGAAGCGGCTCAAAGTGTCTCTTCCGGTCCATTTGCGGCCTTTTGACGCTCGATTTACCGAGATCGAGGATGTGGGCCAGGTGGTGGATTTCACGCGCGACGGGCTGTACTTCAAGACCTGCATGCCTCACTATTTCGTCGGAATGCGGTTGATCGTCACTTTTCCCTACGGCGACAAGGTTTCGGCGCATCGGAAATTCCTGGCCTCGGTCGTAAGGCTCGAGCATCTCGAAACTGAAAGCCGAGGCGTTGCCCTGCGTTTCCTGCTGTAGGGCCCGCCAGATTCCCGGAACGCGATCCCAGCGCTTTCAACACCTCAGCTCGTACGTCCGGAGAAGCCGATACCGAGTGCCCCCCGGGTCTGATTGGTTTTTGGGCAAGGCGGAGGCGGATGGCTCTTGTCAGTCATCCAGCCCTCCAGAGACAATGGCGCAGTAGCAGCCAGGATCCCACGACCTCCGGAACCTGGAATATGCGCACTCAACCAGGTGCGAAGGCAGGTAGCCGCGATCATGCATGACCAAGGCCGCAAGAACTATTCAGCTGAAAACTCGTCCGGAAACCAATCGGCGACGGGCGAGGCCGAGCGCCGGAACGCCGATCGCCACACTTTCACGGCGTCCGCTGAAGTCATAGAGCTGAGCTCCGGTGCCCGTTTCGCGACACGCACAACCGATCTGGGACCGGGCGGCTGCTTCGTGGATACCTTGCTTCCCTTTCCCGTGGGAGCCACGGTTCGAGTCAGCGTGGTGAAGGGCAAGACGAAGTTTGAGACCGGCGGCGTCGTTGTGTATTCGCAGACTGGGCTGGGCATGGGCATCGCGTTTGATGCGCTCCTTCCACAGCAGCGCCAGGCCCTGGACGCTTGGCTCGCCGAGCTTACGGGCGGACGACAATTGTCCTATCGAGTGGCCGCCGCTCATGGAGAGGAAACACTCGCGGCGACCGGTGACCGGGCAGCCCTGGTGCGTTTGGTTCAACTTATGATTAGCAAGGGCATTCTGACCCATGCCGAGGGCGCCTCGATCCTGCACGACCCCGTCTATTAACCCGAAACCTCGCGACGCCGGGGGGACTTAGAGGCGAAAATGTATGCAATTGCGTGCTTCAGCAAGCATGCACGATATTCCCACTCCAGGAAGTATTTCCACGATTAGTCTCGATTGGGGCCGGGCTCAAAACCTCTAAGCTCCATGAAATCAGTGCGGCGTACGGGGGGTGCCATGGCAGAGGTCGTGCACGAAGTAAGGCCCAATTAGGGGGGATCCACATGGGAGAACGTAGAAGGGCAAGACGATACGAGCTCTACCTGCCCGTGCAGGTGTGTACGGCAGATCAGGGTCCAGCGGAGTTTAACACCGCTCAGCTTCGCGACATCTCTCGCTCGGGGATTTATTTCCACTCAGGTCAGGCCATCGAGCCTGGCACCGGCATGGAGTTGACGTTTGCGCTGCCCACAGAAACAGCTAGCGGGACATCCGTCCTGGTTCGGGCCAGCGCGAAGGCTTTGCGCGTTGCTGCGCTCAAAGGCGAAGCAATCCCGGTTTACGGCGTGGCGGCAACGATTGACCGCATCGACTTTGTCCGGCCAGTTATAGCGAACGCCGCGGCCTGACGGGCTCCTCCGTTTTCGGCACGTCCTCAGAACCACTCTGCGTCTCGGTCTTCTCAGGCCATTGCAGTTCGTCGCATTGCAACCCTGTCCAGGCGAGGCCGCGAATCGCTACAATAGCGCGGGCGCACAAGCGCGCACCGCAGATGCCCAACCGCGAACCGTCCGGACAAATCCTGGATTTAGAGCGCGAAATCCTCCGCGCCTTCTGCGGCCGCGCTCTCCCTGACAGCTTGTGGAAAAAGTTCGCGGATGATTTGGCTGGTTATCGCTGGCTCGAGCCGGAACACGCAATCGTGTTTCAGGCCCTGCTGCGAATCCGGAGCCGCGACCCGAAGGGCTGGCGCGACCAGCTGGCTGCGCAGGCCACCCGGATGGGTTTTCCGGACGTCGATTGGGAAATGTATTTCTCAGACGAGAGCGTGCTTCCATCCGAGATCGAAAACATGATCCGCAAGCTGATAGGGGAGCCAGGCGCTCGGCCTTGAATGAGCGCTATTTCGTGGCAGCGAGTTCGAAATCGAGATACTGCTCGAGAGTCGCGGCATCGCCACCCACCACCGGCCGGCCATTGACATAGACCGTAGGCGTGCTGTTGATTCCAAGGGCGACGCCTTCCCCGTGATTGGCATCCACGGCCTTCTGTGCCCCCGGCGACGAAAGGCAGGCCTTGAACGCGTCCACATTGAGGCCGGCCTGGGTGGCGAACTCGACGAGCTTGTCCCACACATTCTCTGCGGAAAGCAAATCCTGGTCGCCGAAGATGGAGTCGTGGACCTTCCAAAACGCCGTCGGCGATTGTTCGAAGGCGCAACGGCCGCCGAGCGCGGCTGTTTGCGCCCAGGGATGAATCTGCGTCAGCGGATAGTCCTTGTAGACGAACCGTACCTGTGGATATTGCGTCTCAATCGCCTTCAGCACCTCCCACAGCTCGCGGCAATGGGGACACTGGAAATCGGCGTACTCGACGAGCGTGACGCGAGCGTTGGCCGGGCCTTTCGACGGATTGCCATCGATATGGATCTTCGCGCGATTCGCCGCATAGGGATCCGCGGACATGTCGAAGATTTCGCCGCGCAAAAGCGTCTTTCCGTCCCTGCTCACGTATACTTCGCCATTTTCCGTTTGATCGTTTAGCGTTACTTCGATCGGCACGACATAGAAATCCGCAGCGGCGGACGGGCTCAACGGACCAAGGCTGACCTTGACGGTCGGACTCCAACCGAAGAGTTCGCGGACAAAGGCCTCCGTCGTCTTCAGCAGTTTCGCCTGCTCCGGAGACACGCCGGCCTGCGCCGGAGCCGGAGCCGCCTTCGCTGGCGGAGCGGCCTGCGCTTGAGCAACGCCTGGGACGGCCGTGATCACCAGGGCGAACGCACCCAACAGCGCTTCTCTGATTGACATCGTTCGCATCCTCTCCGGAATCAGCCGCGAAATTCGGCTTCGGAAAACAGCATAAAGAAAAACGCCGAGAAGAGCAAAACCGAAAAAGCGGCACAGCGGCGAAAGGGCCGCGCGGGCGGTGGGCTGAAATGGTTTCGCGGGGTCAGGTGCGCCGGGGCACCCCGGCCGAGGCTACGCGGTTGGCGAGCCACTCTCCCGCCTCCCGCGTCCCCAGAGAGCCGCCGAGATCGGCGGTCGTCTTGCCCTCGCGGATCGCCGCGCGAGCGGCATCCTCGATCGCCTGAGCTTCCGCGGTCCATCCCAGATAATCGAACATCAGGCCGGCCGCGAGCGCGGCTCCCATCGGATTCGCCAAATTTTTCCCGGCGATATCCGGCGCGGAGCCGTGAACGGGCTCAAACAGCGATACCCGGCCGGGATGGATGTTGCCCGAGGGAGCCAGCCCCAGTCCGCCGATCAGTCCCGCCCCCAGGTCGCTCGCGATATCGCCGAAGAGATTGCATGTGACGATGACCTGGAATTGCGAAGGGTCGCGCACCATCTGCATCAACAAATTGTCGATGTACATGTGGCCGGCCTCGATCTCGGCGTATTCGCGCCGCAGCTCGGCGAACACTCGTTGCCAGAGGTCGTGGCCGAAAGCGAGGGCGTTCGATTTGTCGCTCATGCAAAGGCGCCGGTAGCCGTGGCTTCGCGTGAAATCAAAGGCGTACCGCAGGATCCGCTCCACGCCCTTGCGCGTGTTGACGTCTTCCTGCGTGGCGATTTCGTCGGGCGTTCCCTTCTTGAAGAATCCGCCCATGCCGACGTAGAGGCCTTCAGTGTTTTCGCGCAACACGCAGAAATGGATTTCCTCTTCCGTGCGGCCCTTCAGCGGCGTGAGGCGCTGATCAAACAGGACGCAGGGTCGCGCGTTGACGTAGAGATCGAGCTTGAATCGCAATCCCAGCAGGATGTCGGCGCCGTGCTTATTGAACGGCACGCGCGGGTCGCCCAGCGCGCCGAGCAGGATCCCGTCAAAATCGCGCCGAAACATTTCGGGCGCATCGGCGGGGAGCGTGGTGCCGTCGCGCAGGTAGCGATCCGCGCCCCAATCGAATTCCGTGAGCGCCACTTTGCGGCTCCCCGCTGCTGCGGCGGCTTGCAGCACTTTCACGGCTTCGGGAACGACCTCTTTGCCGATTCCGTCGCCGGGAATGACGGCGATGCGTTTCGGCGATTCGGAGACTTCGTTCATGATCGCCGCGGAACGTAACACGCGAGTGATGGGGAGTCAACGACGGGCGCGATCGCCTTCAACGACGCGATGGATGCCGGTCAAAACTGATATATACTGCCGCCGGGCCAGACACTCGCCACAGATATTCTGCTGTACGGGGTGGGTTGGAACGGGCTTTGCGCGGCGGCCCGCCGCTGCGCAAATTCGAAATCCGATTCTTGAGCTAATTCTGAGGAGGCAGCAGATGAAGAAGTTTCTCGCAATGGGTATTTTGGCGGCAGCTATGGCGGTCCCGGCGGTCGCGGGGACCAGCACCTGGACCATCGATCCGATGCATGCAAACGCACAATTCCTCGTGCGACACTTGGGAATTTCCACGATCCAGGGCGAGTTTACCAAGGTCAACGGCACGGTCACCCTGGACGATTCGGACATCACGAAATCGAGCGTGAACGCCACGATCGACGTGGGGTCCATCAACACACGAGTCACCCGCCGCGACGATGACCTGAAGAGCGAGCACTTCTTCAACGCCGACAAGTTTCCAACGATGACCTTTCAATCCACCAAGATCGTGAAGACCGGCGAAGGCACCGAGAAAATGACCGGAAATCTGACCATCCGGGGCGTTACCAAGGAAGTCACCTTCGACGTCACCGGCCCCACCGCTCCAATCAATGCGATGGGCGGAATGCGTCGCGGCGTATCGGCTACGACCAAGATCAATCGGCAGGACTTCGGCGTGAGCGCCGATCCCGGCATGGTTGGAGACGATATCAACATCATGATCGACTTCGAGATGGCGGCTCCGGCGCCGCCCAAGGCTTAATCAGCTCCTCGAGCCGGATGGCGTTTCTCAAGGCGGCGTCAGCGGTGGCGCCGCCTTTTTCTTCTAATCTTTGGTCCTGACTCGCTTAGGCGATGCGCTGGCGTTCCCGGGCCGTGGCATGCTCGGCGAGATACACGCCCGATATCACCAGCGCGCCGCTCGCCAGCAACCTTCCCGTCGGATGTTCCCCAAGCAGCGGAATCGACAAGAGGACGACTACGACTGGCTGAAAATAGTTCACGGCGACCACGCGCGAGGCGTCCATGTGGCGCAAGAGCCAGTAGAACAGCAGGTAGCCCGCTACCGCGCTGAGCGCGGCCATGTAAAACAATCCGGCCCAGCCCTCCCAACCGACCGTTTTCCAATCGAGACGCATTCCCCGATGCAGCGCCAGCGGCAGAAAGACCGCGGCAGCGACGGTCGTCGTGAATGTATTCATCGATAGCGTGTCATAGGCGGCCGCCACTCGCTTGCCCAGAACCGTGTAGAGCGAAAACCCCAGTGTACCCGTCAACGTGAGCAGATCGCCCACGAGCAGGGGCGAGTGCACCGGTGACCCGTGTTCGGTTTCCAAAAGCAACACACCAAGAAAGGAAATCGCCATTCCGAGGCTTTTCGCCAGGGTCAGCTTTTCGAGCTTCATGACGCTCGCAAGCAGGAGAATCAGAATCGGTCCCGAAGCGACGATTAAGACCGAATGTTCCGATGTGGTGCGTGCCAGGCCAAGTACGAAACATCCCTGGTTGACGGCAACACCCAAAATGCCGAGATAACTGAATGTCCACACGTCGCGAGCGCGCAGCTGAGTGCGCCGTCGCCGGGCAAAATACATCCCCAGCAGCAGCGTCGCCGAAAGCTCAAAACGGAAGGAAGCGAGAGACACCGCATCCAGATGCGCGAGCGTGATTTTTCCGGCGATGTAATTCACCGACCAGATGATGAGCACGCCCGCGAGCGCCATCGCGAGAACCAGAGAACTCGGGCGGACCACCGAAACGCCGCTGGAATGGGCAGGGGACGTCGTCAAGACCTAGTCGAGCACCTCGCGGCGCTTGGTGAGCGATTCGATCCGGTCGAGACGCGGCCGGTAACCAATGCCAGGTCCGGAAGGCACGCGAATCGTCCCTTGGCGCGTCACTTCCACCTCCGGCTCAATGATGTCCTCGTCCCAATAGCGCCGGCTGGCGGAGACGTCTCCAGGGAGCGAGAAATTCGTGAGCGACGACATGGCGATATTGTGCGCGCGCCCGATGCCCGATTCGAGCATGCCGCCGCACCACACGGGAATCGACTTCGCCTGGCAGAGATCGTGCATCAGGCGGGCCGACGCGTGGCCGCCGACGCGGCCCAGCTTGATATTGATGATGCGGCACGCGCCCGTCTCAATTGCGGCGCGGGCATGCTCGACGTCGTGAATGCATTCGTCCAGGCAAATGGGCGTCTCGAGCTGACGCTGAAGCTGGGCGTGGGAGAAGATATCGTCCCAGCCGAGCGGCTGTTCGATCATGATCAGGTAGTAGGCATCGAGCGCTTTGAGCAACGGAGCGTCTTCCAGCCGATACGCGGAGTTCGCGTCCACCATGAGCCGGATGCGCGGAAAACGCTCCCGCAGGGCGCGGACCGGTTCGAGGTCGAGGCCGGGCTTAATCTTGATTTTGATTCGCTGATAGCCGGCGGCAAGCGCTTCCTCCACCTTCGAGGCGAGGCCGTCGGCGGACGCCTGGATGCCGATGGAAACGCCGCACGGAATCTCCTCTCGCGTGCCGCCAAGGAGTTTCGCGAGCGGCAGATTGGCCAGCTTCGCTTCAGCGTCCCAGACGGCTGTTTCCAGCGCCGCCTTGGCCATGTTGTGACCCCGGACGGGTGCGAGCAGGTCCCACACCTCGGAAGCGTGCGCGATTTCCCGGCCTCGCAGGATCGGCCAGAGATATTCGCGCAGGATCAGCCATGCCGTTTCGACAGTCTCATAGGAGTAATACGGGTTTTCGCCGGCGGTGGATTCGCCCCAGCCCGACGCTCCGTCCACGTCCGCTTCGACGAGCAGAATTCGGCGGAGATGCGAAGTGCCAAAACTCGTTTCAAACGGAGACAGAAGGCGGAGGTGAATCTCGCGCAGCGTAATTCTGCGAAGTCGCATTCGCGTCCTTCAGCCCGCGACCAAGCTCGGAAGACGAAGGCCGGCAATCGCAGCGGCCGGCTCGAGCAGATAATCGTAGGTTGCTTCGCGAGTTTCTCCGCCGGTCGCCGCGTACCCTTCCGCGAAGCGAGCCTCAAACTGTCCGCGCGCCCCTGATTGGATTCGAGCCGCCGCGGCCCGGTCGCGCTCCTTGATTTCGGCGAGGTCCGCGGGCAGCGAAATCCGCTTTGCGGATTCCTGGAAGGGTGGAGCGTCGTCCGCCAGAATCGCCTTCACGCGCTCGGACCCAAGCCACCATTCCGCCACGAGCCGGTCGGTTGGGAGGCCGCTATGGAGCGGGCTGTCGGTGATCCCGTAACAATCCGGAATGAACCGGCGAACGATGGCGCCGAGGCGCACCAGATTGAAGTGCGCATTCTTCAGATCGAGAGGATCAAACGTCCATTCGATGAGTTCGATGCCGCGCTTGAGAGCGTCCTGGCGCTGGAAGAGTTTCAGACGGCGCCCCACGCCGCGGTCGCGGAATTCCGGGAGCACGGCGGTCATGTGCGAATGCAGATACGCCTTCCCGGCCCGGACGCCGGCCAGAGCGAGAGTAAAACCAGCCAGCTTCGTCTCCTGAAAAGCGCCCACGACCTGCCCGCCGGTGTGGTGTGCGACCACAAAGATCTCCGGGGGGACGGCGATGCCATCTCCCCATATCGCACGCTCGACGCGGACGCACGCCTCATACTCAGGGCGGCCATCGCAATGGCGGATTTCGATTTGATCCGGCACGGCAGCGTAACAGTGTACCCGAAGTCGTGGGTTCTAGACGGCCGGATTACGCCAGTCGCGACGCCAATATCGCGATCGGATAAACCAACACAATTGTTCCCTTCTTCCGGCGCGTGGCCATGCCCAGAGTGTCTCCAGCCAGGGAGTTTTCAAAAATCTCGCGAATCCTGTCCGCACCGCCTTTTTCCGGAAACGATCTTTGCAGCAAACCTTCCAGCTCGGCCTTCATGCCGTAGGTTTCAACGCGCGGTTCGGGAAGTCCGGCGGTGCGAAACAGATTTCGCAGCTCGTCCATCGGCATCGCCCGCACGTGAGAGGGATCACGGAGACGCTCCATTTCGTTGAACGCTTCCGCCTTTTCCGGCGCAGGGGCGCTATCGGCCACCACCACGCGCCCTCCCGTCTTGCACACTCTCCTCATTTCCCTCAGCACCGCGAGCGGATCGAGGAAGTGGTGGAAGGCAAAACGCGCGGTGACGATTGAGAAGGCGCCATCGTCGAACGGGAGCGGCAGCACGTCTCCCTGCATCCAGGCGACATTCTGCAATGCCTGCTCGCGCTGCAGGATGCGCGCCTGCTCGAGCATCGCCGGCGTCAAATCAATCCCGGTAACGTGAAGCGCGGCGCGGGCAAAGGCGCATGCCAGCAGTCCGGGCCCGCAAGCCACGTCGAGGACGGTATCGTGGGCGCCAGTTTCGGCGATGCGTACGATGCGGCCGAGAAACTCCTGATCGCGAATCGCCGGAGCTGAAGCGAAGCCTGCGGCTTGCCGGGTGAACTGATCGACGATTCTGTCGTGGTGGTCCGTTCTCATATTTGGCCGCGAGCGGGGTGAGAATCCGTTGCGGAAAGCCGTCTCAGCTCATTCAGGTTTCGCGCCGCAGAAAAGGGCGAGTTCGCGCCATTTCCAGTGGCAGTCTACGTCCGTGAAGCCGATCTCGCGCAACCATCGCAACTGTGTTTCGAGATCGAGCAGCTTATTCGACGGGTCTTCGTCCGGCCATCCGATCGCCTCCAGAAACTGAGCGTGGACTCGAGGCGTTGGGGACGCGACGTGCTCGAGATTGCAGAAAATGCCACCTGGGTTCGTGACGCCGAATATCTCCCGGTAAAGCGTCCGCTTCCGTTCGTGCACCAGATGGTGAATCGCAAAGCTGGAAATGACGGCGTCGAACGCCCCCAGGGAAGACAGCGGATTGTCGAAATCGTGGGCCACGATTGCCACGCTCGCGTCCGCGTCAAACCGCTTGTGCAACTCGGCGACCATCGTCGGCGAAAAATCGAGAGCGACGAATTGCGCGCGCGAAAGCCGCCCTTTTACAAGCTCGATGAGCCTTCCGGCGCCCGAGCCGAGATCGAGAATGCGCTTCGCTCCGCCCGGCAGGGCTTCCAGCAGCGTGGCCTCGCCTTCGCCGCGGTGGGGAATCGTGTCCGCGCGTCGCAGATAGTCGAGCGCGTGCTCCGAAGTTGACCACAGATTCACGCCTCCCGCTTCGGCCATCCGTTTTCTCCCCGCCTGATTAGGCCCGCGCATCGGAGATAAGTCCAATTTAGAATTGTTGCCGCAGACATAATTGCGTCTTATACGGATTTGACAGGGCGTGGGAGTTTCGACGAGTTCTAGGAACGAGCCTTCGATTCGTTCCAAAGCTCTTCCATCCGCGCGCGAGGGAGATCGGCGAAGCGCCGGCCCTCGCGGGCTGCGGCGCCTTCCATCCACTGAAAGCGTTCCTTGAACTTGCGATTCGCACCCTTGAGGGCGATTTCCGGATCGACGCCGAGAAACCGGGCGATGTTGACGCCAACAAACAGCAGGTCGCCGGCTTCATCTTCCAAACGAGCGCCGGGCCGGGCTCCTCCGGCAGCGCCCGCAGATGCCGCCGCAACCTCGCGCTTCTCTTCGTCGAGCTTGTCGAGTATTCCCGCGAGATTCTGCCAATCAAATCCCACGTGCGAGGCGCGGCGCGTAAGTTGGTAGGCCTCGAGCACCGCGGGAAGCGAGTTCGGAACGCCCGCGAGGATCGAATCGTCCGCAGCAGACTGTGCGGAGCGAGTCGATTTTCCGCTTACGGCGCGCTCTTCGGCCCGCTCCTCAGCCTTGATCTGCTCCCAATTCCTCAGCACCGCGGCGGAGGTCTTGGCCTTCACCTTGCCGAAAACATGCGGATGCCTGCGAACCATCTTGCGGTGCACCGATTCGATTACATCCGAGATCGTGAAGCGGCCCGACTCCTCCGCTAGAATCGAGTGAAAGATGACCTGCAGGAGCAGATCGCCAAGCTCCGAGGAAAACTTCCGCGCGTCGCCGGATTCCATCGCGTCGAGGACTTCGTAGGTTTCCTCAATCAGGAATTTGCGGAGCGATTCGTGCGTCTGCTCGCGGTCCCAGGGACAGCCATTCGGCGCCCGGAGGCGCGCCTGGAGCGCCACAAGCTTGGCGAACTTCTTGCCGGCAGTCGCTTCGCGCCCACCGGCCGAAATGCGCGCGGAGACCCGGCGTTTCGCTCGGCCGTTGGTCCGTTTCCTGCGGGGATTCCTGGGGCGTGGGGGCACGGCGATTTCGGTCGCTCCTCGGTGACATGCCAATTTACCGTGACGGATGTTGAGTGACAAGCGCCGAGTCGGAGAGCGGGCGAATCGAGCCCGCGGCCATTTGATCCGCAGAGTCCATTGACGCAGATGCCCGCGCCGTCACATACTTGCCCGCGCTTCCGGCGAGGGAGTCGCATCCATTCGATCTATTCATTCCGCCAAAGGAGTTTCGCCATGAATTATCGCGTCGCAGTCGTGCTGCTGATGGTGTTTGCCGCGGTTCTCTTCCTTGCGCCTGCGCCCGCCGCGGCGCAACAGTCGTGTGAGAGCCTCGCGAGCCTCTCGCTCACAAACGCGACGATCACTTCGGCGACCTCCGTCGCCGCCGGAGGCTTTAGACCTCCGGCAGGTGCGGGCCAGCCGGCGCCCACCGCGAATCTGCCGGCGTTTTGCCGCGTCGCCGGCGTCGCCAAGCCGTCGAGCGACTCGGAAATCAAATTCGAGGTATGGCTGCCCGCGTCCGACTGGAACGGCAAGTATCAGCAGGTCGGCAACGGCGGTTTCGCGGGGACGATTCCGCTGTCGTCCATGGTGCAACCACTCCTGCGCGGCTATGCGACCGCGGGCACCGATGACGGGCACGTCGCCTCGACCGATGCGCGATGGGCGCTCGGTCACCCCGAGAAACTGATCGATTTCGGCTATCGCGGAGTTCACGAGACATCCGTGCAGGCCAAAGTGATCATCCACGCTTTTTACGGCAAGGATATTGCCCGCTCCTACTTTGTCGGGTGCTCGGACGGCGGACGTGAAGCTTTGATGGAGGCGCAGCGATTTCCCGATGATTTCGGCGGAATCGTGGCGGGCGCCCCCGCCAACTACTGGTCTCACCTGCTTGTCGGCGCGGTCTGGGGCGAAAAGGCGCTTCTCGATGATCCCGCAAGCTACATTCCGCCAGATAAGCTTCCCGTACTCCAAAAGGCAGCTGTAGCCGCCTGCGACAATCTCGATGGCGTCAGGGACGGACTCATCGAAGACCCCAGACAGTGCCACTTCGATCCAGCCGTGGTCGAGTGTAAAGGCTCCGATGGCCCCGGTTGCCTCACCGCGCCGCAGGTGGAAGCGGCGAGGAAAATCTACGACGGTCCCAAGAACCCGCGCACGGAAGCGCCGATCTTTCCGGGCTATTCTCCGGGCACCGAGGCCGTGCCCGCGAATTGGCGAGTCTGGATTACCGGCAATGGGCCGGGACAGCAGACGCTGCAGGCATTCTTCGGGAATAATTTCTACTCCTACATGGTGTTCGACAATCCGAAATGGGATTTCCATAGCTTCAATTTCGACAGCGACGTCAAGACCGCCGATGATAAGACCGCTGCGATTCTCAACTCCGCCGACCCGGACTTGCGGAAATTCAAGGCGCGCGGAGGCAAGCTCATTCAGTACCACGGCTGGGGCGACGCGGCGATTCCTCCGCAGAGCAGCATCAATTACTTCGAGAGCGTGCAGGCGGCGATGGGGAAGAAAGGGCGCACGCCCGATTTCCGCGCCACGCAGGACTTCTATCGCCTGTTCATGGTGCCAGGGATGTCCCACTGCGGTGGGGGCATAGGCGCCAACGTCTTCGGAAACGGGAGATCGCAGGAAACCGACGCGGAGCATGACGTGGTATCCGCCCTCGACCGCTGGGTCGAGAAGGGTGTGGCGCCCGACCAAATTATCGCCACCGGTTGGGTCGAAGGGGACCAGGCAAAGGGCGTGGCGATCACGCGGCCCCTCTGTCCCTATCCACAGGAAGCGCACTACAAGGGAGCTGGCGATATCAACGACGCCTCCAACTTCGTTTGCCAGGTACCCTCGAAGTCTTCGAAAAAATAGCGGGCCATTCTCCGACAGCTGATGAAAGAGCGCGGCCGCCGACGCTGCCTTGCCGCAAGCAGATGCCGATGCTAGACTTGCGTTTTAACGGCAAGAGAATACTCTGATTCCGCCCGTTGAGGCCCGGACGGGCGCCGCAAGTGCCGAATCCAGACTCGAGGACCTCAGCGTGGCAGAACCCAAACAAGACGAAGGCTTCAAGGTCGTAGACCGACGCCACTTCACCGAATCGGGTGACCTCCGAGAAGGAGCGGTCGAGCAGGAGAGGCGCGAGGAAGAGGCCGCGGCAACCAAAGCTGCGAGCGCCAAGGCGGCCGCGAAAGCCGCGTCCGCTGACGTCCCGGCGCCCCGCGGTGCGGAGCCGCCCGCCGGAGAAGCCCCGGGCGAAACGTCCGAATCGTCGCGCAGTTTTCAGACGCTGGTTGATTTCTTGACGCGAAACGCAGCCGCGATGATGGGCGGGATGCCCGATCCGCAGACGGGCCAGGCGTACGTCGATCTCGAGGGCGCGCGCGAGGTGATCGACATGCTCGACGCGCTGCGCGATAAGACCCGCGGCAACCTGTCGAAGGCGGACCAGGATTTGCTGATCGAAGTCGTCGGCAGCCTAAAGCTGACGTTCATGGAGATTTCCAAGGCAGCCACCGAAGCGATGGCGAAGAAGAACGCGAAACGGTAACAAGCTACTGGGTAGATGGTTTTGACGGCGAACATGTAAAATCCCTCCCCTGAGTTCATGGCCTCGCTTCAATTGACAGTTCTGGGTTCGGGCACTTCGATGGGCGTACCGACGCTCGGGTGCCACTGCGCGGTGTGCGAATCCGCCGACCCGCACGACCAGCGCACGCGCCCGTCCGTGCTGCTGGCTTACGGGGGGCGCAACGTCGTGATCGACACCACGCCCGATTTCCGCTTTCAGGCCATGCGCGCCCGCATCGACCGCCTCGACGCGGTCGTCTACACCCACGGGCATGCCGATCATATTATGGGGCTCGACGACGTCCGCCCCTTCAACATGAAACAGCGGGGCTCGGTACCGATCTTTGGGGCGGCGGAGACGCTCGCGCTCCTGCGGCGCCAATTCGCTTATATTTTCGACGAGGCGCAGCCCGGCAGCACCGTGCCCCTCATCGATCTGCACGCGATTGACGGCCCCTTCGACCTCTTCGGCGCACCGATCGTTCCCATCCCGGCGATGCACGGTGCACAGCCTGTCCTGGGATTTCGTTTCGGCAAAGCGGCCTACCTGACAGACTTCAGCCGCGTGCCCGAAAGCTCGAAGGCGCTTCTCGGCGGGCTCGATGATTTCATCCTCGACGCACTGCGTTACGTGCCGCATCCGACGCATTCAAATGTCGAGCAGTCGCTCGCGCTGGTCGAGGAGCTGAAGCCGAAACGATCCTGGTTCACGCACATCTGCCACGACCTGGGGCACCAGGAAACGAATGCGCGGTTGCCGCAGAACGTCCGCCTCGCTCACGACGGCCTGACATTCAAGGTGGAACTCTGATGCCACTCGCGATCGTGCACTCTGCCGGCGAATGGACGGCTCGATTCGGCGCGCCCGCCCGGCGTTCTGTCGTGACCATCGGCACCTTCGACGGCGTGCACCTGGGCCATCAGAAGATTCTGCGCAACGTGCTCGACCGCGCGCATCGAGCGGGCGCGATGGCCGCGGTTCTGACGTTCCATCCGCATCCGGCGCGAATTCTGCGGCCAGCCGATGCGCCGGCGCTTCTCGAAACTCTCGATCAGAGGATGGCGGCGCTCGAAGCAATGGGAATCGACGCGGCGCTGGTGCTGCGGTTCGACGCGGAACTTGCAAGTGTCGCCGCCGAGGAGTTCGTCAAGCGCTTTCTCGTGGATGCGATGCGCGCGCAAGCCGTGCTGGCGGGGGCGAATTTCCGCTTCGGGCATCGGGGAGCGGGAGACGTGAAGCTGCTCGGCGAACTCGGGCTGCGTTGGGGGTTCGCGGTCGAGATCGTGCCGCCCGTGGCCGAGGGCGGAATCGTTGTATCGAGTACCACGATTCGGACCGCGATCGCCGAAGGGCGCGTAGAGGATGCCAAGCAGATGCTGGGGCGGCCGTTTGCGCTCGCGGGGGAAATCCGAAGCGGCACTGGCCAGGGGCGAAAACTCGTCGTGCCCACGCTCAATCTTTCGACCGAGCAGGAAATGCTGCCGAAGGCGGGCGTGTATGCGACCGAAGCTCTCGTGAGCGGAAAGTTCTATCGGGCCGCTACCAACGTCGGCATGCGGCCCACATTTGACGGTTCGCGGCTTACGATTGAATCACACCTCTTCGATTTCAGCGAGAATCTCACCGCCGGCAGTCTGGAAGTTCGTTTCTGGAAGCGGCTGCGGGACGAACGGCGGTTCTCGAGCCCCGCGGAGCTGCGCGAACAGGTGCTCAAGGACGTAGCGCAGGCGAAAGATTACTTCAAGTCGTTGAAAAACGAAGGGACGTAACCAGGAAATCCGCGTCGGAGCTTCATCCGCCCGAATCGCACTTCGCTATCCGGCCCGCACTCCTCACGCCTTCCCCTTGCAGCTGTTGCAGATTCCACCGATCTCCGTACGGGCCACGCTGATTTCGATCCCGCAGTCGCGCGCGATTTGCTTCTTGAGGTCCTCGTAAAGAGGGCTTTCCACTTCTCGAACCTTTCCGCAGCGAACGCAGGCGACGTGGATATGATCGCGCGGGCCGTGGCTTTCGTAATAATGGCGGTGCCCGCGAAGATGCAGCAGGTCGAGTTCGTCGATCAGGCCGTGCCCCTTCAGGAGATCGAGCGTGCGGTAGACCGTCACGCGCGTGATTTCCGAATTGATCTTCTGGGCGCGCTCGAGAATCTCCCCGGCGTCCATGTGGCGCGCGGCCGATTCCATCACCTGGAGGACCACGCGGCGCTGGCGCGTCAGGCGAATCCCGCGAACGCTCAGCTCGTGCTGAAGGCGCCCTGCCGGCTCGTGATCGTTGATGCGCTCGCCGGTCGAGACTCGATGTGCAGGTGTGGCGGACATTCGATTCCCGAGGATTATACCAAAAGATGGAATCCGGCCCGCGCCAAAACCCGGACCGTAACGCCATCGCCGTCTCGCCCTCCGCGGCAAAATCCCCGGAGGCTACCGGGCCTTCGCAGGCGGGCTAATGATGAACGGGGAAGATTTTGAGGATGTCGTTGTACATCACGAAGGCGAAGAACCCCAGCAGGAAGACGAGCCCCACCTGTACGAACCGTTCCTTGAACGCAATGCTCAAATCGCGGCGAAGCGTGCCCTCGATCGCGAGCATTAGGACGTGGCCGCCGTCCAGAATGGGGATGGGCAGAAGATTCAGCAAGCCAAGATTCAGGCTGATGATCGCAGTCAGTTCCAGCAGCCTCATCGGACCGCGCTTGGCAGCCCGGCCGGCCTCGCGCGCGATGCTGACAACCGTCTGCAAATCGCGGACTGAAACTTTGCCGCTGAACAGGCCGGCCAGCACCTGGCCGATCTGTCGCGTGCCCGCAATCGTCAGCACTCCAGCGTCGCGCGCGGAATCGAACAGGCCTTCGCGTTCGTAGCTCTCCGGCTCCGCCGGCGCGACGCCGATCTGCCAGGCCATCTGGCCGTCGGAGTTCATCATGTGCTCGGGAGTGATATCCATGGGGATGTCGCCGCCGGCTCGGCGAATCACAAAATGAATCGCGCGGCCATTCGAATTCCCCACCAGATCGGGAACCTGCATCCAGCTCACCACCGCCGTGCCGTTAATCGACTCAATCGCGTCGCCGGGCTTCATTCCGGCCTTCTCTGCAGGGAAACCGATCGCCACGTCGTCAATCACAGCAGGCATGGCAGGAAAGCCGAACAGCCCGTCGGTGGCGGTTAGGTTCGCAGGAACCTTGGCGGTCAAGGTCTGCCGCGAATTCCCGCGCTGAACAGTGGCGGAGAGCGTGTCGCCCGACTTGGCTTTGTTCACCAGGGTGTAGACCGCCTCCCACGTCGGGGTGTTGACGCCATTGACCGATAGAATTTGATCCCCCGGCTGCACTCCCGATCCGCTCGCGGGACTCTGCGGAACAGCCGCCACCTGGGCCGGGCGGCGCAACTCGGTGTCCACCGGAGTGCCGACGAAATAGTTGATTCCCCACAGAATGGCGAACGTAAGAAAAACGTTCATCACCGGTCCTGCGATGGCGATCAGGCAGCGCTGCCAGCGCGGCCGCGAGAGAAATTCGTAAGCCGCGCCGCTGCGTTCCTCGACGGGATTGTCGCCGGCCATGCGCACGTAGCCGCCCAGCGGCAGCGCGCTGACCCGATAGTCTGTATCACCGCGCTTGACCCCCCAGAGGCGCGGCCCGAAACCGATCGAAAAAACGTCCACGCGCACGCTACACAATTTCGCCGCGATGAAGTGGCCCCACTCGTGGAGCAAAACCATGATGCCGAGGACGAAGCCGCCGGCGATGATGTTTCTGAGGGTGTCGGTCATGGAACCTCGTATCTATATTACAAAAAAATCGCGCCGAAAGCCTGCCTCTCTTGCGCGTGTTGCCAACCGCAAGGGAAGGCTGACTTCTCGGCGTTCAGCGTCGCCGCCCGGACCGGCGAACCATTTCCTCTGACGCCAGGCGGCGCGCTTCGCAATCCGCCGCCAGCACGTCGTCAATATTCCGCAGTGCCGTCCGCGGCATGCGCTCAAGCACGCGCTCGATCACCGCCGCAATCCCCGGGAACGGCAACCGTCGCTCGAGAAAAGCCGCGACGGCGACTTCGTCCGCGGCGTTCAGCGCGCACGGCAGCGGCCCTCCCTGGCGTATCGCCTCCTTCGCCAGTTCAAAGCACCGGAACTTCTTAGGCGGCACATCCTCGAACTCCAGTTTGCGCAGCGCCGACCAATCCAGCGCGCATTCCTTGGATGCAATCCGGTCCGGATAAGTTAGCGCGTACTGAATCGGCATACGCATGTCCGTCGGCCCGAGTTGCGCCAGGATCGAGCCATCCACGAATTCGACCATGGAATGAACCGTGGACTGCGGGTGGATTACCACTTGAATCTTTTCGAGCGTCACGCCAAAGAGCCACCGCGCCTCGATGACCTCGAACCCCTTGTTCATCAGCGTGGCGGAATCGATCGTGATCCGCTGCCCCATCTTCCAGTTGGGATGGGCCAGGGCCTGTCTCGGCGTGACCTTGGCAAGCCGAGAGACGGGCGTTCTGCGAAAGGGTCCGCCCGAGGCCGTCAGCACCAGCCGCTTGACCTCCCGTAAACTTCCGGCGCGGAGACACTGATGAATCGCGTTGTGTTCGCTGTCCACCGGAAGCAGCGAAACGCTTCGGCGGGCAACCGCCGCCATCACGACTTCTCCGGCGGCGACCAGCACCTCTTTGTTGGCCAGGGCGATATTCTTGCCGTGCTCGATCGCCTGAAACGTCGCGCGCAAGCCGACCACTCCGACTGCGGCCGAGAGAACCGTCTCCGCTTCCGGATGCGTCGCCACGCGCTCGATGCCCTCGGATCCAAACGCGATCTCCGGCAACGGCGCATGACTCCGCGAAGCTCGATCGCGGCGAGCGTTCAAGGCGACGCGCAGCTCGGCAGCCGCTTCTTCGCTCGCAACGGAAACCAGCTTCGGGCCGTGGCGCGCAATCTGTTCGGCGACGAGCCGCGTGTTCGATCCCGCAGCCAGCGCCACGATTTCAAACGCGCCTGGTAAGGACTCGACCACGCGGAGACATTGGCGCCCGATCGAGCCGGTGGAACCCAGAATGGCGATGCGTTTCATGCGGGCCTTACGCGCTCCGGTTGGCTTCTCAAGGCGGACGCAATTTTATAGGGTATTGCGCGATTTTGCGAATCCCGGTGCCGCGGCACGTTCCTGCTGGCTCGCCTCCTGGGATTTCATGGTTGCCCCGCGGCGCTGAAGGCTTTCTTCGGAATGTGCTGCGGTGTTAGATTATGCCCCGCAGCGCGATACCTGGCGTGGCCATTCGCCCGCGAAGGAGAGATTTTCAAAATGAAGACCTCGTGCAGATTCTTGACAGCCGCAGCCCCGATGGCGCTTGTCCTGGCCTTCAGCATCGCGGCCAGCGCCGCTCCCGCGAAGTACGGCTCCTATCTGAGCGCGCTTGGCCAATTGCGCTCCGCCCGCGCCTACATCGAGCACCCGGACAGCGGCGAACTCCATCAGCAGGAAAAGGACGCCCTCGCCGAAATCGACGCGGCGATTGGAGAGCTCAAGTCCGTCGCTGACGAAGGAAAGAGCGCCAACGAGCACCCCTCGATCGATTCGCATCTGCGCTGGATTCCCCGCCTCAACAAGGCCGCCGACTTGCTCAACAAGGCGCACGACAACGTCGCCAAGGAATCCGACGGTTCGGGTGCGAAGGATCGCGCCATCGACCACATCGCCAAAGCGCACAAGCTCGTCGAGCAGGCGATTGCCCTCGAGCAATAGGCCCTCGCGGGAGCAGCCCTCCTGCCCCTCGAAAATGTTCCGGCAACTGCCGCCGCAAAGTTTCGAGCGCCGGTTGGCCTGGCCCTCCTCGGCGGCGCGCCGCAAGGATTCGATCCGGAGCGGCGTAACGGCCCCTCGTGCTGCCTCTGTGATACGATGGCGTGGGAAGTATCCGGAAAGAACACGCATTTGAGCGCTGCCTCCAGCACACCTCCATTACTCGTAATTCCCCTGGGCGGTCTGGGCGAGTTCGGCATGAACATGATGGCCCTCCGCTCCGGCGACGACATCATCGTGATCGACGCCGGTCTGATGTTCCCCGAGCAGGAATTGCTGGGCGTGGACATCGTCATCCCCGACATCACCTACCTCAAGCAGAACAAACGCATGGTCCGCGCGATCGTCCTGACGCATGCCCACGAAGACCACATCGGCGCAATTCCCTACATTCTCAGCGACCTCAACGTGCCGGTCTACGGAACTCGGTTCACGCTCGCCCTCGTGCGCAAGAAACTTGAGGAGCACGCGCTGCTCGATTCCGCGAAGCTTCACGAGGTCGCGCCGGGCGAGATCACCGCCCTCGGCCCGTTTCAGGTTGAGTACCTGCATGTGACGCACAGCACGATTGATTGCGTGGCGCTCGCGATTCGCACGCCCGTCGGCATCATCCTCCACACCGGCGACTACAAAATCGATCCGACTCCGGTGGACGGCAAACCGTTCGACCTTCACGCCTTCGCGCGCTACGGGCAGGAGGGCGTGCTCGCGCTCTTCAGCGACAGCACCAACGTCGAGCGGCCCGGCTTTACGCCCTCCGAGCGCGCCGTCGTGGTGCGCCTCGAGGAACTGTTTCGCGCCGCGCCCGAAAAGGTCGTCGTGTCGTGTTTTTCCAGCTCGGTCCACCGCATCCAGCAGGTGATCGACGTCGCCCGCGCCGTGGGCCGGAAAATCGGATTTGTCGGGCGCAGCATGGTGGACAATATCGAGATCGCTCACGGCCTCGGCAAGCTGCACATCCCGGACGGCAGCGTCGTGCGGCCGCAGGATCTCCGCAGCTTCGACCCGAAGAAGCTCGTCGTGCTCGCAAGCGGCACCCAGGCCGAGCCGATGTCCGCGCTCTCCCGCATTTCCGTGGACAACCACCGACTGATGAGCATCGCGCAGAACGACACCGTCATCCTCTCCGCGCGCATCATCCCCGGAAACGAAAAAGCCATTTTCCGCATGATCGACCATCTCTTCCGCCGCCGCGTGCTCGTCTACTACGAGGGCGGCCGCAGCGCGCCGATTCACGTCTCCGGCCACGCCAGCCAGGAGGAGATGAAAATCCTGCTGCAGCTCGTCCGGCCGAAGTATTTCATCCCCCTGCACGGCGAGTACCGGCAGCTCTTCCAGCATGCGGCGCTCGCCGAACAGGTGGGCGCGGTCTCCGGCCAGATTTTTCTGCTCGAGAGCGGCCATCCCGTCGAGTTCACCGCGGACGGGCGCGCGTCGCAAAAAGAACCTGTGCCCGCCGGGCGCGTGATGGTCGATTCCGGCTCGCTCGAAGAAATCGAGGACGTCGTGATCCGCGACCGCAAGCACCTTTCCGAAGACGGCGTGGTCGTACCCATCATCGCCATCGACAAGCACACCGGCCGCATCGAGATCTCCCCCGAAATCGTGACGCGTGGATTCCTTCCTAGCGACGACGGCCAGGAAATTCTGACGAAAGCGCGCGAGGTGATTCTGAAAACCGTCCAGGAGTCCAGCGACGAGGAGAAGATGGACTGGAGCGTCATCAAGGAAAAGATTCGCGTGGACCTGAAGCGCTACCTCAACAAGCAAACCGCCAAGCGCCCGCTCATCCTGCCCGTGATTCTGGAAGTGTAATGATCCGATGAGGATCGTCATCCTGAGCGGAGTGTCCCGACGCCGGGTGTCCCCCGGGAGATCGTTTCCGATCTCCCGGTCGGGGCGCGCAGTCGAAGGATCTCTCTTCACGGTTTTCTCCGCGCCCTTAAGGGTTTCGGCCTCTCTGTGGTCTCTGTGGTCTCTCTGGACTCTGTGTTCTCTGTGGTCTCTGTGTTCTCTGTGGTCATGTTTGCTCTTTGGGGTCCACTTTTGAACGACCGCGATGAGTATCAGCCTCCGCAACTTTGCCCCCGCCGATTTCGAGACGCTCTACGAAATCGACCAGTTATGCTACGACCCCGCGATTGCGTATTCGCGCCGCGAATTGCGCGATTGCCTGCGCTTTCCCGGCGCGGATTGCCTCGTCGCGGAGACGCAAGAGCAGCCCCTGCTCAAAATCGCTGGGTTTATCGTCACCGCTCGTCAAAAAATTTGGGGGCATGTCGTCACGATCGACGTCCTCGAGGCGTACCGCCGCCGGGGCGTCGCCTCGATGATGCTTGCGGAGGCGGAACGCCGTCTCTTCGCCGCCGGCGTGCGCAAGGTAGCGCTTGAAACGGCAACAAACAACGATTCGGCGATTGCCTTCTGGCAAAAGCATGCTTACCGTATTCGAGGGACCCAAAAGGGGTATTATCCCGGCGGCCGGGACGCCCTATCGATGTCGAAGGCGCTGGAGGAGTCTTGAACGACTACCTGCTCTCGGTCATTCTTGGGATCATCGAAGGCCTCACCGAATTCCTGCCCGTCAGCTCGACGGCGCACCTGCGCATGGCCGAGGCTCTCCTGCACATCAGCCTGAGCAGCGGCTATTGGAAGATGTATTCGATCGTCATCCAGCTCGGCGCAATTCTCACCTTGCCGATCTATTTCCGGCATCGCATCGCGAAATTCCTCGACACATATCCGCGCGGCGAGCGCGGCGACCGCACCATCCTGACTCACCCGCTCGGCCTCACCGCCGCCGCCTTCGTGGTCACCGCCATTCCGGCGTTCCTGCTGACCAAGGTCATCGGCAAGCATCTGGAGAGCCTCTACATCATGGGTGCTTCGCTGCTCATCGGCGGAATCGTGATGTGGATCGTGGACGCAATGAACGCGAAATGGGAGTCCGCCGGCCAGGGCGCCGCCGGCAGCCGCCTCCACACCTGGCACATGGAGGACATGAGCCTTGGCCAGGCCATTTGGATCGGCGCGTGCCAGATTCTTTCGGCCGTCTTTCCCGGGACGTCCCGCTCCATGTCCACCATCGCCGCCGGGCAGATGGCGGGGATGTCGCGCGCTTCGGCGCTCGAATTCTCGTTCTTCCTCTCGATTCCGACAATGATCGTCGCAACCGCGTACGATCTATTGAAATCGCTGATGGGCAAAGGTGAAAACGCCATCGGTGTTTCCGGAATTGATTCGCACGGCTGGATTGTGCTCGCCATAGGCTTCGTCGTTTCGTTTATCGTCGCTTACGGCTCAGTCGCTTGGTTCATGGCCTGGGTACGCCGCCGCGGATTCGCGCCCTTTGCGATCTACCGGATCCTCGTCGGCTGCGCCGTCCTTTTCTGGATTTCCAGGCTCGCGAGCTAGCGCCTTCGGCATTCGTGGCGGGCCAGGGCGGAGACTTACGTCCATTTGCCGCTCCGCGAGCACGCCAGCTCGATTCCCTCGCTGGCGTCAACTCTTCCGCGTGGCAATCCTTCGCTTCACTCGCGCGGGCTTGCCTTCGCGCCGCTATTCTGTCGGCGTCGGGTTGCCCTGAACCGCCGCGAGCCGCCACTGCCCGTTCTGCTTCACCCATACGCTCAGGATGCGGAGCACCTCATCGCGTTGCTGTCCGTTGACGAGGACGCGAAACGCGGTGACGGAGTTCACAATCGCTGTGTCGCCGTAGGTGCGATACGTTGCTTCCTTCGTATCGATGGAAAAATACTTGAGCTTGCCCGAACGCAGCACCTCGAAGTATTGGGATTTGGTCGTGTTCGGCAGTGTCGGGGGCGTGCGTAGATAGTCGTCCGTCAGCAGCTTGGAGAGCGTTGCGGTGTCGGCTTTCACCAGCGCCTCGCGGAGTTGATCTTCCGCGGCCCGCAAATCCTTGGGCGGGTTCCCGGTGATTTGCTGGCCAAAGGCGAACGGTGGAAGCGCAGTGAGGAGCGCGATTGCAAGCCATGTGAGTCGTAGCATGGGCCGACGATACCACAAACTTTTCTCCGCTGCCGACCAGCGGTTCGCCCCCATAAGCTCGAGGCTTGGGCGCCGTTGTGCCGCGGAAAAAGAGTTTTCGGCGCCGGGTCCTTTGGGCCCTCTAAAACCGAACGCTAAGCAGCATCCTCTCGAACGTAGGTCGCAATAGATCGTAATTCGCGAGCGTCGAGACGAAGACCACCACGATTGCGTCCGTCTGCCCGCGCGGCAGCACGACAAGCCAGTCGCGTTCGTGCTGCGCCTTCCCCTCCGCGCTCGCCATGGGAGAAATGGATTCCAGTTCCGAGGAGCAGCCGGAGACTCCGCCCACGGCTATCGATTCAATGTCTCCCACCTGTTTCATTTTGGCATCGTTGCTCCGAAGGCTTTGAACGACCGCCGCCGTAAGTTGGCTCGCGCTCATGTTCGCGGCGGGCGTTCGCTCCACGCGAATTACCACTCCGTACGCCACGGCCACGTCGGAGACTCCGGCGCGGGGGGCTATCGTCGCCGAAGAGTTCTGTGTTCCGACCACGCCCCAATTCTCGGGGCGATCAATTCTCAAGGCTCCCAGGTCTGCCGTCTGAAAATTTGAACTGGGCTGGATTTCCGACCACGAAGCCGGAGGCACGCTCGCCGTCTCCGCCTGCCCCGGCGCTTCGGAGGGGGCATTGGGAAATACGGCGCCGTTCTTGCGGTTCTCCGCGGCCCACTGGCCGGTCTTCGCTCCGGCGGCGATTTCCTGCGCGCTATAGGATTGAACTCCCGCAGCGTGCTTGCGGACGCTCGCAAATTCGGCGCTGTCGCCCGAATATTTTCGCGGTGGCCAATCCTGGATCTCTTTCTGAATGGCGGCCTCGCGGTTGCCGGGATTCGGATGGTCGCTCAGAAATTGCGGGCCGGAGCCTCCCTGGGCCTCGATCTTTTTGAAAAACTCGGCCAGGGCGATGGGATTGAAGCCGGCCTTCCATAGGATGATTGCGCCCACCGCGTCTGCCTGCGCCTCGTCGCTGCGCGAGTACTTGAGCATCAGCGTGCCCGCACCCAGCTGAACCCCCATCTGCGCCAACGAGCCCAACGTCCCTCGCATGTTCCCGGCGATGGCCCCGGCGAGACCGGCGAGCCCCTGAAGCAACGAGCCTTGGTCCTGTTGCTTCGCGGAGTGCTGCATGTACACGTGCGCCATTTCGTGGGCCATCACTCCGGCCAACTCCGCTTCGTTGTCCGCCGATGTAATCGTGCCGATGTTCACGAACATCGGGCCGCCCGGCAGCGCAAACGCGTTGATCTCCTTCTGCGCGACCACATGGAACTGGAAGGGCCACGAGCGCTCCTGCGGTATGGTGGCAACCAGGCGCTTGCCAAGGGTCTGGATGTACTTTGTCTCCGGGCTTGAGTCGGGAAGCACAGGCATCTGTTTGTAAACCTCGCCCGCCACCTGCAAACCGAGTTGCTTCTGCTGCTCGCGAGTGGTGCGGGGACTTCCCGGATCGGGCAGTTCCGGCGCCACACCCGCCGCAAGGCTCGGGCCCGCGAGCCCGATCGCCAGATAGAGCGCCAGAGACTGCGCCAGTCGTGATTGCTTTGCTGCCGTCATAATCCTTATCGCTCGACAATCAGAGGCAAAGCATACCGCTTGTTCGCCGTCTATCCCAAATCAAGTTGTCTCGATACTCGCGGCCCAAAATCGGCGCATAAGCCCTGCGTGAGAAAAAGTCCACACGCGCGCGTCCTTGACACGCCAGCGCCTTCTTACAATCATGGAAGCATGGTCCACAAAACAGCAGTCGAAGCTCAGTTGGTACGGCGAACAAAACAGCGAGAGGCACGCTTGACGCCCCTCTCGAACGCAATTCGCAGTGTCGGAGGAGGATCTTCCCAGCCCTTTAGACACTCGTCTGTACCGCTTGTCCTGGCAGCGGAAGGGGGCGAAACCTATCCCGAGACTGCCGAGGGAGCCGAAGAGCCGCTGACCACTCACAGGACTCGCTTCAGCCTCTATGAATTTCTTAATCGCAAAATCCAATTATTAGAAGCTGGCCTAATTGACTGAAAACAAACGAAGGCGGCGCGTCCTAATCGCAAATTTTTCGATGGGGCGAGGATCGCAATACCGAGCGACGAACGGGAACCGAGGGATTTCTCCTGTGCGGCCCTCTATTCGACACTCCGGCGATTAGAAACGCTCGTAACTCGCTGCAAACAAAAGACCGGCTCGCTTTCTAATTTACACACTTCTCGAAGTCCGCAGGACGCCGTTACGCCTCACGAATCTCAAGTCACGAGTCACGAATCACGGGTTGCGCAAATGGAACATCGCGCATCCAATTTAGCTGTTCACGTCGGAAGGCCGTTTGCTATAGTCGTCGCCGTATTCGCGTTCCTCCGCTGGGTGGGGCCCCCAGGTCGATGCATAACAGGGCTCCCGGGTCGACGGTCAGTCGAGCCTGGGAGATCAGTCGAGCCTGGGGGATCAGTACTTTTTGCACCGCTCGCCCGCGCCGTCTCACGCGAACCGGCCTTCCCCCGATAGCCTGAGGAGATTCTTGTGCGCGTTCTTTCACCGACCGAAAATAAGCGCTTCAACGAAATGATCGGCTTCGTCGGCCTGAGCCTCGCGGTCCTGCTGGCGCTAAGTCTGCTCTCCTATTCGCCGCTCGACGCGTCCTTCAACGTCTCCGCGCCTCCTCCCGGATCCGGGCCGGCGCGGAACTGGATCGGACCGGTGGGAGCGCACACGGCCGACCTGTTTTTCCAGCTCTGCGGCTTCGCGTCGTTTCTGTTTCCCATCGGGATGTTTCTTGTCGCGATGCGCTGGTTCCGCAGCCAAATCATGCCCTCCCCGGTCGCGAGGGTGGTGGGATGGGCCATGCTGCTCGCATCCGCCGCGGCGGAGATGGCGCTGATTCACATGCCCAATGTGCGCGGCGCGCTTCCGGCCGGAGGCCTGCTCGGCCGCGTGCTCGCCGAGGGGCTGCGCGCGGGGTTCGGCCCGCTCGGAGCAAACATCGTCTCGATTGCCGTTTTCCTCACCGCTCTGTTTCTTACGACCAGCTTTTCGTTTGCGGCCGTAGGCGGATGGATGATGAAGCCGATCGCCAGCGAAGGCGTCGTCGGCCGCTGGATGGCGCGCATGAGGGAGTGGCGCGAAGAGCGCGAGGCAGCGCGCCTGCGAAAGAGAGTGGACGAGATCAAAATCGCCGGCCGTCCGCCTGTGGCGCAGCAGCGCGTCTCCACGAAGGAGCTGGAGGAAGGCGAAGAAGTCGGATCGAGCGACGAGCCCGGTGAACGCGACCGCGACGCGCACGTGATTCGTTTCCACGATCCCGCCCCGCCGCCTCCCAAAAAGAGCGCGTCCGACCCGAGAATCGCACAAGGGAAAACGAATTACCGGCTGCCGTCGCCGTCGCTATTGCGTGGCGCCGAGCGCGGCGAAAAGATGGACGAAAGCGAGCTGAAGGACTGCGCCCGCGCCATCGAGCAGAAATGCTCCGAATTCGAAGTCGGCGGCCACATCACCCAGATCAACCCCGGTCCCGTGGTCACCACGTTTGAGTTCAAGCCCGAGGCCGGAATCAAATACAGCCGCATCACGGGCCTGGGCGAGGATTTGTGCCTGGCGCTGCGCGCCGAATCGATCCTGATCGAGCGCATCCCGGGAAAATCTACGGTCGGAATCGAAGTGCCCAACGCGCGCCGCGAAACGATCGCGCTGCGCGAAGTAATCGAGTCGCCGGAGTTCTCCCATTCCTCGTCCAAACTCACGCTGCCGCTCGGAAAAGATCTGATCGGGCGCATCCGCGCGACCGATTTGACGCAGATGCCTCACCTGCTGATCGCCGGCTCCACGGGAACCGGCAAAAGCGTTTTCATCAATTCCCTGCTCATGGGAATGCTTTACAAATCCACGCCGGACGAATTGAAGCTGGTTCTCGTGGACCCGAAGCGTCTCGAGCTGGGGCTCTACGCGGACATCCCTCACCTGTACACCCCGGTCGTCACGGATGCGAAGGTGGCCGCCAACGTCTTGCGCAACGCCACGCGCGAAATGGAGCGGCGGCTGAAACTGCTCGCGCAGCGCGGAGTGCGAAATATCGAGCAATACAACCGCACGTTCGAGAAGGGGCAGTCGCGCTCGCTGTTTGAAAACACCGAGGACGTGGAGCATCAGCCGCTTCCCTACCTCGTGATCGCGATCGACGAGCTGGCCGACCTGATGATGGTGGATACGAACGGAGTCGAGGAATCGATCACGCGGCTCGCGCAGATGGCCCGCGCCGTGGGAATTCACCTTATCCTCGCCACCCAGCGCCCCTCTGTGGACGTCATCACCGGACTGATCAAGGCGAATTTCCCGGCGCGCATCTCCTTCCGCGTGGCCAGCAAGGTGGATTCGCGGACGATTCTCGACACCAACGGCTCGGAATCTTTGCTCGGCAAGGGCGACATGCTCTATTTGCCGGCGGGCTCGTCGCGGTTGCACCGCATTCACGGACCGCTCGTCACCGAATCGGAAATCACCGACGTGTGCGAATTCTGGCGCGAGCAGGCGAAGGCGATTTATAACGAGGAGCTTCTCCGTCCGCCGAAGGATGAAAGTGCCATGGGCAGCAGCGGCACCGATCCTGCCGGCGGCGAGGACGACGTGGACGACGATCTGTACCAGGATGCTGTGCGCGTATGCTGCGAAATGGGTCGCGCCTCCACTTCCACGCTGCAGCGCCGGCTGCGAATCGGCTACGGCCGGGCCGCGCGTCTGATCGACCTGATGGAGAAGGACGGCATCGTGGGGCCGGCCGACGGCTCCAAGCCCCGCGAGGTCCTCAAGAAAAAAGACTGGATGAAGGAATTCGACGACTCGATTCGCTGACTTGTGCGTTCGCAGTCGAGTTCTCTGTTTTCGTGCTGCGCTTTCGCCATTTCTTGTGTTCCGATTTCTCCGTAGCGCGCTTCCGTCGGACGGTTTTCTCTTTCCTGCATCGCGGCTTTTCCGTAGAATCCTTGATTGTTCCGGTGCCGAGGTAGCTCACCGGTAGAGCGCGGCCCTGAAAAGGCCGGCGTAGGCAGTTCAACTCTGCCCCTCGGCACCACTTGAACCGCCTGCCCCAAGAAGCCGCCACGTCCCTTTGTAAGTAATCCTCTTGTCGCCTTCCGGAAAAAGCATAATCGAATCGATGTGCCGCGCTAATTCCTGCTTCAGTCGCGAAGGATTCGCATGTTTTCCCGCGAGCAGTTCGCGAACGTCGGCGAGGCTCAGCGTCACGAATCGCCGTAAGCCTCTCACTTGTTGACGAACGGACCCTTCGCTGCGGCCAAGAGTCTTGCTGGTAATTTCGGCGATTTCCTTCTCGTGTTTTGCAATCGCAGAGCGGATCGTAGTCGAATCCATTCCATCCTCGATCACTCTGCACAAATTTGTCAACTTGGCTTCGAGTGCCGCCTTCCGACTCCCCATCCCATCCATCTCTGCGTTTAACGCAGCGAATCGTTTGGCCACTTCCTTTTCCAGTCCTTGGAATACGTACTCAACGGCAGCGTGTTTGACTTCAGCGGAAATGGGAGTGATTTAAGAGCGGAGCTAAGCTACAGAATCTGAGTTTACGGGTTCACCCAAACCAGCGCTAGGATGCGCAGAAAGAAGGGTGAGCCATGAACGAAGAGTTGACGAGAATGCAAGAACCAGAGGGAGAGGTAGGAACAGACCTGCCCGAGGGCAGGTCTGACGGACGCCGGGGTGAGACGGCGCGGCCATGGGCAGACGAGTCGGCTGAAGCGGGCCACCGTTCGGTGAATCGAACCGCGCTGGTGGAGTGAGAGTGGGAGGCTGTGGCGTGTACGCGGTCAACGGCTTTGCGCGACATGAAGAAAATGAGCATGGGAACGAGAACAAAGACAAGGAACACGCGGGACAAGTCGAAGCCGCCGGCATTATCTGCCACGATGCGGTTGGCGATGGACGTCCTCGACAGTTGGGCGATGCGCGTTTGAGCCATTGCGAACTACTACTTTGGATGCGGTTTCAACATTGACAGTGACTCTGAACCGTAGCAAACCGCAGCATAGCTACACGGCGTCTGTCACCAAACATCGGCAGGGAGATTGTGAAATCTCCTGTTTTTGCAACAGGCGAAAGGAATTCGAGACTCGAACTATGATAAATAGAGGTGGAACAATCAGCTAGCGCACACACTTTCGCCCAGGCTCACAGTCGAGTGGTGATTGTCCGCGTCGAGTACGCTTGCCGCGTGGGCGTTTTTTCAGTTTAGGCCTGACCTGAAGCGCTTTTCCGCGATCGGTGCGTCCTGATTTCATAGGCCAGCTTCTCCCAAACCGCAGCGGTGAGATTTCGGCTTAAGCTCCGGACTCTCTCTCGTAGAAAGTTACTTATGCGGAGCCCGGCGTGTACCTTGTAAAATCGCTCACCGCTCCGCTTGCAGGGCCGTTTCTTGCTCATTAACCACGCGGTACTCGGTCGCGTCCAATTTTTGCAGAATGTGGCTGGTGGGATTAACGACCCAGTTCACCAAGAGCGAGACGAAGAGTAAACCCGCAAAGCCCGTTGCCAGAATGAATCCGTATTCTGGGTTTCCAAGCCGGTCACTGATGGCGCCCATGGCCAGGGGCCCGACAACTGCCGCTCCGCATGTGAAGAATAGAATTACACCGGCGATCGCACCATGTTCAGCCTTGGGGAAGCAGCTGATCCCCTTAGAGTTGATCGTAGGATAAAGGACGGACATGAAGAGGCCCGAGAAGGGAAGCAGGAATACGGCGAGCGAAATGCCACCAACCATGCTCAACACGAAGCAGGCGAGTATCGCGAAACTAACAAAGGCGGAAACAGTGGCCCAATTCAATCTGGCGAGCATCCATGCGCCGAAAAACCTTCCAGCAGCACGAAGCACAAAGAAGATCGAAATGGCATACGTCGCAACGAAAACCGCTGAGCCATGATAAGTCGAAAGCAGAGTAGGCATCCACACATAGACCGCACTCTCGACGGCAACGTAGAGAACGATGACAGCAGAGAACCCGAGCGCGTAAGGATTCTTCAACATGCGCATGGTGCGTTTCAGGTCTACAGATTCGACTGGGTGTTTGGATTGTGGATAGGCTAGCGAGGAAGCTATCAAGATGAGAACAACGCAGATACTCCCCGCGATGACGTATAGCCACTTCCATGACGCTCCGATGGTCAGGAAGTGGGCGACTATGGCAGGGCCTATGACCGCACCCACCGCGAAGAAGCCCTCCACCGTATTCATAGTCGCTGTGTGTTCAGTTGTGGATCTCGTGATATCGCCGATGAGGGCGAGCGCACCCGTTTTGAAAATGCCGATTGCCGTGCCGGAAATGAGTAGCAGCACGAGGAAAAACGAGAAAGACTTTCCGACCGCGAACAGGTATGAGTTGAGGGCGAACAGGACCAGACCGAGGATAATGGTTTTCTTCCGTCCAAGTTTGTCCGCCAAATAACCGAGAAAAATGCCGGCGAACGCGATCCCAGACATTGTGGCGTATTGAAAGCCGCCCGCCGCTGTCATTTTCAGGTGAAATTCTTTGATGACCTCAGGAATGATGACGCCGACCGCATCCGTCGTCATTGCAAACATCATGAACATCAAGAAGGTAAGCGATTTGATCGCCGCGAGGTTGCTTTCAGATGGTTGGGCCCCCTTCATCAGGTTTCTCGCGAGCGAATAGCGCTAGTGGACCACGATTCCCATTTTCCGATTACTGATTCGTCTTCGTGCGTGGCATTTCTCTTGGAGTAGGTAACTAGGGCGCGCGGCTCTGAGAAGTCCACCTCAAGCTTTGCCCAGTGCACATCGATCCTCCACGTGATTACTAACGCTTGATCGGATGGGGTATCAAAGAGCACTTTTCCTCTGAAACAGGGGTGCGTATTGCGTAGGCGGATTAGATCAAGAAGATTCCGCACGAGTGGGCTGCCGAGAGCTTCCTGCAGTTCCGATGCGGTGTAGTAGTGACGGTTTATGTCGCGGCCAACCTGTGTGCGGGCCAGAAGATCCATGTCATTTGTCCCGGCAAGCAATCCCACGTAATACACTTGGGGAATTCCCGGCACGAAGAACTGAATCGCGCGCGCTACGAGATACTCGTTTCCTCGACGTCCCATGGCATCGTAGAAAGTGCTATTCACCTGATAGACATCGAGGTTATTTGCCGCGACACCTGTAGCAAGCCGGCTCTGGCCGCCACTCCGTGAATGGATTGTCTCAACGAGACTGTCAATTTCGTCCGGCGTCAAAAGGCCGCGTTGACCCTCACGGCTTTGGCCGACATCAATAACGCCGACACCATCGTGGGTGTCGAGCACTGTAACTGCATTGTTAGGGCGAACTCGAAGCCAGTTGACGAGGGCTCGAGCGTTGCGGGCGAAGAGTGAATGAAGGATGAGCGGCGGAAGTGCGTAATCGTAAACCCAATCGACTTGTCGCGCGATTTCGAGCTGTTGCGAATAGTGGCTGTGGATTTCCACAAGAACTTCGATTCCCAACGCCTGGGCCTCTGATGCAAGAGACGCAATGAAGCGATAGGTCTCCGGTATCATGAAACAGCTGGTTCCGGCCTTCTTGATTGCGTAGCCTATCGCATCGAGCCTAACCATCCGTATGCCGAACGATTGAAATCGGTTGAGGATTGCGCTCAAATAAGCCCTTCCTTGTGGATGCTGTACATCGATGTCGATCTGTCGCGGCGTGAAGGTGGTCCACAGGAGCCGTTTCTCGCTCGATTGCAGGGTTACGCCCGTAAACGGCAGTCCTGGACGCGGGCGATATATCCGCGCGAGATCTTGCTCGCGCGCCCCGAGAGGGAAAACGCGATTGTAGGTCATAAACATTCCTGCAAATGGCGAATTGGAGCCATTTCTGGCAAAGTCCTTGAACTGCGGAGAGTCACTTGATATGTGGTTGACGATGAGATCGGCCATCAAATCAACCTCTTCACTGAGTGCGCGGATGTCACCCCAATCGCCGAGCCGAGGGTCGACTTCGGTGTGATCAACCGGGTCGAAGCCGGCATCGGCACCATCGATTGGGACGAAAAAAGGCAGTAGATGCACACTGCCAAAAGCACCTTTGAGAGGACTGCGGAGAATCGCTTTCAGTTGCTTTAAGCCTCCGGCTAGACGGTCGGCGTAAGCGATCAATTGGACCTGATTCTTCAAAATCTTCCTTGTTTTGTAACTCAGCTGGCGAGAGCACTTCTAAAGCCCATGCCGTAAACTGTCAAGGATATTGCTGCGTCGCAACGATCAAGTTGTCTATGGTAATATTCCAATCCGAATAGCTAGTTGTGCGACCAGTAGGAACAAGGGGACACCCAATGTCGAGCCACAAATACCGTCAGATCCTTGAGAAACTTCAGGAGGACATTTGCTCGGGCCATTATAAACCCGGCGGCCGTTTGCCCAGCGAGTCTGAACTCGTCAGACGCTTTGGGGTGTCGCGGATGACAGTGTTCCATGCAATGCGTGAATTGCAAACGTTAGGGCTGGTAACCCGGCGCGTTGGTTCTGGAACGTTCGTATCGTCGAATTCACAATCAGGCAGCCATATTTTCGGACTGTTAATTCCGGAGTTGGGGCAAACCGAAATTTTCGAGGCGATCTGCAAAGGTATGATGGAAGCGCAGGAGGCGATGCATCACTCACTGCTCTGGGGAAACTCGGTGTCGAGTGAACAGGACAAGGAGAAGGCGGCTGAGCAACTCTGCGAGCACTACATCTCGCGCAAAGTGTCAGGTGTATTCTTTGCCCCGGTCGAGTACAGCACGAATCGATTCCAGTCAAACCATCGGATCGTGGCGGCTCTTGATCGAGCCCGTATCCCGGTCGTTCTTCTTGACAGATGCCTTGAGCCTTATCCTCGGCGCAGCAAGTATGATTTGGTCGGTATCGATAATCGCCGCGCTGGATATCTAGCTACAGAACACCTCATTACGGCCGGAGCCAAGAGAATCGCTTTCTTCGCGAGGCCCAATTCCGCACCTACAGTAGATGCTCGGATCGCCGGATATCGGGAGGCGCTACAATCGCGACCCGGCAAGCCCGGTCGCGACTTGGTCAGAATCGGAGACACTTCCGACGCCAAATTCATTAAGTCCATGTTGAAAAGCGACCGGCCGGACGCCTTCGTGTGCGCCAACGACCTCACGGCCGGCGATCTGATGCACGCTCTGATCTCGCGTGGTCAGCGCATCCCCAAAGATATCCGCATCGTGGGAATCGACGATGTGAAATATGCGAGGTTGCTGCCTGTCCCACTTACGACTTTGCACCAGCCTTGCCGCGACCTAGGAAGGATAGCGCTAGCGGTTATGCTTGACAGGATTGTAAATCCCGACTTGCCCCCGCGCGATGTTTTCCTGAGATGTGAACTGATTGTGCGCAAATCCTGCGGGATGTCTTTTAAGAAAGATCGGCGCGAAACCAGATCGGTTTAGTCCAGCGCTGGGGACCGGACGGACAGGCCCTTCGTTCCCCCGCCGCACGACCCCCTCCCTTGAAACGATTCGGCAAACGGCAGAAGTGGTCTATCCGATTGTATTCATCCGCGCGTGGTATAGACAACTTTTTACATAGCTGTCTACAGAGTGGCTTGACAACTTCGAGCACCGGAGTTACAAGCGTGCTCCAGTCATGGTTCTGTGAGCGCATGTTTGTCGCAGTTGATCGGGTGATCGTTTTACGTCCACGAGAGCCAAGGATCGGATTGGGTGTCCGAATCGTCAGCTTCCAAAACTCTGTCGATTGTCGTCTGTGGTGTGGAGGGAGTGATAAAGATGCGTAACGTTCTGCGGCCTCTCCTTCGTGTTGCGCGTGTAGGGCATCGGCCCCGCCCAGTTAGGCGAATGGCAGGGGCGATGTTTGTCTTCACAGTGATGACCGTTTTCTGCGCGCGGGTAGATGCGCAGGTTACCTTCGGATCGGTCATAGGAACTGTTTCCGATCCAAGCGGGGCAACGGTCGCCGGGGCGACGGTGAAGCTGACCAATTCAGGCACGAGCGAAACGAGGAGCGTGCAGACCGATTCCGGGGGTGCCTATGCTTTTCCGAATCTAACTGCCGGGCAGTACCGAGTCACCATTGAGGCGGCAGGCTTCAAGGGCTTCAACGAAGATGGAGTGCGAGTCGAAGTCGGCGTTGCGACACGCGCGGATGCGAAGCTGCAGGTGGGAAGCGTAACCCAGACCATCGAAGTGACCGCCGAGGTGCCACTGCAAACAGACAGCGCCTCGTTGGGGACGACCATCAGTCGCGAAGAAGTGGAAAGCATACCTCTAAGCGGCAGGAACGTTGAAAACATGCTTACGCTCGTACCAGGCGTAATCGCAGGGGGCGACACCTACGGCAACGCCGTCTCGAACCAGGCCGCTGGGGCTCGAACGAACTCCATCGGGTTCGGGAACTACGCCATCGGGGGAGGTTTCGGAAACCAGAGCCAATTCTATGTGGACGGTGTTTCCTCCAATGGCCCTGCAAACAATCTTAACTCTTATATTCCATCGCAAGATGTGGTGCAGGAGTTCCGCGTCGAGACCAACAATGTTCCCGCCGAATATGGTAACTACGCGGGAGGGGTGGTCAATATCACCACTAAGTCGGGAACCAACACCTTTCACGGCACTGGCTATGAGTATCTGCGCAACAAGGTACTCAATGCGAACGACTATTTCTCGAATCTTGACAAACTTCCGCGCGCGCCACTCATTCAAAATCAATTCGGAGGGACAATCGGCGGCCCGATAAAGAAGGACAAGACATTCTTCTTCTTCGGTTTCGAGCGTGAGGTGATCCAAACAACTGCCCAAGCCACAAGCACAGTTCCCACGCCGGCCGAGTTGAGTGGCGACTTTAGAGCCGTTGCGGCCGCGGCTGCTGCGCTTGGTAAAGACGGAAACATCTACGACCATAGCCTGCCAGGCGATCCGATAATTCAATGCAATGGAGTGCAAAACGTAATCTGCCCGAATCGGCTTGACCTGGGCGCGCTCAAACTCTTTGCGGTGTCCTACCCGACGCCTAAAGGCCCTAACGCAACTGCCTTGGTGAACAACTTCATTGGTACGTACGCCACCGGAGGCGTCAACAATCAATACAACGCGCGCGTTGACCACCATTTCTCCGACAAAGACGCTCTATTCGCCCGATACACGTATTGGAAAGCGCAAAGCGACCCCTACGACGCGTGGGGGACGCACACGCAGGGTCAGGGCAATACTGGCGTGTACACCCAAGAGGCGACCTTAGGTGAAACTCATGCCTTTAGCCCTTCCATGATTCTGGATGTGCGGCTGGCGTACCTAAGGGCATTTGAAGACGAGTTACCGGACAGCATCAATGTTGATTTGTCGCAGTTCGGTGCCGGCTGGACAAGCGTTAAGAACCAACTCGTCGCCCCGCCAAACTGGCCGTCGCTCAATTTCGCCGACGGCAACGGCCTGGGGTCCTTGTCGGGCAGTAATGGTGTCGGCTCTGAGCTTTACTGGCACCAGGCTCAGTACACATTGTCCGGCACTCTCACCAAGATTGCCGGGCGCCATCAGGTCAAATTCGGTGGTCAAGTCCGCCGGGTGTCGTGGATTTCTAGCCCAGACAACAACAACGTCTCGGTGAACTTTAACCAGTTCGCTACCGCGTCGTCCTTCGCAACCGGGGCGACGGGTGGGAGCTCTGTAGCGTCAGCCTTACTGGGGATCCCAGCCAGTAGCGGCATGACGCCTTTCCTTGGTGGCGGCTCAAGGGCGTACTTCACAGCCTACGGATTCTTTGTACAAGATACCTTCCAGGCCACCAAAAGATTGACAGTAACGGCAGGCCTACGTTGGGATCAGCCGAGTACCTACTCAGAAGCGAGAAACAATGACACTGTATTTCTACCGAATCAACCTAGCCCGCTGGAATCATTCTTCAATCCCGTCACGGGAAAGCAGCAACAACTTATGGGCGATGTCGCCCTCGTCGCCTCTCCGGAGTGGCCGTCCCAAAGAGAAGACTTCTTGCACTGGAAACTGTTCTCGCCGCGGCTAGGCATTGCTTATCGCTTGACGGATAGGACTGTGCTGCGCGCGGCGTATGGCATTTCGTATCCGCCGCCAACGTTGGGTCAAGACGGGCCGGACCTTTCGCCGATCAATGGCGCTCCGACATCCGTTACCAACACTTTCAGCGTTCAAACCGGGGGCGTGGACAATATTCAGGCCACCGTAGAGAATCCGTTTCCGAACGGGATCAACCAGCCGCTACGACGTAATTTCCCGCCCGCCGACTTCCTAGGACAAGCCATCTTCGCCATGCGCGTGCCCGGCGCCCCAACTCCGTATGTGCAGCAGTGGAACGCCGCAGTAGAAGAGCAAATCGGCAAGGATTCGTCTCTTACGGTGGCGTATGCGGGATCAAAAGGCACGCATCTTCTGTTGCAAGGGTGGGCGACCGTTCCGCAGATCGGCCTGAATCAGCTGCCGGAGCAGTACTTTTCGTTGGGACCGGCTGCTTTGTTGGCCCAGGTCCCGAATCCGTTCTTGGGGATCATTACGACTCCAGGGTCGCCTCTTGCTGGTCCCACGGTGCCCGCTGGGCAGCTATTGAGGCCATATCCGCAATTCGGGCGCGTCCTCGAGTTGGATCCGCACGAGGGTGTATCCAACTACAATGCCTTGCAGGTGTCCTTCCTGAAGAGGTTCAGTGGCAATGGGATCTTGACCGTTGCCTACACCTGGTCGAAATTGATGTCGAATACTGACAGCGTGACTGCCTTCCTGGACGAGGGAGGTATTTTCGGTGGGTCAATTCAGAACAACGACAATCTTAAGAGTGAGTACTCGCTGGGTTCTTACGACATTCCTCAGAATCTGGCTATCGGGTACGGCGTTGATCTGCCCTTCGGCCGCGACAAACGTCTCCTGGGTGGCGCTCAGGGAGTGTTGAGCGGCGTCGTTTCAGGGTGGCGGGTCAACGGGATTACCACCATCCGGAGCGGAGTCCCCATCGCCATATCGCAGTTCTTTGCAGGGTCCGCTCTCAGCCAGCTCGGCGGCGGCACAGGCTACTTCGGGGCACAAGGCCTATGGATGCGTCCAAACATTCTGCCTGGCTGCAACAAGAGTGCGCCGGGCTCGCGCCAATTCAGAGCAGCCAATGGCTGGTTCAACACCGCGTGCTTCCCGACCGTAAATACGGGCACCACGGTGGCATTCGGAAACGCGCCGCGGGTAGATCCTACTATGCGTCAGGATTACCAGAACAACTGGGACTTTTCGATCGCAAAGCGCACACCGATCACGGAGGGAGTGAATCTGCAGTTCACAGCGGAGTTCTTCAATCTGTTCAATCGCACCCGATTTGCAGATCCGTGTATCTTCGATGGCGGTGGTGTTTGTGCGCCTTTCGGGATAGTGACTGCCGATGCCGGTGTACCGCGCGCGATTCAGTTCGGACTGCGGCTCAACTTTTGATTACGTTGTGGGGCCATCGTCCCGAAATTAGACGGTGTCGCACTTTTCGATCAGCACGATCCTATCTCGTTGTTCAAAGAGGGGCCGATGGCATTCATGAAGAGTCGCTTGATCCTGCTTCTTTGCCTGTCGAGTATGGCTCTACCCTTCCGGACGACATCGGCTCAGGAAGCGCGTCTCCAAAGTCCGCCAACGGCGGTTGTGGAACCTAACGGCACGGTGAAAGTTCCCGCTCAAGAAGTGCCAATCTCCTCCTTTCTAAGTCCCGAAGCAAAAGCGTACGTAACGCGGCATCTGAAGGACATGCAAAATCCGGAAATTGTGAAGCAAGACGCAGGCGTGCCGCGCTTTATGAAGCCATATATCGCGCGTGACTACGAACTGTTTTCTGTCGAGAGGAAAGACCAGAAAATCGGCGGCGTCCATACGTACGTTTACACGCCTAAGACGGGAGTTTCGGCCAAAAACAAAGAGCGAGTTCTCATCGACCTTCACGGAGGTGGCTTTTCTGGTTGCTGGCCAGGATGCGCGGAACTCGAATCGATTCCCGTCGCGGCGCTCGGCAAAATTCACGTAGTCAGCGTCGACTATCGCGAGGGTCCAGATTACAAGTTTCCCGCTGCCAGCGAAGACGTCGCCAGCGTGTATCGGGAACTCCTCAAGTCGCACAAGTCTCAAGACATTGGCATCTACGGTTGCTCTGCCGGTGGTATACAGACTGCGATGTCCATAGCGTGGTTTGAAACTCATTCGCTTCCCTTGCCGGGTGCAATCGGGATCTTTTGCGCCTCAGCGGGCGGCGCATTCGGTGGTGATGCACAATATACTGCGCTGCCATTGGGCGAGGCTCGTGTAATGCCGGCTGACGCGTCAGGAGCACCCCCACGCCTCGGCTATTTTGCAGGAACAGATCCGAAAAATCCGCTCGTTTCACCAATCGATTCACGCGAAGTTCTTGCGAAGTTTCCGCCCACACTCATCATCACCGGGACACGCGGTTTTGAATTGAGTTCGGCTCTGTACACACATGAGCAGCTAGTGAAGCTAGGCGTCGATGCCGAACTCCATGTTTGGGAAGGGCTCTTCCATGGATTCTTTTACAACATGGATGTCCCCGAGTCGAGGGACGCCTTGAACGTAATCATCCGATTCTTTGATCACCACTTGGGCGATGCTGCTCATCCGTGAAATTCAAGACGGTGAGGGCGCCACTCGCGTCCTAAGGGTTCTTTCACTTAACGGTGGGGCAAACGCTTCCTATGACACAAAAGACGGTCGGCACGTTGGCAAAGACCAAATCGAAGGTACTCTTACCGGTTATTGTAGCAGCGATCTTGAGCTTTGCCGCCAGGGCTGAGAATCTCAACAGGGGCGGGCATTGGGTAAGCGCCTGGAGCGATGCCGTGCACACACCGCTGCCTTTTCCCAATCTCCCAGCTTCGCCCGTTATTGAGAATCAGACGATTCGGATGGTTGTACGACCCACCATCGGTGGAGAACGCATGCGGGTCCGGTTCTCGAATGCATTCGGAACCACCGCTATCGTTATCGGTGCGGCGCATGTCGCCCTGGTGTCAAAGGGCGCACAAATTATCCCTCAATCTGATCGTATTTTGACGTTCGGCGGCAAGGGGTTGGTGAGCATCCCCCCTGGGGCGCCGATGCTCAGCGATCCGGTCGACTTGAAGGTGCCTCCTTTCGCGGAACTGGCGATCAGCATTTACTTGCCTGAAAAAACTCCTGGGTCATCCATTCATTTCTGGGCGCAGCACGAAACCTACATTTCCGGGCTTGGGGACTTCACTGCGAAACCGGATATTTCGAACGCCACAGTAAGAACGTCGTGGTACTGGCTGGCAGATGTCGAGGTCTGGGGCTCCGAACGAGTGGCGGCAACCATCGCGTTCGGCGACTCGATAACGGATGGAGTTGGAGCGAAACAAGGAGAGTACAGCGACTGGCCCGATCTCTTGGCCGTTCGGCTGGCGGGTGAGCATGGAACCACGCTAGCCATACTTAACGAGGGAATTGGCGGGAATCGCATACTACACGACGGAGCCGGCATCAGCGCCCTCGCCCGCTTTAATCGCGATGTGTTGGCGCAACCAGGTGTGGTGAACCTGATTATACTCGAGGGCATCAACGACATTGGCTGGCCACATATGAAGCCACAGACAGTTCCAGGCGGCAGAACTCCGAAGGAGGGGCCGTTTGCCGGGGAGGTAGTTAGCGCTCGCGATCTGATCGCAGGATTGCAGCAAGTAATCGAACGAGCCCATCAGCATGGAATCAGGGTTTTCGGGGCTACGTTGACGCCCTATGAGGGTGCCGACTATTACAGCGAGGATGGAGAAGCCATTCGCCAGGCTGTCAATCAATGGATTCGCACCAGCGGCGCTTTTGACGGCGTCTTCGATTTTGACGCCGCTGTACGTGACCCGAATCATCCAGCTCGGATTCGCGATGATTATCAATCGGGCGATCATCTTCATCCTAGCGCTGCGGGCTACAGGGCTATGGCCGCTGCCGTTGACCTCTCAGCTCTAACTAGCTTCGTGGCCGTCCGCAAGAACCAGTGATCTGTTGGCGTCGGAAAAGGCTCGCGGCGGCGTCTTAGAAGCGTTAAGGAGCGAAAAGTGGCAGTCAAATGCTTGCTGTTGGCTGTGATGCTAGCGTGCGGCCCTAGTTATGCGCAGGGGACTCATCCGGGGCCTGCTCCGACCAACATACCGGGCGCCGAATTCCCGCGAATGAACGACGATCTGAGCGCCACCTTTCGGGTCCGGGCCGATCAAGCTCAGAAAGTTCAGCTGCTCATGGAACTGGGCCAGTCGACGTACGACATGACGAAGGGCACGGATGGATTTTGGGAAGTGACGACAAAGCCGCTTCTGCCCGGTTTCCACTACTACGCGATTTCCGTTGATGGATTTATTTCGAACGACCCTGGAAGCAGGACGTTTTTCGCTGCGCGACAGGAGGTCAGTGGCCTAGAAGTTCCCGCACCAGAATCTGAGTTTTTTGCCGTTAGGAATGTGCCTCATGGCACTGTCCGAACGAAATGGTATTTTTCAAAAACAACGGGCGAAATAAGAAGAATTTTCATTTATACGCCTCCCGGATATGACAGCGGCGCTTCGCGATATCCGGTCTTGTACCTGCAACACGGGTTCGGAGAAGATGAAGCGGCTTGGAGCGATCAGGGGCACGAGAATTTCATCTTGGACAATTTGATTGCGGCTCACAAAGCGAAGCCGATGATTATAGTTAACGAGAACGGGATGACCGGCGTGAATTTTCAGCCTCCTGCCCCGGATCGGACTGGCTCTAGTTCCAGTCCACCATCGTCGGGGCCCGTATCACGCTCCTTCATGAATGAGCGCTACGCCTCGTTCGATCGAATCGTTTCGACTGAGCTGATTCCCTTCATCGACGCCCATTTTCGCACTATACCCGACCGCGACCATCGCGCACTGGCGGGCCTGTCGATGGGCGGAGGCCAGGCGCTTCGTATCGGGCTCAATCATTTGGCCCAGTTCGGATATATCGGAGCATTCAGTCCCGCCATCGCCGTAACAGACACGACGAAGGACTACGACGGCATCCTGGCGAATCCCGCGAAAGTGAACGAGCAACTTCGTTTGCTGTGGATTGGAATAGGAAGCGATGATTTTCTGCTCGCTCCCGTAAGAGAATCTCACGAAGCTTTGGAAAAAGCTGGAATCGAACATGTGTGGTTCGAAAGTTCGGGAGCGCATGTCTGGACGGTGTGGCGAAAATATTTGCTGGATTTCGCACCCAGGCTCTTTCAATAAGGTATGGAGCACCCTGCACCGCTTCGTGGTGCTGAGGCGGTTCTGTGACTAGCCCAGCTCTAACGATCGGGTTGGGAGAAGTCTTGTGGGATCTTCTGCCGTCGGCGACGTTCTTGGGCGGCGCGCCTGCAAATTTCGCTTATATGACGAATCTTCTAGGAGATCGAGGCATAGTCGCAAGCCGTGTCGGCGATGACGACCTCGGGCGTGAAGCATGTCGGGTTATGCAAGAACTTGGACTGAGCACGGCCTACGTCCAGCGTGACCGTCAACACCCAACGGGCACGGCAGGAGTGTTCATTGATTCCGCTGGCCAGCCGACATTCACAATCAAGGAGTCCGTTTCCTGGGATTTCTTGGAATGGACAGAATCGTGGGAACAGCTGTCAGCTCGGGCTGATGTAGTTTGTTTTGGCTCGCTCGCACAGCGTTCACCCATCTCTACCGCTACGATCGAACAGTTTTTGCAAAACACGCCCAAGAAGACGCTCCTTGTTTTTGACGTCAACCTCCGTCAACCGTTCTACAGCGCCGAAATGTTGCGCAAATCGCTTCAGTATGCAGACATCGTCAAGTTGAACGACCAGGAATTGCTACAGGTCGCGTCATTGCTCGGATTCGATTCGGGCGATGAAGAGACGCTCGCTCGACGATTGCTGAGCAATTGTAAGCTGCGCTTGGTCTGCTTGACGCGTGGTGCCCGTGGCAGCCTCCTCGTTTCGGAAGAGAGAACAGTCGAACACAAGGGTCTCAGTGTTAAGGTGGCGGATGCTGTCGGTGCCGGCGACGCGTTTGCAGCATGTCTGGCCCACCACTACCTACGTGGAAAGTCGCTTGAGGAGATCAGCGAGTCGGCAAACCGATTCGCGTCATGGGTTGCGACGCAAGTGGGGGCGACACCGACGATTCATCGATCGCGCTTGCAAAGCGTCATAGGTGGGAGCGCTCCGGAGTGAGAGGAAGTCTTGGGCGAGGGACTCTGCAGCTACAATTTTCGGAAAACTGAAAGACGATATTACTCCTGGCCTGTGTGCCGTTACTCCCCATCGCGTTCGACAGCCATCCCGTTGTTGTGGTCGTCGTTGGCGTGACATTTATGGCAGAGGAATTCGGAATCATTCCCTTGATAAACAGACGATGGATCGCACGGAGTTAACTCTTAGTGATCTGCCCCCCAAGAGTCTGCGCATGGGATCATACGGCCTTCGCCTCGCTACCGAGCCAGGCTTTCCTGCTTAGCGGCGGTCTGGGAGTAGCAGAGTCTGTTCAGAACGTGCTACGCCATCAGCGATGACCGCCGATTCTCATTGGACGATTTGTTCCTCGGGTGGGCCGATGCGCTCGAATACCTTGTCCATTTCGGCAAGCAACTCCGCCAGGGGATCGCGACCGGCGAATTCGGCCGTCACTTTGGGCCTGCCATAGGCGCGGTCGAAGAGAATCTCGGCTGCGGCGCGGTTTCCCGCGAGAGCCATCCACCCGAGCTGCTGACAAATACCTCTCGCGAAAACCCTCCCTTCGGGGTCGTTCGGGATGCGGCTGTTGAGCAGCCTACGCGCTACGATTCGCGCGGCATCGTCCTTTCCGCGCCCCGAGCGATTCCCGCTTACGCCCGGTGGGTATCGCTACTTCACGCTCGCCGCTACGAACCAAGCGAGATTGGAACGTTTCCGCTCTGCAGTTTCCCTGTTAGCAGGGCGGCGATGCTTCTTCGTCTTCTGCGTCGTCGTTCTTCTCTTCACGCGCATGCCGCCACGACTTGTTTAACTCGTTGCTTTGGTGCACGCCGGATTCGCTCCAGTTCGCCCCGCTTCGAATCGCAACGACCAGTTTCGGCAAACGATCTTCTTCACGGAAACGCCCGTGGCGTCGGCAAGTTGATGCGGCGTCAGCCCGACCATCCGGCGTCGGCGAGCGATCCAGCACGGGACGAGACTGTTGCTCCCTTCGCGGTCAGCGAAGGGGGGAGCAAGATAACGAGTGGGACCTTTCAGTGCTCAGCGATGAGGAACTCCGGCAGCTTGAGGCTACTTGCGAAAAAGCCGCGTCCGCTCGTCACCGCGACGGACGTGGCAGCACTTGCTCTTGAAATTGGAGACGCAGCCACGACCAGCCGCGACTATCTGCGAATTTCTTAAATACTATTTGCTCGGCGTCTCGATTGATTTTCACAGTCTCAGCTGACACTTCGGGTGTGTATTGCAGCAAACAAAGAACGGTTCTTCCATCGTCAAGCGCCGAAAAGGTGACCACGACGGGTGTCTCAGTCGTCCACTCGGTTTGGCCATAGCCCGCTTGCAGTTCAAGCGCCGCCCATTGGAGTTTTGTGGGCGTGTAGGCGGCATCTCCGGGCCGGTCACTCGCCTGGGCGTTGCTCGCTCGCACTCGAAGCGGGCGCGAGAGGACTGCGCCGCCAAGTACCCCGACCATAGCTATCAGCGTCCAGGCTCCTAAGTTTGATCGCCGCATCGTTCCCTCCCTACGAAAACAGTGTGCAAGTTGCCGACCCTAGCCGGGGGCTTCTCATTGGCTCATTTCGAGAGCCTGCTTGTAAAGACCATACGCTTGCAGGAGCCTGAGCGAATCTCTTCCATCGATCAAGCAGTACCTGCGCAGATTGGACGGCTGAACGGCGAAAGCGCGAAGAGTCGCCCTCACGGGGGGAAGGATGTCGTGGCAGTGCTGGACCACAAGCAATCCAGCAGGTTCCTGGGACAGCCGATAAATCTGGTCGTTGTTTTTCCCCAGATGGTTAAGGCCCATCGGCTCAAACCGGGCGGGGCCTTTCAGCAAGAACGCTGCTGCGGTCCTGCTTCCCTTGATGTGCAGATGTGCGCTGTAGAAGTCGGAAGTTTCGCCGCCCCAATCGGTCCGCACCGCGTCTCCGAGAATCTTAGCAAGGCAACTTTTGAAGGCTGCTTCTGCGACGTGTTTCATTGGCTCGGGATCCGGCGGTTCGGGAGTCTCCGAAACCTTTGAGAACTGATCGATATCTTCGATGTAGTTCTCAAAGAAGTCTCTGTTGAGAAACATCGGATCGAAGTCGAGCGCTCGCCCGTCGCTTTCAAGCCAGGGGAAACCCATCACTACCGGCGCGAATACAAGAATGTCCCGATCCGTCCTAACGTGCTCTGCGATGATCGAGAACCTCTCTCCGCGGCGTAAATAGCTTCTAAGTGTGTCGGCCACGATGAGTTTCGTTGAGTACTCAAATTCCACACGCACTCCGTAGTCCCCGTCCGGCACCCAAGGGCTCGTTGCACGTTCCACGTCGTATAAGTTGGGAAACGGCCCGAGCTTCTCGGTAGAGCAAAAGACTTTCCCCTGTCGGCTGGCATACTTGGCCCGGCGAATCAACTGGCGCGCCGTCTCACCCCGGCGTCCGTCAGACCTGCCCTCGGGCAGGTCTGTTCCTACCTCTCCCTCTGGTTCTTGCATTCTCGTCAACTCCTCGTTCATGGCTCACCCTTCTTTCTGCGCATCCTAGCGCTGGTTTGGGTGAACCCGTAAACTCAGATTCTGTAGCTTAGCTCCGCTCTTAAATCACTCCCATTTCCGCTGAAGTCAAACAGGATTAGTTCAGGCTGCATTCCTGAAAACGCCTTCGAACGGGAGGGCTACTGCTGGCAGGAGAAACAGGTTAGGCGGTACGGGGCGTTCCACCCCCTCGGCACCATCTCTGCGTTTTTCATCCATCAAGCTCGAAATTTCGACGCGGACCAGGGCCGTGCTGAAGCGCGACTTGCCTTGACAGGCGGTCCATACGACTTCGTAGAACGTTCGCCCTCCCGTAACCTAAAATTTCTTGACAGCTACGCTTTCCAAGGGCAATATGCGCGCCATCCTTTATTGGGGCTGCCGTGCCCCAACTGGCGATGTTGAAGCGCAGCCGACAGTTAGGTTGCGTATTTTAAGGCTTTCCAAGTTCGGTCCAGAGAAAGAGTAGAACCGCGTCCCGGCGACGCGCATCTTCGGAGGCCCAAAAACATGGCCAGCCCCCTTCCGGCCGCCACGCCGTGGCGGTCCAGCCTAATTGCGATCACTCTGATTTTCATTTCCGGCGCAATTCTGCCCGCGCAGGGACAGCAGCAGCCCGCGAAGGAGCAGACGACGAGCGCGGCAGCGACAACTTCGGCCGGGCCGCAGCAGATGACGCAGGAACAAAGGGCGGACCTCATTCGCCGGCGCGCGCAATGGTTCTTCGAGCAGCGCGCGAACCCGCTCGGATACATACCCGCGGGAGCGCTGCAGAAGGCCATCGAGCAGCGCGACCGGATGAAGGCGCAGCAGCACTCGGGTCCGGGAGTGGTGAATGCCGCGGGCATCATCACCTTTCCCGGCGACGCGCTGTGGCATCTGATGGGTCCGCAGCCGGTGAATGAAGTGTTCAGTGTCAACGGCGGTTTCCCGACGGCGTCGGGCCGCGTCACGGCAATTGCCGTGGATCCCACCGATGCGACCGGAAAAACGGTCTATATCGGCGCGGCCGCAGGCGGAGTGTGGAAGACCACCGACGGTGGAGCGACGTGGACGCCGCTCACCGATTCGCAGCCGTCGCTCGCGGTGGGATCCATCACGATTGACCCCAACAATCACAACACGATCTACGTCGGCACCGGTGAAGAGAATTTCAGTGGCGACGCTTTCTATGGCGCGGGGATTCTAAAATCCAGTGATGGCGGCACAACCTGGACGCAATTGGGTGCGACGACATTCGCCCATGTTTTCGGGCCCAACTCAGGCGGAGCTTATATCGGTGCAATCGCCGTGCAGCCCGGGAACTCAAGTATCGTTCTGGCTGCGGTCACGTTCATTGTGGGCGGAACCGTGGGAGGGATTTACAGGTCTGCCGACGCAGGAGTGACTTGGGCAGAGGTCTCTGCGGGCACTCCTCCAATCGGCATCGCGGCCACCGGCGTGGTTTTCGAACCAACCGTCGTAGCAGGAACGACTGCGATCGCGTATGCGGCGATGGGTTGGGCGGGCGGCGATGCGGCGAACGGCATTTACAAATCCACCGATTCAGGCGTGACCTGGACGAAGCAGAGCGGCGGGTTGCCTACCACGAAGGTGGGCAGAATCACGCTGGGGTATGCGCCATCCACGTCTACGGTGACGAGCAACGCAACCATCTACGCGGCGATCGCGGATTCGTCTGTCGGTTCAAATGACCTGCTCGGACTCTTCAAGACCACGAATGGCGGGACAAGTTGGACCCAGCTCGTCGCCACCCCTGCGTTCTGCAATCATCAATGCTGGTACGACCTGGCTGTGGGAGTCCACCCGGCGAACTCGAACTTCGTTGTGGTAGGCGGGGGAGCTTTCACCAACAACAGCAGCTCGCTTTTCAAAACGACGGACGGCGGAACGACCTGGACGGGCTCGACGGTAGGCACCGATTTTACGCGCGGCAGTACGAGCACTCGCCCGCACGTGGATACGCACGCCGTGGTATTTGCGGCGAATGGCGCCACCCCGAGACTGTACATCGGCGACGATGGCGGCGTGTGGCGGACGGACGATCCCACTGTTACACCGCCGCTCTGGGTGGACGACAACACGCAGCTCGCGATCACGCAATTCTATCCCGGACCCTCGGCAGGAATCGCCGACGAAAACTATGGCTTTGGCGGAACCCAGGACAATGACACCGAGGTGTTCTCGGGAACGCTCGATTGGACGAATGTGTTCGCCTGCGGCGACGGCGGATTTACGGCAATCGATCCAATGATACCGACGACCGTTTACACCGGGTGCGACTCCGTCGCCAACGCCCTCGTACAGAAGTCGGTCTTCAACGGAGCCGTGCTTCCCGGACCTACACTTACTTTTAATCCCGCCGATAGCGGCATCAATCACGGCGACCGGATGCAATTCATTCCCCCGTTGACCATTGATGAAAGCAATCCCACTACGTTGTATTTCGGAACCAGTTTCGTCTATCAGTCGATCGACGGTGCCAACTCCTGGAACCCGATCAGCCCCGACCTCACGAACGGGACCAGCGGCAGAATCACGACGATCGATGTAGCGCATTCGAGTTCGAGCAACGTATTCGTAGGCACGACCGACGCAAAGGTCTGGGAGACCACGACCGGGGGAGCGGCCTGGAACGAAGTCGACAATGTCGTGCCGGGCCAGCTGCCGACGACGCGGGAGGTCACGGCGGTCAGGAGCAAGCGGGGCGATACAACGGGAAATATCGTGTACGTGACTTTTTCAGGATTCGGCTCGTGCGGCGGCTGCGACGGTAAAGGCCACATTTTCAAGACGACAAACGCCGGCACTGCCTGGAAGGACATCAGCGGCGACCTGCCCGACATACCGGTGAACGACCTCATCGTCGATCACCAGGGCACCCCGCTTCACGATGCACTGTACATCGCGACAGACGTCGGCGTATTTTCCTGCCCCGATCCGGAGGCTGCGACGCCCTGCACGAATTGGACTGTCGTTGGCGACGGCCTGCCGAATTCGCCGATTCTCGGCCTTGCCATGCGGCGCTCGTCGCGGATTCTGCGCGCGGCCACACACGGGCGCAGCATGTGGGAGATACAGCTCACCGACGTGTCGCCGCTGCCGGTTGCTTCACTCAGTTCGCTAACGCCCGCTGCGGCGATGGTGAACGATCCGACCACGCCTGTGACCGTGACCGGGCTGAACTTCAGTTCCAATACCGTGGTTCTCTTCGACGGAGTATCGGTGGGAACGCCCACGTTCGTGAACACGACGCAGCTGACGATTTCGGTGAACAGCTCGCTGCTAACGGATGGGCGCGTGTTCAGCGTGACGCTGACCGACCCGGCGGGCACGGACAGAAGCTCTTTGCCGTTCACGGTAATGAATCCCATCGCTAGTCCCTCGACCATGTCGCCGAGCAATGCATCGACTTACACCGCGGTTCCCTTGCACTTTACGGGAAGCGGGTTTGTGCCCAGCTCGATCGTGAACTTCAGCGATACCAGCGACAATCCACTTTTTTCCTTATCCGGCGGGACACCTTCGTCGAATGGAACGGTGTTTGACCTGACCACCACATCGGTTCAATTCACGACCCCGGCTACCTATCACGTGACGGTGTCGAATCCCCTTCCGGGGGGCGGCACCAACGGGACCATATTCGTTTTTACAATCATTCAAAATCCAGGCGCACTCGCAATCTTCAATCCGTCGATCATTATCCTCGGACCTCAGGCGATTGGGGGAACCACGCCGGTCCTGAACGTCACCATCACCAATCCAGGGGCGTCGGCGCTGCACATTACGGCGCAGACCATTACCGGTACGAACGCCACGAACTTTTCTTTTGCAGCTCCCACAAGCGGGACGACGTGCAACTTCCCATCGAGCGGAACCTCGGGGACAGGTGCGGTCACCGTCGCCGCGAATGGCGGCAGTTGCACATTCGGAATGACCTTTTCGCCTGACGCACCTCCGGGACAGGTGACTCGCATGGCCTCGTTGACGGTGACCGACGACGGAGTCGGGCACCCCCAAGTGGTCCAAATCATCGGTCTCTTGCCATTCGTCGCGGGACCGCTCGCGATCATGACGCCGGTGGATTTCGGACCTGTGGCGCTCGGGACAACGAGCGTGACTATGAACTCCACGCTTCTCAACGCCGGCACGGCGGCCTTGCACGTGAGTGCGACAGGATTCACGATCAGTGGAACGGATCTCGGTGATTTTCATATCGTGGCGGCCGCTGCCAGTGCCAATCCTGCCTGTTCCGCTCCGCCGTTCACTCTGAATGCGTCCTCAGCGTGCGACGTTGGCGTGTCGTTCACTCCAACCTCGCCGGCGCGTATCGAGCACGCCTTGATCAACGTCGCCGATGACGCTCCGGGATCGCCGCAAAGCGCGCCCTTAACCGGCTCGGGAGTGCAGATTACTTCGATTTCTCCCTCGGTCGTTGCGACGGGCGGGCCGGCGTTCACGCTGACGGTTAACGGAGGAGGGTTCGCGTCGAGCGCAGTGGTAAACGTGAACGGCAGCGCGCGGCTGACGACCTTTGTGAGCGCGACACAACTTCTCGCTTCGATCACGGCCGCGGATATCGCCAGCGCCGGATCTTTGGCGATCTCGGTTACGACGCCGGTACCCGGTGGCACGCCGTCCGAGCCAAAAACATTGGTCGTTGCACAAGCTCCAGACGCAACAAACGACAACATCGCCTTCGCGACGGATGCCAGCGCCGTTCCATTCCGCAGCACGCAGGACACCACGCATGCGACGGTCGATACAGCCAGTTTTCCGGATCCTACGCCGGCATGCGGAGGAGGCAGCAAGGCGAGAAGCGTTTGGTTCAAATATGTGGCAACCGCAAACGGAAAAGTGAGCGCGGACACGCGTTTCAGCACCTACAACGCGATCCTATCGGTGTGGACCACCAACCCGCCGAGTTTCAACTCGTTTACGGCAGTAGGGTGCAACAACGCTGCCGTACCAAGCACGCCTGCGGCGGCCCTGCTCGGTTTCAACGTAACGAGTGGAACCACGTACTACGTGATGGTCACGGATGTGAGCGCGACCGGCGCAGGCGGAACGCTGACGTTCAGCCTCGATTTTGCGAGCGCGCCCCCGGCAAACGATAACTTCGTCAATGCGATTGATGGGTCGGTCACGCCGTTCTCGAACACCGTGAATACCATCGAAGCGACGACCGAAGTCAACGACCCAACGCCGTCCTGCGCGTCGGGCCCGGGCCTGGCGGCAAGCGGCAGAGACAACACCGTCTGGTACAAGTTCACGGCTCCAAGCGCTGGAACCGTAACTGCGGACACGCTCACGAGTCCCTACGAGACAATTCTGTCGGCTTGGACGGGCACGTCGGGAAGCCTGGTGGCGGTTGCGGGCGGCTGCAACGTCAGCGCCGGGAGCGGGGTCGCGCAGTCACAGGTGTCCTTCCCGGTGACGTCTGGAACGCAGTACTTCTTCATGGTGTCGGCATTCCTCGGCGACGGCGGTACGACGAATTTCCACATCACGTTGAACACGACCGCAGGACCAGCTGCGACGCTGGCGGTGACGGGCTTCCCGAATCCGGCGACGGCCGGAGCAGCCGCGAACTTCACGGTGACGGCCAAGGATGCGCTGAACAACACCGCCACGGGCTACACCGGGACGGTGCACTTCACCAGCAGTGATGGAACGGCGGTGCTGCCAGCCAACTACACCTTCGTGGCTGGCGATGCCGGGGTG
>DATEHV010000032.1:0-63578 GCA_035279445.1 Candidatus Acidiferrales bacterium | reverse complement strand
GACGATTTCGGAGCGCGCTACTATTCTTCTCGTCTGGGCCGCTGGCTTTCCGCTGATTGGTCCTCCGTTCCTGCTCCCGTGCCTTACGCGAACCTGGCGAATCCGCAAACCCTGAACCTCTACGCCATGGTCAGCGACAATCCCGAAACCTTCGCCGACCTCGACGGACATTACGAAACCAATCCAGACCTTACTACGACGAAACCACGTTACAGCGGCCGAATCAGCATTGACGTTGGCGGCAACGATTCCTCGACCGATCAGGACAAGCAGCAGCAAGCCCAAACCGCCCAGCCACAGGCCGCTCAGGCACCTCAGGGAAACGACACCCAGCAACTTACTCAGGCACAAGACGCGGCACGAAACAATCCGGCTAATCAGCCCAGAGACGGAAATACTTATTGCAACAACGCCACCTATCAGACCGCGGCAGCGATGGGAGCGCCGCTAGCACCTCTCTCAAACAACAACCCTCAGGCGAGAGGAACTCCCGCCGCCATGGCGAATGAAATGGCAGGAAACTTGGCTAAATCGGACCAATACAAGGCCGTTGCGCCTGCGCAGGCTCAGCAATTCGCCAACAAGGGACAAATCGTCATCGCCGTTCAACCCAACCCCCACGGCCACGGTCACGTTGCAACCGTTAGGCCGGATGCCTCCAATCACGGATCGAATCCTACGATCAACAATGTGGGAAGGCATGTTGGCGTGGCGCCAGCGTCTCGCGCTTTCAATTCGCATCTTCCGGCACCGAAGTATTACACTCCAAATTAGGGAGAACGCCGATGCTAGGCCGATTTAGTGCAGTGCTGTTAGTTGCGATGGTGCTAGCAGGAGGCGCCAGAGCCAAGCAGGTAGGCCGTACGACGGGGCCTGCAAGAGAATACAACGGACACTGGTGGCTTCTGTTGACCTCGGAGGAACAGGATGGCTACCTGAATGGCGACTCCGACTGTTATCGATTCGAGCTAAATATGAAGTTTGCCAACGCAAGGACCTTTGTCGAGACGAGAGAATCTGTTACCGACTTTTACCAGAACAATCCGGATAAACGCTCTCTTCCGGTATACGATGTGATACGAATTGTCGACCGCGAGCCTCTTTCGAGAAAACCAGTAGCGGGGGGCGAGATTTGGAACGGACGTCATGGCTATTGGGACGGGCAGTGGTGGCGGGAAGGAATTCCCGCAGACCGCATCGGATTCGTCGAGGGCTACTTGGCGTGTTATCGCGCGGGGGCCAAGAACGCACATGGTTCCTTCGCAAAGTCCGCCGCCCAGTATGTCGGGCTCATCAACCGATGGTACGGACTCAATGAGGAATCCGGGGATATTGACTCGGAGAAGGAAGAGACCAAGATCGCTGACGTGCTGTTCAAATTTCAGAGTAAGTCGGGCGTCGCCAAGTAGTCAGGGATTCTCCGGAAGTCCGACGCTTGGCGCCCTTCAGGCGGGCAGCTCATCCTTCGCACTCTCCGAATGGTGGGACGGTCTTCGCCGCAGAACATCGAGCCTCTGGCCTCCAGCATCGAGCCTCCAGAAAAGTCCACGAACGAGCGTACTTGACACGCCGCCTCCTCTCCATAACCATGGACGCATGGTCCACAAGACCGTAGTTGTTGCGCAGTTTGAGTATCAGGCGGCGAAATTGGCCGCTCTTGCAAGAGCAGACACTCGCTTGGGTCCGCCACACGCGGACTCTCAGGGTAAATTGCCGTTTCGGCGAATGGATTCCATCCCGCGCTGCGGCACCAGAGGCTCCAGCTTCCAGTTTCCAGCGTCCAGCATCCAGAAACGAAGTGTCACACCATGCCGATCAAATCACCGCGTAACTTATTCAAAACAAACGATCGATGCCCCCGCGAAGTGTCACACTTTTCAAGGGCGCCGCGCGCGCGTTTTGCGCTTGAAAATCGCGCTCGCGCCGCCGAATCTTCGCCTGCCGGTGCGTACAGTTGCCTCTTTGGATGCCGCCCGCGACGCCGTTTGCCACGCGCCCCGCGCCGCGGCTACTATGTACTGGTGGAACGCCGCGTGTGGGAGAGAAGTACGATGAGCATCGCAAAATGGGGACTCGTGATTCTGCTGCTCTCGCCGCTGGGAAACGTCCCGGCGCAAGCGCAGCAGTCAACGTCGTCTTCGGACCAGCGAAAGGATAATTCCCTCGGCGCGGCCGCTCGCCGCTCGCAGGAACAGAAAAAGAAAGATCAGCCCAAGTCCACCAAGGTCTGGGACAACGACAACATCCCGACAACGACCGGCAACATCAACGTGGTCGGACAGGCCTCGGCGCCGGCGAACGCTCCCGCCAATTCGCCCGCCGCCGGCCAGGACGCCAGCTCCACGATGACGCCCGATGAGAAGGCCGCCGCCGAGGCCGATCTCTCTTCCGCCAAAGCCCAGCTCGACAGCCTGAAAACCGATCTCGATCTTCTCCAGCGCAAGAACGCGCTCGACCGGCGGGCGTATTACGGCAAGCCCGACTACGCCTCCGACAAGGCCGGCGCGGCCGCGCTCAAGGACGAGCAGGATCAGATCGACGCCAAGCAGCAGGATCTCGCCGCCGCGCAGAAGCGCGTGGACGAGGCGCAGGCCAAGCTTGGCCCTGCAGGCGGCGATTCGAGCACCCCGAAGAAGTAGAGCGTCACCCGAATTCCCGCGCAGTTCGACGCCCGCCACGCCCGGGAGCCGCACCCCTACTAATTGTATATATTCCCCTTGACACACAAGAAGCCCCGGCGCACAATCCCGCCTGTTTTACCGGCCTCCATCGTTCCCATTCACTTTCTGCGAGGCGATGAGGATGCAATATCTGCCCGGTTGGACGGTGCAGTGCTTGACTCCGGGGTGTCCCGCGCGAGGCCACTGGCTGCGCGTCGAGGGTGTGCCGCAGGAGATGTGCAGCAATTGCGGCGCGCCACTTCACAACGTGCCGCCGCCGCTCGCGTCGCGATTCCGGATGCGGCCGCGTCCGCTCGCGAGCTATCGGCCGTCGCGGCGTCCGCGCTGAATTTTTTCGCGCACGGATCGCGCGGTCCCGGCGGAGCGGACCGCCAGAATTGGCAGCGGCTCGACCGGTTCCGGAACTCCGGCACCGGTTTCGTCCCCGCCGCAGCCCCGCCGCAGAAGCAGCAACCGCAAAGGCCCGCGCCAATCCCGAGGATCTCGGGACGGCCCGGGCCTTTTTCGCTGCTAGGGCGCACGCCGCGCGGGCAGGAAATCACAAAACTGGAGATCGCAGAAAAGAGGAGCGGCCGGTGGGGGGACCGGCCGCTCGTGGGCATGGGGGTGATGGAGGTGCAGAACCCGAGGCCTTCGCCCCGAGTCCACGGCAATTCTGCTGTCAAGTCGAGTCCCGGTCGATAGGCCCTTGGTCCATTCCGTTTCAGTACGAAGGTACCTCCTCTCGAATTCGCGCCGTTTTCGCCCCGGACCACGGGCCACGCCACTGCTTCATTTGCGCCCATGTATCTAGTCATTCACTAAATCACGTAGTAGAATCCCGCGCACGGTGACAGCGGTGCGGCGACCGCGTCCATGGATGCAATCCTCTATATCGGAGTCATTATCGCGATCCTGTTTGGTCCCTGGATATTGGTGTGGCGCGCGCACCGTAATCGCAAGCGCGATCGCGAAGCAGACGAGCACCGCTGGTCCGAACTGACGCGTCGCGTCTTCGCGCTGGATCAGGCGCTCAAAGAACTTCGCGAGCGCGGGGCGCCATCCGCGAAGCCAGAGCCCATTCCGAAAGAAGCTTCTGCGGAGCCGCCGCCAGTTCGCCCCAAACCTCTCGTACCACCCATGATCACGATGCCGCCATCGTCTGCGGCCAGCGAAAAACGGATCGATCAAACGGCGACTGCGGCTCCCGCGGCTCCTGCTTCCGTCATTTCCGCTCCTTTGTCGCCCCCCGCTCTTTCGCGCATGTTCGCGAAGGCTCGGCCGGGTGCCGCCGGCAGCGCTCTTCCGCGCTCGATGATGGAAAGCTTCAAGACCGCTCTCGATGTCGAAGAGGCCCTGGGCACGAACTGGCTCAATAAGCTGGGCATCGTGATCCTGGTGCTTGGGGTTGCCTTCTTTCTTGCGTACCAACTCAGGACGCTTGGGCCGGCCGGCAAAGTTCTAGTTGGGTATGTCGTTAGCGGAGTGCTCCTAGGCGCCGGCATTTGGTTTGAGAGGCAAGATCGCTATCGGATCTTAGCGCGCGCCGGCGTCGGCGGCGGATGGGCACTGCTGTATTTCACTACCTATGCAATGTATCACGTGCCTGCCGCGCAGGTGCTGACGTCCCAACCCGCGGACCTGCTGCTGTTGCTCGCGGTGGCCGGTGTGATGGTGTGGCACACCCTGCGCTACCGCTCGCAAGTGACCACGGGATTGGCATTCCTGCTGGCCTTTTTGACCGTGACGATCAGCCATTCCAACGCTTACAGCCTGTCCGCAGGCGCAGTGCTGGCAGCGGGCCTAGTAGTAATCATCGGACGGATGCAGTGGTTCGAACTGGAGATCCTGGGAATTTTCGCCAGCTATCTGAATCACTATCTCTGGCTGCGGCCGATCATCGAGCCGATGAACGGCCACCGGCATCCATTCGCGGAATTTCCCGCCAGCGCCGCCATTCTGGGTGTGTACTGGCTGGTTTTTCGCGCCTCCTACATTTTTCGGCGGCCGCAGGACGAGCGCAAAGAACATGTATCGACAGCCGCGGCGCTGCTGAATACGGTTTTGGTGCTGCTGCTCTTCAAATACCAGTCCGCGCATCCGGAATGGGCGTTCTGGGCGCTCTTGGCGATCGGCGGAATCGAGACGGGCCTGGGCCAACTGCGCATAACGCGCCGGCGTCGCACGGCCGTCATCGTACTGAGCACGATCGGAGTGATTCTGCTCGTCGCTGCCTTTCCGTTTCGTTACTCAGGCACACGCCTTGCGATCCTGTGGCTGACGGAGGCAGAAGCCGTACTGCTGATCGGCGTATGGACGCGCGACGTGGTGTTCCGGCGCCTCGGGGCGCTCGCTGCGCTCCTTGCGGCGGGCCAAATGATCAGCGTGGATGCCGCGCGCGTGTATGGAATGCGAATGGACGGCGGCAATGTGACCAGCCATCCTCGCATAGCAATTCTATTCGCTGTTGCCGCGATCGCCTTCTACTCCAACTCGAATTGGGTCTTTCGCCGCTGGAGCGCGCTCTTCGACCATGAATTTGACCGGCGACTTATGGCGCGGATGTCTTACGTGGGCGCCATCATGGCCGCGGCGGGCGCGTGGATTCTGCTGCCCGAGGCGTGGACCGCGATCGCGTGGGCGGCGCTTGGCCTGGCGCTGGCGTTGGCAGGATCGCGATGGACGCTTCGCGACCTGGGATACCAAGCGAATGTTCTGGCGGCGGCCGCCCTCGTGCGCGCGCTGGCCGTCAACCTGGACGCCACCACGCCGTATCGCGGCATCACGCAGCGACTGATCTCGATTTCCCTCGTCGCTCTGCTGCTCTACCTCACCTCGCGGTGGAGTTGGACGACCCGGGATGAAAGGAGTTTGACGCTCGGCGCGCAGCGGTTTGCCCTGCGCCAAATCGTCAGCGGCGCCTACACGTGCGGAGCATCGTTCCTGCTGGCACTGCTCGCCTGGTACGAACTCCGCTCCGTGAGCGTGGCGGTGGCCTGGATGGTGGGCGGAGTGGTCTTGCTTGAAACCGGACTGATCAGCAAATCGTTCGGCGTGCGCCTGCAGGGATATGGAGCCCTTCTCGCGAGTTTCGCCCGCATTTTCTTTGTGAATCTGAATGCTTCGGGGAATCCCGGGGAAATCAGCGCGCGCTTTTATACCGTGGTGCCTCTTGCGATCGCTTTTTTCTATGCGTACGGGAGACTCCACGACGCAGCCGGTGATCTGCTGGAGCCTGAGCGCCGATACCGGGCGGCGAATCTGTGCTGCTGGTTCGGCACCATTACCCTTGCGGCGCTGATGCGCTTCGAGCTCCCGGCGGATTGGGTAGCCGCGGCCTGGGCCGCGCTCGCCGCGATTTTGCTCGCGGTGACTTGGAGGACTGGGCGGAGCGTGTTCCTTCACCAAGCGCTGCTCGTTGGCGCGGGAGTTCTGGCGCGAACGGTGATGCACAATTTCTACCAGCGCAGCTATTTCCCGGCGCCGTTTCCCGAGAGCCGATGGTTCTGCGTTGGCGCCACGGTGGCGCTCCTGTTCGGCTCGCTTCCCATCCTTTTCAAACTGCGCCGCAAAGACAAACCGGAACCGCCGTCGTCGATTTTCCTACGAGTATTTGCCGCCTTGATCCGAAGACCGGAGCAAGCATTCTTTTTCGTCGCGCTGGGCCTCTTGACGGTCTTGCTCGCCCTGGAAATGAGGCATGGCATGGTAACTCTCTCCTGGGGCGTGGAGGGTGTGGCGATTTTTCTGCTGGCTCTGTGGTTGGGAGAGCGCAGCTTCCGCCTTTCGGGGCTCGGCCTGCTGCTTTTGTGCGCGGGCAAGATTCTTTTCGTGGACGTATGGAGGCTGGGTCCTCGCGACCGATATCTGACTTTCATCGTGTTGGGCGTGGCATTGCTCCTCGTGTCGTTCCTGTACACGCGGAATCGCGAGGCGCTGAGGCATTACCTATGAAGCGCTGGGTTGCACTCGGCGGAGTTTGCATGATCGGCGTGGCCGCGATCGCGGTTTGCGAGCGGCGCAAAGTAGATGTGCCCGCGAGTCCCGCAGCGTTGTTGTACCTGGTTGCGGACACCGAGCAGGAACTCACGCGCATGCCGGTACGCTTCGCTCGTATGTCGGATCAGGAAGAAATTCGCATCGGCGACGAAATCGCAAAGTCATATGCCGCCACGCAGGACCGCCAGCCCGATCCGGAGATTGCCCAAATTCAGGCTTACATTGCGGAGACGGGGTCGCATCTGGCGGCGCACGCGCATCGGAGGCTCCCCTACAAGTTTCACTATCTTCCGGACGCGTCGCTCGTGAACGCCTTCGCCCTGCCGGGCGGCCACGTCTACATCGGTGCGGGCCTGCTGGCGCTCATGGACAGTGAAGACGAGCTCGCTGCCGTCCTAGGACACGAGATCGAGCACGTGGACCACTACCATTGCGCCGAGCGCGCGCAGCAGCAAGAGGCTCTCGACAAAATTCCGCTCGCCGACCTGTTTGCCCTGCCTGTCGACATTTTTCAGGCCGGCTACTCCAAAGATCAAGAGCTGGAGGCCGACCGCGAAGGGACGCGGCTGGCAGTTCAGGCCGGGTACTCGGCGAACGGAGCGATTCGAATGTTCGAAACGTTCCAGCGCCTCTACGACGAGTCTCACGCGCGTGCGCGCACGCCGCAGGACGAAATGTCACAAGTTGCGACCGACGCGCTGGAAGGATATTTCCGCTCGCATCCGTTGTCGTCGGAACGCATCGCGCAGGTCAACCAGTTGGTCGCGAGTGAAAACTGGGCGGCTCGCCCCGAGCGCGACCTGGCCGTCGCTTATTTCTTCTTGACGACGCGAGCCGAGAATGCGTTCGAGGCGGGAAGGTTCGCGCAGGCGCAGCAGTTCGCTGCGCGGTCGCTGAAAATGCACCCGGATCAGGAAAGGGCACTCAAGGTGCAGGCCAAGGCCCAGTTCGCCCAGGCGGATTTTCACGGTGCGGCGGATTCGTATCGGAGACTCCTGGAGCAGCACGCGTGGACCATCGAGATAGCCGATTACTACGCCCTCTCGCTCGCCGCCGCGAACCGCCAGGGCGCGACTGGTGAATTTCGAAAATGGATGGCTTCGGCCAGCGGGAACACCCGGGAGTTGCGCGTGCCTCTCGGCGGACTTCTGTTGCTTGCCGGTGATGCGGCAACCGCGCGACAGTTACGCGCAGAGATCCGCGCGAATCCGGAGGACGTGTTTGGGCCCGGCGAACTTTCCGACCTGGGTTGGTGGTACTACCTGGCAGGAGACTATTCGACCGCGGCGGACCTTTTGAACGAGGCTGTGCAGCAGCGTCCTGGAAACGCGGTGATGCTCGTAAGGCTGGGCTGGGCCGATATCGAATTGCGCAGGCTCAGCGATGCTCTTCAAGCGATCAACAGTGCGTCCCAGGGGCCCGGGGAGCAAACGATGGCGCGCGCCGTGACGCAGTGGCAGGCGCAGGAGCGGGATACCGCTCTGCGCGAATTCGGCGTCGCCACCACCGCCCATGCGGAGTGGGAGAACCCCCGCTGGGTCGGCGCGCTCTACTCGCCCCTCGTAGCTCGGAGCATCCAGGAGATGCAAGCCGAACGCGAGCGGCGCAAGAAAGCCCAAATCACCGCCCGAAGGTAGATCCACCGGCGCGGTCATCGATTCTCGGGCCGCAACCCTCTTCCCCCTTCATTACGCGGATTGCGGGCCTCCCGCTCAAGACCCCCTTGCATTTTATTTCGTGGCGCGGGAAGCTACGGCCCCGCGACAGAACGAGAACCGCTGTTGAAAGGACACGAATCCATGGCGGCCAACAAAACCACAAGCAAGAAAACGATCCGGCGCATCGCCACCGAAGAGGCTTTTTCGATACCGGAGGTCGCGGCAGGCCTGCGCGGAGTCGCGCGCGCTCCCGGCAACAGCCTGGACCTGATTCTCGTGCAGCGAATCTACGACGCGAAGGTGGACGACGTGCAGGCGCGCTTGCTTCCCCAATTGCTCGATCTCGAGGAGGCTCGTCTTCGCGACATGGACAACAACGGCGTCGCCGTGCAGCTGTTGTCGCTCACGGCGCCGGGCGTGCAGATGTTCGACGCCGACACGGCCTCGGAGCTTGCGGCGCTCGCAAACGACCGTCTCGCCGCGGTGATCAGCCGCCATCCGGGCCGCTTCGCCGGCCTCGCGAGCTTCGCTCCTCAATCGCCGCAGCGCGCCGCCAAGGAAATGGAGCGCGCGATCAAGAAGCTGAAACTCAACGGCTTCGTCGTGAACTCGCACACAAACAGCGAATATCTCGACCACCCGAAATTTTTTCCGATCCTCGAGGCTGCCGAGGCGCTGAACGCCTGCATCTACATCCATCCGCGCGCGGCCTCGGACGGCTTCGCGGCGCCCCTGCGCGACTATGGGCTCGACAGCGCGCAATGGGGCTACGGCATGGAGACCTCGACGCACGCCGTGCGCATGATCGTGAGCGGCGTTTTCGACCGCTTCCCCAAGCTCAAGATTTGCCTGGGCCACATGGGCGAGGCCGTCCATTTCTGGTTTTGGCGGCTCGACTATATGAACAAAAACGCTCAGAACCGGGGCGCCGCGCCGAAGATAAAACTCAAGCCCAGCCAATATTTCAAGCGCAATTTCGTCATCACCACGAGCGGCGCCGAATCGCATCTGGCGCTCGACTACTCGATCAAAGCTCTAGGAATTAATAACGTGCTATGGGCGATCGACTATCCGTATCAGCCCTCTGCGCCTGCGGTCGCGTTCATGGATTCCGCGCCCGTCTCCGCCGCCGAGCGCGAGAAGCTCTATCACGGCAATGCCGAGCGCGTGTTTCATATCAAGCGGTCCTGATTGCGCGCTGGCTGCTCTTCGATCAGCACGTTGACGGGCAACAGGGGCAGGGTGCATGCCACTAGACCCCCCTTTGCTGCGCGGGCCGCGAATGTACTACGATAAGCCCCCGCCGATGAACGAAGCCGCTCCTTCAAGACCGCGCGACATTGACGGCGATTGTCTTTGGGGATTCTGGTATCCCGCGCTGCGGAGCGAGGAATTGCGCGGGAGGAAACTCGCTCGCGCCATGCTTCTGGATGTCCCGCTCGTGCTCGGGCGCGATGCGGCCGGAAAAGCGTTCGCGCTGCGCGACGTCTGCCCGCACCGCGCCTTTCCGCTTTCCTTCGGCCGCTTCGACGGCGCGTCGGTGGAATGCGCCTATCATGGCTGGCAATTCGACGCGCACACGGGACAGTGCCGCCACATCCCCTCGCTGATGGCCGATTCGAAGCTCCGATGCGACCGGATATTCGCGGGCAGCTTTCCGTGCGAGGAGCGCGACGGCTACGTCTGGGCATTCATGTCGAATCCTGAGGGCCGCGCGCCCGAAGCCGCGCCTCCTCCTGCGCCGCCCGAGCTCCCGAAGCTCAGCCCGCGCTACCAGATCGCTCATCTCTGGGCCGATCTGCCGTGCAGCGTGGACCACGGCATCATCGGGTTGATGGACCCGGCGCACGGGCCGTTCGTGCATCAGGCGTGGTGGTGGCGGAGCCGCCGCAGCATTCGCGAAAAAGCCAAGCAGTTCGAACCGATCCCCGGCGGCTTCCGCATGAGCCCGCACGCACCCTCGGCCAACAGCGCGCCGTACAAGCTCCTGAAGCTCATCACCGGCGAGCCCGCCACCACGACGATCGACTTCGTTCTGCCGAACCAGCGATTCGAACAGATACGCGCGGGCCGCTACTGGCTATCGAGCCGCACCACGGTCACGCCCGTCCGGCGCGATCTCTGCCGGCTCGATTTTGTCGCCGCCTGGAACATTCTGCCGTGGTTCCCCATCGTCTCGTTCATCATCCACGTGTTCGGGCCGAGATTCATCCGCCAGGATACGGAAGTGATCGAGAAACAGGCCCTGGGCTTGAAGTATGGAGATCGAATGATGCTGGTGGACGACGCAGACCGCCAGGCGCGCTGGTATTTCGAGCTGAAAGCCGCGCACCTGGAATCCAAGCGCACCGGCCAGCCGATGTCCCACCCAGTTTCCGGCCCGGTGACCCTCCGCTGGCGCTCCTAAGCCACTTTCGCTTTCTCTTGCCCTGCACCAATCTTGTCCTTGCGTCCAGTTGTTCGCCATGGCTGCCGTGGGCGATAGTCCTGGAGGGGATTTAGGCGCTGCTGTCTCTCGGTCATCCTGGGAATCGACCTGCGCCGTCCACAACTACTGCTCCGTGCAAAGGCGGAAGCGCCACGGTTCACCCGGATCCCTCGCGAATCAAGAAACGCGCCTTCGGAAGACCAGCCGTTTCGGGAATGGGAGGCGAACATGAGTCGTTGGCTGCGATATCTTTTGCCGCTTGCCGCTCTCTGGATAACTCCGCCCGTCTTCGCGTCGGATATCGGCGCTGTGAAATGCGGTCCGAATCAGGACCGCGTGTGGGTATACGACTCGCTGAACAGTTTCGATGTGGCAACCCGGCTGAAATGCGGCGAACCCGTGGAAATTCTCTCGCGTGTGAAGGGTTACGTGAAGATTCGCACCGAGAGCGGCCAGGAGGGCTACGTCACCGACGCCGCATTTCCCGATTTGCCCGCTCTCCCGGACGAGAGCAACAAGCCCGTCGCGAGCGCCGCACCGCGGCCCGCCCCAACCGGAACCACGAGCATCGTGGTCGTACCGCCCACATTGCCTGCCGCGCCGGATGTGAACGCGGCTCCTGAGGTCCCCGCGCCTGCGCCGCCTGCGCAGCCAGCGAAGGCTGCCGCGCCTGCGGTGATTGTGCAACCCACCGCAGCCGCACCGCCGGCGGTTTCAGTTCCGGCTACCCGGCATCACTCGAGCAACGCGCCGGTGAACGAGCCTCCCGGCGTCGCAAAAGCAATGAAGCAGGCTGCGAGCAAGTCGTCGGCACAGTCTGCGGCCAAAGTGAGCAGCTCGGCGAGTCGAGGCGCAAGCTCCGACAGAAAAGCCGCGCCTGCAACAGGCGCTTCCAATCCAGCGGCGCCACAGCCGGCCGCCCCCGTCGTCCCCGCCAAGGGATCCGTTTCACAGGTCACATTCACGCTCATGGATAGCCCGAGCGCCGCTCCACCGCGCGACATTTCGATTTCACAGCCGGTGGCGGCTGCGGCGGACTCGGAAGACTATCCCGACGCGAAGCCGGAAAACGAGAGCGCGGACCCGGCCTGCCGCGTGTTTTTCTCCGTGTACGGACTCTCCCCGGCGCAATACAAATGGCTAGTGGACAATCGGCGGAAACAGTACGCAAGCATCTGTCCCGCACCCGATCTCGCGCGCGTGGACTACGTGATCCTGCTGGCTCACGATTCCGATTCCTACATGTCGGCCATGCCCACGCCGGTGAGTACCGACCACAACGGATTCTCGGACTTCAACCCCGTGACCATGGTGGACTCCGCGATCATTTCGACATCCGAACTGGAGAAGGCGCGGTACGAATTCGTCTGGGTTTTCCACACGAGGCGAGGCACGTTTGATCCCACGCGATTTTCGGCGCGCCGCCGCCCGCAATTCACCACGGACGCGAAAGGCTCGCACGCTTCCGCGCGTGCGATGGAGGATGCTTTTCACTTCATCGAAGGGCAGGGGAACCCGAACCGCTAGGCGGCGTGCGGCCTGCGAGTCTTCTGCCTACCGATAATTGTTAAGCTCGAAAGTAGTTTCCACTTGCTGCCCGTCGGGTGTGTCCACCTCGATCGTCGTCGACGCGCCCGGATCGATCTTCGTCACGTCGTATTCCAAATCAATCGTCGCCCCGATGTATCCGCTGATGGTGTCGTCGCTGTAGATTGGCCGGCCGTGGACGGCGCGCGCAGGGATTTCAGCGCGCTGCTTCAAACGAACGGTGAAATCGCGCCAAAAGTCGCCGAGGGTCGCGGCCGTGTCGTTTGGCCGCGGATAGCTCGGCGTAAAGTAAATTTCCACATGCACGCGAAACTGGCCCGGCTTGCCCAGAAAATCCTGCTCCGCCTCCTGGGCGTGATAGGTCTCCGGGGCCAGGGCGACGGCATCCACGAGACAAGCGAAGGGCGTTTCGACCTGGATGAGGGCCACGTCGGCTCCCGTCTTCGGCACCGGCAGGTTGTGTTTGTATTTTTGGAAAAACGCCTGCTTCTTCTCGAAACTCCCTTTGCCCAGAAAATAGGCCTCACGAACGGCTTCCGAGGAAAGCGGATATTCGTAGCCAAGCGCGGGTTGCGCAATCGTGAAGGCCAGCAGCGGAATCGAGAGCCCGAATCGAAAGGTCATCTTCATCGCGGCCTCCGAAACTTTCTTGGTAGGACGACCGGTTGACGCCGCGGGTTGTGCGCCCGCGGAATATTCCACGTTCCGCAACCCTCCACAACCCGCCTCAGTTCGCGATGCCGCTCAGGAACGGAAAGTGGTCGGCGGCGCCCATGAAGAAGAGCATCGGAAAGGATATCCAGAATCCCGCGCGCGAGGCGAGGAACGCCCAGCGCGCGAGGTAGGCAGCCTCGGTCGGCATCGGCGCTCCCTGCTCAACGCTCGCGCGCGTCCAGGCAATCAGCCGTTTCTGCGCCCGCCAGATGATCCCCCACGCGTTCAGCAGCATCAGCAAACCCATTCCGCCACCGATGCTGATCGCCAGGTGCGCGTTGGAGGACTGGGGGCTCGCGTTGAGCACCAGCACCGCCCACGACGCGCCGATGGCAATCGCGGCGATGGCGATCGAGCGCAACCAGGGATTGTCGAGAATACCCGCGTGCGGCAGCTGAAACGGATAGATCAGCGCGAAGGCCACGAGCCACACAAGCAACCACCAACCCATCCAGTGCCACGCCAGCGAAAGATTTCCGGCATTCCGCGCGTCCGCCGCCAGAATCTGCCAGAAATAGCGCAATCCGGCAATCACCGTCACCAGCGCGGACCACCGAAACCACCACATCGCCCGCGACATCATCAGCGGAAAAACCTTGCCGCGCACCGGCGCGTCGAGCTGCTTCATCGTCGGATTGCCAACCAGGTTGAAAAAATAGAGCAGTCCGATCCAGATGACTCCAAAGACGAGATGGAGCCACCGCAGCATGATCTGTTCGTTTGCCGCCGCGTCCTGCGGAAAGCTAATGTGCAGCTCCATGGCGGAGAAAATCAGTGCGAGCAGAGATGGCGGCATTCCTTTCCTCCCGAGCGAGCGGCACGGCGCCTGATGCGAGCCCTGAAACCGAAATCCGCCGGCGCTGCATACTATCTCAAAAATTGACAGGTTGTGATGTAGACTTCCGCCTTCGCGCGGCATCGTATGCAGCAAAACGCAGCAGCTACCGGAGAGCTTCCGTGGGCACGATCTATGCGGGCACATCAGGATGGGCGTACACGAGCTGGAGGCCCAAATTCTACCCCGCCGGGCTCGCGCCGGCCCAGTTCCTCAGCCACTACGCGACGCGCCTCAATTCCGTCGAAGTGAATTATACGTTTCGCAACACCGTGAACGGGAAGCTGCTGGCCGAATGGATCGCCGCCACCCCCGCCGAATTCAGATTCGCCGTCAAGGCGCATCAGTGGATCACGCACATCAAGCGCCTGCGCGGCGCGGCCCGGCGGACGTCCAAATTCCTGGCGTCGCTCGAGCCTCTGGGCGAAGCGGGCCGCCTCGGCCCGGTCCTCTTCCAATTGCCGCCGAATTTCAAGTGCGACCTCGCCCGCCTCGAGGAGTTTCTCGAGAAAATACCGCGCGGCACGCGCGCCGCGATGGAATTCCGGCACCCTTCGTGGTTTAGCGACGACGTGTATGAACGGCTGGGACAGGCGAATCTGGCGCTGTGCCAGGCCGAGAGCGAAAAGCTCGAGACGCCGGACGTGGCGACCGCGGACTTTGCATATTTCCGCCTGCGGAAGGAAAGATACTCAGCGGCCGCTCGCAAGCGGGTGGCGCACCGGGTTGCCGAAGCGGCCCAGCGCGGCGACGTATACGTCTATTTCAAGCACGAGGATCGGCCCGACGGCGCCCTCTACGCGGAGAGTGTGCTCACGGCCGTGCACTGACCGCTGCCTTCGTATTAGGCGAGATCTGCAGTGTTCCATATTTATGGCAAACATGCGATACTCTGGCAATGAAGCAAGCATCGATCCGCACAACTGTGGATATTCCCGAGCCGCTCTATCGCAAGCTCAAAGACCAGGCTGCCGCACGGGGACAATCCATTCGCGAGTTGGTGCTGGCGGGCGTGCGAAGCGTCCTTCTGCGAAGTCACCGCCCACGGCCCAAAAGGGTGCGCTTTCCCCTGATTGTTTCCAAAGGCCCGAAGGTCGATCTGACCAGCGAACGCATTCATGAACACGTTGAATTTCCTTGATTCCAACGTGTGGCTTGCCCTTCTTTGGGGGCGGCACATTCATGCGGAGAAGGCGGCGCGGTGGTTCGAGCAGTCAGGCGACGAGCAGTTCTTCTTCTGCCGATTCACGCAACTCACCGTTCTAAGACTCCTCACGACCAAGGAGATCATGGGCAAGGACGCGAAGACCATGGCGGAGGCCTGGGGCTTGTGGGATCAAGTCTGGGCCGACAGCCGGGTGGCATTCCTGCCTGAACCGGAGGGCTTCGAGAGGGAATTTCGCTCCCGCTCCCGGCTCGCCAGCCGGTCGCCCAAGGTCTGGGGCGATGCGTACCTTTTGGCCTTTGCGGCCACCACTGGCGTGAGACTGGTAACCTTTGACGGCGCCCTCAGATCGCGCACCGCGGATGTTCTCGTTCTCTAAAGCCCCGCGTGTAACGGCCTAGTGTAAATGGGGAAGTTGAATGGTGCCCAAGAGAGGACTCGAACCTCCACTCCCTTGCGAGAACTAGCTCCTGAAGCTAGCGCGTCTGCCAATTCCGCCACTTGGGCAATTCGTGAGGCACACCGAAGGGACCCCAGGTCGACGGTGAGTTGAGCCTGGGAATCAGTGGCCAGTCCATATTGCCGTGCAGCCCGCGGTTTGTCAACGAAGCACGCCCGGGCGAAGTACTATTGACCTCCGCTCTCGCCGCTCCTACATTGGTTTTTTGGGTTCGCGGGAAGAGGAGGGCATCTCTATGGCAACAGCCCGCGCGATGTTGGAACGTCGCCGTTCTAGCCGAGTCCGTATCCGCATTCCTGTGCAGGTAACTTCCACCCAAAGCCCTGGCGAGCCGCACGACGCTCCGGCCGAGGCTGTCTCCGTCAGCCGCTACGGCGCGCTGCTTCGCCTGCCGTTTTTGCCCGAGCTCGGTTCCCGCATTGAAGTTCTGCACGGCCTCTCCCACGAGATGCGCGAATTCCGCGTAATCTCGGTCCGAAGCCAAAAGCACTGCGCCCCCTTCGAATTGGGCGTCGAAATCCTCTATCCCGCCCGCAATTTCTGGGGTGTCCAGTTCCCGGACGAGCTTCACCCCGCTTGACACCCGTTCCTTGCCGGTAGTGCTATAATCCCGCCCAAATGGACCCAACGGGCCCCCAACGGGCCGGTCTGCCGCCCGGCACAGCCCCCCGCGGCCCGCTGGTAGGGGAGGTTAGCCATGGGAATGCTTCAGATGCTGCTATTGAGTTGGGGTGTGATTACGGCGGTGCTGGTCTGCGTGATGATTTACCGGAGCACGCTCGAAACCCGCGAGGAGGACCAGATCTTCCTCGACGCCGCGGGGGATTCGATGGCCCAGGAACAGAGGGTGATCGTTTCCCGAATCGAAAAGCTCGGCAGGCCAATCACAGTGCTGATGGTCGTTTCCGGCACGCTGCTGGTTGTCATCGCCGGACTCTGGCTCTACAAGGGGTTTCAGAGCTTCTGATCGGCGCGGCGCCCGTCTAGGGTTTCACCGGAACAGGTGCACGCGATGGCGCCGGCGATTGCCCCGCCTGCTGCTGTGCCGCGGCGGCGGGCGGAACGATTTCCGATGTGTGGTTGTGCACGATCAGCCAGTTGTCACCCACCTTGTTGAACACCAGCGTCGTCTGTCCGCGGATGGAATACGGTTTGTCGTTCAGCATCGAATCGAATTCCCATTGATACGCCGCCCAGGCGACATCCCCGTGAATGAAAACATCCGTATTTTTCCGGATGAGTTGCATCCCGCCAAACGCCGCACGCTCGCGCTGGTAGATCGCGACGTAGTTTTGCCAGCCCACGATGGGCGGCTCGTAATCGCCGCTTACGAACGTCGCGTTGTCGGAGTAGTACTTGTGCATCAGCTCGATATCGCCGATCTGAAAGCCGGCGAGCATTTCTCCGATGTCGTGGTCGATCTGATCCGATTCGGAGGCCAGCGGCGGCGGCGCGGGTTGGGCGGACGGGGCGGCATCCTTCGTTTTTTTCTTTTTCTGCCCGGCCTCGGCGTTAAACGAAAGGCAACCGATCAACACGGCGGCCAGGAAGCAAACGCAAACCCGCGGGAATCCGCCAAACCTCTTCATTCGCCTCTCCTCCCTAATTCGGTCCGGAGCATAGCACGAAGCGAAAACCGCCGGACGAATCGAAGTCTCGTCTTGTTTCCCAGCGGGGCACACGGAAATGTCAGCGTTGAGGAGCGGTATGGCGGGTCTGGCTCAGCAGATTGACGAACAGCCGGTACGCGCCGGGCACTCCATCGGGAAGTTCGCGGAAAAACGACAATCCCGTGTAGATATAAACGCCCTTGCCGTCCGGCGCGTAGAGCAGCCCGCCGGTCGCTTCCGGCTCGCCCGGATCGGTGAGGCCAAGCACGGCCTGGTAGCGGGGGTCCCAGGTGCTCCAAAAGTAGAGGCCGCGCTCCTGGCTCCAGCCCTTGAAATCCGCGAGCGTGATCTTGTTCGGCGAATTCAGCAGAGGATTGTCCGGGGCGAGAAACCGCACCGGGGAATTCGGATCGGTCACCCGAACCCCCTGCCCGGCCATCTCCGCCTTGAAGGGCGCCGGCAGCAGTTTATTCCAGGCGAAGTCTCGCTCGTACTGCACCAGCAGCGTCCCTCCGTTTTGCACGTAGTCGAGCAGCCGCGAATTTCCCGCCATCGCATCGGGACGCAGCTCATACGCGCGTATACCCACGACGATGGCGTCATAGCGCGAGAGGTTGCCGAACGCGAGCGCCACCTCGTCGAGGAGGTCCACCTGGATGCCAATCTGCCTGAGAGTTTCCGGCAGGGGATCGTTGTCGCCGGCGATATAGCCGATCCGCAATCCCTCGGGCACGGTGAGATCGAGCACGTGCACCGTCGCATCGTCCGGCTGGCTCCAGTCGCGCGTCGGGAGAGTCGGGATCGGCTCGAGGGAAGTCCGGAACGTCTCATTCCCCAGCCGCGCGTAGGGATGCAAAGCGTAAGCCCCCGCGGCAATTTTCGCCGGAGGCGCCACCACGTAGCGGATGAGATGATCCCCCGGTCCGGAGAAATCGAGCGGCGGGATTTTGCCCACGTTCCAACCCTCGGGCGCGTCAAGACCTATCGCCACGCTGGCGGGTTTTGCTCCGTGATAGCGCACGCGCGCCAGCAATTCGACCGGCGAGGCCGCACGCTTTTCCGGCAGCATCACCTGCGCCGGCTCGACCGTCAGGGTGACCGCGGGGACCAGCTCGAGCGGGTACGTCTCGACGCCCGTCGTTTTGGCCTCGGCCGATTCCACCGGCTTCTCGATCGTGAATCGGTAGTCTCCCACGTCCATGCGGAGAGCCAGCTTCACGAGCGGGGGCGGAAACGGCAGCACCGCATCTGCCGGCGCAGTTGGAACCTTCGCCCCGGCGGGGACGGCCACATGAAATTGATAGGCGGCGCTTTTTCCGGATGGGGCATCTAGCGTGGCGGTCCATCCCTCGGGCAGCACCAGGCAAGACTGATCCACCGTCCATTTCACGGGCACGGCGGGCTGATCGAGAAAATTCACCTTGATCATGAAGTTTTCGCCGGCCACCAGCTCGTGACGATCCGCCTGCGTGTCGATCGGAAGCGCGATATCGTCTGCCAGCGCTGCGTCGATTTTCTCGCGCGTGCGATCCAGCTCCCACACCGCGCCGGCGCTTTCCTCACCGCCCGCGCTCGAAATCTTTTCGCGCAGGCGGGCGATTTCCTTGCCCGCGTCCGCTAGCAATCTCGCCGCCGCGCTGCGGTCGGGCGCGAGCGCCGACTTGGAGGCATTCGCAAGGTTTTGGTCCACAGCCGCAAGCGCCGGCGCCAGCAATTCACGCAGACGCGGAAAACGGTCCGCCAGCGACATGATGGGCTCGCCCAGAAGCTTCGTATCGAATCCGCCGCCCGCCTCCTGGCCATGCTCGGTCACGAGCGGGATAGACCGTCGAAAAAAGGGATTGCCGAAAAGCGAGGGCGTTCCCTGCGAGCGATGCTGCTCGTGCCCCTCCATTCCCATCTCGACGTAGCTCTTGCCCCAGAGTGGCGATACGTCGTTGATCGGCAGCTGGACGGCTCCTGTCGCCGCTGGAGGCGTAGCGGGACCGAAACCAAAGCCGGAAGGGCGCAGCTCGAGCGAAACTTTCCACGCCACTAGTCCTTCGGAGATCTGCTCCGGAAATTTCGCCGGATCGGCCGCGTCGGCTACGGCTTCCGGCGTCAGCAGGCCGCTCGCCTGGTGCTGCCCGTGCCCAAAATGAACGCCGCCCCATCCGTTGATGACCACCTGCGGACGGTACATCCGAATCACGCGCACCATGTCTTCGAGCGGAATCCGGTCGCCCCAGATTTTCATGGTCCTCTCGGGGCTTTTCGAGAATCCGGGGTCAACGGCTCTGGTGAAAAATTGATGCACGCCGTAGTGTTGGTCCGCGGCGAGCAATTCCGTGGTGCGGATTACGCCGAGCGGCGCATCCTGCTCCGGGCCGATGGCATTTTGGCCGCCCTGGCCCCGCGTGATGGTCAGGATCGCGACGTCGGCATCGAGACCGCGCGCGAGATACGCCAGCATCCCTGCGGATTCATCGTCGGGATGCGCGGTCACGTAGAGAATGCGCGTGGCTACGCGCGACTGGTTGATCGCCTCCACGGTTTGCGCGAGCGTCTGCGCCGAGACGCGCGGCGCCGGCGCCAGAGCCGCCGTCACTGCGAATGCGGCGAGCGCGACTCGCATTCCCCACCTGGTCCTTCGGTTCACTGGGCGATCTCCTGAAAAGGCCACTCGCGCATCCACCGCGCGCGTCCCAAATATACAAGAATCCCCGCCGTTGCCGCGGCGAGCGAAGCCAGCATCGGCGTCCGTCCCGTGGAAATAAAGATTCCGATCCAGCCGAGAATCGCGGCCGCGACCGGCAGCGGATACAGCCACATGCGGAAGGGCAGCCGCTCGCTCCCCCATCGCCGCCGCAACGCGATCAGCCCCACCCCCTGGCCGATGAATTGGATGATACATCGCATCGCCAGGATGGCGCGAATCACGGAGATCAGGCTGAAGAGCAGGCTGAAAAGCAACGCCGCCGCACCCAGCGCCACCAGCGAAATGTAGGGAAAATGTTTCGTCGGATGCAAGCGCGCGAAAATCGAAAAGAAATTTTTGTCCAGCGCCGCGGCATAGGGCACGCGCGAATATCCCAGCATCGCGGAAAAAACGGATCCGAGCGCCGTCAATAAAATGAGCGCGGTCGCCAGCGCCGCCCACTGGCTGCCATAGGCGCGCTCGACGAACGTGCTGACGATGAATTTCGAATGCGCCGCCTCCCGCCACGGAATCACGCTCAGGATGCTGGTTTGCATCGCCAGATACAGCGCCGTAATTCCGAGGATGGAGATGAAAATCGCGCGCGGAATGTTTTTTTCCGGATTCTTCATCTCGCCGCCGAGGTTGCAGACGTTGTAGTAGCCGAGATAGCTGTAGATCGTCTGCACCATCCCGTGGCCGAGCGCCGCGAACAAAGCCCACGAGAAACTCCATTTGCCGCCGGAAGAATCGAACACCCGCTGCGCGTCGAAATGCGCCGCCCCGCCCCAGATGATCCACACGATTGTGCCGATCACGATTACGCTGAAGACGATCGAGAGGCGTCCGATGTCCCGGATGCGCCGGTAGAGCAGCGCCACCACCAAAATGATTACGGCGCCGGCGACGACGTTGTCGCCGTGCTTTCCAAGCGCCCCGGCCAGCGCCGCCGCGCGGCTCGATTTCTCCACCAGGTAACGGGAGTAGGTCGCAAACCCAAGCGCCCCCGAAGCGATGCTCAGCGGCCCTTGAAATAACGTTTGCCAGATAAACAGGAACGAAAGCAGGCGACCCCAGCGCTGCGCCCCGTAAGCCTCGCGCAGATAGACGTAACTTCCCCCGGCCTGTGGCATCGCCGCGCCCAGTTCCGCCCAGATGCAGCCGTCGAAGACCGCCAGCGCCGCTCCCGCCGCCCACGCCACGAGGCTCCCCGGCCCGCCCATGGCGTCAATCACGAACGGAATCACGACGAACGGCCCGATCCCGACCATGAACGTCATATTGAGCGACGTCGCTTCGACCAGGCCCAGCCCGCGTTCCAGTTTTTCGGCCTCACTCATCGCGCTTTCCTTCCGCAAAAGCAGGCAGAGCATAGCAAGAAACGGCTCGCCGCCCGCCGAAAACTGCGGCGAACTGCGCTACCATACGGGTGCGCTCCCAGGGAAAAATCGTGCTCTCGCTGCCCCTCCGGCTTGCCATCGGCATCGGCGTCACGGCCGCCACCGTCGCCGTTCTCGTTGCCGGATTTTTTCGCACGCGACGGCGGCGCCCGTTTCCCGCGCACGGCTGGCTGGGCATCGCCGCGCTCGCGGGCGCCGAATGGATGTTGTTTCGCGGCGTCGATCCGGTGGCCACCTACTTCACGCCGATTGCCTGGAGCGCCTGGATTTTGATTGCCGACGCGGCTGTGCTCGCGCTGACGGGCCGCTCGCGCCTGCATGACGCCCCGATAACGCTCGCGCGCATGGCGCTTCTCTCCGTTCCGCTCTGGCTCATTTTTGAGGCCTATAACCTCCGCCTGCGGAACTGGACCTACACCGGCGTCCCGCAGGAATGGGCCGCTGCGCTTGCCGGATACGCGTGGTCTTTCGCGACCATCACGCCGGCCATCTTCGAAACCTCCGACCTCGCGCAGGCTCTTCTGCCGCCAGTCCCGATCGAGCCACTGAAAATTTCGCGTGCCGCGGAAAACGCGATGATGATTTGCGGTGCGGCGTGCCTGGTCGTCCCGCTGGCGGTGCCGCAGCGCGCCGCCTCGTATCTCTTCGCCCTCGTATGGATCGGATTTATTCTCGTCCTCGATCCAGTGAACCGCAGGCTTCGATTGCCCTCCTTTCTCGGCGATCTCTCGGACGGTTTCGCGCGGCGCTTCTATGGTTTTCTCGCCTCCGGATGGATTTGCGGCTGGCTCTGGGAATTCTGGAACGAGTGGGCGGCGGCGAAGTGGCACTACACGCTTCCCCTATTCCAGCAAACGAAAATATTCGAGATGCCCGCGCCGGGGTTTTTGGGCTTTCCTCCCTTTGCGCTCGAATGTTTCGCGATGTACGTGACCTGTGCATGGCTTGCCGGCTGGCTCAAGAGGGTGAAGTGAAAAGGCTCCCGGCGTTGGGCTTGCTGGTCGCATCCTGTCTCGCTGCACCGGCCGTCCGCGCCGGAAATATCGTCCTCTCCCCGGAGGCGGCGCGCGCGCTCGACCAGATTTACGAGGGCGATCCGGACGCGGCTATTGCGACGGCCCGCGGCATCGAGCGGGCGCAACCGGAGAGCCCGGTCGGCTATCTGCTCGAAGCCGAGGCCGGATGGTGGAGGATTTACTGCGCCGCGTGCGATGTGAAATGGGGAATGGTGGACGCCTGGAGGCGCGGCAAGACGCCGGAAGACATTTCCTACCTCGCGCTTGCGGAGAAGGCCATCGAGCTCTCTCGCACGCAGCTCGCGAAATCCGACACCGCGGAGATGCACCTCTACGCCGGCCTTGGTTACGCGCTCAAGGCCCGCCTCTACGGCTTGCGCGACGAGAAACGCAACATCGCCCGCGCCGGCGTCGCCGCGCGCGCGGAGTGTCTCCGCGCCCTGCAACTCGATCCCGAAATGGCTGACGCCACCGCCGGCCTCGGCATTTACAACTACTACGTCGATACGCTTTCGTCTGTCGCCAAGCTGCTGCGATTCTTTATGGGCATTCCCGGAGGCAATAAACAGGAAGGCATCCGCCAGATGAAAGTGGGAATCGAGCGCGGCGAATTCCTGGCCGTCGACTCCCGCTTCTATCTCGCCCGGAATCTGCGCACCTTCGACGAGCGCTACGAGGAAGCGCTGTCAATCGCCGAGCCGCTCGTGGCGCGCTATCCGCGCAATCCCGTCTTCCAGCTTCTCGCCGGCAACCTGAACCTCGAGCTCGGCCGCAATGCGAAAGCCTCGGAATACCTTCATGCCGTACTTGCGTTACCCGGACCGGGCAACAGCGCCGATCCCGATCCCGCGTGCACGGCCCGCACTCGCGCCGTCGCGAGCGCCCTCCTCGCCGACCTTCACTGAGGCCGGGAACCTCCAGGCCGCTCGCGCCGCCGATGAAGCCTGCTGATTACGTAGCAAAATGAGCAAGTGCTCGAGCATTTGGCCTTGAGAGCCTTCGCCCGGCTGTCTATATCTGAGAGATAGCACGCTCTTGGGTCTCCCATGCAAGTTCATCTCGCAGCGCCTTTGTCGGAAGCCGGACCGGGCCGAACGTGGAGTCCGCTGAAGTTGGGAGTTTTGTCTCTCCTCGCGATAGGTATCCTCGGCTGCGGCTCAACGCAAAACACAAATCCGTCCACCCCTCCCCCCGCAACTCCCGGCATTATGGGCCTTTCGGTCACGTCAGGCCCGGTGGGTACGCCGGTAACAATCACGGGCGCGAACTTTGGTTCGATGCAGGGAGCAAGTGTCGTCAAATTCAATTCGACGATGGCGACGGCGACCAGCTGGAATGACACGACGATTCTGACCTCAGTGCCGAGCGGCGCCACCAGCGGCAGCGTCACGGTCACGGTCGGCGGTCAGACGAGCAATGGAGTCGCGTTTACAGTGACGGTCCCGGCCCCGAGCATCGCCAGCCTCTCGGTCACCTCAGGCGCGGTGGGGACGCCGGTGACGATCACGGGCGCGAACTTCGGCTCGATGCAAGGCGGAAGCGTCGTCAAATTCAACTCGACGACGGCTACAGCCACGAGCTGGAATGACACGACCATCATGACTTCGGTGCCGAGCGGCGCCACCACCGGCAGCGTCAAAGTCACAGTCGGCGGGCAGACGAGTAATGGAGTCAACTTTGCGGTCACCGCGTCAAACGTGACGGTCACGTTGACGCCAGTGCGTGGGGGCGCGACGGTAACTCAGCCTTTCGCGTTGACTGCCGCCGTGCAAAACGACCCCGCCAGTGCCGGCGTAAATTGGAGCTCGTCCGGCGGGTCTCTCACCAACCAAACGCCTACTTCCGCCACGTTTTCAGCCGCTGCCGCCGGCGTCTATACGATTACGGCAACGAGCAAAACCGACCCAAACAAGAGCGGAACCAGTGTTATCGGTGTCACCGACCTGCCCGGTGTCAGCACGTGGCGAAACGATCCCACCCGCTCCGGCGTCAATTCCCAGGAATACGCCCTGACACCTCAGGACGTCTCGACCAGCACTTTCGGGAAACTCTTTTCGTGCTCGGTGGACGGTTGGGTCTTCGCGCAGCCGCTCTGGGCCGCCAACGTGTCCATCAGCGGCGCGCGCCATAACGTCGTCTTCGTCGCCACGGAAAACGACAGCCTGTATGCGTTTGACGCCGATGGCCCGGGATGCAAGTCTGTGTGGTCTTTCCCCCGCCTCAGCCTCATCCCCGCGGGAGAAACGGTCGCCTTACCCGCCGATCTTCAAAGCGACAACGCGCTGGGGCCGAACGCGGGCATCACGGGCACGCCCGTGATCGACGCGTCGTCGCAAACCATCTACCTTGTCACGCTCTCGAAAAATTCGACCACCAACGCGATCGTGGAGAGGCTCCACGCCATCGACATTACCAACGGGCAGGAGAGGCCCTCTTCACCGGTCGTGATTGCGGCGGCCGTGAAAGGCTCCGGCTATGACAACTCCAACGGCACGGTCACGTTCGAAGCGAGCATGCAGAAGCAGCGCACGGCGCTACTGCTTCTCAACGGATTCGTCTACGTTGCTTTCGCGGGTTTTCAGGACACGGATTTCTACCATGGCTGGATAATGGGCTACGATTCTTCGAACCTCAACCTCGTTACCGTCTTCAACGACACGATTGACGGCGGTCGCGGAGGCATTTGGATGTCCGGCGCTGGCCCGGCTGCCGATTCGCAGGGCAACGTCTATTTGTTGACCGGCAACGGCAATTTCAACGCCAATTCGAGCGGCGGGAGAAACTACGGCGACACGTTCCTGAAGCTGGGCACTTCCGGCGGGCTCGCCGTTTCCGGCTGGTTCACGCCATTTGATCAGATGAACCTGGCGGCGAATGACCTCGATTTGGGCGGCGGCGGGGCGGTGATTGTTGTCGATCAGGCGGGCGGCCCATTTCCTCATCTGGTTCTAGGAGGCGGCAAAGCGGGAACGCTCTACGTGGTCAACCGCGACAATCTCGGCCACTACAACTCCTCGAACAACTCCCAAATTGTCCAGAGTCTTGCCCTCGGCGCGAACGGGATCTATTCGGCGCCGCTCTTCTGGCAAAACACGCTGTACGCGGCGGCTTCGGACACGCCGCTGAGCGCGCTTGCGTTCTCACCCGCAACCGATCAGTTCCAAACCTCGCCGTTGTCAACGTCGAACCTTACCTTCGGATTCCCGGGAACGACTCCCGCTCTCTCCGCCGCCGGAACCGGCAACGCGATTGTCTGGGCCTCGGAGCTCGCGTCCGCCGCAGTACTCCACGCCTACGATCCCGCAAATCTCAAGACCGAGTATTGGAATAGCTCTCAGGCTGCGAACAGCCGCGACAAAGCGGGACCGGCGCTGAAGTTCATGGTTCCCACGATCGCGAACGGGAAAGTGTACGTCGGCACGAAAACCGAACTCGACGTCTACGGCCTGCTCCCCAACTAGAACTTGCCAACAACGTGGCGGGTGAGCCGGGTTCCGTTCGAGCGATGCGATTGCGCGCGGAACGCGGACGGACTGCGGAAAATCAGCAGCGGGCGGCTTCTTCCTGCTCGAAGGCGTGATACGAGGAACGAACCAGAGGGCCTGCCTCGACGTGCTTGAATCCCATCTGCTCGCCCAGCCGCTTGAATTCCGCGAACTCATCCGGGTGGACGTACCGCTCGATGGGCAAATGTTCGCGCGTCGGCTGCAAATACTGGCCGAGCGTCAGAATGTGTGCGCCCTGCGCGACGATTTCTTCCATGGCCTTCAGAACCTCTTCGCGCGTCTCGCCGAGACCGAGCATCATCCCCGTCTTGGTCGGCACTTCGGGAGCCAATTCCCGGGCGCGGCGGAGCAGCTCGAGCGACCGCTCGTAAACCGCGCCCTTGCGCACGCGGCGATAGAGGCGCGGCACGGTCTCCATATTGTGGTTCAGCACGTCGGGCCGCGCGATCATCACGGTCGCGAGCGCTTTCCAGTCGCCGCGAAAATCCGGAATCAGCACCTCGACCTTGCACTCGGGAACGCGCCGCCGGATTTCCTCGATCGTGCGCGCAAAAATTCCCGCGCCTCCGTCCCGCTGGTCGTCGCGATTCACCGAGGTCACCACCGCGTAACGCAGTCCCATCCGTTCGACCGCTTCGGCCACGCGCTCCGGCTCATCCTCCTCCGGCGGCCCCAGGGGTTTTCCGCTGGGCACCGCACAGAAGCCGCAAGCCCGGGTGCAAATATCGCCGAGGATCATGAACGTCGCCGTGCGATGTTCCCAGCACTCGCCCATGTTCGGGCATCGCGCGCTCTCGCACACGGTGTGAAGGTCCAGCGTGCGCATGATCCGGTCGAGTTCGCGAGAGTTCGGCCCGCCGGAAAACCGCACGCGCAGCCACGGCGGCCGAGGAATTTTTCCGGGCGGCGGCACGGAATCGTTGGGCAAAATGTTGAACGGGGTCGCCATGGTTGCGATCTCAACTCATTCTACGCATCCGCCGAGACTGAAACAATTGGCTCTGCAGCATGGAGGTAGGCTCGAAGTCATCGCCACCGCTTGGGGACTTACGGCATTCCGGCAGGCGCATCCTTCGCCACGTGTTCGATTTGCGCCACGCAAAGGGCTCTGCTTTTGTTGTATAATTACAACGCTTTCACCAAACGCCACAGATTCTCTCTGTAAGTTACTCTAAATAAAGGTCCATAATCACGCTACGACGGCCAGGAAAATGCCATAGAAGCCCTCTCTCAAATGCCCAGCCAACTCACAATTCAGCGCCCGGTCGAAATCGAGGGCATCGGCCTCCACACGGCGGTGCCAAGCCGCGTGCGCCTTGTGCCTGCGCCTGCCGATACCGGAATCGTCTTCCGCCGCGTGGACCTCGAGGACTTTGAAATCGCCGCCCACGTCTCCAATGTGGCGCGAGTCAGCTACGCCACGAGCCTGATGAAGCAAAGCGTGCTTATCTCCACGACCGAGCATCTGCTGGCGGCGCTGTATTGCTGCGGGATTGACAACATCTACGTGGAGCTGGACGCGCTCGAGCTGCCCATACTCGATGGGTCGTCCAAGCCGTTCATCGACATGCTCGCGCGCGCGGGAACCCGGCGCCTGCGCCGGCCAAGGCGCTACATCCACGTGGTGAAGCCGCTGGAATTTTCCGACGGAGACCGCCGCATCGGAATCTACCCGGCGGATGAATTCCGCGTGCAGTGTTTTGTGGATTACCATCACCCCGCCGCGGGTCCGCAGGAAGTTGAGATGACAGTCGACCGGAACACGTTTAGTCGCGAGCTGGCGCCCGCGCGAACCTTTACGTTTGTGAAAGAGCTCCTCGCGCTGCAAAAGATGGGCCTGATCCGCGGCGGCTCGCTCGCCAACGCCATCGTGATGGACGATAGCTCGATCCTGAACGGCCCTTTGCGCTTCGCCGACGAATTCGTTCGCCACAAGGCGCTCGACCTGATCGGCGACCTGGCGCTGGTCGGGCGGCCGCTGCAGGCTCGCATTGTGGCCCATAAGGCGGGGCACGCATTGCACACGCAGCTTGTCACGCGGCTTCTCGAGGACCGCTCGCTGTGGAAGGAAACCACCGAGGCGCGCGCCCCGCTCGCGGTAAGAGCTCGGGCTTCCGCCTCAGTTTCGTCGGGATCCCAAGCCGAAGCGGATTGAGGTTTTGCGCTTAGTCGAGCGGCCGGCTTCGCGCCGTCGCGGGAAAGCCATTCTCCTGGGATCGAATCACGCCGCTCTGGTCGGCATAGAAACTTCGGCCGACATTCGAGCCTTGCGCGGTTGGAGCTGCCGACACGTGGTAGCGTTCCGCACCGGGAACGGTGCACCCCCTGGCGCGCGCCTCCGCGGAAAGCGATCTGTCCTGAGGTAGAAGCGGTTCCGCGAGGTAGGCGAAATAATATCCATTCTTCACGCCCGTCGCGAGCCCCGAGTCAATAAGCCGGGCGCGGTCGCACGTGGCGACCTCCGTGTCGCTTTCGCCCAGGGCGTCTAGAGTTGGGGGATACCCGTTTGAATACGTCGCCGAGTACGTGATCGCCGCCGTTTCGATGGTTCGCAGCGAGCCCACCGCGGACGCTTCGTTCGCAGCTGTCCTAGCACGCAAAAGATTGGGAATCGCAATCGCGGCAATGATCAGTACAAACGGAATGAAAGCGGCTCCGGCGTATCCCAGCACAAGCCCTGCCACAGCCAGCCCGTGGCCCGTCAGCCGTCCACCCGCTTTGCGAATGTCCGACAGCGATAGATGGCCCAGAACGATCGCGACAATCGCCGTCGGAAAGAAGAAGAAAATCAGGCCGCAAATCAGGCTGCCGATGGCCTTACCGCTTGTCTGGGTCGGCCCATCCCAGGGCTGTGCTAAACCGTCGAGCGCCAGGCCGGGACCGGCTATCCCCTTCTGTCCTTGCAGCACCGCGCCGCATTTCGCGCAGAAACGCCCATCGTTCGGGTTGTCGGCCCCGCAGAGCGAGCAGAACATTTTCGCGCCTCCCAGGGGGCTTACTACCGGGGAAATTTGCCTACTTGGTTATCCTTTCAGCCGCCAAAAGTCAACCAAACCTGCTGTTCTCATTGCCAAAGGTTTCGGGGGGAGCGACAATGCTCGGGCGCATGCCTGCTTCTGACACAACCATAGTTATTTTGGCCGCCGGCAAAGGGACGCGCCTGCGCTCCGACCGCGCGAAGGTGCTGCATCAAGCCGGCGGGCGGCCGCTGATCGAGCAGGTGGTGCGCGCTTGCCAGCCTCTGAAGGCCGCGCAGATTTTGGTGGTTGTCGGCCATCAGGCGGACGACGTGGGCGCGATTGCCACGCAGCTCGGCGCACAGATTGTCGTGCAGCAACCTCAGCGCGGCACGGGGCATGCTCTGCAGGTGGCCCGGCGCGCGATCCGCAAGAGCGCGAAGCTCGCCGTGGTCCTTCCCGGCGACGCCCCCCTATTGCGCAGCGAAACGCTCGCCTCTCTTCTCGATACGCACCGGCGAAGCGAAGCCGCGGCCACGATTCTCACCGCCGAACTTGCCGATCCCGCGACCTATGGACGGATCGTGCGCGACGCCGAGGGGCGCGTGCAGGCGATCGTCGAACACGGCGCATTGACGCCGGAGCAGCACGCCATCCGCGAAGTGAATTCCGCCATCTACTGCTTCACGCTCGAAAAGCTGTGGCCGTGCCTCGCGGCGCTGCGCCCGGAAAACGCGCATCGCGAGCTGTACCTCACCGACGCCATCGCCATGTTGCGCCAGCGCAATGAAGGCGTCCTCGCGCAGATGACGGCGGACCCGAACGAAGTGCTCGGCTGCAATACGCGCGCGGACCTGGCCGGTGCGGACCGCGTGCTGCGCGCGCGAAAGGCCGCCGAGTTGATGGATTCCGGCGTCACGATTTATCTCCCGGAAACGGTATTGATCGATCCTGAAGTGACCGCCGGGCCGGACACGGTAATTGAGCCGGGCGCGCAACTGCTGGGGAAAACGCGGATCGGCGCGCGCTGCCAGATTCGCACGGGAAGCGTGCTGCGCGACGTTCGCGTGGAGGACGAGGCGATCATCGGCCCACACTCGAATATCGACGCCTCGCGCATCGGCATTCGCGCCCGCGTCGGACCGTTCGCGCGGCTGCGGCCCGGCGCGGACATTCGCGCGGACGTGCGCATCGGGAATTTCGTGGAAGTGAAAAAATCGGTGGTGCACGACGGCGCGAAGGCGCAGCACCTGACCTATCTCGGCGATGCGACCGTCGGCCCCGGCGCCAATATCGGAGCGGGCACGATTACGTGCAACTACGACGGTGTCGCGAAACACGAAACGAAAATCGGTAAGGGTGTCTTCATCGGCAGCGATACGGCGTTGGTCGCGCCGGTCCGCGTCGGAGATGGCGCTTACGTGGCTGCGGGGTCAGTGATCACCGAAAATGTGCCGCCGGACGCGCTGGCAATCGCGCGCGGCCGCCAGGCCAACAAACCCGGCTGGGCCAAGGCGCGTCGCGCCGAGTTGAAGCACGCCACGCACGGAAAACCGAAATCACGCGCGAAAAGGCGCGCCCCGCGCCGCAGGAAGCCGCCGCTCCGCCGAGCAGCTTCTCTTCGAAAACGCGCCCGGCGCCGCTGAAGCGCATTCTGAGAGTCTCCGCGCGTGCGATTCCCCTAGGGATGCGGCACCAGAGGTTCCCAACTCTGGAGGCGGCCGCCAGCATGTTTGCCCCTGGCCGAAGACCACCACCCCGCTCGAAAACCACCACCGCAGCCACCCGGAGAGTCACGCCTGCTCCTCGGCTTGCCACTTTGTATCGCCTTGAAAATAAACAGCTTACCGAAATATGGTGCGTTTGGCGCTGTTTGGCCATGCCGGTGCATTCGTCCATGTCGAGGGTCACCGGACTTGCGTGACCCCAGCAGTTGAAGGGATCGAGCTCGAGATCGGTCTTGCGGATCTCAGAAGGAGTCCAAGATGCGATACCTGAGACTTCTCGCGGTACTCGGCGCTTTTCTGCTTGCGGCGTCTTTCGCGCAAGCGCAACGAGTGGCGATCGGCATTGGCATCGGCGGTCCTGTGTATGGCCCTCCGGTCTGCGCCTACGGCTACTATCCGTATTACCCGTACCCGTGCGCGCCCTACGGCTACTATGGGCCTGAGTGGTTCTCCGGCGGAGTATTCATCGGCGCCGGCCCGTGGTTCCGTCACTTCGACCGAGACGACCATGAATTCTGGGAACATCGCGGCTTCCGGCGCGACTTCGACGACCGCGGCCGGCGCGATCGCGGCCGGGAATTCCGCGGCGGCGAAGGTTTTCGCTCTTTTGACCGTGGAGAGCACTTTCACGGTGGCGGTGAATTCCACGGAGGAAGGGAGTTCCGCGGCGGTGAAGGGTTCCACGGTCGTGGCAGCTTCCATGGTGGAGGCGAATTCCACGGCCACGGCGAATTCCATGGCCATGGACGCCGGTAGAGTTCATACCTAAATTCATACCCGAGGGAGAGGTGGAAGCGGCCGGCGGTAGAAAACGCCGGCCGTTTTCCTTTTTTCGGCGAGCGCGTCCGCTTCAAAAGCTCGAACTCCAGGAGATCTTGACGTGCCGCAAAGAACTTGGGATGAGCAACGCCCCAGTGGGACTCCGCCCTGAAATGTAAATGACGGTGCGAATTTCGATCAGGACGGGGCCGGCGATTCTGTTCCGGAGAGCTCTCTCTGCGTAACCGGTTCGGCCGAGCTCATATGCTCGTGAATAATTCGCAGGACGCCTTTTGGGTCGCGCTGGAAGGCCTGCGTCGCGCGCCCCATGGGAACTTCCATCTGATAGCGCTTGCCGCTTGCATAAGTCCGCGTCATCGAGAAGTGGAACGCGTAGGAAGCGATGGCCAGGTCCGGTCCGAGGACCTGCACATCGATCGAGCCGAGCTTTGCGGCGACAAGCGACGTAGGACCGAAAAGCTCGCGCTCGCGGCGCACCAGCATCAGGCGCGCCGGTTCCATTCGCCGAGCGTCCGCCGCGAAGACCGTGGCCGACGGAAGATACATCTCCTCGAATCGGGACTTCGCTTTTCGCGAGAACGCATCCCAAAACTTCTTCACTTCGGCGCGGACTTCGTCAGCTGAGAGATTGCTCATTTTAGACGCGGCATCCCGGGACCCTGGAATCTCCAGGCCCCACGGTCCGGACGGACTCGCCGGCTGCCGCGCGGCCGATCACGCGATTCCATCATACGTTGGCCTTCCCGACTCCGGGAGGAGCCGCCGCACTCAGATGCTCATGCACGATTCGAAGTTTGCCGTCGTCGCCGCACTGGAAAACCTGCGTGGCGCGGCCGAAGGGAGTGTTGAGCTGCACCTTTGTGCCGTCGGCCAGAATCCTGTGGGTATTGAACGTGTAGGTGTAGGAGGCAATGGCCACATCCGGTCCTGCGATCTGGATGTCCATCGGGCCAACTTCCGCCTTTGACGAGGAAGCCAGCGCCGGAAGCTGGCGGGACCTCCGCACGGACACCAACTTCGCCGATTCGCTGCGCTTGGCCTTGCCCGTGAAGACGATGGCGGTCGGCGAGTACATCTCTTCGAGCTTGTCCGAAATTTTTCCGGACAATATGCCCCAGAAGCGCTCCACCTCTTTGCGAACGTCCTCCTGTGAAACCTTGGCCATAAACTCGCTGCAGGAATGCCCGGATTTTCCCCTTGTTCCCCCCGGTTCGGCAGCATGCTACACCCGTGAAGGCGCGGCGGCGACAGAATTTTCGCCGCATCGGGTCATTCGCGGCGAGCACTGCGCGCCCCGGACTCGATTTCCCGTTTCCAGAAACCTATAATCGCTTCATGCGCCGAGACTCGCCGGAGGAATTCGTCGTTGACGGCATGAAACCTGAAGATTGGGAGGCCGTGCGCGCGATTTACCTGGAAGGAATCGCCACCGGCAACGCCACCTTCGAAAAGGCCGCGCCCGACTGGGAGAAATGGGATGCCGGCCACCTCCGGTCGTGCCGGCTGGTGGCGCGTTCGCGACCCGCGCCAGATCGAGCGGCGGGGGAAGTTCTTGCCTGGGCGGCGCTGAGCCCCGTTTCGGGGAGGTGCGTCTACGCCGGCGTCGCGGACGTCAGCATCTATGTTGCCGAGCGGGCCCGAGGTCGAAGGCTGGGCCTGAAATTGTTGTCCGCGCTGGTGGAAGCCTCCGAGAGGGAGGGCCTCTGGACCTTGCAATCCGGAATCTTTCCGGAAAATGTAGCGAGCATAGGGCTGCACGAGCGCGCGGGTTTTCGCGTTGTGGGCAAGCGCGAGAAGCTGGGCTGCATGGACGGGCGCTGGCGCGATGTGATGCTCCTGGAGCGCCGCAGCGGCATCGCGGGCACGAAGTGAGAGTGTGCTAAAATCAAGCTCCCATGAAATTTGGCGTGGTGCAATTCCCGGGCTCGAACTGCGATGACGATGCTTGCCATGCCATCGGCTCGGTCATCGGCCAGCCCGTCGAATTGATCTGGCATCAGTCCGAGCAGCTCTCCGGCTTCGATGCCATCCTCCTCCCGGGCGGGTTTGCGTTCGGCGATTATCTCCGGACCGGCGCGATCGCGCGATTTTCGCCGGTGATGAAGGCCGTGAGTAGTTTCGCGCGGTCGGGCGGGCTTGTCCTGGGCGTCTGCAACGGATTCCAGATACTCCTCGAGGCAGGGCTGCTTCCCGGCGCGATGATGCGCAACAAACGCCTCCGCTTTCTCTGCCGGCAGGTGCACGTGCGCGTCGAGAACACGGACACGCCGTTTACGTGCGCCGCGCGTCCCGGGCAGATCCTGAAGATGCCCATCGCGCACATGGAAGGCAACTACGTCTGCGACGCGGCCACGCTTGCGGAACTCGAGCGCAACGATCAGATCGTCTTTCGCTATGTGCACCCGGACGGCCGCGACGCTGGCGTCGATGACTTCGAGGCCAATCCCAACGGCTCGCTCGCGGCGATTGCGGGAATTTGCAATCGCGAGCGCAACGTTGCGGGGCTGATGCCGCATCCCGAGCGCGCGGTCGAATCGCCGCTCGGCTCAGCCGACGGACTCGTGATCTTCCGCTCGATGGTCGAAAGCCTGTTGCGTACGGAGAGCAAAACGAACGTTGCACGTTCGGCCGAACGTGTTCCTGCCTGATCCGCGCCGTCGCTCGTATCATCCCGAATCCAGCCGCTGTCCTTGCGGACGGCGGTGAGGGACCTTTTCTCGGTAGCGGGTCAGTTTCCGATTAGCCGTGCCGGTGCTATCGGAAAAGTGGTGCCAATCCGGTCAAAGCGTAAGGTTTTGGCTGCGGTCCAATTGCAATCTGTAGGTTTCGGGATTTCGCTGCTCGGCGCGAGGAATGGCCTGCTCGGTCCGAGCATCTACTCGCATAACGTCGCAGTAATCCTTCTTTCCCTTGGTGACCTGAGGTTTCTGACTCGGCTTCAAACCGAAGGAAGTTGTATGCACGTAGTCACCTCGAATGCACCAGCGACCACCAACTGTAACCACGGAAAAAGCCCACTCGGTTGGGTCTCCTTCCACGGTGTAAAACTTGACCTTTACTTCTGCTGGCTGATGGTCGACAAGGTTGTCCCAGAGAAAGGCTCGAATTTCTACCAACAGTGTTTCCCGCCGCGCGCTACTCAAGTCGAGGGAGAGATCAAATGGGCCAATGACTTTCTCGGTTTGGGTTACACCGGCAGTGGAGGATTGCTGCGCTTCGCAGCTCGGATGTGAATGAAGCAAGAGCAATATCGGGAGGAGTGTCAAAACGCGCATGCCGGAGTATATCACCATGAAACGAAGAGCCTGATTAACGCGGTAACCCGAAACTGAGCCACTAACCGTTTCCCGCTTCTTCTTGCGTTGCACCTGATTTGCTGCGAAAATCTGCGCTCACTCTTCTTGCATTTGTGCCGATGATCGACACTGAAATTAAGGTCACCCCCCAGATCGCGGCCGAGCACGGCCTGACTCCCGAAGAATACGCGCGCACGCAGAAAATCCTTGGCCGAGATCCCAATTTCACCGAGCTAGGCATCTTCAGCGTGATGTGGAGCGAGCACTGCTCCTACAAGTCCTCGCGCGTGCACCTAAAACGCCTTCCGACGCGCGGGCCGCACGTCGTGCAGGGCCCGGGCGAAAATGCGGGCGTGGTGGACATCGGCGACGGGCTTGTCGCCGTCTTCAAGATCGAGTCGCACAATCATCCGAGCTTCGTCGAGCCGTTTCAGGGCGCGGCCACCGGCGTCGGCGGAATCCTGCGCGATATCTTCACCATGGGCGCGCGCCCGATCGCAGTGCTCGATTCGCTGCGTTTCGGCCCCATTACCTCAGGGGCTAAAGCCCCGGAAGTGAACGCCGAAGAGATCGCGCGCAACCGCCGCATCCTCGACGGCGTCGTCCGGGGTATCGGCTTCTACGGCAACTGTTTCGGCGTCCCGACGGTCGGCGGCGAAGTGATGTTCGAGCCGTGCTATTCGAAGAACCCGCTTGTCAACGCGCTCGCTCTCGGCATCGCGCGCAAGGACGAGCTTTTCTTCGCGCGCGCGCGCGGCGCGGGCAATCCCGTGATCTACGTGGGCGCGAAAACGGGCCGCGACGGCATCCACGGCGCTTCGCTGCTCGCTTCGGCGGAATTCAGCGAGGAATCGCAGCAGAAGCGGCCCAATGTGCAGGTCGGCGATCCATTCATGGAAAAGCTGTTGCTGGAAGCGTGTCTCGAGGCAATGCGCACCGGCGCCGTCGTCGCGATACAAGATATGGGCGCGGCGGGATTGACGAGCTCGAGTTCGGAGATGGCCTCGCGCGGCGGAATGGGAATCGAAATCGATCTCGCGCGCGTCCCGCAGCGCGAGACCGGTATGACGCCCTACGAAATCATGCTCAGCGAATCGCAGGAGCGGATGTTGCTGGTTGCCGAGCGCGGCCGCGAGCGCGAAGTCTTCGACGTGTTCCACAAATGGGGACTCGACGCCATCGAAATCGGCCGCGTCACCGACGACGGCAAGCTGCGCGTGCTGGATCACGGCCGCGTAGCCGCCGAAATTCCCGCACACGCAATCGCTGAAGAAGCCCCCCGCTACGAGCGGCCGATTGCGGCGCCTCCCGCGGCGGCGCGACCGAATGCAGCGCTCGTCGAATTTGCGCGGGAAGGCGCGGACCTAACCGAAAATTTCCGCCGTCTGCTCGCTTCCCCCGCGGTTGCGTCGAAATACTGGATCACCGAGCAGTACGATTCGATGGTGCGCACGAACACGCGCGTCGGACCGGGCGCGGGCGATGCGGCGGTGCTGCGCTTGAAAGAATCGAGGCGCGCGCTGGCGCTTTCGACCGACGGCAACGGCCGCTGGTGCTCGCTCTCGCCGCGCCTCGGCGCGATGCACGCTGTGGCCGAAGCCGCGCGCAACGTGGCCTGCACCGGCGCGCGCCCCATTGCCGCCACCAATTGCCTGAATTTCGGGAATCCCGAAAAGCCCGAGGTGATGTGGCAGTTTAGCGAAGCGGTTGACGGCATCGCCGAGGCGTGTCGCGTGCTGGAAACGCCAATCACGGGCGGAAACGTCAGCTTCTACAACGAAACGCTGGGGAAACCGATCTATCCGACGCCGGTTCTTGGCGTCCTGGGTCGGATTGATGACGCGGAATACGCGCTGGGGTCGGCGTTTCGCAACGAGGGCGATGTAATTTTGTTGCTGGATGGCGGCGAGTTGGATGCGCCACAACGGGATAAGCAAGATGCCGTGCCGAAGGTCCGACCGCCTGAAATGGCCGGCGCGCCAAGGATCGGTTGCGTTGAGTTTTCGTCCTCGGAGTACGCGCAGGCCATTCACGGAATCGTTGCCGGCGTGCCTCCAGCGATTGATCTCGCGGCGGAAAAACGATTGATCGATTGCCTCGTGAAGCTTGCCGCCGAACGCGCGATTCTTTCCGCGCACGACATCAGCGATGGCGGCTTCGCGGTCACGCTTGCCGAGTCCTGCTTCGCAAGCGACGGGCTTTCGGCCGACATCGATCTAGGCCCATCCAAAGAACCCGCCGAATCCGCGATCTTTGGCGAGCGCGGCGCGCGCGCCGTCGTGTCAATATCGTCCGCATCGCTTGCCCGCGTCGAGGCAATTGCGGCACAATATAGTGTCAAGCTCCAGCGCATCGGCGCGGTCACGCGCGGCGAATTTCGCATCCATTACAACGGTGCTCCCGTGATTCGAGGCAACATGGATTCGTTTCGCCAGACGTGGGCTGAATCGCTGGGGAAGGTGGTCGAGGGCGCATGATGTCCAGAATCTTTACACTCGCCGACGATCATTTCCACGATCACTGCGGCGTGTTCGGCGTCTTCGGCCATCCCGAGGCGGCGAAGCTGACCTATCTCGGCCTCTACGCGCTGCAGCATCGCGGACAGGAATCGGCCGGCATCGCCTCCTCCGACGGCGTGGATCTGCATCTGCATCGAAGCCTGGGTCACGTCCAGGAGATCTTCACGCCCGAAGTGATCGCGCACCTGCCCGGCTCGGCGGCGATCGGCCACACGCGCTATTCCACCGCCGGCGATACCACGCTGATCAACGCGCAGCCGATTGCCATCGATTTCAACAAGGGCAAGCTCGCGCTCGGCCACAACGGCAACCTGACCAACGCCCTCGAGCTGCGCCGCCGACTCGAGCATCGCGCCGCCATCTTCCAGACCACCAGCGACACGGAAGTGATCGTGCATCTCATTGCGCGCAGCAACGCGCGAAATCTTCCCGGAGCTCTGGCCGAAGCCCTGAATCAGGTCGAAGGCGCGTACTCGCTTCTCCTGCTCACCACCGACGAGATGTACGCCATCCGCGACCCCCGCGGCTTCCGCCCGCTGATTCTCGGACGCATCGACGGAGCCTGGGTCGCCGGCTCGGAAACCTGCGCGTTCGATCTGATCGACGCCGAATACGTCCGCGAAGTCGAGCCGGGCGAGATGGTGCGCATTTCGCGCAGCGGTGTCGAGTCGATCCGGTTCGCGCCCGAAAAGCCGCATCAATACTGCATCTTCGAGCACGTCTATTTTTCGCGGCCCGACAGCGTGGTCTTCGGCCGCCCGGTGAACCAGAGCCGCGAGCGCCTGGGGCGATTGCTCGCGCGCGAACATCCGGTGGAAGCCGACATCGTCACTCCCGTGCCCGATTCCGGCGTGCCCGCCGCCGTCGGCTACGCGGCCGAATCCGGGATCCCGTTCCGCATGGCGCTCATCCGCAATCACTACGTGGGCCGCACGTTCATCGAGCCCGAGCAGGCGATCCGCGATTTCGGAGTGAAGCTGAAACTCAATCCGGTGCGCCGGATGCTGGAGGGCCAGCGCGTGGTCCTGGTGGACGATTCGATCGTGCGGGGAACCACCAGCCGCAAAATCGTGCGCCTGGTCCGCGAGGCCGGCGCCACCGAGGTTCACGTCCGCATCAGCTGCCCGCCCACGATTTCGCCCTGCTACTACGGCGTGGATACGCCGCGCCGCGACGAGCTGATCGCCTCGCACAATTCCGTCGAGCAGATCCGGCAATTCCTCGGCGCCGATTCGCTCGGCTTTCTCTCGCTCCAATCCCTGCGCGCCGCCGTGGAAGATACCGAAGGAAAATTCTGCACGGCCTGCTACACCGGCAGCTATCCGACGGAGCTGGTGCAACTCGAAGTGGAGGCTCATCGTGAAAGCTGACGCCGTGGCAACCGTGGAGGTCGAAAAAAACAAGAAAGCGCCGGCTCCTTCCACCACCAACGATCGCATCTGGCGTGAAGTCGTTTCCTGGTTCTGGGTGATTCTGGCGTTCCTGCTGATCGAAGGAACTCTGGTGCAGGCGCGCGTGATCCCCAGCGGCTCAATGGAGAATACGGTCCTGGTCGGTGACCATCTGATCGTCAGCCGCATAGGCTATGACGCCGGCGTGCCCTTCACGCCGTGGCACGTGCCGCTCTGGCGCAATCCCAAGCGCCAGCAGATCATCGTCTTCCGCGCGCCCTTGCCCGAAGAAGGCAATCCCGATTTCATAAAGCGCTGCATCGGAATTCCCGGCGACCACATCCGGATCGTGGAGGGTCGCGTGTATGTAAACGGCGTGCTCCTCCGGGAGCCCTACGCCGTTCATCTGCCCGATGCCGCGGATTCTCCCGTTGAAAATTACCCGCCCAGCAGCATCCAGTCTCTCGGCCCGGGTGTGACGCCCGAGTGGACCGAACAGATTTCCAGCCACGAGGTGAATGACGAAATCGTCGTGCCGCCCGGCGAGTATTTCATGATGGGCGACAATCGCGACAATTCCCGGGACAGCCGCTTCTGGGGCTTCGTTCCCCGCGCCAATGTGATCGGCACCCCGGTGATCATCTACATGTCCATCGACGCGCCGGACGAGGTATGGGGACCGGGGTTCGCCGTAGATCGCTTCGAGACGTACGCCAGCGTGCTGGTCCATCCCGGCCGCGTGCGCTGGAAGCGTCTCTTTCATGTTTTCTGAGGCAATTGAATCCGCCCGCCCCGTTCGGAAAACGAGCCTCCTGCATGCGCTACGCCGACGCCGGCGTCAACATCTCGGTCGCGGATGAAGCCAAGCGGCGCATCGCCGCGATGGCCGGAAAGACGTTTCGCCGCGGCGTGCTCGCGCCGATCGGCGGATTCGGCTCCCTTTTCCGCCTCGACCGGAAGCGCTGGCGCGATCCTGTGCTGGTGGCGAGCTGCGACGGCGTGGGCACGAAGCTCAAGGTGGCTTGCGCGGCGGGCGTCCATTCCACGGTCGGCGCGGACATCCTCAACCACTGCGTCAACGACATTCTCACGCAGGGCGCTGAGCCGCTTTTCTTCCTCGACTACATCGCGATGGGCAGGCTCGATCCGCGCATCCTCGAACAGGTGATCGAGGGCATGAGCCGCGCGGCTAAGAAGGCCGGGTGTTCTCTGATCGGCGGCGAAACGGCGGAGATGCCCGATGTGTACGCCGCGGGCGAGTACGACCTGGCGGGGTTCATCGTCGGCGCCGTCGAACGCGCTAAAATTCTCGATCCCCGGCGCGTGCGCCCCGGCGACGCACTGCTGGCCCTGCCCTCGAGCGGGCTGCACACCAACGGCTATTCGCTCGCCCGCAAACTCGTTTTCGGCGTCGCCAAGCTCGAGCCAGAAACCTACGTCGCCGAAGTGGGCAACAAGATCGGCGCGGAACTCCTTAAGCCGCACCGCGCCTACTGGCCGCTGCTGAAAAACGTCGTCGCGCGCGGCTGGGTTTCCTCGATGGCCCACATCACGGGCGGCGGAATCTCGGGCAATCTGCCGCGCGCGCTCCCGCGCAATGTGCAGGCAGTGATTGAACTCGGCTCTTGGCCCCTGCTGCCGATTTTTCGCTATCTCGCGCAGCTCGGCGGAATCGAGCGCGATGAGTTGCTGAAAACATTCAACCTCGGCGTGGGGATGATTCTGGTCGTTCCGGCGAAGCACATCGCGCGCGTGGAATCGGAACTGAAGCGCCGTCGCGAAAAGTTTTATCTGATCGGGCGCATCGAGCGCGCCGCTGTCGGCAAGCCGCGCGTCGTCTATTCGGGAAATCTTCCGCTCTGATTGCGGGAAATGCTACTAACGATCGTTGCCATTGGTATCCGCCGCGACTTTCCACGAGCCGTCGCCCTGTTTTTTCCACACCAGGACGAACTTTCCGGATTGCGTGCTCGCTTTCCCCGCGTGATCCAGTGTCTTCACCTGAAATGAGCCGACCTCCCACGCGAGCTCGCCGGAGCGCGCAACCTCCACGCTGATGGGCGCGGTGGTCAGGTGCAGGCCCGGCGCGGCCAGCATCCGCTGCCACGCCTTGCGGAGTTCGTCCCTTCCCACCACGGGCGGCGCGCCCGGAGCGAGCAGGATCGCATCGTCGGTGTAGTAAGAGATCGTTTTTTCGACGTCCTTCGTCGCCGCCGTTTTTGACCACTCGGCATCTGTCGCGCGGACCGCGGCTTCATCGGCGGCGCGCGTGTCCGGCGGTGCCGCCGGCTGTGGCTGGGCGCAAGCCGCCGCGAAACACGCGGTGAAAACGGCGGCGATCATCAGCGAGAGTGCGCGAGCGCGCGACATGGCAGAACCTCCCGTGAGTGGCGTAAATGCACCGGAAAGATGCCTCGGCAGCCTTGCGGTGTCAAGCGGCCGGCAGGGAATCTACTCGTAACGAATGGCTTCGATGGGATCAAGACGCGACGCCGTACGAGCCGGGTAATAGCCGAAAAGAATTCCCACGGCCAGCGAGAGCATCGCGGCGACTGCTATCGCGAACGGTGAAATCAGCGACGGCCATTGCAGCACGCTTGAAACCACCGCCGACGCCACAATTCCGAAAAATACCCCTGCCGCTCCGCCGATCAAACTCACCGCCACGGCTTCCGCCAAGAATTGCTTCTGAATATCTTTTTCGGTCGCCCCAACGGCGAGACGCACGCCGATCTCGCGCGTCCTCTCCGTCACCGATACGAGCATGATATTCATGATCCCGATGCCGCCGACGAGCAGCGAAATGGACGCGATTCCTGCGAGCATCAGGGTCAGCGTCCGGCTCGCCGCTTCCTGCGCTTGCAGCGTCTCTTCCGGGTGGCGGATATTGAAATCGTCGGGCTCATCGGGGCGCAGGTGGTGTCGCTGCCGGAGAAGTCCGCTAATCTCATCGATCGCCGGCGGAATAGCGTCGGCGGAATTGGCCGAGGCATAGATGTCGTCAAGCCAGTAGATGCCCTTAAGCTTTTTCATGGCGGTGGTGAATGGGATCACCACGATGTCGTCCTGGTCGTACCCGGTGGGCGTGAGGCCTTTCGCCTGCATCGTGCCGATCACGGTAAACGGCTGGTTCTGCAGGCGGAGGGTTTTCCCGACGGGATTGTCCAGACCGAAGAGTTCGTCGGCCACCGTCCGTCCCAGCAGGCACACGTTGGTCTCGTGTTGCGAATCCGCCGAGGTGAATAGCGCCCCCCGCTCTTGCCGCCAGTTGCGTATTTCGAAATATTCCGACGATACTCCGCGAAAGCGCGTGAACCAATTCTGGTTGCCGTACACCACCTGCATGGGGCCGTCCACGTTCGGCGCCACCGCGGCGATCTGCGGGACGCCCGCCAGGATCGCCTCAGCGTCCGCGACGGTGAGGGTCTTCGTCTCTCCGTTGCCGGTGCGGACCCCGTTCACGTTCCGGCCGCCCGCTTCCACCCAGATCATATTGGTGCCCAGCGCGGTCAGTTGGTTCTGAACCTGCCGCGTCGCTCCCTGTCCCACCGCAACCGTGCAGATCACCGCCGCGATGGCGATCGTGATGCCGAGCATCGTTAGCGTCGTGCGAAGTTTATTTCGCTCCAGGGCGCGAATCGCCATGCGAAATATGTCGCGATAGGGTGTGAAGATCACCGGACTGACTTCCTTCCACATCGGCATGCGCGGCCGGGACCGCTGCGTCCCGGCACCCTGCCATGTTACTTCAAATTACTGAAGAACGCGCCAGGGCGAAACCGTTTGCCAGGTGGCGAGCTGCTCCAGAGCCCAATCCGGGGATTTGTCCGTGTGGCACGAGGTGCACGGGTTGGGCGTCCCAAACTGCTTCGTGAGTTGCGGCGAGATGAATCGGAACGTGTGCGCCGCCACGAAATTGTCGCCGAGCGTCGTCTCGATGAGCGGCATGTGGCACGCGATGCAGCGGCTTCCCGCGCTGCCCTCGGCGTGATGCGTGTGCTGGGTGACGGACATGTGCGGGCCCGGCTGCGTGTCCGGCCCGTGGCAGCGCAGGCACAGCGTGTTGTCCGCGACCGGCGCGATCAGGTCTGACTCGTACCGGTCGCTGTGCACGTCGTGGCAGTCGAAGCAGCGCACGCCGCGGTGGTACATCACCGCCTGGCTGAAATCGTTTCCCTGCATCCGGTTTTTGTGCGCCGTGCCGTCCTGGAAGTAATAAAAATCCTGCTGCCCGAATTTCCGGTCCTCCAGCCGCCAGAAGTCAGCGAGCCGCTCGCCCGGAAGAAAGCCGACGGGCCAGTCCACGTAGTGGCCTTCGATCGGGTTTTTCAGCGGCCGGCCCTGGCTGTGGCACTGGATGCAGACGTCGTTGCCGCGCACAAAATCCAGCTTCGCCGGGTTCACGATATTGTCCGCGCTTGGGTGTTCCACGTGCTCGCTGCCCGGCCCGTGGCATTTTTCGCATCCGACGTTCCATTCCGAGACCTTCTTGGTCGCAAGGTCGTAGTTCACGGAATGGCAGCCGTCGCACAACGGTCCCGTGGGCCGCTCGAAATTGCTGTCCGGATAGTATTTCACCCACCAGTCCGCGTTCGGCTCCACGTGGAAAGGCAGCCACCTCTGGTGCTTGATATCCCACTGCGCCGGCAAAACGTAGTATTCGTCGCCCCGCATCGTGAAATACCGCTGTTTCCAGCGGCTGCCGTACACAAATGCGACCTGGCTCAGGTCAAACGTGACCGCCGGCGTGGGATGCGCGAAATCGCCGAGCACCGCCTCGGGGTGCTGCTTCGGGTCGCGAACGATGTTGGCCATGCGCGTCTTCAGCCAGCTCTGGTAGATATCGGCGTGGCAGGGGGTGCAGCGAGAGGAGCCGACAAACGTTTTCTTGCTGGCCGCGGGTGTTTGCGGGCGCGCCGAAAGTGGCGCCGCCAAAGCGCACGCCAGCAGCAAACCGAGCCCGCAGCCGAAACGCATGACATCTACTCTAGTGCGGCACTTCCGCCGTTGCAACGACAAATCTGTCCGCGCGCAGTGCCGGCATGCTCGCAATTTTGCGAGTGGCCTGCGCTTATAATAAAGTGTGGGTCGCGCGGGCTATCGCGGCGGGTGCACGATCGTCGACGCGGAGCGTTAACACCGTAATTTGAAAGTGAGGAAGCGCAAATGAGCGGCCTTCAGGATTTTCCGCGCATCACACCCTTTCTTTGGTTCGACTCCAACGCCGAAGAGGCCGTGGACTTTTATCTCAGCGTGTTCAAGAATTCGCGGCGCTTGCAGGAGGTGCGCAATACCGGCGACGCTCCCGGCCCGAAGGGCGGCGTTCTCACAATCGCCTTCGAACTCGACGGTCAAAAAATGACCGCGCTCAACGGCGGCCCGGTTTACAAATTCACTGAAGCGATTTCGTTGGTCGTGCGCTGCGACACGCAGCAGGAGGTGGACTACTACTGGTCGAAGTTGTCTGCGGGAGGCACGGAGATTCAATGCGGCTGGCTGAAGGACAAATTTGGCCTCTGCTGGCAAATCGTTCCCGCGCGACTGCCAGAGCTCATCAAACATCCGAAAGCCATGCAGGCTATGCTGAAAATGACGAAGTTCGACATCGCCGAGCTCGAACGCGCCGCGCGATCGTAACAGGGAATGCTGGTCTTGCATGAAGCCGCGCACTCGTCCTATGACTTGGGCTCGCTGATCATCGCCAGGTTTCTCGTGGCGCCCTTGTTTCGAATCGCGCTTCGTCAGCTCTGTACTTCTTAGGGGATCGGAGCGTCAGCTCCGACCTAAAAACCGAGGAGTGAAGGGGCTTTAGCCTCTGAAGAAAACCTTCTTGGCCCGTCACGCTCAAAATCGGGACAATCCCCAGATTTCGAGTGCCTCTCAGGCCGTTTCCTCGATTGGTGGCTCTCCCGATCTGTGCTAATTTCGCTTCCTCATGAAAAAGCGCATTGGCGTACTGATTTCCGGGCGCGGGTCGAATTTCGAAGCGCTGGCGGAAAGCGTCGCCGCCGGGCGCATTCCCGGCGCGGAAATCGCGATCGTGGTCAGCAATCGCGAAAACGCCCCGGGAATCGAAAAGGCGCGCGCGCACGGAATCGAGGCGCGCGTGATTCCGTCGAAGGGCCTCGAGCGCGAAGCCTACGACAGGCTCGTGGTCGCGGCGTTGCGCGAGAAGAATGTCGATCTCGTGTGCCTCGCCGGCTATATGCGGCTTCTCTCGCCTTATTTTGTGGCCGCGTTTCCCAATCGCATCCTCAACATTCACCCGTCCCTGCTGCCCGCCTTCCCCGGGCTTGAATCGCCGCGGCAGGCGCTCGAACACGGCGCAAAGTTTTCCGGCGCGACCGTGCACTTCGTGGATGAAAACCTCGACGCGGGACCGATCATCCTCCAGGCGGTCGTGCCGATCGAGGATCGCGATACTCCCGAGACCCTCGCCGAACGCATCCTGCGCGAGGAGCATCGCATTTACACCGAAGCCGTGCGCCTCGTGCTTGCGGGACGACTCCGCATCGAAGGCCGCCGCGTCCTGATGAGCAACTCCTAGCGCAACTGCGGAACACCATCTTCGCGGCAATCGGAAATTAGAGAGCCGCTTGCCCGAGGCCATTGGCCAACCTAGATCGATAAGTTCACCCGAGGAACTTTTTCGGTTGCTCCGGGAGTCGTGAGCCGGCCGGTCCCAGTGCGCGACAAACACGTTAATCGGGCAAGTTCCCCGGGACCGATAGTAAATTTGTCCGCTAACCCAACTAATCCGGGGTGAGTTCGAGTTGTCATCGCGACGAGAAGGACGAAGTTGAAAATCCTTGCCAGCCGCTGCCATCCTGTGCATCAATATGCGCGCCATGGCTTTCCGAATCGATGGATGGCGCCGCACAACCGGCTTCACTTGAGCTGTTTCCCTCTAAGCGACCGTCGGCCGTTTCCCAATTCGAAATAACTTTCTCGGGGTTTTCAATCTGAGTCCGCGACTTGGTCCAGTCGAGTAGCGGATTTGATTGTTCGACTTGGCGCTTATGCCTTTGGCACCGCGTTTTGTGATGGGGAGTCTTTGGAATTTTCGAGAGCAAATCTCAAGGAGGAATCAATGCGAGTATTTGTGGCATCGTTTTTGGCCCTCGGGCTCGCGGCATCGCCCGCGCTCGCGAGCAATGCTGCGCCCGGGGGCGAGGATCCTGCAGCGACGTCGAACAGCTCGTCGGCGGCTGCCCAGCCCGCCAATGCACCCGCGAAGGCGGCAACGGCCGCACCCTCGAGCATGGAGGTGGCGACCGAACTTCAGCAACTGCGAGAGCTTGTCGATGCGCAGGCGAAGCAGCTTGCCGAGCAGCAGGAGAAGATGAAACTGATCGAAGAGCAATTGCAGGCAGCCAGCCCAGCGCGAGGGAACCTGGAGGCGGTGCCGGCCGGGCCAGAATCCGCGTCCGGTGCCGCAAGCGCGGCGGTCGCGTCGAATGCCGCCGTCGGTAGCAGAGGCGACGACAAGGCCGGCTCCCCGACGTCGATTTCCTTCAAGGGCGTTACTCTGACGCCAGGAGGCTACATGGCGGCGGAAACAGTGTGGCGCCAGAAGGCCCTGAGCGCCGATGTCAACACCCCGCTCAATGCGAACCCCTTCAACGGTTCGTCGGCGGCGCACGTTACGGAGTGGAACGCCTCCGCCCGGCAGTCCCGCATCAGCATGCTGGTGGAAGGCAAGCTCGACAACGTGAAGATCGGCGGCTACTACGAGACGGACTTCCTTTCCGCCGGCGTCACCTCAAACAACAACGAGAGCAACAGCTATACCCTGCGTCAACGCCAGTTTTGGGCTCAGGCCGCCTTCACCAACGGCTGGACCCTCACGGGTGGCCAGCAGTGGAGCTTGCTCACCGAAACCGCGAAAGGCATGGATAACCGCAGCGAGAATCAGCCCCTGGTCATCGATGCGCAATACGTCGCTGGTTTCAGTTGGGCACGTCAGTTTGGCTTCCGCGTGACCAAGGCCCTCAATGACAAGATTTGGCTCGGAATGTCCGTCGAAGAAGCTCAGTCGACATTGACTGTGCACGGCAACCCGACCGTAAACAGCGGCGGCACCGTAGTCTGCACCAGCGCGAACTGCGCCACGACTGCAACTCTTCTACCGACAGTCCAGAATAACTTCCTCGTCGGCCAGTTCGGATCAGGTGGCGGTCTCTACAACGCCACTGCCAACTACGCCTTCAATCGCGCTCCGGATCTTATCTTCAAGGCCGTCTTCGAGCCTGGATTCGGGCACTACGAGGTTTTCGGAGTCGTCAGCCAATTCCGCGACCGCGTCTTTCCGTGCGTTCCGATCACCGGGACGACTCCGCCGCCCGGATGCAGTTCGATCACGTCAGCCCAATTTGCTTTCAATGACAGCCAGGTCGGTGGAGGCGGCGGCGCCAACGCTCGCTGGGCTCTTTTCAACAAGCAGGTTGGCCTCGGCGTTCACTTCCTCGGTGGCACGGGCATTGGGCGCTATGGCTCTACCGGATTGCCCGATGCAACCGTTCGGCCTGACGGCACGCTCGCCGTGCTCGCCAATTATCAGGCTCTCGGTACCCTGCAGTTCCATGTCGGCAAGAAACTCGACATCTACACGAACTATGGTGGCGAGTATTCGGGCAAGGCCGAGTTCATTAAGTCCGGCCTCACTCCGAACGAGGGCTACGGCGCGATCGGCTTCAACAACGGCGGCTGCTGGACCGAACAGCAGCCGGTTACCGGTCCTTCCACCGGTTCCAACACGGGCGTTCCAACGGGCGTCGGCGGCTCGACCGGATTTATTCCCGGGCCGCTCGCGGGCTGCACCGGCGACACGCGCAACATACTCGAAGGCACTCTCGGGTTCTGGTATCGCGTCTACAACAGCCCCAAGGGTCGCCTACAGTTCGGCATGCAGTATTCCAACTTGCTGCGCAACACCTGGAAGGGATCCACGAACATCGTGTCAGGTCTTGGCTCCAGCGGTCAGCCGCACTCGGACGAAAACATGGTGTTCACGTCTTTCCGCTACTACCTGCCATAGGAAAATGGAGAAGACGGGAGACGGGCGAACCGTCTCCCAATCTTCTCAATGCGGCCGTAACCACATGCCTGATGACGGCGCTTACCGGACACGTGGCTACTTGAAATTGTCTTTTCGGTGCCCTGACCCAAGGTTAAGAAAAAAACCTGCTCCATTGTTTCTCCGATGCGGCGTTATACTCGGTCCATTCGACACTCCTGTCGACATCGGCGTTCGTGCCGAGAAGGAGGTGATCCAGTGAGGTACGGCTTACGTTGACGCAGTAGAGGAGGCGCTTGTGTCGTTGCCGAGCGCCTCCTTCCTTTTCATCTGCATTTCCGAAGTGCCGGTCATGCCTCCCACCCATTGGGCGCTCTGTCGCTGGCAGGGGCTCGATCGATTCTTTGACTCCCGCATTAAAAGGGCTCGCCGGAAATCATCCGCGCCAGCGAGCTAAACGCGATGCTTGCGCAATCAGAGGAGACCATCAGGTCTCTGCGCGTCCATTTTGGCGTGGGACCTCGAGGCGCCGACTCCCGAATAACGTTTACCGGGCAAGTGGGATGCTCGACCGCGGATTCGCGTGCCCTGCTAAGGCAATGTCAGGGGTTTCTCCGCGGGCATTGCGAGCTTGTCGCCGGCGATTATTCGCTGGATTTGCGTAATGCGGTCCCTCAGACTCTGCTCTGCTTCGCTCGAAGGGCGGGCCGCCTGCTGCCCAAGGACGAGAAACGTGGTTAGAAGCCGAACCGCGCCTTGTGGGGAATAACCTGCCTCGACCGAAAGCTTCACGCCTTCCCGATCTGCAGTCAATTCGCCGTCGTGCCCGTAGCTGCGAAGAAACGGAGCCACCTTCAATTGTTCCGCCGTTTCAACTGTCAGATGCTGAGCGGCGAGTTCTTCGTTCAGACGATCGCGGCAATGATTCTGCGCGACATGCTCGATTTCGTGCCCCAGCACCACCGCGAGTTGATCTTCCGTGTCCATCATGGCCAGCGCACCGCCGCCAACGAAGATCTCCCCTCCGGGCAGCGCGAATGCGCTTTTGAACGCCGGCTCGGGATCGAAGCGAAAACGGTACGGGAGTTTGCGTTGCGCATGCGCGGCTAGCCGGTTTCCAACGGCTTGCAGATATGCCTCAATCTTGGCCGTCTGTGGTGTTGGTTCCATGCCTGTGGTCTTGATGAACTGCTGGGCGAGCGACCCGCCGATCCGAACTTCGTCGGCATCGCTCAGGGACAGGCCGGGAATCGGAGTCGAACCGGTCTGGAACAACGCAACCACTGTTGCGAGCACAATGGCCGGAACTGCGGCAGTCAGTCTCATGAATACTCGGATCGCGGCGGACTGCCCTCCCGTCGCCCTCAAATGCACGACGAACTGCGATTATCGGATTGGCAGGTCCACAGAAGTATAGAGCAAATCCACGCCAACTCCCGATTGACTCGTTAACCAGGCATGTTCGGTACCCAGGACTGAACTTGTCCGATTATCCGACTAATCGGGACTTAGCCCGCCGCTGTCACGGCTGAATCAACCATGATGGCAGGCAACATCAGCCGTTTTGAAACTGTCCGCGTTAGAAAGTCAGCTTCAACCGAGCCAAAACGTTCCGCGGCGGTGCAACGGCCGTTCCAGAAAACAGACTCGCGAAATTAATGACGTTCACGCGGTTGTTCAGGTTCGCCGCCTGGACTTGCAAAGAGGCGCTGCGCTGATCTTTCCGGTAGAACTCGGCACCTGCCGCAGCCTCCAAAGAGAAACTTGGGCGGACGCGCCCGCGAGCGAGGTTCACACGGTCTAGGATCGCCGGACCATATTGGGCGAGCAAGAAAGCTGGCTCGGCGTTTCCTGTGTCCGCTGGCAATCCACTGCCGTACTCGCTGCCAACGGCTAGCCACATATGACGTGGTGCCTGGAAACGCAACCGCGCACGCGCTGTATTGCGCTGATCCTGCGAAACAGCAAACTTGCTCGTGTCGGAGAGTCCGCTTGCTTCGCTACCGAGGAGCAGCCCTCCTGTAATCGGTCCCTGGCCGACGCCAGACTGATTCGCGTAGCTTAGATATCCGGAGAAACGTCCCCAGCGCGAGACCTCCAGCCGTAACTCTTCGCCCGCGATCCGTGCTTTCGCAAAAGCGATCGGGAAACTGACGCCGGTGTCCAACAGCACATCGTCGTCAGAATAGTTATGAAAATCCCGGCGAAACACGTTGGCATCGAGCTTTAGTTTTCCAAAAAATGCCTTTGTGACGCCGACTTCGAAATAATTAGCACGACCCGACTGAACCGGGAACCGCACTACAACCGGATTCAACGAATCCACCTGCGGCGAGCTTGCCAGCAAGAGATTTTCTACCGCCGGGGTCTGAAATACGCGGTCATACGACCCGTGTATCAAGAGACTCAGTGAGGGTAGATAGCGGGAAACTCCAATTCGCGGACTCCATCCCGACTCATGCACGACGAAGCCATAGTGATCAAAGCGCAGCCCAGCTGACAAATTCCATTTGTCTAGGTTGATCCGATCTTGTACATAGGCGGAATACTCGACATCCCACCGGCGGTCTGCAAACTGAAATTGCTGCTGTGTACCGGAATCGAATTGCGTCGGATCCGTGATCGTGTACTGCAGGTATTCGTGGACCGGATTGAATATGGCATCTGCGCCCACCTTCCAGTCGTGCCGGCCATGGTGTGCAGCGAGGTCCCCCCGTATGTAGCCTTCACGGTAGCCGCGGCTCTGCGAAACAATGACGGGTGTAGCTAGCTGATTCGAGGACAGTGTTGAGGAGGCATCGCGAACACTGCCCGACAACCTCAACAAGAAGTCGGATGAAATAATGTGCTGGAAATAGGCCTGGCCACTGGTCTCGGCATTTGCGATGTCTTGTCGTTGACCGGCCTTTTGTTGAACTAGTTCGTTCGGAACCAGGAAGCGAACAACGTTATGCGAAACGGTTATGTGCAGACGATCGCGATCAGAAAGGTCACGCTCATATGAAACTGAGAATCCACCAGCAGTGGCACCATTCGTGTAGTTCGCCAAAACTGCCGGGTCCAGATAACGCTCTGTATGAAACCCGTCGCCACTGAGCGAAAAGCGGTCTTTCCCGCGCGAATAGAAAACGCCAAGAAAGCCGCTTGCCGCTTGAAAGCTCCCCCCGCTTGCTCCGAACTGCCCGTGCAGGCCAGAGGGCACGCTCTTTTCCGTCGTGACTTCGATGACGCCGCCGAGTTTCCTTCCATATTCCGCGGGATAATTCGCCGTAAGCACGCGCATCGACTCGACATCGTCGGCGTCCAAGGATGGCGCGAATGCCGGCGACCGGTTCTCGGTGAGGGGCAGTCCATCCACCACATATTGAACATCGTATTCCGAGCCGCGCGGGTGAAGCACGCCGTTCGCTTCAAACAGCCATCCGGGTAGACTGTCGACGAGTTCTGAAAGGCCCCTTCCTGGCTGGGCGGCGATGCTCTCTCCAAGTGCCTGTGGTCCGATTGAATATTGAGTGCCAGTTTGGTAGGGATCGACAAGTGTTCCCGAATCGCTGACTTCGATTTTGGTGTTCAAGGGGGCCACGCCGAGCGTCACCGAGACGCGCACCGGCACCTCCGAGCGGATTTCAACCATGTTTGTCCACGGAGCAAAACCTTCTGCGCTCAAACTCAGCCGGTAGACACCAAAGGGAAGGTCCCGCGCGACATAACGGCCATCGGGAGCCACCTGAAAAGTTCGGCGAAGTTGATTGGCGTCGCTAACCAACTCTGCGCTCGGAGCCAGTGGTGCCCCTTGGGAGTCGCGAACCTCGATGCGGAGTTCACCGCGTAGGCGCTGCGCATGTGCGGGTGGCGCGCCCAAAACAAACAATGCTGGGACGAACAGCCAGCTTAAAGTCTTCTTTGGAGGCAGCATCAAATCAACCGAAAACCGTCCTTGAATCTGTCTTTATGGGCAATTAGAGGTACTCGTGCCGCAGGAGCCTCAGCGACGCATCGCTTCCGCCAGAACGTCAGGAAAGCCTTAACAGACAACTAGAATTCTAAATGGGTTTCTCTTGCAAGGGTAAAATCCAGAAGTTGGGGTGTAGGTCCTGATTATGGAATATGTCTGGTTTGCCCTTTGGATTAGGACTCGAACAGTTCCAGAACTGTCCTCATCGGCCTGGCTGTCGAACAGTCCTGATCCGCTTACCGGAGAAGTGGGTACTGGGACCAACGAGTTTCAGGCATGACCATAACGGGTGCAGATCAAGCCTCGGAGGCCATGTGGCGACCAGTCTACTCATCGCGAAAAAGAGGATGGGGTGTGAAAGACTCGGGAACCTCTTTTAGCTCGCATCTCAACACTTCCGTGGGTTTATAGAGATACTCTTTGCTGCAGTCATCGCATCGGACCCTGAAACGTTGATCAATAGCAGGGCGAGAGCTAACGGCATCGGTCTCGCCGAGGGGGATTCGATGCCGAAAGAAGATGTTGTGCCGAAGATGAAACCAATGGTTCTTGCACTGCACTACCCAAAAATAGCGGCTATCTTCCCACATTCGCAAACACTCTCCCCTAGCAGCCTACCGCCTGGAGCCGTTAAGAATCCGACGGGGGAAAGAGGGATAAGTTTGGTGAATATCCTCTGGCACCATGCTCATGTCAACAGAAATGTGACGGCCCGTCACACCACCGTAGGAAGTACCGGAAAGGACGCGCTTCCTAGTCGCTTAGTGCCTGATTAACGCGCTAACCGGACATGTTCCCCGAGACCAAATCTGCGATTCCGATTACCCGACTGACGAGGAGTTAGCCGAACTAATCAGCGAACCGGGTCAGGGTGGAGCCTTGCATATGGCTATTGGGTCCATTCGCTTCGGCCTGTCCGTCAACGTATTCATGGCGTCGAGTTATTTCTTCTGAAACACAGAGTCACTGACAGGACGGTTTATGTGTACCTCATGTATTTCCAGCACCAGGTCTCCTGCTGACGCGGTAGCGTTGATTTGCCTCGGGAACTTGATGCCTCCGAACTCCCCGTAAGCGGAGAAGTCTGTCTGGACTTTGTAGACCAGTTCGGGACTGCCTTTCTCCAGAGGCATCCGCTGCGTCGAATCCATTCGGATCATCAAGAAACTCCTGCAGTCGTAATAACGCACCTGTGCATCCCCTACTCTAGGTGTGAACTGCAGTGCGTAGGCACACTTACCATTGATTTTAGTCGTTCCTGCCAGATCGATTCGTGCGTAACGTCGGTCGAACGCCGATTCGGTCAAAGCTATCCAGCCTTCTTCCAAGCTCAGTACGGTGACCCCGTTAATCGCCCGCGTTTCTTCTCCGGCATGATTTGAAAAAGGCGTTTCTCCATTGTGACCGACCGATGTTTGGCCGTGGCTGGTCATGTCGAGCTGAAAAACATCACTTTCAGGCACCTTGTAGTAAAAATGAAAATCGCCACTGCTGTTGAAAGCGCCGAAGTAAAAACTTCCGTAGGCATCGACTGTTTGGAGCGCGCGCCATGCCTCAAGGGTCCCGGTGGCCGCGACATGCATGTCCAAAATTTCCGCGGCACTCATCTGACCGGCGGGAGGACGTGAGTTTTGGGCAAGCACCGCAGTCCGGCCGGAGAATATCAGCAATATAGCGAGCCTCAGAACCATTCGCATGTGTCAAGATTGTACTATGCCGCTTAGATACTATAGCCGCGCTGAAACGCGGAAACCAGGGTTTGAGAGCAGAGGGTCCCGCTAGTCAGATCCGTTTCTCGTCAAGGTCCTGATTAACCCGTTTACCGGACATGTTCCCCTAGGCCAAATCTGCGTTTCCGATTACCCGACTAATCAATCGTTAGCTGAACTGGTCAGCCAAGCGGGTCAGGGAGGAGTCTTGTATATAGCTCTGGGGTCCATTCGCTTCGGCCCGCCCGTGAACGTCTTCACGGCATCGGGTTATTTCTTCTGCGCGACTTGCAACTCCCGGGCGCGAGCGATCAGTTTCTTGAGTTTTCCCTCGACAGATGCATCGCCGATGTGCTCGTCCTGCAAGATGCCGTCCGGGTCGATCGTAAACGTGTGCGGAATGGCTTCGACGCCGAAGAGCCTGGAGATCGGCCCGGTGAATCCACCGTCACAATAGTTCGTCCAAGTCATGCCGTTGCTGACCACGTAGTCCTTCCACTTCTGCTGATCAGAATCGAGACTGACGCTCATGATTACCAGCGGCTCGCCCTCGAATTTCTTGGCTATCGCGCGCATGTGCGGCAGCGCCTCGCGACAGGGCTCGCACCAGGTAGCCCAGAAGTCGAGCAATACCACCTTCCCTTTCAAGTCATCCAGCGTGACACGCTGGCCAGTCAGGGTGGTAACGGCGAAGGCTGGCGCCATCCTGGCTCGCGCGAGCTCGGGTTCGTCGAGATAGCGGAGCGCCCGTTGCCGGTCTGGATCGTCGGCAGGCGCAAGCATCACAAACTTCTGAAACTGCGACTTGGCCGCGTCGTCCTGGCCCAAATGCGCAAGGGCGCGACCATCAAGAAACAGTGCATTTGGAAAATTCGGGGCGGCCACGAGCGCTTTCGACAATTCATCGTGCGCGCGGGAATACACGTCATTTTTCTTCTTGTTGAGCGCTTCATTCATCAGAATTACGCCGAATTGGTAATACGCGATCGCAGCATCCTTGCCGGGCTGGGCCTCCGCCACCAGTTCACCGGCGGCAGTTTCAGCGGCCTTCCAGTCGCCCAACTCCATACCGTACTTGATCATCTTTCGCTGGCACGTCGCGCAGTGGCCCCCATCCTGCTTGTCGGCTTTCTTGAAACTGTCGAGTGCCGCTTCGATCATGCGCTGGTTCGCGTATTTGAGGGCTTCCTGGTACGTCTTCTGCGCCTTTTCGTCTGATGGGCCGTCCGACTTTTCCTGACACAACAAGGGTGCGGCAATGCAGAAGGTTAGTAATACAGTCAACGCGTATCGCATGTCGGCTCCCTCTTGCGCTGCGAATAGAACTGGCGAGGTGTTACCATCGGTCTAGCTTACCAGTCAAGCATCCATTGCGAAACTTGAGTCAGCTCAGGTCCTGATTAACGCCGCAACCGGACAAGTTCCATCGGGCCAGTGCTGAATATTTCCGGTTACCTGACTATATGTCCACGTAGAATCTGGAAACTCCGTTCAAGCGTGCAGGCAAGTTCTTTTTGACTTCCTGCCATCGTTCCACAGTCATCCAAATCCGTTTGCGCTTGTCGTTTTCTCACAGGCTCGCACCGGTTCTCCGTGGCTTTCCTCGGCTCTGCGACGGGAAAGCCCGCGCTTCATTGCAGGGGCACCTTATACAAATTGCGGTGAACGTCGTGATGGACTGAAGCCGACAAGCCCGCCTTCGGTCCCCACGAGACGGCGCCCGGCGAGACTTTCGCTCCGGGGACGGCTTCCATGTCCGCCTGGGTCCGGAGCCCTAAGGGTGGCAAGGGCGGTAGACCCGCGGCCCGGGAGACGGGCGCGACAAGCGTCTCCGTCTCGTGCCTCGCGTCTGCCATGAACGCGAACGTGTCTATGACGACCGCGAAGGTCCTCCCGTCCGCGCTCCATCGGCCGACGCAGTATCCGGGACAGACGGTTACTGGAGTTCCACCGTCGAGCGGGTCCGCGGCCGTGTGCGACTTTGGGTCCTGCCCTTTCGGCTCGGTAGCCAACGCCCATCGTCCATCGGGAGAGACGGCGTGGAATTCGAGAATTGCATAGGGGAGCGTCTTCACGCGCTCGCTTCCGTCCTCCTTCATGCGGTACAAGTAGTTCAATTCGCCCTCGGCCGCACGAAAGTAGATGTGGCTCGAGCCATCCCAGTTGGGTTCGTCTTCGTTCACGGACGACACGAACTGTCGCGGGGGAAGCCCGAAGTCGAGCGACGCCAGCCACACGTGAGAGTGGTTGTCCGCGCCGGCGGCGGCAAAAACGACCTTCGTGCCGTCCGGCGAGATGTCGTATCCCGAGACGAGAAAGCCGGGCACCACGCGCTCGCTGCGATTCGCCTTCAGATCCGCGACCCACAGCTCGCCGTTGAAAAACTGTCCGGAGACACCGTTGCGGCGAACCAAATAGTAGAGCTTCGTTCCGTCGGGAGAGAACCGCGGCACGTCGGCGTAACCCTCGGACGAGATTTGCCGCTCGTCCTTCCCGTCGCGCACCCAAAGAGTGCTCTGCCGCGATCCCACCGAGGTGATCAGCGAGCCGCCGTCGGGCGCCATCGCGATTCCTTCCTCTTCAGTGGCGCCCGAAGTTACTTGTTGTGGCTCGCCATCGGGAAAGCGTTGCCGCCAGATGTGGAAGCCGCCGCCGGCATCGGAACTGAAATACATCCACGATTGATCCGGAGACCAAGCCACGTAGGTGCAGCCTGCTCCCGGCGGCCCCACGCGCTTGCCGGAAGATCCGGCGTCAAACGGAACCAACCGGCAAGGGAGCCAGCCGCCGTTGTCCATCTCCGCGACGAGCACCCACTTGTGGTCCGGAGAAAGGGCCGAACGGTGCGCCATGCCGCGCTCGCGCGCAGGCACATAAATATCGCGTCTTGCGCCGCGGGTTTCGGTGGCTGTGACGACACCCATGTGGACGCCGGTTTTGATCTCGGAGAAAAGCAAGTGTCCGGCGTCGATCCACGTCACGCCCTCGGCATTGGGCATCATCGAACGGGCCTCGCCGCCCAGCGCCGGGACGGACCACGTATTCCATCCGTCTACGGTGTAGGCGATAGTTGACCCGTCCGGTGAAAACTGTGGGCTCATCTTGCGAAGGGAGTCGTGCGTCAATTGCACTGGTTCGCCGCCCGGCAAAAGCTTCGCGTCGATCTGGCCCTCGCCAATGAACGCGTCACCGCCGCGGACAAATGTGAGTACGCGTCCGTCGGGGGAGAGCGCCGGCGCCACAGCGGAGTCGGCAAAATCAGTGATCTGCACCCATCCCGCTTGCGACGCGGCAGGCGGACGACGTTTCGCGCGAAGCCATGCGTATCCGCCCGCCGCGACCGCGAGAGCGACAAGCACCAGGGCGGCAGCGGCCTCGAGCCAGATGCGGCGTGAACGCGGTTGAGCGACACCCGCAGCCGAGGCGCTGCTGGAATCCGATAGCGCCTCGAGCGCAAATGCCAAGTCCGATGCCGATTGGAAACGTTGCTCCGGGTTCTTCTCCAAACAACGCTGAACCACTCTCTGCAGAGCAGGAGGGGTCGCTGGCGCGAGTCGTGAAATGCGCGGTGGGTCTTCGTTGAGGATGGCGCTCATCGTCTCCGCAGAGGTCGGCTTCTGGAACGCGCGATTTCCTGTCAGCATCTCGTACAGAATCGCGCCGAAGCTGAAAATATCGGTGCGATGGTCGGCGCTCTTGCCGCTCGCTTGTTCCGGAGACATGTATCCGACCGTGCCCATCAGCGCGCCTGGCTCGGTCATATCACTGGCCGTAGGCGCGTTGCTGTCAAGAGTCCATTCGCGCTGCGTGAGTTTCGCCAATCCGAAATCGAGAATCTTCACCCGTCCGTCTTTCGTCGCGAACAGGTTTTCCGGCTTTAAGTCGCGGTGCGCGATCCCTTTTTCATGCGCGGCAGCCAGGCCGCGCGCGATTTGGACTCCGCAATCCATCACTTTGCGAAGTGGCATGGAGCCGCGCTTCAGCTGCTCCCGCAGCGTGTCACCTTCCAGCAGCTCTGACACCAGGTAGGGCGCGCCTTCGTACGTCCCCATCTGAAACACAACCAGAATGCTGGGATGATTCAAGGCCGCTGCCGCCCGTGCTTCTTGCTCGAACCGCCGCAGCCGGTCGGGATCATAGGAGAGAAACGAGGGCAACACCTTGATCGCTACGTCGCGGCTCAATCGGGTGTCCCGCGCTCTATAGACTTCACCCATGCCGCCCGCGCCAAGCGCAGAGATGACCCGGTAAGCACCGATATTTGTGCCTGGAGTAAGGGGCATTGGCGCGGAATTATAACCCATCAGAGTCGCTGCGTATGAATTCGGTGGTCAAGTCCTGATTAACGCACTAACCAGGCGAGTTCCCGCGAAGCCAATGCTAAACTTTCCCGGCTACCCGACTCATCAGGAGTTGCGAATCTCGTGAACCTCCGTGCCGAGATTCCATGAGCAATGTAGAATGACAAAGCCTTATGAGCGGCCTGCGCCTGGCTCTTTGTCTTCTTTTGATTTTCGGGGTGTTCGTTTCCTTAAGCACCGCTCAATCGGAACCGGAGCGATCCGACGAGCCAGCGGCAAATCCGGCTCGCCCGACCGTAAGCAACCCCGCGACGCTCACCCCCGTCGGGTATCTACAATTTGAAACGGGAGTTCTTGGGGCTACCGATTCGCCTGAGTTTTCCACGCGCTACGAGCTCAACGACGCCATCAAGCTTGCCGTTTCGCATCGGCTGGAGTTCATCGAGTCTTCTTCGCCCGTAGCTCACTATACCGCTGCGGGAACGACGGCCAACGGGACGGCGGAAGTCTTCCTCGGGGCGCAAGTGGTGGTCGTTCCCGGCGAAGGGGCGAAACCGACTCTGTCGGCGAGCTATTCCCATCGAGTGTCGGATGGTGGCACGCCCGAACTCGATTTCGGCAGCCCGCGAAATTCGGTGGTGCTGTACGCCAGCGCCGACGTCAAGGGATTTCACTACGACGCGAACGCGGTATTCAACGAAGTGCTCGATCGCGGGGTGCACAGGCCTCAATTTGGGCAGACGCTTTCCGTCTCGCATCCTATCGGAAAGGGTTTTGCACTTTCGGGCGAAATCTGGCGATTTACTCAGCCATTCCTGCACAACAATGCGGTCGGAAATCTCTGGGCCGTAGGCTATACGGCGCGGAGGAATCTTGTCTTCGACGGGGGCTTCGACAGAGGATTGACGAACACTTCTACGCATTGGGAAGCGTTCGCCGGATTCACTTACCTGCTGCCCCGCCGCCTTTGGTAGCTGCCCAACGCAAGGGCCCAGGTCCTGACTAGCGCGTTTACCGGAAACTCTCTCTCGGGCTAGTGCTAGACATGTCCGGTTTTCCGGTGCTGCCGGATGCGGCCGTCGGCTAGTTGCTCGGAGGGACACATGCACCGATTGCTTTCCATGACGTCATTCCTCACTGTTCTGGCGATCACATTCGCCGTTTGCGTGGCTTCACACTGAGGGGCCTGGTATGGTACAAAGTGAGTACAGCGGCGCGAGACGCCGCTCGGCCCGCTGAGTGTCGAGAGGTGCTGCTATGACGAACCGAGTTTCATTCCTCGCTAGCGCGCTGGGGGTGGTGGCGCTGCTGCTCTCGCCTGCGATTCCGGTTGCCGCTCAAACGGCAACTCCGCCGGCCAAGAAATATCAGCCGCCGCGCATGCCGGATGGTCATCCCGACTTGCAGGGTACCTACGATCTGGCCACGCTGACGCCGGTCGAGCGGCCGGCAGGCGCCAAGGCCGCGTACACGCGCGAAGAAGCTGCGAAGCTGGAGGCTCGGGTCGCGGCACAGAAGGAAGAAGGAGACGCCCCGATTTCGCCTAACCGCAAGGCCCCTCCCAAGGGCAATGGCGATGAGGGCCTTCCCCTCGAATACCACCTCGCCGCGGGCGGTACCGGCGGATATAACTACGGCTGGCTCGACCCCGGCTCGGCGTACAACATGGTGAACGGAGAGATACGCTCATCGATCGTCGTCGATCCGCCCAATGGCCGCATCCCGTTTACGCCGGCGGCGGCGCAACTAAGGATGTCGGCATTTCGGGCGCTGCTCAACGCAAGCCAAGGCGAAAACAACGATCCGGGACTCGAGAAAGATCCCACCGCTTACGACGGGCCCGAACGCCGTCCTCTGAGCGAGCAATGCATCCTGGGCTTTGGCTCCACTACGGGCCCGCCGGCGCTCCCGGATTACTTCTACGACAATCTTCACCAGATCGTGCAGACGCCCACTTCCGTGATGATTCTCAGCGAAATGATCCACGACGCGCGAATCATTCGGATGAACGCGCAGCACCTGCCGTCCGATATTCGCCAGTGGATGGGCGACTCGGTCGGTCACTGGGAGGGCGACACGCTGGTCGTGGACACCACCAACTTCAACGATAAGACCCGGTTCGAGGGTGCGACGGAAAACGTGCATGTGGTCGAGCGCTTCACCCGCGTCGACGACCATACCCTGCTCTATCGTTTCACCGTGGACGATCCGGCAACCTTTTCGAAGCCATGGACCGGAGAGTATTCCTGGCCGGCCACCAAAGGGCAGATCTACGAATACGCCTGTCACGAGGGCAACTACGCGCTCGGGGACATTTTGCGGGGTGCAAGGCAACGAGACTCAATGGCGGCGAAGGCCGTGAAATGACGCGAACGGGAAGCGTTCCCACGCGTGTTGTCCTCTCGCCCAGCCAGTATCAGCGCTAACCGCGAGCGGCGACGAGCGCTTGTCGTCGGCTACTGGATGATTGACTGCGGCCATATCACTTTGACCGCGCAGCCTGCCCCTTGACTGCATCGGCGTTTCGCTTGCAGATGTCCTCCAGCGCGCTCCCAGGCTGGGCGCAGCGATTGAATGCGTCTGCCGCCTCCTGAAAGCGTTGCAGCTTTAGCAGATCCACTCCAAGAACATACAAATCGGTTGTGTCGGGATTGGTGTTTCCCTGCATGACCGCTTCGAGTTCGGTCGCAGACTTTGCATAATCCTCGCGCCGATAGTAAACCAGCCCCAAAGCGCTATGGGCTTGAGTGGACTTCTGCGTTTTCACGGCCGCAAATTCGGCGTCGGACACCCCGACAGGCTTGGGCATCCTCGCCATCACCTCCATCGCGTGTTCTTCGCACCTCTCCGCTTTGTCCAGCTCGGCGGAACCGTTCGGATCGTCCGCCTGATAAACGTGCGGAATCAACCAGCCAAGCGTGGCGAGCACGTCCACATCGTCCGGCTTCAAAGCCAGAGCGCCATCCGCCGAGGCATAGACGTTTTTCCAGTCCTGCTTGGCCATATAGGCGTTCACGAGCCGTGCGTCCACCAACTCCGCGAGCGGGCTCTTCGGGTACTTTTGCAGGAACGCTTGGCCCAGCTGAATTTTCTTGTCCGGATTGTCTTTCTGGTTGTAGAAGGCCCTAAAGGCGTTTTCCTCGTTCCGATCCATCCCTTGCCGTTGCGCATCGGTCATCACCTGCAACTCGGCGTCCCTATACCCTAGTTCCCAGGTGATCGGTGCGTACTGGCTGGTCCTGGTCACCTGAGCGTGAGCCGGTGCCGTTGCCGGAAGGCATGCGAGCAAAACTGCTGAACTCCCGATGGCACACTTGGCGAGAGAAAGCCTCATTGGAATTGATCCTCCTTCCGCATACGACCTCGCGCCTCGCAATGCGGCGCCAAAGGGCAGCCTCGACTATCCGAAAGCGTCAGATAGCTTTGACGGCACTATGTATATCACGACTGCAGCTATCGAGGTTGGCGGTCACGGTCGAACGGCTAACTCCGGATTAACGCGCCGACCGGACAAGTTCAATCGGGCAAGCGCCAAACAAGTCCAATAACCCGACTGATCAGGAGTCATCCTGCGGGAGCGACTGTCGTCTCGGCTAGGGCCGTTTGAGCCGCCGCCGTTTGCTTGTCGAATTCAGTGACGCCCCGCCCCAAAACGACGAAACGATGGAACAAGAATCCCATTGCGATCTTGTTCAATTCCGGTTTTCGAACATTGTGAAAGACAATCGTCGCCAACTCGTAGGGATGAACCAGCCCGAAATAAAAACTGTACCCGCCGTAGTATTCTCCGCGCTCCCCCATGAACAAGTAGGAAACGCGCCCAATCGTTCTAATTCGCGCGCCAGAGATGGAGAAGGATCTGACGCTGCATGCGTCGGCGTCTCTCATTACTCTTCGCTCGTCGACCCAATCCCAGAGCAAGAGAAGAACCAATAGGGGCGGGTACTGGCAAATCAACAAAACTATGTACGCGTATCGTGACGACAAAATCCAATTGAGGAAACTGAACTTCGTGGGGCCACCGGCAGCGAAAAAGACGAGAAAAGCCACCGCCAAAAAGGTCGGCACAAACAAGAGCCAGAGCCTTGCCAGTTCAACTCTCACCGCCAGGAGGTCTTGCTGCAAAGTTCGGTTCCGATCTGGGTCGATTCGTCGGACCCGAGTGCGCACATAGAACACCTCTCTACGCGGATGCATCAAGAAGCCCACGATGGCGGCAGCGACGATGCCAAGCGCAATCAGACCTTCGAGAAACGCCTCATAGGGCGTAAACAACAATACTCCGGCAAGGACCACGACGCCGAGGAGTATGACCTTTGAGATTAGGTCCATTGTCCTATCCGAGCGACAAGAAATAATAGCCGGAAATGTCGTGCCGGGCTTGCTGGTCTTTGTCAGTGCCCGATTGAAGCGCGAACCGGAGATGTTCAGTAATGGTACGGAAGATGTCCGATTACCCGACTTACCAGGAGCTAGCGCAAAACTGTGATAGATTCGGATCTTCCCGCTGGAGAGTCGTAGGAATGAGTCACCGAATCGCGGCTATCATCGCAGTTCTCACACTCCTCTGCGGAATCGTTCTGCACCCGTCGAGTGCTCAAGAAGTGCCTGTAACGGTGGCAGACTCAGCCGAGGGCCTGCAATCTCAGATCGAGACCGTTCTTGAAGCGGCGAAGAATCATCATTCAAAGGGGGAGCACGATTCCAAGACCTTCGAGGATCTCATCAGCGACTTACGAATCCCCGAGAAGTCGAACTGGTTCGCCTCGAAATTTGGCGACGACCTCGGCGCAAAGCTCGTGCTCGAGTACGGCCGATCGTGGGACAGCTTTCAAGATACGCTGACGCGCAGTTTTCTAGGTGCTGTAGCGTCAAAGCCGAAGCAGACATTGGTGACCCTGTTCGGATCCTCATCCCCGTTTGCGCAGGCAAACATGACTTCGATACAGCAAGGCGCCGAGAGCAGTCTCACGCTGTATGAGATCACGCTGCTGACGGGCCGAGGAAAAGATTCCGTTCCCGGCCTATATGTGTATGCCGATGGCGCTTTCCGAGTGCTGAATTGGGCGACGTTGTACCAAGTGCCGAATGTAAAGGCTGGACGAATACGAATTGCTGGGAACGTTCAGCAAGCGAAGCTTGTGCATCAGGTGAATCCTACACCTACTTCCGATGCGTTCAAAAACCACGTTCAAGGAACTGTTCAGCTGCACGTTGTAATCGGCGTGGAAGGCAACGTGAAGCAAGTCGACGTTCTCAGTGGACCTCCGGACCTTGCGGCCGCCGCGACCGATGCGGTGAAGCAATGGCGCTACCAGCCCACTCTATTGAATGGAGACCCTGTCGAGGTGGATACGACAGTTTCAGTCAGTTTTGTGCTGGGAGGGTGACGCGTACGGACAGGTCCTGATTAACGCGCTAACCGGACATCTTGGTTCGGGTACGATGACGCCCCGTTTGATAGACTGGTGCAATCTAGGAGCATGCGATTTTGTTGCAGAATACGAAGGTCGGGAATACTCTAGGTTTAGTAAGCATCGCCTTCTGTGGCCTCATTCCAGTTTTCATTTTTCGTCCAGATGTTTTCCCTCAGCACCTACTGGCCGAAGAGTTCGTATTTTATGCCGGAATCGGTGGTTCGATCGTCGCCGCTTTATGCGCGGGACTCATCGGGTCTCGATGGTGGTTTCTGGGTCTTCTAGGCACTATCCTGGACTTTCTTCTTATGATCTTCTTTAGTCCATGAATCGTTTCACACGCCCTCTCAAAGTGAGCAAATAATTGGTTCGTGCCTGATTAGCGCGCTAACCGGACAAGTTCATTTAGCCCGCGCTGAGTTCGCCGTGGCAAGTTCGTTTGAGATCTCTGCTCCGCGGGGTGCGGTACTTTTGGCGCCGCCATCGCTTACCCCGCCGATTCTTTGACTCGGGCGGGAACAGCATTTAGACTGGCTTCCTTTCCCGCGTACATCCGGGAGAAAGATCACGTGGCTTCCGCGAAACTCAAACCCGTCGCCGAGCAACTCGCGTACCTGAAAAAGGGCGCGGCGGAAATCATCCGCGAAGAAGAGCTAAAGGCGAAGCTCGAGCAATCGGCGAAGACCGGGAAACCGCTGCGCGTCTATCTCGGCGTCGATCCCACGGCGCCCGACATTCATCTGGGCCACACCGTCGTGCTGCGCAAGATGAAACATTTTCAGGACATGGGCCACACCGCCATTTTTTTGATTGGCGATTTTTCCGCGATGATCG